>NZ_NHTS01000010.1:0-451981 GCF_018831735.1 Pimelobacter sp. 30-1
TCTCCGAGAAGATCAAGCTCGAGTTCGACATCTCCGCGATCAAGAACGCCTGATCCACCGCGTGGGTTCGGCTCTCAGTGCCCCCGGTGGGAGTCGAACCCACACTCGGACCGCTTTTAAGGCGGCTTCCTCTACCGGTTGGGATACGGGGGCGGGACGCGACGAGCCCGGCTCATAAGTAGGTCTGGCGCGGGTAGATCGCGTGCGCCCCGGCGACCCGGTCGAGGAACAGGAAGCCGTCGGTGTGGTCGATCTCGTGCTGCAGGGCGCGGGCCTCGAAGGCGTCGGTGCTGAACTCCACGGACTCGCCGGTGGCGGGCAGCTGGCCGCGGACGGTGAGCCGCGAGGCGCGCTTCACGTCGCCGGTGAAGTCGGGGACGCTCATGCAGCCCTCGCGGGCCTTCTCGTTGCGGCTGGACTCGACGACCTCGGCGTTGCAGAGCACGAAGGTGCCGTGCTGGGTGCGGGTCTTGGGGTGCTCGACGACGTCGACGCAGAACATCCGGACGCCGACACCGACCTGGTTGGCGGCGAGGCCGACGCAGCCGGGACTGACGCGCATGGTGGCGACGAGGTCGGCGGCGAGCTGGACGATCTCGGGGTCGGTGGGGTCGACGTCGGTGCCCCGGGCAGAGAGCACGCCCTCCGGCGCCCGTACGACGTCGCGCACGCGCCCCTCGACGCCCAGCTCGGTCTCGGACCAGGCCGCGACGCGCTCGCTGGTCACAGCTCGTCGGCCTCGGCCGGGCGCAGGGTGGCGGTGACGCCGACCCGCTCGGCCGCCGTACGGATGGCGGTCTCGACGGCCGCGACGTCGGCACCGACGGGCAGGGCGAGCTCGGCGACGAGCAGGTAGAGGTCGCCGGCCAGGCGGGTGGTCAGGTCGGTGATGTTGCCGCCGGCCTGGGCGACCTCGGTGATGATCGCCGAGACGATGCCGGAGCGGTCGCCGCCGTGGACGGTGAGCACCCACGACGTACCGCCGGCGGCGGGGGCGGGCTCGTCGGTGACCGGGCGGACGGCGACGTCGAGGTCGCCGTCGGCGGCCAGCGGGGCGAGGGCGCGCTCAATGGCGGCGCCGTCGGCCGCACCGCGGCACAGCAGCATCATCGCGAAGTGACCCCGCAGCAGGGTCATGGTGGAGTCCTCGATGTTGAGCCCGAGCTCGGCGAGGCCGGCCGTGGTGGCGGCGATGATGCCGGGACGGTCGTGGCCCAGGACGGTGACGGCGTAGAGGTCGGTGCTCACCGGGCCATTGTCTCAGCGACCTCCCGCGCCCGCAGCAGCACCTCGTCGGTCATCGGCTCGGTGAGCCGTCCGGTGAACGTGTTGTGCTGGCTGGGGTGGAAGCAGCCGAGGAGGACGACGTCCGCTCCGGCGCCGCGACCGGCCCAGCCCAGCAGTGCCTCGGCGCCGTGCCCGAAGCGGGGCCGCGGCCGGGGCACTGTCCAGCCCGCGCCACCGAG
The DNA here is from genome assembly GCF_018831735.1 of Pimelobacter sp. 30-1. Lineage (NCBI taxonomy): Bacteria > Bacillati > Actinomycetota > Actinomycetes > Propionibacteriales > Nocardioidaceae > Pimelobacter > Pimelobacter sp. 30-1. The sequence goes on from NZ_NHTS01000010.1 coordinate 1,467, forward strand.
CGCGGTGAGCGCCGACTGCCAGCCGATCGCCCCGAGCGCGACGACCGCGCGCAGCGAGGGCCGCAGGATCGCCAGCTCGCGGTCGAGCCAGGGCGCGCAGGCGGCCCGCTCCTCGGGGGTGGGCTTGTTGGCCGGCGGCGCGCAGCGGATCGGTGCGGCCATGCGGACCTCGTGCAGCTCCAGGCCGTCGTCGAGCGCCACGCTCGCGGCCTGGTTGGCCAGACCGACCCGGTGCAGGGACGCGAACAGCCAGTCGCCGGCCCGGTCGCCGGTGAACATCCGGCCGGTGCGGTTGGCCCCGTGGGCGGCCGGAGCGAGCCCGACCAGGAGGATCCGGGCGTCGGCCGGGCCGAAACCGGGCACCGGGCGGCCCCAGTAGTCCTGGTCGGCGTACGCCGCGCGCTTGTCCCGCGCGACCTGCTCGCGCCACGCGACCAGCCGCGGGCAGCGGCGGCACCGGCTGACCTGGTCGTCCAGCCGCGCCATCGCCTCCGCGGGTCCGCTCATCTCAGCCCACCAGCGACCAGGCGATCCCGTCGAGGATGTCGGTCTCGGCGACCAGCACCGAGCAGACCGAGAGCCGCTGCAGCACGCGGGACACGATGAGGGCGCCGGCGTCGATCACGTCGGCGCGACCGGGGTGCATCCAGCCGAGCTCGCGGCGCTGGGCCACGCTCATGCCGAGCAGCCGCCCGACCTGGATGAGCACGTCGCCGACGGGCAGCGTCTGCCCGTGGATGAGCGCCCGGTCGTAGACCGCGAGGCCGAGCGTCCCGGCGGCGACGGTCGTGTTGGTGCCGGCCACGAGCACGACGGACGCCGCCGCGGCCGGGTCGACCGGGCAGGCGTCGAGCGCCGCGTCGACGTCCGCGGTGATGGCGGCGATCTCGTCGGTGCTGATCGGGTCGGTGCGCACGTGGCGCTCGTGGAGCCGGACCGAGCCGATGTCCATCGAGTGCGCGGCGCTCGGACCGGTCGCCGGGTCGCCGAGGATCAGCTCGGTCGAGCCGCCGCCGATGTCGACGACGAGCGTGGGCGCGGCGAGGCCGGCGGCGGGCAGGCCGCGGACCGCGCCGGCGAAGGCCAGCCGGGCCTCCTCGTCGCCGGAGAGCACCTCGGGGTCGATGCCGAGCCGGGCCCGGACGCCGGCGGCGAACTCGGCCGCGTTGGCGGCGTCCCGGGTCGCGGAGGTCGCGCAGAAGCGCATCCGGTCGGGACCGACGCCCGCCTCGGTGATGATCGCGGCGAGCTCGTCGATCGCCACCCAGGCGCGCTCCAGCGCCTCGGGGGCGAGCCGGCCGGTCGCGTCGACGCCCTGGCCGAGCCGGATCATCCGGCTCTCGCGGCGGACGCCGTCGGGGTCGCCCACGGGGTCCCCGACGAGCAGCTTGATCGTGTTGGTGCCGCAGTCGATCGCGGCGACCGCGGCGTCACTCATCGGCAGCGGCGGCGCTCACGCACGGGCCATTGGCCCACCACTCGCCGAGGATCTCGAGGACCTCGTCGCCGAGCGGGTTGACGCCCGGGCCCGCGGCCAGCGCGTGCCCGGCCAGGACGTGCAGGCACTTGACCCGGTCGGGCATGCCGCCCGCGGAGATCCCGTCGATCTCGGGGACGTCGAAGCCGCCGGCCACGCCGACGGCGGCCCGGTCGGCCAGGTAGGCCTCGTGCGCGCCGCGGTAGGCGGCAGCGAGCTCGGGGTCGGTGCCGAGCCGCTCCTGCATCTCCTTCATCAGCCCGGAGGCCTCGAGGGTGCCGATCCGCGAGTTCACCCGCGGGCAGGTCAGGTAGTACGTCGTCGGGAACGGCGTGCCGTTGGGCAGCCGCGGCTCGGTCGTGACGACGTCGGGGTTGCCGCACGGGCAGCGGTGCCCGACGGCGTGCACGCCGCGCGGGGGCCGACCGAGCTGGGCCGTGATGACGGCCTCGTCGGCGGCCTCGAAGTTGGCGGTGCTCACTCCTTCAGGTCCTCCTTGGGAGCCTGGATCTCACTCTTGGGGCCGCGCACCTTGGGCGGGTGCCCGGCGAGCTTGACCGACTCCCAGGTGCCCTCGTACCAGGTCACCTTGTCGGGGTCGGCTACCCGCGACGGGTCGGCCAGGTCGGCCGAGGCGTCGAGCGGGTTGCCGTTCTCGTCGACGACGACGAACGGCGTCTCGCCCTTCTCGACGTACCCGAAGCGCAGGCGGGCCTGCTGCTTGACGAACGCCGGGTCCTCCCAGCGGGCCTTGTCGCGCTTGAGGTCGTCGATCTTGCCCTGGGTCTCGGAGATCTGCGCCTCGAGCCGGTCGATGTTGCCGCGCTGCTGCAGGTAGGCCCGCAGCGACGAGGCGTAGGAGACGGCCAGCACCGCGAGGACCAGCACCAGGATCGCGGCCCGGCTGGTCAGCCGGGACTTCTTCTGGTGCTCCTCGCGGGCCCGGACCAGGGCGGCCTCGCGCTCCCGGGCCGCCTTCTTGCGCTCGGCCTTGAGCCGCTCGGCGTACCGCGGCCCGGACCGCCCCGCGGCGGGGCGGCCCGGCTTGCGGGACGTACGGCGGTCGCCCGGTGTCGCAGCCACGGCGGTCTCCTGAGGGCTCGGGTCAGCCCTGGTAGCGCGGGAAGGCGGCAGCGCCGGCGTAGCGGGCGGCGTCGCCCAGCTCGTCCTCGATGCGGAGGAGCTGGTTGTACTTCGCGACCCGCTCGGACCGCGCCGGGGCGCCGGTCTTGATCTGGCCGCAATTGGTCGCCACCGCGAGGTCGGCGATCGTGGTGTCCTCGGTCTCGCCCGAGCGGTGGCTCATCATGTTGCGGAAGCCGCTGCGGTGCGCGAGCTCGACGGCGTCGAGGGTCTCGGTCAGCGAGCCGATCTGGTTGACCTTGACCAGCATCGCGTTGGCCTGGCCGCCGGTGATGCCGCGCTGCAGGCGCTCGACGTTGGTGACGAACAGGTCGTCGCCGACGAGCTGGGTCCGGGTGCCGAGCTCGTCGGTGATGGCCTTCCAGCCGTCCCAGTCGTCCTCGTCGAGCGGGTCCTCGATGCTGACGATCGGGTAGTTCGCGACGAGGTCGGCGTAGTAGGCGATCATCTCGTCGGCCGACTTCTCGGCGCCCTCGAACTGGTAGCCGCCGTCCTCGTAGAACTCGGACGCGGCGACGTCGAGCGCGAGGACGACGTCCTTGCCGAGCTCGTAGCCGGCCTTGGTGACCGCCTCGGCGATGAGGTCGAGCGCGGCCCGGTTGGACGGCAGGTCGGGGGCGAAGCCGCCCTCGTCGCCGACGCCGGTGGCCAGGCCCTTGTCCTTGAGCACCGACTTGAGCGCGTGGTAGACCTCCGCGCCGACGCGCAGCGCCTCGCGGAAGGTCGGGGCGCCGATCGGCGCGATCATGAACTCCTGGATGTCGACGTTGGTGTCCGCGTGGGCACCGCCGTTGAGGATGTTCATCATCGGGACCGGCAGCAGGTGCGCGTTGGGGCCGCCGACGTAGCGGTAGAGCGGCAGGTCGGCCGAGTCGGCCGCGGCGCGGGCGACCGCGAGCGAGACGCCGAGGATCGCGTTGGCCCCGACCTGGGCCTTGTTGGGCGTGCCGTCGACCTCGAGCAGGGTCTGGTCGATCAGCCGCTGGTCGGCCGCGTCGAGGCCCTCGATGGCCGGGCCGAGCGTCTGGATCACCGCGTCGACGGCCTTGTGCACGCCCTTGCCGACGTAGCGGTCACCGCCGTCGCGCAGCTCGACCGCCTCGAAGGCGCCGGTGGAGGCGCCGCTGGGGACCGCCGCGCGGGCGAAGGACCCGTCGTCGAGCAGCACCTCGACCTCGACGGTGGGGTTGCCGCGCGAGTCGAGGATCTCGCGGGCTCCGACGGCTTCGATCGCTGCCACGTTGTACTGCTCCTGGAGTCGGGGAGGATGCCGACGAGGGTGTCGTCGCGGTCAGCCTAGAGGATGGGGTCCGCGGGATCGCGCAGGCCGCACGGTGCTCAGCGCGTGCGATGGCAAGGCGCCGGCGCGAGGGCAGGCCGGCGGCCTGTCGAGTGTCGGCAACGCCGCCAGCGTGCGCGCTGAGCGCCGTGCGGACCGCGAGCCCGCGGACCCCAGCCTCTCGACCGCGGGGGGCGCCGGATCGGGCAGCACCCACCGCGCGGCGTACCGACTGCGGCATGCTGGGGCCGTGAGCCACCGCCGCCCGTATCGGGTGTACTCCGTTGGGCAGGACCCCGAGCCGCGCGACTCGCTCGCCAACGAGCGCACCTTCCTCGCCTGGGTCCGTACGTCGCTCGCGCTCGTCGCCGGCGCCGTCGCGGTGAGCTCGCCGGCCCTGGAGTTCTCGTTGACCGCGCGCCTGGTGCTGTCGGTGGGCCTGGTGGTCGTGGCCGCGGTGGCGCTCGGGGTGGGGTGGCACCGCTGGACGCGCACCGAGATCGCGATGCGCACCGGCGGGGCGTTCCCCGGGTTCACCGGCGGGATGGTCGTGCTGGGCGCGGTGGGTGTGCTGATGCTGGTGGCGCTGGGCAGCGCTCTGCTCAGGCACTGACCTCGGCGCCGAACACCGCGGCGAACAGCCGCTCGCAGCGCGCGCTCATCTCGGCGGGCGCGACGCCGGGGTGGGCGCACCACCAGTCCACGAGCGCGGCGAAGACGCTGCTCCACACCGCGACCATGGCGGCCAGGTCGAGCGGGTCGTCGTCCCCGGCGAGGGCGAGGAGCTCGCGGACGCCGTCGTGGGCGAGGGCCTCGAGGCGCTCACGGTAGGAGCCGAGGAGGGCGGAGGCCGACGACGGGGCGCTGGGGTCGTTGGCGACGCGCCAGACCCAGGTCCGCCCGGCGAGGACGCCGAAGACGCCGTCGAGGGTGGCCAGGGCACGGGTCAGGCCGACCGCGCCGAGGGCGGCGGTGCGCTCGATCTCGTCGATGAGCAGGTCGGACGCGGTCGCCAGGCAGCGCTCGAAGAGTGCCTCCTTGGAGCCGAAGTAGTTGTAGATCAGCGGCTTGGAGATGCCGGCCTCGCGCGCGATCTCGGCGACGTTGGTGGCCGCGAAGCCGTGCTCGCCGAAGACCCGGCCGGCGACCTCGAGGATCTGCTGCTCACGCTCGGCGCGGGCCACGCCCTTGGTTCCGGTACGACGAGTGGCCGTGGTCATGCGGATCACCCTACCCAATCAATTGACTCTGTAGTAACTTACCCCCAAGTCACTTCAAGGAGCCGCCATGCACGACCTGCTCGACCCGATGCAGAACCCGGTGACGTACGCCGTCCCGTTCTTCGTGCTGAGCATCCTCGTCGAGCTCGCGGCGCTGCGCTGGCTCGACCACGACGACAATGTCACCGGCTACGCCCTCAAGGACGCGCGCACCTCGATCGCGATGGGGGTCGGCTCGATCTTCTTCCTGACCGTCTTCAAGGTCGGGACGTTCTTCGCCTACTCCGCGATCTCGACCCACCTCGCGCCGTTCCACCTGCCCACCGACACCTGGTGGTACTGGGTGCTGCTCATCGTCGGCCTCGACCTCGCCTACTACGGCAACCACCGCTTCGTGCACCGGGTCAACATCGGCTGGGCGGCCCACCAGGCGCACCACTCCAGCGAGTACATGAACTTCGCGACCGCGCTGCGCCAGAAGTGGAACCCGTGGTTCGAGTTCTTCTTCTGGCTGCCGCTGCCGTTCCTCGGGTTCGCGCCGTGGACGCTCTACGTCGCCTTCTCGATCAACCTCGTCTACCAGTTCTTCGTGCACACCGAGACGATCGGGCGGCTGCCCCGGCCGATCGAGCTGGTCTTCAACACGCCCTCGCACCACCGGGTCCACCACGGCTCGGACCCGGAGTACCTCGACAAGAACTACGCCGGCATCCTCATCGTCTGGGACCGGCTGTTCGGGACCTTCGAGCCGGAGCGGCAGCGGCCGACGTACGGGCTGACCAAGCCGGTCGAGACCTTCAACCTGATCACCCTCGAGTACGGCGACTACGCGGCCATCGCCCGCAACGTCCGTCGCGCGACGGGCTGGCGGGAGCGGCTGGGCTACGTGTTCGGCCCGCCGGGGTGGGCGCCGAAGGAGCGCGAGCTCAGCTCCGCAGGTGCCGACTGAGGTCGCCGGTCAGGTCGACGCTCATCGCGCGGGTGTCGAACCACCACTCCCCCTCGACGCGGCGGAAGCTGTCGCGGTAGCGGCCCACGATGATCGGCTGGAGCGCCAGGCCCTCGGTCACCTGCAGCACCGTGTACGTCGCCGCGCCGGTCGCGGTGCCCGCGGCCTCGTCGACGTCGATCACCACGTTGGTCGTGACGTGGCGGGTGCGGGGCGTGCCGTCGTCGTACAGGATCACCAGGGAGCGGTAGAACGCCTCGACCGCCGCGCTGCCCTCGGCCAGCGTGAGCGGTCCGTCGGGAGTCTGCTGGGCGATCCGGCCGTGGGCGAAGAGCGCGCCGAGCGCGGTGAGGTCGCCGGCGTCGATCGCGTCGGCGTAGCGGTAGAGCAGGCGCTCGACCGCGCGCTCGGGGGTGCTCACGCGTCGAGGCCGAGCTCACCCATGCGGGCCATGTGCCGCTCGGTGAGCCGGGTGAACATCCGGCCCATCGCGGCCAGGTCGAGTCCGGGGCGGTCGACGCCGCCGGCCAGGAGCGCGGTGAGCGCGTCGCGGTCGGCCGCGACCCGCTGGGCCTGGGTGAGCGCCTCCCCCATCAGCCGGCGGCCCCACAGGGCGAGCCGGCCGCCGAGCCGGCTGTCCTCGGCGATGGCGGCGCGCACCCGGTCGACGACGAACGTCGCGTGGCTGCCCTCCTCCATCGAGGACACGACGAGGTCGCGGGTCTCGGGGTCGAGGTACGCCGCGATCTCGCGGTAGAAGTCGTTGGCGAGCCCGTCGCCGACGTAGGCCTTGACCAGGCCCTCGTACCAGTCGGCGGGCGCGGTGTGGCGGTGGAACTCGTCGAGCGGCTCGCGGAACGGCGCCATCGCCGCGAACGGGTCGGCGCCGAGGGCGCGCAGCCGGTCGTGCAGGGCGTGGACCTTGGTCAGCTCGCCGCTGGCCATCGTGGCCAGGTCGACCTTGTCGGCCAGGCTCGGGGCCAGCTTGGCGTCCTCGGCCAGCCGCTCGAACGCCGAGATCTCGCCGTAGGCGATCGCCGCGAGCAGGTCCACGACGGCCTCGCGGTAGAGCGGGTCCGCGTCGGCGGAGGTGGCGGTCGCATCGGCGGATTCAGCCATGCCTGAACCCTACAAGTATGATAGGTCGCGGCGAGAGCCTGTCCGCACCCCTGGGGTGCGGCGAGGCCCGCCCGGGCACCCGCCCACGTATGTGCGCGGCTGAGTGTGAATCAGCCGCATTGATTCTGGCGCCACGCCGACCGGCTGACGACACTCACGAAAGCGACACGACACTGACTTCCACGCAGAACACCGAGACGACCACGCCCAGCTTCCGCGATCTCGGGGTCATGCCCCTGATCTGCGACGCCCTGGACCGGGCCGGCATCACCCACCCCTTCGCCATCCAGGAGATGACCCTCTCCGTGGCCCTGCTGGGCACCGACCTCATCGGTCAGGCCCGCACCGGCACCGGCAAGACCCTCGCGTTCGGCATCCCGGTGCTGCAGCGCAGCGTCGCGCCGTCCGACCCCGACTACGCCGAGATCCCCCAGGGCAAGCCGCAGGCGCTCATCGTGGCGCCGACCCGCGAGCTCGCCCTCCAGGTCTCCAACGACCTCGAGCTGGCCGGCAAGGACCGCGGCCTGCGCGTGCTGACCGTCTACGGCGGCGTGGGCTACGAGCCCCAGATCGAGGCGCTCGAGACCGGCGTCGACATCGTCGTCGGTACGCCGGGCCGGCTCATCGACCTGGCCAACCGCAAGGTCCTCGACCTGTCCCACGTGCACGCGCTCGTGCTGGACGAGGCCGACGAGATGCTCGACCTCGGCTTCCTGCCCGACGTCGAGAAGCTGCTCCGGCTCACCCCCGAGACCCGCCAGACCATGCTGTTCTCGGCGACCATGCCGGCCGCGATCGTCTCGCTGGCCCGGATGCACATGCGGCACCCGATGAACATCCGCGCCGAGTCGTCGTACGAGAACGCGACGGTGCCGGCCACCGCGCAGTTCATCTACCTCGCCCACGACCTCGACAAGCCCGAGATCCTCGGCCGCCTGCTCCAGGCCGAGGACGCCGACAAGATGATCGTCTTCACCCGCACCAAGCGCCAGGCGCAGCGGGTCGCCGACGACCTGGTCGAGCGCGGCTTCAAGGCCAGCCCGCTGCACGGCGACATGGCCCAGGTGGCGCGCGAGAAGGCGCTGAACCGGTTCCGCGAGGACAAGATCAAGGTCCTCGTCGCCACCGACGTCGCCGCCCGCGGCATCGACGTCTCCGGCGTGAGCCACGTGGTCAACTACACCTGCCCCGAGGACGACAAGACCTACGTCCACCGGATCGGCCGCACCGGCCGGGCCGGCGCCTCGGGCATCGCGATCACGCTGGTCGACGCGACCGACGTGCACCGCTGGAAGATGATCAACAAGGCGCTCGACCTGCCCTTCGACGAGCCGCTCGAGACCTACTCGACCTCCGAGCACCTCTTCCACGACCAGGGCATCGCGCCGGGCACCAAGGGCCGGATCGTGCCCCCCGCCCCGCCGGCGCCCAAGGGTGACCGCGGCGACCGTGGTGAGCGCTCGGGCGAGCGCACCGAGCGCCCGGCCCGCAACCGCGACCGGACCCGGACGCGCACCCGCACCCGTGGTGGCCAGCCCGTCGAGAACGCCGCGGCTCCGGCCGAGGGCGCGGCGGCTCCCGCCGAGGGCGGCTCCGAGGCGCCCCGGCGCCGGCGGCGTCGTCGCAGCGGTGGCGGCGGTGGCGGTGCCGAGAAGCCGGCCGCCGAGGCCTGAGCCGACGCTCCCCCGCACCCGAGCACGCAGGAGCCCCCGGTCCGCCGGGGGCTCCGGTGCTTTTCGGGCAGCGCGCGCCGGAGGCGGGCTCAGGCGGTGACGACGACCGTCGTACCGATGGGCGCGAAGTCCCACAGCGCGATGGCGTTGGTGCGCTCCTGGCGGATGCACCCGTGCGAGCGCGGCGAGCCGAGCTGGGCCACCGTCTGGACCGGCTTGCCGTCGTCGACCGGGATCGTGTGGAAGCCGATCGCGGCGCCCTGGGTCCCCTGGGTGAAGCGGACGAAGTACTCCATGGTCCCGGAGTCGTCGATGCCGATGGCGTTGCGGCTGCGGGAGTAGACGGCGTAGGTGCCGGGCTTGAGGTTGTCGGTGACGCTGCCCGAGACCAGGTAGGTCCGGATCACCTTGCCGGCGCCGTCGATCAGCCAGACCCGCTGGCGGCCCTCGCTGAAAACGATCCGCCGGCCGGTGCCGGAGCCCGCGGGCAGCGCGGAGGTCCCGCTGAGCGCGGCGATCTCGCCGCCGGCGGCGTCGAGGAGGCCCGGGGTGGTCGTCGTACGGCGGCCGTCGGAGCGGGCCGGCTCCTGGTCGCCCTGGCGATCGACCGAGGGCGCGATCGCGCTCGACGCGCCGGTGGCGTCGATCCCGCGCGAGCCGTCGGGGTCCGAGGGGAGCAGGCCGAAGCCGCCGGCCACGGCGACCGAGGTCACCGCGAGCGCGGCGCCGAAGGCGGTGATCCGGCCGTAGCGGGGACGCACCTCGGCGGCGCGGCGGCGTCCGGCGGGCTCGGCGGCCCGGCGACGACCGGTGGGCTCGGCAGCGCGGCGACGGCCGGGCGGCTCGGCCCGGCGACGACCCGGCGGCTCGGCGCGACGGCGTCCGGCCGGCGGCTCCGCCCTGCGGCGTCCAGGAGGCTGGCTCACGTCAGCGCGCCGCCCGGGCGATCAGGGAGCCGGCCACCTCGCGGTAGGCCTCGGCCCCCTTGCTGGTGCGGCTGGTCGCGAGGATCGAGCGGCCCGCGGCGGGCGCCTCGGCGAACTTGATGGTCTTGGGGATCGGCGGCTCCACGACCTCGAGGTCGTAGGTCTCGGCGATCGTGTCGAGGACGGCGCGGGCGTGGTTGGTGCGGCCGTCGTACAGCGTCGGGAGCACGCCCCACACCGCGAGGTCGCGGTTGGTGAAGCGGCGTACGTCGTGGACGGTGTCGAGCAGCTGACCCACCCCACGGTGCGAGAGCGTCTCGCACTGGAGCGGGATGAGCACGCCCTGGGCGGCGGTCAGCGCCGCGACGGTGAGCACACCGAGCGAGGGCGGGCAGTCGAGCAGGATCCAGTCGTAGTGGGTCCCCGCCGCCCGGAGGTCCTCCATGACCCCGCGCAGCACGTGCTCGCGGCCGGTCCGGGTGAGCAGGTCGGCCTCGGCCCGGGCCAGCTCGATGGTCGCCGGGAGCAGGTCGACGCCGTCCTCGGTCGCGATGATCACCTCGGCGACGTCGGTGCCCTTGGTGAGCACGTGGTGCACGGAGAGCTCGAGGTCCTCGGGGTCGACACCGAGGGAGAACGTCAGGCACGCCTGGGGGTCGAGGTCGACGAGCAGCACCGACTGGCCACGCTCGGCCAGCGCAGCGCCGATGGAGGCGACGCTGGTCGTCTTCGCGACGCCACCCTTCTGGTTGGCGACCGCGAGGATGGTGGGGGGAGCATGCTCGCTGTTCATCGGGGTCCATCATGCCGGACGCACGCACGTCTCGGGGGCAACACCCGGGGCCGGGCTGGTTGACTGTCGGACATGCCCACCGCACTCGTGACCGGCGCCACGGCCGGCATCGGCCTGGAGTTCGCCCGCCAGCTCGCCGCCCGCGGCGACGACCTCGTCCTGGTGGCCCGGGACCGGGGGCGGCTGGCCGGTGTCGCCGAGGACCTCCGGACGTCGTACGGGGTCGGGGTGGAGGTGCTCCCCGCCGACCTGACCTCGCTCGACGAGCTCGCCACGGTCGAGGCCCGGCTCGCCGACCGGGAGCGCCCGGTCGACCTGCTCGTCAACAACGCCGGCTTCGGCCTCAAGGAGCGCTTCCTCGACAACCCGATCGACGTCGAGCAGGCCCAGCAGGACGTCCTCGTGCGCGCGGTGCTGCGGCTGACCCACGCCGCCCTCGGCGGCATGGTCGAGCGCGGTCGCGGCGGCGTGATCAACGTGTCGAGCGTGGCGGCGTTCCTGCCGCGCGGGACCTACAGCGCGGCCAAGGCGTGGGTGAACTCGTTCAGCGCCTGGGCGCACGCCGAGTACGCCGCCCAGGGCGTCACCGTGATGGCGCTGTGCCCGGGCTTCGTCAAGACGGAGTTCCACGAGCGCCTCGGCATCGACCGCGACTCCTCCGCCCCCAAGGCGCTGTGGCTCGAGGCGGACCGGCTGGTGAGCGAGGCCCTCGCCGACTTCGACAAGGGCCGGGCGATGTCGATCCCCTCGAAGCGCTACAAGGCGATCGTGGCCGGCAGCCGCGTCGTACCGCGGGGGGCGCTCCAGCGCCTCCAGTCCCTCGGCCGCAAGTAGCCCCCGCCCCGCCGAAGGCGCAGGTCTCCGCTGCCGAGGGCGCAGGTCTCCGCTGCCGAGGGCGCAGGTTTCGGGCCTCGAAGGCGCAGGGACCCGGCGTACGCCGGAACGGCGCGACCTCGGCGCGGGAAACGCGCGCCTTCGGAGCCGGAGACCTGCGCCCTCGGCGGCGGAAGGGTGCGCCTTCGTCAGCCTTCGCCGGCGATGAAGGCGCGGACGGCGTCGGCGACGAGCTGGACGGCGATGGCGGAGAGGAGAAGGCCGGCGATGCGGGTGACGAGGAGGACGCCGCCCTCGCGGATCAGGCGGAGGATGGGCAGGGAGTAGCGCATGGCGGCCCAGAGGGCGAGGTGGACGGCGATCACGCCGAGGGCGACGGACAGGCCGCTGGACCAGTCGTCGACCTGCTGGACGAAGAGCATGGTGGCGACGATCGCGCCGGGGCCGGCCAGCAAGGGGGTGCCGAGGGGGACGAGGGCGATGTTGGCGTCGGTGGAGGCGGTCATCTCCTCCTCCTTGCCGGTGAGCAGCTCGAGCGCGACGAGCAGGAGCAGCAGGCCGCCGGCGCACTGGAGGGCGGGCAGCGAGATGTGCAGGTAGTCGAGGACCTGCTGGCCGAAGAGCGCGAACAGGGTGATCACCAGGAACGACACCGCGACGGCCTGCCAGGCGGCGCGCTTGGCGGTGGCGGGGCTGCGGCCGGCGGTGAGCGAGAGGAAGATCGGGACGGTACCGACCGGGTCCATGATCACGAAGAGGGTCACGAAGACCTCGACCAGCAGGACGTGCTCGATCATCGGAGCTCCTTGCCCGCCGGACCGGCCAGCGTGGTGGGTGAGCCGAACGCGGCGGCCCGGTCGAGGATCCGGCGCAGCTGGTCGGGGGCCGTCGTCTCGACGCCGAGGGGGTGGCCGGTCTTGCCGGCGCCGTGGTGGTCGCTGGAGCCGGTGACGACGAGGTCGAGCCGGTGCGCGATGGCGCGCAGGCGCGCGCGGGCCGCGGCGTCGTGGTCGAGGTGGTCGACCTCGATCCCGGCCAGGCCCGCGTCGGCCAGTGTCCCGAACGCCGCCTCGTCGAGTACGTCGGCCGACCCGCGCCCCCACGGATGCGCGACGACGGCGACGCCCCGGGCCGCCTCGACCCGGGCGAGCATGTCGAGCAGGTCGGCGGAGTAGCGGTCGACGTACGCCGGGCCGCCGTCGGAGAGGTAACGGGCGAACGCCTCGTCCCGGTCGGCGACCACGCCGAGGCGGACGAGGAGGTCGGCGACGTGGGGGCGGCCGGTGACCTGGTTGCCGGGGCTGGCGGCGGCGAGGGCCTCCTCGGTCGCGGGGATGCCGAGCTCGCGCAGCCGGGCCAGCATGGCGGGCACCCGGCCGGCCCGGCCGGCGACGATCCGGGCGAGCTCGTCCTGGAGGCCGGCGTCGGTGGCGTCGGGGAGGTAGACGAGCAGGTGCACGCCCGCGTCGCGGAAGTGGGTGCTCACCTCGATGCCGCGGACCAGGCCGATGCCGGCCTCCTCGGCCGCGACGACCGCCTCGTCCCAGCCCGCGGTGGTGTCGTGATCGGTGAGCGCGACGACCTCGAGCCCGGCGGCGGCCGCCGCGCGGACCAGCGCGGCGGGCGGCTCGGTGCCGTCGCTGACGCTGGAGTGGGTGTGCAGGTCGATCGTCACCGTACGAGGTTAGTGCTCCGACCCGGTGCGTGCCCGTCAGGCGGCGACGCGCTCCCGCTCGGCATGCTCGCGGCGCTCTCCGGCGGCCCGCTCCGGCAGGGCGAGCTGCGGCGTGCTGGTCGGCGTGCTGACGTCCTGCGTCCTCGGCGTGACCAGGTAGGCGACCAGGACCGCGGCGCCGATCCGCGGCAGCTCGGCCAGAGAGCGGTAGGTCAGGTGCAGCGGCTCGCAGCGCGGGGAGAACTTGGCCTTGAACGCGTGCAGCGACGAGAAGCCGTAGAGCGGCTCGAGCAGGCGCGCCGAGCGCTCCAGGCCGCGCTGCAGCCAGCCCTCGGGCTCCCCCTCGCTCCGCGCCAGGGGCGCCGCCGAGAGCGACACGACCCGTGCCCCCTCGGCCTGGAAGGCCAGGCAGGACTCGGCGATGAGGAACTCGATCACCGGCCGGAAGCCGTCGTCCGGGCGGCGCATCAGGTCGAGGGTCCACCCGTCGACACGTCCCGCGCCACCGTGGACCGGCAGCCACGAGAGGAAGCCGTGCACCCGGTCGTCGGCGTCGAGCGCCAGGGCGACCCGCACCCGCGGGTCCATGGCGTGGTCGACACCGCCGAGGGTGAAGCCGAGCTCGGGCGTGCGCTGGCGGCGCAGCCAGCCGGCGCTGATCTCGCGCACCTGGGCGACGATGCGCGGGTCGGCGTCGGCGAGGACGACGAGCTCGAACCGGATCCCGTCGCGGGCCGCCCGGTTGCGCGCCGTACGCACGTCCTGCCACCGCTTGCCGCGGAACTCCAGGCCGGGCAGGTCGAGCAGCGTGTCCTCCCCGATCTGGAGGCTGCGGCCACCGATCGCCCGGGCCACGGGTGCGGTCACCGCGAAGTGGCTGGGCACGAGGTGCTCGCCGGCGCAGAAGGCCGCGAACTCCCCCGCGGCCCGGGCCTGCCAGTCCGGCGTACCGATCGGGTCGCCGAGAGCGAGCCCCACACCGAGGTGGCGGCGGTAGGCGATGAAGCCCTGGCCGCGCGGGTCGTAGAAGTAGCGCACCCCGGGCCAGGTCGTCATCCAGGACAGCGTGCCGCCGCCGTCGCGGCGCAGGTGCTCGACGGCCCGGTCCCGGTTGACCAACGTACGACGGCGCGGGCCGATCGCCGCGCCGATCAGCAGGCCCGCGGCGACGGCGACGAGGTGGACGACGTCCGCCAGGTGCCCGACGAGCAGCAGGGAGACGACGGCGTAGCCGACCAGGCCGGTCCGGGTGACCCGGCGCGCCGTCGTACCGAGGAAGGCGGTCATGACCGCGCCGAGCGCGAGCGCGCCGCCCGACGGCCCGACGTCGCGGGCGTGCTGCAGCGAGTCCGGGCCGAGCGCCAGCACGAGCAGGCCGGCCACCACCACGCTGCCGACCTGGGTCACGAGCCACAACAGCGCCGTCCGCAGGGTCCCGAGCCGCCGCTCGGCGTACCCGGCGCACAGCGCGAAGCTGAGCAGCACCGGCACGTAGCACCACGGTGAGATCACCAGCAGCGGGCCGGTCAGCAGCGTCCACCAGTGGCCGGCGGCGAGGGCGTCCGGGCCGTACGCCAGGGCGCGGGCCCAGCCGTGGTCGAGGACGTCACCCGTGGCGGCGCCGGTCACGATGCCGACGGCGACGAGGAGCAGGAGCCCGGCGACCGTGAACGGCCGGCGGCGTGCGGAGGACTCGGTGGCTGGCATGCGCCCAGCCTCGTCGCGCGCCGCCGCGGTGTCAGTGGCGCACGGGCCCGGCCGGGGGTAGTGCGCGCACTACCCCCAGGAGGAGGTGGGGCGAGCTCAGAGCTCGGCGAGCACCACGACCCGGTCGCCGTCGCCGATCGTCAGCCGCTCCCCCTTGGGCGGGTTCACGACGACGCCGAAGCGCGAGCCCTCGTCGGCCAGCGAGGCCGACGAGAAGCCGATGGCGGTCTCGCCCCGGCGGGCCGCGGCCGCGACGACGGTCGCCCAGGCGACCTCGCGGCCCGGGAGGACGTAGCCCTCGGCGGGGCGCAGGTAGATCTCGCTGCCCTCGGCCTGGAGCAGGTCCTGGAAGACCGGCTCGATCCGGGCGTCCTCGGAGAGCTGGGTGACGATGAGGCTGACGATCTCGCCGCTGACGACGACGTCGTCGATGTCGGCGACCTGGGCGAGGACCCGGTTGCGGTCGTCCATCATCTCGCTGATGACCGGCGTGCTGCTGGCCGAGGTGGCGAGGATGTCGCGCACGTGGAGCAGCGTGACGAGCGTGGTCGCGTCGGCGGCCTCGGCGTCGAGGTCGTCGGAGTAGCAGAGCACGATCACCTGGTCGCAGTCGGCAGGGACGTGCTCGTCGAGGACGGCGCGGCGGGTGGTGCCGGCCTGGACGACGGTGACGGCCAGGTTCCGCGTCGCCGGTACGACGGGCGTCCCGTGCTCGGTCACCACGGTCAGGGTGGAGCCGGGCGCGGCGTACCGGTCGAGCTCGCTGAGGATGATCGGGGCGCGCTCGTTCCAGCCCAGCACGACGGCGTGGGTGGCGTGGAGCTCCTCGACCGGGGGCTCGGCGAGGGCGGCGAGGTCGACGCCCGCCGTCGAGCGGGGTGCGGTCCCCAGGATCGAGTCGTCCTCGGCGACGACGACGAGCGCACGGCTGCCGATGACGGTGTCCCCGGGCGGGTTGAGCTGCACGGTGCCGCCGTCGACGACGCCGATGACGGTGAGCGTCTCGTAGTGCAGTTGGGCGTCGGCGTAGGTCTCGGCGGCCAGCGGGTGGTCCTCGACGAAGTAGATCTCGTCGCCGTCGTAGTCGAACAGCTCGCGGTAGACGGCCGCCGCGCCGGACTGGCGCGAGGTCTGCACGACCAGCTTGGCCACGGTCTCGCGGATGTCGAGGAGCGAGAGGCTGCCGGGCCGGTCCCGGCCGATGAGCCGGGCGACCTCGAGGTTCGCGGGGTCGCGCAGCTGGGCGACGACCCGCGGGCCCGCGTCGGTGCCGAGCGTGGAGCGCAGCGCGAGCAGGGACTTCACGACCTCGCGGTCGGGGTCGAACGCCGACCGGTCGCGGCCGCCGGCGTCGGGCGAGAGCAGCACCACCGAGCGGGCGGCGCGCGGGCTGACGATCGCCAGGTCGTCGAGGTCGGCGGGCGAGCCGGACCGGCACACGACGCGGGTGCCGCGCAGCGCGGGGACCTTGGCCCGGATCTCCTCCTCCATCTCGACCTTGTCGCGGTCGGCGAGCACCGCGACGACCGGGCGGCGGCGGCTCTCGTTGGCGAGGGTGAGCTCGCTGATCACGGTGAAGATCGAGTCCGACCAGCCCAGGATGACGGTGTGGTCGGTCTCCAGGACGACCGAGCGCCCGCGGCGCAGGTCGGCGATGCGGGCGTCGATGCCGGCCGCGATGACACCGATGAGCGCGCTGACGATGAAGAGGCCGGCGATGGTGAGCACCAGCATCATGACGATGAAGGACCACCGGGCGCCCGTGTCCCCGGCGACCGTGCCGGGGTCGAGCGCGTGGAGCAGCGCCTGGAAGGCGGCCTCCCAGAAGCCGATGTGCTGCTCGCGCATCCCGGTCACGATGTCGATGACGGCGAAGACGACCACCAGCGCGACGGTGACGACGAACAGCCAGGCGACCAGGGCCGGCGTACCGCGGGACATGGTGTTGTCGAAGGCGTACTGCAGGCGCGCCCGCAGGCCGACCGCCGGCGGGCCGGAGCGGACCGTCGGCCCGGACCGCTGACCGATCGCCTCAGCCGTACGACGCCGCAGGGTCTGCGCATTGCGTGCCATGGTGTCCTCCTGGTCCAGCGGGCCCGACGGCTCCAACGGAGGATCGTCCCGCATCCCGGGGCCCGCGCGGGCCCGAACCGGGAAACTGCCTCACCAGGACGGTGCGGGCCCCCCGAACGGCAGGGCGACGAGCTGGGGCCCGGTGGCCGAGACGTCGCGCAGGATCCAGTCGTCGCGCAGCAGCAGGATGGCCGAGGCCGGCCGCAGCACGAGCCACAGCCACCGGCCTCCGGCCTCGCCGGCGAGGACCGAGCGGTCCCACTCCCCCGGCGAGGTGCTGACGGAGACCGGCCAGAGGCCGACGGGGTACTGGTCGACGCGGACCCGCACCGGTGCCGGTCCGTCGCCGATCTCGTGGCCGGGGTCGAGCGGGTCGGCGCCCTCGGCGCCGAGGCCGGCTACCCGGGCCCCGAAGCCGGTGCCGGGCTCCTCGCTGATCACCATGACGTCGACCGGGCCGTCGAGCTGGCTGGTGCCGGCCACGCAGGTCATCGTGGCGCGCGGGAAGTCGCCCTCGGTGACGACGGCGGCGAAGTCGCTGACCGCCCAGCCGGGTCCGAGCGGCCACGGCAGGTACGTCGGGAACCGGCCCACCCGCAGCAGGTGCCCCGCGAACCCGTCGTACGACGACGTGGCGGGGCGCCACAGCGGCACCACGACGCCGTGCTCGGGGCAGGACCAGCGGCCGTCGCCGACCTCGGCCACGGGAGCCGGGCAGCGCGGGCACTCCACCCGCACCTCGGCACGTCCAGCGCCCTCTCCCGGCGCGGGCTCATCGGTCGGCATGACCGACACCGTCCTGCGCGATGACGCGTTCGTCAAGCATCAGGCGTTCCACCGGACCAGGACGGGCGTCTCGCGCTCGTGGCCGAGCGTCGAGACGGTCGCGGTGTCGAGCCGGAAGAGCCGGCCCTCGGCCACCGGCTGCCCCAGCCAGCGCGCGGCGAGGGCGCGCAGCACGTGCCCGTGCGCGAACACCAGCACCGGTCCGGTGGCCTGCGCGGCGCGGATCCGGGCGACCACGCGGTCGCAGCGCGCGGCGACCTGGTCGGCGCTCTCGCCGCCGGGGCAGGGGTGGGTCCACACGGTCCAGCCGGGCACCTCCTCGCGGATCTCGGGGGTGGTGCGGCCCTCGTAGTCGCCGTAGCCCCACTCGAGCAGGTCGTCGTCGACCTCGGCGTCGGGGAAGCCGGCGAGCTCGGCCGTGCGGCGGGCGCGCTCGAGGGGGCTGGTCAGCACGAGCGAGTACGACGGCCCGGCGAGCCGCGCGGGCAGCCCGCGGGCGACCTCCTCGCCCTCGGGCAGCAGCGGCAGGTCGGTGGTCGAGGTGTGCCGTCCCGAGACACTCCACTCGGTCGCCCCGTGCCGGACGAGAAAGGCGGAATCGGCCATGCGGACATCCTGCCAGCGAGGTCGCCGCGGTGGCAGGATCCGGGCATGCCCCTGTCCCGTCACCGCCTGGCGATCGCGGCCGCGTTCGCCACCCAGGGCTTCGTCTTCATCGGCCTCACCACACGGCTGCCGGAGATCAAGGACCGCTGGGACCTCTCCGAGCTCGGCATCTCCGGCGTGCTGCTCGGCATCGTGCTGCTGGCGGGCGCGGGCTCGGTCGTCGCCGAGAAGCTCGCGGCGCGCACGGCCAGCGCGTCGGTGCTGCGCGCCGGGCTGGTGCTCGTCGCGGTCGGCGCGGGGCTGATGCTCGCGGCGCCGGCCTGGGCGGCGTACCTCGCCGGGGTCGCGGTCTACGGCGTCGGGCTCGGCATGGTCGACGCCACCACCAACATGCAGGCGGTGGCGCTCGAGCTGCGCTACGGGCGCCCGATCCTGCCGAGCTTCCACGGCGCGTGGACGTTCGGCGGCCTGATCGGCGCGGCGGTCACCCTCGCGACCTCGGACGTCGACCTGGCCTGGACCGCGGGGATCGCCGTGCTGCCGCTGCTGGTGGCCGGCGCGGCCTTCCTGCCGCGCGCGGCCGGGGCACCGTCGGCGACCGCCGCGGGCGCCACCGAGATCGCGGTGCCGTGGCGCCCGATCCTGATGGTCGGGCTCGGGATGGTCGTGTTCTACATGGTCGACACCGCCGCCCAGACCTGGGGCGCGGTCTACCTCGACGAGGTCGTCGACGCGCCCTCGCGGTTCGTCGCCCTGGCCACGCTCCCCTACCTGGTCGCCAGCCTCGCGGTGCGGATGGCGGGCGACCGCCTCGTCCTCCGGTACGGCGCCACGCCGGTCCTGCGCATCGGCGCGGTCGTCGCGTGCGCCGGTCTCGTCGTGGTCACCGCCGCGCCGACCTGGGGCGTGGCCGTGCTCGGCTTCACGCTCACCGGCGCCGGCATCTCGGTGGTCGCGCCGCTGAGCTTCTCCGCCGCCGCGCGGATCGCCGGCGGCTCGGTCGAACGGGTGGACGCGGTGATCGCCCGGTTCAACCAGTTCAACTACGTCGGAGGACTGCTCGGCGCGGTGCTCACCGGCGTGGTGGGCAAGGACGAGCTGCGCTACGGCTTCGTGGTGCCGATGGTGCTCGTGCTGGCCCTGCTGCCGCTGGCACGCTGGTTCAGCGCCGGCCGGCCCGAGCCGGCGACGACCGAGGAGCTCAGCGCCGAGCGGTAGGCCGGCAGACGCGGCACGTCGTGAGGTGGGCGTTGTCCTCACCCACGGGGGTGAGGTCGTCGCGGTGCGCGATGAGGGCGCAGTCGCGGCGGTGCATCGTCGTACCGCCGCCGGCGACGACGGGGATCGCGCCCACGTCGAGGCCCTGCTCGTCGGTGCGCGCGTTGGTGGCGGTCACCTCGGCGAGCACGAGCAGCGTGTCGGCCAGGCGCTTGGACGACTCCCGGCCGTCGGCGGCGATCCGGGCCAGCCAGGCGCCGAAGTAGAGGAAGCCGCCGACGAACGTCAGGCCGAGGCCGAGCATGCCGCCGGAGACGACGTAGGACAGCTGGTCCCACTGGTAGGGCGTGTTCGCGGCGCCGTACCAGCCGAGGATGATGACCACGATGCCGAGCGGCAGCATGATCGCGCCCGCCCAGAAGAGCACGACCTGGAGCAGGGCGTAGTAGTTGTCCTTGAGCGGCGCGACGCCGGAACGGGAGGACGCTTCGCCGACGCGCGGGAGGCTGCTTGCGGTCATGGTCATGCCTTTCGGAGGTCGGGGAGGCCGCTGTCGAGGCCGTGGGCGCAGGCGGCACCGCCGCCGAGGGCGAGGACGCCGAGCCGGCGGAACCAGCTGCCGGCGAAGGCGGCGAGGACGAACGCGCCGATCAGGAGCATCCCGGGGATCGAGAACAGCTCGGGCAGTCCGGCGCTGGCCGGGGCCGCGGCGGGCAGGTCGCCGACCGGCGCGCCGCCGGTGGGGGCGCCGCCGACCGGGGCCGGGCCCGCGGCGGGCGGGACGCCGACCGAGCCGGCGGCGGGCTTGCCGCCGGAGGCCGCGGGCGGCGTACCGGTGGCGGGCGGGGTGCCCGTGCCGGGCGTCGGAACGCTCGCGATGGGCGGCACCGTGTCGACGGTCGCCGAGGCGACGCCGAGGGTGACCACGATCTTGGGCGCGAGGCCGGACAGGCCCGCCACGACGCCCTTGAGCGGTCCGGCCTGGGCGGGGATCAGCTGGGCGAGGATATTCGTGGGCAGCAGCTTGAGCACCGGCGCGAGGATCTTGGTGTCGATGGTGATCTTGAGGCCCTCGGACAGGCTCGTCGCGGCATCGCCCTCGACCTTGCGGACCGGCTCGGGGATCTCGAACTTCACGCCGAGCTTCTCCAGCGCCGCGACCGGCAGCTTGTTGAGGCCGGGGATCGGGGTGGTCTTGCCCGTGGCGGTGACGCCGTCGGGGCCGATGGAGAACTCCTGGCCCGCGATCGCCATCTTGCCCCAGGTCGCCTTGCCGGTGGCCTTGCCCTTGGTCCCGTCGGAGCTCACCTTGGCGACCGACTCGACGCCGCCGAGCGTGATCAGCCCGCCCAGCAGCCGGATCTCGCCCAGCGTCGATCGGGAGGCGCCGGTGACCGGGCTCTCGGTCGCCGACATCTTGCTGCTGGACACGTAGCCGTCGACGTCGACGATCGCGGCGAGCTGGGGCGGAAGCCCCGGCGCGGCGGTCTTCTTGGTGCCCGCGAGGCCGCCGGTGAGGGCTCCGCTGAGCTGGTCGAGCAGGTTGGTCAGCGGGTTGCCGCCGGCGGGCGCCTTGCCGTCGCCGTCGGCGTCGGGACCGAGCACCGCGCCGTCGGGCGAGAAGCCCGTCTCGGCCGTGGCGGTCTTGTCGCCCGAGGTGGTCCGCATGATCGTGCCGGGGATCTTCTCGTCGCTCTGGGTCGGGGTGTCGCCCGGGAACTGCGAGTTGACCTGGACCGGGTAGCCGTTCTCGGTGAGCGGCGTCGACGGCAGCCCAAGCTGCTCGGCGAAGGTCTTGAGGCCCTCGCCCACGGGGTCGCCGGGCCAGAACAGGCTGGCCCGTCCGGTCGACTGGCCGGAGTCCGCCTTGACCTTGCTGTAGCCCATCTCGAACTCGACCTGCGGGCTCGCCGGGATCGGCAGGCTGGGCTCGTAGATCTCCACCCGGATCGGTGCGGACCACGCGGTCGTCGAGAAGCCGCCGTACGCCGGCGCGGCGGCGGTGGTGGCCGCGGCCGGTGCGACTCCGGGGCCGGCGGCCATCGGCACCATCGAGGCGACGATGCCCCCGGCGACCAGGAGGGCGTACCTGGACGCTCCCCGCCTGCTGCGCGGCGCCTCGCATCCGCCCTGGCAGCGTTGGCGTCGCTCGTCGTGCGATCCAGCATGCCGTCGCTCCGCCGCCTTGCCAGACCGGCGCGAGACACCGCTCGCGACGGCAGCGAGCGTCCAGCTACGCCCTTGTCGGAACCTGCTCATGCTGCTCCCCCCAGGATGACGTCGGCCATCGTGTCGAGGATCTCCCCCGGCTCTCCGGTGGCCACGATGCGGCCGCCGCTCATCACGGCGGCGTAGTCCGAGACCCGCAGCGCGGTGCGGGCGAACTGCTCGATGCAGAGGATGGACACCCCGGACTCGGCGATCCGGGCGACGGTCTCGTAGAGCTCGTCGACGATCAGCGGCGCGAGGCCCATCGACAGCTCGTCGAGCAGCAGCAGCGCCGGGTCGGAGGCGAGGGCCCGCGACATGGCGAGCATCTGCTGCTCGCCGCCGGACATGGTGCCGGCGAGCTGGTGGCGCCGCTCGTGGAGCCGCGGGAAGTAGCTGTAGGCGGTCTCGAGGATCGCTCCCGCGGGGACGCCGGCGTAGGACATCAGGGTGAGGTTCTCCTCGACCGTGAGGTTGGGGAACACCGAGCGGCCCTCGGGGATCGTGCACAGGCCGACCCGGGCGAGCTCGTCGGAGCGTGCCTTGCGGACGTGGACGCCGGCCAGGTGGATGTCGCCGGACGTCGCCTCCTTCTGGCCGCTGATCACCTTGACCAGGGTGGACTTGCCGGCGCCGTTGGGGCCGAGCAGTGCCATCACCGCGCCGCGGGGCACGGCGAGGTCGACGCCGCGGAGCACCTCGATCCGGCCGTACGCCGCGTGCAGGTCGAGGACCTCCAGGATGGGCACGCTCATGACGTCACCGCCTCGATCACGCTGGTCTCGGAGTCCTGCTCGGAGTAGCCCAGGTAGGCGCGCTGCACCTGGGGGTCGGACCGGATCGCGGCCGGGGCGCCGGAGGCGATGATCTCGCCGAAGTCGAGGACGTGGATCTCGTGGCACACGTTCATCACCAGGTCCATGTCGTGCTCGACCATGAGCACCGCGCAGCCCTCGGCGGCGAGCTCGACGAGCAGCTCGCCGAAGGCGTCGGTCTCGGTCTCGTCCAGGCCCGACGAGGGCTCGTCGAGGAGTAGCAGCTTCGGGTCGCTCGCCAGGCAGCGGGCGAGCTCGAGCAGCCGGGCGGTGCCGGTCGGGATCGAGTCGGCGCGCTCGTCGGCGTAGTCGCGGATGCCGACCCGGTCGAGCAGCGCCTCGATGTTGGTGCCCGCGCGCCCGAACCAGGCCAGTGGGCCGCCGTGGATCTCGTGCGCGACACGGACGTTGTCGCGCACGCTGAGCGAGCCGAACGCCTCGAGCCGCTGGAAGGTGCGGCCGATCCCGTGCCGGGCCCGCTTGTGCACGGGCCAGCCGGTGACATCGCGCTCGCGGTAGCGGACCTTGCCCTTGGTGGGGCGCTGGAGTCCGGTGATGACGTTGAAGCAGGTCGTCTTGCCCGCGCCGTTGGGGCCGATCAGGCCGGTGATCAGGCCCCGGTCCGCGGTGAAGGTGGCCCGGTTGACGGCGGTCACCCCGCCGAACCGGACGACGACGTCGTCGACCTCGAGCAGCGCCATGGCTCAGACCACCTTCTCGATCACGCGCGGGTCGGGCTCGACGCCCGACACGTCCACCAGCGGTACGTCGACCGAGCCGTCCTCGCCGCCGGCACCGGCCCTGCCGCCGCGGGGCAGCAGGGCTTGGAGCCGTTCGTCGAGGCCGGGTGCCACCCGGTCCCGGGTCCAGCGGCCCACCTTGAAGACGTGGTTCGCGATGCCGTTGGGGTCGCGGCCGAGCAGCACCGCGCCGAAGCCGATGACCACGAACAGCAGGCCGGCCGCCTGCGGCTGCGAGGCCTGGAGCTCGGGCAGCAGCATGAGCGCCGTACCGCCGAGCAGGGCGCCGGTGACCGAGGTGGCGCCGAAGACCACCGCGAGCAGCAGCACGAGCAGCGACTGGAAGTAGAGGAAGTCCGCCGCGCCGACCGTGCCACGCAGGCCGGCGAACAGACCGCCCGCGAGACCGGCGATGCCGGCCGACAGTGCGAACAGGCCGACCCGGAACCAGCGCATGTCGAGGCCGAGCGTGCCGCACGCCGACGGGCTGTCGCGCATGGCGACGAGCAGCCGGCCGAGCGCGCCGCGGCGCAGCAGGAGCAGGCCGAGCGCCAGGAGCACGAAGGCCAGGACCATGAACCACACGTACGAGGTGTCCTTGCCGATCTGCACGCCGAGGATCGAGAGCCGCTCGGCGGCGAGCGTGCCGTTGAACTTGAAGGCGAAGTCGGCGTTGAAGACGACCTTGTCCATGAGCACCGCGAACGCCATCGTCGACAGCGCGAGGTAGAGCCCGGTCAGCCGCAGCACCGGCAGCGCGACCAGGGCTCCGACGCCCGCCGCGACCAGCGCGGCCATCGCGAGGCCGAACAGGTTGGGCTCGTCGAGCTTGGCGTAGGTCAGCGCACCGACGCCGGCGAACGTGAACTGCGCGAGGGAGACGTGGCCGCCGTACCCGGTGAGCAGGACCAGCGAGAGCATCACCATCGCGTACGTCGCCGCGACGCCGATCAGCAGCACCTGGTTGGGCGCGACGACGTTGAGGAGCACGAACGCCACCGCGAGCAGCACCGCGCCCGAGCCGATCGACTTGCGCATCGTCGGCACCGGGGCGGTGACGATGCCCTTGACCTGGCCGATCCGCAGCTGGGCCTGGGGCATGAGCACGACGATCGCGAACAGGAAGAGCGCCGGGATCACCGGGCGGAACGAGCTGAGGAAGCCGTCGGTCGGCAGGTAGCCGACCGCGAGCGACTCGAGGATGCCCAGCGCCATGGCGCCGGCGAAGGTCATCGGCAGGCTCTTGAGCCGGCCGAGCATCGCCGCGGCGTAGGCGTTGATGACGAGCAGCGTCAGCGCGTAGTAGTCGAGCAGCACGACCGGCGTGAGCAGGATGCCGCCGAGCGCGGCGAGCGAGATGCCGATCGCCCACGAGAGCGCGGCCACCCGGTCGGGCTTGCCGCCGAACAGCTTGAGCAGCTCGGGGTTGTCGACGGAGGCCCGCATGGCGGTGCCGATCCGGGTCCGGTTGAGCAGCAGGTAGAGGCCGACCGCGACGCCGATCGCGCAGACCAGCGTGATCAGCTGGTGGGCGGTGATGTAGGTGTCGCCGATCTTCCAGCCGGTGCCGGAGTAGAACGGCAGCAGCACCCGCGGCTCCGGCGGCCACAGCTGCTGGGCGAGGCCGATCAGGCCGACCAGCAGGCCGACGGTGACGACGAGCGCCACCGAGACCGGCCCCTCCCCCAGCCCGCGGGTGACGAAGCGCTGGATGAACCAGCCGATCGCGGGCGCCACGACGCCGAGGACGAGGACGAGCGCGAGCCAGGTGGGCACGCCCTGGCGCTGGGTGAAGTCCCAGAAGACGAACGACAGGAGCATGCCGAACGCACCGTGGGCGATGTTGAAGACCCGCGTCGTGGTGTAGGTGAGCACCAGGCCGCTGGCCATGATCGCGTAGGCCGCGCCGGTGAAGAGGCCCAGCAGCACGAAGGCGAAGAGAGATCCCATGACGACCGCCTATCCGCCGATCCCGGTGTTGACGACCTTGCCGCACATGTAGGAGCCCGGCGAGACCTGCTGCCAGCGCCCGCTCTTGTACTGGATGACCTTCTGGCACGGCGGGGTGCTGGCGGTGCCGAGGTTCATCGCCGTGTGCGCGCCGTTGCCGGTCCACGAGGACGTACGGCGTACCGCGTCGACGAGCGAGCCCCGGGTGAGCTTGCCGCCGAGCGCGATCGCCCGCTCGACGAAGAGCCGGGCCGCCGACCAGGCGTAGAGCCCGTAGTAGTTGGGCGTCGCGCCGGGCTTCACCTGCTGCAACCAGGAGAGGTAGAGCTGGATCTCGGCGTTCTTGGTGTTCTCGAACAGGTCGTTGGCGGAGTAGATGAAGACGCCGTCGGCGAGCCCGCCCGCCTGGTCGATGTAGCGCTTGTCGTAGATCGTCGGGTCCTGCAGGAAGAAGTCCGGCTTGAAGCCCTGCTGCTGCATGGCCTGCTGGAGCTTGACCGTGTTCTGGTAGGGCCCCTGGTAGGTGACGGCCTTGATCCCCTTGTCCTTCATCTGCTGGACGTAGGGCGCGAAGTTGAACTCCGCGACGTCGATGCCCTGGATGTAGTTGACCTTCCAGCCGGCGCCCTTCTCGAAGCCGGCCGCGAGGCTCTTGGAGTTGACCGGCGCCGCGCCCGCGTTGATGTAGAGCACCGCGGCGTTCTTGACCGCGCTGGGGTACTTCTGAGCGAGCCACTTCGCGGCCGGGTCGGAGATCAGGTTGGTCCGGATCGAGTACGCCGCGAAGCAGGTCTTGCACGCCTGGCGCTCCGGGTTGACCGTGACCGAGCGCAGGTCCGGGAGACCGCAGCCCTGCGCGGTGGCAGCACCACCGGAGTCGAACGCCGACATCGAGCCGACCGTCGCGAACGCCGCGCCGCACGCCTTGACGTATCCCTGCTGGTCCGCGCCCGCGTCGGCCCGGCTGTCGAGGTTCATCAGCTCGAGCTTGCGCCCGCAGATGCTCCCCTGGGAGTTGAAGTACTCGATGTAGGCACGGGTCGCCTGCTGCGCCGACTCGAAGATGCCCGGCACCGGGCCGGAGATGTCGGCGACGTTGGCCAGGGTGATCGTCTTGTCGGTGATGCCGGTCTGGTTCTTGAAGCCGGTGCACGAGCCGGCCTTGACGCCGCCCGAGGCCGAGCCGTTCCCGGACGTCGGCGACCCCCCAGTGCCGCCGCCGCCCGACCCGCCCGTGCCGCCGCCACCGCTGCCGCCGGAGCCCCCGCTGCTGCCGGAGCCGCCGGAGCCCGCGTCGCCGCCGCTCGCGCCACCGTCGGTGCCCGGGTCACCGGTCCCACCGGTGCCGCCGGACCCGCCGTCGACGCCGGTGTCCCCGTTGACGCCCGTCGTACCGCCCTGGTCGTTGACCTTGGCGACGGTCTGGGGGTCGAGCTGCGACCCGCACGCGGTCAGTGCCAGCAGCACCACCGCCACGCCCGCCGTACGGCGCCAGCGGTTCTGGTGTCCTCTCATGGCGTCAGCCCCCCACACCGGAGTTGACGACGCCACCGCACAGCCAGGCGCCGGGAGATATCTGCTGCCAGCGACCACCCTTGTACTGGATGATCTTCTGGCACGGCGGCGTCTGCGCCGTGCCGACCCGCATGGCGGTGTGCGCGCCGTTGCCGGTCCAGGCGGTGACCTTCTTGACCGCCGCCACGAGCGAGGCGCGGCTGAGCTTGCCGCCGAGCGCGACCGCCTGCTCGACGAAGAGCCGCGCGGCCGACCAGGCGAACAGGCCGTAGAAGTTGGGGATCGCGCCGGGCTTCACCTGCTGCAGCCAGGAGAGGTAGAGCTGGACCTCGGCGTTGTTCTTGTTCTCGAACAGGTCGGTGGTCGAGTAGACGATCGTGCCCTCGGCCAGCGGACCCGCCTGCTGGATGTAGCGCTGGTCGTAGATCGTCGGGTCCTGCAGGAACACGTCGGGCTTGTAGCCCTGCTGCTGCATGGCCTGCTGCAGCTTGACCGTGTTCTGGTAGGGACCGGTGTAGACCACCATCTTGATGCCCTTGTCCTTGAGCTGCTGGACGTAGGGCGCGAAGTTGAACTCCGCCACGTCGATGCCCTGGGTGTACTTGATCGACCAGCCCATCTTGCCCCAGGCCGCGGCCTGGCTCTTGGCGTTGACCGGGGCCGCGCCACCGTTGATGTAGAGGACGCCGACGCTCTTGACCGCGCTGGGGTACTGCTTGGCGAGCCACTTGGGACCGGAGTCGGCGATCAGGTTGGGCCGGATCGAGTAGACGCCGAAGCAGGTGCCGCACGCGGCCCGCTCGGGCGTGGTGCTCGCCGCCCGGATGTCGGGGAGCCCGCACGACTGGGCCACGCCCGCGCCACCGGAGTCGAAGGCGCCCATCGAGCCGATCGCGGCGAACGCCTGGTCGCAGGCCTTGGTGTAGGCCTGCTGGTCCGCGCCAGCGTCGGCCCGGCTGTCGAGGTTGAGCAGCTCGAGCTTGCGCCCGCAGATCGTGCCCTGGGAGTTGAAGTACTCGACGTACGCGCGGGCCGCCTGCTGGGAGGCCTCGAAGATGCCGGGGACCGGGCCGGACAGGTCCGCGACGTTGGCCAGGGTGATCGTCTTGTCGGTGATCCCCTTCTGGTTCTTGAACCCGTCGCACGACCCGGCCTTGACGCCGCCGGAGGCGCCGCCCTTGCCGGACGACGGGGAGCCGGCCGTGCCGCCCCCGGAGCCGCCGCTGCTGCCGGAGCCGCCGCCCGGCGTACCGGGGGCGTCGCCGGACGTACCGCCCCCGGAGCCGCCCGCCGCGGGGTCACCCGCGGTGCCGCCGCCGTCGCCGGAGACCGGCGCACCGACCGCTCCCGACCCGCCGCCGGAACCGCCGGAGCCGTCGACCTTGGCCACGGTGCTCGGGTCGAGCTGGGATCCGCAGGCGCTCAGCGCGAGCACCAGGACGGTCACACCGAGATACCGGCGTGTGCGCAGACTCATGGGCATGCGGACCTCTCGCATCGGGAGCACAGCAAGGTCCCGGTCCCGGGGACCTCAGTCGCTCAACGACGGCGCTGTGACCCGGGTCACGCTCGGAATGCAACGTGTTTCAGTTTTCTCCCGGAAGCCGGGGGAACGCGCCGGGCCGCCACGACGTCCCAGGCATCATGAGAGCCATGTCGTCGCGTCTCCGCCTGCTCGCCGTCCTCCCCCCGCTGCTGATCGCCCTGGCCGCGTGCAGCAACGAGAACGACGGCCGGGCCGCCGACCCGGCCTCGGAGGCACCCACCAGCGCGCCGACCAGCACCGGCCCGAGCGAGAGCCCGAGCAGCACCGGGCGCTACCCCACGTTCGCCCCGGCCGACTACGTCTACCGGCTCCGGGTGCTCTGCTACTGCCCGCAGGTCGGCACCGTCGAGGTCACCGTGGCCGACGGCGCGGTCACCGAGGCCGTCATCGCCGGTGGGCCGCGCAAGGGTCAGTCCGCGCCGGAGTTCACGCGGCTGACCATCAACGACGTGATCGCCATGGCCAACGACCCCGACGCCGCCAAGGTCCAGGTGGACTGGCCCGACGGCCAGGACCACCCGACCTCGGTGCAGCTCGACCGGATCGCCAACGCGGTCGACGACGAGGTGACCTACGCGATCAAGGACGTCCGGGTCAGCCCTTGACGGTCAGCGAGAGCAGCTGGCCCAGGGTCGCGTCGGCGAGGTAGGCGCGCCCGATGGCGACCCCGGCCAGCGGCAGCACCGCCTCGTCCTCGACGAGGAGGTAGAGCGGCTCGTAGCGGGGCTGGAACTTCGCCTTGAACGCCTGGAGCGAGCGGAAGCCGTAGTAGGGCTCGAGCACCTCGCCGAGCCGGTCGAGCATCGTGTCGACGACGCCGCGCTCGTCCTCGTCGCCGCCCCGGGCGTGGGCCAGGGGTGCGCCGGAGAGCGAGACGAGCGCGTAGCCGTCGTCGCGGAAGATCTGGCACGAGCCCGCGATGAGCAGCTCCATCGCGTAGCGGAAGCCGCCCGGCAGCCGGCGCATGAGGTCGAGGGTCCAGCCCTCGACCTGGCCGTTGGTGCCGTGGATCGGCATCCAGCTGGTCACGCCGTGCACGGTCATGTCCTGGTCGACGGCGATGGCGATCCACACGTCGGGATCCTTCGCCTCCTCGAGCCCGCCGAGGGTGAAGCCCATCTCGGGCAGCTTCTTGTCGTGGACCCACTCGTCGCAGATCGCCGCGACCTGGACCCGGATGCTGCGCGGCGCCTCGGCGAGCCGGTGCAGGCGCACCTCGATGCCCTGCTTCTCGGCCTGGTTGAACGCCGAGCGCACGTCCTGCCACTTCTTCCCGCGGAACTCCAGGCCGGCCAGGTCGACGATCGCCTCCTCGGCCACCTGGACCGCGAGCCAGCCGCGCTCCCGGGCCCAGTCGGCGAGGACCGGGCTCGCGCTGAACAGGCACGGCGTCGTCCCGCCGTCGCGGGCCGCGGCGACGAACGCGTCGGCGACCTCGTGCGGGTGCCGCTCGCCGGCGATGGGGTCGCACAGCCCGATCGCGACGCCCGACGTCAGCCGGTAGGCGACCGCACCGTCCTCGGGGCCGAACCACCAGGAGTTCTGCGGCCAGGTGGTCATCCAGGCGAGCCGGTTGCCGGAGCCGTGGTCGGCGAGCAGGGCCCGCGCCCGGGCCCGGTGGGCGTCGGTGGCCAGCGCCCCGATGCTCTGGGGACCGGCCTTGCGCAGGCCGCGGCGGCCGGGGTTGCGGAAGGCGCGACGGCCCCAGAGCAGGACGACGAGACCGAGCCCGTCGAGCACGAGGCTCAACCAGAGCAGGCCGCTGTTGTCGAGCTCGCCGGCCAGCACGAAGCCGGCCGAGACGAGGACCAGCACCACGCTCAGCGCGGTGATCACCGCCGCCACCCACCACCAGGTACGACGCCCGCGGACCAGCCCCTGGGCGACGACGAGGTCCGCGGCGACCTGCACGAGCACCCACCACCACGACTCCGGGTCACCGCCGATCTGCCCGAACGGCCCCTCGCGGTCGACCACCTGGGCGATCAGCGTCAGCGCGGCGCTCCACCAGAAGAAGCCGGCCGCGATCAGCCGCAGGTCGCGCCGGGTGAACGTCGCCTGCAGCACCGTGCGCAGCGGCGTCGGGCGCCGGCCCACCACCCACGGGCCCGCGGCCAGGCCGACGACCACGGCGACGAGGTGCTCGACGTCGTACAGGAAGCCGAGGAAGGTCAGCGAGGTGAGCGTGTAGCCGACGAGCGCGAGCCGGACCCGGCCGCGCCAGCGGCGGCGCAGCCCGGCGCTGGCGATCATCGCGGCGCACATCCCACCCGCGCTGAAGCCCAGGTCGAGGTCGTCGGAGATCCGCACCGCCCAGCCCCAGCCGGTCTCGGCGAGCAGCAGCACGAGCGCGCAGCCGCCGACCACGCCGACCAGCTGGCCGAGCACGACGCAGACCGCGGCGACCTTGGTGCCCAGGCGCCACTCGGCGAGCCCCGAGAGCAGCACGAAGAAGCCGATCACCACCGGGTACTGCCACGGCGCGAGCGCGAACAGCGCCCCGGTCGCGAACGTCCACCAGCGGTGGTCGGCGAGCGCCTGCGGCCCGTAGGCCACGTCGGCGAACCAGTCCTTCGACTCCAGCGGCGACCACAGGGTCCCGGTGGCGATCGCCAGCCCGAGGATCAGGGCGGCGACGCCGATCGTGAACGGGACCCGGCGGAGCACGGCCATCAGCGCGGCACGAGCACCCAGTAGTCGAGGTCGAGCAGCACCCCTGCGGCGTACTTGCCGTCGTCGCCGCGCAGCGTCATGGACTCGTCGCGGCCCTTGGTCGCGACCAGGCGCAGGCGCAGCGCGCCGACCCCGGGCGCGGACGTCTCGGCCTTGTCGAGCACCTCGGACCAGGCGTAGACGGTGTCGCCGGCGAACGCGGGCGCGGTGTGGGCGCCGGCGTTGATCGCGGCGACGAGCTGGGCGTTGGCCAGGCCGTTGAACGACAGCGCGCGGGCCAGCGAGATCACGTGACCGCCGTAGACGAGCCGGTTGCCGTCGGGACGGGCCTCGACGTTGAAGTGCACCTTGGCGGTGTTCTGCCACAGCCGGGTGGCCTGCTGGTGCTCGGACTCGGTCAGGGTGACGCCGTCGACGTGGTCGATCTTCTCGCCCACCGCGTAGTCGTCGAAGCGGTGCGGCTCGCCGGCCGCCGCGAAGTCGTAGCCGGTGAAGTCCAGGCCGGCGGGGACCACCAGGTCGGCGGCGGCCACGGCGGGCGCCAGCTCGGGGAGCACGGGCTCGGGCGCGGGCGCGTCGGCGTCGCGCTTGTGGACCATCACCCAGCGGGCCCAGTCGAGGACGACCTCGCCGCGCTGGTTGGTCGCGGTGGAGCGGACGTAGACGACGCCGCTCTTGCCGTTGGAGTTCTGCTTGAGGCCGATCACCTCGGACGTCGTGCTCAGCGTGTCACCGGGGACGACGGGCAGGTGGAACCGGCACTCGGCGTACCCGAGGTTGGCGACCGCGTTGAGCGAGACGTCCGGGACGGTCTTGC
Organism: Pimelobacter sp. 30-1; assembly: GCF_018831735.1. Classification (NCBI taxonomy): domain Bacteria; kingdom Bacillati; phylum Actinomycetota; class Actinomycetes; order Propionibacteriales; family Nocardioidaceae; genus Pimelobacter; species Pimelobacter sp. 30-1. The sequence continues at coordinate 33,209 of NZ_NHTS01000010.1, forward strand.
CGAAGGCGATGTGGAAGGCGATGAGCTCCTCGACCGGGTGCGGGTCGAGCCCGACCGCCGCGGCGAAGGCCGCCGACGACGGCACCGCGAAGCGCGTCGGGTAGAGCGACCCGTAGACGGCCCGGTCCCCCTCGGTCACCGTGCGCGGCGTGGCGTGGCGGATGACCTGGCCGACCGTGAAGTCCTCGAAGAAGTTGCCCGGGTTCGTCTTGCTCATGGGCGGTCATCCTGCCAGGTCGGCCAGGAGCCTCCGCCAGACCTCCGCCACGTGATCGATGTCGTACTGCCGGGAGTCCTGCAGGGCCTGCGTCCCGAGCCGGTCGCGCAGCTCCTTGCTGCCCATCAGCTCGCGCAGCGCCGCGGTCAGCGCCGGGACGTCGCCGTCGGGCACCAGCCGGCCGTTGGTCTCGGTCACCAGCTCACCGGGACCGCGCGGGCAGTCGAAGCTCACCACGGGCGTGCCCTGGCTGAGGGCCTCGATGATCGTCATCGGCAGCCCCTCGTGGTGCGAGGACATCGCGAAGACCTCGGCCCCGCGCAGCTCGCCGGGCATGTCGTCGGAGTTGCCGGCCAGCTCGATCGTGGTCAGGCCCGACCGGGTGATCTGCTCCTGGAGCGCGTCGTGCAGCGGACCCATGCCCAGGATCCGGCACCGCCAGTCGGGCGCCTCGGGCGCCAGCACCGCCCAGGCGTCGATGAGCCGGTCGAAGCCCTTGACCGGCGCGAGCCGCCCGGCGGCGACCACCGTCCGGGTGTCCCGCGCGGCGCGCTCGGCGGGCGCCGACCACGGGATCGCGTTGCGGATCACCACGATCCGCGCCTCGGGGTGCTTGCGGGCGTAGTCGCGCCGGTCGGCCTCCGTTAGGACGACGAACGCCGCCATCCGCGGCATCGCCTGGCGGATCGACTTGAGCCCGCCGCCCGGGCGCTTGCGCGCGGGGAAGTTGAGGTGGTCCCAGCCGACCAGCGTCACCTCCGGGCCGAGCACCTCGGCGGCGAACCGGTGGAGCGAGGGACGCGCGGTGATCACGACGTCCCCGGGGCCGTAGCGCCCGAGGGCGGCGCTCAGCCCGGCGTCGGTGAGCGCCGAGTAGTACTTCTCCTCGAGGAACCGGCTGCGCCGGTGGGCCTGGCGCCGGCTCCGCCACGGCAGGGTGTCGAGCTGGCGGAAGCCGACCGGGACCACGTGGGTGACCTCGATGCGAGGGTCGATCGCGAAGGCGCGCGAGCCGCCGTCGTACACGCTGATGATCTCGACGCGGTGGGTCGCCGCGAGGGCCCCCGCGATGTTGGTGACCGCGCGTGAGACGCCGCTGCGGCCGTGGATCGAGAGAACCACGAAGACGACGCGCGGGCGCGGGTCGTTCGGGCGCCCGAGCGCGCGGCGAGTCATGTGCCCATGAATACCCGATAGGGTGCAGGCCGTGGCGGATTCGAGCAAGACTTTTACCGGGATGCTCTCCGTCGTCGTCCCCTGCTACAACGAAGAGGCCGTCGTCGACTCGATGGTCGCCGTCCTCCAGGACGTGCTGCCCGGGATCGCCGCCTCGTTCGAGGTGCTCCTCGTGGACGACGGGAGCAGCGACCGCACCCTCGAGCGACTGCGCGCGATCAACGCCGAGGACGAGCGCTTCCGCTACCTCGCGCTGAGCCGCAACTTCGGCAAGGAGTCGGCGATGCTGGCCGGGCTCAGCCAGGCCAAGGGCGACGCCGTGGCGATCCTCGACGCCGACCTCCAGCACCCGCCCGCGCTGCTCGCCCAGATGCTGCCGCTGCTCGCGGCCGGCAACGACCAGGTGATCGCGCGGCGTACCCGCACCGGTGACAAGCCGCTGCGCACGCTCTTCTCCAAGGCCTACTACCGGGTCTTCAACCGGCTCATCGACGTCACCCTCGAGGACGGCGCCGGCGACTTCCGGGTGCTCAGCCGCCGCGCGGTCCGGGCGCTGCTCGCCGTGGGCGAGTACAACCGGTTCTCCAAGGGCCTGTTCTCGTGGATCGGCTTCGAGACCGCCGTGGTCGACTACGAGAACGTCGCCCGGGCCGGCGGTGAGACCAAGTGGAGCATGCGCAGCCTGGTCAACTACGGCATCGACGGCGTCGTCTCCTTCAACTCCCGGCCGCTGCGGCTGGCGATCTACTTCGGCGCGTTCATCTCGCTCGTCGCCTTCGTCTACGCCCTGTGGGTGCTCGGCGACGCGATCATCAACGGCAACCAGGCCCCCGGCTACGTCACGACCATCTGCACCGTCGTCGGCTTCGGCGGCGTCCAGATGATCCTGCTCGGCGTGATCGGCGAGTACCTCGGCCGGATCTACCTCGAGACCAAGCAACGCCCCCACTTCCTGCTCAAGGAGAGCAGCGACGGCCCCGACCGGACCCCGGTCGCCGTCCTGCTCGGCCAGGAGCACGAGCAGTTCATCAACCTGAACGAGGATCGCGCGTGATCAAGCGGCTGACCTGGCCCCTCGCAGTCGTCGTGGTGACAGGCCTCTACGGCCTGCTGCCCCTCCTCGGGAGCCGCGAGGTCTACCTGCGCGGCGACTCCGCGGCCCAGTTCGCCCCCACCTGGTGGTACCTCGGCCAGACGGTGCGCGACAGCGGCCTGCCGATCGGCCTCGACCCGAGCTCGTTCGCGGGCGGCAACTTCGCCGCCGAGGCGCTCTTCGGCATCTGGAACCCGATCAACCTGCTGATCTGGCTCTTCGTCGCCGGCGCCGGCGACCTGCTGTTCGCCGTCGTCGTGGTCAAGATCGCGATCCTCGTCGCGCTGGCCCTCGGCACCTACCTCGTCGCCCGCGAGTACGACGCCCAGCCGTGGGCCGCCGCCGCGGTCGCCATCGCGCTCCCCTTCTCCGGCTTCACCCTCTGGTGGGACGCCGGCTCCTGGCCGGCCGGCCTCGCCGCGTTCGCCTACGCCCCCTGGGTGTGGTGGGCCTTCCGGCGCACCCTGCGCGGCGCGATGAACCCGTTCTGGGCCTTCCTCATCGGTGCGCTCGGCGTCACCCAGGGCAACCCCTACGGCACGCTCGCGGTGGTCGTCGTCGGCCTCGGGCTCGTGATCGAGGGGCTGGTCACGCGCAACCGGGCGGGCGCCGTACGGCTGGTGCTGACGGGTGGCTTCGTCGCCGCCCTGCTCCCCCTGATCTACATCCCGCTGCTGCGCGCCTCCGAGCTCGCCGCGCGCTCGGACGGCCCGGTCTTCGGCAACAACGGCAAGCTGCGCCCCGAGCTCGGCGACCTGCTCGGCATGAGCAACCCGACCTTCGTCCCGTCGATCATCTCGATCACCGGGCCGACCCAGGTCCCGGTCGCCTACTTCTGCTGGTTCATCCTGCCGCTGCTCCCCTGGCTCCGCTACGGCGTCGTGCGCGAGCGCTGGCGCGAGCTGACCGGCCTCGGCATGATCGGGCTCCTCTACCTGGCCCTCACGCTCGGCCCCTCGAACCTGTGGCTGTTCCGCTGGCCGCTGCGCCTCATCGAGTACTTCTACCTCGCCCTCGGCGTCGCCCTCGCGATCGTCCTCAGCAAGGGCCTGGCCCGCGACCACCGGCGCGCCCGCGTGGCCGGCTCGGCCGCGGTCGTCCTCGCCCTGTCCTTCCAGGCCTGGGCCCAGCACCCGACCTGGCTCGCCTCGACGCTCGCCGGCGCCCTCGTCCTCGCCGCCCTGACCGCGGCGGCCCTCCTGGTGCACCACTACCGGGCGGGCGCGACCTCGCTGCTGGCCGTCGTACTGATCGGGGGGACGGCGGTCACCCTCGGCCTCCAGGCCAAGGTCTACGAGGAGAACGACGGCGCCCGCCTCTACCACGTCCCCACCGACGTCGCGGCGCTCCAGAAGCGCTTCGGCGACCTCGACGGCCGGGTCATGCAGTTCGCCGACCTCCGCAAGGTGCAGAAGAAGGCCCAGCAGACCGGCGACGACCGCAAGCTGCGCCGCGCCTGGAAGAACTTCCTGCCCGGCAGCATGTACCACGTCGCCGGGGTCGAGTCGGTCAACAACTACACCGGCATGGGCTTCCGGCCGTTCGAGAAGCGCCTGTGCATGCACTACGAGGGCTTCACCACCCCCTGCGGCTACAAGCGCGTGTGGAAGCCCCTCACCAAGGGCCAGGACCAGCCCCCGCTCGCCGACCTCCTCAAGCTCCAGACCGTCGTCGCCCAGCCCGCCCAGACCGTCGGCGTCACCCCGCCGCCCAACTGGAGGTACGCCGAGACCGGCGACCGCATCGTCCTGGTCCGCACCGACGCCCTCCCCTGGCCCGACAGCGAGCTCAGCTGGGCCTCCCCCGGCGTCAGCGTCGACAGCGCCCACCGCGACGGCCTGTCCGAGACCGTGAAGCTCTCCGCCCCCCGCGGCGGCCAGGTCACCTTCGCCCTCCTCGAGTGGCCCGGCTACACCGCCACCCTCGACGGCAAGGAGATCGAGGTCGGGCACGACAAGGCCGGCCTGGTCACCCTCGACCTGCCCCGCGGCGCCGAGGGCACCCTCGAGCTGACCTACGACCGGCCCGGCAAGGCGATCGCCAACCTCGGCGTCGGCATCGGCTTCCTGGGCGCCCTGGCCCTGGGCGGGTACGACCTGCTCACCCGCCGTCGCCGCCGCGAGCAGGACGCACCGGCCTGAGCCACCCGCGAAGTGCGGGGGTTGCTGGTCCGAAGTGCGGGGATTGCTGGCCAACATCCGCACCTCGGACCAGCAACCCCCGCACTTCGCGCGAAAAGACACCGACCGGCGACCACCCGAGGGTGATCGCCGGTCGTCGCAGCGCCGGGCGGGCCAGGTCAGCCCTTGAGCGCGTAGTCCTTGAGCAGCGAGCGCCCGATGATCATCTTCTGGATGTCGGAGGTGCCCTCGCCGATGAGCATGAACTTCACCTCGCGCATGAGCCGCTCGATCTCGTACTCCTTGGAGTACCCGTAGCCGCCGTGGATCCGGAAGGAGTCCTCGACGACCTCGTTGGCGTACTCGGAGGCGACCATCTTGGCCATGCCGGCCTCGACGTCCATCCGCTTGCCGGTGTCCTTGAGGCGGGCGGCGCGCACCATCATGTTGTGGGCGGTCTCGACCTTGGTCGCCATCTCCGCGATCCGGAAGAGCACGGCCTGGTGCTCGGCGATGAGCTTGCCGAAGGTCTTGCGCTGCTGGGCGTACGCCACGCCGAGCTCGAAGCCGCGCCAGGCCAGTCCGCAGGCGCGGGCGGCGACGTTGACGCGGCCGACCTCGACGCCGTCCATCATCTGGAAGAAGCCCTTGCCGGGCTCGCCGCCGAGGATCTGGTCGGCGCCGATGCGGTGGCCCTCGAGGATGAGCTCGGTCGTCTCGACGCCCTTGTAGCCCATCTTGTCGATCTTGCCGGGCACGGTGACGCCCTGGGCGGTCTCACCGAAGCCGGCCTCCTTCTCGACGAGGAAGGTGGTCATGTTCTTGTAGACGCTCTCGGCGCCCTCGTCGCTCTTGACGAGCAGCGCGACCAGCGTGGACGACGCACCGTTGGTCAGCCACATCTTCTGGCCGGTGATGGAGTACGAGCCGTCGTCCTGCTTGGTCGCCTTGGTCGAGACGGCCGAGACGTCGGAGCCCAGGCCGGGCTCGGACATCGAGAAGGCGCCGCGGACCTCGCCGGTGGCCATCCGCGGGAGGTACTTCTGCTTCTGCTCCTCGGTGCCGTGCTGCATGAGCAGGTAGGCCACGATGAAGTGGGTGTTGATGACGCCGGAGACGCTCATCCAGCCGCGGGCGATCTCCTCGACCACGAGGGCGTACGTCAGCAGGGACTCGCCCAGGCCGCCGAACTCCTCGGGGATGGTCAGGCCGAACACGCCGAGCTCCTTGAGCCCGTCGACGATCTCCTGGGGGTAGGTGTCGGAGTGCTCGAGCTCCTGCGCCACCGGGATGATCTGCTCGTCCACGAAGGTCCGTACGGCCTTCAGGATCTCGGTCTGGTCCTCGGTGAGTCCCTCGGTCTGGCAGAGCTTCGGCATCGGTTCCCTTTCGCTGGTGCTACCGCAGCGCACTGTACCGGCGAGTAAGGGGCCCTGGATCCCCTGAGCTCGTGACGTATCGCACGTCGCCGGGGTGCTCCCCCGGCCGTCACGACGCACCTAGCCTGGGGCCCATGACCAGCCAGAACGACCTCGACGCGACCGCCGCCCGGCTCGACGCCACCCTCGACCAGCTCGGCACGGTGCTGGCCGAGCTGACCACGGCCGTGCAGGAGTTCAAGACGTCGATCGCCGGCTTCGACGGCGTCGTCGACAAGGCCGACGGGCTGCTCGCCCGCGCGGACAAGCTCCTCGCCCCGCTCGCCGCCACCCAGCAGGTCGGCGACCAGCTCAAGGTGGCCGGCGCGCTCGCCGGGCAGGTCGCCTCGGCAGCGGTCAAGAAGGGCGTCGCGGCGGCCAAGGGCGCCCGCTCCTAGCCGCCGCGAGACCGGTGCCTCAGAGCGGCCGGCCGGCCGCCTGGAAGAACGGCACGAACAGGTTGTCGTAGCTCGTCTTGTCGATGGTCACCACGGCCCGCGTCGCGACCTTGTGGGTGTCCTTGACCAGCGGCCGGTTCGAGTCGATCCGCAGGGCCCGGGTGCCGCCGCTGGCGCTGACCAGGGAGCTGGCGGCCGGGAGGCGGTAGCGGGTCCAATTGCGCTGGTGGGCGACCCAGGACTTCTTGCGGACGTTGGTGCCCAGCAGCTTGATCAGCGTGCGCTCGCCGGTGGTGACCTTCTTGCCGGAGGTGAGCAGCTGGACGTGGACGCCGCGCTTGCGCGCCTGCTGGATCGCCTTGACCACGACCGGCATCTTGAGGTCGCGGCTGACCAGGTGGACCACGGCGCCCTTGGGCGCGAGGTTGATCGAGCGCACCATCAGGCTGGTGACCGCACGCGGCGAGGTGCGCGGGTCGGTCATCACCACGCCCGGTGAGAACGCCGAGGCGCTGGAGCCGGTGAGGGCCAGGTCGGCGGTCAGCTGGCGGTGGTCGGAGTTGGTGACGCGCACGGACTGGCTGCGGACGGTGTACTGGCCGGCCGAGGCGAGCAGCACGTAGTCGATGGTCGCGTTGCGGTACATGCCGGTGGGCAGCGCGGTGCCGGTGACGTCATACACGGGGGTGAGGCCGAGGGCGGTCACCGTGGTGCGGGGGTACTCCGCGACGGCGCGGTAGTTGACGTTGAGGTCGCCACCGACGAGGACCGGGCCGTGCGCGCGGAGCTGGTCGACGAGCAGGCCGAGGCGCTGGAACGACGGGATCGTGAGGTCCTTGGTGTAGCCGGCGCGCGGCGCGAAGTGGGCCGAGACGATCGAGATGCGCTCACCGATGTTGCTCTGCAGCGAGACCCAGTTGGCGTAGCGCTTGCCGAGCTCGAAGGCCTTGCTCGGCTGCTTGCGCAGCTTGTTGCTGATCATCCAGGTGCCCTGGGCGACGACATTCCAGCGCGCGGTGTTCCAGGCGACCGGCGTCTCGCCGGTGTAGGCACCGGGGGTGCGCCACAGCTGGTAGCCCGCGGGCGCCAGCCAGGAGTCGGGCCGGTAGGTCACCTCGTTGAAGGTGACGAAGTCGGGACGCTGGGCGTAGACCGCGGCGATGTCCGCCTTGGTCTTGGCCGTCGACATGTTCGACTTGATGTTGGCCTGGACGATGCGCAGCGGCGCCGAGACCGGGTCGGTGCCCGGCGTGCCGGGCGTACCGGGGGTGTCCGCAGCGAGCCGGACGCCACCACCGTTCCCGGGCAGCCAGAGCAGGCTGACGGCGAGGGCAGCGACGACCGCGACGACGGCCGTACGAGGCGTCCGCGCGACGGATCGGAGGAAAGACATGAGAGCACTCCGTGGGGTCTCGAAACACTGGTGCACAGGGATCACACCAGTCACATCGACACCACGGCAAGTCCCGCGTAGGAACTACAAATGTGTAGTTCTCACGGGGGTTTCCGGCCCCCGCTGAACCACAACGGTGTAGTTCGTCAGCGGCGCGCGCGGGCCTCGAGGAGCGGCACCAGCGCCTGCTCCATCTGCCGTACGACGCGCGCCAGCTCGACGTCGAGAAGCGCGTTCTCGCGCACCGCGACCTCGGCCTCCGCGACCCGGGCGCGCTGACGCCGGACCCGCAGCAGGCCGGTCACCTCGGCGGCCGCGACGGCCCGGCCGCGGAGCCGGTCCGCGGCGCTCACAGCGAGTCCGCGCGGTAGGTGCGCAGGGCCGCGCCGGTCACGTCGCCGTCGGCGAGGTCGGCGGGCAGCAGCAGCTCGGTGACGACGTCCTGGAGCATCGCGACGCGCTGGTGCAGCGCGCGGCTCTTGGCCACCTCGGCCTCGAGCTCGGTGATCCGGCGGCGCAGCTGCTCCTCGGAGCGGTCGACGGCCGGAGCCGCGACCCGCTGGGCGATCCGGCGCAGCCGGCCGCCGGCCGGGGCGGTGGCCGCACCTGCGGAGGCGCTCCCCTCCCCCGCCTCGCCGGTCGTGTCGGCCCGCCAGAGCAGCAGCAGGTCGCGCAGCGCGTCGAGGGCGGCGTCGAGCACCTCGGCGTCGCTCACCTCGCCGGACAGGCGTCCGGAGGGCCGCGTGGCGCGCAGGTCGTCGAGGTCGCCGTGGACGACGTGCCCGGAGGCGGCGAGGGTGGCGATGGCCTGCTCGGCGCGGGCCTGCGCCTCGTCGTACTGGCGGTCGGTCATGGCCAGCGGCTGGTCCTGGCGCGGGGCGATCACCCGGTGGGCCAGGGTGTCGCGCAGCCAGCGCGCCTTCTCGCGGCTGTTGTCGAGCGGCGCACCGAGCCGCTCGTTGACCCGGCGCAGCAGCTCGGCGCCGACGGCACCCAGCGACTCGTTGACGCGGGGCAGGTCGAGGTCGACCGGGGCGTCGGCGATGCCGCAGGCGGCCGCGAACCGGCGCCACAGCTCGGTCGGATCGGCCGGGCTGCGCGGCACCGTGACCACGTGCACGTGGTCGGCCGCGAGGCCGGCTCCCCAGCGCTCGGCGACGCTGGTCGGGTCGGTGGTGCGCCAGCCCCACTCGCTGCGCGGCGCCTCGGCCTTGGGCGGCTTCCAGTCCTCCAGCGGCGTGGTGAGGCCGAACTTGAGCCGCTCCTGCCAGGCCGAGGGCACCGAGCGGGCCAGGTCGCGGGCGGTGATGACGACGTGGACGTCGAGTCCGGCGAGGTCGCCGATCGCGCGCGCGGCCTGCTCGGCCGAGGCGGCCGAGAACAGCTCGTAGCTCAAGATCGCGCTCGGACCGCTCCAGTCGCGGATCTCCTTGACCAGACGGCCCCACTGGTCGCGCCGGTCGGCGGGGAGCTTCTCCCAGCGCGGGTCCTCGCGGACCTGGAGCGCGGCCTGCACCCGGGTGCCCTGGTCGCGTCCCACGACGAGCACGCCCTGGTCGGCGAGGGCCGTGCGGTTGCCGTCGAGCACGCGCTGGAGGTACGTCGTGCCCGACTTCGGCGAGCCGACGTGCAGGTAGACGGTGCGGGTCATGCGGAGCTCCCCCCTCGGGGCGGGACGTGGATGGTCATCCGCCAGGTCGCCGGCGGCACGGAGGTGGTGGCGGTCAGGGCCGCCTCGGCCGCGCGCACCCCGGACTCGGCGCGCACCTCGGCGCCGATCGCCTCGGCGGCCCGGCGGGTCTCGGCGGGGCCGGTCGGCCAGAACCGGCCGCCCAGCGCCTCGGTGCGCTCGGCCAGTGCCGGACGCGACCATGCCTGCGACTCGAGGTGGACCTCCCCGCCGCGGCGCAGCGCGGTCGCGACGAGCTGCCAGAACTGCTCGCGGCCGTCGGGGGCCAGCGACTCCAGCAGGCCGCGGGCGTAGACCACCTGGGGCCCGCGGTGCCGGGCGAGCAGCACCGCACGGGTCAGCACGTCGCGGACGTCGTACAGGTTGACCTCGTTGCGGGACAGGCCCTCGGCCTCGGGCCAGATCCGGCGCCGCGGCAGGGCGTAGTCGAGCGCGACCGTCGGCACGCCCGCGCGGGCGAAGTAGGCCGCGTCGGCGCCCGTGCCGGCGCCCACGTCGAGGACGCGGACCCCCTCGGGCAGCCGGGGCAGCACGTCCTGGGCGAACGCCGACGGTCCGGGCGCGGCCTTGGCGGCGGTGCGGTTGAACGCGTTCCACTCGCGGCGCTGGCGCCAGAGCTTGCCGAACCAGCCGTCGAAGCGCTGCTCGATCTCGGGTCCGGGCTGGTGCTGGAAGGACGGGTCCGGCACCTTCCAGTTCGGCCCGTAGGAGATCTCCAGGATCTTGGCGGGGTCGGCCGGGGCCGGCAGCATCCGGCCCTCGAACTCGATCGGCTTCAGCGGGAGCAGCGCCTCGCGCGGCACCGGGGTGCGCACGGTCGCGGTCTCGTAGAGGTTCCCGTCGAAGAAGAACGTCGTGTAGACGTCGATGCCGGCCCCCGCGCCGTCGGGCGTGGGGACCTGCACGGTCAGGAAGCAGCCGGCCCGGATCTGCAGGCTCATCCCCTCGGCGCGCAGCGCGCGGGCGATGTCCCACAGCTCACGCTGCATCTCGGCCGGGGTGGCCTTCTCGGAGAGGTAGCACAGGTCGACGTCGGAGTCGTGACCGATCGCCTTGCCGCTGCGGGCGGCGCCGAGCAGCGTGCCGAACGAGATCCAGGAGCGGACGTCGCAGGTGTTCTCGAGGACGTCGATGATCCGCTGCGACTCGTCCGCGAGCAGGCCGAGCAGGCCCTCGCCCCGGGTGTCGAAGGGCCGCTGCAGCAGGCCCCACTTGTCCACGATGACCGGCAGGCCGTGCCGGTCGCGCATGTCGACCGCGGCATCGTCCTCGGTGAAGGCGACCCGGCCGGTGAACAGCGTGCGCTCCTCGGCCACGACGCGGACGTCGGACCAGCCGACCAGGAACGCCCGGAGCCGCTTGGGCCACGGCACGAGCGTCTTGCCCGGCGCGTCGACCGAGAACGACCACCCGCGGTGCTCGCCGAAGTAGACGTCGCCGGAGCCCGTGAAGGAGGCGGGGAGATGGATGCCCTCGCCGTCGACGAGGACCCCGGCGTCTGCGGCCGTCAGAGGCCGTTCTCCTTCATGAACGCGTACGGGTCGACCGGCGCGATCCGGCCCTCGACCACCGAGGAGGTGATCGGCGCCAGGTTGACCGGGCCCCAGGAGCCGGGACGGTGCTTGTAGAGGAAGTCGGTCCAGTCGATGTAGGCCTTGGTCATCGCGACGTCCTTGAACTCGCCCACGACGTCGTCGCTGGCCAGCGGGACCGAGCTCCAGTTGGCGCTGCCGTTGTAGACCACGCGCGCGGCGGTGTTGCCGTCGTAGTTGCCGCTGATCGCGAGCGACTTGAGGTGCAGGTAGATGTCGTAGACACCGTTGCGGTCGCGGTCGTAGGCGAGCTGGAGCTTCTGGACCTTGTTCTTGGAGAGCAGGTCGTGGACGTTGTTGCCCATGAGCGCGTAGACGATGCGGATGTCGCAGCCGGCCTTCTTGAGCTGGACGAGCTTCTGGGCCAGGCGGATGCCGCGGTCGCCGTGGATCGCGGTCTGCATGATCCGGATCTTGGTGCGGTTGTTGTAGCCCGCGCCACCCGTCGTACCGACGCACTTGATCTTGTTGAGCCGCGCCATGTCGGGGTCACCGACCTGGTTCGGGATCGCGCCCTTGTAGGGGTAGAAGAAGACGCTCTGAGTCTCGCTGAACTTGGCGGGAACGTAGCCCTTGTTGCCCTGGTTCTTGTCGAGCCGCATCTCGTTGAACACCCGCTGGAAGGTGTCGTAGATGGTCTTGTTGTTGACCCAGGTGTAGAGGTCGTTCCACTGGTCCTTGGCCGCGACGTCGGTGGCGTTGTTCGAGCCGAACATCGTCACGTACTTGCGGTCCTGGACCCGGCTGAACAGGTAGAACTTCGAGTGCGGGATGCCCCGCGCACCGCGACAGGAGCCGGCGCACAGGCGCAGCCAGCTCTGGACCGCGCGGGCCTTCTCCTTGCCCTTGAGGACCTTGGCGACGGCCGCGGCCTCGGGGTTGGGGTGCTCGCGGCTCCAGTTGACCTTGTCCATGATGATCTGGACGGCGACGCCGCGCTTGTGGGCGCGGATCAGCGCGTTGGACCAGGACCGGCCGCGGACGTTCCACGCGGCCATCTGGATGACGTCGCCCTTGCGGGTGCTGTCGATGCTGCGCAGGATGTGGCGGCGGATGTTGGTCGCCTTCTTGCCACCGCGGCTGTAGGGCTCGTTGAACCGCAGCCCCGGGTTGGGGTTGTAGTGGTCGCGCTTGGCCTTCTTCTTCTTGCGGTCGACCGTCGCGGGCGCGGACGCGTCGACGGCGGCCGGGGCGGCGACCACGGCGGACGACGGGACGGCGGCGTGGGCGCCGGGGAGTGCCCCGAGTCCCAGACCGACGGCGATCGCCGTCACCCAGATCACGACGCCGGTTCCGGCACGACGCATCACAAGCACTCCTCAGTCTGGGCCTCGTCACCCCCGGCCATGCCCGAGAAGGACGGCGGGGACAACCCCGGCGCAAAATCAGCCGACATCGTATCCCACGGTGTCGCAGGTACTAGCAGGAACGTGAACACCGTCACCCGGTGCCGGGCTCAGCCCGAGCAGGCCTCCAGCAAGGACATGTAGTCGGCGTCGTGCTCGCGGTCCGGGGTGGCCCGGACGACCTCGCGCCCGACGATCGCGTAGAACTGGTCGCCGTGCTGGGCTAGCTTGCGGTTGACGCAGCCGCGGATGCTCTTGGAGACCTGGCCGTACTGGTCCTCGCACCCCCGGTACGACGCGGGCAGGATCTTGCCCTCGACCCAGAGCTTCTCGCACGCGGGCAGCTGGACCGGCTTCTTGCTCGGCGTGGCCGCCGGGGTGTCGGTCGCGGGCGTGGAGGCGGGCGCGGTGGAGCCCGGCGTCGAGGCGTCCGCGTCGGGTGACTTGTCGTCGTCACCGCAGCCGGCGAGCGCCAGCGTGCAGGTGAGCGCCGCGACCAGGACCCCGAGCCGGGGCGGCAGGAACGAAGGCATGCGGACCATCGTAGGGGTCCGCGGGCTCCGCACCGTGGCGATCAGGACGCCTTGTCGGCGACCTTGGCGTCGGCGTAGATCATGTGGTGGTCGCTGAGGCCCTGGGAGACCGTGGTGTTGTCCTGGACGTAGCCGGAGAAGTCGATGGCGTCGGCGGAGCCGAGGATCCAGTCGATCCGCTGCGGGCCGCCCGGCGGGTTGCAGCCGCCGCCACCGGAGCCGCCGTTGGCCGAGGTCATCCCGGCCCGGGTGGCGAACTTGCAGAAGACGGTGGTCTTCTCGTTGAGGTCGCCCATGAGCAGCACCGGGTGCCCGGTCTGGCGCAGCTGGTTGACCAGGTCGATCTGGATCTCCGCCGAGGCGTTGCGCTCGGCCTGGCGGCCCTGCGGGGAGTTGTGGGTGACGATCACCCAGAACCGGGCACCCGTCTTCTTGTCGCGCAGCAGCACGTAGGGGATCGGGACGCTGCCGATGCCGTTGAAGGTGTGCGAGGAGCCGCCGTTGTCGACCATCTCGAAGCGGTCGGTGCGCCACATGATCTGGACCCGGTAGCCGTCGCGGCCCAGCGCGTCCTGGGGCCACATCTGCATCGCGGAGAGGTTGTTCATGAAGACCGGGCGCTGGTCGCGCTGGACCTCCTGGAGCCCGACGATCGACACCCCCCGGTCGCGGAGCAGGGCGGCCTCGCGGGCGGCGCGGTTGAGCCCGTTGCCGGCGTGGTTGCTGCCGAGGATGTTGAGCGTGGCGATCCGGAAGCTCGTGGTCGAGGGCTGGCTCTTGCGGGCGATCGCCTCGACCTGCTCGACGAGCGGGTTGACCTTGCGCTCCTGGTTGCGCGAGGGCGCCTCGGCGGAGCGGCCCTCGCCGACCTCGCCCGTGGCGCCGTCCGGCGTCGCGGAGCCGGTCTCGGTGGGCGCGCCGCTCGCCTCATCGCTGCTCGACGCCGGCACCCGGGTGCCCGAGCCCTCGCTCGCCTCGGGCGAGCGGGAGGACGACGGTCCGGCGGCGGCCACGTCGGCCCCCATCGGCGTCACGGACGTGTCGACCACCGTGCCGACCACGATCGCCGCGAGTCCCGCGACGGCGGCCAGGACGACCACGACGAGCTCCGTGCGCGAGATGGCGCGCTTGACGCGCTTGCGCTTCCGGTCCTCGGTCACCCTCAACTACCTCCCGACGTCCCATCGGCAAGGGGACGGCTGATCGGAGTCACGGACTCTACCTTGCGTCCTGAGTCACACCAATCCCCCGCGAGCGTCCCCCGCGAGCGTCCCCCGCGAGCGCGCCAGCACGGCACCGGCGCCGGTGACCGGTACCGTTCGAGCGTGAGCACCACACCGTCGCGCGTGTTCGCGGCCCGGTTGGTCGGGCTCCCGATCTTCGACCCCCAGGGCGACCAGGTCGGGAAGGTCCGGGACCTGGTCGTCACCATGCGCACGGAGGGCACCCAGCCGCGGGTGCTGGGCATGGTCGCCGAGGTGTTCGGCCGGCGCCGGATCTTCGTGCCGATGACCCGGGTGACCAACATCGACGCCGGCCACGTCTACACCACCGGCCTGCTCAACATGCGCCGCTTCGAGCAGCGCTCCACCGAGACCCTGGTGATCGGGCAGATGCTCGACCGCACCGTGACGATCACCGACAGCGGCATCACCGGTACCGTGTACGACGTCGCGATGGAGCCCGCACGCACCCGCGACTGGGTGCTCAGCCGGGTCGCCGTGCGCGAGCCCTCCAAGGGCTTCCGGCGCCGCGGCCAGTCCCACGTCGTCGAGTGGCGCGACGTGACCGGGCTGACCCGCAGCGACGACCGCCAGGGCGCCACCCACCTGGTCGCCGCCCTCAACGAGATGCGGCCCGCCGACGCGGCGAGCATCCTGCACGACCTGCCGCCCGAGCGGCGTACCGCCGTGGCGCTGGCGCTGGACGACGAGCGCCTCGCCGACGTCCTCGAGGAGCTGCCCGAGGACGACCAGGTCGAGATCCTCAAGGGCCTCGACTCCGAGCGCGCGGCCGACGTCCTCGAGGAGATGTCGCCCGACGACGCCGCGGACCTGGTCCGCGACCTGCCGCCCGAGACCGCCGAGATCCTGCTCGAGCTGATGGAGCCCGACGAGGCCGAGGACGTGCGCCGGCTGCTCTCCTACGTCGAGAACACCGCCGGCGCGATGATGACCCCGGAGCCGGTCATCCTCGGCCCGGACGCGACCATCGCCGACGCCCTGGCCCACGTCCGCAACCCCGAGCTGACCCCGGCCCTGGCCGCCCTGGTCTACGTCTGCCGCCCGCCCCTGGAGACCCCCACCGGCAAGCTCCTCGGCGTCGCCCACATCCAGCGCCTGCTGCGCGAGCCGCCCTCGACCCTGGTCGCGGGCGCGCTCGACGACTCGATGGAGTGGCTGCGCCCCGAGGCCGGCATCGACGAGGTCGCCGCCCACCTGGCCACCTACAACCTCGTCGCCGCCCCGGTCATCGACGAGAACGGCCGGCTCCTCGGCGCGGTCACCGTCGACGACCTGCTCGACCACATGCTCCCCGCCAACTGGCGCGACCGGGCCCGCGAGCGTGAGGCGGGCAGCCGATGAGCGACACCCGGCGGATGCGCGAGCGGCTCGACACCCCGCGCGAGGAACGGCGCCAGCTGGTCCGGCGCCCGTCGTACAACGCGGACACGTTCGGGGTCTTCGCCGAGCAGTTCGCGCGGTTCATGGGGACCGCGACGTTCCTGATCTACATGACGCTGTTCGTCCTGTTCTGGGTCGGCTGGAACCTGATGGCGCCCGACGACCTGCGCTTCGACAACTACCCCTTCATCTTCCTGACGCTCATGCTGAGTCTCCAGGCGTCGTACGCCGCGCCGCTGATCCTGCTCGCGCAGAACCGCCAGGAGGCCCGCGACCGGGTCATCGCCGAGCAGGACCGGCAGGCCGACGCCCGGGCGCACGCGGACATGGAGTTCCTCGCCCGCGAGGTCGCCTCCCTGCGGATGGCGGTCGGCGAGGTCGCCACCCGCGACTTCCTGCGCTCCGAGCTGCGCGGCCTGCTGGCCGACCTCGACGAGCGGGCCGAGGAGCGCGTGCCGTCTCAGGAGGACGGCGCCGACGAGGACGCTGCGGGGGCTCCGTAGGGACCGCTCGGCCGGCCGGGGTGGTCGAGCCGTGCGCTGGGTGCGTGCAGCGCAAGGCGGCGGCGCGTGGGCGTGCCGGGTGCCCGGCGAGTGTCGCCGACGTAGCGAGGTGCGTGCCCAGGGTGCGGGGCGACCGGTCCGGGCGACCGAGCGGTCACTAGACTCCGTGGTTGTGAGCACCCCGCAGCACTCCCCCTCGCTCGAGCAGGTCATGGCCGCGCTGGCCAAGGTCAACGACCCCGAGATCAAGCGGCCGATCACCGAGCTCGGCATGGTCGACAGCGTCGACATCGCGGCGGGTGACGGCGGGTCGGTCGTGACCGTCAAGGCGCTGCTCACCGTGGCGGGCTGCCCGCTCAAGGACACCATCACCCGCGACGTGACCGCCGCGGTCACCGCGCTCCCCGGCGTCACCGGCGTCGAGGTCGAGCTCGGGGTGATGACGGCCGAGCAGCGCTCGGGCCTGCACGAGACCCTGCGCGGCGGCCAGGCCCAGCGCGAGATCTCCTTCGCCCAGCCCGGCTCGCTGACCAAGGTCTTCGCGATCGCCTCCGGCAAGGGCGGCGTCGGCAAGTCCTCGGTGACGGTCAACCTCGCCCTCGCGCTGGCCGCGGCCGGGCGCAAGGTCGGCGTGGTCGACGCCGACATCTACGGCCACTCGATCCCGGCGATGCTCGGCGTCGCCGACTCCCGGCCCACCCAGGTCGACGACCTGATCATGCCGGTGCCCACCGCCTCGGGCGTCTCGGTGATCTCGATCGGCATGCTCAAGCCGCGCCGCGACCAGGTCGTCGCCTGGCGCGGACCGATGCTCGACCGGGCGCTCGTGCAGATGCTCGCCGACGTCTACTGGGGCGACCTCGACGTCCTCCTGCTCGACCTGCCCCCGGGCACCGGCGACATCGCCATCTCGCTCGGCCAGCACCTCCCCGGCGCCGAGGTGGTCGTGGTGACCACCCCCCAGGAGGCGGCCGCCGAGGTCGCCGAGCGGGCCGGCACGATGGCCTCGATGATGCACCAGCGCGTGGTGGGCGTCGTCGAGAACATGAGCTACCTCCCCTGCCCGCACTGCACCCCCGAGGGCAAGGACCACCGGCTCGAGATCTTCGGCTCCGGTGGCGGCGAGCGGGTGGCGGCCACGCTGTCCGAGCGCTTCGGGTACGACGTACCGCTGCTCGGCCAGATCCCGCTCGACGTCTCGCTGCGCGAGGGCGGCGACGCCGGCAAGCCGATCGTCGACTCCGACCCCACCTCCGCGGCCGCCCAGGCGCTGCGCGCGGTGGCCGATCGGCTCGACGGACGCGGCCGGGGACTCGCCGGTATGCAGCTCGGCCTCACGCCGACCAGTAAGTTCTGACCAGCACAGCACGCGGGTAGGGCGACAGGAGCTGGCGGGTGTTCGGTATCGGGTTCGGCGAGATCATCGTCATCGCCTTCATCGCCGTGCTCGTCTTCGGCCCCGACCGGCTGCCGGAGGTGGCGCGCCAGGCCGGCAAGCTGGTCCGGCAGATGCGCCAGTTCGCCAACAACGCGCGCGACGAGCTGCGCACCGAGCTCGGCCCCGAGTACGCCGACCTCGAGCTCAGCGACCTCGACCCGCGCGCCATCGTCCGCAAGCACCTCGCCGAGGCGATGGCCGAGCTCGACGAGCTCGACGACGCGGTCCGCAACGCCGGCGAGGACGACCTGCCCTCCTCGCTCCCGCTCGCTCCGGGCGAGCGGCCGCCGTACGACTTCGACGCGACCTGATCCTCAGCCCCGCGACTGCGCCGCGGCCAGCGCGGCGAAGGTGACAAGCACGGTCCGGCGCTCCTCCCCCGTGCTCAGCTCGCAGAAGTCCGCGCCGACCCGGCGCAGGTGCCCCTCGTGCCGGCTCCCGTCGCGCAGGTGCAGCACGCACGCCTCCCCGGCCTCGGAGATCCGGCGCAGCGCCGAGGCCAGCCCCAACCGGGTCAGCGGCGACCACGCCACCTCGGGCACGGCCCGGACCGAGGCACCCTCGACCGTCGTCACGGCGTCCTGGTTGACGACCCAGTCCTGGTCACCGGCCGCGACGAGCAGCCATCCGGACGCCACCCGCTCGACGACCCCCGCGACCGGACCGACTCCCTCGACGCCCACGACCGCGCTCGACCCGACGGTCGCCATCAGCCGCCCGGCGAGGGTGACCTGCTGGTACTCCGCCCGGCTCCGATCGGCCACCTCGACGTCCCGCTCGGCCGCGTAGAGGGCGGTCGCCTGGTCCTCCAGGTCGTCGAACAGCGCGAACAGCTCGTCCTCCCAGCCCATGGGAGCCAGCCTCGCACGGGATGATCAGGTCGCGGGCGGTGGGTACCGGTCGACGTACGCGCGGGCGCGGGGCCACGGGTCGCCGGCGTACTGGGTCGGCGTCCGGTGCCGGTGGGCGGCGCAGAACGCGGCCAGGGTGGTCGCCTCCGGGACCGGCAGATCCGCCTCCGGATGCCGCCCCCGTGGTCGAACGCCCGGCCGTCGGCGCGCACCGCGTAGACGTGACAGATCGCCGCCTCACCCGGCCGGCGCAGACCCACGACGGCGAGCGCGTGGCCGAGGTGAACGGCGCGGACGGTCCAGGCGAGGACGTGGCAGGCGCCCGAGGCGAAGAACGCCTGGTCCCCGCGCGCCCAGGAGACCTTCTGGTCGGCCCGCTCGAGCGGGGTACGCCGGAACTCGCCGGCGGCGCGCAGGTCCACGCGGTCACGGTACGGGGTCGGCCGGCCGTGGGCGGCGGATCGAAATCGACGCTTTGCGGCCAGTCGCAAGGCATTCGTTGACCAGGCCCGTGAGCGAACACATCCTGAGGCAAACACAAGCAAACGCAAAGGTTCTCTCGGGATGGAACACGTGCTTGCCTCGCCTGTCGCTGCGCCTGCCACCGCGCGCCGACGCGGCCTGCTCCTGTGGGTCGGCGTGAGCGCGGGCTCGGTCCTGGGCGGGATGCTCGCCGGGCCGGCCGCGGTGGCGCTCGTCCGGCCGTCGGGGGCGGTCACCTTCGCCGACCTCGTCGTCGGGTGCTGCGCGGTCGTCGCACTGGTCGCGCTGGGCGGGCTGTGGGTCGCGGCGAGCGATGTCGCGTGGACCGTACTGCGGCCGGCCCGGCTCCGGCCCCGGCTCCGCGCCCGACGGGTGGGACCGGTCCGGGCAGGGCTGCTCGCGCTCTGCGGGGTCACCGCCTTCGCGGCCCCCGTCAGCGCGGGCACCCCCGAGCCGGCGCCGCCACCGGCTGCCCTGGACGTGGACGCCGATGCGCTCGCCGGGCTGCCGCTCCCCGAGCGTCCGGTGGACGGGGCTGCGCCGGCCCGGTCCCGGATCGTCCAGGTCCGGCCGGGCGACACGCTCTGGGCGATCGCCGCCCGGGCGCTGGGGCCGGAGGCGAGCGCGGCCGACGTGACGGCGTACTGGCGGCGGATCCATGCGCGCAACGCCCCCGTGATCGGCCCCGACCCGGACCGGATCCGGCCCGGCCCGGTCCTCCACCTCCCTGAGACCCACTGACCCGCTGCCCGCCCAGGAGGCACCATGCCCAGCTCCCGCGACCACGACCACAAGCACGACCACGACCGCCCGACCGTCCCGGTCACCTCCACCCAGGGCACGCTCGCGCTCGCCCTGCTCCCCCGCCAGGACCCACCCGCCCGCAGGCACCACCCGGACCTCGGTCCGCCACCCAGTCCCCCGCCCGGCCCCCGCCCCGGCGGCGTCGTGGTCCCGATCGACCAGCGGTTGCGGCGCACGATCGAGGAGTGGACGCACCGGTTCGTGCAGGCCGCGGTCGAGATCGTCGGTGGGGATCGTCCGGTCTCCCAGCTGGTGCGCTGGACCGCCCCCGAGGTGTACGGCGACCTCCACCGCCGCGCGCTCCTCGTCGCCCGCGCGGGCGGTCACCAGCCCGGGCTGGCCCGGGTCCAGGCGGTACGGCCGCGGGTACGCAGCGTCCACGCCTGCTTCATCAGCGACACGGTCGTCGAGTGCGGGGTGCACGTACGTCACGGGGCCCGGTCGCGGGCGGTGGCGGCGCGGTTCGAGCGGCTGGGCCAGCGCTGGATCTGCACCGCGCTGGACTTCTCCTGACCCACCGCGGACGACGCGCCGCGGACCCGGATGCTGGTCAGATGTGACCTGGGTCACTACGTTGCGATCATGATCCGTGCCCTCGCGGCCACTCTCGCCGCCGTCAGCGCCTCGCTCGTCGTCCCCCTCTCCGCCCCCGCTCCCGCGGCCCACGCCGACGGCCCCGGGGTGGGCGGGCCGTGGGTGGTCTCGGTGGGCGACTCCTACATCTCCGGCGAGGCCGGTCGCTGGGCCGGCTCGTCCAACAGCAGCAGCGCCCGGGCCGACGCGCTCGGGCCCTCGGCCTACCACGACAACGCGGCGGGCACCGGCGAGGCGATCACGCGCTGCCACCGCTCGCGCAGCGCGGAGATCCACGTCGGCGGCGGGGTGAGCAGCCTCAACCTGGCCTGCTCCGGGGCGACGACGGGGACCACCACGGGCGACAACTTCAAGCCGGGCCTGGACTTCTACAGCGGCAGCCAGGGCGTCGGGCAGGCCCGGGCGCTCCAGGACTTCGCGGCCGGGCACAACGTGCGCATGGTCGTCGTCTCGATCGGCGGCAACGACTTCGGGTTCGCCGGCGTCGTGCAGCAGTGCGTGCAGGACTTCCTGCTCTCGCCGTCGTGGTGGAAGGACTACTGCAACGACGACAGCAGCGTCACCCGCAACTTCACCAGCGCCAACGTCGCGGCCGTGAAGAGCCGGATCGCCGGGGCGCTGACCAACGTCCGCACCGCCCTGCGCAACGCCGGGTACGCCGACGGCCAGTGGACGATGCTCGTGCAGACCTATCCCTCACCGATCCCCGGGGGCTCCGGGTTCCGCTACGGCCAGAGCGGCTACGGCCGGCAGAACACCGGCGGCTGCGGCTTCTGGAACGCCGACGCCGACTGGGCCAACAACACCGCGCTGCCCACGATCAACAACGCCGTCACCGGCGCCATCACCCAGGCCGGCATTACCAACGCCAAGGTCCTCAACCTGGCCGCCACCTTCAATGGCCGCCGGCTGTGCGAGTCGGGCGTCGGGCTGTACGAGGAGGTCGGGCTCGCGAGCTGGACGACGGCCGGCGCGGTCGACCGCACCGAGTGGGTCAACCAGATCCGCACGGTCACCACGGCGGGCGACTCGCCGTACTACATCCAGGAGTCGCTGCACCCGAACTACTGGGGCCAGCTCGCGGTGCGCTCGTGCGTGCGCCAGGCCTACAACAACGGCGGTACGGCGCGCGGCGGCGCGTGCGTGCGCAGCGGCACCGGGCTGGTCAACGGTGAGCCGCGGATGACCCTGCAGTGAGAACGCACGACGCCCCCTCCCGTCCGGGAGGGGGCGTCGTCGCGTCGGTGCGGAGCCGGGTCAGCTGACCCGCGCGGTGGTCCCGGTGGGACCGCCGGGGGCGCCGTGGCAGCGCTTGTACTTCTTGCCCGAGCCGCAGGGGCACAGCGAGTTGCGGCCGATGTCGCCGAACTCGTCGTCGGCATTGGAGGCGGCGCCGCTGCCGCGGACCTCCTCGTGACCGGTCTCGTCGGGCGCGGAGTAGGTGAGGTTCTGCGGCTGCTTGGGGGTGTCGAGACCCTTGGCGGTCACCTTGGGGGTGCTCGCCCTGAGCTCGGCCGAGATCGACTCGAGGTCGATCTCGCCACCACCGGCGCCGACCCCGAGGCCGACGGGCGGCTCGGCGAAGGCACCCTCGTGCATCGGGCCCGCGTGGGCGGAGCCGTCGGCGTGGTAGTGGATCTCCTCGTCCTCCTCGACCTGGACCTCCAGGTTGAAGAGGAAGCCGACGGTCTCTTCCTTGATGCCGTCCATCATCGCGGCGAACATGTCGAAGCCCTCGCGCTGGTACTCGACCAGCGGGTCGCGCTGCGAGTAGGCCCGCAGGTAGATGCCCTCGCGCAGGTAGTCCATCTCGTAGAGGTGCTCGCGCCACTTGCGGTCGAGCACGGAGAGCAGCACGCGACGCTCGAGCTCGCGGGCTACCTCCTCGCCGACCTCCTCCTCGCGGCGGTCGTACGCCGCGTGGGCGTCCTCCTTGAGCTTCTCGACGAGGAAGGGCTTCTCGAGCGAGGCTTGGGTGCCCTCGTCCTCGACGAGGTCCTTCCAGGAGATCGAGACCGGCCAGAACTGCTTGAGGTCGGTCCAGAGCTGGTCGAGGTCCCACTGCTCGGAGAACTCGTCGAGCGAGCCGTTGACGAAGCCGGTGACGACGTCGTCGATGAAGGTGCGGACCTGGTCCTCGAGGTCGACTCCCTCGAGCACCTCACGGCGCTCGCCGTAGATGACCTTGCGCTGGCGGTCCATCACGTCGTCGTACTTGAGGACGTTCTTGCGCGACTCGAAGTTCTGGGACTCCACCTGGCCCTGCGCGTTGGCGATGGCGTTGGTGACCCGCTTGTTCTCGATCGGGACGTCGTCCGGGATCTTGAGCATGAGCAGGACGCGGTCGACCCAGTCGGACTTGAACAGCCGCATCAGCTCGTCCTGGAGGGACAGGTAGAAGCGGCTCTCGCCGGGGTCGCCCTGACGGCCGGAACGACCGCGGAGCTGGTTGTCGATCCGGCGCGACTCGTGGCGCTCGGTGCCGATCACGTAGAGGCCGCCGAGGTCCTTGACCGCGTCGTGCTCGGCCTCGACCTGGGCCTTGATCTTCTCGATCATCGCGGGCCAGGCGGCGTCGTACTCGTCGGCGGTCTCGCCGCCGGGCTCGAGGCCCTGCTTGCGCAGCTCCTCGTCGGCGAGGAACTCGACCGAGCCGCCGAGCATGATGTCGGTACCACGACCGGCCATGTTGGTCGCGACGGTGACCGCGCCCTTGTGGCCGGCGAGGGCCACGATCTTGGCCTCCTCGGCGTGGACCTTGGCGTTGAGGACCGAGTGGGCCACACCGCGCTTGGTCAGCTGCTGGTGGAGGTACTCCGACTTCTCGACCGAGACGGTGCCGACGAGGACCGGCTGGCCCTTCTCGTGGCGCTCGACGATGTCGTCGACGACCGCGTCGTACTTGGCCTCCTCGGTCCGGTAGACGAGGTCGGGCTGGTCCTTGCGCTGCATCGGCTTGTTGGTCGGGATCGGGACCACGCCGAGCTTGTAGATCTTGTCGAACTCGGAGGCCTCGGTGAGCGCCGTACCGGTCATGCCGGAGAGCTTGTCGTAGAGGCGGAAGTAGTTCTGGAGGGTCACGGTGGCGAGGGTCTGGTACTCCTCGCGGACCTTGACGCCCTCCTTGGCCTCGATGGCCTGGTGCAGACCGTCGTTGTAGCGCCGGCCTGCGAGCATGCGGCCGGTGTGCTCGTCGACGATGAGCACCTCGCCCTCCATGACGACGTACTCCTTGTCGTTGCGGAACAGCTCCTTGGCCTTGATGGAGTTGTGCAGGAACGAGATGAGCGGGGTGTTGGCCGACTCGTAGAGGTTGTCGATGCCGAGGTGGTCCTCGACCTTGGTGATGCCGTCCTCGAGGACCGAGATCGTGCGCTTCTTCTCGTCGACCTCGTAGTCGACGTCCTTGGTCAGCTGCTGGGCGATCTTGGCGAACTCGCCGTACCACTTGACCTCGTCCTGGGTCGGACCGCTGATGATCAGCGGGGTCCGCGCCTCGTCGATGAGGATCGAGTCGACCTCGTCGACGACGGCGAAGTTGTGGCCGCGCTGGACGCACTCCTCGAGCGAGGAGGCCATGTTGTCGCGCAGGTAGTCGAAGCCGAGCTCGTTGTTGGTGCCGTAGGTGATGTCGCAGCCGTAGGCCTCGCGCCGCTCGTCGGGGCGCATGCTCGGCAGGATCACGCCGACGGTGAGGCCGAGGAAGTGGTGGACCCGGCCCATCATCTCGGACTGGAACTTGGCCAGGTAGTCGTTGACCGTGACGACGTGGACGCCCTTGCCCTCGAGGGCGTTGAGGTACGCCGGCAGCGTCGAGACGAGGGTCTTGCCCTCACCGGTCTTCATCTCGGCGATATTGCCCATGTGCAGCGCCGCGCCGCCCATGATCTGGACGTCGAAGTGGCGCTGACCGAGGACCCGGCGCGCTGCCTCGCGCACCGTGGCGAAGGCCTCGGGCATGAGGTCGTCGAGGGACTCCCCGTCGGCGATGCGCTTGCGGAACTCGTCGGTCATGCCCCGCAGCTCGTCGTCCGACATCGCCTTGAAGTCGTCCTCGATGGCGTTGACCGCCTTGGCGACGCCTTCGAGCTGACGAAGGATCTTGCCCTCTCCGATGCGGAGGAGCTTGTCGATGATCACTGGCACGCGGCCACTCTACCCAGCAGTCACCAAGGGCGAGAGCCGACGGTGTCCGGTGGGCGCGGAAGAACCTAGGACGCCTGGTTCTGGTCGTACTCGGCGAAGGCCGCGGCCCGCTCCCGCTCGATCTTGCGGCCCAGGCCGTAGGCCGTGCCCCAGAGCAGCGCGAAGATCGCGCCGAGGAAGTACATGAGCGGCGCGAGGACGCCCAGCGCGATCGCGGCGACCTGGAGCACGTGGCCCACGGTGTAGCCCGACTCGCGGCGCAGCATCCCGGCGACCAGCAGGCAGGCGAGCGCCACGCCCAGCCCGACGGGCAGCGCGACGGCCGGCCGGATGTCGGAGATCCCGATCATCACCGGCACCGACAGCGCCACCGCGATCGCCTCGAGGGTCAGGACCGCGGCGCACATCGCGCGCCGGGGGGACTTGTCGCGCTCGTCGCTCACTTGCGGCCTCCGAGCAGCACCCGGGCCTCACCGACGGTGACCACCGAGCCGGTGACCAGGACCGCGCCGGAGGAGAGCGCGTCGTGGCCCTCGTCCTCGGCGACGGCCGCGGCGGCGTCGATCGCGTCCGCCAGCAGCGGTACGACGCTGACCCGGTCCTCGCCGAAGACCTCGCGCGCCACGACGGCCAGGCGCTCGGCCGGCATCGCGCGGTCGGTGGAGTTCTGGGTGATCACGACGTGGGACAGCAGCGGCTCGAAGGCGGCAAGGAGACCCTCGGCGTCCTTGTCGCCCATCACGCCGATCACGCCGACGATCGGGTCGAACTGGAAGGAGTCGTCGAGTGCGGCCGCGGTGGCCGCGGCGCCGTGGGGGTTGTGGGCGGCGTCGAGCACGATCGTGGGGCTGCGCCGGACGACCTCGAGCCGGCCCGGCGAGGTGATCTCGGCGAAGGCGCCGCGGACGATGTCGTCGCCGAGCGGCTCCTCTCCCCCGACGAAGGCCTCGACGGCGGCGAGGGCGGTGACGGCGTTCTGGGCCTGGTGGGCTCCGTAGAGCGGGAGGAAGAGGTCGTCGTACCGGCCACGGAGGCCCTGGAGGGTGACGACCTGACCGCCGACCGCGGCGGTGCGGGCCACGACGGCGAACTCGAGGCCCTCGCGGGCGACGGTGGCACCGACCTCGGCCGCGCGCTCGAGGAGGACCACGGCCACGTCGGCGCTCTGCTGGGCCAGGACGGCGGTCGCGCCGGGCTTGATGATCCCGGCCTTCTCACGGGCGATCTCGACCGGCGTACCGCCGAGGTAGTCGGCGTGGTCGACGGCGATCGGCGTGACCACCGCGACGTCGGCGTCGATGACGTTGGTGGCGTCCCACGAGCCACCCATGCCGACCTCGACGACCGCGACGTCGACCGGGGCGTCGGCGAAGGCGGCGTAGGCCATGCCGACGACGGTCTCGAAGAAGCTGAGCGGGTGCTCCTCGGCCTGGTCGACCAGGTGCGTGTAGGGCGCGATGTCGTTGAACGCCCGGACGAACGTCTCGTCGTCGAGGGGCTCGCCGTCGATGCTGATCCGCTCGCTCATCTTCTCGACGTGCGGGCTGGTGAACCGGCCCGTGCGCAGGTCGAGGGCGCGGAGCAGGGCGTCGATCATCCGCGAGGTCGACGTCTTGCCGTTGGTTCCGGTCAGGTGGATCGACCGGTAGGCCCGCTGTGGGTCACCCAGGATCTCGGTGAACGCCTGGATCCGGTCGAGCGAGGGCTCGAGCCGGGTCTCGGGCCACCGGGACAGCAGGGCGTCCTCGGCCTCGGCGAAGGTCTCTGCGGGGCGCGCTACGGGCTCAGTCATGGCGCCCTGAGTCTAGGGCGTGTCTCCCCAGACCGCGTCGTCGCGAGCGGTGTTGGCGGCCGATCGGGCAAGGCGGAGCAGCGAAGGCGGGCCGGAGGCCCGTCGAGTCTGCGACAACGCCGCCGGATCGAGTCGCCAGCGCCGCGCAGCAGACGCGGTCTGGGGAGACACGCCCTAGGGACGCAGGCCCCGGACGAG
The DNA here is from genome assembly GCF_018831735.1 of Pimelobacter sp. 30-1. Classification (NCBI taxonomy): domain Bacteria; kingdom Bacillati; phylum Actinomycetota; class Actinomycetes; order Propionibacteriales; family Nocardioidaceae; genus Pimelobacter; species Pimelobacter sp. 30-1. Next base: position 59,618 of record NZ_NHTS01000010.1, read on the forward strand.
GAACTGCAGGCGCACCTCGTGGTCGGGGGCGACGCCGTGGGCCCGGTCGAGCTCGAGGATGCTCGTGAGCGGGGTCACCGTGACGTCGCGGAAGCCGGCCGCCACGACGAGCTCGCGGGTGGCGTCGATGGACTCCGCGGCGGCGAGCGGGAGGGCGTCGCGCACGCCGGCGTCGTAGAGCCGGACGAAGTCCTCGGTGGTGTCGCGGTCGAGCCCGTCGGGGAACCAGGTGGAGTCGACCACGGCGAGCACGCCGCCGGGGCGCAGCAGCCGGTGCCAGGCCGCCAGTGCGCGCTCCGGCTCGCGCAGGGTCCACATCAGGTAGCGGTTGGTGATCGCGTCGAACGAGGCGTCGGCGAAGTCGGGGGCGACCGCGTCGCCGCGGCGGAAGTCGGGGGCCCGCTCGGCGCTCGCGGCGTGGACGCGGGCTCGTTCGAGCATGCCCTCGGACAGGTCGGTGGCGGTGACGTCGTGGCCGAGGGCGGCGAGCAGCAGCGCGACGTACCCGCTGCCGGTGCCGAGGTCGAGGACGTCGGCCGGTGCGGCGGGCAGGGCCGCGGCGAGCACGGCGGACCAGGCCGCCTGGTCGAGGGCGAGGCGCTCGGGACGCTGCTGGTAGTCGTCGTACGACGGCGCGCGGCCGGTCCAGTAGGCGTCGACGTTGTCCTGGACGGCACTCATGCGGGAAGCCTCTCGTCGGTGTTCAGGGGGTGGAAGAGGAGCTGCGGGTGGCCGCCGGCGTCGGCCCGGGTGGCGCCGATGCCGTAGACCTCGGCGATCAGGTCCGGGTCGAGGACCTCGTCGGGCGAGCCGGACCGGACGACGCGGCCGCCGTCGAGGAGGACCAGGTCGTCGCAGTAGCGGGCGGCGAGGTTGAGGTCGTGGAGGACGACGACCGCGCTGGTCGCCACGGTCCGGACCAGGTGGAGCACCTCGTGCTGGTAGCGGATGTCGAGGTGGTTGGTCGGCTCGTCGAGGAGCAGGAACTCCGCCTCCTGGGCGAGCGCCCGCGCGACCAGCACGCGCTGCCGCTCGCCGCCGGAGAGCTCGGCGAAGCGGCGGCGCGCCAGGTGCCCGGCACCGACCGCGTCCAGGGACTCGGCCACGGCCCGGTGGTCCTCGGCGCCGGCGCGCTGGAACGTCTTGAGCCGCGGGAGCCGGCCCAGCGAGACCATCTCGTGCACGGTGAGCATCGACTCGGCGTCGGACTCCTGCACCACGACGGCGACCTGCTGGGAGACCTCGCGCGGCGACAGCGTCGCCAGGGGCCGCCCGTCGAGGGTCACCCGGCCGGCGGCCGGGCGCAGCGAGCCGTAGAGCATCCGCAGCGCGGTGGTCTTGCCGCTGCCGTTGGGGCCGAGCAGGCCGAGCACCCGGCCCGGCCGCGCGGTGAGCCCGACGCCGCGCAGGACCGGCGCGGCGCCGTACCCGAACTCGAGGGCCTCGGCGACGATCACGACTTCTCGCCGAACCTCTCCTCGATCTTGGCCAGGCCGTCGAGGGCCAGCGGCGTCGGCGGCTCGACGTAGTTGAACAGGAGCGGCAGCACGTTGTCGTCGCGGACCGCGGCGATGCTCTTGGCGCCCGGCAGGCTGGTGATCGCGTCGGCGACCTTGGCCGGCTCGCCCGCGCTGTGCAGCAGGATCAGTACGTCGGGGTTGCGGCCGATGAGCTCCTCGGGCGTCACCTCGAAGACCCGCTCGTCGGTGTCGGCGAAGACGTTCTCGAGGCCGGCGGCCTCGAGGATCGGGTGCGCCATGCTGCGGGTGCCGTAGGCGTAGGTCACGCCGCCGCCCACGGTCGGGTAGAGCACGGCCGCCGTACGGCGCTCGCCGGCCGGGTCGGCCGTCAGCTCGGCGACGCGCTTCTTCAGCACAGCGTTGGCCGCGGCGGCCTCGTCGGTGCGGTCGAAGACCTTTCCGTAGGTCTCCATCTGCGCGTAGATGTCGTCGAAGCCCGGGTCGTCGAGGCCCTGCGGGCACATCGCCGGCTCCTCGATGAGCGGGATGCCGACCTGGTCGAGGGTGGCCCGGCTGAGGTTGTCGATCTCGCCGAGCACGAGGTCGGGCTCCTTGCCGATGACGACCTCCTTGGAGATCAGCAGGTGGCCGGAGGTGTCGGTCTTGCCGGTGAGCGCGGGGATCTTCTCCAGCGCGGCGAAGGTCGCGTCGTCGTAGTAGTCGCGGGGGTACTCCCCCGCCCGGGCGGTCACCTTGTCGAGGACCCCGAGCTCGGCCAGGTAGGGCACGGCCGCGCTCTTGAGGAGGACGACCTTCCCGGGAGCGGCGTCGAGGGTGACGTCGGCACCGCAGTTCTCGACCGTCAGCGGGTAGGGACCGCCGGACCCGCCGGTGGCGGAGCGGCCGCCGTCGGAGGAGAGCCCGCACGAGCTGAGGGCGAGGACGGAGGCCGAGGCGGTCAGGGCGATCAGGGCGCGGCGCATGGGGAATGTGCTCCTGGGGGATCAGGCGGCGGTGGCCTGGAGACGGCGGACGAGGACGAGCAGGAACGGTGCGCCGACGACCGCGGTGATGATCCCGATCGGGATCTCCTGCGGGGCGAGCAGCACCCGGGCGACGATGTCGGCCCAGATCAGGAGGATCGCGCCCATCAGGGCGGCGACCGGGACGGCCCGGACGTGGGCGGCGCCGACGGCGCGGCGGGCCAGGTGCGGGACGACGAGCCCGACGAAGCCGACGCTGCCGGCCGCCGAGACGACGACAGCCACGCACAGCGAGACCAGGACGAGCAGCGCGGTGCGCAGCCGCTCCGGGGGTACGCCGAGCGCCAGCGCCGTCTCGTCGCCGACCGCAAGCGCGTCGAGCTGGCGGCCGAGCACGGTGAGCACGGCGACGGTGAGCAGCACGACGACCACGGCGACGGCCAGCGGCTGGCCCCACCCGGCCAGCGCCAGCGACCCGAGCAGCCAGAACATCACCGAGCGGGCGCCCTCGGCGGAGTCGGAGGCGAAGATGAGGAAGCTCGTCACCGCCTGGAGCGCGTAGCCGACCGCGACCCCGGCGAGCAGCAGCCGCGTGGAGGTCACCCGGCCGGCGGAGCGGGCGACGGCGTACACGAGGACGGAGGCGGCGAGGGCCCCGACGAAGGCGCTGCCCGACAGCACGTGCTCACCGAGCCCGAGCGTGATGCCGAACAGGATCGCCGCGGCCGCGCCGGCCGACGCGCCGGAGCTGACGCCGAGCAGGTAGGGGTCGGCGAGCAGGTTGCGCACCATCGCCTGGAGCGCGATGCCGCAGACCGCGAGGCCCGCGCCGACCAGCGCCGCGAGCAGCACCCGGGGCAGCCGGACGTCCCAGATGATCGAGTCGCGCGGGGCGCTCCAGGTCCGCTCGCCCGGCACCAGGAAGAGGTGGTGGCCGAGCACCTTCACGACGCTGTCGAAGGGCACGTAGACCGCGCCGAGCGCGATCCCGGCGACCACGGACAGCACCAGGGCGAGGAGGAGACCGAGGGTCCACCGGCGAGCCCGGCGCACTCCGCCCTGTTGCATGTTCATTGCAACAACGAATCTAGTTCAACAGTCCATTGCGGCCGCGACCGGGGTCCGCTTGCGCGACACTGCGCGCGTGGCTGTACACGACGAGCTCGCCGACCTCGCCCGCTCCGCCGGTGCCCAGGTCCTCGAGGACGCGGACTCCTTCCGGGCCGCGGTCGACGACTTCGTGCCCGAGGGCAGCATCACGACCGGCGAGCTCAACCTGCTCGTCGACGCGATCCGGATGCGGGCCCTGGGCCGCCTGGTCGAGATGCTCGACCGCGACGCCGACCCCACCGCCGCGATCGACCTGCACGGCGACCAGCTCGCCCGCGACCGCGGGACGACGGAGGCCGGCGGCGCGCGGTGGGCGCTGGCCGCGCTGGGCTTCGCGCTGGGACGGGTCGGTGACGCCGAGGTCCGGGCCCGGCACGCGGAGATGACCGCGGCCGGGACGGTGCCGCGCCCGCCGAGCGTCCCGGCGCCCGCTGCCCCGCCCGCGCCGACGCCGGCACCGGCGCCGGCCACGGAGCTCGGGCCCGCGCCGACGCTGCCCACACTTCCGACCGAGGCCGCCCCTCCGCCGCCGCCTCCCCCGCCCCCGCCGTCTCCGGCCGCCGCGGTGACGCCCGTGACCCCGGTGGCACCCGCGGCACCCGCGGCCCGCTCGGGGCGCGGCCGGCTGGCACTGGTCGTCCTGGTCGTGCTGGCCCTGCTGGGCGGCGGGATCGGCGTCGGCGTGCTGCTGAGCGGCCGCGACAAGGACAAGGACGCTCCCACCGCGGCCTCGGCCTCGGACGGCACCTCCGCGCCGACCGGCCCCGCGGACCGGACGGGCAGCACGGAGCGCACCGACCCGACGCAGGGCTCCGGTCCGACGGGCTCCACCGACCCGGCGGGAGCCGAGTCGGGCGGGACCGCACCCGACCCGCTGGGCGTGGGCTACCCGCTGCGCAACCAGCCCTGCTCGGACGGCTACATCGTCGTCCTCGCCTCGGCCGAGGGCGCCAGCCCGGCGGCGACGGTGCAGGACGCGCTCGACCGGTTCCCGCGGGCCGAGGGCCGGGCGTACCTGGACCCGGCGCGCTCCTGCCGCAACCTGAGCCACCTGACCAACAAGGTCAACCTGGCCCGGGTGCCCTACATCGGGCCCTACCCGGACGCGGTCGCCGCGTGCCAGGCCCGGATGGCGGTGGCCGACACGACGACGTACGTGATCGGGGTGGCGCAGGACGCGACCACGGCGACCTTCTGCGCCTGCTCGTACGACGACGCGGCGCTCCCCCTGCTCAACCGCGTCGACGACTCCGCGCCGCGCGGGGACAACCGGTTCTGGACGCTGGAGCTCCAGTACATGCTCTGGGAGGCGGGCTACAACCCGCAGCGGCTGGTGCCGGGCAAGTTCGGCAGCCAGACGGCGGGCTTCGTCTCGGCACTCCAGGGCGACAACGGGCTCGACCGGACCGGCGCGATGGACGCCGCGACGTGGCGCGCGCTCAAGGCGCGGGCCTGCTGACCCCCGCGCGCCCCGCCGCCCCCGCTGCCGGCCGGCGGACCGTCCTGGTCGCGCTCGCGGCCGGGCTCGCCGCCGCGGCGTGCGACGACCGGACCGGCCCCGACCCGGGCCCGGCGCCGACGCCGGGCCCACGGGCCGCGCCGAGCGACCCGCCCACCACTGCTCCCGCGGTGGTGCGGCCCCGGCGCTCGCTGCTGGAGACCACGTTCGCCGAGACCGGACGCTTCCATCCCGTCGAGGTGGTCGCGCCGGGCTTCGTCCTCGCCTCGGCCACCCGGGTCGGCGCGGCCGAGGAGCGGCACCCGGCCGACCTGCCCGCGCCGTTCGTCGGCGTCGAGGCCGAGGTCGAGGTCGGAACCGGCAGCGGCAGCAGTGAGGTCACCGTGGGCCTCGCGTCGGCCGACGGCAGGACCGCGCTCCGGGCCCGGCTCGACCTCGACGCCGGTGAGGTAAGCCTCGAGCTCGTCGCCGGCGGCAGCGGCAGCGGCGACCGGCCGGTCGTGCTCGGCCGGAGCGGGGTCCGCCTCCCGGACGGACCGTTCACGCTCGGGCTGGCGCTGTGCGAGAACCGGGCGACCGTGCTCGTCCGTCCGCGCCGGGGTGCCTGGCGGGCGCTGCTCACCGCGCGGGACGAGATCGCCGCGCGGATCGACTTCCGGGTACCGGCCACGCTCGCGGGGCTCGGGTTCGTGTGGGGCGGGCGGGCGGTGCGCTCCGCGCGCGGCGGCCTGTTCGGGATGACCGGGCTGCGCGACCCGCACCTGGTGCAGCACGCCGACGGGACGCCGTACACCGAGGGCGGGCGGGTGTTCCTGACCTGGACGTGCGCGGGCACCGGCTTCTTCCAGCAGGCGCACTGGGGCGTGTTCGCGCTCGACCCCGAGAACCCGGTGGCGATGGAGCAGGTCGCCCAGATCTACGTACGGCGAGACGGCCTGCTCCTCGGCGACCACGCCGGCCAGCTGGTCCGCGACGGTGAGCGCTGGCTCGTGGCGAGCTCGTCGTGGGGCGACTTCGACGGCTCCGGCGTGCACGTGCGCCACGCGATGAGCACCGCCGACGTGCTCCACGGCGTGCACGTGCTGGAGACCGAGCCGCTGGCGCTGCCGACCGACCTCGACGCCTGGGATCCGTCGCTGACCCGCATCGACGGCACCTGGACCTGGGCGTACGTCGCGAGCCCGTCGCAGTCGCCGTTCGACTTCCACCCGGCGCTGGCCCGCGCGGACGGCGCCGATCCGTTCCGGCGCCTGCGCGCCGTCGGTGCCGACCGCACCCGGCACCAGACCGAGGGCACCCTGCTGGTCCGCGACACCGACCGCTGGCTGGTGCTGGCCAGCGACGGCGACGCCCGGCAGTACCCCGCCTACGACCTGTCCCTGCGCCGGGTCGGCCGGATCGATGCGCCCTACGGCACCAACATCCCGCACCCGCAGGCGATCGTGCGGGCCGACGGGACCTGGCTGATCGTCACCTTCGACGGCACCGACCGGTTCGCCGACACCCTCGGGTACGGTGGCCACGGCGACGTCGTCGTGCTCACGGAGCGGCCCTAGCGCTCCGGGCTCTCCCGGCGCGCCACCTGCAGCCGGATCCACCCGGCGACCTGCGCCATCATCGGCTCGGCCGCGTCGAAGACGTCCGTGTGGCGCCAGAACCCGTGGATCTGCCCGACGTACCGGGTGCCGACGACCTCGACGCCGGCCTCGGCGAGCAGGTGCGCCAGGTGCTCGCCCTCGTCGCGCAGCGGGTCGTGCTCGGCGGTGGTGACCAAGGTCGGCGGGAGCGTGCCCAGGTGCGGTGAGAGCAGCGGCGCGAGGTCGGGGTCGGTGAGGTCGGCGGGGGTGGCGGCGTACTGCTGCCAGTACCAGGCGGCCTCGGTCGGGTCGAAGCCGTCGGCGGCGGTCCGGTAGGAGTCGAACCCGGCGCTCGGGTCGAGGAACGGGTAGATCAGCACGACGCCCGCGAACCGGCCCGGGTGGCGCAGCGCGGTGACCAGCGCGAGGTTGCCGCCCGCGCTGTCGCCGTGGGCGAACACCGGGAGGCCGGCCAGCTCGGGCTGCTCCCCCAGCCAGGCCAGCGCGGCGCTCAGGTCGTCGGGCGCCGCCGGGAAGCGGTGCTCGGGCGGACGCCGGTAGTCGACGCTGAGCACGGCGACGCCGGCCAGCCGGGCGAACCGCCGGACCGCGGCGTCGTGCACCTCGACGTCGTTGAGCACGAAGCCGCCGCCGTGGGCGTGGAGCACCACGGCGTCGTACTGCGCGGGGAGGTAGAGCCGCGCCGGTACGCCGCCCGCGTCGACCTCGCGCACCTCGGCCAGTGGCAGCCGGGGCTGGTCGCGCACGCCCGCGCGCGCCTGCGCCCGGGCCGCGGCGATGTCGAAGGCGGGGTCGGTGACGGGGACCTCGCCCGCCGCGTTCTCGATCGCGCGGCGGGCCTGGGGGTGCAGAGCCATGGGCGGCACCCTAGCCAGCACCGGCCGGGCCGCGGTCAGCGCAGGCGCGACCGCGCGGCCAGGCAGCGCACCGAGCTCGACGGTGCGGAGGCCTTGACCACGACGTACACCTTGCCGCTGCCGCGCTTGCGCACACCGAAGGCGAACTTGCCCGCGGCGTTGGCCCGGCCGGCCCCGATCTTGCGGGCCTTGCGGCCCTTCTTCTGGAAGGCGACGACCTTGCCCGGACGGCAGGCGGCGACCGACGAGGTGACCCGGCCCTTGACCCGCTTGCCGGCGCTGCTGAGCTTGACCGCGCGGGCGACGTTGCGGGGCGGGAAGAGGCTGCTGTTGATCGTGATCGCGCCGACCCGGTTGGCACCCTGGTCGATGAACCACAGCCGGCCGTCGGCACCGAAGGCGATGTCGCGCGGGCGCCAGGGCGCGATCCGGACCCGGGAGATCGTGCCGGAGGTGGTGATCCGGCCGATGCCCTCCTTCTCGGCCCACCACAGCGCGCCGTCGGGGCCGAGCGTCATCGAGCCGGGGATCGGGTGCACGTTGCGGGCCAGCTGGGGCAAGGTCCACGAGGTCAGCCGGCCGTGGGAGAAGCGGCCGACCATGCCGCCCTCGGCGCTGCTGATCGGTGAGCCCGGCGCGAAGGCCGTCGCCCACAGCCCGCCGTCGCGGGCGAAGGCCAGCGAGGTGGCGTCGATGTTCGGGTTGGGCCAGCGCACCGGGAACGACGTCGCATTGCCGGCCTCATCGATGCGGCGCAGGTAGCCGCCGGCGTCACCGTGCCAGAGCGCACCGTCGGGGGCGAGCGCCACCGGCGACGGCGCGAGGTAGGACCCGGGGGCGCTCCAGCCCTCGAGCGCACTGCCGTCGGGCGTCTTGCCCAGCAGCCGGTAGACCTTGTCGCCGCCGGCGCCACCGGTCTCGGTCATCCACACGCCCCGGGTCCGGCCCGCGACGATCTCGTCGAAGATCCGCCCGCTGGCGTTGGTGCCCATGCTCTCGACCGCGCCGGAGGTGGTCGCGCGCTGGACCTTGGCCCGGCTGTCGGAGAGGAACCACAGGTAGCCGTCGGCCCCGGAGGCGAGCCCGGTCGGGCCGCTGCCCGAGCTCGTGACCGGCACCGGGAACTCGGTGATCGCGCCGCGCGCGGTGACCCGGGCCAGCTTCCAGCCCTTCGCCTCGCTCACCCACAGGTTGCCGTCCGGGCCGCGCACGATCGAGTCGAGACCGGCGCCGGCCGTCGGCACGGGATAGGTGGCGATGCTCGGCCCCCGGGTCGGTACGGCGGCCCGCTCGGCGGGCCCACCCGCGCTCGGCCCGTCCGCGCCCGCCGCGCCCGCCGGGTCCGCCCCGGTCAGCACCCCGGCCAGCAGCACCCCGGCCGCCATCGCTCCCACGCTCCTGCGCACCTGCCACCACTCCTCGTCCTCCGCGGCCGCCCGGCACGGCACCGGTGGCTCGGCCCGAGCCTGACCCCGGCGCGGCACCGGGCACCGCGATCCCGACGGTTCCCGAACACGTCCTCGGCGACGCTAGTCGGCGCGCCTCCACACACCGCAGGACGAGAACCGTGAACCGGTGGACCGCTCGGAGCACGTGGTAGTCATGGGCGGTATGACGTCCCACCGGCCACGGTCCCGGGTCGCTCCCGGTGACGAGATGGCCGACCTGCTCGCCGCGGCCCTGCGCGACCAGGGACGCTCGCTGACCTGGCTGCGCGAGCGGCTGCACGACCGCGGGGTCCGGGTCAGCCTGTCCGCGCTGAGCTACTGGCGCTCCGGCGAGCGGCGGCCCGAGGGCGCGGCCTCGTCCGAGGCGATCGGTGTGATCGAGGAGCTGCTCGCCCTGGCGCCGGGGACGCTGGGCGACCGGATCGGTCCCTCCCGCCGGCCCGGGGTCCCGGCACGCACCGCCCAGGTCGGCGAGATCGTCGACAGCAGCGGTACCGACGCCCTCGCCCGGGCCCTCGACGCGCTGGACCTCGCGGACGCGCCCTCGCGGACCCTCGACGAGGCGGCGTCGTTCACCGTCGACCTCGACGACCGCGGCTGCTTCGCGTCGATCCGCTCGCGGCTGCGCATCCGCGCGCTGGACGAGGGCGTCGCCCGGATCCCGCTGTGGTTCCTGGTCGACCGGCCGGTACCGGAGCCGCTGCGGCTGTCCGGCCTCCACGGCGCCGTCCCGGCCCGGCGGGTCGACGACCTCGCCGCCGGTCTCGCGGTCCAGGAGGTGCTGCTCGAGCGGCCCCTCGCCCCGGGCGAGGCGACCGTGGTGGAGGCGACCTTCGAGGTGCCGCGGGCTCCGGGGGACGGTGCCGCCGTCGACACCGAGTTCGTGCTGAGCCCGCCGCGCCGGACCAGCGAGATCGAGCTGTGGGTCCGGTTCGACCGCGCCCGGGTGCCGGCCGCGTGCACCCTGCGCAGCGCCGAGCTCGGCGGGCCGGCGAGCACGGTCCGGATCGACCTCAGCGACGTGAGCAGCGTGCACCACGCCGTGCGCGGGTTCGGTCCGGGCTCCGTCGGCGCGCACTGGACCTGGTGACCCGTGCCCGTACCCATGCCGGAGAGCCTGGACGACGTCGCGGCCGGGCTGCGCGCCCTCCGCTCCGCCGCCGGCAGCCCGTCGTACGCCCGGGTCGCGGAGCGGGTCGTCGCGGCCCGCCGCTCGCGCGGGGTGCCCGAGGCCGAGAGCCACGTCGGCCGGATCACCGTCTACGACTGCTTCCGCGCGGGCCGGCGCCGGGTCGACGCCGACCTGGTCGCCGAGATCGTCCTCGCCCTCGCGTACGACGACGCGACCGCCGATCACTGGCGGGGCCGGGCGCGGGCGGCCCAGCACCGGCGCGACGCCGGCATGGTCGGGACCGCGACCGCGACCCCGCCGCCCCCGGACGAGCCCTCGATCGAGCGGTCCGAGCTCGCCGCCGTCCTCGCCGCGGTGGCCGCGGGCGCACGGGTCGTGGTCATCGACGGCCTGGCCGGCAGCGGCAAGACCCAGCTCGCCCGCCGGGCCACGGAGCGGCTCCTCGCGCTGGGGCGGGTGAGCGAGCGGCTCGAGGTCGACCTGCGCGGCTTCCACGACACCTTGCCGCCGGTCGAGGCCGAGGCGGCCCTGAGCGCCGCGGTCCGCGCGGCGGACGACGGCAACGCCCCGGCCGCGGTCGCCGCCCGTCGCCAGCGCTACGCGACGCTGCTGCGCGAGCTGCCCCGGGTCGTCGTCCTCGACGACGCGGCGAGCGAGGACCAGGTGCGCCCGCTCCTGGTGCGGTCCGGGCCGAGCGTCCTCCTGGTGACCAGCCGGCGCGCGCTGCGCCTCGACGGTGCCGCGGCGGTCACGGTCGGCTCGTTCTCGGCGGCCGAGTCGGTCCGGCTGCTGGGAGCGATCGCCGGGACCGACCGGGTCGCCGCCGAGCCCGCGGCCGCGGCCGCGCTCGCCGAGGCGACCGGCCACCTCCCGCTCGCGGTCTCGCTGGTCGCCACCCGGGTCGCCGCCCGCAGCGACTGGTCGCTGGCCGACCTGGTCGCGGTCGCCGACGCCCGCCGGCGCAGCCTGCGCGTCGACGACGCCGTCGCCACGACCCTCGCGGCGACGTACGGCGTGCTGAGCCCCGCCGCCCAGCGCCTCCTGCGGCTGCTCTCGGCGCCGCCCGTCGAGCACCTCGACGAGACCGCGGTCGCGGCCGTCGCCGACGCGCCGCCGGACCAGAGCGCCGCCGCGCTCGCCGAGCTGTGGCGCCACCACCTGCTCCAGCGCGCGGCGCCGTACCGGCTGCGGATGCACCCGCTGGTGCGCACGTTCGCGCTCGACCGCTCCCAGGACGAGGACCGCCCGGTCGAGCGCGCCGACGCCCAGCACCGCCTCGCCCACCACCTGCTCGCCCTGGCCTGGGCCGACCACGTGCACCTGCGCTCGGGCAACGGCCGCCCGCCGCCGGCCGGGCTCGCGCTGCCCGATCTCGACGCCGACGAGGCCCGCCGCCGGGTGGAGCGCGAGGCCGACACGCTCGTCCTGCTCGCCGGTCTCGCCGACGGCCCGCTGACCGATGCGCTGCCCGACCTCGCCCGCGCGGTGGCGTCGCGCCTCGACCAGTGGGGCCGGTACGGCGACGCCCGGGTCCTGCACGAGCGCGCCTGGGCCGTGGCCCGCGCCGCCGAGCGCCCGGACGCCGTGCTCCGCGCCCGGCTCGACCTGGGCCGGACGCTGGTCCGGCTGGGCGACCTGGACGCCGCCGGCGAGCACCTGGGCGCGGTCCATGCCGGGCTCGAGGAGGCCGGCTTCCCGACCGAGGCGCGCGAGGCGCTCAACGCCCTCGCCATCGTCGCCGCCCAGCAGGGCCGCCCGGACGAGGCGGCCGCCCGCTTCCGGCGCTGCGCCGACCTCGCCGCGCAGACCGGCGACCTCGTCGGCCAGGCACTCTCGCTCGACAACGTCGCCATCGTCGAGCACCGGCTCGGTCACCTCGCCGAGGCGCTGACCTACCACCAGCGGGCCCAGGAGGTCGCCGTCCGGGCCGGCGCCGCGGCGCCGCGGGCGCAGAGCCTGGTCAACTCCGCCGTCCTCCAGCTCACCCTCGGCGACCCGGCCGCCGCGCTCGGCTCCGCCGAGGAGGGCGTCGGCCTGGCCGGCGAGCTCGGCCTCACCCCGGTCCGCGGCTACGGCCTGACCGCCTGGGGACGGGCGCTCACCGCGCTCGGCCGGGCGGAGGAGAGCCAGGAGCACCACGAGGCCGCGCTCACCATCGCCCGCCAGGTCGCCGACCCGGTGCTCGAGGCCTCGGCCCACTGCGGGCTCGGCGGCACCCGGCTCGCGCTCGGTGAGCACGACGCGGCCCGGGCCCGCTTCGAGACCGCCGTCGGCCTGGCGACCCGGGCCGGGCTGCTGCCCGAGCAGGTCCGGGCGCTGCGCGGACTGGCGGACACGGCCGCGGCCCGGGGCGACCACGCGGCCGCGACGGTCCACCGCGGCGCCGCCGAGGAGCTCGTCGCCGGGGCACCCGAGGCCGACCGCGCCTACGTGCGCTCGTGGCTCGACAGTCCCGGCTGAGCCCCGCTCAGCGGACGACGAGCTGGACGGTGTCGACCACCGGCTCGTAGCCCAGCGCCAGGTAGAGCGCGTTGGAGGTCGGGTTGGCCTGGTCGGTGAACAGCGTGACCCGGTCCCCGCCCGAGCGCAGCAGGCGGGACACCTCGGCCACCGCGGCGCCGGCCCAGCCGCGACCGCGCAGCTCGACGGGCGTGTAGACGGGACCGACCCGCGCGACGCCGTACGACGCCGGGTTGGCGCCGGTCAGGTGCACCGGGCGGTCCTCGTCGTCGACCCAGAACCACAGCACGCCCTCAGCGAGCTTGCGCTCCACGTCGGCCATCCCGAAGGCGCTCGCCTCCTCGAGGTGCCCGGCCGGGCGGCCGGCCTGCTCGTCGGCGTCGGCGAAGAACCGGTGGATCCAGGCCAGCGCGAGCTCGGCCTCGTCGGCGCGCACCGGCCGCAGGCGGCCGGTCACGGCGCGCGGTTCGACAAGCGTGCCGAGCTCGAACAGCCGGAAGTGCACGTGCACCTCGACAGCGCCTCCGGTCGCCTCGGCGACCGCCGCCGCGAACACATCGGCGGCCGGCCGCAGCCCGGTCACCCCGCCGACCTCCTCGCCGCGCGCGAGCACCGCGGCCGCGAGCGCGCGGACCGCGTCGTCGGGCATCGCCAGCAGGTAGACCGGGTAGGGCGCGAACGGTGCGGTCCGCATCGCCAGCCCGGCGATCTGCCCCGCGCCGTCGCGCACGACCGCGAACCACGCGTGCGGTACGCCGGCCGGCGCCCCGTGCGCGGCGAAGCGGTCGGCGGTGGAGGTGACCACCGTCGCGGTCACCGGGTCCTCGGCCAGCCGATCCCCGGCGACCGCGAGGAAGGCCGCGGGGTCGTCAGTGAACCAGACGTCGTGGGACTCGGTCATCGGTCGCGCTCCAGCTTGTAGTGCAGCCTCATCGCCGTCGCGCCCCACAGCCGCAGCACGTGGTCGGTCCGCAGCACACCGCGGTCGTCGACGTAGAGGTGGAAGGTCTCGTGCACCGGCACCCGGGCAGCGTAGGTCGCGCCGCCGTCGGCCGCCACGACATAAGCGCCGTCGTCGCCGAACCGGCCCGAGGGCGAGACGAGCCGGAAGGAGCCGTCGGGCAGCACCTCGGGGCGCAGGAAGACCTGGAGGTTGCCCGACTCCAGCGGGAAGGCCACGTGCACCGACGCCCGTACGGCGTCCGGCAGCCGCCGCGTCGCGTAGCACCCGCTGAACACGTAGTCCCCCGTGGCCCGCAGGGTGCGCAGCCAGCCGGCGCCGACCTGGCGCCCGGCGGCGTCCCGGATCACCGACACCCGGCTGTCCATCCCCTGGGCCACGTCGAGCGGGCGCATGGGCAGCGCGAGCTGCTCGATGCGCTTGCCGAAGACGCGCGAGACCAGCTCACCGCCCGGCCAGGCCCACGGCGACCAGCCGCTCCACACCTCGACCCGCCAGTCGGAGGTGTGCTCGTAGAAGTCGCGCACCTGCGGCGCCACGTCGCGCGCACGGAAGCCGGGTCCGTCGAGCTCGTCGAGCGAGGCGAGCAGGCCCGCACCGGGCGTCGCGTCGTCGACCGTGCCGCCGTGCAGGGCCGCCTCGGCCGCCAACCAGCCGTCGCGGACCACGGCCGAGTCGCTGGTCGGGGCCCGCAGCCAGGCGTGCTCGCCGGCCACGTCGATCGGCCGCCCGAGCGCGCGCCAGAACTTGCGCGTGCCGAGATCGACCAGCGGCGTCACGAGCACGACCGGATCAGGCGCCCAGGCGGGCGAGCTCCTCGTCGATCACCGACGGGTCGAGCTTGACGAAGACCGGGCTCGGCTTGGCGACCGCACGGCCGACCTCGATCGGCCGGCGGCGCCAGGCCGGGAAGCCGGTGTAGTCGCCGGTGATGATCGGGTAGCCGCGCGCGGTGTCGTCGAGGTCGCTGACCTCCTCGATCCGCGGCATCGGCGCGATCGCACCGGAGCCGCCGAGCGCTTTGTCGACCTCGTTGGCCGAGAACGGCAGGAACGGGCTGAGCACCAGGTTGAGGTCGGCGACGCACTGGGCCATCACGTGCAGGATCGTGCCGAGCCGCTCGCGCTGCGCCTCGTCCTTGAGCTTCCAGGGCTCGGAGTCCGAGACGTACTTGTTGACCTCGGCGACGGCTCGCATCGCCTCGCCGATCGCCTGCTTCTGGCGGTGCTTGCCGATCAGCTCGCCGACCGAGGTGAAGGCACCCTCGACGGTGTCGAGCACGGCCTTGTCCTCGGCGCTCAGCTCACCGGCGGCCGGCAGCTCGCCGAAGTTCTTGGCGATCAGCGTGGCCGTCCGGTTGACCAGGTTGCCCCAGCCGGCGACGAGCTCGTCGTTGGTACGGCGCACGAACTCGGCCCAGGTGAAGTCGGAGTCCTGGTTCTCGGGGCCCGCCGAGGCGACGAAGTAGCGGAAGGCGTCGGGCTGGTAGCGCGCGAGCAGGTCGCGCACGTAGATGACGATCTTCTTGGACGAGGAGAACTTCTTGCCCTCCATCGTGAGGAACTCCGAGGAGACGACCTCGGTCGGCAGGTTGAGCACGCCGTACTCGCGGGGCTCGCCGCCCTTGTCGCCCTTGCCGGCGTAGGCGAGGAGCTCGGCCGGCCAGATCTGGGAGTGGAAGGTGATGTTGTCCTTGCCCATGAAGTAGTAGGACAGCGCCTCGGGGTCGTTCCACCACGCGCGCCACGCCTCGGCGTCGCCGGTACGCCGGGCCCACTCGATGGATGCCGAGAGGTAGCCGATCACCGCGTCGAACCAGACGTAGAGCTTCTTGGTCGGGTTCTCGCGCCAGCCATCGAGCGGGACGGCGATGCCCCAGTCGATGTCGCGGGTCATCGCGCGGGGGCGGATCTCCTTGAGGATGTTCTTGGAGAACCGGATGACGTTGGGCCGCCACAGGCCGGTCGCCTCGCGCCCGTCGAGCCACTCGGTGAGCGCCTCGGCCAGCGCCGGCAGGTCGAGGAAGAAGTGCTGGGTCTCGATGAACTCCGGCTTCTCGCCGTTGATCTTGGAGCGCGGGTCGATCAGGTCGTGGGGGTCGAGCTGGTTGCCGCAGTTGTCGCACTGGTCGCCGCGGGCGCCGTCGTAGCCGCAGATGGGGCAGGTGCCCTCGATGTAGCGGTCCGGCAGGGTGCGCCCGGTCGACGGCGAGATCGCGCCGTAGGTCGTCTGCTCGACGAAGTAGCCGTTCTCGTAGACGCCGAGGAAGAGCTCCTGGACGACGGCGTGGTGGTTGCGCGTCGTGGTGCGGGTGTAGAGGTCGTAGCTGACGCCGAGCCCGACCAGGTCCTCGACGATGAGCCGGTGGTTCTGGTCGGCGAGCTCCTGCGGGGTCAGCCCGGCCTCGTCGGCGGCGATGAGGATCGGCGTGCCGTGCTCGTCGGAGCCCGACACCATGAGGACGTCGTTGCCCGCCATCCGCTGGTACCTGCTGAACACGTCGGACGGCACCCCGAACCCGGCCACGTGGCCGATGTGGCGGGGACCGTTGGCATAGGGCCAGGCGACAGCGGAGAGGACGTGCGTCATGTCCTGAATCCTAGGGTCGACCCCTACGCGTTGAAGCGGCGGATCCGGCGGGCGGTCCGGGCGCGGATCCGCGGCAGCTCGGCGTACAGGTAGCGGCCGGGGCAGTCGGTGTCGTTGGTGTCGCGGTGACCGTCGATCACCGGGAGCACCACCGCGCGGCCCTTGCGGTACTTGTCGCTGCCGCGGGAGGTCACCTTGATGGTGCCGGCGGCGTTGCGGTGGTACTTGGCCAGCTTCCACGCCGCGACCCGGGTGACGCCGGCGATCACGGCGTCGCTGGGCGCGACCACCTCGTGGTTGCCGAGCACCGCGATGCCCACCGAGACGTGGTTGAACCCGAGGGTGTGCGCGCCCTGGGTCTCGTGCTTGGGACGCCGGCGCCCGGCCCAGATCCGGCCGAAGCGGTCGACGAAGAAGTTGTAGCCGACGTCGGACCAGCCCAGGGACTTGGTGTGGTAGCGGTAGATCCCGCGCAGGATGCCCGGCACGTCGGCGGCCGCGTAGTCGTTGCCGGTCGCGGTGTGGTGGACGTGGACCTGCTTGACCGTGCGGACCTGCACCGGCCGGCCGCTCGCCCAGGTCGGGTCGGCGCCCCACTGGGCGCGGGAGTAGAACGCCGGCTGCCGGTTCGGGGCCTTCTTCTTGGGCTTCGCGCCGGTGCGGGCGGTGACGGCCGCGTCGGAGGCGGCGGGTGCCCGGGTGGGCGTGACCGTGCTGTCGGCGCTGCGGACGCCGGGGTCGATCAGGGTGAGCACCGGCTGCACGATCGCGCCGTCGACCTCGACCTGGACGCCGTCGCTCGGGCCGACCCAGACCGGCTCGGTGGCCGACGGGGTGGCCCGGCCCTCGGCGGTGGCCGGGTCCGGCCGGTCGTGCAGCACGGGCAGCCGGCGCCAGGCGCTCCAGGCGCCGCCGGCCGCGCGCACCCGGGCCCGCACCCGGACCGCGCCGCGTCCGTCGCGCCAGGTCACGCCGAGCAGCGCGAAGCGGTCGGTGTCGAGGGCGGCGGTGCGCGCCGGTCCCCCGGCGCGGGCCAGACCGCCGGCGCCGATCGCCAGCGGGACGTCGACCGCGGAGACCGGGCTGTCGGTGCCCTCGGCGCGCAGCCGGACCCGCGGACCGGTGGTGGCGGGTGCGGGCGCCGCACCCGCGGGCGCGGCGCCCGAGGCGAGCGCGACCACCGGGACGGCGGCCACCGCGGCGGCCAGCCCGGCCAGGTCACGACGGCGGAAGGACGAGTCCGAGAAGCTCATGACCATCGAGCATGCGTCATCGGAGGCCGCTGCGCGAGTCCTCGCTCCGCGTGTCGCCGATCGCCGGGACTAAATCACACCCGTCACACCAGTCACAGGGGCACCAGGCTCAGCTGAAGTCCAGGTCGCCGTTGCGCGCGCGCTTGAGCTCGGAGAAGTACGGGAACGCGGCGACGGCCACGGTGCCGTCCCAGAGCTTCCCGGCGTCCTCGCCCCGCGGGATCCGGGTCAGCACCGGGCCGAAGAAGGCGGTGCCGTTGACGTGGATCGTCGGCGTGCCGACGTCGTTGCCGACCGCGTCCATGCCCTCGTGGTGCGAGCGCGCCACCGCCTCGTCGTACGACGCGTCGCCCGCGGCCTCGATCAGGCCGGCGTCGAGACCGACCTCGGCGAGCACCTCGGCGATGAGGCCGAGGCCCCCGTCGGGCTCGTGGTCGAGGCGGCGGCCGTCGAGGTGGATGCGCTGGCCGAAGGCGTCGTACATCGGGCGGAGCACCTTGTCGCCGTAGCGCTCCTGGGCGGCGATGAGCACCCGGACCGGGCCCCAGGCAGGCGCGAGGAGGTCGCGGTACTCCTGGGGGATGTCCTTGTCCTGGTTGAGGTAGGCCAGGCTCATCACGTGCCAGGAGACCTCGACCGGGCGGACCTTCTCGACCTCGAGGATCCACCGCGAGGTGATCCAGGCGAAGGGGCACAGCGGGTCGAACCAGACGTCGGCGCGGTTGCGCTCGGAAGTGTCAGCCATGCTCCACCAAACCTCCGGCTCCCCTCCGCGCATTCCCGCGCGGAGGTGAACATTCCTCAGCGGACCTGGACCGACCCGGTCACCCGCGCCGCGGGAACCACCGTCGAGCCGAGGTAGCGCACCCGGACCGCCTTGGTGCCCTTGGGCAGCTTGGCGACCACCCGGGCCACGCCGTTGGCGTCGAGCCGGACCGTCTGGGACCAGCGCCCGATCTTGATGAGCGCCTGGCCCGGGACCGGGCTGACGCCCGTCGCGAGCACCCGGACCCGGACGATCGCGCGGCCGCGCTCGGAGCGGGTCTTGAGCCGGAAGATCGCCGGCGAGGTCACCGGGGTCGAGGCCGACAGGGTCGTGTGGAAGGGCAGGTACTGCGCCCGGGTGGCGGTCATCTCGGCGGTGACCCGGCGCCCGACGTCGGCCGCGGTGAGCCGGTACGCCGTGCCGGTCGCGCCGGCGATCGGCACCCCGTCGCGCACCCACTGGTAGGTCACGGCCGTGCCGGTCGGGGTCAGCGTCCCGGGCGTCACGGTGAGCACCTGGCCCAGCGCCGGGCGGCCGGTGACGGCTGCGGGCGTGGTCGGCTGGATGACGCCGGCCAGCACCTGGCCCACCGGGTAGGCCGCCGAGACCATGTTGGCGTAGCCGGCCTGCTTGGCGACGACCTTGACGCTGATCTTCTTGCCGACCAGGGCCGCGGTCAGCGGCAGCCGGGCCGTGGTGTTGTCGGGGACCCGCACGCCGTCGGCGAACCAGCGCCACACGGTGGTGCTCGGCGCCGGCGCCCAGGTGCCCGCACTCGCGGTGATCACGTTGTCGAGCAGCAGCGTGCCGGTCACGACCGGCGCGGCACGCTGGGCGAAGTCGCCCTCGGCGACCGCACCGGTGGCCACGGAGTCCTGCACCCCGCTGGTGGCGCCCTTCTTGCTGGCGGTCACCCGGGCCGTGATCTTCTTGCCGACCACGGCCGCCGTCGGCGTGTAGGTCGCCGCGGTGGCCCCGGCGATCGCGGCGCCGTCGGCCAGCCACTGGTAGGCGTACCCGGTCGGCGAGCCGGACCAGGTGCCCGCGGTGGTCTTGAGCGCGACGCCGACCTTCGGCGTACCGGTGACGACGGGGCGCGCGGTGGCGCCGACCTTCTTGTCGACGATGTGGATGAAGCCGGTCGGCCAGCGGCCGCTCGACTTGGTGATCGAGCGCCAGTGGAAGGTGCCGCCCCAGCTGTCCTCGGAGATGATGATCTCGGTCGCCGAGACGACCCGCTCGACGTAGGCGACGTGGCCGGCCGAGCCGCTGCCGTTGGAGTAGCGCCCCCACCAGGCGACCGCGCCGACGTTGGGCACCTGGTCGGTCATGCTCGAGAGGAACTTGCCCCACTCGCTGGCGTTGCCGCCGCCCGACCACGGGCGGGTGGCCGGTCCCCCGGCCTTGATCATCCGGTAGGCCACGTAGTTGGTGCAGTTGTGGCCCGAGTACATGTTCCAGTACATCTTGCCGTTCACCGCGCCGTAGCCGCTGTCGGAGTAGCCGGCCTTGTTGCAGGCCGCGTAGCCCGTGCACAGGTAGGTCGTCGCCGCGCTCGGCACCACCCGTCCGGAGTGCTCCGCGGACGGTCCGGCGAGGACCACGAAGGTCGCCACGAGCGCGCTGGCCAGGACTCCGGTCCCCCAGCGCGCGACCGATCTGTGCCCAGGTCCCCGCAAGCGCATGTCGAACACCTTCGGGCACAAGCACCCCAGAACGCAACAAAAACCCCCGAAATCTCACCATTCACAGGCGTGTCGCGTTGACAAAAGTGAATTACATCGTTGTAGTTCGCACTTTTGTCCCCGATTGTCTGACAACTCGGAGCGGGTGCAAGGATGGCTGTCATGCCCGGCACCAACCTCACCCGCGACGAGGCGGCTACCCGCGCTGCGCTCGTCGACGTGACGTCCTATGTCATCGATCTCGACCTGTCCCGTGCGACGGAGGACGGCGTGGAGACCTTCGGGTCCACCACCACGCTGACGTTCACCGCGCGCCAGCCCGGATCGGCCACCTTCGCCGACCTGGTCGACGCGACGATCCACGAGATCACCCTCAACGGCACCGCGCTCGACCCGGCCACGGCGTACGCCGACAGCCGGATCGCGCTGCCCGACCTGCAGGCCGAGAACGTGCTCGTGGTCAAGGCCGACTGCACGTACTCCCACACCGGCGAGGGCCTGCACCACTTCGTCGACCCGGCCGACGGCAACGTCTACCTCTACTCGCAGTTCGAGGTCCCCGACGCCCGCCGCGTGTTCACCACCTTCGAGCAGCCCGACCTCAAGGCGCCGTTCACCTTCAACGTGACCGCCCCGGCGCACTGGAAGGTCGTCTCCAACGCGGCCACCCCCGAGCCGGCCCCGGTCCGCGACGGCGTGGCGCTCTGGAGCTTCCCGGCCACCCAGCCGATGTCGACCTACATCACCGCGATCGTCGCCGGTGACTACTACGAGGTCCAGGACGTCTACGAGGGCGCCCACGGCACGATCCCGCTCGGCCACTACAGCCGGCAGTCGCTCAAGGAGTACCTCGAGCGCGACCGCGACGAGATCGTCACCCTGACCAAGCAGGGCTTCGCCTTCTTCGAGGAGGCGTTCGGCTACCCGTACCCGTTCGGCAAGTACGACCAGCTCTACGTGCCGGAGTACAACATGGGCGCGATGGAGAACGCCGGCGCGGTGACCCTGCGCGACGAGTACCTCCCCCGCTCGCGCCAGCCGCGCTCGTTCTACGAGTTCCGCGCCTCGGTGATCCTGCACGAGATGGCGCACATGTGGTTCGGCGACCTGGTGACCATGAAGTGGTGGGACGACCTCTGGCTCAACGAGTCGTTCGCCGAGTGGGCCTGCTACCACGCCGAGGCCATGGCGACGTCCTACGACGATGCCTGGACCGGCTTCACCAACGCCCGCAAGCAGACCGGCTACCGCGCCGACTCGCTGCCCTCGACGCACCCGATCGCGGCCGACAACGTCGACCTCCACGCGGTCGAGGTCAACTTCGACATGATCACCTACGCCAAGGGCGCGGCGGTGCTCAAGCAGCTCGTGGCCTGGGTCGGTCTCGACCCGTTCCTGGCCGGGCTCAAGCAGTACTTCCACGACCACGCGTTCGGCAACACGGAGTTCTCCGACCTGCTGACCGCGCTCGAGAAGGCCTCGGGCCGCGAGCTCACCGGCTGGGCCCAGGAGTGGCTCCAGACCGCGGGCACCAACACCCTCTCCCCCGCGTTCGAGCTGGCCGCCGACGGCACCTACGCCGCGTTCGCGGTCAACCAGAGCGCGCCCCAGGACCACCCGACGCTGCGCCGGCACCGGGTCGGCATCGGCTTCTACAACAGCTCGCCCGAGGGTCGCCTCGTGCGCACCGACTACGTCGAGGTCGACGTCGAGGGCGCCCGTACCGAGCTCGCCGAGCTGGTCGGCAAGGCCCAGCCCGAGCTGCTGCTGCTCAACGACCAGGACCTGGCCTTCGCCAAGATCCGCCTCGACGAGCGCTCCCGGGCGACGGCCGTCGCGCGGCTGTCCGACCTCGACGACTCGCTCGCGCGGGCCCTGGTCTGGAGCGCGGCGTGGGACATGACCCGCGACGCCGAGCTCGCCGCGACCGACTTCGTCGAGCTGGTGCTCGGCAACATCGGCCGCGAGACCGACGCGTGGGGCGTGAGCCGGATCCCCGTCTACGCCGCCCAGGCCGTCGCGCTCTACAGCGACCCGGCCCGTCGTACCGAGCTCGCGGCGCGGTGGGAGCAGGGCCTGCGCGGCCTGCTCGCGGCCGCCGAGCCGGGCACCGACCACCAGCTCACGTTCGCCCGGTCCTACGCCGCGGCCGCGTCGAGCGAGGCGGCGATCGCCGACCTCGAGGCGATCCTCGACGGCTCGCTGACCTTCGAGGGCCTCGCCGTCGACCAGGACCTGCGCTGGGCGCTGCTCACCCAGCTCGCCCGGGTCGGCCAGGCCGACGACGCCCGCATCGACGGCGAGCTGGCCGGTGACAACACCATCTCCGGCCAGGAGAAGTCCGCCGCCGCGCGCGCCGCGCAGCCCACCGCCGAGGCCAAGGAGCGCGCCTGGACCCAGGCCCTCCTCGACCCGTCGGTGCCCAACGAGACCCAGCGCAGCGTCGTGCTGGCGTTCTGGCAGTCCGGCCAGGACGAGGTGCTCGCGCCCTACGTCGCCCGCTACCTCGACGAGGTCGCCGGCGCCTGGGACCGGCTCGGCTCGCACAAGGCCTCGGTCGCGCTGGAGCACATCTTCCCGCGTCTGATCGCCACCCCGGCCACGCTCGACGCCGTCGACGCCTGGCTCGCCGGCACCGGCGACAGCGTCAACCCGGGCGCGCTGCGCTACGTGCGCGAGGGCCGTGCCGACGTGGCCCGGGCGCTGGCCGCCCAGGCCACCGACGCCGCCCGCTGACCCTCGGCCAGACGCACCACGGCCCGGCACCCCTCGGGGTGCCGGGCCGTGCTGCGTGCGGGGGTGCTCAGTCCTTGGCGAGCTCGCCGAGGAGCTCGATGCCGCGGGTCAGCCCGCCGGCCAGGTCGCCGGTCGCGAACCGCTCGGTCATCGCGGTCACCGCGCGCGCCGACTCCTCGTCGGTGAGCAGCTGACGGGTGTGCCCGCCGGTGACGATCTCGACCACCCGGCGGTCGGGGTCGACCATGATCAGGATGCTGCGGGTGGGCAGCACCAGCGTGTTGTGCAGGCTGGTCGCGAAGTCGCGCGGGTCGCCGGAGGCGGCGCCGACGAAGACCGAGATCTCGGCCCGGCACAGCTGCTCGGCGGTGCGGATCGTGACGTCGAGGGCAGCGCGCTCGGCGGCGCTGAGGGCCGTGGTGGGCATGGCGCGGACTACCAGGTGCCGCCGGCGCCGCCGGCCTTGGAGTCCTCGGAGTCCGGCTCGGCGAGCTCACCAGCCGCCTTCCGCGGGCCGCCGAGCCACTGGCTCTCGGGCTCGAGCGCGTTGACGCCGAGGTTCTCGCCACGGGCGAGCGCCGGGGCGACGTAGAGCAGCGTGATCACCACGAAGACCAGCAGCGGGATGCCGCCGAGGATCAAGAACGCGTGGAGCACGTCGATGTCGGGCTTGGGCTCCCAGCTGCCCGGCCGCGGCACGGGCGTGTCGGCCGAGGCGGCACCCGCGCCGCCGACGACGAGGAAGGCACTCACTCCGACGAGGGTGCAGGCGGTGAGGAGGCGACGTACGGCAGTGCTGGTCACGGGCCTGAGGATATCGGCTCCGCGCCCCGCGTGGCGCGGTGGTGCCACCCCAGCGCGTTCACCGCCCATTTGGGACACTGAGCGGATGCTCGTCTCCGCCCTGTCGACCGCTGCTCCGACCAGCCCCTGCGCCGACGGCGAGACCGTGTGCGACCTGGCCTGGGACGTGACCGGCAACCGCCGCCTGGCCGAGTGGTCCGACGTCCTGATCGGCAAGCCGCTGGCCATCATCGGCCTGGTCCTGCTCGGCCTCGTCGCCCGCTGGATGCTGCACCGCGTGGTCGACCGGATCGCCCGGCGCGCCGAGCGCGGCGTCCTGCCCGAGCGGGTCGAGAACGCCGTCGCCGCCCGGCGCAAGCAGCGCGCCGCGACCATGGCCGGCGTCCTCAAGAGCATCATCACCTTCGTCGTGGTGGCCATCGCCGGGACCATGGTGCTCAGCGAGCTCGGGGTCGACATCGCGCCCATCATCGCCAGCGCCGGCATCATCGGCATCGCGCTCGGCTTCGGCGCCCAGTCGCTGGTCAAGGACTTCCTGGCCGGCATCTTCATCTTCATCGAGGACCAGTACGGCGTCGGCGACGTCGTCGACCTC
Source organism: Pimelobacter sp. 30-1 (assembly GCF_018831735.1). Lineage (NCBI taxonomy): Bacteria > Bacillati > Actinomycetota > Actinomycetes > Propionibacteriales > Nocardioidaceae > Pimelobacter > Pimelobacter sp. 30-1. The sequence continues at coordinate 83,514 of NZ_NHTS01000010.1, forward strand.
GGCGAGGCCAACGGCACCATCGAGCTGGTCACCCTGCGGATGACCCGGCTGCGCGACATCAACGGCACCGTCTGGTACGTCCCCAACGGCGAGATCCTGCGGGTCGGCAACAAGAGCCAGAACTGGTCGCGCGCGGTCGTCGACGTCAGCGTCGGCTACAGCGAGGACCTCGCCCGGGTCCAGCGGGTGCTGCGCGACGTCGCCCACGACCTGTGGCAGGACGACGAGTTCAACCACGTCATCATCGAGGAGCCCGAGGTGACCGGCGTCGAGATGCTGGCGCCCGACGCGGTGACCATCCGGGTGATGGTCAAGACCGCGCCGCTCGAGCAGTGGGCGGTCGCCCGGGCGCTGCGCCAGCGGATCAAGGCCCGCTTCGACCACGAGGGCATCGAGATCCCGTTCGCCCAGCGGGTCGTCTGGCACCGCGAGGACCGCCGTGCCGGCGGCGAGCAGGGGCCCGCGCCGGCCGCCGCGGGCGACGAGGGATGATGGTCGGGTGAGTGACGAGACGAGCTTCTACGACGAGATCGGCGGGTTCGAGACCTTCCGCCGGATCGTGGCGAAGTTCTACGAGGGCGTGGCGGCCGACGAGGTGCTCCGCCCGATGTACCCCGAGGCCGACCTCGGCCCGGCCGAGGAGCGCTTCCTGCTCTTCCTGGTCCAGTACTGGGGCGGGCCCACGACGTACTCCGAGCACCGCGGGCACCCGCGGCTGCGGATGCGCCACGCGCCCTTCGCCGTCGACGCCGACGCCCGCGACCGCTGGCTGACCCACTTCCGGGCCGGCCTCGACAGCGTCGCGCTGACCCCCGAGCAGGACGCCCGGTTCTGGGACTACGTGACCCACGCGGCGACCTTCATGGTCAACACCCCGGGCTGAGCCCGAGAAAAACTTCCCGGGCGATGTAACGCCCGGGCCCTCTCGCGACAGGTACTCCACGAGGGGCCGCTCCCGGCCCCTCGTCCTGTGACCGGAGCGCTCCGGTCTCCGGACCGAGGTGTTGAGAGATGAACATGACCCGACCGGACTGGATCGAGGCCTTGCGCGCGGACGTGCGCCCGGCCGATCCGGAACCGGCACTGCTCGCGCAGTTGGTGGAGCTGAGCCGAGGCTCGGCCGCACCGGCTACGCGACCGAGTCGGTCGGCTGGTGCGCGATGGGCGATTGTGCTGGGGGGTGCGATCGCCGTCGGTGCCACCTCGTGGGCTGCGGGTGCCCTGCCCGGAACGGATTCTCCGTTCCGCCCCGAGGAGCACGTGACGCACCAGCCGGCCGACCCCTCTCCCGGAGGCGTCGGAACCCCACACTCCGATGATCCGGAGTCACCCGCCGAGGGAGAGTCCCCATCCCCGACCTCGGCGGGTGATGCGGGGTCGACCGCGCCCGCCTCGCCGGGCACCGCGGGGACCGACCCGGCGCTCGTACCGGACGGCTCGGGCTCGCCACCGGCGCTCGACCTGCCCACCCCGAGCCTTCCCCTCCCCTCGCTCCCCTCGGTCCCGATCACCCCGCCCGTCCCACCCGTCCCGTCGGCCCCGCTGCCGCCGGGACTCAGTCATGCTCCGGGGCCGGGCGACCTCTTCGACAAGCCCGGCAAGCCGCCGGTGCCCGTCCCCGAGCACGGCGACCGGGACGACCAGGGCGACCAGGACGCGCACGACCAGCAGGGCAACGACGACGACCAGCAGGGCGACCACGACGCACGCCGCTCCCCCCAGCCGCAGGAAGCGCAGGTGGCCTCGGCTCAGTGACCTCCGACGACATCGTCGCCGCGGCCCAGCGCGGCGACCCCGAGGCGTGGCGCGAGCTCTACCGAGCACACGCCACGCGTCTCGTCGTCTGGTTGCGCGCCCGGGGTACCGGCGACGAGACCCCCGAGGACATCGCCGCGGCGTCGTGGCTGGTCGCGGCCGAGAAGATCGCCGGCTTCGAGGGCGACGGCGACGCCTTCGCCGCCTGGCTGTTCGGCATCGCCCGGCACCACCTGGCCAACGCCCGGCGCCGCTCGGCCCGCCGCGACCCCAGCGTCCTCGCCCCCACCGCCCCCGGCCTCGACCCCGGTCCCGAACCGGCGACGACCGGCAGCGACTGGGCCCGCCGGCTGCTCGCCACGCTGCCCGAGCGCGAGCGGGACGTGGTCACCTGCCGCGAGGTGCTCGACATGGACGTACCGACCACCGCGACCGCGCTCGGCCTGCGCCCGGTCGCCGTACGGGTGGCGCACCACCGGGCCCTCAAGCGCCTGCGCGGCCGGCTGGACGCCGACCCGGCAGAGACCTCGGGACCCACGGGTCCGACCGCCGCACCGACCGCTGCACCGACCGCCGCGCCAGAGGCCGGGTGAGCTTGTGGTGTGCTTTCTCTACTCTGGACGTAACAACCGCACCTCCCGGCTACATGAAGTCGGTGAGGACAGCCCCCGTCTCGGGAGGGGCCTGACCGGGTACCCGACCCGAGCACGACCGACAGGCAGCAGGCCATGAGCACCGATCGCCGCACGGAGCGGCTCCGCGTCGACGTACCGACGCTGGAGCCGGACCCCGCGTTCCTCGGCATGCTCACCCACCTGAGCGCGTCCTCGGTGCCGACGGCACCCCCACGTACGGCTCGGTCCTCCGGGCTCCGCCTCGTCGTCGCGACGGCCTCCGTGGCCGCGATCGCGGCGGCGACCTGGGCAGCGGGCATCCCCACCGGCACGGAGATCCCACTCTCCCCCGCCGACGCCCCGACCAAGGTGGAGCCCACCGGGAACCCGAGCCCCGGAGACGTCGGAACCCCACACTCCGACGTATCCACGCCCGGCAGCCCCCTGTCCCCGGGGCTGCCGGGTTCCTCCCGCTCATCGGTGGACCCCTCCGGCACGGGGTCGGGCACGGGGTCGGGCACCGGGTCGGGCACTGCGCCCGGATCGGCCGGGGAGCACGCGACCGACCCGGGCACCGACGGCGACGAGCCCCACGGCAAGCCCGGTGACAAGCCCGAGAACAAGCCCGGCGGCAAGGGCCACGACCAGGGCAACGGCAAGAGCCAGGGCAAGGCCAAGGGGCACGACAAGGACAAGGGCAAGGACAAGGCCAAGTCCCACGGTCAGGGCAACCCCGGCGGCAAGGGCCAGGACAACGGCAACAGCAAGGGCCACGACAACGGCAAGGGCAAGGCCAAGGGCCACGGCACCGACCGATAGCCGATAAGTCGCCCGGAGGGCCCGGGGCACGCGACAATGAGGCCCCACGCCCCGGGACGACTCCGGAGGCGTGCAGGCCAATAGGGGTGGGACACGTCTGGTGCGAGCCGACGACGAGCTGGTCGCCGCGGCGAAGCGCGGTGACGCCGCTGCGTGGCGCGAGCTCTATCGCGCCCACGCGGGCCGGCTGCTGCTCTGGCTCGAGTCCCGGGCGAAGCCGGGCGGCGAGGCGCCCGACGACCTGGCCGCCGCGGCGTGGCTGGTGGCGGCCGAGCGGGTGGCGGACTTCACCGGGACCTCGTCGGACTTCGGTGGCTGGCTCTTCGGCATCGCCCGCAACCACGCGGCCAACGCCTCGCGGCGCGGGGCGACCCGTTCACGCGGCCTGGAGACGCTCGGTGCCGACGCGACCGTGACCCTGCCGGGGCCGGAGCCACGCCTGATCGCCGACGAGTGGGTCCGCGAGGCGCTCGCCTCGCTGCCTCCGCGGGAGCGCGACGTCATCGCCTGCACCGAGGTGCTCGACCTCGACGTCGCCGCGACGGCGGCCGCGCTCGGGATGTCCGCCGTCGCCGTCCGGGTCGCCCGGCACCGCGGCCTCAAGCGGCTGCGCGGCGTCCTGGACCACCCGGGAACCTAGAACACGTTCTATCCTGGCGTCATGACGCTGCAGGTCTCCGACGAGAACCGGGTCCGCACCCTGACCCTCGACCGCCCCGAGGCGCTCAACGCCTTCAACGAGGAGCTGTACGACGCGACCGCCGAGGCGCTCCTCGCCGCGGCCGCCGACCCCACGGTCGCCGTCGTCCTGCTCACCGGCGCCGGGCGGGCCTTCAGCGCCGGGACCGACCTGCTCGAGATGCACCGGATCGCCACCGACCCCACCTTCGTGCGCGGCCGGCACGGGTTCATCGGCCTGATCGACGCCCTGGCCGACTTCCCCAAGCCGCTCGTCGTGGCCGTCAACGGGCTCGGCCTGGGCATCGGCGCGACGATCCTGGGGTTCGCCGACCTCGGGCTGATGTCCACCGAGGCCCGGCTCAAGTGCCCCTTCACCTCGCTCGGCGTGGCGCCGGAGGCCGCGTCGTCGTACCTGTTCCCGGCGCTGGTGGGTCGCCAGAACGCCGCCTGGGCCCTGCTCTCGGCCGAGTGGATCAGCGCCGAGGAGGCTCGTGAGATGGGCCTGGTCCGCACCGTGTGCGCGCCCGGCGACCTGCTCGCGACCGCCCGGCGCCAGGCCGAGGTCCTCGCCCGCCGGCCGATCTCGTCGCTGATCGCGGTCAAGCACACCATGACCGAGCCGCACCGCGCCGCCATCCGCGCCGCCCGGGACCGGGAGAACGCCGCCTTCGCCGAGCTGATGGGCGGACCGGCGAACCTCGAGGCGCTCGCCGCCTTCGCCGAGGGCCGCGAGCCGGACTTCAGCGGGCTGTGACCATGTCCCCGAGCGCCTCGACCAGCGCCTCGCGGAATCCCGGCGGCGGCGTCATCGAGCGCTGGGTCTCGGTGTCGAAGAAGACCAGCACGACCTTGGAGCGGGCCAGCACCTCGCCGCCGTCCGCACCGCCCACGCCGTCGGTGATCTCGGACTCGATCACCATCGACTTGTTGCCGATCCGGGAGATCACCGACCAGCAGTCGTAGGGCTGCGGGCGCAGCACGATCGGCGCGACGTACTCGACGTCGGCCTGGGCGAGCACGCTCACGACCCGCGGGAAGCCCTGGAGGCCCTGCTGGAGGCGCCGGATCGAGCCGATCCGCGCCTCCTGGAAGAACTCGAAGTACTTCACGTTGTTGACGTGGCGGTAGATGTCGAGGTCGGAGAAGCGCACCTGCACCGGGTAGTGCGAGGCGTGCTCGCGCGCCACGTCGACCAGGACCGGGCGGGAGCGGACCTCCCCCAGCTCGGCGTACGGCGCGAGCGCGGTGCGCTCCTGCTCGTCGAGGCGGCGCGGCGTACCGGTGGCGAGGACGAACGGCGCCAGCACGGTCCGGGCCCGGAGGTAGACGGTGCGGGTGCCGTCGGCGTCCTCGGTGAAGATCTCGTGGTCGAGGGTGAAGCTCGCGGTCCGGATCTCGCTGACCCACGACTCGATCGCCACCGCCTGGAACCGGAAGCGCAGCGGTGCCCGGAAGGTCACCTCGTGCCGGCGCACGACGTAGGCGTCGTTGTGGTGGTGCTCCACCCCGGCAGCGGTGCGGCAGGCGTGCAGGAGCGCGCCGCGCGCCTCCTGGAGGTAGTCGACGTACTTCACGTTGTTGACGTGGTTGAGCTGGTCGATGTCCCCCCAGCGCAGGGGGCAGTCGTAACGGTGCCGCACGCGTGCATGCTTCCACGGGAGGCCCCCACCGCGGGGTGGGGATCCGCATGCAGGGACCGCTGTGTGGGATCTGCCACGACTGCAACCTGTTACAGGTCTGCCGCACTACGCTGTCCGGGTTCAGCCTGTCACCGCACCGAGGAGTCTCCATGCCCGAGGCCGTCATCGTTTCAGCCGCCCGCACGCCGATCGGCCGTGCCAACAAGGGCTCGCTCAAGGACTTCCGGCCCGACGACCTGACCGCGTTCATCGCGAAGGCCGCGCTCGACAAGATCCCCGCGCTCGACCCCAACGACGTCGACGACTTCCTGCTCGGCTGCGGCCTGCCCGGCGGTGAGGCCGGCAACAACATGGCCCGCATCGTCACCAGCCTGATGGGCTACGAGATCCCCGGCGCCACCATCACCCGGTACTGCTCCTCGTCGGTGCAGACCTCCCGGATGGCCTTCCACGCGATCAAGGCCGGCGAGGGCGACGTCTTCATCTCCGCCGGCGTCGAGACGGTCTCGCGCTTCCAGTTCGGCACGTCCGACCACATCCCGAACACCAAGAACCCCCTCTTCGCCGACGCCCAGCAGCGCACCGAGGACTACGCCCAGGGCGGCAAGGACTGGCACGACCCGCGCGAGGACGGTCTGCTCCCCGACGTCTACATCGCCATGGGCCAGACCGCCGAGAACGTCGCCCGGATGCGCGGCCTCAAGCGCGAGGACCTCGACCACTTCGCCGTCCGCTCGCAGAACCTCGCCGAGAAGTCCATCAACGACGGCTTCTGGGCCCGCGAGATCACCCCGGTCACCCTCGCCGACGGCACCGTCGTCTCGGCCGACGACGGCCCGCGCGCCGGCGTCACCTACGACGCGATCTCCCAGCTCCAGCCGGTCTTCCGCCCCGACGGCGTCGTGACCGCCGGCAACTGCTGCCCGCTCAACGACGGCGCCGCCGCCGTCGTGATCATGTCCGACACCAAGGCCGCCGAGCTCGGGCTCACCCCGCTGGCCCGGATCGTCTCCACCGGCGTCTCGGGCCTCTCCCCCGAGATCATGGGCCTGGGCCCGGTCGAGGCCACCCGCAACGCCCTCAAGCACGCCGGGATGAGCATCGACGACATCGACCTCGCCGAGATCAACGAGGCCTTCGCCGCCCAGGTCCTGCCCTCGGCCGAGGACCTCGGCATCCCGATCGAGAAGCTCAACGTCAACGGCGGCTCCATCGCCGTGGGCCACCCCTTCGGCATGACCGGCGCCCGCCTGCAGAACACGCTGCTCAACTCGCTGCAGTGGCACGACAAGTCCACCGGCCTGATCACCATGTGCGTCGGTGGCGGCCAGGGCATGGCGATGATCCTGGAGCGCCTCTCCTGACGCTCCCCTGAGCGACTGTCGGTGGCGGGCCGTACCTTGCCGTGCATGAGCACGGAGATCGAGGTACGGCCCGCCACTGTCTTCGAGGACGTCCGGGCCCTGGTCGGCCCCCAGCGCCCCGACGCCAGCGTCTGCTGGTGCCTGAGCTATCGGATCCCGTCCAAGGTCAACAACGCCATGCGTGGGCAGGAGCGCGGCGCGTTCGTCGCGAAGCTGCTCGACGACGGACCGCTCGGGGTCCTCGCCTACCGCGACGACGTCCCCGTCGGGTGGGCGGCCGTGGCTCCGCGCGCGGACACGACCTTCGCCCGCAACCGCAAGATCCCCCACGTCGACGACCTGCCGGTGTGGTCGGTGTGGTGCATCCGGGTCCGGCCCGGCCACCGCGGCCAGGGCATCTCGCACGCCCTCATCCAGGGAGCGGTCGGCTACGCCCGCGACCACGGCGCGCCCGCCCTCGAGGCGTACCCCCTCGACAACGGCGAGGCCCGGGTCGACCAGACCATGGCGTACGCCGGCCTGCGGGCCAACTTCGAGGCCGCCGGCTTCCGCTGGGCCGCCGACACCACCTCGGTGCTCAACGGACACCCGCGCGTACTGCTCCGGCACGACCTCACCCAGGACCTAGACTGACGCGGATGACTGACGAGACCGCCGCCTCCCTGGCCGCCGCAGCCGGCCACGAGCCGCGGTGGCTCGACGAGGAGCAGCAGCGCACCTGGCGCTCGTTCCTGCTCGGCACCACGCTCCTGCTCGACCGGATCGACGAGGACCTGCGCCGCCAGCACGGCCTGTCCGCGGTCGAGTACGAGATCCTGGTCCGCCTCTCCGAGTCCGAGGGCCGGCTCCGGATGGCCCAGCTCGCCGCCGCCCTCGCGCACAGCCGCAGCCGGGTCACCCACACGGTCAAGCGGATGGAGAAGGCCGGCCTGGTCCAGCGCGAGGAGTCCCCCGAGGACGGCCGTGGCGTCGACTGCCGGCTCACCGACGCCGGCTACGCCATGCTCACCCTCGCCGCCCCCGGCCACGTCGACACGGTCCGGCAGTCGCTCATCGACCTGGTCGCGCCCGGCGACCTCGACGCGCTCGGGCGGGTCATGGACGCGGTGTGCGACGAGCTGATCTGCGCGCACCCGGAGCGCGAGATCCGCTAGCCGGGAACGGCTCCGCCTGCGTCAGCACGGGCCCAGCGCACGGCCCGGCGAGCGGCCGCCGCCGGCATGGCGAACGGCCCCGGCGAACCCCTCAGGGGGCCGACGAGGCCGTTCGGTGCACGGTGCGGAGCGCGCGGAGCGCGGTCAGTCGCGGGTGAGGCGACGGTGCGTGACGCGGTGCGGGCGGGCCGCCTCGACGCCGAGGCGCTCGATCTTGTTGTCCTCGTAGGAGGCGAAGTTGCCCTCGAACCAGAACCAGGCGCCCTCGTCGTCCTCGGTGCCCTCCCAGGCGAGGATGTGGGTGGCCACCCGGTCGAGGAACCACCGGTCGTGGGAGGTCACCACGGCGCAGCCCGGGAAGTCGAGCAGGGCGTCCTCGAGCGAGGACAGGGTCTCGACGTCGAGGTCGTTGGTCGGCTCGTCGAGCAGGAGCATGTTGCCGCCCTGCTTGAGGGTGAGCGCGAGGTTGAGGCGGTTGCGCTCACCACCGGAGAGGACGCCGGCCTTCTTCTGCTGGTCGGGGCCCTTGAAGCCGAACGACGCGACGTAGGCGCGGCTGTTCATCTCGAAGTTGGCGACCTTGATGAAGTCCAGGCCGTCGGAGACGACCTCCCAGACGTTCTTCTTGGGGTCGATGCCGCCGCGGCTCTGGTCGACGTACGAGATCTTGACTGTCTGGCCGACGTTGAGCTTGCCGGAGTCGGGCTGCTCGTTGCCGGTGATCATCCGGAACAGGGTGGTCTTGCCGACGCCGTTGGGGCCGACGACACCGACGATGCCCGCACGCGGGAGCGTGAAGGAGATGTCGTTCCACAGGATCCGGTCCTCGAAGCCCTTGGTGAGGTGCTCGGCCTCGAGCACGACGTCACCCAGGCGCGGGCCCGGCGGGATGTTGATGTCGGCGGCGTCGATCTTGCGGGCCTTGTCAGCCTCGGCCGCGAGCTCCTCGTACCGGGCCAGACGCGACTTGGACTTGGTCTGGCGGGCCTTGGCGTTGGAGCGGACCCACTCCAGCTCCTTCTCGAGCATCTTGGCGCGCTTGGCGTCCTTGGCGCCCTCGACCTTGAGCCGCTCCTTCTTGGTCTCCAGGTACGTCGAGTAGTTGCCCTCGTAGCCGTGGATCGAGCCGCGGTCGACCTCGGCGATCCACTGGGCGACGTTGTCGAGGAAGTACCGGTCGTGGGTGACCGCCAGGACGGCGCCCGGGTAGGACTTGAGGTGACCCTCGAGCCACTGCACGGACTCGGCGTCGAGGTGGTTGGTGGGCTCGTCGAGGAGCAGCAGGTCGGGCTGCTGGAGGAGGAGCTTGCACAGCGCCACGCGGCGCCGCTCACCACCGGAGAGCTTGTCGACGAGGGCGTCGGAGGGCGGGCAGCGCAGGGCGTCCATCGCCTGCTCGAGCCGGCTGTCGAGGTCCCAGGCGTTGGCGTTGTCGAGCTCGGTCTGCAGCTCGCCCGTCTCGGCCATCAGGGCGTCCTGGTCGGCGTCGGGGTCGCCCATCTCCATGTAGGCGTCCTCGAGGCGCTTCATCTTGGACTTGATGTCCGCCACGGCCTCCTCGACGTTCTCGAGGACGGTCTTGCCCTCGGTCAGCGGCGGCTCCTGCTGGAGCATGCCGACCGTCGCGTCGGGGTCGCGCACGATGTCGCCGTTGTTGGGCTGGTCGAGGCCGGCCATCAGCTTGAGCAGCGAGGACTTGCCCATGCCGTTGGGTCCGACGACACCGATCTTGGCGCCGTGCAGGAAGGACAGCGTCACGTTGTCGAGGACAACCTTGTCGCCATGGGCCTTTCGCACGTTGCGCAGCGAGAGCACGTATTCCGCCATGGGGCCAAGGCTACGCAGCATCCGGCGGATCACGGTGGTCGGGGTCGCTCCGCGCCGGGGTCGTCGGGCGCCGGTGGCGCGGGCGGGCGGTGGGGCGGGGACGGCGGACCCGGCGGGGCCGGGCGCGGGAGCGGCGGCGCGAGGGTCATGCGGCGGTGCTCCGGTCGGTCGCGGCCGGCGGCATCGGCGGCATCGCCGCCAGCGCCGCCAGCGCCGCAGGGGTCGCCGGGGTCGTCGGGCGCCGGTGGTGCGGGTGGGCGGTGGGGCGGGGACGGTGGGCCCGGCGGGGCGGGGCGCGGGAGCGGCGGCGCGAGGGTCATGCGGCGGCGCTCCGGTCGGACGCGGCGGGGAGCCCGGAGGCGGCCTCAGCTGCCCCGGCGGCATCGGGCGGCAGCGGTGCGGCCTTGACGAAGGTGGCCACCCCGCGGGTCAGGTCGTGGCCGAGGGTCAGGGCGTCGATCTCGACGGCGACGGCCTCGAGCCCGTGCTTGTTGACGTAGGTGCGGTGGGTGAGCCGGCCGTGCACGATGACCGGGTCGCCCTGGTGGAGCGAGCTCGCGGCGTGGGAGGCGAGGCGGCGCCAGGCGCTGACGGCGTACCACTGGGTCTCGCCGTCGACCCACTCGGCGGCGGTGCGGCTGAAGTGGCGGGGTGTGCAGCCCACCCGGAAGCCGAGCACCGGGACGCCGCCGACCTCGCGGGCGGTGGGCTCGTTGCCGATCCAGCCCTGGACGGTGACCAAGGGGGCGTTGGACATGGGATTCTCCTCTCGATGGCGCCCGGTCGGGGTGACCGGGCAGGAGAGAAGTCCATGGCAGGGGGCCGGGGATGCGGGTCCGGGTCAGGGCGGGCTGGGGAGAGAAGAGCCCCGGCCCGCCGGCTGTGGAGAGCCGAGGGACCGGGGCGGTACGTCTGGGAGAGGCGTGAGGTTCAGCGGGTCAGGAACGCGCGGCGTTGATGCCCCGGCGGAAGGCCGCGTACGACGCGAGCTCGGCGCCGAGCGGCTGGACCACGTCGGCGTCGAGCACCTGGTGCACGACCCCGCGCAGCCGCTCGTCGGCCGCCTCGGCGCGCTGCCGGGCGAGCCCGCGCACGAGCATCCCCCCGACCACGGCGAGGAGCAGCCCGAGCACCAGCCCACCGATGCCGAGCACGGCCGGCAGCGGGAGCCCGGCGACCTTGGTCAGGTCGCCGGCGTTGCCCTGGACCGCGGCGACGCCCCACCAGACGAAGCCGCCGACGGCGGCCAGCAGGAGCAGCCAGTGCAGCACCCGGACCAGGCCCACCCACGCGGGCAGCCGGCCACCGAGGTCGACCCGGCGCAGCTCCTGGTCGAGGCGCTGGCCGGCGCTGTCGAGGCGGCCGGTGGCCGCGGCAAGCACGTGCCGGGTCCAGCCCGGTCCGACGCCCGCGGCGGCCTCGTCGGCCAGCCCGCGCACGGTGGTGTCGACGGCGGCGCGGTCGAGCGGGGCGACCTTGGGGTCGGTGGAGAGCGCCGTCGCGTCGTCGCCGCGACCGCCCAGCAGCGCGAGCGGCGGCCAGGCGACGGCACGGCGGGCGCGCTCGCCGACGGTGCGCTCGATGCCCTCGACGACGGCCGAGACGCCGGCCGCGTCGGCGACGCGGTCCTCGACGTCCTCGATCCGGCTGGGCGCGAGGTCGGCGGCGGGCGTGCTGCCACCGGCCTGCTCGAGGCGCCCGGCGGCGGCGGCGATGTCGGCCTCGACGCGCAGCGACGTGCTCCGCTTGTCGTGGACCCGGCGCAGGATCTCCTGGCGCAGCTCAGGCATGCCGATGCCCTCGCGCGCCGAGATCGGCAGCACGGGGACGTCGGGCAGGCCGTCGGCGGCCAGCAGCCGGCGGACGTCGTCGATCATCGACTGGCGGCGGTCGAGCGGCACGGTGTCGATGTGGTTGAGCGCGACCAGGATGACGTCCTGGTGGGTGCTCATCGGCTTGAAGTAGCGGTCGTGCACGGCGGCGTCGGCGTACTTCTGGGGGTCGAGGATCCACACCATGAGGTCGGCGGTGGCGACGAGCCGGTCGACCTCGAGGTGGTGGGAGACCTCGGTGGAGTCGTGGTCGGGCAGGTCGAGCAGGACGACGCCGTCGAAGTCCTCGTCGCCGCGCGGGGTATCGAGCATCGAGTCGCGCATCGTCTGGTGGCGCGGCGGGATGCCGAGCCACTCGAGCAGCTCGCCGGCGCCCTGGCTCCCCCACACCACGGCCGTGGCCCACGAGGTGGTGGGCCGGCGGATGCCGACGGAGGAGAGCTCGAGCCCGGTCAGCGAGTTGTACGTCGACGACTTGCCCGAGCCCGTCGCTCCGGCGATGGCGACGACCGTGTGGCGCGCCGAGAGCCGCAGCCGGCCGGTCGACTTGTCCACCGCCGCCGCGACCTCGTCGAGCACCGCGTCATCGAGCCGGCCGCGCGCGGCCTGGGCCGCCGCGTCGAGCCCGGCGACCTTGGCGCCGATGGCCGATCCCCGCGTGGCGAGGTCGGCAGGGACCTTCGTCGCGTCGTCGAGACCTTGCGTCACAGGTGTCCACCCGTTCCCTTCTTAGCCGCGGCGAACCGCAGGTCGTCCACCCGGCGAGCGGCCTGGCGGAGCTGGTCCGGCGCGTCGGGCTTGAGCTGCCACTGTGCGGCCGGCGCGAGGTAGCGGGCGCGCTCGGCGCCCATCAGGGTCGTCAGCCGGCGCGCGAGGTCGCCGCGCGCCTGGTCGACGAGTCGGTCGGCGCCGGCCTGTCCGAGCGTGGTGGCGAGGAGACCCTCGCCGAGCCGGACGGCCTCGGCCGCGTCGCCCTGGGGCTGGGCTCCGGCGAGCGCGACGACGCCGAGCGTCACCGCGAGCCCGCGGACGCCGAGCGCGAGGAAGCGCGCGCTGTGGCGCGCGTCGCCGGCCTCGGTGCGGACGAGGTCCTGGAGCCCGTCGTGCCAGGTGCGGACCTCCTGCTCGGCCTGGGCACGCAGCCCCCGGCCGGCGCGGGACAGGTCGTCGGTGGTCGAGCGGAGCAGCGCCTCGCCGTAGGACTTCTCGCGCCACGCGGCGGCCGCGGTCGAGGCGGCCCGCTCGGCGTGGTCGGCGACGAGCGTCTCGAGCGCCATCTCGATGGCGAGCCCGACCCGCTCGGCCTGCTGGGGCTTGCCCTTGATCGCGTTGACCAGCCGCTCGCGCACGAAGCCGACCTTGGCCTCCAGCGTCCGGACCAGCTCGCCGCTGCCGACGAACTCCTGCCAGCGGGCGAGCAGGTCGCCGCGCAGGAGCGTGCCGTCGGTGCCGGCGCTCACCAGGGCCGTCTGGGCCTCGTCGTAGACACGGTCGGCGCGGGCGAGGAGGTCGGCCACGGCCCCGACCTGGAGGTCGACGGCGTCGGCGATCGGGAACGCCTTGCGGGTCACCGTGCGCACGGCACCGGCGACGGTCTGGTTGACGACGTCGCGCTTGGCGGCGGTGTCGGCGGCCAGCGCGTCGAGCCAGCCCTTGATCTCGGCACCGTACGACGCGGGCAGCAGCCCCTCGTCGCTCACCGGCCCCTGAGGTACGGCGAACAGCGGGCTGTCCTTGAGCCCGCGGGCCGCCATCATCCGGGCGAGGTGGACCGAGACCGTCGAGACGTCGTCGGCCGAGGTCCGGCTGAGCACGAGCGCCACGGCCGTGTTGCGGTCGACCGCCTGCTTGAGGTGGTCCCACGGCACCTGGTCGGAGTAGCGCGCCGCCGAGGTGACGAACAGCCACAGGTCGGCCGCGGCGAGCAGCTGACCGGCGAGCTCACGGTTGCGCTCGTCGACCGAGTCGACGTCGGGTGCGTCGAGGATCGCCAGCCCGCGCGGGACCTCCAGGCTCGGGACGAGCTGGATGGCGTCCTGGTCGGTGGTCGGCTGGGCGACCCGGGCGAGCTCGGGGAGCAGCCGGTCGGCGCCGAACCAGCGGCCGTCGTCGGGGTGGTGGACCAGCACGGGCGAGCGCGTGGTCGGCCGGAGCAGACCGGGCGTGGTCACCTTGGTGCCGACGAGGGTGTTGACCAGGGTCGACTTGCCGGCGCCGGTGGAGCCGCCGACCACGACGAGCAGCGGCGCCTCGATCTCGGTCAGCCGCGGGATGATGTAGTCCTCGAGCTGCTCGATGATGTGCTCGCGACCGACGCGCAGCGCGTCGACGCTGGGCAGGTCGAGCGGCAGCGGCGCGTTGTTGAGCGAGCCGTGGAGACGCACCACCTCGGTGAGCATCCGGCCGTCGACGTCGTCGGTGAGGCCGGCGCCCGTCGAGGCCTGGTGTCCGGGAGTCATCGCTGAGGTACCACCTGTCCGGGAAATGCGATCTGCGGCCGGGCTGCCTGGATCCGCCCGAGGAAGTCCTGTCCGCGCACCTGCCAGTCGGCCGGCGCGGTGCCGCGCAGGAGCCGGTGATGGAGGTAGCCCAGCTCGATCGCGGCCTGCTGGTAGTCGCGCATCGCGCGCTCGGCGTCGGGTCCGCCCATCCGGCGCGCGAACTGCCGGGCCTGGCGGCGCGCACGGAGGTTGACCACCCAGCCGATGTCGGTCGCCGGCAGCAGGCCGCGCTGGGCGGCGTCGGTGAGCGAGACCCGGAGGACGTGCGCCTCGGTCTCGCGCGACCACCACGCCAGCGCGATCATGCCGATGAACGCCGGCGCCATGATCACGACGTAGACCACGGCGAAGCTGCCGAAGCCGAAGATCGTGGAGGCGTTCCAGACGCCGTGGGCGAGCACGGCGAGGGCGTAGCCGCCCAGCGGCGCGAGCCAGCGCACGGAGCGGCGCCGCGAGGCGACCGCGAGGCCGACCCCGACGCCGGTGAAGGCGGTGAAGAGCGGGTGCGCGAACGGGCTGAAGATGCACCGGACGACGAAGGTCCCGGTCACCGCCTCGATCCCGCCCGGCCCCATGCCGTCGGTGCCGTTGTAGGCCGCGGCGAGGTAGAGGATGTTCTCGGTGAACGCGAAGCCCACGCCGACCATGCCGGCGTAGACGATGCCGTCGAGGACCCCGTCGATCTCGGCCCGGCGCCACCAGAGCAGCAGGACCAGGAAGAGGCCCTTGCTCGCCTCCTCGATGACCGGCGCGGCGATCGCGAGCGAGGCGTCGTCGGTGAACCCGACGATGAGCCCGCCGAGGCCCTGGATGACGATGGCGGCCATCGTGGCGACGAAGGCGCCCCAGGCCAGGCCCGAGGCGAGCAGGATCCGCGGCTCGGGCTCGTAGCGGTCGAGCCACAGGTACGCCGCCAGGACGGGCCCGACGGGCAGCGCGGCGAGCGCGGTCGCCAGCAGCGTGATCGTCGGCGCGCCGGAGAGCGCGAGCACGAGCAGTGTCAGCAGCGCTCCGAGCGCCACCGCCACGGCCACGACGACCGTGAAGGCAACACTGTTGCGACGGACTGCTGGCATGGGCCGCAGCCTATCCGCAGCGTGCCGCGCGCCTGAGATCGCCGCGTCTTCACGGGCGTGCGCGCGTGCGTACAGTAGGGGGGTGAGCGCCGAGACCCCGCAGAACGGACCGAAGACCGAGCAGCACGACCCGGCCGTCCCGGAGGCCTATGCGGCCTTCATGCGGACGGGCTGGGACGAGCGCGAGGACGACGTCGAGCGCCATCCGCTCGCCGACCACGCGGCCGCTCGTCGTACCCGGCTGGCCGAGGCGTTCCCCGGTGAGCGCCTGGTGCTGCCCGGCGGCGGCTACAAGGTCCGCGCCTACGACACCGACTACCGCTTCCGCGCCGACACGGCCCACGCCTACTTCAGCGGCAACCAGACCTCCGACGCGACGCTGGTCGTCGAGCCCGACGGCTCCGCGGTGCTCTACGCCCGACCGCGCTCGACGCGGGACAGCGACGAGTTCTTCCGCGACCGCCAGTACGGCGCCCTGTGGGCCGGCAAGCGCCCGTCCGCCGGCGAGCTCGAGGCCGCCCTCGGCCTGACCGTCAAGCACGTCGACGAGCTCGAGGCCGACCTCGCCCGCAGCGCCAAGACCCGCGTCCTGCGCGGCGTCTCGGCCTCGGTCGACGCGCTCGTCCCCGGTGACGAGGGGCGCGACGGCGAGCTCGAGCGGGTTGCCTCCGAGATGCGCCTGGTCAAGGACGCCTGGGAGATCGGCGAGCTGCAGGCCGCGGTCGACGCGACCACGCTCGGCTTCGAGGACTGCGTGCGCGAGTGGGACCGCGTCGTCGAGCACGGCGAGCGCTGGCTCGAGGGCACGTTCTTCCGCCGGGCGCGCACGATGGGCAACGACCTCGGCTACGACTCGATCGTCGCCAACGGCTCCCACGCGACGACGCTGCACTGGATCGAGAACTCGGGCGCGATCGTCCCCGGCGAGCTGATCCTGTGCGACATGGGCGTCGAGGGCGCCAACCTCTACACCGCCGACGTGACCCGCACCCTGCCGGTCTCCGGCACGTTCTCCCCCCTGCAGCGCGACCTCTACACGCTGGTGCTGCGCTCCCAGGAGGCCGCGATCGCCGCGCTCCGGCCGGGCGCGAAGTTCCTGGCCGGCCACGACGCCGCGATGGACGTGCTCGCCCACGGCCTCGACGACCTCGGCCTGCTGCCGGTCTCGGTCGAGGAGGCCCTCTCCCCCGACTCCAAGGTCTACGCCCGCTGGACCCTGCACGGCGTGAGCCACATGCTCGGCATGGACGTCCACGACTGCGGCAAGGCGGCACCCGAGGCCTACCGCGAGGCGGACCTCGTCGAGGGCATGGTGCTGACCGTCGAGCCGGGCCTCTACTTCCAGGCCGACGACCTGCTCGTCCCCGAGGAGCTGCGCGGGATCGGTATCCGGATCGAGGACGACGTGGTGGTCACCGCCGACGGCGTCCGCAACCTCTCGGCCGCGCTGCCGCGCACCCCCGAGGCGATCGAGGACTGGATGGCCACGCTGCGCGGTTGAGCGCTACGTTGGGGCCGCAGGTCACAACGGCGTGAGGAGCAGCAGTGGCGGACAAGATCATCGTCGCGGGAGTCGACGGCAGTGCGACGGCGGCAGCGGCCGCGGAGCGGGCCGCCGTGCTCGCCCAGGCGCTCGACGCGCGCCTCCACCTGATCTCGGCGTTCGGCAAGTTCGAGTCCGAGACGGTGCGCATCGGCAGCGACACCCTGATGCTCAGCAACGAGACCGAGGCCGAGAAGGTCGCCACCAAGGCGGCGGGCCTGCTCCGTACGGCGTACCCGGGGCTCACGATCACCACGGCCGCCGCCGAGGGCAAGCCGGGCGAGGCGCTCGTCAGCACCGCCGAGGCGCTGGGCGCCGAGCTCATCGTCGTGGGCAACAAGCGGGTCCAGGGCATCGCCGGACGGGTGCTCGGCAGCATCGCGCGCGATGTCGCCGCGCACGCCTCGTGCGACGTCTACGTGGCCCACACCCACGACCGCGGCTGAGCCTCGCGCCGCACCCGCGGAGAAATCGAACACCGCGCCGACTTCCGAGTAACCCCGTCTCGGGACGAGACTTGGATCGTGCCCAAAAGGACTGCCACCGCCTCGTCGTACTCGATCACCATGCGCCTGCACACCACCGTCGACCACGGTGTCGTGGGTGAGGTCGCCACCGCGATCGCGAGCGCGGGTGGCATGGTCACCGCGATCGACGTCGCGGAGTCCAGCGCGCACCGGCTCACCGTCGACGTCACCTGCTCGGCCGCGGACGCCGAGCACGCACTCGAGCTGCAGACCGCGGTCGCCGCGGTCGAGGGCGTCGAGGTGCACAAGGTCTCCGACCGGACGTTCCTGATCCACCTCGGCGGCAAGATCGAGGTCGCCTCGAAGGTCCCGCTCAAGACCCGCGACGACATGTCGCTGGCCTACACGCCCGGCGTGGGGCGGGTCTCGATGGCGATCGCCGAGAACCCCGAGGACGTGCGCCGGCTCACCATCAAGGGCAATGCCGTCGCGGTCGTCACCGACGGCTCCGCGGTGCTCGGCCTGGGCAACATCGGCCCCGGCGCCGCGCTGCCGGTGATGGAGGGCAAGGCCGCGCTGTTCAAGCGGTTCGGCGAGATCGACGCCTGGCCGATCTGCCTCGACACCCAGGACACCGACGAGATCGTGCGTGCGGTCGAGCTGATCGCCCCCGGCTTCGGCGGCATCAACCTCGAGGACATCGCCGCGCCGCGCTGCTTCGAGATCGAGGCCCGGCTGCGCGAGCGGCTCGACATCCCCGTCTTCCACGACGACCAGCACGGGACGGCGATCGTCGTGCTCGCCGCGCTCACCAACGCGCTGCGCGTGGTCAAGAAGGACGTCGGCGCCGCGCGCGTGGTCGTCTCCGGTGGCGGCGCCGCGGGCACCGCGATCGTCAAGCTGCTCCTGGCCGCCGGCGTCCAGGACGTCGTCGTGGTCGACCGCAGCGGTGCGCTGTGCGCCGACGACGCGGGCCTGTCTCCCGCGCACCAGGAGCTCGCCTCGCTGACCAACCGCGAGCGTCGTACCGGTGGGCTGCAGCAGGTGCTCGAGGGTGCCGACGTGTTCATCGGCGTCAGCGCCCCCAACATCCTCAAGCCCGAGTGGATCGCCACGATGGCCGCCGACCCGGTCGTCTTCGCGCTCGCCAACCCCGACCCCGAGGTCGACCCCGCGCAGGCCGCGAAGTACGCCGCCGTCGTCGCCTCGGGCCGCTCGGACTTCCCGAACCAGATCAACAACGTGCTCGCGTTCCCCGGTGTCTTCCGGGGCCTGCTCGACGCGCGGGCCGCCGAGGTGACCGTGGAGATGATGCTCCGCGCGGCCGAGGCGATCGCGCTCGTGGTGCGCGACGACGAGCTCAACGCGAGCTTCATCATGCCGTCGGTGTTCCACCCCGAGGTGCACCACGCGGTCGCCGCGGCGATCGCGGGCTCGTCCGCTCGCTAGCGGATCCGGGCTCGCGGGGCGATACCCTGACGCCCGGGCCTCCGTAGCTCAATTGGATAGAGCCGCCGGTTTCTACCCGGCTGGTTGCGGGTTCGACTCCTGCCGGGGGCGCCATCAGCACGACCGCCGGCCGACGTCCGTGAGGACGCCGGCCGGCGGTCGCTGCGTTGCGGGCTCAGAGCGCGACGTCGACGCGCGCCCGGCTGCCGTCGGCGTAGGTGACCTCCAGGGGCACCACGCCCCCGCCGACCAGCTCGTCGCCGGGGAACCACAGCGCGAACCGGCCCTCGCCGAGGCTCGCCTCGACCCGTCCGTGCTCGGCGCTGGCGTAGGCGACCGCGACCACGTCGTCGCCGGCCAGGCCTGCGACGAGCGAGAGGTCGCCGGCGTCCAGGGAGCCGGTGCCGAGGTCGGTCGCGGTGAGCCCGCGCGGCCCGGGCGCCGGTACGTCGGCCGTGCCGACCGAGCCGATCATGTCGCCGAGCAGCCGGCGGCTGTCGTCGGTGATGCACAGCCCCGAGAACCCGCCGGTCCCACTGAGGAGCACCAGCGTCCAGGCGCCCCGCTGCTCGGCCACCGCGGGCCGGGCCCGGTCGAGGGCGTCGGTCGCGCCGGTGTCGTCCAGCTCGTCGCGGCACCGGTCGGCGGCCTCGGTCCGGGCGGTGCCGACGACGTTCTGGGGCAGCGGGCGCCAGGTGGCGAAGGCGGCGTCGCCGCCGATCACGGACGGCGTGAGGACGACGCCCGTCGCGACCACGGCGACGGCCGCCGCGGCGGCGACGAGCACCCGGGCCGGACGACGGCGAGGCGCCGGGAGCGGGTCGGTGGCGAGGATCCGGGCGAGGTCGGCCCGGGCGCGCACCCCCTCCCCCGTCGGTACGGCGGCCGCCGGGTCTGCAGGGTCGAGCGAGCGCACGAGGGTCATCAGGTCGTCGGTCATGGCGTGGAGGTCCTTTTGGGTGCCGCGGGCGCGGTCCGCGGGAGGTGGTCGAGGTGGAGGCGCAGCGCCCGGCGGGCCCGGCTGAGCCGCAGCCGGTAGGCCACCGGCGAGATGCCGAGCACCTCCGCGGCCCGCGGCGCGGACAGGCCGTCGAGCGCGGTCAGCGCGATGGCCTCCTGGTGTCCCGCCGAGAGGCGCTGCCAGGCGCGGGCGAGGTCCACCCGGCGGGCGGCGGCGTCGGCGGTGCGGTCGTCGTCGCCGCTCGCCGGTGGTGCCGGCGCCGCCTCGGCGAGCCGGACCGCGAGCGCCTGCCGGCGCCGGTCGCCGCGGCGGGTGTTGAGCAGGTGACCGCGCGCGACGCCGTACACCCAGGCACGGGCGGCGTCGTCGTCCGCGGGCAGGTCGGCGACGCGGCGCCACACGACCAGGAAGATCTCGGCGACGACGTCCTCGGCGGACCCGGACCCCGCCCCGGTCCGGCGCTGCACGAACCGGACCAGGTCGCCGTAGAGCGCCCGGTAGAGCTCGGCGAACCGGTGGCGTGGATCAGGGGCGCGGGGTGGACTCATGCCCCGTACCTGTCCGCCACCGGCCCGAGTGTGTCACCCCTCGCCGGACTCCCCCTGCGCGAAGCGCTCCCACAGGGTGCCGAGCTCGGCGGCGCTGACCTCCGTGCCGGTCGCGTCGGCGTGGCGCTGGACCGTCCGGCCGAACGCGATCTCGCGCTCCCGCGAGAGCACGACGCCGTGCTCGCGCTCCAGCACGTAGCCGATGCCGCCCTTGCCCGACTGGGAGTTGACCCGGATCACCTCGTCGTAGGTGCGGCCGAGGTCGGCCGGGTCCACCGGCAGGTAGGGCACCCGCCAGTCGATCTCGGACGCGGCCCGGCCCTGCGCGGCGGCACGGGCGCGGTGCTCGGCGAAGCCCTTGCGGATGGCGTCCTGGTGGGTGCCGCTGAAGGCGGTGTGGACCAGGGCGCCGACGTAGGGGTGCCGCGGGTGCACCTCGATCCGCGTGCAGTGCTCGACCGTGCGGCGTACCTCGTCGATGTCGGAGAAGTCGATCATCGGGTCGACGCCCTGGGCGTGCAGGTTGAGCGCGAGGGTGGCGATGTCGACGTTGCCGGTCCGCTCGCCGTTGCCGAACACGCAGCCCTCGACCCGCTGCGCCCCGGCCAGGACGGCGAGCTCGGCACAGGCCACGCCGGTACCGCGGTCGTTGTGCGGGTGCACCGAGAGGATCACGCTGTCGCGGCGCGCGAGGTTCTTGTGCATGTGCTCGATCTGGTCGGCGTACACGTTGGGGGTCGCGATCTCCACCGTGGCGGGCAGGTTGAGGATCACCGGGCGCTCCGGGGTCGCCTCCCACAGCGCGGTGACCGCGTCGCACACGTCGAGGACGTAGTCGGGCTCGGTCAGGTTGAAGACCTCGGGCGAGAACTCGAAGCGGACGTCGGGCAGTCCCTCGCTCAGCTCGAGGACGTCGAGCGCCCCGGCCAGGACCAGGTCCTTGAGCGCCTCGCGCGAGTGCCCCAGGACGACATCGCGCCAGGTCGGTGCGGTCGCGGTGTACAGATGGATGACGACGGGATTGCGCAGACCCCGCACGGACTCCACGGTCCGCTCGACCAGGTCGCGGCGGGCCGCGGTGAACACCACGATCGTCACGTCCGGCGGCGCCAGGTCGGAGGCCGCGAGCAGCCGGACGAAGTCGAAGTCGGTCTGCGAGGCCGACGGGTAGCCGACCTCGATCTCCTTGTAGCCCATCGCGACGAGCAGCGCGAAGAAGCGGCGCTTGCGCTCGGGATCCATCGGCTCGGCCAGGGCCTGGTTGCCGTCGCGCAGGTCGACCGGCACCCACAGGGGCGCCTCGGTCAGCCGGCGCGTGGGCCAGTCCCGCTCGGTCAGGGGTACGTCGACGCGGTCGTGGACGTCGCGGTAGCGGTGGGACGGCATCCCCGAGGGACGCTGGCGGTTCCAGTCGTAGGTGGTCATGCGGAGGCTCCTTGCCGGTCGTGGTGGGGCCGGCGCACGCCTCACTCCGCGACGAGGAGCCGACCGCACCAGGCCCCGCCGCGGCGGGCAAGGAGGAGCACGGTCGTCTGCATGTCCTAGACTCTAGCCCAAC
Source organism: Pimelobacter sp. 30-1 (assembly GCF_018831735.1). Taxonomy (NCBI): domain Bacteria; kingdom Bacillati; phylum Actinomycetota; class Actinomycetes; order Propionibacteriales; family Nocardioidaceae; genus Pimelobacter; species Pimelobacter sp. 30-1. The sequence goes on from NZ_NHTS01000010.1 coordinate 105,303, forward strand.
TCCTCAGACAAGTAGACAAGGCCCCGCCCCCATGCCCAGCCCCCAGGTACGCCGCGAGCCGCTCGCCGACCAGGCCGCGGACCTGCTGCTCACCCGGATCCGGGCCGGCGAGTGGACCCTCGGCGCCAAGCTGCCGGGCGAGACCACGCTCGCCCCCCAGCTGGGCGTGGGCCGCTCGACGCTGCGCGAGGCGATCCGGCAGCTCGCCGGGCGCGGCGTGCTGGCCTCGCGCCAGGGTGCGGGCGTGTTCGTCACCGCGCTCGACGTCCCCGAGGACTGGGACCTCGTGCTGCGCCGGGCCGACATCGTCTCGGTGATCGAGGCGCGCACGGCGATCGAGGCCGAGGCCGCGGCGCTCGCGGCGCAGCGGCGGACGCCGACCGAGCTGCGCGCGATCGGGCGGGCGCTGGCCGAGCGCGCGCGTCGTACCGATGTCGAGGAGCGGGTGGACGCCGACATGGCGTTCCACCGTGCCGTCGTCGTGGCGGCCCACAACCCGGTCCTGGTGGACCTGTTCGACAGCTTCGTGCCGCGCAGCCGGGTGGCGATGGTGGAGATGCTCCGCCTCGGCACCGCCGCCGACCACGCCAGCGACCACGAGGCCCACGACCTGCTGCACCGCGCGATCGCCGATCGCGATGCCGACCTGGCCGCCCGGCTCAGCCGGACCCACCTGACGTCCCTGAAGGAGACCCTGACGTGAACCCGACCGTCCTCGACCTGCGCGAGGTGACCTTCCGCCGCAACGGCAACCAGATCCTGCACGGCGTCGACCTCACCGTCCGGGCCGGCGAGCACTGGGCGCTGCTCGGGCCCAACGGCGCCGGCAAGAGCACCGTGCTGAGCTTCTGCGGCGCCCAGGTGCACCCGACGTCGGGCACCGTCGACGTGCTCGGCCGCCGGCTCGGCCGGGTCGACCTCCAGGAGCTGCGCCGCGACATCGGCCACGTCAACCCGCGCCACCCGCTGGAGTCCCGGCTGAGCGTGCACCAGGTCGTGCTCACCGGGATCACCGGCACGATCGAGCTGCCGATGCGCTGGACGCCCACCCCCGAGGACGTCGTCCGCGCGGACGAGCTGATCGCCGAGGTCGGCCTCAGCGCCCGCCGCGACGCGCACTGGCCCACCCTCTCCCAGGGCGAGCGCGGCCGCGCCCTCATCGCCCGCGCGCTGGCTGCCCAGCCGCGCCTGCTGCTGCTCGACGAGCCGACCACCGGCCTCGACGTGGCCGCCCGCGAGCAGCTGCTCAGCGTGCTCGACCGGCTCGCGCACAGCGCGCCCGAGGTGGCCTCGGTGCTCGTCACCCACCACCTCGAGGAGCTGCCGACCACCACGACGCACGCGCTGCTCATCTCGCACGGCGACGTCGTCGTCGCCGGCCCGGTCGCGGAGGCGGTCACCACCGACACGATCAGCCGGACCTTCGAGCACCCCATCGAGGTCGACCGGGACGGCGGCCGCTGGCGCGCGCGGGCGCTGCCGCCGACCCGGCTGCACAGCGCCTAGGGCACCCCGCCCGAGCCCGGCGCGCCTCCCCCGGCGCGTGGCCCGGATGTCGTACAAAAGTGGCAGCCCCGCGGGAGGTATGAGCCCCGTGGGGCTGATGCTTTTTTGGGCCGCCCTCAGCGGAAGGCGGCCTCGCCGGTGAGGGCGCGGCCGATGACGAGCTGGTGGACCTCGCTGGTGCCCTCGTAGGTGAGGACGGACTCGAGGTTGTTGGCGTGGCGCAGGACGGGGTACTCCAGGGTGATGCCGGCGGCGCCGAGGATGGTGCGGCACTCGCGGGCGATGGCGATGGCCTCACGGACGTTGTTGAGCTTGCCGAGGCTGACCTGCTCGGTGGCGAGGTGCCCGGCGTCCTTGAGCCGGCCGAGGTGGAGGGCCAGGAGCATGCCCTTGCCGAGCTCGAGGCTCATGTCGGCGAGCTTGGCCTGGGTGAGCTGGTAGGCGGCGAGGGGTTTGTCGAAGATCTCGCGCTGCTGGGCGTAGGCGATGGTGGTCTCGAGGCAGTCGCGGGCGGCGCCGAGGGAGCCGAAGACGATGCCGAAGCGGGCCTCGTCCAGGCACGAGAGCGGGCCGCGCAGGCCGCGGACCTCGGGGAAGACCGCGTCGGCGGGCAGGCGGACGCCGTCGAGGACGAGCTCGCTGGTCACCGAGGCGCGCAGGGAGAGCTTGCGCTTGATCTCGGGGGCGGTGAAGCCGGGGGTGTCGGTGGGCACGACGAATCCGCGGATGCCCTCGTCGGTCTGGGCCCAGACGACGGCGACGTCGGCGATGGAGCCGTTGGTGATCCACATCTTGGTGCCGGTCAGGACCCAGGCGTCGCCGTCGCGGACCGCGCGGGTGCGCAGGCCGGCGGGGTTGGAGCCGAAGTCGGGCTCGGTCAGGCCGAAGCAGCCGATGGCCTCGCCGGTGGCCATGCGGGGCAGCCAGGTCTGCTTGTGCTCCTCGGTGCCCCACTTCCAGATCGCGAACATCGCCAGGGAGCCCTGGACCGAGACCAGGGAGCGCAGGCCGGAGTCGGCGGCCTCGAGCTCGAGGCAGGCCAGTCCGTAGGCGGTCGCGCTGGTCCCGGCGCAGCCGTAGCCCTCCAGGTGCATGCCGAGCACGCCCAGTCCGCCGAGCTCACGGGCCAGGTCGCGGGCGGGGAGCGTGCCCGCGTCGTACCAGTCGGCGAGGTGGGGGCGGACCCGCGCGTCGACGAAGGCGCGCACGGTGTCGCGCATCGCCCGCTCCTCGTCCGACAGCAGGCCATCGATGGCGAACAGGCCGAGCGGGGTGGTGGCCACGGGCTCAGGCTCCCCCGGCGGCGTAGGCGTCGATCTCGGCGCTGAGCCGGGCCCGGACGTCGTCCGGCGCGAAGGACGCCGCGACGCCGGCCCGGGCCAGGTCGGCCACCCCGGCGGCGTCGAGGTCGAGGAGGTCGGCCGCGATCTCGTACTCGCGGTTGAGCGTGGTCCCGAACATCGGCGGGTCGTCGGAGTTGATCGTCACCAGGACGCCGGCCTCGACGAAGCGCGGCAGCGGGTGCTCGTCGAGCGAGGCGACCGCGCGCGTGGCCACGTTGGACGACGGGCACACCTCGAGCGGGATCCGGTGCTCGGCGAGGTAGGCCAGCAGCGCGGGGTCGGCCGCCGCGGACGTGCCGTGCCCGATCCGCTCGGCGCCGAGGTCGCGCAGCGACGTCCAGATCGTCTCCGGACCGGTGGTCTCGCCCGCGTGGGGCACCGAGCGCAGGCCGGCGGCCCGCGCGGCCGAGAAGTGCGGCGCGAACTGCGCGCGCGGCACACCGATCTCGGGACCGCCCAGACCGAAGCCGAGCAGACCCTCGGGCGCGTGGTCGAGCGCGAACCGCAGCGTCGCGTCGGCGGCCGGGATGCCCGACTCCCCCGGGATGTCGTAGATCCAGCGCAGCACCAGCCCGAAGTCGCGCTCGGCCGCGACCCGCGCGTCCTCGATCGCCTCGGTGTAGGCCTCGATCGCCATGCCCCGCTCGGGGTCGTCGGGAAGCACCGAGGTGTACGGCGTGCAGGTCAGCTCGGCGTACCGCACGGCCTGACCGGTGGCGAGCTCACGGCCGATCTCGTAGGTGAGGTAGCGGACGTCCTCGGGCGTGCGGACCAGGTCGACGACCGCGAGGTAGACCTCGATGAAGTGCGCGAAGTCGCGGAACGCGAAGAACTCGCGCAACCGCTCCGGGTCCGCCGGGACCGTGCCCGGATGGCGCGCGGCCAGCTCGGAGACGATCCGCGGCGAGGCGGACCCGACGTGGTGGACGTGGAGCTCGGCCTTGGGCAGGCCCGCGATGAAGTCGTTCAGCACGAGACGATCCTGCCAGCCGGCCCCCGCCCGAGCGGTTTCACCGGGACATTTCCATTGATGCCCGCCGCCTGTGACAAGATCCAACTTCCCTCTCGGAAAGGTTGACTTGAATGAACCACTCGCTCTCGGCCAGGCAGGCGATCGCGCCGCGCGCTCGAGCCGCTCTCCTGGCTCCCCTGCTGGCGGCCTTGATCTCCTTGGTGACCATGCTCGTCGCACCGCCGAGCCAAGCTCAGGCGTACCAGACCCAGGCGAAGTGCGGGAACTGGCTGCGGCAGTACCACACGAACGGCTGGGACGTGTTCTCCGGCCACAAGCTCAATGTGTCGCTCGGGATCTGCCACAACGGTACGCATGTTCTCTGGGGCAAGAACCCTCAGATCACTCTGCCCACACGCAATGTCCTGACGGGAGCTCTCGAGGATGTCGAGGTCATCTCGGGCCCGACCATCTCGAAGAAGACGACCTACATCGGCGGCATCAGCAAAGTGACCTGGCGGTTCTCGATCAAGCAGAAGGTCTCCATGACCCCGATGTCGCAGACCTTCGACTTCACTGTTGAGATCTTCCCCATGGGAAGCCGGATCTGTTTCGCAGGGGGCAAGTGTGACAGCACCAAGAGGTGGTGACGTCGGAGCCCGGCGACGCAGCAGCGGGCTGCTCACGGCCATCGGCTTCGTCCTCATGATCGCCTTCGGCACCATCGCAGTCGTTGCGGTGGTCCAGGCAGTCATCGACGGCGCGAGGTAGCCGACAGCTCAGACGGTGTGCGGATGCCGCCGGTGAGGCGGCATCCGCACTGCGTCAGTCGACTGCGTCGATGAGGCTGTTCGCCCGGTCCTGGATCGTCCGGCCATCCTCGAAGACCTGGCCGTCCAGGAGCACGGTCGGCGTGCTGCCGACGCCGCTGTCCTGGGCCTCCTTGGTCGCCTTGGTCACCCAGTCGGCACCCTCGCCGGCCTCGATGGCGGCCTTGACGTCGGCCTCGTTCGCGCCGGCCTCGACGGCGTACTTCACGAGGTCGGAGTCGGGGCCCTCGGCGTCGGCGTTCTGCTCGGAGGGCTGGTGCTCGAAGAGGAGGTCGTGGAACTTCTTGGCGACCTCCGGCCCGGACTTCTCCAGCACGATGGAGAAGGCACCGGCCGCGCGGATCGGGTAGGTCCGGCCCTCACCGCCGAGGAGGTTGAACGGGCGGTACTCGACGAAGACCTTGCCGTCGGCGGCGAGGCCCTCGAGCTTGCTGCGGGTGGCCGACTCGAGCTGGCGGCAGAAGGGGCAGAGGAAGTCCTCGTAGATGACGATCGAGTGGGGGGCGTCCTTCTTGCCGATGGTCACGCCGTACGCGCTGGAGCCGGCGGCGGCGGCCTTGACCTCCTTCTTGTTCAGGACGCTGACCAGGATCGATCCGCCGATGATCAGCGCCATCACCGCGACCACACCGGTGATGGTGAGGATGCGGCGGCGCGCCTCCCGCTTCTTCTGGGCGGCACGCATCTCGGCGGCCTTCTGCGAGCGGGCAGTGGCCTTCGAGTTGGAGGACATCGGCTAAACAGCTCCTTCAGGGGCGCTCTCCGAGCGCCGGTCGAACAACAGGGAATCCAGGGAAAGTCGCGTACGGCCGAGCCACGCGACGAAGAGGGAGGCGGCGAGCAGCGCCGCGTCCCGCGCGATCTCCCACGGGTACGCCGACGCGGCACCGGCCTTCGACCCGCCACCGCCGAAGCAGCCGCAGTCGATCTCGATGCCGCGGGCCCACACGGAGGCGATCCCGACGATGAACGCGACGAACAGCAGCGCCGAGAGCAGCGCCGCGCCCCGGGTGAGCACCCCGAGCACCAGCGCCAGCCCGATCACCAACTCGATCGCCGGCAGCGCGATCCCCACCGTCTCGGCCACCGACGACGGCAGCAGCTGGTAGGCGCGCACCGCGGCGATGCTGGCGTCCGGCTCGGTGATCTTGAGCGCGCCGGCAACGATCCAGACGCCACCGGTCACCAACCGGGCGACCAGACCTGCCCAGGCCAGTGCTCCGTTCACGCCGACGAGGCTAACGGGCCCCGCTGAGCGGCTGCTGAGAACCGGTGCCCCGCCCGGATACGGCGTAGGGTGCACCTTCGTGAATGAACGACTCGTCTGGATCGACTGCGAGATGACCGGGCTCGACCTGGTGAACGACGCCCTGATCGAGGTCGCCGCCCTGGTGACCGACTTCGACCTCAACGTCCTCGGCGACGGCGTCGACGTCATCATCAAGCCCCCGGCCGAGGCGCTGGACCAGATGATCGACTTCGTCCGGAACATGCACGAGTCCTCCGGCCTCCTCGCCGAGCTCGAGAACGGCGTGACCCTCCAGGAGGCCGAGGACCAGGTCATGGCCTACCTCCGCGAGCACTGCGGCCCCGACAGCCGCCCCCCGCTCGCCGGCAACTCCGTGGCGACCGACCGCGGCTTCGTCGCCCGCGACATGTCCGAGCTCGACGCCTTCCTGCACTACCGGATCGTCGACGTCTCCTCCATCAAGGAGCTCTCGAAGCGCTGGTTCCCCCGCGCCTACTTCAACGCCCCGACCAAGCGCGGCAACCACCGCGCGCTCGCCGACATCCAGGAGAGCATCGAGGAGCTGCGCTACTACCGCGACACCGTCTTCGTTCCCCTCCCGGGCCCCGACGGCGACACCGCCAAGGCCGCCGCCGCCCGCCACGGCGGCTCGATCACCGGGCTCGGCACGCCTGGAACCGGTATCGATTCCTAGTTCCGGGCCGGTTACCTCTACACTCGTTCCCGGCTCTTCGCTCGTCGGAGAGTCGATGGTGGGTATAGCTCAGCTGGTAGAGCGCCGCCTTGTGGTGGCGGATGTCGCGGGTTCGAGTCCCGTTACTCACCCCAAGAGAGCCGGCCCCTGACCTGGGAACAGGTCAGGGGCCGGCTCTCATTTCTGATCGATGTCAACGCGGCGTCAACTGCCGTGGGGGCCGACCGAGCCCGGCCGAGCCACCGCCGACCGGCACCGCCGCCCGACCTCGACATCGAGCCGTTCAAGGGCGTCGCACCATCGCCCGGCACAGGGCCGATGTCGTCCAGGTGGACACGAGGTGCTTCGACCTAGAGCCGTCGCCAGGCTGCGCCGGGATCGAGAATCCCTGGATCGAGTCGAGTCGTGGGCCTGCACTTCCGCGACCAGAGCAAGATCGAGATCGGGCCCAGCGACCGCCTCGGCCCGAAGGCCGGGGCAGTCTCTCGGGTCCGATCGTCCGGGTCAGGCCTCGCAGGCCTGGACGAACAGGTCCGCCCCCTTGCCGAAGCGGTCCAAGCGCTCCGTGATGCCGTCGAGATCCACCTCGAGCTCGCTGATCGCGTGCATCTCGTCCACCCACGGCTGCAGCGCCGCGCGCGCCTCGTCGTCGGCCTCGGCCATCGCGGTGTCCATCACGTCGACCCACGCGTCCCAGCGGGCGCCGTACGGCTGGACCTTCTCGGGCATCTCGTCGCCGATCGCCAGGCATGTCTCGAGGATGCCTGTGCCGGTCGGGGTCGGCGTGGGGGTAGGGGTCGGCGTGGCGCTGGTCGGCGTACCGGCGGCCTTGGTCGGGTCGGCGTCAGCGCCCTTGTCACCGTCGCCGTCGCCGCAGCCCGTGAGCACGGCGCCGCCGAGGAGCGCGAGAGCCGCGAGGGTCGTTCGAGTCATCATGGGGCGAGACTAGGGGCCGCCTCGTCCGTCCGCGCTGGATTTACGGACCCTTCTCAACAAACGGGCTCCGGCAGCCCGGCCTAGCGCCGGTTGAACGGATCGCCGGGGCCGTTGAAGCCGCCGATACCGGGGTTGCCACCGCGGTAGAAGTCCTCGCCCTGGTACTTCTCGCGCAGCCTCGCGGTCTCGTCGACCTTCGAGCGGCGCGGACGGACCAGCAGGAAGAGGGTGTAGGCGACGGACCCGCCGCCCAGGACGATCACGAGCCAGGTGAACCAGTTCATCAGGGGCCTCACTCTCTCCGGGCGTGACCCGGAGCAACAGCATACGCCGTCCGCGAGGCAAGCCCGGGCAGTCGGCCGCAGATCGACATCGGCGACTTTCTCTGACTAAAGTCAGAGAATGCTCACGGACGTCCTGCGCCGCTTCAACCGCACCTACACCCAGCGCATCGGCGTGCTCGACGAGTCGTTCCTCGGGACCGGGCGGCCGTTGGCGGCGTCGCGGCTGCTGTTCGAGGTGGGCAACGACGAGGGGGCGAGCGTGCGGGCGCTGCGGGACCGGCTCGAGCTCGACTCGGGGCACCTGTCGCGGTTGCTGCGGCTACTCGAGGGCGAGGGGCTCGTGGCGACGGCGGCGGACGAGGGTGACCGGAGGCGGCGGGTGGTGCGGCTGACGACCGCCGGCCGCCACGCGTACGACGACCTGGAGCGCCGCTCCGAGGAGCGGGCCGCGACGCTGGTCGCTCCCCTCACCGCGCGCCAGCAGGAGCGGCTCGCGGAGGCGCTCGCCACCGCCGACCTGCTGGTGCGGGCGGCGACGGTGCGGCTGCGCGAGGTCACCTCGGACGACCCGGTGGCGCGGATCGCGACGCAGCGCTACTTCGACGAGCTCGACGCGCGCTTCCCCGACGGGTTCGACCCAGGTGGGCCGGATGCGCCCGAGCCCGGGGCGACGTATGTCGTCGCGACCTCCGACGGCGAGCCCGTGGCCTACGGCGGGGTGCGGCCGGTGATCGACGACGAGACCGCCGAGATCAAGCGGATGTGGGTGCACGGCGACTGGCGCGGGGCCGGACTCGGGTCGCGGATGCTGCGCCACCTGGAGGCGCTCGCCGCCGACCAGGGGTACCGCCGGGTCGTGCTCGACACCAACGGCACCCTGGTCGAGGCGATCGCGATGTACGAGCGCTCCGGGTACACCCGGATCGAGCGCTACAACGACAACCCCTACGCCGAGGCGTTCTTCGAGAAGAGCCTCTGAGGTCAGCCGCCGATCGGCAGCCCGAACCGGCCCTTCTGGAAGTCCTCGTAGGCCGCCATCACCTCGGCCTTGGTGTTCATCACGAACGGCCCGGCCCAGGCGATGGGCTCCTTGATCGGGCGGCCGCCGACGACGATGACGTCGAGCTGGGGCGAGCGGCTCTCCTGCTTCTCGTCGGCGCTGATCGTGAGGAAGTCGCCGGCGCCGAGGACCGCGGACTGGCCCGTGTGGATCGGCTGGGCGTCCGTCGTACCGACGGTGCCGGAGCCGTTGAGGACGTAGACCAGCGCGTTGTAGTCGACCTGCCACGGCAGGTCGAGCCGGGCGCCGGGCTCGAGGGTGGCGTGCACCAGCGACATCGGCGTGTACGTCGACCCGGGCCCCTCGTGCCCGTCGACGCTGCCCGCGATGACCCGGACGAGCGCGCCCGCGTCGTCCGAGGTGAGCAGCGCGACCTGGCCCGAGCGGATGTCCTGGTAGCGCGGGTCGTTCATCTTGGAGTCGCGCGGCAGGTTCACCCAGAGCTGGATGCCGTGGAACAGCCCGCCCTGCTGGACGAGCCACTCCGGCGGCGCCTCGATGTGGAGCAGGCCGCTGCCGGCCGTCATCCACTGGGTGTCGCCGTTGGTGATGGTGCCGCCGCCCCCGTGGCTGTCCTGGTGGTCGAAGGTGCCGTCGATGATGTAGGTGACGGTCTCGAAGCCGCGGTGCGGGTGCCAGGGCGTGCCCTTGGGCTCACCGGGCGCGTACTCCACCTCGCCCATCTGGTCCATCATGATGAACGGGTCGAGGTGGCGCATGTCGATGCCGGCGAACGCCCGGCGGACCGGGAAGCCCTCCCCCTCGTAGCCCTGGGGCGCGGTGCTCACCTGCCAGACGGGGCGGGGCTGGTCGCCCAGGCCCGGCGTCTTGACGCGGGGCAGGACGGTGAGGTCGTCAACGGTGATCGCGGGCATGACATCCACCTCCGTGGTGGTCGATCGGATTGGTTGCCGTGTCAACCATAACACCGCGTGGCGCATTCCCGCAGGAGTCGGGCACGCCTAGGGTCGGGCCATGAACCGCTACGACGTCGTGGTCGTCGGCGCCGGCCACAACGGCCTGACCGCCGCCGCCTACCTGGCTCGGGCCGGGCTGTCGGTCCTGGTCCTCGAACGGCTCGGCCACATCGGTGGCGCCGCCGTCTCGGCGCAGGCGTTCCCGGGCTTCCCGACCCGGCTCTCGCGCTACTCCTACCTGGTCTCGCTGCTCCCCCAGCAGGTCCAGGACGACCTCGGGCTCGACCTCGCGCTCGTCAGCCGCACCACCGCGTCGTACTCGCCGACGATGCGGGGCGGGCACCCCGGCGGGCTCCTGGTCGAGCGGGACGAGGGCGAGGCCACCCGGGCGTCGTTCCGGGCGCTGACCGGCTCCGACGACGAGTACGACGCGTGGCGGGCCTTCTACGCCGGCGTCTCCGGCCTGGCCCACGCGGTCGCGCCGACCCTGACCCGTCCGCTGGCCACCGACGCCGACCTGCGCGCCCAGGTCGACCCGGAGATCTGGCGCGATGTCGTCGAGCAGCCGATCGGCACCGCGATCGTGCGGCGCTTCCGCGACGACCTGGTCCGTGGCGTGGTCGCGACCGACGCGCTGATCGGCACGTTCGCGTCGATCCACGACCCGAGCCTGGTCCAGAACCGGTGCTTCCTCTACCACCTCATCGGCAACGGGACCGGCGAGTGGCGGGTGCCGGTCGGCGGGATGGGCGCGGTCACCGACGCGCTCGCCCGGGCCGCGGTCGAGGCCGGCGCGACCATCGTGACCGGCGCGGGCGTGAGCGCCGTCCGGCCCGGCGCCGGCGGCACCGACGGCGCCGAGGTCACCTGGCACGACGGCAGCACCGAGCACACCGTCGCGACGTCGACCGTGCTAGCCAATGTCGCGCCGTGGGTGCTCCGCATCCTCCTCGGCGAGGACGAGGACCCCACCACCAAGCCGCAGGGCGCGCAGCTGAAGATCAACCTGCTGCTCTCCCGGCTGCCGCGACTGCGCTCGGGCATCGACCCCGAGGTCGCCTTCGCGGGCACGCTGCACCTGGCCGAGGCCGCCTCCGACCTCGAGGTCGCCTGGGCGGCGGCGCGCCGCGGCGAGCTGCCGAACCCGCTGCCCGGCGAGGTCTACTGCCACTCCCTGACCGACCCGTCGATCCTCGGCGACGTGCCGCCGGGGACCCACACGCTCACCTACTTCGGGCTGCACACCCCGGCGCACCTCTTCGAGAAGGACCCCGAGGCGACCAAGGCCGAGGCCGTACGCCGCGCGCTGGCCGCGCTCGACGCCGTCCTGGAGGAGCCGATCGAGTCCGTCCTCCTGCGCGACGCCGACGGCACCCCGTGCATCGAGGCCAAGATCCCCCAGGAGATCGAGGCGGACCTCGCGATGCCCGGCGGCCACATCTTCCACGGCGACCTCGAGTGGCCCTGGGCCTCGCACCGCGCCCGGCTCGCGACCCCCGCCGAGCGGTGGGGCGTGCAGACCGACCACCCCGCCGTCCTGCTCTGCGGGTCCGGCGCCCGCCGCGGCGGCGCGGTGTCCGGCCTGGGCGGTCACAACGCGGCCCAGGCGGTCCTCGAATCGCGCTGACGTGGGTCCCGATTTCGTCGCGGCCGACGTACGCTGGTAATGTTTCTTCTCGCGTTCAACGGACGTGGAAGACAAGCGCCATTAGCTCAATTGGCAGAGCAGCTGACTCTTAATCAGCGGGTTCGGGGTTCGAGTCCCTGATGGCGTACCAGACGAAGACGAAGGCCGGGTGACCACGAGGTCACCCGGCCTTCGTCGTCTCCCCGCGTGCTCCACTACGATCCCCCGGTGGACCCCCAGCCACCGCTTCCGCCGCCTCCCCCGGCCACGCCCCCTCCGCCGCCGCCCCCGCCCGCCGGGTACGACGGCCCGCCCACCCAGCACACCCTGATCGTCCCGGGCGTGGACCTGGTCGAGGAGATCGGCCGCGGCGGCTTCGCCAAGGTCTGGCGGGCGCGCCAGGTGGCGGTCGACCGCGAGGTGGCCGTCAAGATCGACAACCGGGTGGTCGACGACGACACCAACCGGCGCCGGTTCGTCCGCGAGGCGACGGCGGTGAGCCGGATCAGCGGGCACCCGCACGTGGTGTCGCTGATCGACGTGGGCGTCACCAACGACAACCGGCCCTACCTCGTGATGGAGCTCTGCGCCAACGGCAGCCTGGCCTCCTACCTCGACGCGCACGGGCCGCTGCGGGTCGACGAGGCCATCGAGGTCGGGCTGGCCGTGACGAGTGCGCTGGCGGCCGCCCACGAGGCCGGGATCCTGCACCGCGACCTCAAGCCGGGCAACGTCCTCATCGACGCGTGGGGGACGCCGCGGCTGTCCGACTTCGGCCTCGCCGCGCTGCCCCAGCCGGGGCAGGACCTGTCGGTGAGCCTGGAGGCCCTGACGCCGGCGTACGCCTCGCCCGAGGCGTTCGCCGCGGCGCCACCGACCACGCAGTCCGACGTCTTCTCGATGGGCGCGACGCTGCACGCGATGATCACCGGTGCCTCGCCGCGGCGCAGCACCGACGGGCGGCCCGCGTCGGTCGAGGAGATCCTCGCGGGGCTGCGCAGCGAGCTGCCCGACCCGGGACTGCCCGACGGCGCGGGCCTGATGCACGTCATCCGCACCGCGACGGCGTACGACGCCGCGGACCGCTACCCGACCGCGCGCCAGCTCCACGACGCCCTGCGCGCCATCCGGCCCGGGGTCGGCAGCGGCGGCCTGGTCGTGGGCGGGCCCGAGGCGAGCTTCACCCAGCTGCGCGGCGCCGTACCGCCCTCGCCGCGGAGCACCACCGCGCCCGCTCCCCCGCGCCGGCGCTGGCCGCTGGCCGTCGCCGGTGCCGTCGCCGGGCTCGCGCTCGGAGGACTGGGCGGCGTCCTGCTCGCGCCCGACGGCGCCGCGGGCGACAGCGGCGACGACCGCGACACCCCCACCGCGACCGACCGCACCGGCGACCCCGGGGCGGGTCCCGCCGCCGACCCGCTGTCGGGGGCGCCGAAGCTCGGCGCCTGCTACAGCGGCGTCCAGCAGATCGGCCAGGCACTGAGCGCGACGTCCGGCCCCTGCACCGACGGCCCGTGGGAGGTCTTCGAGGTCGGCCGGTTCGACGAGGCCACCACGGACGTCACGACCGACGCCGTCGGCGCCGACCCCACGGTCGACGCGACCTGCACCGAGGCGAACCTGCGGACCTACCTCGGCGACAAGGGGCGGGCCCAGCGGGGCACCTTCGACGTCTTCGTGCTCCCGCCGAGCACCACGGCCTACATCCAGGGGCAGCGCTGGTTCGCCTGCCTCTACCGGTCGACCGACTGATCCGGTCGGTTCCGGGTACCGCCCCGGAGCACCGAGGAGGTCCGTCGTGAACCCTGACCGCAACGAGATCGCGTCCGCCCTCACCGAGGCGGCGCAGGAGATCCACCGCCACCGCTCGCTCGACGACACCCTGGACGCCATCGTCCGGGCCGCCCAGCAGACCGTGCCGGCCTTCGAGCACGTCGGCATCTCGATCACCCACAGCAACGGCACCATCGAGACCCGGGCCGGCACCGGCCAGCTCGTCTGGGAGGTCGACGAGCTGCAGTACAAGCTCGCCGAGGGACCCTGCTACGACGCCATCCGGCACGGCGGCGTCACCGTCATGGACGACATCGACCAGGAGGAGCGCTGGCCCCGCTACGTCGACGAGGTACGACGCCTCGGCCTGCGCGCCCAGATGGGCCTGCAGCTCTACACCGACGACGGCGCCCTCGGCGGCCTGAACCTCTACTCCCGCGCCCCCGGCATCGACCCCGACGCGATCCAGCTCGCCGAGCTCTTCGCCGCGCACGCCGCGATCGCCCTGGGCCGCGCCCGCCACGAGCACCAGCTCAACGAGTCGGTCGCCTCGCGCCAGGCGATCGGGACGGCGGTCGGGATCATCATGGAGCGCTACCGGATCCCCGAGGACCGCGCGTTCCAGTTCCTGGTCCGCGCCTCGTCCACCAGCAACATCAAGCTGCGCGCCATCGCGCAGGAGATCGTCGACTCGACGGCGGAGCGGTTCGTCAACGAGGGCCGGGCGTGAGGGACACCTTCTCCACGGGCAGCCAGGCCGTCGCCACGTGCCCGTCCAGCTCGTAGGTGACGAGGACGGAGCGGCCGTCCGGGGCGGTCTTGAGCACCAGACCGGGGACGCTGCCCTCGGCGAGCTCGACGAGGACGTGGGAGAGCGGGGGCACGGGGACCTCCTGGCAGCGGGGTCGCGCGGACCCGGGCGCAGCCCCCGTCCTGAGCCGCTCGCGCCGAGCCTAGACCACGGCGGCCCGCGCGGGCATCACGCCGAGTGGTGGAGCAGCAGCTCCTCGGCCAGGACGACGCCGGCGTTCTCGAGCGCGGGCGGCTCGATCACGAAGGCGGTCGGCCCGGCGGCGAGCAGCAGCTGGCCGACCCGGCGCTCCAGGGGCGGCAGGAGGTCGACGTCGACGACGACCGACTCCTCGTCGTCCTGGACCAGGGTGACCTGCTCGGCGTAGAAGTCCGCGGCCCAGCGGGCCTCCTGGGGCAGCAGCACGCGCACGGTCGTGGTGGCGCGCTGCGCGGCGAGGACCTCCCCCAGGTCCTCCGGTACGACGAACTCCCGGTCCAGGAGCGTGACCTCGCGGATGTTCGAGAGCAGGTAGGTGCGCAGCCGGCCGTGCTCGTCGGGCGGCCCGGCGTCGACCTCCCAGCCGCGCCGGGTCTGGACGAGCCGGTAGGGGTCGATCTCGCGCTCGGAGACGCCCGGCTGCCAGGCCCGGGAGTAGACGATCCGCGCGGCCCGGCGCGACTCGCGCGCCTCTTGCAGGAGCGGCAGGGAGCGGTTGCGGTCGGCGAGCCGCGGCACGTCGCCCGGGGTGCCGAGCAGGGTCTCGGTGAGCACCTCCAGGGCACCGAGAAGGTCGGCGTTGTCGGGCTCCAGGTCGAGCAGGGCGAGGGCGGCGGTGTGGACGAGGGCGAGCTCGGCCGCGTCGACGTACTCGACGCCGAGCTCGCCGGTCTCCTCGACGAAGCGGACGATCTCGGCCTCGGCAGGGTCGACGTCGGAGCCGTCGGGACCGAGGAACTCCAGCACGTCGGGGCGGGTCAGGCCCAGCAGCCAGTCCGCGGAGACGTCGGCGGTGTAGAACGCCAGGAGGTCGTCGCGCAGCTCGGCGGCCGGGACGCCGAGCTCGGCGGCGAGGTCGGCGAGCGGGAGGCCGTCGGGATGGGCGGCGAGGCGCTCGAAGGCCCGCGGCAGGCGGGCGATCCGGGCGGCGTAGAGGGGGACCTGGCTCATGCGGGGTACTCCATCCCGGCGGCCGCGGCGAGGGCGGCGACGAGGTCCTCGCGGACCTCGGGCGGGCCGACCACCCGGACCCGGGTGCCGAGCTCGTAGATCCGGGCCCGCAGCGCCTCACGGTTGGTCACCCGGTAGGTCAGCAGCACGTCGTCGCTGCCGGCGCCCTCGGGGACGACCTCGTGCGGCTCGCCCAGCCAGCGTCGTACGTCGGGCTCGAAGCGGGCCGGGGTGCGCAGCACGACGTCGACGGGCGGGTCGAGCTGCCAGGTCATCGGGTGCAGCCCGGCATGGCGCACGGGCGGGACCAGGGCCGCCGAGCCGGCGGGACCGGCCTCGGGCTCGGCCATCCGGTCGACGACGAACGTCTTGACCGGGCCTGCGTCGGCGACGGCCGCGTCCTCGACGCCGCGCAGGTACCAGGCGCCGTTGCGGGTCTGGAGCGACTCGGGGTGCACGACGCGCGCGACGCCCTTGTAGCCGAAGCGCAGCACGCAGCGGTCGCGGACCGCGCGGACGACCTCGGAGAGCGCGCCGCTCGTCGTGCCGTCGAGGGCGGGCGCGGGCGCGGCGACCTCGACCGGCCGGGCGTCGGCGGGCAGGCCGAGCCGCTCGACCAGGTCGTCGCGGTCGGCGAGGAGCACCGCGCGGCGCAGCGCGGTCTGCTGCTCCGGGGTGAGCCGGACGCGCAGCCGGTTGTCGACGGTGGTCATCCGGTAGCGCGCGTCGTCGCCGGCCTCGGCGACGTTGTCGATCAGCCAGCCGAGCCGGTTGAGGTTGCGCAGCTCGCGGCTGAGCTGGGTCGGGGCGTCGGCACCGTCGAAGCCGGCCACCTCGAGCAGCCGGTCGCGCGGCACCCCGGCCGCGCCGGCCGCGCGCAGCACCGCCGCGATGCGTACCAGCCGCTCCATGGGCGCGCGCTGGTCGCGTCCTGGCCCCTTCGCCACCGTGGTCCTGCCTCTCCGCGCTCGGTCGAACGCGTCGAGCGTATCGGTGGCCGGGTCAGCTCCCCTGCAGGGTGATCGTCCGCACCAGTGCGGCCTGCACCTGGGCGGGCGTCCACGGGAAGCGCACCCACTGCTCCTGGGAGTAGAGCCGGGTCTGGTCGGCGGACCACGGCGAGGCCGGGTCCTCGTCCTGGCTGTAGGTGAGGATCGTGCGCGCGTCGACGCTGCCGTCGGCGAGGTAGGACACCGCCTGCACGTGCGAGGAGCCGTAGCTGACCGGCTTGTAGCGGTCGGTGTTGCCTGCCGGGGCGATCGATGCGAGCGCGTTGGCGTTGCCCGCGAGGTCGCCCTCCCCGCCCCCGAGCGGGTACGCCGGCGCGCCGCGGTCGCCGGCCACCTGCAGGCTCCCCCACGGGGCGTCGAAGGCGACGCCGGCCTTGCGGACGGCATCGATCGCGGCCTGCATCGCCTTGACCACGGGCGCGGTGGTCTTGAGTCCGCGCGGGGTGGTGAACGGGCTCTTGGCGTCGAAGGGGACCGTCCACAGGTTCGTCCCGGTCGGCGCGCGCTCGACGAAGGCCTCGAACAGGTGGGTGCCGACCGAGGTCACGTCGGAGTGCCCGTCCCAGGCCTTCAGCACCGCGCAGGCACGGGTCTCGCCCGTCTTGGCGCACACCTCGTCGAGCCGGCCGCCCTCGCGCATCACCTCGGCGGCGCGCACCCGGTTCTCGTACTCGTGCCCGCGCAGGGTCTCCGGGGTCTCCTTGCCCACCTTCAGCCGGTCGATGACGTACTGCGCGACCATCCGGGTCCGCATCGTCCGCGCGCACTTCTCGCAACCGATGATCAAGGCGTAGCCCTCGAGCCGGACCTGGTCGTTGGGCGTCCAGTAGGAGTCGTTGGCGTTGATCACCCAGTCGCGGCGGACGACGGCGGGCAGCTTGGCGGGCCCGAGGATTCCGGGGCGCTGCGCGTCGGCGTCGGTGCCCCACGCGCAGGCGCTGTCGGCGAGCAGGCCGTTGAGGCCGGGCAGCCCGGCCACGGTCTTGAGCAGCAGGCCCACCGGCGTCAGGCAGCGGGTGACGAGCGCGTCGGGGACGTTGGGGACGACGCTGTGGTCGGCGTAGAGCACGTCGCCACCGCGGTCGGCGGCGATCGTGTTGACCCACGGCATGCCGCCCCCGGCGTCCTGGCGGCGCAGGAGGTCACGGCTGCTCGTGGCCTGGCCCATCGAGAGGAACGTGTCGATGGTGCGCAGGTGCTCGGCGTTGGCGTCACGGATCGCCCAGAGGCTGATCGGCGACCAGCCCATGAACTGCGAGGGACTGTCGATCACGTAGCCCTGGGGCGTGCGCCACAGGTCCTCGCGCACGGTCTTGATGGAGCCGTCGGGCTGCTTGGCCGCGATCTCGACCCAGCGCCGCTCGGCCTTCTTGAGCAGGCCGTTGGCGCTGAGGTAGAGCGGGCCGGGGCCGACGGTGAGGTACTCGTAGGGCGTGAAGCGGTAGGCGGTGGAGACCGTGTGGCTCCACGCGACGTCCTTGTTCCAGCCGATGTTGACGACGGGCGAGCCCATCAGCGAGCCGCCCGCGGCGTCGTACTGGCCGGGGAGGGTGAGGTGCTGCTGGGTGAACTTGTAGCGCCCGACCCACGGGAAGTGCGGGTTGCCGAGCAGCAGCCCGCGCCCGGTGGAGCTCTTGTCGCCGCCGATGGCGGTCGCGTTGGAGCCGAAGTCGCTCTCTTGCCCCAGCGAGCGCAGGAGCGCCTCGCGGTCGACCCGCGCGGCGTACGCCGGGACCTCGGCCTTGGTCGTGGGCAGCGGCAGGTCGATGCCGAGGTCGGGCAGGCCCGGGTCCTGGAGGGTCGGCGGGTCCGCCTCGACGATCTCCTTGACGAAGACCCCCGAGGAGCCGATCAGGTTGGCCAGGTAGACGCCGTACCAGAGGTCGAGCTCGGTGGCGTCGGGCTTGATCCAGGCCTGGCCGCGGCAGGCCGGGTCGGTGATCCGGTTCTCGCGCAGCCACCGGTTGACCCCGGCCGCGTAGCCCTTGACCATCTCGCGGGCCCGCGGGGTCGGACCGGCCGGCGAGGTGAGCAGCCCCTCGACCACCTTGCGGTTGCGCAGGTCGGTGACGAAGGCGTCGACCTGGAGGTTGCTGGCCTCCATCGAGACGCCGTCGCGGTAGCGCGCGTCCGGCCCCAGGTAGCGCGAGCGCTGACCGCGCGCGGTGAGCACCGTGTCGGCCAGGTTGCAGATCGACGAGCGCGCCGTGGCGTAGCCGCTGCCGTAGCCGAGCGAGCCCCAGTCGCGCGCGGTGATGTGCGGGATGCCGTGGGCGGTGATCTTGACCGTCGCCTGGTACGACGGCGCGGGAGCCGATGCGGGCGCCGGCGCCGGTGCCGCGTCGGTGGGCCCGGGCCCGGCCGCGGCCAGGACGGGCACCACGAGGGCGGCGGCGAGCAGCGTCAGCAGTCGGGGGGAGCGCACGAGGGTGCAACGAGTTGCAGCCGATGTGCGTTACGTCACACCGGGCGCGGCGGGAGGCTCAGAGGTAGAGCCCGGCCGCCTCGTCGCCGAGCCGGTCGGCGGCGACCGCGTGGATGTCGCGCTCGCGCATCACGACGTAGACGTCGCCGGAGACCTCGACCTCGGCCTTGTCGTCGGGGTCGTAGAGCACCTTGTCACCGGTCACCACCGCACGGCAGTGGGGGCCGACCGCGACCACGCGCGACCAGGCCAGCCGGCGGGCACCCATCGCGGCGGTGGCGGGGATGACGATGCCGCCCGAGGAGCGGCGCTCGCCGGCCTCGGTGTCGGTCTCGCACAGGATGCGGTCGTGCAGCATCTTGATGGGGGTCTTGTCGGTCACGGGCGCGCCGGACCTCAGTGGGTGATCTTGCGCAGCACGACGCCGAGGGCGATCACCCCGACGACGATCCCCACGGTCTTGAGGATGTTGTCCGTGCGGGGCTCGCCCGTCTGGACGTCGACGTAGTGGGCCTTCACCTGCGCCACCTCGCGACTGACGATCGTCTTGGGGTGCGAGCGGTAGAGGAGCTGGTCGATCGTGCCTGCGAGGCGCTCGCGCGCCTCCTCGATCTCACGCTCGATGTCAGAGGGAGTCTCACTCACCGGGGCAGGCTATCAACCGCGATGGTGCGCGGGTCGAAACCCCAGGGCAGTTCCAACCGGTGGGCACGCATGAGGGCCTCGTCGGTGAGCACGTCGTACGTCGATCCGTCGGCCACGACCTTGCCGTCGCTGAGCACCACGGCCCGGGGGCAGAGCTCCAGGGCGTAGGGCAGGTCGTGGGTGACCATCAGCAGCGTCACGTCGAGCCCGCGCAGGATGTCGGCGAGCTCGCGGCGCGAGGCGGGGTCGAGGTTCGAGCTGGGCTCGTCGAGGACGAGGATCTCGGGCTCCATGGCCAGCACCGTCGCGACCGCGACCCGGCGCCGCTGGCCGAAGGAGAGGTGGTGCGGCGGCCGGTCGGCGAAGTCGGCCATGCCGACCTGGTCGAGCGCGGTCATCACCCGCTCGTCGAGCGCGGCGCCCTTGAGGCCGAGGTTGGCCGGGCCGAAGGCGACGTCGGCGCGGACCGAGCCCATGAAGAGCTGGTCGTCGGGGTCCTGGAAGACGATGCCGACCCGGCGCCGGATCTCGAGCAGGTTCTTCTTGGTCACCGGCAGGCCGCTGACCGCGACGCTGCCCGCGCCGTCGCCGCTCTCGCCGGACAGGATGCCGTTGAGGTGCAGCACGAGGGTGGTCTTGCCGGCGCCGTTGGGGCCGAGCAGGGCGACCCGCTCCCCCGCGTGGACGTGGAGGTCGACGCCGAAGAGCGCCTGGTGCCCGTCGGGGTAGGCGAAGGCCAGGGAGCGGACGTCGAGGACGGGCGTGGTCACCGGGCCTCCTCGGGGAGGCGGCCGTCGTAGCCGCGCGAGAGCATCGCCAGGTGCACGCGCTCTCCCCTCTCGTACGACCGCACGAACAGGGCTCCGAGCGTACGCGCCAGCGCCGGCCAGTGCCGGGGAGACCGGGGGTCGACGCCGCGCGAGCGCATCGCGGTGAGCATCCGCCCGAGGTCGCTGGTGACCACGTCGAGGTAGCGGATCATGAAGCCCATGATCTGCACGAGCAGGTCGGGGAAGCGCAGCCGCTGGAGGCCGCGCAGCACCTCGGCCGGCTCGGTGGTCGCGGCGAGCGTCAGCGACGCGAGCACGCCGAGCGTGCCCTTGGCGACCAGTCCCCAGGCGGCGAGCAGGCCGGACTCCGAGAGCGAGAGCTCCCAGCCGCCGACCAGGTGGACGGCGACCCGCTCCCCCTCGGCCACGAACGGCACGAGCGCGGCGAAGACGAGGAAGGGCACCTCGATGACCATCCGTGGCAGCAGGTAGCGCAGCGGCACCCGGGCCAGCACGACCACGCCGAGGACGAGCACCAGGTAGCCGCCGAAGACCGGGTACCACTCGCGCGGGGTGGCGACGACGCCCAGCACGAAGCCGAGCAGCACGAGGATCTTGAGGTGCGCCGGAGCCCGGTGCACCACGGAGTGCCCGTGGAAGTGCAGCCGGTGCCCGTGCCCCGCGCCCATCGCGTCGCCGTCCGGGTCAGTCCGCGTCGGCCGGCACCGGTGGCTCCGCCGGCGCCACATCGCCGGCGGAGCCATCGCGACGCCGGAGGACCCAGAAGAGTCCCCCGCCGATCACCAGCGTCAGGAGGACGCCGGCCACGCCCGCGATCCCTCCGCTCAGCCGTTCGTCGTCGACGCCCTTGGTGCTGTAGTCCGCGAACGGGCTCCCGGTGTCGACCGGGTCGTCGGCGGAGTCGCTGAAGCCGGTCTTGCCGGCGACGTACTCGAGGCCGTCGGGGTGGCTGCTGGCGTAGTAGCTGCCGATGCCCGCGACAAGCAGGGCCACGAGCAGGCCCGCGAGGAGGAAGCGGCGGTTCTTCACGCGCCCACCTCCTCGGTCCGGAGGCGGCTTCGTCGCCCGGCGATCCCCCGCGCGCCGCGCACGAGGTCGGGGCGGGAGGTGACCACGGCGCTGACCACGAGGCCGGTGATGAGGGCCTCGCCGATGCCGATGACGACGTGCCAGCCCACCATCGCGGCGAGCACCTTGCCGGTGGCGATGTCGGCGGTGCCGCCGATCGCGAAGAGCAGGCTGAAGACGGTCGCGGCCGCGGGGACCGAGACCAGCGCGCCGGCCGCGGCGGCCACGGGCACCGAGCCGACCTTGCGGGGCAGCACGCCGAGCGCGAGCCGGAAGACGCCGTAGCCGACGACGACCCCGACGATCGCCATCAGCGTGATGTTGGTGCCGAGGGCGGTCAGCCCGCCGTCGGCCATGAAGAGACCTTGGACCAGCAGCACCACGCTGATGCAGAGCATCGCGGTCCACGGACCGACCAGGACGGCGGCGAGCGCGCCGCCGAGCAGGTGGCCGCTGGTACCGGCGCCGACCGGGAAGTTGATCATCTGGCCGGCGAAGACGAAGGCCGCGACCAGGCCGGCCATCGGAGCGGTCCGGTCGTCCAGCTCGGTGCGCGCCTTGCGGAGCGCCAGGCCCACGCCCGCGGCCGCGACGACGCCGGTCGCGATCGACGTCGGGGCGTCGAGGAAGCCGTCGGGGACGTGCATCGTTGCTCCTGTACTCGGTCCAGTGTTCGGAAGCGCGCCACCGGGGTAGTTAGATGGTCACGAGCACGATCCACTTTATTGCACTTGCTTTGCAACAACGCAACCTTGTCAGGAGCTGGAACACATGAGCGACCCCGTCCGCCTCGCCCCCGGCGACAGCGCTCCCGACTTCACCCTCGTCACCGACGACGAGCGTGAGGTCTCCCTCGCCGACCTCCGCAAGGAGGGGCGCAAGGTGATCGTCTACTTCTACCCCGCCGCGATGACGCCGGGCTGCACCAAGCAGGCGTGCGACTTCACCGACTCCCTCGACGCCCTCCAGGCCGCGGGCTACACCGTGGTCGGCGTCTCGAAGGACACCCCCGCCAAGCTCGCCAAGTTCCGCGAGCGCGACGGGCTCACCATCACCCTGCTCTCCGACCCCGAGCTGGCCGTGCACCGCGCCTACGGCGCCTACGGCGAGAAGAAGCTCTACGGCAAGCTCGTCGAGGGCGTCATCCGCTCGACGTTCGTCGTCGGCACCGACGGGGCGATCGAGCTCGCGCAGTACAACGTCAAGGCGACCGGCCACGTGGCGAAGCTCCGCAAGGACCTCGGGCTCGCCGCGCCCGCCTGACCCGAATCCCGCTAGAGAAGGACTCCCATGAAGCTGCACCAGGCGCTCGCCGACCTCGCCCGCGACCACGGACACGACCTGTTCCGTGACGCCACGGCCTTCCGTGGCTCGCTCGACGACTACCTCGACGAGGGCCAGGCTTCGAGCGGCACGATCAACCTGCTCACCGACGCGGTGCGCCTGGGTGCCCTCGACGGCATGGTGACCATGCTCGACAGCGGGGCCAACCCCGCCGACGCGGTCGAGTCGGCCGGTCAGCGCCTGGCCCGCGACCGCGGCAGCGCCGACGTCCGCGGCTGCCAGTGGGCCGTCGCGGTGCTCGGCTTCGCGCTCGGCAAGGTGCCCGAGACGCTCGTCGCCGGCCTCGACCCCGACGCCGGGACGGCCGCGCCGCCGTCGTACGGGCCCGGGGGGACGGCGCCCGTCGCCCCCACGCCCCCGCCGCCGGCCCCGATGACCTCGCCCGTCGCGCCGCCCCAGCAGCCGATCGTCTCGCCCCCGCACCAGCCGATGGTGTCCCCGCCGCACCCGGTCCAGCAGGGCGGCGGCGCCGGCTACGGCACCCCGTCGTACGCCGCGGGCGGCTGGTCGCAGCAGCCGCCCCCGCCGAAGAAGAAGAGCAACACCGGCTTCATCGTCACCGCGATCGTGGTCGCCCTCGTCCTCATCGTCGGCGGTGTCATCGGCATCGTCGCGCTCGCCAACGGCGGCGGCGACGACAAGAAGGCCGACGACCCCGAGACCACCGCCACCACCGACGACACCGGCTCGACCGACAAGCCCGACGAGCCGAAGACCCCGCCCGCCGACGCCCTCCAGGGCCTGGGCTACTTCTTCACGCTGCCCGCCGGCTGGAAGGACGCGACCGAGGACTTCCTCGCCCAGAACCCCGGGGTGACCACGCTCGACAAGGTCGCGATCTGGGGCAGCACCTTCAACACCGCCCGCGCCAACGTGATCGTCGAGACCCAGTCGGCCTACGGCAGCACCGACCCGGCCGACCTCGAGAGCACCTGGAAGACGGCGCTCAGCTCGGGCGACCCCAGCGTCGAGGTGACCGACATCGACGCCAAGACCATCGACGGCGAGTCGGCGATCGGCGTCGACATCGCCCGCACCAACGACAACGGCGTCGAGGTGGCGCAGCGCGCCTACCTGGTCGTCAGCGGCGACAAGGGCTACTCGATCACCGTCTCGCTCAAGAAGGGCGACACCTCGGTCTTCGACAAGTTCGACGAGATCCTCGACACCTGGACGTGGACCGAGTGAGCTGAGCCGAACCATGCGCCGCCTGCTGCTCCTGCTCGTCGCGCTGTTCCTGCCGGCGTTCCCCGCGCTGCACCCCGCTCCGGCCTCGGCCGGGGCGGGGTTCGCCGTCTCCGCCCCGACCCCGAAGCCGACGCCGTCCCCGACGCCCGCGTCGCCCCCGACGCTCACGCCCGAGGACGAGCCGACCGACGAGCCGACCGACGAGGACGAGCCCGGCACCTCGATCATCGACACCGACCCGGACGTCGTCCCCGGCTCCCCCGACGACCCCGACGTCGGCACCGAGCCGGCCCCCGGTGCCGAGGAGGCGGCCGCCGCCGAGGCCGCGCTGGCCGAGAAGTTCGCGCCGGTGCTCATGCTCGTGCGTCAGCGCCAGGCCTGCGGACCCGGTGAGCCCTACCTGCCCAGCGACGTCGACGTCCTCTTCGACAACCCCACGATCGCGCTGCGCGGGCCGTGGACGGGGCGCGACCTGGTCCAGGTCGGGCCCTCGGCCGAGGACGTCTCGCCCGGCCTGCCCGGCTACGAGCTCGACCTGCCCGGCAACCCCCTCACGCCCGGCTGCGACTACGAGAGCTGGGCCCGCTCCCAGTGGGCCGGCAGCGAGCCGACGATCTATGCCCACCTCGCCACCCAGAAGGGCGTCGAGGACCGGTTCGCGCTGCAGTACTTCTTCTTCTACGCGTTCAACGACTACAACAACAAGCACGAGACCGACTGGGAGCGCATCCAGCTCGAGTTCGCCGCGCCCGACGCCGCGACCGCGCTGGCCGAGGAGCTCGAGCCCGAGCTCGCCGTCTACTCCCAGCACTACGGCTCCGAGAAGGCCACCTGGGGCGAGGACAAGCTCGAGATCCGCGACGAGACCCACCCGGTCGTCTACGTCTCGGCCGGGTCGCACGCCAACCAGTTCTCGTCCGGCATCTTCATGGGCAACACCGCCAACACCGGGTTCGGCTGCGACACCACCGCCGGCGAGCACGAGGCGATCGAGGCGCTGGTCAAGACAATCCCGTCCGACCCGGTGCTCGGGCAGCGCGCGTTCCCGTGGATCACCTACGAGGGTCACTACGGCGAGGTCGGGCCCAAGCGCTTCTACGCCGGGCCGACCGGCCCCAACCGCAAGCAGGCCTGGAGCCGGCCGTTCGCCTGGTCGGCCAAGGCCCGCAGCTCCTCCATCGAGGTGCCCGCCGGCGGGTCCAGCAATGCCGCGGTCGCGCAGACCTACTGCGACCTGGTCGGCAAGGGCAGCGACCTGTTCCGCGGCTACGTCGACGACCCGTGGCGCGGTCTGGTGATCCTGGTCGCCGCGCTGCTGGGGCTCGGCTGGCTGCTGCGGCGTACGTCGTGGGCGACGAGTGCGCTCCCCCTGCGCGCACGGCGCTCCAGCGGCCAGGTCGTCGCCGCCTCGCTGGGGGTGCTGCGCGAGCGGCCGGTGCTGTTCTTCCTCAGCCTGCTGCCGCCGGCGCTGCTCAACGTGCTCGCCGCGGTGCTGCAGGGAGTCACGATCGCGCGCTTCGTGCCGAGCTGGGTCGGCGGTGCCGCGCTGCTGCTCGGCCTGCTCACCCTGCCGGTCTCGGCGGGCGCCCTGGCCGTCGTCGTACGGACCCTCGACGACAAGGGGATCGAGGCACGCGTCCACCTCCGCGCGGCCTACGGCGAGAGCCTGCGCCGGCTCGGCGCGGGCCTGCCGGCCATGGTGGTCACCGCGGTCCTCGTGGTGCTGCTGACCACCTCGGTCGTGCTCGCGCCGCTCGCGCTCGTCGTCCTCACCGCGGGCGTGCTGCTCGTGCCGGTCGTGGTGCTGGAGCGACGGGCCGGGTTCGGCGGGCTGCCCCGCAGCATCCGGCTGATCCGGCACTCGGTGACGACATTGCTGCCCGTGCTGCTGCTCGGGCTGCTGCTGCTCACCACCATCGGCGCGGTCGTCGCGGCGCTGCTGTTCATCGTCGTGCCGCTGCCGTTCGTGGTGCTCAACGCGGTGCCCTCGGTGGTGCTCGGCCTGGTCTGGCCGTTCGTGGCGCTGATGTGCGTCTACGCCTACGGCAGCGCGGCCACCCGCTCGGCCGAGGCCGCCGCGCAGCCCAGGAAGCAGCGCGCGGGGGCGGCACCGGGCACCTTGGTCCCCGGTTCGTGAAACACGCTCTCCCCCACCGCTGATGTTCGGCACTATTCACCCCATGGACCTGGACCTGGACCGGCCCGAGGAGCGACACGCGCGATGAGCGGCGACGGGAGCACCGCCGTCGCGGACCGACTCCTGGGGGCGGTCCGCGGGCAGGACTGGGCCCAGGCCTCCACGATCATCGACGAGGCCTGGATCGAGCTGACGATGACCGGTCACCTCGACGCGGTCGGCCAGGTCGTCGCCACGCTCCCCGAGCAGTTCCTCCACGAGCCGCCGACCGCGGGCCTGGTCGCCGAGAACGTCGGGCGGCTCCCACCCGGCTCGGTCAACGCCCAGGTGCCCGCCGACCACGGCACGCTGCGCGCGCTGGGACGCTCCCCGGCCGCGCACCGGGTGCTGAGCCGCACCCTGGCGGGGATGGCCGCGCGCCGCCGCCGCGGCCTGCACACCAGCGCCATGGAGTACGTCGCCCGCGGCACCGTCGTCGCCGACGCCGCCGAGTTCGTGATGTTCCGCGAGGTCCGGCGACTGCTGCCGTTCTGGCAGCTCCAGGCCGGCATCACCGCCCACCTGGCCGGCGAGCTGGGCATCGCGCGCCGGCTGCACCGGGCGGCGTACCGGAGCCGGGAGGCCTCGGCCTACGACATCGTCGGGCGCGACGCGGCCGGCAACATGGCGATGATCGAGGCCCTGTCGGGACGCCTGGTCGAGGCCGACGCCTGGCTGGCCCGGGCGCTCGCGGAGACCCACAGGCCGACCTGGGTCGGACCGCTGGTCCAGGTGCCCATCGACGTCGCGGCCGGCATCGCCGCCGCGGACCGGCTCGACCGCGAGGGCTGCCTGCGCTTCCTGGAACGCGCCGCGACCTCGGCGGACCACGACGAGCACTGGGCCGGCGTCCTGTTCGCCTACACGAGCATCGAGCTGGTCCTCGGCGACATCGCCGGAGCGGTCGCCTTCGTCGCCCAGCTCGAGGAGTCGCACGAGCGCTGGACCGGCGAGACCGGGCTGGGCCGGACCGGTCTCGCCCTGGCCCGCGCCGACCTCGCACTCACCCAGGGCCGCGGGACCGTGGCGCGCAGTGCCCTGCGCGGCCTGGAGGACGACCCGGCCGCCGTACCGACGCTCGCCCGGCTCGCCCTCCTCGAGGGCGATCCCGACCGCACCGCCGCGCTCGCCGACGCCGCCGGGCACGACGAGACGGTCAGCCTCCGCGGCCGGCTGGAGCTGCTGCTGGCGGGCGCGGCCGCCGACGTGGCCCGCGACCAGCCGGAGCCGGCGGCGGAGCGCCTCGCCACGGCGGTGCGTCTCGCGGAGCCGCACGGCATCCTGCGGGTGTTCGCGACCGTGCCCCGCGCGGTCCTGGAGGCGGTCGAGCCGCGGGTGCCCGGCCTGCGCGACGTGCTCGCCCGGCTCGAGGAGCGCCGGATCGGGGAGATCTACCCCGACCAGGTGGTCTCGGTCCAGCTCACCCGCCGCGAGCGCGAGCTGCTCCACGAGCTGGCCGGACCGCTCACGCTCGGGCAGATCGCCGAGAAGTGGTTCGTCTCGCGCGAGACCGTGAAGTCCCAGATGAACTCGTTGCGCACCAAGCTCGAGGTCTCCACGCGCCAGGAGGTGCTGAGCCGGGCCGCCGCCCTCGGGCTCACCGGCGCCCCCGAGGACGCCGGCACCTGAGGGTGTTCAGCCCAGGAAGGACCGGGCCGCGGTGACCAGCGCGGCGACGCCGGACTCCAGCGTGGGCGCGGCCAGCGGCGCGAAGCGGGGCGAGTGGTTCGAGGGCAGCTCACCGACCACGCGCTTGAGCTCCTCGACCGTGGTCGCGCCCGCGAACAGCGCCGGGTCCGCTCCCCCGAGCAGCCAGTAGGCGCACGGCACCCCCGCCTCGTCGGCCAGGATGCCCACGTCCTCGCTGCCGGTCACCGTCCCCGGGTCGACCACCAGGTGCCCGCCCGCCGCCTGGAACGCCGCGGTGACCCGCGCGCACGCACCGGCGTCGTTGACCACCGTGGGCGTCCCGTCGATCGTCACGACCTCCGGCTCGCGGGGCGCACCCGCGGCCGCCGCCTCGCCCCGGACGATGCGCTCGACCGCGGCCAGCACCCGGGCCCGCACGTGCTCGTCGGTGGTCCGGATCGACAGCTGCAGCACCGCCTCGTCCGGGATGATGTTGGGCGCCGTCCCCGCGTGGAACGAGCCCACGGTGACCACCGCCATGTCGCTGCCCGCGATCTCGCGCGCGACCACCGTCTGGAGCCGCAGCACCGTCGCCGCCCCCAGCACCACCGGGTCGACCGTCGCCTCCGGCCGCGACCCGTGCCCGCCGCTGCCGTGCAGCACGACCCGCAGGCTGTCCGACGCTGCGAACGCCGGCCCCGCGGTCACGCCCAGCACGCCCACCGGCAGCGGCGCCACGTGCTGGCCCAGCACCACGTCCGGCTTGCCGAACCGCTCGTAGAGCCCGTCGGCGACCATCGCCCGGGCCCCGTTGCCCGTCTCCTCGTCCGGCTGGAACACCAGCAGCACCCGGCCCTGCCACTCCCGGTCCTCGACCAGCCGAGCCGCCGCCCCCAGCAGGCACGTCACGTGGACGTCGTGCCCGCACGCGTGCATCACCGGGTGCTCCTTGCCGTCGGCGGTGGTGGCCGTGGCGGTGCTCGCGTAGGGCAGACCGGTGTCCTCGCGGACCGGCAGGCCGTCCATGTCGGCGCGCAGCAGGACCGTCGGGCCGGCACCCCGCTCGAGCGTCGCGACGACACCCGTCCCGCCCACGCCGGTCGTGACGTCGTACCCGAGGGTGCGGAGGTGGTCGGCGACGATGCCCGCGGTGCGGTGCTCCTGACCACCCAGCTCGGGGTGGCGGTGCAGGTCCTCGTAGATCGCGATCAGGGCTTCGGGGGTGGACGGCATGCTCGCATCCTTCCCCGCGGGGCGGGCGCGGGCAACGGCCCCTAGACTCGTGGCGCTCATCGCCGGAGTGGTGGAACTGGCAGACACGCAGGTTTTAGGTACCTGTGCCTTCGGGTGTGCGGGTTCGAGTCCCGCCTCCGGCACCAATGAGTCAACGTGGAACCTCGAGGAGGGAAAGCTCCACGGTCTCCTCTGCTCCAGCCGAGGCGCAGCGATGGCTACTCCTGTTCAGACGGCCCTGCTCCGGGTGCAGGGGCCGCCACGAGGGCAGCGCTCAGGCTCAGCGGTGCGAGCTGGGACGTGCGACCACGCCGATGTTGAGCAGTTGGCGGGCACCTTCGCTGGCTCAGCTTCGAGTTTGTCGGTGTCGGAAGCAGGTCGATGGCGTGCTCCGCCGAGCGAGGATCCCATCGTTCGCGACTTGAGTCGGTTGGATGAGTNNTGGATGAGTCGCCTGGCGTCGATCGTCTCGATACCGATCTGGGTCTGTCCTGACCTCAAGACCTCGCCGCCCCAGGGGGCATCCTTCCTTCGGGCGACCGATACCCAGCGCCCTAGACAGGGACTCGAATCAGTACTGTCAGAAAACAGCAGCCGGTATCGCGCCGTCGATCGGATTCGACACGTCGTCAGGTCTGACCCAAGGACTGACTTGCTGCGTGAAGGTAGTAGAACTCCCGACGCTGCGCTTGTTCTACTCGATTCCGCCGGGCAACGGATCTCGCGCCGAGCGTGCCGGCGACAGTCGGCAGACCGGCGACGATTGCATTGACGAGCGGATCGATGTCGGTGAACTGGTTGACGCCCACAAGTAGCCCGGTACCAACGGTGATGTAGGCGGCGGCGTCCAATTTGGCGTGATGAGCCAGTTCTTTCACGATGCCGTGCCCGATCAACTCCTCCTGGATCTCTCGCAGGGACGGACCGACGACGCCCTCCCACTCGGAATCCACGGCCGCATCGAACTCCGTCAGTGGAATGTCCGGGAGCGTCTTCGACATCCGAGCAACCGCACTCCTATAGCGGACCAGCGGACCTTCCAGGTCACCACGCACCTCGAGAATCTCCTCGACCGTCGCATGTTCCAACGTCGGCAGCCGCGCAGAGAACCCTGCACCCAATGCAGTCGCGCCCAGGCGGTCCCTCCCTGTCGTCGTGATCTCAGCCTTTCCCTCGCGCACCATCAAGTCGACGAACGATGCAGTCTCAGAGTCGAGGAGGAGCCGTGAGCGGGGATCACGCAGACGCGCGGCGATCGAGTCTGCCCACCGCTGGACTTCGGCAGCGCTCCCCTTCGATTTGCCGGCAGCGGCACGAACAGCGTCGGCACGGGTGATACCAAGGTCGGTGATAGTGATCAACCCGGCATCCAATGCCGGCTGAAGCAACACAAGACCCGTGTTCGTGATGATCTCATCGGTTGCTGCCCGGAGAAGCCGTGCACTCTCCGCGCGGAAGTCCTCGATTTCCGCGGCCTGTGCCCGAATTTCGATCGGCAGAAGGGTCCCCCGACGCTCGGCTCGTTCAAGCTTCTGGATCACACGACGTAGTTCGGGGGTGAGACGCACGTCGTCGCTGACGACCTCGGTCATCTCCATGATCTCCGACAGCGAGGTCTGCTTGACGCTCGGAGCCATGCCCGCGGCATACACCAGGTTGGCAGAGAGCCCCATCAGTTCAACCTGGTCCGCATACATCAAGGCGCTCTTCACGAGTTCGACATCGTTGTGAAGGGACGGACTGCCGTCCGGAGTCTGCTGCGGTGACGTGACGACCGTGACTCGCAGCGGCGGTCCGGGAGCCTCCTTCGAGGTGGGCCTGGTTCGTTTCCGCACCTGAGGGGACCGTCTGGCTGGACGTCGGGTTGCCATGATTGATTGTCGCTGATGCGACCGACAGTCCGGTGGAGCCTGCGTGCCCTTGGGCTCGTCGGCACCACGGATCCAAGTCGATCTGCCCCGGCTCAGACCGCTACCCAGATGCCCTGCAACTACCAAGCGTCCTCCTCGTTCTGAGAGGGACTGATTCCCGCGGCTGAGTCGGTCGCCGCACCGAGGCCCGCGGTCGCCGCTAGCCCAGCCGGTCGGCGACCAGCGGCGCGATCTCGCGCAGCGCCTTGCCGCGGTGCGAGATCGCGTCCTTGTCCTCGCGGGTGAGCTCGGCGGTGGTCACGCCGGGCCGGTCGTCGGCGACGAAGAGCACGTCGTAGCCGAAGCCGCCGGCGCCGCGCACCTCGCGGATCACGGTGCCGTCCATCCGGCCCTCGACGACGAGCTCGCGGCCGTCGGGGTGGGCGAGGGCGACGGCGCACGCGAAGTGCCCCGTACGACGCTCGTCGGGGACGTCGGCCAGCTGGGCGAGGAGGAGCGTGTTGTTGCGCTCGTCGGACTTGGGCGGGCCGGACCAGCGCGCCGAGAGCACCCCGGGCATGCCGTTGAGGGCGTCGACGCAGATGCCCGAGTCGTCGGCGAGGGTGGGCAGGCCGGTCGCGGCGACGCCGGCGCGGGCCTTGACCAGGGCGTTGCCCTCGAAGGTGGGCTGGTCCTCGACCGGCTCGTCGTACGGCGTGACGTCGTCGAGGCCGACCACCTCGACGGTGGTCATGTGCTCGGCGAGGATGCGGCGCATCTCCTCGAGTTTCTTGGCGTTGCGCGAGGCGACGAGCACCTTCACGACGACAGCGCCTCCTGCTGGAGGCGGGTGAGGTCGACGCAGCCCTTCTCGGCGAGGTTGAGCAGGGCGTCGAGCTCGGCGCGGTCGAAGGGCGCGCCCTCGGCGGTGCCCTGGACCTCGACGAACGAGCCGGCGCCGGTCATCACGACGTTCATGTCGGTCTCGGCGCGCACGTCCTCGACGTAGGGCAGGTCGAGGCGCGGGACGCCGTCGATGATGCCGACGCTGACCGCGGCGACCGAGCCGGTGAGGGCGCCGGGCACGCCGAGCTTGGCGCACGCGTCGGCGAGGGCGACGTAGGCGCCGGTGATCGCGGCGGTGCGGGTGCCGCCGTCGGCCTGGAGGACGTCGCAGTCGATCTGGATGGTGTTCTCGCCCAGCGCCTTGTCGTCGATGATCGCGCGCAGCGAGCGGCCGATCAGGCGGCTGATCTCGTGGGTACGGCCACCGATCCGGCCCTTGACCGACTCGCGGTCCGAGCGGGTGTTGGTGGAGGCGGGGAGCATCGCGTACTCGGCGGTGACCCAGCCCAGGCCGGATCCCTTGCGCCAGCGCGGCACGCCCTCGGACGCGGACGCCGCGCACAGCACGCGGGTCTTGCCGAACTCGATCAGCACCGACCCTGCCGGGTGGTCGAGCCAGTTGCGGGTGATCTTGATCGGGCGCAGCTCGTCGTCGGCGCGGCCGTCCTCGCGGGTGCTCATGTCCCCCAACCTAGCGGGGGCTCAGCGGGCGGCGGCGAGCGCCCGTCGTACCGCCCAGGGGCCGAGGTCGCGCGCCCGCCGGCCGAACCAGGGGGCACCCTCGGTCACCATCCAGGCCACGTCGCGACGCCAGCTCGGCGGGCAGCCGCCGTACGGCTCCAGGCCGGGGAGCGGGAAGTCGTAGCCCGCCGCCCGCAGCCGCTCGGCCCAGGCCCGGGCGAGCGCGCGGTGGCCGAGCTCGGAGGGGTGGAAGCGGTCGATCGACCAGCACGAGCGGTCGAGCACCTCCGGCATCAGGGCCAGGTCGAGCCGCAGGCCGCCGTACGCCGCGTGGAGGTCGTCGTAGACCGCGTTGACCACGTCGATCCGCTCCCCCATCGGCCGGGTCAGCACCCGCGGCAGCCCCAGCAGCGCCCCGTGGTCGTGCCAGCGCACCGTCATCAGCGTCGCACCGCCGCTGGTCAGCGCCGCCGCGGTGGCGAAGAGGTCCGTCCGCAGCCGCGCCGGGTCCCACGTCGAGCGCAGCGTGTCGTTGACCCCGACCAGCAGCGAGGCCAGGTCGGGCCGGTGCGCGAGCGCCTGGTCGAGCTGGCGCTCGCGGACGATCCCGGCGGTCGCCCCCGACACGGCGACATTGCAGAACGAGACGTCGTACGACGTGCGGAGGGACTCCGCGAGGATCCGTGCCCACCCCCGCCAACCACCCCCGGGGACCGGGTCGCCGAGCCCGACGGTGGTGCTGTCGCCGAGGGCGGCGAACCGCAGGTATCCGTTGCCCACGGAAGACAACCGTGGCGGAGCCCGCTACCAGCAGGCTCCGCCACGGTGACGTGTCCGGCAATCTTCGGTGAAGCGCCGGGGTGGGTGCTACGCGATCACTTGAACTCGATGCGCATCAGGCGCCACAGGCCCAGTGCCAGCGGCACGATCAGCCAGATGAAGCCGGACGTCGCGATCTGCGCCCACTGCTCGCCCGAGGGCTGGTAGTCGCCGGTGAACAGCGGCGTCTGCGCGGTGTTGAACTCGATCCACGGGGCGATCTTCTCGAAGCCCGAGCTCAGCGCGCTGAGGATGCCGGCCGCGGTCGGGAGAATCAGGCTGTAGGCGAAGTAGGCGACGATGCCGGCCGGGGTGTTCATGACCAGCATCGAGATCGCGAAGCCGACCAGGATCCCGATGACGTTGGAGAGCACGAAGCCGTTGAACAGCAGGTTCGCGTCGAGCGACCAGGACGGCGAGCTGCCGGTGATCGCGCCGAGCACGGTGAAGGCCGCAGCGAGGACCGCGGCGAGAATCATCACGGTGCCCGCGAGGAGCAGGCCGGCGAGGAACTTGGCGATGACCACCCGGGAGCGCTGCGGCTCCAGGGTGAAGGTCACCAGACCGTTGCGCTGGGACTGCTCGCTGGTCACCAGCATGATGATCAGGATCGGCATGAAGTAGCCGAGCACGCCGCCGGCCACGCTGAGCAGGTCGCCGAAGTCCTTCTGGCCGTCGACCGCGAGGACGAAGATCAGCAGGACGATCATGACCAGGGCCAGGATCGACGTCGCGAGCCAGAAGCCGGCGCGGGTGTCGATGGCCTTGCGGAACTCGACGCTGGCGAGCCGGGTGATCGGGGTCCGCGGCGTCCCGGAGATGTCGAGGGTCGGGGCGGGAGTCGTGGCGCTCATGCGGGGGTACCTCCGGTGGTCGGTGCACCGACACCGGGAACGGCCTCGCGGGCCGTCTCCGAGGTCAGCTCGAGGAACAGGTCCTCCAGGCCGGCGCCGCCGGACCGGAGGTCGGTGAGGACGATGCCGGCGGACAGGGCGGCACGGCCGACCTGCTCCGGGGTCGCCTGCACCTTGAGGCCTTCGCCGACCGGCTCGACGCCGTGACCGCCCTGCGAGAGCGCGGCGCCGAGCGCGGCGTTGTCGAGCGAGGTCACCAGTGTCGTCGCCGCGCCGTTGGCACCGGCCAGCAGCGACTTCTTGTCGCCCTGGGCGACGATCCGGCCGTGGCCGATGAGGATCATCTCGTCGGCGATCATCTCCACCTCGTGCAGCAGGTGGCTGGAGAGCAGCACCGTGCCGCCGCGGTCGGCGTACCCCTTGAGGAGTCCGCGCATCCAGCGGATGCCGGCCGGGTCGAGGCCGTTGGCGGGCTCGTCGAGGATGAGCACCGACGGGTCGCCGAGTAGCGCGTGGGCGATGCCGAGGCGCTGCTTCATGCCGAGCGAGTAGTTACGCAGGCGGCGCTGCGACTCGGAGTCGTTGAGACCCACCAGGGCGAGCATCTCGTCGACCCGGCTGGCCGGGAGGCCCATCGTCTTGGCCGCGATCGTGAGGATCTCGCGCCCCGTCCGGCCGACGTGCTGGGCCGAGGCGTCCAGCAGCGTGCCGACGTGGCGGCCGGGGTTGGGGATGTCGTGGTACTTGTAGCCACCGATGGTGACCTGGCCGCGGGTCGGCAGCGTGAGGCCGACCATGACCCGCATCGTGGTGGTCTTGCCTGCGCCGTTCGGGCCGAGGAAGCCGGTCACCCGGCCGGGCTGGCAGGCGAAACTGACGTCGTCCACGGCGGTGTACGCACCGTAGGTCTTGGTGAGTCGTTCGACTGTGATCATGGCACCAGCCTGCCCCAGCCCGGCCCCGCGCACATCGAACCGGCGTCGCGAGTCGCCCCGACCAAAGTAGGTACCGCTCCGGCCCGGGGATGCTGCCCCCACCCCGCCCTGAGGCCCTAGGGTCGCTGTCGTGGATGAGCCGAGCCCGGACGACTACCAGCCACGGCTGCGCTGGTACGGGCATCTGTGGCGCTACCTGCTGATGCTGGTGATCAGCCTCCTGGTGTGGGCACCGGCCATCGACGAGCAGGTCGACGAGATGCCGATTCTGTTCTGGATCGACATCGTCGTCGGCCTCATCGCCTATGTCGTCGTCGCCTACCGGCGGCGCTGGCCGGTGCCGATCGCGGTCGCCACCATCGTGATGACGCCGTTCAGCTCGCTCGCGGCCGGACCGGCGACCCTGGCGACGGTCTCGCTGGCCACCCGGCGGCGCTGGTGGCAGGTGATCGCGGTGGGCGTGCTCAACCTGCTCGGGGGCTGGGCCTACTACTGGGTGCAGCCGATGCACGACAGCGACCCGTGGTGGCTGACTGCCACGGTGAGTGTCGCGGTGTGCGCCGCGATCCTGGCCTGGGGCATGTTCATCGGCTCGCGGCGCGAGCTGATCT
This sequence comes from Pimelobacter sp. 30-1, assembly GCF_018831735.1. NCBI lineage: Bacteria > Bacillati > Actinomycetota > Actinomycetes > Propionibacteriales > Nocardioidaceae > Pimelobacter > Pimelobacter sp. 30-1. Next base: position 140,536 of record NZ_NHTS01000010.1, read on the forward strand.
GGACGCTGCGCCAGCGGGCCGAGACGGCGGAGGCCGAGCGCGACCTGCGGGCGACGCAGGCCCGCTCCAACGAGCGGGCCCGGATCGCGCGGGAGATGCACGACGTGCTGGCCCACCGGATCTCGCAGATCTCCATGCACGCGGGGGCGCTGACCTATCGCGAGGACCTGAGCGCCGACGAGATGCGCAGCAGCGTCACGGTCATCCAGGCCAAGGCGCACGAGGCGCTGCGCGACCTGCGCGAGGTGCTGGGCGTGCTGCGCGAGGCCGAGGGCGGCGGGCCGCTCACCGGGCCCCAGCCGACGTACCGGGACCTCGACGCGCTCATCGACGACGCGCGCGAGGCCGGCACCGCCATCGAGTACGACGACCGCCTGGCCCCCGACGCCGGCGAGCTGCCCGACGCGGTCGGCCGCACCGTCTACCGGATCGTCCAGGAGGGCATCACCAACGCCGCCAAGCACGCCCGGGCGGCGACGGTGCGGATCACGCTCAGCGGCTCCCCCGCGGACGGTGTCGACGTGGTGCTGCGCAACGCCCTCGGCTTCGGGCCGACCCGGACCCCGGGCGCCGGGCTGGGCCTGGTCGGGCTGACCGAGCGGGCCGAGCTGCGCGGCGGCTGGCTGACGCACGGGGTGGAGCACACCGCGGACGCGACGGCCCCGGATGCGTTCGTGCTGCACGCCTGGCTACCGTGGGCCGCCGAGCAGGAGGAGATCCCGTCATGAGCGAGCAGATCCGCGTCATCATCGTCGACGACGACCCGCTGGTGCGCTCGGCGCTCTCGCTGATGCTCGGCGGGCAGGCCGACCTGGCGGTCGTCGGCGAGGCGCCCGACGGCCGCGCCGGCGTCGCGCTGGCACGCGAGCTCAACCCGGACGTCGTCCTCATGGACATCCGGATGCCGGTGCTCGACGGCCTCGCCGCGACCCGGGTCCTCCACGCCGACCCCCAGCCGCCGCGGGTGATCGTGCTGACCACCTTCGACGCCGACGACTACGTCGTGGGCGCGCTGGCCGCGGGCGCCGACGGCTTCCTGCTCAAGGACACCCCGCCGGCCGAGATCGTCGCCGCGCTGCGCAAGGTCGCCGACGGCGACCCGATGCTCTCCCCCTCGGTGACGCGCACCCTGATCGACCGGGTCCGCACCGAGTCCGGCGACAGCCGGACCGCCGACGCCCAGCGCCGCCTCGACCGGCTCACCGAGCGCGAGCTCGAGGTCGCCTGCGCGGTCGGCCGCGGGCTCTCCAACGCCGAGATCGCGCGTGAGCTGCACTTGTCGGTGCCGACGGTCAAGGGACACGTCTCGCGGCTGTTCGAGAAGCTCGAGACCACGAACCGGGTGCAGATCGCGCTGACCATCCGGGACGCGGGACACCCCGTCGACTAGGTCTTGCGCCAGACCGACACGTGGCTCGGACTGGTCGCGGTGAACGGCGTACGGTCCCAGTCGGCCCAGCGCGCCTCCGGCTCCAGGCCCGCGAGCCGGGCCATCAGGTCGCACTCGGAGGGCCAGGCGTAGCGGAAGTGCCCGACCCCGGAGCGCACCGTGCCGTCCGGGTCGTGGTGGTAGTGGTGCGAGGCGCAGGACTGGGTGAGCAGGTCGTAGGTGTCGATGACGACGTGCTCCGCGCTCACCGTCATCGGTACGGCGTGCTCCCCCGGCGCGAGCCGCTGGATCGGCGGCACCCACAGCTCGATCACGAACCGCCCGCCCGGGCGCAGGTGCCGGGCCGCGTTGGCGAAGCAGGCGACCTGCTCGTCCTGGGTGCGCAGGTTCGACAGGGTGTTCCAGACCAGCGCGACGAGGGCGTAGTCGCCCACGCCGGGCGCGGTCGCCGTCGCCATGTCGCCCACCACGACGGGGATCTCGGTCGCGGGGACCTTGTGCCGCAGCTGCGCGACCATCGCCTCGAAGAGCTCGATCCCGGTGACGTCGAGCCCCCGCTCCCGCTCGCCAGCTCGCGGACGGGCCGGCCCCACGGCGAGCTCGTGCGGCAGATCGACGGTCGGCCCCAGCGCACCGGGGAGCTGCGCACCTGTGCCTAGAGCTCGTAGACCGCGCCCTGGACGGCGAGCTCGAGCGGCCCCTCGTACGACGACTGCGCCTCGGCGAGCATCGTCTGGGCGTCGTGCCACGGCGGCACGTGGGTGACGACGAGCCGCTTGGCCCGGGCCTTGGTGGCGATCTCGCCGGCCTCGAGCCCGGTCAGGTGCAGGTTGGGCGGGTTCTCGTCGCACTCGCGGAACGAGGCCTCGCACAGGAAGAGGTCGGCGTCGGCCGCGATGTCGTAGAGCGCGTCCGTGGGGCCGGTGTCGCCGCTGTAGGCGAGGACCTTGCCGAAGGCCGAGACGCGCAGGCCGTAGGCCGGCACGGGGTGGTCGACCTCGTAGGACTCGATCGTGAAGGGGCCGATCTCGACCGGGTCGCCGTAGACCCGGAACGAGAACTCCTCGCGCATGCCGGGCTTGCGCGGCAGGTCGTAGGCCTTGGCGAGGCGCTTGGCGGTGCCCTTGGGGCCCCACACGGGGATCTTGGGCTGGGTGCCGGTCGGGTGGTACTTGCGCAGCACGTAGTAGCTGGTCATGTCGACGCAGTGGTCGGCGTGCAGGTGGCTGATGAAGACGGCGTCGACCTTGAGCGGGTCGACGTAGCGCTGGAGGACGCCGAGCGCGCCGTTGCCCATGTCGAGCACGAGGCTCCAGGTGCGCAGCGCGTCGGTGGCCTGGACGAGGTAGCAGCTCGCCGGGGACTCGGGGCCCGGGTAGGAGCCCGAGCAGCCGACGATCGTCACCGTGACCGCGTGGTCGGCTCCGTCCGGCGGTACCCGCAGCCGAGTCGTCTCCGGTGCCACCACGTCGTCACTCATGCAAGACCCCCTGCGAACTGTCCGGCCGCCACCAGCTCGGGGCCGAGGAACCGGCGCCCGATCGTCTCGAACTCCGCCGGTGAGCCCGTCGTCGTGAAGATGTACGACGGGTCGCCCGACGGCCGCATGAGGCCGGTGTCGGCCAGCATCCGGTAGACGTCCTTGGCGCACTCCTCCGCACTGCTCACCAGCGTGACGTCGTCGCCCATCACGTAGGAGATGACGCCGGTGAGCAGCGGGTAGTGGGTGCAGCCGAGGATCAGGGTGTCGATGCCGAGCTCGGTGAGCGGGTCGAGGTACTCGCGGGCGACCGCGATGAGCTCGTCGCCGCCGGTCACCCCCGCCTCCACGAAGTCGACGAAGCGCGGGCAGGCCCGCGTGGTGAGGGAGATCTGGGGGGCGGCCGCGAAGGCGTCGTCGTAGGCCATCGACTCGGCGGTGGCCCGGGTGGAGATGACGCCGATGCGCCCGTTGCGGGTGGCCGCGACGGCGCGGCGGGTGGCCGGGTAGATCACCTCGACCACGGGGACGTCGTAGCGCTCCCGGGCGTCGCGCAGCATGGCGGCCGAGGCGGAGTTGCAGGCGATGACGAGGGCCTTGACGCCCTTGTCGACGAGGTGGTCGAGGCACTCGAGGGCGTACTCGCGGACCTCGCCGATCGGCTTGGGGCCGTAGGGCTGGCGGGCGGTGTCGCCGACGTAGGTGATCGACTCGTGGGGCAGCTGGTCGATGACCGAGCGAGCGACCGTGAGGCCGCCGAAACCGGAGTCGAAGATCCCGATCGGGGCGTCGATCTCGCCACGCGCTCGGGGGTCGTCCAGGTGCCGCACCCGGCCAGACTACGGCGTCGGGGTGTCCGCAGTCGGCATTCCGGGACGCAGATCACGTCACGCCAGGCGTACCCTGGGCCGGTGACCTCGCTGTCTCGGACCCGGTCCGCGCTCGTCCTGCTCGCGACGCTCTCGGCGCTGGTGACCGGGGCGGCGACCGCCCCCGGCCACGCCGTCGCGCCCACCCCGGTCGGGCCCGCGGGCACCGACCTCGCGCCGCGGGCGGTCAACGCCAAGCACGTCATCGCGATCTCCGTCGACGGGCTCAACCCGCGGGCCCTCAACAAGCTCGGGCGGGCCCGGACGCCGTACCTGCACCAGCTGATCTCGGAGCAGGGCGCGGGCACGCTCAACGCGCGCTCCCAGCTCGAGATGACGGTGACCCTGCCCAACCACACGAGCATGGTGACCGGGCGCCGGATCAAGGCGAGCCGCGGCGGGCACGGCGTCACCTGGAACGACGACACGGTGACCAAGTCGGTCCAGCAGGCGGCGGGACACCCGGTCTCGTCGGTCTTCGAGGTGGTCCACGCGGGCGGCGGCTCGACCGCCGTCTACGCGACGAAGTCGAAGTTCCTGCTCTTCGAGCGCTCCTGGCCGGCCGCGGTCGACAAGAACGTGATCAAGGTCGAGAAGAACGCCGCCGTGGTCCGCGCGCTGCGCCAGGACCTGGCCCGCAAGGCGCCGTCCTTCGCGTTCCTGCACCTCGGCAAGCCCGACCAGGTGGGCCACGACCACGGCTGGCTGAGCCCGCGCTACCTCGACGCCGTCGCCACCGTCGACCGGCTCATCGGCACGGTGCTCAACCAGATCCGCAGCACGCCGTCGCTCAAGAGCTCGACGGTGGTCGTGCTCACCGCCGACCACGGCGGCATCCCCGGCGCGACCCGGCACAGCGACATCCACAACCGGGAGAACTACCGGGTCCCGTTCGCGGTCTGGGGCGCCGGGATCACCCGTGCCGACCTCTACCAGCTCAACCGGACCACGCGGGCCAACCCCGGCCGGACCCGGCCGGGCTTCGGCGCCGCGCGCCAGCCGATCCGCAACGGCGAGCTGGCCAACGTCAGCCTCTCGATCCTCGGCCTCGGGCCGGTACCGGGCAGCCTGTGGGACCGCGCCCAGGACCTGCGCTGGCGCTAACCCCCCACGAAGTGCGGAGGTTGCTGGTCCGAGATCCGCATGCCTGGTGATCTCGCACCAGCAACCGGCGCACTTCGTCGGAGCAACCGGCGCACTTCGTGCTAGCGGCGCAGCTCGCGGGGCGTCGGCCAGGGGTTCGCGCGGCAGCCGTGGAGCCCCTTGGACTGCTGCATCATCACCGGTGCCAGCGCCCCCGGACGCGGGCACGAGGCGTGCCCACGGCCCAGCCAGTGCCCGGTCTCGTGGTTGACCACCATGTGCCGGTAGTCGCGCAGCGAGCGGCCGAGCCGGTGCCACGCGGGTGAGGCGTGCTGCCAGCGCTGCACGTTGATCACCACGTTGCGGCCGACCCGGCACGACCACTGGGGGCTGCACACCGACGAGAAGCCGGGCACGCGCGCGGCCTCGGAGAGCCAGAGGGTGAACGCGCCACCGCGGCGTACCTGGACGAAGCGGACGCCCCGGGCCCGCCAGCCGCGCGGGTCGTCGTAGGTCTCCTGGGCGAGGCGGCGGAAGGCCGCGACGTCGACGCCGGGGCCGAGCCGGCCCTTGACCCGCACGCTGTAGCGGACCGTACGGCGCACGTCGACGCGGTGCTTGACCTTCGCGGTCACCGCCCGGGCGGGGGTGTCGGCGTAGCCGGGTGCCGACGCAGTGACCACCAGCGTGAGCCGCTGCCCGACGTCGGCCGGCTGCAGGGGGTAGCGGCGGGCGGTGCCGACGACCTGGTCGCCGCGCCGCCACTCGTAGCGCACCCGGGCCGGACCCGGCGCCCAGCCGCCCGGCTCAGCGACGAGCGTGCGGCCGTAGCGGGCGACGCCGGCGACCGAGGGCGCGGTGACCGACACCAGCGGCGGCGGCTCGTCGGACGCGGCCGCCCCCGCCGGCGCGGGCGCGGCGCTCAGGCCGAGCGCGAGGAGCAGGGCGAGGACGGGGGTGAGCAGGAGGTGGCGCACTCCCCCACCGTAGGCATCACCGGCGCCGGGAGAGCAACCACGCGAGGTAGCAGCCGCCGAGGACGACGGTCACCATCCCGACCGGCACCGGGGTCGGGGCGAAGACGCGCTGGGCGAGCAGGTCGGAGGCGGCCAGCAGGGCCGCACCCATCGCGGCCGAGCCGAGCAGCGCCGGCGGGGTGCCGCCGACGACCCGCCGGGCGAGCTGGGGCGCGGCGAGTGCGACGAAGGCGATCGGGCCGGCGGCGGCCGTGGTGACCGCGGTGAGCGCGACGCCGACGCCGATGGCGAGCAGCCGCCGCGACCGCATCGGTACGCCGAGCGCCACCGCCACGTCGTCCCCCAGCTCGTGCAGCGCGAGCGGCCGCGCCAGGAGCAGGCAGCCGGGCAGCAGCACCAGCCCGCACAGGGCGGCGAGCCGGAGGTCGCTCCCGGTGATCTCGTTGAGCGTGCCGACCCCCCACTGGGAGGCCTGCAGGCCCTCCTCCGCGGTGACCCGCAGCACCAGCCAGGTGTTGACCGACGAGAGCAGCGCGGCCGCGGCGATGCCGAGGATGACGAAGCGCGCGCCGCGCAGTCCCTCGTGCCCGGCCAGGCCGAGGACGAGGGCCGCGGTGAGCAGTCCGCCGAGGGTCGCGGCCAGCGGGACCGCGGTGCCGCTGAGGCCGAGCACGAGCATGGCCACGATGGCGCCGGTGTAGGCGCCGCTGGAGAAGCCGATCACGTCCGGCGAGCCGAGCGGGTTGCGGGTCACCACTTGGAAGATCGCGCCGCTGAGCCCCATCATCGCGCCGAAGAGCAGCGCGGCGAGGACCCGCGGCAGCCGCCAGTCGAGGACGACGAGCTCGGTGACCCGGGTACCCCGGCCGCGCAGCACGTCGATCGTCTCGCCGAGCGACACCCCGGCGTCCGGGCTGGGCAGCGAGGCCACGCCGATCGCGGCCGCGACCAGCACGAGCAGCGCGACGCCGAGCACGCCGCGGACCCGGACCCGGCCACTGATCCGCCCGCCGAGCAGGCGCACGGGCACGACGCGGTTCACGAGCGCCTCCGGATGACGACGGCGAGCAGGACGGCGCCGACGGCGGCCGCGACCACCCCGACGGGCAGCTCGCGGGGCTGGGCGACGTACCGGCCGAGGAGGTCGCAGCCGAGCACCAGCACCGGGCCGGCGAGCAGCGAGCAGGTCATCACGCGGCGGTGGTCGGGGCCGATCAGGGCGGCGACGATGTGCGGCACCATCAGGCCGACGAAGACGATCGGGCCGGCCGCGGCGGTCGCGGCACCGCACAGCAGGGTGACCGCGACCAGGGCGAGGACCCGGGTCCGCAGCAGGCGTACGCCGAGCGCCTGCGCGGTGTCGTCGCCCAGCGCGAGGGCGTTGATGCTGCGGCCGAGGGCGAGCGCGATCACGACGCCCGCCACGATGAAGGGCAGCACGGCGAGCACCCGGTCGTAGCCGACCACGGTGATCGACCCGGCGTTCCAGCTGCGCATGCTGTCGAAGGCGCGCGGGTGCAGCAGCACCAGTCCGGAGGTGATACCGGTCAGGACCGCGCCGACCGCGACGCCGGAGAGGGTCAGCGTGACGACGTCGCCGCCCCGGCGCGGGCGGCCGATCGCGGCGACGACGAGCGTGGTGAGTGCAGCGCCGGCAAGGGCGAACCACACCTGCCCGCCGGGGTGGACGATCCCCCACTGGGTGATCGCGAGCGCGACACCGAGGGCCGCTCCGGCGTTGACGCCGAGGATGCCCGGATCGGCGAGCGGGTTGCGGGTCAGTCCCTGCATCAGCGCGCCCGAGAGCCCCAGCGCGGCGCCGACCAGGAGGCCGACCACGGTCCGCGGGACCCGCAGGTCGCGGATCACCTGGTCGTGCGCGGAGCCGTCCCCCGACCACAGCGCCTGCACGATCTCGACCGGGCCGAAGACCCGGCCGCCCAGGCACAGGCTGGCCACCGTCGCGAGGGCGACGGCGGCCAGCAGGGCCCCGAGGGTGCGACCCGTGGTCACGAACGTGCGGCGAGGGGTTCCAGGACCTTGGTCTCCACGACGTCGAGGAACGCCAGCGCGGTGTCGTAGTCCGTGACGCCGTAGGGCAGGTCGAACACGGAGCCGGACTTCGCCGCGGGCAGCGAGGTGAACAGCGAGTTGCTCTTGATCGCGGCGAACGGCTCCCACGGCGTCCCGTCCGCGTTGGCCGGGGTGACGATCACGTCGGCGGTGGCGAGGATCTCGTCGAGCCGCTCGAACGAGTAGCTCGCGTAGCCCGGCTCGGGCGAGGCCTCGGGGATCCCCGGCGCGGGGGTCACGCCCAGCTCGTCGAGGAGGGCGCCGATGATGCCGGTCGGGTAGAGCACCGAGAACTCCGCCTCGGCGTCGCCGATCGAGACCGTGGCCCACGTCAGGGCGAGCTGGTCGGCGTACTTCTCCTTGAGCTCGGCCACCTTGGCCGTGTAGGCCTTCTCCCGCTCGCCGAGCGCCTTGCCGGCGCCGGTCGCGTCGGCGAGCCCGGACACGATGGCCTTCCAGTCGCCGCGGAAGCCGCCCTTCACGACCACGGTGGGGGCGATCTCGGAGAGCCGCTTGTACGCCTTCTCGTCGACCTCGTAGGCGTCACCGACGATCAGGTCGGGAGCGGCCTTGACGATGGCGTCGTAGTTGGTCTCGCCGAAGGAGCCGATCGTCGCGACTCCCTTCACGAACGCCTGCTGGTCGGCGCTGAAGGTGTCGACCCACTTGCCGTAGTCCTGGGTGGCGACCGGCTTCACGTCCAGCGACTGCAGCTGCCAGGGCGTGTCGTAGCTGACCGCGACGACCCGCTCGGGCTTCACCGGGACCTCCACGTCGCCGTACGCCGACGCGACGGTGCGCGTGTCCGCGCCGGACGTGCCCGGGTCGTCGTCCTCGCTGCCGCAGGCGGACAGCGCGAGGGCCGCCGCCAGGGTGAGGGCCACTCCGAGACGGCCGAGATAACGGGGCGTGCGCACCACGATGGTCCACTCCTTCTTTGGTTAGGCTTACCTGACCAAGAGTGGAGATCGTGGGCCGCGCTGGCAACGCCTACACGGGCCGGTTGGTGCGCGAAACGGACAAGTGGTGTCGCGAACTCGACATCAGGTGACGTGGGTCATGTGCTGCCGGTGCTGGGCCGGGCTGGCCCCGGTCGTGCGGCGGTAGGCCGCGATGAACGCGCTGGAGTTGCGGTAGCCGACCTGGCGGGCGACCGAGGCGACGGTGCGGCCCTGGTCGAGCAGGGTCGCGGCCATCGCCATCCGGGCCCGGACGCGCCACTGCCCGAAGGCCAGCCCGGTCTCGGCGACGAAGGCGCGGTTGAGGCTGCGCGCGCTCATCCCGAACTCCCCCGCCCACTCCTCCGCGGTACGCGGGACGGTCAGCTCGGCGAGCACCGCGTCGGCGACCCGGCGCGCGGCGGCGCTGGTGGGCCGGGGCACCGAGAGCGGGCCGCGGGCGTCCGGCTCGAGCAGGTCGAGCGCGAACTCCTCGGCCCGGCGCCGGCGCTCGGGGGTCGTGGTGTCGATGCGGAGGTGGTCGAGCAGGTCGACCAGCAGCGGCGACATCGGCAGCAGCACCGGCTCGGTGGCGCTCACCGGCGAGCGCTCGCGGTCGACCCAAGTGCAGTTGAAGCCGGTGCCCGAGACCGCGCACGCCGAGTGCGGCACCCCCGCCGGGATCCACAGCCCGTAGCTGGCCGGCACCCAGTACTCGCGCCCGGCGACCTGGACCCCGACCTTGCCGTCGGAGCCCCAGAGCATCTCGTGGTCGGGGTGGACGTGCTCACCCCAGGACACCGGCAGCCGCGGCGTCCGGATCCAGTTGGTCGCGATGAGCACCGTGCGGTCCGCGGCCGCCGGACCGATCAGCCCGCGCCACCACAGCGTGTAGTGACCGAGCGAGTCGATGACCTCCGGCTCGCTCGCGGCCGGAGCCGTCACGCCCAGAGCTGACCCTCGAGCCGGTCCTCGGCCTCGTCGATCGTGCCCTCGTAGGCGCCGGTGGAGAGGTACTTCCAGCCGCCGTCGGCCACGACGAAGGCGATGTCGGCGCCCTCGCCCGCCTTGGCCGCCTTGGCGGCCTGGCCGAGCGCGGCGTGCAGGATGGCGCCGGTGGAGATGCCGGCGAAGATGCCCTCGAGCTCGAGCAGCTCGCGCACCCGTCGTACGGCGTCGCGCGGGCCGACCGAGAACCGGCTGTCGATCAGCTCGGCGTCGTAGAGCTCGGGCACGAAGCCCTCGTCGAGGTTGCGCAGGCCGTAGACGAGCTCGCCGTAGCGCGGCTCGGCGGCGACGATCTTGACCTCGGGCTGGGCCCGGCGGAAGAACCGGGAGACGCCCATGAGCGTGCCCGTCGTACCGAGGCCGGCGACGAAGTGGGTGATCGAGGGCAGGTCGGCGAGCAGCTCGGGACCGGTGCCCTCCTCGTGCGCGAGGGCGTTGGCGGCGTTGCCGTACTGGTAGAGCATCACCCAGTCGGGGTGCTCGGCCGCGATCTGCTTGGCCACCCGGACCGCCTCGTTGGAACCGCCCGCGGCGGGCGAGGAGACGATCTCGGCGCCCCACATCCGCAGCAGCTGGCGCCGCTCCTCGGAGGTGTTCTCGGGCATCACGAAGACGCAGCGGTAGCCCTTGAGCTTGGCCGCCATCGCGATGGAGATGCCGGTGTTGCCCGACGTCGGCTCCAGGATCGTGCAGCCCGGACGCAGCGTGCCGTCCTTCTCGGCCTCCTCGATCATCCGCAGCGCCGGCCGGTCCTTGATGGAGCCGGTCGGGTTGCGGTCCTCGAGCTTGGCCCAGATCCGCACCTCGGGCGCACCCGCGGTGTTGAACGGCGCCGACAGCCGCGGGAGCCCCACGAGCGGCGTACTGCCGACGGAGGCGAGCAGGCTGTCGTAGCGCGTCATCGGATCAGCGGACGATCAGCGCGCGCCGCCGGCCACGGCCGGCAGGATGACGACCTGGTCGCCGTCGGAGAGCGCGGCCTCGAGGCTGCCGATGAAGCGGACGTCCTCGTCGTTGATGTAGATGTTGACGAACCGGCGCAGGTCGCCGCCCTCGATGAGGCGGTCCTTGATGCCGGGGTGGTTCGCCTCGAGGGAGTCGATGAGCGCGCTCAGGTTGGCGCCGTCGGCGTTGACCGCCTTCTCACCACCGGTGTAGGTGCGCAGGATGGTCGGGATCCGGACCTCGATGGCCATGTCAGCTGCTCTCCTCTGCAGGGATGACGCGGACCTCTTCCTCGGTCACGACGCCGTCGATGATTCTGTAGGACCTGAACTCCACGGGGCCCTCGTTATTCCCGTGCTCCCGCGTGCTGACGAGCACGTAGTGGGCGCCGGGCTCGCTGGCCAGGTTGATGTCGGTCACGCTGGGGTACGCCTCGGTCTCCGAGTGCGAGTGGTAGATCACCACCGGCTCCTCGTCGCGGTCGTCGAGGTCGCGGTAGAGCTTGAGCAGGTCCGTCGAGTCGTACTCGTAGAACGTGGGGCTCCCCGCGGCGTTCACCATCTCGATGAACCGCTCCGGGCGATCGCTGCCGAGGGGTCCGGCGACCATCCCGCACGCCTCGACCGGGTGGTCGCGCTTGGCGTGCGCGACGATCGCGTCGTACGTGGTCCGGTCGATCTGCAGCACCGGTCCAGGGTATTGCGTCGGGGCGAGCGTGGCCGAACCGGGCCGGGTGGCGGGACGCGTGGCGGCGGCGGTGCGCACCCGGCGAGCGCCTAGGGTGGCGAGATGGAGGCCCTGGACCTGATCGCCAGCATGAAGCCGACCGAGGAGCTGGTCGCGGCGGCCGCGGACGCCGACGTGACGGCCCCGCTCCCCGACGGCACCTCGCTGCTGCTCGCCGCCCTGACGAACACCGACCTGGGCGCGCGGTACGCCTCCGCCCAGTGGCTCCTCGACCGCGGGTGCCCGCTCGGCGCACCGAACGCCGAGGGCCTCACCGAGCTGCACGTGCTGCTGGGGCAGGTGAAGCACGACATCCCCGCCGCGCGCGCCATCGCCGAGCAGCTGATCGCGATCGGCGCCGACGTCAACGCGGTCAGCCCCGTCAGCGGGCTGGTCTTCTGCGACGTGCTGTGGATGAAGCACACCGACGAGGACCTGGAGCCGCTCTACGCGCTCTGGTTCGACCAGCCCGGGGTCCTCGACCTCGAGACGCCGGCCGACAACGGCCGGACACCGCTCGGGATCGCGCGGGCGCTGCCCTACCGGGCGAGCATCCTGGAGCGGATGGAGCGCTACCTCGCCGAGACCACCTGATCGGGTGACCGGGTGAGCTCAGGCGGTCGGGGTGACCGACTTGGCCCGGATCCGCTCAGGCGTCGGCCAGCGCACGTCGCGCACCCAGCCGAGCTTCTCGAGCACCCAGATGATCCGGGCCGAGGTGTCGAGCTGGAAGCGCTTGACCCCGTGCCGCGCCGAGGTCGGGTCGGCGTGGTGCAGGTTGTGCCACGACTCCCCGCCCGAGGGGATGGCCAGCCACCACACGTTGCCGGAGAAGTCGCGCGAGGCGAAGGGCCGCTCCCCCAGCGTGTGGCAGATGGAGTTGATGGACCAGGTGACGTGGTGGATCAGGCCGATCCGGACCACGGTGCCCCAGAAGAAGGCGGTCAGCGCGCCCTGCCAGGACCAGGTGAGCAGGAAGCCGAGGACCGGCGGCAGGAAGATCGAGGTCAGCACCCACACCCAGAAGGTGCGCGAGATCCGGACCAGGTCGCGGTCCTTGGCCAGGTCGGGGGCGTACTTGTCGATCGAGGTCTGCTCGGGGTCGAACAGCCAGCCGACGTGCGCCCACACGAAGCCCTTGGTCAGGCCGCGCAGGCTGTTGCCGTAGCGCCACGGCGAGTGCGGGTCGCCGTCCTTGTCGGAGTACTTGTGGTGCTTGCGGTGGTCGGCGACCCAGCGGATGACCGGGCCCTCGATCGCCATCGAGCCGGCGATCGCGAGGGTGATCTTGACCGCGCGGTTGGGCTTGAACGACTTGTGCGTGAAGAGCCGGTGGAAGCCGACGGTGATGCCGTGCAGGGTCAGGCCGTACATCACGAAGGTGATCGCGATGTCGCTCCACCCCAGCCAGCCGCCCCACGCGATCGGGATCGCCGCGACGATGGCGAGGAAGGGCACGGCGATGAACAGCGCCAGGGCGAAGCGTTCCCACGGGCCTTGGGTGTCGGCACCCATGGTGGCCCGGAGGACCGGGGGCTCGGGGCGGTCGTCGATCGCGGTCATGAGGGCTCCAGCTGGGTCGGCGGACTCGCTGGGAACAGGTTACGGCGTGACCGTGTAGCGACGCTCGGGGCGTCCAGTACCGCCGTACCGCAGCCGCACCTCGGCGGTGCCGGCGTCGACGAAGTGCTCCAGGTAGCGCCGTGCCGTGACCCGGGACAGACCCAGCTGCTCGGCGGTCTCGGACGCCGAGATCTCGCCCGCGCGGCGGGCGGCGGCGAGCACCAGGTCGGCCGTCTCGGCGCTGAGGCCCTTGGGCAGCACCGCCGGTACGTCGGCACCGCCGCCCGCCCGCGCCGTCCCGAACGCCCGGTCGATCGTCGCCTGGTCGACCTCGGCGGCACCGAGGGTGGCGAGCGTGGCGGCCACCCGGTGCAGGCGGTCGGCGAGGTCGTCGTACTCGAAGGGCTTGACGAGGTACTGCAGCGCTCCGCCGTGGAGCGCCGCGCGGACGGCGGCGGCGCCGCGCTCGGCGGTCACCATCACCACCGCGACGTCGTCCCCGCGCCCGCGCAGCTGCTCGAGCACCTCGAGCCCGGACAGGTCCGGCAGGTGCACGTCGAGCAGCAGCAGGTCGGGGCGCAGCTCGGCGGTCAGCGCGAGCGCCTCCTCGCCGGTGCGGGCGGTGCCGACCACCTCGAAGCCGTCGGTCTGCTCCACGAAACGGCCGTGGATGCGCGCGACCATGAAGTCGTCGTCGACCACGAGCACCCGGAGCACAGCCGTCACGGTGCACCATCCTGGACCAGGACCGGTCCGAGCGGCAGCACCACGCGGAGCTCGGCGCCGCCTCCGCCACCGGCCGGGTCGGCGTCGTCGACGACCACGTCGCCGCCGCGCTGGGTGCAGATCAGCCGGACCAGGGCCAGCCCGATCCCGCGTCCGCCGGCCACCGGCTCCTCCCCCGCGACCTCCTTGGTGGAGTAGCCGCGGACCAGGACCGCCTCGCGCAGCTCGGCCGGGATGCCCGGCCCGTTGTCGCGCACCCGGAGGTGGACCGCCTCGTCGTCGGCGTGCAGCCAGACCTCGACGGTCGCCTCGCGGCGCCCCGCACACGCGTCGACCGCATTGTCGACGAGGTTGCCGACCACGGTGGTCAGGTCGGCGCCGAGGTCGGGGGCGAGGACGGGCAGCCGGGAGCCGGGGTCGAGCTCGAGCGTCACCCCGCGCTCCTCGGCGACCGCGTGCTTGGCCAGCACGAGCGCGGCGAGGGCGGGGTCGGCCAGGCGCTGGGCGACGTAGTCCTCGATCTCGGCGCGGTGCCGGGTGAGGGTGCCGACGAGGGCGGCCACCTCGTCGTACTCGCCGAGCTGGACCAGGCCGGAGATCGTGTGCAGCCGGTTGTCGAACTCGTGGGTCTGGGCGCGGAGCGTGTCGGTGAGCGACAGGTTCGAGCTGAGCTGGCTCTGCAGCGAGACCAGCTCGGTCCGGTCGCGCAGCGTCGTCACCGTGCCGATCCCCCGCCCGCCGGACGACGCCCGCCCGCGGTTGAAGACGACGACCCGGGTGCCGACCAGCGCCAGCGCGTCGCGGACGTCGGCGCCCTCGCCGGTCAGCAGCGCGACGACCTGGGGGTCCAGGCCGAGCTCGTCAGCGGGGCGCCCGACCGGGTCCGGTCCGGCGTCCAGCCCGAGGGTGCTGCGGGCGGCGTCGTTCATCGCGGTCACCCGGCCGTCGGTCCCGACGCCGACCACGCCCTCGCGGATCGCGTGGAGCAGCGCCTCGCGGTGGTCGGCGAGGTTGGCCAGCTCGGTCGTGCCCAGGCCGCGGGTGGAGCGGCGCACGACGCGCGAGACGAACCAGGTGCCGATCAGCCCGAGCAGCGCGCCGAGGCCCAGGAAGAGCCCGAGGTCCGGCGCGGCGGTGCCGACCTGGTCGGCCAGGGTCGGGTACTCCACCTCGGCCGTCACGATCGCCAGCAGGGCGCCGTCGACCTCGGAGATGACCGGCGCGTGCCCGGCCACGGCGCGATGACCGTCGGGCTCGACGTCGCCGGACCACCCGCGCCCCTCCAGCGCGTCGCTGCCGCCGAGCGCGGCCCGGTCGCCCACCCGGCTCGGGTCGGTCGCCGCGAGCACCTCGCCGTCGACCGAGACCAGGGTCACCGTCTGCGCGCCGCGCGCGGTGACGCCCCAGTCGAGGTAGGGCGCGAGCGCCCGCGGGGTGTCGCTGGCCTCGGCCTCGCCGCTGCGCACCCGCTCGAGCTCGCCGCGCACGATGGGGAGCCCGGCGACGTACTCGGCGGCGTTGCGCATCACGGCACCGCGCTCCTCGGCGAAGTCCGCATTGGACTGCCGGATGCTCAGCACGCCGACCGCGACGAGCAGGGTCGCGATGACGGCGAGCTGCAGGAGCAGCACCTTGGCCGCGAGGGTCAGCTCACCTCGGCGCAACGGCGACCACAACGACCACAACCTCCTCTACGTCCGCAAGCGTGACGACCGCCACAGCCCACCGCCATGCTGGCACGGATCGCACGTGACGGCGGTCACGACCCGACCCGGAGGTTCCATGCATCGCCTACTGGCGCTCCTCACCGTGCTGGCGCTCACCGTGCTGGCCGCCGGCTGCGGGGTCACCCGCGGCGCGGACGACCCGGACAACCGGCGGCTGCGGATGTTCATCCCCAACAGCCCCGGCGGCGGCTACGACCTGACCGGACGGGCCGCGGCCCGCGCGATGCAGGACAACGAGCTGACCGGACGCTTCGAGATCCGCAACATCCAGGGCGCCAGCGGCACCGTCGCGATGCAGCGGCTGCTCAACGAGAAGGGCTCCGACGACCTCATGATGGTGATGGGGCTCGGCGTGGTCGGCGCGGTCTACACCAACAAGTCCGAGGCCACGCCGCTCAAGATGACTCCGATCGCCCGCTTGGTCGAGGAGCAGGAGGGCATCCTCGTGCCCGCCGACTCCCCGTTCCGGACCGTCGGCGACCTGGTCGAGGCCTGGAAGAAGGACCCCGGCGGCATCACCGTCGGCGGCGGCTCCAGCAGCGGCGGCCC
Source organism: Pimelobacter sp. 30-1 (assembly GCF_018831735.1). Taxonomy (NCBI): domain Bacteria; kingdom Bacillati; phylum Actinomycetota; class Actinomycetes; order Propionibacteriales; family Nocardioidaceae; genus Pimelobacter; species Pimelobacter sp. 30-1. Next base: position 156,590 of record NZ_NHTS01000010.1, read on the forward strand.
CGACCACCTGTTCCCGATGCAGCTCGCCGACACGATCGGCATCTCGCCCCGCGACGTCCGCTACATCCCGTACGACGGCGGCGGCCCCCTCACGACCGCGCTCCTCGGCGAGAAGATCGACATCGGCATGTCCGGTCTCGGCGAGTTCGAGGCCCAGATCGAGGAGGGCAAGCTCCGCGTCCTCGCGGTCTCCGGCGCCGAGCGTCTCGACGGCATCGACGCGCCGACGCTGACCGAGGCCGGCGTCGACCTGGTGTTCACCAACTGGCGCGGCGTCCTCGCGCCGCCGGACATCTCCGACGACCAGCGCGCCTACCTCACCGACCTCCTCACCGAGATGCACGACACCGAGGAGTGGAAGGAGTCCCTCGCCGACAACGGCTGGAGCGACAACTTCGCCACCGGCAAGGAGTTCGAGGACTTCCTCGTCGAGCAGGACGCCCGCGTGGCCGACACCCTGAAGGAGCTGGGACTCGCATGACCACCACCGACACCGCCTGGCCGACCCGCCCGGCGATCGACAAGGCGCAGTACGGCCTGGCGGGCTTCCTCCTGCTCGCCGGCGGCTACGTCCTCTACGACGCCTCCACCCTCGACCGGGCGTTCGCCGACCAGCCCGTGCAGCCCTACGCGCTGCCGTACGTCGTCGGCGCCGCCCTCGTCCTGCTCGGCGTGCTGCTCGCCGTCGCGACCGCGCGCGGCGACCGGCCCGAGGCCGAGGAGGGTGAGGACGTCGACCTCAGCCAGGGCACCGACGTGCGCACGATCGGCCTGCTGGTCGGCGTGCTCGTCGCCAACCTGCTGCTCATCGACTGGCTGGGCTGGGCGATCACGGGCGCGCTGCTGTTCGCCGGTACGACGTACGTGCTCGGGAGCCGGACCTGGGTCCGCAACCTCGCGATCGGCGCCGCCCTGTCGTTCGGCAGCTGGTACGGCTTCTACGTCCTGCTGGGCCTGCCCATCCCGGCCGGCATCCTGGACGGAGTGCTCTGATGGACCTGCTGCTCGAAGGCTTCCAGACGGCCCTGACCCCCGAGAACCTGCTCTTCGCGCTCATCGGCGTGATGCTCGGCACCGCCGTCGGCGTGCTGCCCGGCATCGGGCCCGCGATGGCGCTGGCCCTGCTCCTGCCGATGACCTACAGCGTCGGCGTGGACAGCGCGATCATCATGTTCGCCGGCATCTACTACGGCGGCATGTACGGCGGCTCGACCACCTCGATCCTGCTCAACACCCCCGGCGAGTCCTCGTCGGTGATCACCGCCATCGAGGGCAACAAGATGGCCAAGTCGGGGCGCGCCGCGCAGGCGCTCGCCACTGCGGCGATCGGCTCCTTCGTGGCCGGCACGATCGGCACGGTGCTGCTGTGGGTGCTGGTCCCCCGGGTCGCCGACATCGTGGTGACGCTGGGTGCGCCGTCGTACTTCGCGGTGATGGTGCTGGCGTTCTTCGCGGTCACGATGGTGCTCGGCTCGTCCAAGCTGCGCGGCTTCATCTCGCTCTTCCTCGGCCTGGGCATCGCCCTGGTCGGCACGGCCACCGGCCAGGCGCGGCTGACGTTCGGCAACGCCCAGCTCGCCGACGGCATCGACGTCGTGGTGGTCGCGGTCGGCATCTTCGCGATCGGCGAGGCCCTCTGGGTCGCCGCCCACCTGCGCCGCAAGCCGCTGGAGATCATCCCCGTCGGCCAGCCCTGGATGAGCAAGGACGACTGGAGGCGCTCCTGGAAGCCGTGGCTGCGCGGCACCGCGTTCGGCTTCCCGTTCGGCGCCGTCCCGGCCGGTGGTGCCGAGGTCCCCACGTTCCTGTCGTACGCCACCGAGAAGAAGCTCTCGAAGCACCCCGAGGAGTTCGGCCGGGGCGCGATCGAGGGTGTCGCCGGACCGGAGGCCGCCAACAACGCCTCCGCCGCCGGCACCATGCTCCCCCTGCTGACGCTGGGCCTGCCGACGACCGCGACCGCGACGATCATGCTGCTGGCGCTCCAGAGCTACGGCATCCAGCCCGGCCCGCAGCTGCTCACCAACGAGCCGGCGCTCGTGTGGGGCCTGCTCGCCAGCCTGGTCATCGCCAACGCACTGCTGCTCGTCATCAACCTGCCGATGGCGCCGCTGTGGGCCAAGCTGCTGCAGATCCCGCGGCCGCAGCTCTACGCCGGCATCCTGTTCTTCGCCACGCTCGGCGCCTACACGGCCAACTTCGAGCCCTTCGACCTCGCCCTGCTGGTCGCGCTCGGCCTGCTCGGCCTGGCGATGCGCCGCTTCGGACTCCCGGTGCTGCCGCTCATCGTGGGCGTCATCCTCGGCCCCGCCATGGAGCTCCAGCTCACCACCGCGCTGCAGATCTCCGACGGCGACCTCGGCACCCTGTGGAGCGAGCCCGTCGCCGTCGCGGTGTACGCCGTGATCGCGCTCATGCTCCTCGCCATGGCCGTCGGCGCGGTGCGTGGCCGCCGCAACCCCTCCGCGACCACCCCCACCACCCCCACCGCGACCGACGAGAACGACGACACCGACGAGACCGAGGAGCTGGTGAACCGATGAGCATCGTCGTCGCCTACAGCGCCGATCGCTACGGCGAGGCCGCGCTCGAGCACGCCACAGGCCTGGCCCGCAAGGACGGCACCCGCCTGGTGATCGTCAACGCCACCCAGGGCGGCAGCCTCGTCGACCGCCGCTTCGCGCACGACGCGGACATCGAGGCCGTGCGCGACGGGCTGGTCGCCGAGGGACTGGCGGTCGTCGTCCGGCACGAGGTGGTGCCGGACGTCGCCGACGCCGTGGTCGCGGCCGCCGAGGAGGAGCAGGCGACGCTGATCGTCGTCGGCATCCGGCACCGCACCCCGGTCGGCAAGCTGCTGCTGGGCAGCGTGGCGCAGCGGATCATCCTGGAGGCGCACTGCCCCGTGCTGGCCGTGAAGCCGGCCGCGGAGTAGCGCGCGGGACGGCACGGGCCGCGGCTCAGGACAGCGAGCCGACCAGCGTCTCCTGCAGGAAGCCCAACCACTCGTAGATGTGGTGCGCCTGAGCGCGCGGGTCGTCGTCGGGCAGCGCGTACCAGTAGTCCTCGTCGCCGTCCTCGACCTCGAGCCGCGTGCCCAGCGCCAGGCGCAGGTCGGTGAACGACCGCATCCAGACCAGCGCGGTCTCCTGGTCGAGCTCGACGTCGATGGTCAGGTCCTCGTCGGTGGGCTCCGGCGGCAGGCCGGCCTCGTCGAGGACGTCGATGATGCTGCCCGCGGCACGCGCCTTGCCGTTGCGCAGGTCGCCCTCGGTGAACCGGCGGAACTCGGCCGCCGCGTCGTCGTCGCCGCGGTAGGCGTTGGGGAACAGCCGGCGCAGCACCGGGTCCTCGGGCTCGGTCGTCGGGCCGGAGAAGTCGAGCAGCTGCTCCAGCGGGTCGCGCTCGACGGGCGCGACGGCCGACTCGTCGTGGAGGAGCTCGACGAGCTGGGCGGCCAGCGAGCGCAGCAGGTCGGCCTCGAACGCCGAGAACGTCGCGATGACGCGCTTGCTCCGGCGGTGCCGGACGAATCCAGAGGTCACGCCGCGCTCACTCCGCCTTCGACAACGTCGCCCACAGGCCGTACTCGTGCATCGCCTGCACGTCGCGCTCCATCTCCTCGCGGGTGCCGCTGCTGACGACGGACTTGCCGTCCTCGTGCACCTCCATCATGAGCTTCTCGGCCTTCTTCTTGCCGTAGCCGAAGTGCTTCTGGAAGACGAAGGTCACGTAGGACATCAGGTTCACGGGGTCGTTCCACACCACCGTCACCCAGGGGGTGTCGGCGAGCGTGATGTCGTCCGGGGCGAGGTCCTTCTGGACTCCCGGATCGACCTTCTCCGGGCTCGCGGTCGTCACGGCCCCATCGTCGCACAGGGCGTCGGCGCGGCTAGGGCCACGCCCTAGGAGCACCACTTGTCGGCCAGCGTGGTGACCACGTTGAAGTTGCGGTTGGTCGCCACCACGCGCAGCGCCTTCTCGGTCTTGTAGGGGTCGACGCCGCCGGCCTCGTAGCCCGGGCCCAGCAGCAGGTGTGCCGCGCGCCCGCGGACGACGACCGCGTTGACGTCGTCGCTGCGCGCCTCGATCTCGGCGACGAGCGCGGGATCGGGCTCGTCCTTGAGCAGGTAGACGTAGTGGCGCTCGAGGTCGGTGCGCGCCGCCGTCAGCTCGCGCGCGTCGTCGGCGATCGCGACGAGCTCGGCGGGCGTGTAGACGATGGTGGGGACCTCGAAGCCCTGGCGCTCGGCGTACGCCGCCTCGAGCGCCGCCTCGACCTTGGCCCGCGAGCGCAGCGACGTGGTGAGCCGGACGTTGCCGGTATTGATGTGGGTCAGCACGCCGGTCCCGCCGGCCGCCTCGGTGGCCGCGACGATGTCGGCCTTGGCGAACTTGCGGTTCGGTCCGAGGTTGATGGCGCGCAGGAAGGCGACGTAGGTCGGCATGGGCACCAGTGTGGCGTGCGCCACCGACACGTGACATCCATAGGTTTCCAATGTAAATTGGCTGGACGTGAGCACCCCCGACACCGACGGCCTCAGCAGCGACCTCTCCGTCTACGCCGCCCGGCTGGTCCGGCTCGTCCGGCGCGAGCACGCGCCCAGCGCCGGCTCCCGGGTGCTCTCGATCCTCGACGAGCTCGGCCCGCTCGGGATCACCGCGCTGGCCCAGGTCGACCGCTGCTCCCAGCCGACGATGACCGGCCAGGTCCGCCAGCTCGTCGAGACCGGCTGGGTGACCAAGACGCCCCACCCCACCGACGCCCGCAGCAGCCTGGTCGACCTCACCGACGCCGGCCGCGCCGAGCTGCGGCGCATCCGCCGGCTCAGCGCCGCGCTCGTCACCGAGCGCCTCGCGCGTCGTACCGACCTCTCCCCCGACGACCTCGCGACCGCAGTGGCCGTGCTCCAGGCCGTCGTCGAACCCTCCTCGGAAGGAATCTCGTGACCACCCTCCACGCCGACCCCGACACCACCTCCGGCTCGTTCCTGCGCCAGCCGCGTGCGGTGTGGGCGGTCGCCTTCGCCTGCGTCATCGCCTTCATGGGCATCGGCCTGGTCGACCCGATCCTCAAGGAGATCGCAGCCAAGCTCGAGGCCACGCCCAGCCAGGTCTCGCTGCTCTTCACCAGCTACATGGCCGTGATGGGCGTCGCGATGCTCATCACCGGCGTCGTCTCCACCCGGATCGGCGCCAAGAAGACCCTGCTCACCGGCCTGGTCCTCATCATCGTCTTCGCCGGCCTGGCCGGCATGTCCGGCTCGGTCGGCGCCGTGATCGGCTTCCGCGCGGGCTGGGGCCTGGGCAACGCGCTCTTCATCGCCACCGCACTCTCCACGATCGTCAGCGCCTCGAAGGGCTCGCTGGCCCAGGCGATCATCCTGTTCGAGGCCGCGCTCGGCCTCGGCATCGCGTCGGGCCCCCTCGTCGGCGGCCTGCTCGGCGAGCACTCCTGGCGCGGGCCCTTCTTCGGCGTCTCGGTGCTCATGACCATCGCCCTGGTGGCCACCGCGATCTTCCTGCCCGCGACCCCGCCGGCCCCGCGTCGTACGACGCTGGCGGACCCGTTCCGCGCCCTCGCCTACCCCGCGCTGGCCGTCATCGCCGCGGTCGCGGTCTGCTACAACCTGGGCTTCTTCTCGCTCCTGGCGGCCGGCCCGTTCGCGCTGCCCGAGGCCGGGATCATGCAGATCGGCTGGATCTTCTTCGGCTGGGGCATCCTGCTGGCCGTCGCCTCCGTCGCCCTCGCCCCGTGGATCCAGCGCCGGATCGGCACCGTCCCCGCCCTCATCGGCGCCCTCACCCTGTTCGCCGCCGACCTGATCGTCATGGCCCTGGGCGCCGCGCACGCCGGCGTCGTCACCGTCGGCATCATCGTCGCCGGCGCCTTCCTCGGCGTGATCAACACCCTCGTCACCGAGGCCGTCATGGGCGCCGCTCCCGTCGAGCGCCCGGTCGCCTCCGCGGCGTACTCGTTCGTGCGGTTCACCGGCGGCGCCGTCGGCCCCTACGTCGCCCTCAAGCTCGCCGAGCACCAGGGCTCGGCCGCGCCGTTCTGGTTCGGCGGGATCGCCGTCGCCGTCGGCGTGGTGGTCATGGTCGCCGGAGCGCGCACGGTCCACACCGCCCTGCACGGGGACGCCGCCCCGGCGGCGCACTCGCCCGAGGAGGCGGAGGCCGAGGCGCTCGGCGACCTCGCCTGATCCTGCTTCGCCCCGCCGAGCAACCTCGTGCGCCGCTCGTGACTCAGACCATGATGAGAACCGACGGCGACGAGGAGACCCATGCTCGGCAGGAACGACCGCGACGGCTTCACCGCGTTCGCGGGCACGGACCAGCAACGCCTGTTCCGCCAGGCCTACCTGCTGTGCGGTGACCGCGCCGCCGCCGAGGACCTGGTCCAGACGACGCTGACCGCCCTGTACGTCGCGTGGCCGCGCGTCGAGGACCCGGCGCCGTACGCCCGGCGCACGATGCTCCGCGAGCACTGGCGCACCGCACGGCGCCGGGACCGCGAGCGGGCCCTGCACCGGCTCGGCGACGGCGCCGGGCCGGACCACGACCCGGCCCGCACGCTGACCGTGGTCGAGGCGCTCGGCACGCTGCCGGCACGGATGCGCGCCGTGGTCGTGCTCCGCTACTGGGAGGACCTCAGCGTCGAGCAGACCGCAGCCCTGCTCGGCACCAGCACCGGCAACGTGAAGTCCAGCGCCAGCCGGGGACTCGCCAAGCTGCGGGCCGCACTCGGCGACAGCTTCGCCGAGCGGGTCGCCGTCGTACCCACCAGCCAGGAGGACGCACCATGAGCCCGACCACCGAGGAGCTCCGCTCCGCGATCGACGAGGAGCTGTCCACGCTCGCCCCGATGACCGATGGCGTGGGCCGCGCCCGAGCCGCCGGGCAGCGGCGGGTGCGTCGCCGCCGCACGCTTCGCGTCGCCGCGGTGACGGCGGCCGTCGCCGTCGTGGCCGGGGTCGGGTACGCCGCCGTCGACCGGGACCCCTCCGCCGCGCCGGACGCCGCGGCCGATCCCGCACCCCGGAGCGAGCGCCCCGGCGGCGACCCGCGGCGCACCACTGCCGAGGAGGCCGTCGCGCGAGCGATGGCGAGCCCGCGGATCACGGAGCAGGCCTGGCTCGACGCCTTCGCGGCGACCTGGGACGCTCTGCTGCCGCGTCGCTTCGGCGGGGTCACCCTGACCCGCGAGCCCGGCTCGGCCCCGTTGCTGCGCACGACCGCGGGCACGCCGCGGTTCGACTCCTGGCTGTCCATCGGCGGCTACGAGGGGCCGCGCGCCGACCAGCCCGGCACGAGCGGTTGCGCCGGGCTGCGCCAGGTCGCAGCTGAGGCCGACTTCCGCTGGGACGTCACCGACTGCGTCGACGGCACCATCGCGAGCGAGCTCGACTACCTCGCCGACCGGGAGTACACGGTCGGGGGCGACCAGTCCGACACCCCGGGCCAGGGCAGCCACGGCGCCGGCGTGCTCGTGGTCGGCGACAACTTCTTCCTCGAGTGGGGCCTGCAGGCGGTCGGCCCGGACGCGGAGGTCGGCCTCACCGCCGACGAGATGGCGACGATGGTGGAGGACCCGCTCTTCCTGCGGATGGCCGAGCTCGGCACCCGCTACTTCGCCGAGCGGCCGGACGAGCCGGGCGCCTCGGTCGTCCGCCAGGTCGACCCGACCTGGCCGCTGTGAGGCGCGGGCGCCTCAGCTGAAGATCATGCAGCTGCTGGACGCGTAGGCGACGAGCTTGCCGCTCCCGTCGTACAGCTTGGCCTCGGCGAGCGCCGTACGGCGGCCGCGCTGGAGCACGGTCCCCACGGCCCGCAGCCGGCCCGAGTCGACGGTGACGGCGCGCAGGAACTTCACGGTCAGGTCGAGCGAGGTGTAGCCCTCGCCCACCGCGAGCGTGGAGTGCACCGCACACCCGCAGGCGGAGTCGAGCAGCGTGGCGTAGACGCCGCCGTGGACGCTGCCGATGGGGTTGTAGTGGCGCAGCTCGGGGTCGAGCTCGAAGATCGCGGTCCCCCGCTCGGGGACGTCGAAGCCGGCGAAGCCGAGCGTCTCGGCGATCGGCGCCGCGGGGATCAGCCCGTCGCGCATGGCCTCGAGCTGGGCGAGCCCGTCGAGCTCGGCGGGGTTCACCTGGGTCTGGATCACGGACTCAGTCATGGCGCCATCAGACCAGTCCGATGCTGAGTCTGTCAACGAGACCTAGATCGCTCTATGCTGGCCCGATGAGGACCACCGGGACCGAGCCGAGCGCCCCGGCCGCGATGGCGTGGTCGGTCGACAACTGCACCCTCGGCCGGGCGATGGCGATCCTCGGCGAGCGGTGGACCGTGGTCGTGCTGCGCGAGGTCTTCCTCGGCGTACGCCGCTTCGACGACATCCGCCGGCACGCGGGCATCCCCCGCCAGGTGCTCACCAACCGGCTCGCGGCGCTGGTGGACCAGGGCATCCTGCGCAAGGTCCCCTACCGCGCCGACGGCGCGCGCACCCGGCACGAGTACCGGCTCACCGCGATGGGCCTCGAGCTCCAGCCCGTCCTGCTCGCGATCAGCCACTGGGGCGACCGGCACCTGGCCGACCCCGGCGGCCCGCCGACGGTCTTCGTGCACCGCGACGAGGAGTGCGCCGAGGAGGTGCACGTCGAGGTCCGCTGCGCGGCCGGCCACCACCTCGCCGACCCGCGCCAGGTCGCGACCAGGCCGGGGCCGGGCGTACGCCCGTTCGAGGGCTGAGCCCCGCCGGGGCCTAGGAGGTCTTGCGGACCGACCACTCCCGGATCCGGTCGATCCGCTTCTGGAGCTGCTCGGCATTGGCGACCGCGGCCGCCGGGCCCCCGCACTCCTTGCGCAGCGCGGCGTGGGTGATGCCGTGCGCCTGGCCGGTCCGGTGGTTCCACGAGCCGACCAGGCCGTTGAGCTCGCGGCGCAGCAGCCCGAGCTGCTCGTGGGTGGTCACCTCGGCGACGGTGTCGGCCGGGCGCTCCTCGGCCACCGGCCCCGAGCGCGTACGACGGCGGTCGGCCTGGCGCTGCTGGAGCAGGGCGCTGACCTGGTCGGGCTCGAGCAGGCCGGGGATGCCGAGGAAGTCCATCTCCTCCTCGGAGCCGACGTGCACCTCGCCCTCGTGGCCGAACTGCGCGCCGTCGTAGAGCGCGTGGTCGAAGCGGGCCTCGGAGCCGAGCGCCTCGAAAGGCCCCAGCTCGAGCTCCTCGGAGGCACCCTCGGCTGCATTGGCCTGGGCCAGCAGATCGTCCTCGGCGGCGAAGATGTCGCCGTCGTCGCTGACCTTGCGCTTGAGGACGTGGTCGCGCTGGGCCTCGAGCTCGGAGGCGAACGAGAGCAGGTTCGGCACCGACGGCAGGAACACCGAGGCGATCTCGCCGCGCTTGCGCGCGCGCACGAACCGGCCGACGGCCTGGGCGAAGAACAGCGGGGTCGAGGTCGTGGTGGCCCACACGCCGACCGCGAGGCGCGGGACGTCGACGCCCTCGGAGACCATCCGGACCGCGACCATCCAGCGCGAGTCGGCCTCGCTGAACGCGGAGATCTTCTTCGACGACGCCTTCTCGTCGGAGAGCACGACGGTCGCCGACTCGCCGCTGATCGACTTGAGCAGCTTGGCGTAGGCGCGGGCGCTGTCCTGGTCGGAGGCGATCACCAGGCCGCCCGCGTCGGGGATGTGCCGGCGTACCTCGGAGAGCCGCTTGTCGGCCGCCTCGAGCACCGAGGGCATCCACGAGCCCTGGGGGTCGAGCGCGGTGCGCAGCGCCTGGGAGGTCATGTCCTTGGTGAGCGGCTCGCCCAGCGACGCGGCGACCTCGTCGCCCGCGCGGGTGCGCCAGCTCATCTGGCCGGAGTAGGCCAGGAAGAGCACCGGCCGGACCACGTGGTCGGCCAGCGCCTCGGCGTAGCCGTAGGTGTAGTCGGCGACCGACGTCGGGAAGCCGCCCTCGCCGGGGGCGTAGCTGACGAACGGGATCGGGTTGATGTCGGAGCGGAACGGCGTACCGGTCAGCGCCAGGCGGCGCGCGGCCGGCTCGAACGCCTCGCGCACTCCCTCGCCCCAGTTGAGCGAGTCGCCCGCGTGGTGGATCTCGTCGAGGATGACCAGGGTGCGGAACCGCTCGGTGCGGATCCGCAGCGCCAGCGGGTTGACCCCGACACCGGCATAGGTGACCGCGACGCCGACGTAGTCGCTGGAGATCTTGCCCGAGCCGGCCGAGTAGGTCGGGTCGATCGGGATGCCCGCCCGCGCCGCCGCCTCGGCCCACTGCATCTTGAGGTGCTCGGTGGGCGCGACGATGATCAGCCGGTCGACGACGCGGCGCCCCAGCAGCTCGGCGGCCACGGTGAGCGCGAACGTCGTCTTGCCCGCGCCGGGGGTCGCCACGGCGAGGAAGTCACGCGGGTTGCGCGAGAGGTAGTCGTCGAGAGCGGCAGACTGCCAGGCACGCAGCGACGGCGCCGTGCCCCAGGCTGCCCGCTCCGGCCAAGCCGGACCGAGCGAGCTCATTCGTCGGAACCGGACCCGTCGTCGCCGTGCGGGATGCTCTCCCAGATCTCCTTGCAGTCCGGGCACACCGGGAACTTCTCCGGCGCCCGGCTCGGCACCCAGACCTTGCCGCAGAGCGCGACCACGGGCGTGCCCATGACCATGGCCTCGGTCAGCTTGTCCTTGTCGACGTAGTGAGAGAAACGCTCGTGGTCGCCCTCGTCGGTCGGGACGGTACGGCGGTCCTCGCGGACATCCGTTTCTGTCGAGAAGCCGATCGTGGTCACGCCCGCAGTCTAATGGCCGTCAGTGCCCTCCGGAGACATCGACGTCCTTCGGGAGCTGGCGCCAGACCAGGAACGCGATCACCAGGGTGACCACGCCCCCGACCAGACCCACCGCCCCGAAGGCGTCGGTGTACGACGCCAGGGCCGCCGGCTCGACCGCGGTGCCGAGCGCGCCGGTGAGCGACTCCTGCGCCTCGTGGCCCGCCCCGGACGGGAGCCCCTGGCGGTAGACGAGCCCCGCGATGCTGCCGAGCACGGCGATGCCGAGCACGCCGCCGACCTCGTAGGACATCTCCTCGACCGCGGCGGCCGAACCGGCCTGGTGGGCCGGCGCGGCGCCCATGATGAGCGCGGAGGCCAGACCGAGGGCGGCCGAGCCGAAGCCGACGAGGAGCAGCGCCACGGCGACGCCGGCGTACGGCATCGGGCGGGGCAGCAGCCACAGCGTGAGCAGGCCGCCGGCGAGCACGACCAGGCCGGCCACGATCACGGTGCGGGCCCCGATCCGGGCGGCGAGCGCCGGGGCCAGCGGCGGGCCGATCAGCCCGCCCAGCGCCATCGGCAGCAGCGCGACGCCCGCGACGAGCGGGGTCCAGCCCTGGACCAGCTGCAGCCACTGCGAGCCGACGAACAGCAGCGCCATGGTGACGGTGCTGCTCACCAGCGCGGTCACCACACCGGCCCGGAAGACCGGGTTGGCGAAGAGCCGGACGGCGAGCATCGGCTGGTCCTGGCCCAGGCAGCGCCGGACGAAGGTGGCGAGCAGCGCGACGCCGGCCACGAGGACGAGGATCGTCACGGCGTCCACGTCGCCCTTGCCGAGGTGCTTGATGCCGTAGACCGCACCGACCATGCCGCCGACCGAGAGCAGGACGCCGATCGCGTCGACCCGGCCGGGCCGCTCGGAGCGGCTCTCGGGGAGCAGCAGGAGGCCGGCGACGAACGCCACGACCATGAGCGGCACGTTGACCAGGAAGGCCGCGTGCCAGCTGAACGCGCTCAGCAGCGCGCCGCCGACGATCGGGCCGACCGCGCCGCCGACGGCGGCGGTGGCCGCCCACAGGCCGAGCGCGAAGGCCCGCTCGCGGGCGTCGGGAAAGAGCGCGCGGATCAGCGACAGCGTGGCCGGCATGATCATCGCGCCGCCGATGCCGAGCACGGCGCGCACGACGATGACGTCGCCCGGGCTCTTTGCGACGAGCGCGCCGAGCGAGGCGAGGGCGAAGATCACGAAGCCGGTGAGCAGCATCCGGCGCCGGCCCCAGCGGTCGGCCACGGCCGCGAGCGGCACGAGCAGGCCGGCCAGGACCAGCGAGTAGACGTCGACGATCCACAGCTGGGCGAGCCCGCCCGCGTGGAGGTCCTCGGTCAGGTCGGGCAGCGCGACGTTGAGGACGGTCATGTCCATCACGACGACGAGCAGGCTCGCGGCGAGGACGGCCAGGCCGCCCCACCGCAGGCGGCTCTGGCGCTCGGTGAGCGTCGCGGCCGTGGCGTCGGCCGGGATCGGCGGGGTCATCGCGCCGCACCTCCCTCGAGGAACGTGGACCGGACGAGCGCCTCGGCGTCGCGCCGGGCGATGTCGCCGCTGACCAGTGCGTCGCGCACGGCGATGAGCAGGCCGTAGACGGAGTGCCCCAGCCAGCGCGCGGGGACGTCGGCGCGCAGCACGCCGGCGGCCTGCGCGGCGGCGTAGAGGGTGACCTCCTGGGCGAACAGCGTGTCGGCGCGCTCGCGCAGGTCGGGCGCGTTGAGCACCGTGGTGTCGGTCAGGGCGATGCCGATCTCGTCGGCATCGACCACGAAGCGGTCGAGGAGGTCCTCCAGGCAGGCCCGGATCCGGTCCGGGTCTCCCCCGGCGACGACCTCGGCCAGGCCGGCCTCACGCTGGCTCTCCTCCCAGCGGTCGAGCGAGCGGAGCCCGATCTCGTGCAGCAGGTCCTCACGGCTGGCGAAGTGCCGGTGCACGGTCGCGCGCCCGACCCCGGCCGCGGTGGCGATCTGGGCCATCGACGCGGTCGGGTCGGTCGTGAGCAGGCGCTGGGCGGCGACCAGCACCGTGTCGCGGGTGGACATGGTTCCTCCTGAGGTTGAGACACAAGAGTCTCACGTGAGACATCAATGTCTCAACTTCTTGGCATGCGACGTCCGTCACCGGCGCCGGCCCGCTCAGTTGAGCTCGGGGTCGGCCGGCCGGGTCGCGTGCAGCGCGAGGTCGCCGGGCTGGCGACGCAGCACCCGGCGGCGCAGGTCGCGGGTGTCGCCGAGGAAGACGTCGTCGGCGAGGCCGGGGACGACGTACCAGCTGCCCTCGGCGATCTCGGCCTGGAGCTGGCCGGCGCCCCAGCCGGCGTACCCGGCGAAGATGCGGAGCCGGTCGACCGTGCCCTCGACGAGCTCGCGCGGGGTGTCGAGGTCGAGCAGGCCGATCCGCTCCCACAGCGGCTGGAAGCCGGCCGCCTGCTCCCCGCCCGGCACGGCCAGGGCGACGGCGAGCGCGCCGTCGGTCGCGACGGGTCCGCCCTGGAAGAGCACCTCGGGCTCCTCGACGACGTCGCCCCAGTCGCCCAGCACCTCGGAGACGGGCAGCGCGGTCGGCCGGTTGAGGACGACGCCGAGCGCGCCGTCGTCGTTCACGTCGAGCAGCAGCACGACGGTGTCGGCGAAGTTCGGGTCGAGCAGCTCGGGCGCGGCGAGCAGCAGCTGCCCGGCGGCGAGGTCACTCGACATGGCTCCATCATCCCCCAGCGACCGGGGGCGCGAAGCAGGCGACCCCGGACCCGCGCGAGCGATGGGAGGGAGCTCGCGTCGGGCCCGGGGCCGCACTCTAGGGAGGATGTCAGGCGGCGACGACCGCGCGCAGCCGCTCGAGCAGCGACCCGCGCACCTCGGGCTCGGCGTACGCCGCGTCGGGCGTGATCATCGGGGTGCCCCGGTGCAGCAGGCGGGCCCGCTCCTCGATCTCGCCGCCGATCCGGTCGGACGCCTCGTCGCCGAGGCTGGTCCGGCCGGCCATGACGGCGAGCAGGTGGTGCTCCTTGAACCGCGCGGCGGCCATGGCCGTGGCCATCGCCGCGTCGACGGGCTGGGCGCGGTAGTGGTCGATGATCATCCGCACGCCGGGCAGCTCGTGGGCGGTGTTGCTCCACGCGATGGCGACGGCCTCGTCGAGGTCCATCGGCTGGTGCGCGAGCATCCGCTCGATCTGGCCGGAGAGGCGGGTGTGCCACTTCAGCGTGAGGGCGGCGAGCAGGTCGAGCTCGTCGCGGAAGCCCACGGAGACGCCGTCGACGTCCATGGGCAGCAGGCCGTCCCGACGGACGGCCGAGGTCGCGATGACGGAGCGGAGGGTCTCGCCCCGGCTGTGAAAGGCCTTCCAGGTCATGGTCAGCTCCTTGCTTCTCGTGCGGCGGCTCCGGAACTCGGGGTATCCGACATACCGCTGGTACGTACTACGAGTATGGCGCAGACCAGGGGTATGCCAAACGGCACGACACCGTGATCCCGCCCACCCCGGTCGTGACCGTCGCCCGTGACCGGTGTCACTCGCGACGCGGCGCCACACCTATGCTGGCCCGGTGGCGAAGGCATCGGTCTCGAAACTCGTCCCCAAGGTCCCCGGGGTGCCGGGGGCGTCGCGCCGTGCGGCGTACTCGGCCTCGACCAAGCGGGCCCTGGTCGACGTCGCCGAGGGCCTCTTCGCCGAGAAGGGCTACGCCGCGACCTCCCTCGACGCCATCGTCTCCGGCGCGCGGGTGACCAAGGGCGCGCTCTACCACCACTTCTCGGGCAAGCAGGCGCTCTTCGAGTCGGTCTTCGAGCGGGTCGAGCAGGAGTCGTCCAAGCGGATCCAGAAGGCGCTGCGCGCCGAGAAGGACCCCTGGCTCAAGGCGCTGCGCGGCCTGCGCTCGTTCCTCGACGTCGTCCAGGAGTCGCGCTACCGGCGCATCGTGATCCAGGACGGTCCGGCCGTGCTCGGCTACGAGCGCTACCGCGAGCAGGAGGAGCGCTCGACGTTCGCCAATATCGTCGAGATCGTCCGTGCCACGCTCGACGCCGGCTCGTGGCAGCTCGACGAGGAGATGCTGCAGACCTTCTCCCGGATCTTCTTCGGCGCGATGTCCTCGGCCGGTGAGTCCGTCGCCACCGCGACCGACCCCGAGGCCGCGGCCCGCCGGGTCGAGCACGCGATCGGCTTCCTGCTCGCCGGCGTGCAGAGCCTGGTCGAGCAGGGCATCGAGATGCCCAGCGCCTTCGAGGAGTCCGCCGAGGCCGACGCCGAGAACGACGACGCCGCCGAGCCCGAGTAGGGCCCGGCGGCGTCAGCCGTCAGCAGGTCACTTGCCGAACGTGACCGATCCGTTGTTGGCGTCGACCGGGACGAGCTCGATCCAGACCTTGCCGGCCGGGACCTTGAGCGGCGTACCGTCGGCGGCGGCGAGCGTCACCGCGGAGGCGAGCTTGTCCTTGGCCCAGGTGCCCTCGACGACCTGGCCGTTGTGGAAGAGCTGGGCCTTGCCCTTGCCCACGAAGTGGCTCTCCGGCACGAAGTTGCCGGCCGGGTCGCGGTAGCCCGCGTCGGTGATCTTGACCCGGATCACCAGAACGGTGTCGGGCTGGAAGCGGTCGCCCTGGGCGGCGTTGGAGTTGCTGTTGACGTACTTGCCGCCCTGGAACTGCCAGCTCGTGGTGTGGCTGCCGAAGTCGGCCTGGATCGTGCCGGCCGGCTGACCGTTGGTGAAGTCGGCCTCGGTGCCCCACGGCAGGTAGTCGGCCGGACGCTCGGCCTTGCCGTCCTCGGCCGCCTTGGCGACCTTCTTGAGGTCGGTGAACAGGTTGTACGGCGCGCGGCGGCTGTTGTCGCGGTAGAAGCCGGGGCCGCCCTCCTGGAAGAACTTGATCTTGGCCTTGTTGATCCGCGGGATGGTCTCGTTCGCGGCCCCGCTCGTGGCAATCACTCCGTTGACGGGAGAAACGATGCCGATATCGCTGGCCCGCATCGAACGCACCGGACCGATGTTGGCCGGCAACTGGGAGTAGTAGAACGCCGCGAGGCGGGTGATCCCGCCCTCGACCAGCTCCTCGACGACGAGGTCGGCCTTGCTCAGGCCGATCTGCGGCGAGCTGGCGGTGGAGTTGTCGATCTTGGTGACCACGACCGGGTGGTCGAGCTCGACCGACTGGCCCTCCTTGGCCTCCAGGCCGGTCAGCGGCCAGGTGGCCGGCTCCTCCGGCACGGGGGCGACCGACGACTTGTCCGCCTCGGGCTTCTTGGTGTCGTCTCCCCCGCAGCCGGCGAGCACGAGGCTCAGCGCGACGAGGGTGGCGGGCACGGCGGTACGGAGGGTGGAAAGGCGCACTCGGCAAGTGTTCCTCACCCACGGCCGGGACGACGGAGCACCCGCCGCGTGTCGCACGACAGCGGTCAGTTCTCGCTCTTTTGCGAACTGGATCTGTCTTCCCGTGGACATCAGCGGGCGCTTCGGCGCTACTCAGAGCATGGCTCACGAACAGAAGAGACCGTCCCGGCAGGCGCGGCCCATGACCAGGCGAGCGCTGTTGGCAGGCGCGGCGGGGAGCACGATCGGTGCCGCGGGGCTCGCCGCCCCTCTCGCAGCGGCGGCATCATCCGCCCCGGAGTGCCTCGCCGACCTGGTCCCGGGAGCGAGCTGATGGCCGACGCCACCTGGCTCGCCCAGCGCCTCTACCGCGACGAGTTCCTCACCGTCATCGAACAGCCTGGGTGGAGGAGTCGCAAGCGGCCCGGCAGCTTCGCCCCGATCGGGGTGCTGATGCACCACACGGGCTACCGGTCGTCGAACGCCGACCCCTTTCCGGGCTTGGACACCGTGATCAACGGGCGACCGGACCTTCCCGGCCCCTTGTGCCACCTCCTCGTCGGCTACAACGGCAAGGTCCGGGTGATCGCAGCCGGCCGCGCCAACCACGCCAACACCGCACGTGCGAGCGGTCCCTTGCCCGCCGGCGACGGCAACACGATGTACGTCGGTATCGAGGTCGACTACGCGCCCCAGCTCGGGCAGACACCGTCGTCCGCCCAGGTGAACGCCGCCATGCAGGCCGCAGCCGCCGTGGTGACCCGTCTCGGCCGCGGCAAGCGCTACGTCCGAGCGCATGCGGAGACGTCGACGACAGGCAAGTGGGATCCCGGCGGTTCGTTCCCAGCCCCCGGCGACTTTCGCGACAAGGTGGGTTGGTGGATCAACAACTACTGGAGGTCCTGATGACCCGCACCCGCGCCGTCATCCAGCCGGCTGTGACCGCGCTGGCCTGCGCCCTGCTCCTGACCGCGCTCGCCGCTTGCGGGTCGCGCTCGGAGCTGGCGAGCGACAGTATGCCGCCGACACCGACGCCGAGCAGCACCTCTGCCGGGGCCGACGCCACGGATCCCGTCGACGCTGCGGTGCGCGACGCCTACCGCCGGGCCACGGGGGCGGGCCTTCCTGCTTGGGCGCCGGAGGTCAGGGTCTACATCGGCGGCCGGCCCGCGGGCCGGATCACTGCAGCCGAGGCCTCGGCCGGGGCGTCCTGGGACGGCTGCCCCCAAGGCGATCTGGAGTACGCGGGCCGCTCCTGCCCCGTCGGTCCTGCGGCGCCACTCGCCGCCCTGCTCGCCGACGGCGGGGTCACCGCCACGACCGTGGGCGCTCCGGCAGTCGTCGGTTGCGACAGACCGAAGCGCCCACCTGTCCCGGAAGCCGCCCGGTCGGTCTCGATCGTTCCCGATGAAGATCACCAGGACTGCTTCGCCGCATTCAGCTGGACCCTCTACCTCGACAGCGACGACGAGATCGTGGCGACCGACCTCGTCCTCAGCAGCCCCTAGACCGGACGCGTCTCAGGGTGCGCGCGGCTCAGGTGCCGAGCGAGATGCCACCGTCGACATAGACGGTCTGGCCGGTGATGTAGGACGCCTCGTCACTGGACAAGAACGTCACCGCCGCCGCGATGTCCTCAGGATGACCCACCCGGCGCACCGGGTTCGCCTCCGCGTTGAGCCGCCGGAACTCCTCGACATCCATCTTCAGACGAGCCGCGGTGGCATCGGTCATCTCGGTCGCGATGAAACCCGGCGCGACCGCGTTCACGTTGATCCCGAACGGGCCCAGCTCGATGCCCAGGGTCCGGGTGAACCCCTGGATCCCCATCTTCGCCGCCGAGTAGTTCGCCTGGCCCCGGTTGCCCAGCGCCGAGATCGAGGAGATGTTCACGACCTTGCCGTACTTCTGCTCCACGAAGTGCTTCTGCGCGGCCTTGGTCATCAAGAACGCACCCTTCAGGTGCACCCCCATCACCAGGTCCCAGTCGTCCTCGGTCATCTTGAACAACAGGTTGTCGCGGGTGATGCCGGCGTTGTTGACCAGCACGTGGATCCCACCCAGCTCGGCCACCACCCGCTCGACAGCGGCCTCGACCGACGCACCATCAGCGACGTTCGCACCGATCCCCACCGCCTTCGCGCCCCCGACCAGCGGCAGCCTCGCCGCCGCCTCGGCCGCAGCAGCCTCGTCGAGGTCCACGATCGCGACCGAGGCACCCTCCTCCGCATAACGCGTGGCGGTACCGAACCCGATCCCCCGCGCGGCACCGGTGATGACGGCGACCCGCCCGTCGAAACGACCCATCTGCTTACCTCAGCTCTTTCGGCTCGGTCCAAGTTCGATCGGTCGCAGCCTACGGCGTCTCCCCGCGGCGCTAAGCGCGTGCTCAGTCCTCGTCGCGCATCTTGGCCAGCCGGGCCCGCAGCGCGGGAGCGCGGTGCTCGTTGCCGCGCAGCTCGACGTACCGGTCGCCGTGGACCCACAGCAGCGCGTCGTCGAGCCGCCGTACGGCGCCCGGCGGGTAGCGGTAGTCCATCCGCTCGCGCAGGGCGTCGTCGTCGACCGAGCGCAGCGTCGCGCCGAGGGCGCCGAGCGAGGTGATGCCGAGCTCGAGCAGGAGGGCCGAGATCCAGCCGTAGTGCTCGGTGCGCGACCAGCCGGCGTCGGCGTACTGGCCGGCGAGGTAGGCGGCGAGCTCGCGCGGGCTGATCCGCGGGTCGTCCTCGCCGGCCTCGGCCGCCACCACCGGCTCGGCCGGGGCGTCGCGCAGGAGGTCGCGGATCGTCGAGAACTCACGGTCGGCGAGCTCGAGGAGCCCCGCCGCCAGCGTGAAGCGGCGGTCGAGCTCGTGGGCGTGCTCGGGCGGTACGGCGCCCTTGTAGCGGACGTCGTGCTCGAACTCGGCCCACGCGTGCTGCAGCACGGTGCGGATCTGGAGCGCCGCGCGGTGTCCCTGGAGCAGCCCGCCCTCGCCCTCGCGGGTGGGGTCGAGACCGACGAGCAGGTGCCGGCTGGCGTAGCCGAAGCGGCCCTCGCTGGCGGTCTCCTGGCCCAGGTCCCGGTCGTCGTGGACGACGACCTGGTCGTCGAGCAGGTCGACGACGGCCTGGACGTCGCTGTGGACGTAGGTGATCACGCGCACGCCGATCTGGTCGGTGATCTCGTGCAGCGGGTCGGCGAACATCGGCAGGCCGTCGACGGTCTTGGCAGCCTTGAGCGCGAACGAGGAGACCGACTTGGTGCGCCCGGTGACGGTCAGGTAGTTGATGCCCGCCTCGTCGAGGATCGAGGTCACCAGCCGGACGAAGCCGTCGGTCACGGCGAGCAGGCCGGGCTGCATCTCGGCGTAGCGGCGGACCGCGGAGCCCACGTCGAGCGGCGCCTCCGAGCCGCGCCGCGGTCGCGGGGTCGGCTCGAGGTCGTCGGGCAGCGTGGGCGTGATGATGTAGCCGGTCGCCAGGTCGCCGTAGGTCGTGGTGCGCTCGGGACGACGCTCGGCGAACAGCCCGATGTAGGCGCACACCACCGCGTCGACCTGGTCCTCGACGACGCGCAGCTCGCTCTTGCGCTCGGCGGTCTCGGCCGCGGTGCGCAGCCCCTGCCAGGCCGCGAGCCCGGTGACGTGCAGCGGGAGCTCGGCGTGCTCGAGCCCCTCGACCAGGCCGAGCAGGACGAGCAGCTGGGCGCGCAGCTGCTCCAGGTCGCGGCCGGGCTTGTCCTTGTACTTCAGGGTGCGGCCGAGCCGGAAGAGCGCGACCGTCGCCGGGTGGGGGTAGACCTCGATCGCGCGTCGCGGGCGCCGCGAGCGCGGGTTGATGTCGAGCCCGAGCCGGGCCGCCACCCGCGCGGCGCGGGGCTGGTCGCGGAACTCCGGCTGGCCGGTGTTGGAGGGGTGGGCGCCGGCGTCGAAGCGCGCGAAGTCCTTGTTGAGCGCGGCCTCCGCGGGTCGGTTCCCGGTGGCGTTCGGCACCACGATGGGCGCGTCGATCGCGACCAGGCAGTCCCCCTCGACGTACGGCGCCAGGGCGGCGACGATCTCGTCGTCGGTGCGCACCGCGGCGACCGCGACCAGGGTGCCCTCGGTGTCGAGCACCGCGAGGCCGCTCGGCCGGCGCTCGCCCCAGGCCAGGTCGATGCCGACGAAGTGGGTGCTCACGAGGCCTCCAGCGCGGTGCGCAGGCGGGCGGCGTAGTCCGCGGACTCGCCGGCGGCGTACTTCGTGCGGGGCCAGAAGAAGCCGCGCAGGCCGTCGCCCTTGGTCCGCGGCACCACGTGCAGGTGCAGGTGCGGCACGGACTGGCTCACGACGTTGTTCATCGCCACGAAGCTGCCCTGGGCGCCCAGGCCCGCGACGACGGCCGTGGCGAGGCGCTGCGCGGCCGCGAGGAAGCCGTCGCGCTGGGCGGCCGGCAGGTCCGGCAGGGTCGGGACGTGCTCGCGCGGGACGAGCAGGACGTGTCCCTTGAACACCGGTCGCCGGTCGAGGAAGGCGAGCAGATCGGGCTCGTCGAGGACGACATCCGCCTCCGCCCCACCCGCGATGATCGTGCAGAAGACGCAGTCGGCCATGGCCAGAGCGTACGGGTGACGGGGCCGGCCCCGACGCTGTCGGAACCGGCCCCGTCCAGGAAACCCAGCGGGCGTCCGGATCGTGCTCTCCGGAGCGGGAGCGAGCCCGCCCCGGAGGGCCGTCGGGAACGCCGATCCGGCGAGCCGGCCGGGAACCCCCGTTTGGCGGCCGAGGCCGCCGGTAATCCCCCCTAAGAGATCACCATTCAAGAATGCCCATCTGCAGATGAGGGGTCAAGGCAGACCGGGGAAGCGTGCGCGAATCGTCGATTGACGGGCGACGACTCACCCGGCGAGCGGGTGCCGCTCCCCCACCCAGGCGTCCCGGGTGTCGACCGCGATGTCGGGCTGGTCGGAGAACAGCGCGTCGACGCCCGCGTCGAGGAACCGGCGGATCTCCCCCGCCAGGTCGCCGGGGGCGGTCGGGTCGGTGCCGATCCGGTGGTTGGCCGGCAGGAACTGGTTCTCCCGGCGCATCGTCCAGGTGACCACCTTGAGCCCGGCCCGGTGCGCGTCGCGGACCAGCGGGCTCGGCGTGCCGATGGCGCCGGTGCTGTCGGGCGGCAGGATCAGGTTCTTGGCCGGCGCCACCCAGTCGGCGTACGTCGCGATGTCGGCCAGGCCCGCGGGGGTCACCAGCGCCAGCGGCCCGGAGGCGTCGACGAGCTGGGCCAGCGGCACCCGCGTCATCCGGTCGAGCCGGCGCAGGTTGCCGGTCTCGAAGGACTGGATGACGACCTTCGCGTTCGGGCGGTCCAGGCCGCTGCGGCGCAGGGTGCGCACGAGCGGCTCCTCGAGCGCGAGCCCGATCGAGGCGAAGTACGTCGGGTGCTTGGTCTCCGGCGCGATCCCGATCGTGCGCCCGGACCGGCCGGACGCGCGCTTGACCAGGCGGATCACCTCGTCGAGCGTGGGGATCTCGAAGCGGCCGTCGTAGCGGGTGTTGCCCGGGCGCACCTGCGGCAGCCGCTCCTTGGCGCGCAGGGTCTTGAGCTCGGCGAGGGTGAAGTCCTCGGTGAACCAGCCGGTGACCCGGACGCCGTCGATCACCTTGGTGGTCCGGCGCCCGGCGAACTCGGCGTGCGCGGCGACGTCGGTGGTGCCGCTGATCTCGTTCTCGTGGCGGGCGACGAGGACGCCGTCCTTGGTGGAGACCAGGTCGGGCTCGACGTAGTCGGCGCCCTGGGCGATGGCGAGCCGGTACGCCGCGAGCGTGTGCTCGGGGCGGTAGCCGGAGGCGCCCCGGTGGGCGATCACGAGCGGCTCGGCGGTCGGGTGCCGGTCGGGGCGGCCGGGCCGGTCGGGCCGGTCCCGGTCCGCGTGGGCCGGGACGGCCGCCGTACCGAGCGCGAGCGCGGCGACGGCGGCGGTGGCGGTGGCGGCCAGGAGGGCGCGCCCGAGCAGGGGGTGGTTCCGAGAGGTCATGCCCGCAGCCGATCAGCCCCAGGTGGCGCCCGGCCGAGGCGCAGGTGAAGCCGGGTCGACCGGCTCCCCTCCGATAGGGGGTACGCCGCGCCCCCGGCCGCGCGGGACAATGGAGTGATGGCCTACTGGCAGCGCACCGCCCCGCACACCTTCACCCCCACCGAGCACGTCGGCGGCGCCTGGGACCTCGCGACCCAGCACATCGCGCCGGCGCTCGGCGTCCTGGCCCACGAGATCGAGCGCGACCGCGACGCACGGCGCTCCGACGGCCTCGTGGTCAGCCGGCTCTCCTACGACATCCTCGGCACCGTCCCGATCGAGGCGATCGAGGTCGAGGTCGAGGTGCTGCGCCCGGGCCGCACGATCGAGCTGGTCCAGGCGACCGCCCGCCACGGCGGCCGCGCGGTCGTCGTCCTGCGGGCGTGGCTGGTGGAGCCCTACGACACCTCCCCGCTCGCCGGCACCGACCTGCCCTCGATCCCCGGCCCCGACGAGCTGCAGCCGTGGGACATGGCGGGGCTGTGGGCCGGCGGGTTCATCGCCTCGATCGAGGTCCGCCGCAAGGAGCTCGGCCCCGGCCGCTCCATGGTGTGGGTGCGCACCGCCCACCCGCTCGTCGCCGACGAGCCGGTCAGCCGGCTCGCCGCGGTCGCCGGGCTGGTCGACGTCACCAACGGCATCGCGGTCCGCACCGACCCGGCCAAGGTGGCCTTCCCCAACCTCGACCTCACCGCGCACTTCCTGCGCACCCCCGCCGAGGGCTGGCTCGGGCTCGACACCACCCAGTCCTACGGCCCCGGCGGGATCGGGGTCACCAGCTCGAAGATGCACGACGAGACCGGCCCCCTCGGCACGATCGCGCAGACGCTGACGGTGCGCCCCTAGCGCCGGGCACTCCCGGGCCGAAGTCGGTCATCTGCCCGATCCGCTCGCTCCTCCCGCCGCCCTACGGTGCGCGGAACCCACCGAGCAGAGGAGCCGAGATGACCGACCTGACGCCCACCCCCACCGACGAGATCGGGTGGCTGAGCGCGACCGAGATCGCCGCGGCGGTCCGCAGCCGGCGGCTGCGCGTCGCCGACATCGCGGAGGCGATGATCGAGCGCGTGGAGCGGATCAACCCCGCCGTCAACGCGCTGGTGTGGTTCGACCCGGAGCAGGTACGCCGGGACGCGGCGGCCCTCGACGCGGCCCAGGACGCGGGCGCGGCGACCGGCCCGCTGCACGGCGTACCGTTCACGATCAAGGACCTCACCGCGGTCGCCGGCGTCCCGCTGACCTTCGGCATGAAGCCCCTGCGCGACAACATCGCCGATCACGACGCGGTGATCGTCGAGCGGCTGACCGCCGCGGGCGGGCTGTTCCTCGGCAAGACCAACACCCCGGAGTCGGGCTACAAGGGCGCGACCGACAACCACCTGTTCGGCGCGACCCACAACCCGTGGCGTCCCGGGCACACCGCCGGCGGCTCGTCGGGTGGCGCCGGTGCGGCCGTCGCGGCCGGCCTCGGGCCGCTCGCCGAGGCCAGCGACGGCGGCGGTTCGGTCCGCATCCCGGCCTCCCTCTGCGGCGTCGTCGGGGTGAAGCCCTCGACCGGCCGGATCCCCCAGACGATCCTCCCGGGACGCTTCTACTCCTGGGCCTACCACGGCCCGGTCACGCGCACCGTCGCCGACGCCGCGCTCATGCTCGACGTGGTCAGCGGACCCGACCCGCGCGACCCGCTGAGCCTTCCGGACCGGGTCGACTTCACCGCCGCCATCGCGGACCGCGACCTCACCGGCGTCCGCGTCGCGTGGTCGAGCGACCTCGGCCTCGGCATCGCCGTGGACCCGGAGATCGAGAAGCTCTGCCGCACCGCGGTCGAGGCGCTCGCCGCGGCGGGCGCGACCGTCGAGGAGGCCACCCCCGACTGGGGCGGCGCCGACCCGCAGACGGCCATGTGGAACGGGATCTGGGTGCCGGGCTTCGCCTCCGAGCACGACCTGCTCGACTGGGCCTCGCTGCGCGGCGAGGTCGACGACGAGCTGATCGAGCTCATCGCCGAGGGCGAGCGGCTGACCGGCGTCGACATCGGCCGTGCGGACGCCGCCCGCGGTGTCATGTGGGACGCCTTCGCCCGCTTCCTCGGGCGCTACGACGTCCTCGTCTCCCCGACGGTGGCGACCCCGGCGTTCCCCCACGGCCAGTTCGCGCCCGACCACCTCGCCGGGCGCCCGCTGCGCGAGCAGCTGCTCGGCTGGTTCCTGACCTACCCCTTCAACCTGCTGACCACCCCGGCGATGTCGGTGCCCGCCGGGTTCACCCCCGACGGCTGCCCGGTCGGGCTCCAGCTCGCCACCGGGCTGCACCAGGACGCGCTGCTGCTGCGCGCGGCCGCCGTACTGGAGGAGCGGGCGCCGTGGGCGCAGCACTGTCCGCCCGCCTGCCGCTGACCGATACTGGTGCGGTGACCTCAGCCGTGCCGGTCGACGCCTACCCGTCGACGTCGCGCCGCGCCCGCCAGCTCCTCGAGCTGGCGAGCGCGGCGGTGCCGTTCTCCGCGTGGGTGCTGGGCTACCGCGACGCGCACACCGGACGGATGCGCCCCCTCGTCCAGACCGGCTACCGGCCCGAGGTCGTCGACTTCATCTTCGGCGACTTCGCCGCCCACCCCCTCGTCCGGCGGCTGATGACCCAACCCGGCAAGGCGTACTTCTGGGAGGACATCACCGGCTTCTCCGAGGACACCGTCGCCCGCGAGGTGCTCCGCCCGTGCGGCTTCGCCGAGGGCACCTCGATGGCACTGCGCGGCGGCGACGGCCAGGCCGTCGGGATCGCCCACCTCAGCCTCCCCGAGCCCTACGTCCCGCCCAACGCCCGCGCCGTCCTCACCAGCCTCGCCCAGGCCCTCACCGACCTCGCCGCCACGACCGCCCACGCCTCCGCCCTCGGCCTCACCCCGCGCGAGCGCGAGATCCTCGCCCTCCTCGCCCGCGGCCGCACCAACCCCCAGATCGGCGCCGAGCTCGTGCTCTCCCGCAGCACCGTCGGCACCCACGTCGAGCACATCCTGACCAAGATGGGCGTCACCACCCGGGTCGAGGCCGTCGCCGTCGCGATCGGGCTGGGCCTGGTCGACGCCTAGGGCGTGGCCACCGCCGGACGGCGCTGCCGGGCGGCGCGGACCGGGTGGGCGCCCGGCGTACGGTGGGGGCATGCGTATCGCCGTCGTCGGAGGAAGCGGTCAGATCGCCCGCCTGCTGCACCCCCTGCTCGTCGCCGCCGGGCACCAACCGGTCGCCCTGGTCCGCAGCGAGTCCCAGCGCACCGCCCTCGAGGCCCTCGGCGCC
Source organism: Pimelobacter sp. 30-1 (assembly GCF_018831735.1). Taxonomy (NCBI): domain Bacteria; kingdom Bacillati; phylum Actinomycetota; class Actinomycetes; order Propionibacteriales; family Nocardioidaceae; genus Pimelobacter; species Pimelobacter sp. 30-1. The sequence continues at coordinate 182,055 of NZ_NHTS01000010.1, forward strand.
GAGGTCCGCCTGCTCGACATCGAGAACAGCGACGTCGCCGGCTTCGCCACCGCCTTCGCCGGCTGCGACGCCGTCGTCTTCAGCGCCGGCGGCGGCCCCGACGGCAATATCGACCGCAAGCGCACCGTCGACCTCGAAGGCTCCCTCAAGTCCTCCGCCGCCGCCCAGAGCCTCGGCATCCAGCGCTTCGTCCAGGTCTCCGCCATCGACGTCGACAACCCCGTCTCCCCCGACGCCCCCGCCGTCTGGGCCGCCTACGTCGCCGCCAAGCGCGACGCCGACACCGCCCTGCGCGACAGCCCCCTCGACTGGACCATCCTCCGCCCCGGCCGCCTCACCGACGACCCACCCACCGGCCGGGTGGCGCTGGGGCCGTCGGTCGCGCGCGGGGACGTCACCCGGGCCGATGTCGCGGCGGTGGTCGCCGCGGTGGTCGGGGATGCTCGTACGGTCGGGCGGCAGTGGAACCTGGTCGGTGGGGACACGCCGGTCGCCGAGGCGGTCGCGGCCGCCGTCAGCGGTTGAGCCTGGCCCGCGCCTCACTTCCCCTACCGGTCAGGCGCAACCGCCGCCAGCCTCAATACGTGACGCCCGGCGACTTGCCCGCAGCGGGGATCACGACCCGCCAGTAGTGCTGGCTTCGGGCCTTCACCCGCACGATCGCCTTGAATTTCCCACTGGCATTCGTGCGGACCGTCTTCATGGTGCGCCACCGTCCGCGTTCCTTCATCTGGACACGAACCTTCCTGGCCTTCTGCACCTGCCACCCGGTCAGCGTGTAGTCCGACTGCTCGATCCGGCTGACGACCGTGCCGGAGACCGAACGCTTCGTCGCCGACGGCGAACCCAGCCGCCACTTCTGGACCGTCGTCCTCGGGACCAGGTACTCCCGGTAGAACACCGAGCCACCACCCGCAGTGTGGACGAACCTCCAGCGCAGGGTGTCGGTCTCACTCTCCATCCACGAGCAACCGTCCGGGTTGTACTTCGAGCACCACCAGTGCCCCGGCGTATCGAACGTGACGACCAGCTCGTACCGGCCGGTCGGAAGCACGCTGGCCGTCTCGAAGATCGCCTTGTCGCTGTCGGTCCCCCAGGCGTAGTCGTCGTCCAGCGGGACGACCTGACCGTTCGAGAGGGAAATCAGCCGTGCGGACGCCGAGGTCTCATCGACACTGATGACCTTCGTGGCGTTGACCTCGAGGTCGGTCGTGCACGGCAAGTCGTACTCGGGCTTGTCGCACCAGTAGCCCGGACCGACGCGCAACCCGTTCGACGGAATGTCACGCTCCCCAGCGTGGCCCGGCGGGGCCACCCCGACCGTCAATGCGAACAGCAACGAGGGGACTGTGAACATGATCAGAAAGCGCCGCACAGCGACCGAGCCTAGATCAGGCGGGCCGAAGCGTCCGTCGATCTCAGCGACCACCTCCTGCAGCTCCAACGAAAACCCACGAAGGGCCCGACCGCGTCAGCGGTCAGGCCCTTGGGGGGTTGAGTGGAGCTGCGGGGAATCGAACCCCGGTCCTCGAGCGCCGAGCCAGGTCTTCTCCGGGTGCAGTCAGTGGTGTCGTCTTACTCGGCCCCGGCGCTCGCACTGACACGTCGCCGACAGGCCCAGCCGGGTTTGAGTCCCGCGTCACCCTCCCGGCGAGAGTGACGCAGCAAGTCTCCTAGATGACGTCTGGGTCCGGGACGGAGACGGATGCCCGGTCAGACGCTTCGATCACTGCTCAGGCAGCGAGAGCGAAGGAACTGCGCTTAGCGTTGGCAGTTATTGGTTTCCAGCGATCGTTTACGAGATGACGCTGGCTTCTCGACCCGCTTCCCCTGGGACAAACGTCCCAAGTCGAAACCGATCAGCCCCTCTTGAGTTGTCAACCGACCACGCGTCGCCGCGCCGTCGGGTCCAGTCTAGCGACCCGTACGGCGAGGGCGGCACTGGTTATCCCTCGGCGGCCGGGACCGACTCCCCCACCAGCCGTACGGCGTTGTGCCAGCACACGTCGCGCAGCCAGTCGTCACCCAGGTCGAGGTCGGCGAGCCAGCCGAGCTGCTCGGCGTAGCCGAACGGCAGCGTCGGGAAGTCCGAGCCGTAGACGACCTTGTGCCGCAGGTCGCCCAGGCGTGGGACGAGGTCGCGTCCGAGCTCGCCGCGTCCGCCGTGGGGGTCGGTGAAGAAGGGGGCGAGGGCCATGGAGGTGTCGAGGTGGACGCCGTCGTACTGCTCGGCGAGGGCGATGAAGTCGGCGGTCTCCGGGGCGCCCAGGTGGGCGATGAGCACCTGGAGGTGCGGGAAGCGGCGCAGCAGGCGGGTCATCGCCTCCGGCCCCGTGTACGGCGTCCCGACGGGCCCCGAGCCGACGTGCGCGACGACGGGTGTCCCACTGTCGGCGAGGACTTCCCAGACCCCGTCGAGCAGGGGGTCGTCGACGTGGAAGCCGCCGACCTGGGAGTGGAGCTTGAACAGCGCGACGCCGTCGCGCACCAACCCCTCCACGTACGACGGCGCCTCGGGCTCCGGGTAGAAGGTCGCCGTCCACAGCACCTCGGGCACCTCGGCGGCGAACGTGCGGCTCCAGTCGTTGAGGAAGCCGGCCACGCCGGGCTTGTGCGCGTAGGGCAGGGTCGGGAAGCGGCGCACGCCGAAGGCGCGCAGCAGGGCGAGGCGCTCGTCGGCGCCGAAGCGGTAGCGGATGGGCCACTCGCGCCCGATCAGCTCTCCCCCGTTGTCGAACTCGCGCCACACCGCGCGCTCGATGGGCGGCGGCAGGAAGTGCACGTGCAGGTCCATCAGGCCCGGCAGGCCGAGCCGCTCCCAGAACGCGCGGACCTCGGCGACCTCCGCGATGTCGGCGACCTCGGCCTCAGTCACGCATGCCCTTGAGCCGGCGGCCGATGGCCTCTTCCTTCTCGCGGTCCGCGGTGCGCTCGGCGATCGCCTGGCGCTTGTCCCAGGACTTCTTGCCCTTGGCCAGGCCGATCTCGATCTTGGCGCGGCCCTTGACGAAGTAGAGCGCCAGCGGGACCACGGTGTGCCCCTTCTCGCTGACCTTGCGCTCGATCTTGTCGATCTCGAGGCGGTGCAGCAGGAGCTTGCGCTTGCGGCGCGCGGCGTGGTTGGTCCAGGTGCCCTGGGCGTACTCGGGGATGTGCACCCCGTGCAGCCAGGCCTCGCCGCCGTCGATGTCGACGAAGCCGTCGACGAGGCTGGCCCGGCCCATCCGCAGCGACTTCACCTCGGTGCCCTGGAGCACGAGGCCGGCCTCGAAGGTGTCCTCGATGTGGTAGTCGTGGCGCGCCTTCTTGTTGGACGCGACGAGCGTGCGCCCGCTCGCGTCCTCCTTCTTCGTCGCACCCGACTTCTTGGCCATACCGACGATTCTCTCAGGAGCCCGCAACCGGTTTGGCGGCAGTCCTAGAGGTACTGCATCGGGTTCACGGCCTCGCCGTTGCGCAGCACCGTGAAGTGCAGGTGGCAGCCGGTGGACCAGCCGGTGGTGCCGGAGTAGCCGACGACCTGGCCGCGCTTGACCCGGGCGCCCTGGCTGACGGCGTAGCGGCTCAGGTGGTTGTAGACGAGCGTGATGTTGGCGCCGTTGACCTTGCCGATGGCGAGGTAGAGGCGGTTGCCGTAGACCTCGTCGTAGTACTCGCTGATCACGGTGCCGGACTCGCCGGCCCACAGGGCGGCACCGCAGCCGGTGCCGAAATCGGTGCCGTTGTGCAGGCCGTAGTAGCCGTAGATCGGGTGGATCCGCCAGCCGAAGGGCGAGGTCACGGGGCCGGGGCCGGGCTTGGCCAGGAGGCCGCCGGTGTCGCCGTTGTAGGAGCCGCCCTGCTTCTTCGACAGCTCCAGGATGCGGGCGCGGATGCGGGCCTCGCGCTTCTCGAGGCGGCGCAGGGCCGCCTGGTCCTCGGCCCGGGCGCGGACGACGGCCGCGCGGGCGCTCTCGGTGCTGGTGACCAGGGCGGAGACCTCGGCCTCGGTGGCCGCGGCGCGGTCGACGAGGCGCTGGACGGTGAGCACGTTGTCGTCGGCGGCCTTCTTGGCGGTGGCGACCTCGTCGCGCGCCGAGCGGACCGCGTCGCGCTGCTCCTGCATCGCGTCCTCGGCCTCCTCGAGCTTGACCAGGGCCTGGTTCTGCCGCCCCGTCACCACCTCGTACGCCGTCTGGCCGGTGAGGACGTCCTCGATGGTGCCGCTGGTGAGGTAGGACTCCATGAGCGCGATCCGGGCGTCGTCACCGGTGGCCATCGACACGACGGCGCGGCGGCTCTCCCCCCGCTGGACGACGACATCGGCGCGGGCCTGGACGAGCGCCTCCTTGGCGACCACGAGCTTCTGCTCGGCGTCGGCGAGCTTGGTGGCCAGCGTCGCCGCGGCCGCCTGCGCCTTGCCGAGGTCGCTGCGGACCGAGGCGAGCTTGGTGCGCGCGGTGCTCAGCTGCGCCTTGGCGGTCTCGAGCCGGCCGGCGATCCGGGCGACCTTCTGGCTGGCCTCGTGGATGTCTCCCTTGACGCTGGAGATCTCGCCGCGCACCTTGTCCTGCTGGTGCTTGAGGTCGTTGCGGTCGTCGGCGTTGGCCAGCGGCATCGCCAGACCGATGACGGCAGCCAGGGTCGCGCCGATGACGACGAGCCATTGCGGGTGAGCCCATCCCGGCAGCCGATCGAAGGCACGGCGGAGCCAGGGGGCGCTGGGGAAGAAGCGCACGGGTCAGACCAATCAGTGTTCGGGGAAGTGAACCTCTCGACCGTAACCGCCCGGACTCACACTTTGACGTATTTGCGGGTCAGCAGGAGTGTCGGGAGCAGCGTGAGCACCGGACCGAGGATCACGATGCCGGGAATCCCCGGGAAGAACCCGACCAGCGACTGGAAGTAGTCGCCCCAGTCGACCCACGGCAGGAACTGCACGTGCTCGGCGAGACCCTTCTCGACACCCCAGTACTGGAACGCCGCCAGCGCGCCCGCGGCGAGCCCGACCCCGACGATCGCGGTGACCAGCGCCTCGAGGAGGAAGGGCAGCGCGATGTAGAGCGTGGAGGCGCCGACCAGGCGCATGATCGCGATCTCGCGGCGCCGGGCGAGGGCGGCCAGCCGGATCGTGTTGGTGACCTGGAGGAGCGCGGCGAAGATCAGGAACGCCGAGCCGATCCAGGAGCCGTACTTGAGGACCTTCATGATCCCGAAGATCTGGCCGAGCGCCTTGCGCTGGTCCTTGATGCCCGAGACGCCGTCGAGGCCCACGAGAGCACTGGTGATGCCGTCGGCCTCGTTGGGGTCCTTGAGGGTCACCCAGTAGCCCTGGGGCCACTGCTCGACGGTCACGACCGGGTTGGGCCCGGTGATGGCGCTGTCGGGGATCTGGCCGGACTTGCGGGCGTTGTCGAAGCCCTCCTCCTTGGAGACGTAGCGGAAGGAGCGGACCTCGGGGTTGTCCTTGATCTCCTGCTCGATCCGCTGCTTCTGCTCCTCGGTGACCTCACCACTGCCGCAGTTGGGGCTGTTGGAGGGGTCGTCCTGGGTGCAGAGGTTGACCAGGATCTTGAGCTCGTCGCCCAAGGTGGAGCGGGCGATCTTGGCCTCCTGCTGGAGCAGGATGCCGATGCCCGCCAGGGACAGCGAGACGAAAAGGGTGACGATGACCGCGAGGTGCATCGACAGGTTCCGCCGCAGACCGGTGCGGAGCTCGGTGAAGACGTAGCGCAGCTGCATGGGAAGGGACGCTCTCCTGGATCAGTGCTGGAAGCCGTAGCTACCGGAAGCCTCGTCGCGGACGACCCGGCCGTGCTCGAGCTCGATCACCCGCTTGGTGAACTGGTCGACGATGCCGTGGTCGTGGGTGGCCATCAGCACGGTCGTCCCGGTGGCGTTGATGTCACCCAGGAGGTTCATGATCCCCACGGAGGTCGCAGGGTCGAGGTTGCCGGTCGGCTCGTCGGCGATGAGGATCATCGGGCGGTTGACGAACGCGCGAGCGATCGCCACCCGCTGCTGCTCGCCGCCGGAGAGCTCGTCGGGCATCCGGTCGCCCTTGTCCTTGAGGCCGACCAGCTCGAGGGTCTCGGGGACGACCTTGGCGATCTCGCGGCGGGACTTGCCGATCACCTGCTGGGCGAAGGCGACGTTCTCGCTGACGGTCTTGTTGGGCAGCAGCCGGAAGTCCTGGAAGACGGTGCCGATCTAGCGGCGCAGCCGGGGCACCTTCCACCCGGCCATCCGGTTGATCTCCTTGCCGGCGACGTGCACCCGGCCGGTGGTCGGACGGAGCTCGCGCAGGACCAGCCGCAGGGCGGTCGACTTGCCGGAGCCCGACGTACCGACGAGGTAGACGAACTCGCCCTTGTCGATGTCGAGGGTGACCTGGTCGAGCGCCGGCTTCCCGGGCCCGGGGTAGCGCTTGGTGACCTTTTCGAAGCGAATCACTGGCAAGACGGTACGCCACGGACAAGGCCGCACGGTGGACGCGTGCGCCGGTGCGTCGGCCTCTCAGGTGCGTCCTCTAGGGTGACCTGCGTGCCGACGGTCCTGCGTGCGCTGCTGCTCTCCGCGCTGCTCACGCTCATCCCCGTCGCGATCGGGGTGGTCGTCTCCGACGAGACCGCTCCCCCGCCGGCCCGCAAGCCCGCCGCCTACACGGGCACGCCGCTGAGCGAGTTCGACAGCACCAAGGCCGTCGTACGACGTGCGCCCTTCTGCGAGCTCGTGCCCGCCGAGGCGGTCAAGGCCGCGCTCGGCACCGAGGCGTCGGCGGCGGGCTACGACAACGGCGAGCAGACCGAGGCGATCGCCGGAGGTGATGTCGCCCACGAGTACGGCTGCCGGGCGAGCGCCACCGAGGGCGCCACGCCCGGACTGGCCGAGGCGTGGGTCTTCGCTCCCCCGGTCACCGCGGACTGGGCCCAGCGCCTGGTCGCCGCGGCCGGGCGCACCCCGGGCTGCGCGCCGCTCCCCGGCACCCCCGCGTACGGCGCCCCCTCGGTCGGCCTGGTCTGCACCAACGGCGACCAGCGCAGCATCACCTTCCGCGGCCTGTACGGCGACGCCTGGCTCGCGTGCAGCCTGAGCCTGCCCGCCGGGCTCCCCCAGGACCAGCTCGTCGACCGCGCCGGACGCTGGTGCGTGGCGGTCGCCCAGGCCGCCGCCGTCCCCGTCGGCTGAGCCCCCGGAACACCCCCCAGGACCCCGTCCCGGACTTCCCGGGACGACGGTCCCGGACCCCTCAAGCGCGCCCCGTGACGACCGAACGGTGTCGTCATGCTGCATCTCGTGCGTGCGGGGGGTCTCGGCGTCGCCGGGCTCGCCCTCACGGTGGCAGGTCTCGCGATCCCCGCCTCCGCCACCGAACCGGACCGGACCGACGGGGACGACGTCCCGGGCCTGAGCGCCCACGAGGCGAGGATGCTGGCCACGGACCCCGCGGTCGACGTGGCCCCCGACGGGACGCTCTTCGCGGTCGACGAGTGGCACCCGCCGGTCGCGACGGCGCAGAGCGCGGCCGGCGACGGCACCCGGCTCGACCAGGGCGAGGCGCTGGCCTCGGCGACGCTGGCCGACACGTTCACGCTGCACAGCCGCCCCGGCGCGAACCGGACGATCTACCTCGACTTCAACGGGGGCTCGCTGCTCTCGAGCAACTCCTGGCTGCTCAACGGCCTGAGCACGCTGCTCTTCCCCGGCTGGTCGCTCGACGGCTCGTCGGCCTTCTCCGACACCGAGCGCTCGATGATCCAGGAGGTGTGGGCGCGGGTCGCCGAGGACTACGCCCCCTTCGACGTCGACGTCACGACCGAGGAGCCCCCGGCCGGCGGGCTGTGGCGCAGCTCGGCCGCCGACCAGGTCTACGGCGCCCGGGTGGCGTTCAGCTCGGGCAGCTCGATCCAGACCCAGCTGTGCGGCGGCGCCTGCGGCGGCATCGCCTGGATCGGCACCTTCGACTCGATCACCAACGGCGAGACCCGCAGCCCCGCCTGGGTGTTCCCCTCGTCGCTGAGCAACAAGGCCAAGAACATGGCCGAGGCGGCCTCCCACGAGGCCGGGCACACGCTCGGGCTCGGGCACGACGGCACCACCAGCAGCGGCTACTACGCGGGCACCGCCCTGTGGGGTCCGCTCATGGGCAGCCCCTACTCCGCGGGCGTGACCCAGTGGTCGCGCGGCGACTACCCCTCGGCGAACAACCGCGAGGACGACTTCGCCGTGCTGGGCGCCAACGGCGCGAGCCTGCGCCCCGACGAGGCCGGGAGCACCCCGGCCACCGCCGTCCCGCTGTCGTCCCTGCCCGGCGGCGACGGCGTGATCACCGGTCGCGACGACCGGGACTGGTTCAGCGTCACCGACTGCACGGGTCCGGTCACCGCGACCGCCACCCCCGCGCCGGTCGGCCCGAACCTCGACCTGCGCGTCGAGCTGCGCGACAGCACCGGCGCCCTCCTCCAGGCCGCCGCCCCCGCCACCGCCCGGACCTCCTCCGGTGTCACCGGCCTCGGCGCGAGCGTCACCGGCACCCTGAACGGCGGCCCCTTCCACGTCGTCGTCGCGGGTGCGGGCTCGCTCTCCGGCGGGGGCAGCGGCTGGGGCTCGGGCGGCTACGACAGCTACGGCAGCGCCGGCAGCTACCACCTGTCCGTCACCGGCTGCTCCGGCACGCCGGGCCCCGGACCGGGCACCGACCCGACCGATCCGCCCCCGGTGGGCTCGGGCAAGCCGCCGGCCTCCGGACCCGCCACCCGACCCGGTACGCCGCGCGCGGCCGCCGTCCGGCCCGGAGCGCGAGGTGGTCGCCTCTCGGTGGGCGTGCGCTGGACGCCGCCCGCCACCGGCGGCGCGGCGATCACCGGCTACGTGATCAAGGCGTTCAAGATCTCCGCCGGCGGGCGCGTCATCGGCACCCGCAGCACGGCGGTGCTGCCGCCCGGCTCGACCGCGGTCCAGCTGCTGCTGCCCAAGGGCCGCTGGGCGGTCCGGGTCAAGGCGCGCAACAAGCTGGGGTGGAGCGGGTTCAGCCCACGCTCGGCCGCGGCCAAGGCGCGCTGACGATCAGTTGTCGGCGGCCTTCTCGGCGCCGCGGCGCCAGCGGATGCCGGCCTCGAGGAAGCCGTCGATGTCGCCGTCGAACACCGGCTGCGGGTTGCCGGTCTCGTAGCCGGTGCGCAGGTCCTTGACGATCTGGTACGGGTTGAGGACGTAGTTGCGCATCTGGTCGCCCCAGCTCGCGGCGACGTCGCCCTTGAGGTCCTTCTTGAGCGCGGCCTCCTCGGCCTTCTTCTTCGCGAGGAGCTTGGCCTTGAGCACGATCATCGCGGCGGCCTTGTTCTGCAGCTGCGACTTCTCGTTCTGGCACGAGACCACGATGCCGGTGGGGATGTGCGTGAGGCGGACCGCGGAGTCGGTCGTGTTGACCGACTGACCGCCGGGGCCGCCGGAGCGGAAGACGTCGGTACGGATCTCGTTCTCGTCGATCTCGATCTCGTCGGTCTGCTCCAGCTGGGGCACGACCTCGACCGCGGCGAAGGAGGTCTGGCGCCGGCCCTGGTTGTCGAACGGGCTGATCCGGACCAGGCGGTGGGTGCCGACCTCGACGGAGAGGGTGCCGTAGGCGTAGGGCGCGTGGATCGCGAACTCGGCGGACTTGATGCCCGCCTCCTCGGCGTAGGAGATGTCGTAGACCTCAACGGGGTACTTGTTGCGCTCGGCCCAGCGGGTGTACATCCGCATGAGCATCTCGGCGAAGTCGGCCGCGTCGACGCCGCCGGCGCCGGAGCGGATGGTGACGATGGCCTCGCGCTCGTCGTACTCGCCGGAGAGGAGGGTGCGGACCTCGAGGCCCTCGACGGCCTTCTTGACCTTGTCGAGCTCGGCGTCGGCCTCGGCGAGGGTGTCGGCGTCGGCCTCCTCGGCGGCGAGCTCGGCGAGGACCGCGAGGTCGTCGATGCGCTGCTGCAGCGTGCGGAAGCGCTCGACCTGACCCTGGAGCGCGGAGAGCCGGCCGGTGACGCGGGTGGCGTTGGCCTGGTCGTCCCACAGGTCGGGTGCGGCGACCTGGACGCCGAGGTCCGCGATCTCCTGCTCCATCGCGGGCAGGTCGAGGACCTGCTCGATGGTGTGCATCGTCGCAGTCAGCTGCTTGATCTCGGAGTCGTAGTCAGGGCCAGCCACAAGGCCCAAGGTTACGGCGCGCAGGCGCGTGGCGGCGAACCGCGGTCACTCAGGCAAAGAAAACGTGAACCCTTTTCAGAAAACACTGTGCGACGGGTCACAAACCTGCTTGAATCCGGCCACTCCCTCCGCCACATGGGCTCCCGTGCCCGTCCCTCTCGGGTGGCATCCCCCCGACCCACGGGACGGTGACGCATGCTCCCTGCGCCGATCGACAGCACCCTGCCCACCCGCGGCCGCCAGCGCGCGGCCCGGGCCTTCCGACGCCGGCTCGCCTGGCTCAGCGTCCTCGCGACCATCGTCGCGACGATGGTGGCCACCGCCGGAGCCGCGCCCGCCGGCGCCGCCCAGGCCTCCGGGGACGACGTCCCGGCCTGGAGCACCGGCTGGTCGTGGACCTACCAGTCGAACTTCCGCTACCTCGCCGCGGGGACCGACGTCTCCCTCAACGAGAACGTCACCTACACCGTCGCCGGTGTGGAGACCTTCCAAGGTCAGCAGGCGTACAAGCTCAACATCACCGGCACGATCACCGGCGGCAGCGGCAGCGCGGCCGTCGACGGGGTCGGCAACGCCGAGCTGAGCAACTTCGCCGGCTCGGTCACGGGCACCAAGTTCGTCCGGCGCTCCGACCTGGCCCTCCTGCAGGAGACCCAGCACCAGAACCTCACCGGCCGGGCCAAGGTCAGCATCATCACCCAGAACATCACCGCGACCATCGACCTGGTGATGACGCCGCAGCGCGGCTGGCGCGCCCTGGCGTTCCCGCTCGACGCGGGCCAGTCGTGGAACAACGACGTGGACGTCGCCTACAACGGCGGGTTCAGCTACAACGCCGGCTCGCTGGCGAGCGGCTCGTCGACCTTCGACGGGATCTTCTCCTTCAAGGACCCCTCCTCGGTCTCCAACGCCACCAGCGCCGTCCCGATCGGCTCGGTCAACACCCGCCGGGTGCACGCGCAGAGCGCCGACGGCCAGACCGTCAACACCCACTGGTGGTCGGCCACGCACCGCAACGACGCCCAGGAGCTGCTCCGGCTGCCCCTGGACGGCGGCTCGCTGACCCTCGACCGCAAGCTCTCCTCGGCGTCCACCCCGGCGCCCGGCACCACGCTGACCGGCACGATCACCCCCTCGCTCTCCTGCGCCGGGGGCGACGTCACCGTCGCCGGCCGGCTCAGCAGCGGCGCGGCCGGCGTCCCGGTCGCGATCGCGCTCGACAAGTCCCCGTTCGACCCGGGCGGCGCGGTCACCGCGAGCGCGACGACCACCGCGGGCGGCAACTACACCGCCACGATCGCCGCGCCCGCCGAGGCCGACGGCCTGAGCAAGACCGGCGCCCGCGCCAGCTGGGGCGTCGTCGTGACGGCCGGCGGCGCGTCCGCGGCCGGCACCCTCGTCGTCACCCCGCGCAGCTGCAGCACGCTGGTCTACACCGGTGACACCTCCGCGGCCCAGGGCAGCACCGCCACCCTCCGCGCGGTCCTCACCGATCGCACCGGCGGCGACGTCAGCGGCCGGACGATCACCTTCGCACTCGCCGGCGGCGCCACCGCGACCGCCACCACCGACAACGCGGGTGTCGCCCAGACGACGGTCCCGGTCGCCGGTCCGCCGCGCGCCACCACCGTCACCGCGTCGTACGACGGCAACGCGGGCCTCGAGCCCGCCAGCACCTCGTCGGCCTTCACCGTCGGCACGATCGCGACCACCACGACCGTCGCGGCCGACCCGGCCGTCGTCCCGCTGGGCGAGCCGGTCCGGTTCACCGCGAACGTCAGCCCGTCGCACGGCGGCAACCCGTCCGGCACCGTGCAGTTCCGCGTCGACAACGCCGACTTCGGCGCGGCCGTCGCCCTGTCCGGGTCCTCGGCCACGAGCCCGCCGCTGTCCACGCTGGCCCTCGGCGACCACACGGTCACCGCGGTCTACAACGGCAGCACCGACCACACCGGCAGCACCTCCGCCGCGGTCACCTTCCGGGTGCGCGAGCCGCTCAAGCCGACCACGACCACCTCGACCGTCACCCCCGGCACCGCCGTGTACGGCGAGCAGGTCACCCTCGGCGCGACCGTCACGACGGCCGTCGGCACCCCCACCGGTGAGGTCGTCTTCACCGTCGAGGGTCACGAGGTCGGCCGCGCGGGCGTCGCCCCCGACGGCACCGCGACCACCACGGTCAGCGACCTCCCGGTCGGCAGCAACCCGGTCGTGGCGACCTACCGCGGTGACGACGTCTTCGGCGTCAGCGCCGCCTCGCCGCGCACCGTGACCGTCAACAAGGCCGCCGTCGACGTCACCCTCGACGCCACGGACTCCTCGACCGTCACCGGTGAGGCCGTCGGCCTGACCGCGACCGTCGCGGTCCGGTCCCCGGGCGGCGGTGCCCCCGACGGCACCGTGCAGCTGCTCGTCGACGGCAGCCCCGTCGGCGCGCCGGTCGACGTCGTCAACGGCACCGCGGCCTTCCCGCCGCTGACCTCGCTGACGGCGGGCACCCACACCCTGCGGGCGTCGTACTCGGGCAGCGGGCGGTACGCCGCCGGCACCGACCAGCGCACCCAGGACGTGGCTCCGGCCGACACGACCGTCGCGCTCGTGGCCAACCCGTCGCCGTCGGTGCAGGACGAGAACGTCCGGCTCACCGCCAGCGTCGTCGCCACCGCGCCCGGCTCGGGCTCTCCCACCGGCACGGTCACCTTCCTCTCCGGCGGTGACCCGATCGGCTCGGCGCCGCTGGAGGCCTCGGCGTCCGGCAGCACCGCCGTCCTCGACCTGGACGACCTGCCGCCGGGCACCCACCAGCTCGTCGCGACCTACGACGGCGACGCGGACTACCGCGGCGCGGAGTCGGCCCCGACCAGCCACACGGTGATCGCCGGGACCGCGGTCGCGGCCACCACGACCGAGCTCACCTCGAACGCCAACCCGGCGACGTACGGGAAGGCGGTGCGCTTCCGGGCCGAGGTCACCTCGACCGACGGCGTCCCGTCCGGCACGGTGCAGTTCTCCGTGGACGGCCAGGACGTCGGCGCCCCGGTGCCGGTCGACGGCGACGGGGTCGCGCGCAGCGAGGCGGTCACCTCCGCCGAGCCGGGCGACCACACCGTCATCGCCAGCTTCGTCGGCGCTCCGGGCTTCTCCGGCAGCGGCGCGATCCTGACCCAGACGGTCGAGACCGGCAGCGTCGAGGTCGACCTGACCTCGTCCGACACCGACGCGGGCGTCGGCGACGACGTCCGGTTCACCGTCACGGTCTCCGCTCCGGGCGCGGGGCTGACCCCGACCGGCTCGGTCCAGATCGTCATCGACGGGCGTCCGTCCGGTCCCGCCCTCACCCTCGAGAACGGCACCGCGACCAGCCCGGCGCTGGCGAACCTGACCCCGGGTGAGCACACCGTCACGGCCGTCTACTCCGGCGACCTGCGCTACGGCGCGGCCACCGCCGAGCTGACCCAGCGCGTCCTGCGCCTGGGTACGACGACCACGCTGGCCCTCGACCGCGCCCAGACCACCTACGGCGACCCGGTCACGGCCACCGCCACGGTCACCGCGGCCGACGACCACCTCGGTGCGCCGACCGGCACGGTCACCTTCACCGTCGACGGGCAGCCGGTCGCGACCGGCACCCTCGTCGCCGGCAGCGGCGGCACCTCCGTCGCCACGGTGACCCTGGCCTCGCCGGGCGCGGGCAACCACACGGTGCGCGCGGTGTTCGCGGGCGGCCCGAAGTTCGAGGGCAGCACGTCCGGCAACAAGCCGGTCGCCGTGGCCAAGCGCGCGACCAGCGTGAGCACCGCTCCCGCCGTGCTGTCCCTGACCCCGCTGGCGGTCCCGCTCGGCGTGCTCCGGGCGACGGTCACCGCGGGCTCGACCCCGCTGGCCGGTGTGCCGGTGGAGTTCAAGGTCGGCGCCAAGGTCGTGTGCACCTCCACCTCCAACGAGTCGGGCCTGGCCGTGTGCAGCGCGGCGGCCTACCTGCTCCAGCTCACCCTCAACGGCGGCTACGTCGCGACCTTCCAGGGCGACGCCAACCACCTGTCCTCGACGGCGCGCGGCGCCATCCTCAAGTGAAAGGAAGACCCGCTGTGCGCCGATCCATCGCCGCTCTCGCGGCCTTCGCCCTGACCCTCGGCACGCCCGTCCTGCTCGCCTCCTCGGCGTCCGCGGACATCAACGGGCCCGCCGACGGGGCCACCCTCCGGGGCAATGCGACCCTGTCCAACAGCGGTGCCTCCGACGGCACCGGCTGCCTCAACGCCAGTGGACCGCAGACCACGCTGCAGCTGATCAACAGCACCGGCGGGGTCGTGTTCGAGAGCGTCCAGGGCGGTACCGGCGGCAAGAGCGCCGGCATCGACACCCACAACTACCCCAACGGGGCCTACACGGCCCGGGCCATCGAGCGGAACCGCTCGGGCTTCCTCTACTGCTCCAACAACACCAAGACCACCAACCGGTCGGTGACGATCGACAACATCACCCAGCTCGCCTACTCCGGTGCCACGGACGGCGCGCAGAACACCTCGGCGACCGTCAAGGCGACGCTGACCGACCCGAACCTCGGCACCTCGGTGCTGCCGGGCCGGACGGTCACCTTCGCGCTGAGCGGCGGTACGTCGGTCAACGCAACCACGGACGCCAACGGCGTCGCCACCGCGACGCTGCCGCTGTCCGGTCCCCCGCGCAACGCCACCGTGACGGCGTCGTTCGCGCAGACCGCCTACTACAAGCCGTCGAGCGCCTCGAGCCCGTTCGCCGTCGGCAAGAACCCGTCGACCACGACGCTGGCGCCGCCGGCGTCCGTGGTCCACGGTGAGGCCGTCTCGTTCACCGCGCAGGTGGCCCGGGTCAACGGCACCAGCGAGCCCACCGGCACCGTGCAGTTCACGGTCGACGGCAACGACCTCGGGGCCCCCGTCCCGGTCGTCGCCGGCACCGCGACCTCGCCGTCGACGGACTCGCTGAGCACGGGCGCCCACACCATCGGCGCCTCCTACAGCGGGGACGGCAACCTGATCGGCAGCACGGCCGCCACCAAGGAGCTCACGGTCGGCAAGGCGCCCACCGCGACGGTGCTCACCAGCACCGGCTCCCCCACGGTGAGCGGCCAGGCGGTCACCTTCACCGCCGAGGTCGACGTGGTCGCGCCCGGCGTCGGCCAGCTCGGCGGCGCCGTGCAGTTCAACATCGACGGCGACCCGTACGGCACCGCGATCCCGCTCACCGGCGACACCGCGACCCTGACCGTCAGCAACCTGCGTCCCGGCAACCACGCCGTGCAGGCGACGTACAACGGCAACGGCGACTTCGCGAGCAGCAGCTCGGCCGAGCTCACCCACGGCGTCAACCGGGCCGACACCACGGTCGAGGTCTCGACGTCCAACGCCCAGGCCGTGGCCGGTGAGCCGCTGCGCTTCACCGCCGACGTCACGGTCACCGGTCCCGGCGCGGGCGAGCCGACCGGCACCGTCCAGTTCGCCGCCGACGGCGAGCCGATCGGCGCCCCGGTCGCCCTCAACGGCGGGACGGCGGTCTCCCCGCCGGTCGGCCTCGACGCCGGCAACCACGTCATCACGGCCAACTACGAGGGTGACGACCGCTTCGCCGGCGGCTCGGCCACGCTGACCCAGAAGGTCTTCGCGGCCACGACGACGACCTCGGTCAGCTCGGCCCCCAACCCGTCGGTGGTCGGCCAGAACGTGACCATCACCGCGACGGTCACCCCGGACGCCCCGGCGACCGGCGACCCGCAGGGCGCCGTCCAGTTCGAGATCGACGGCCAGCCCGGCCCCTACGTCGCGCTCGAGGACGGCACCGCCACGATGAGCACCAGCACGCTCGCCCGCGGCACCCACCAGGTCAAGGCCCGCTACCTCAGCGCGGACCCGAACTTCGTCACCAGCGTCTCCACGACCGCCACCCACACGGTCAACAAGGCGGCGACGAGGACGACCGTGGTCAGCTCCGCGCCCACCGCGGTCTCGGGCCAGCCGGTCACCTTCACGGCCACCGTCGGCGTCGTCGCCCCCGGTGCCGGCTCGCCCTCGGGCACGGTGACCTTCACCGACGGCAACACCGTGCTCGACACCGTCCCGGTCTCCTCCGCGACCGGCGGCATCGCCTCGGTCACGCTCGACGACCTCGGCGTCGGCCAGCACGCGATCGTCGCGACGTACGACGGCGACGACAGCTTCACCGGCAGCAACGGCTCGGTGGCGCAGAAGGTGCAGCGGGCGCAGACCTCGACGCTCCTGACCTCGTCGGCCAACCCGACGCCGTCGGGCGGCTCGGTGACCTTCACCGCGACGGTCAGCCCGGTCGCCCCCGGCGCCGGCTCGCCCTCGGGCACCGTCCAGTTCAAGATCAACGGCGCCAACCTCGGCGGTCCGGTGGCCCTCGTCGGCGGCGTCGCCCAGAGCAGCGCCTTCAGCTCGGCGGCACCCGGCACCTACCGGATCTCCGCGGTCTTCAGCGGCGACCCGCGGTTCGTCGGGAGCACCGGCCTGCTCGACCAGGGCAACGGCCAGACCGTCGGCAAGGGCGGCACCGCGCTCGACCTCGAGGCGGACGCCGAGACCGCCGACCAGGGCCAGCCGGTGACCTTCACCGCGACGGTCCAGGTCGTCTCGCCGGCCACCGGCCGGGCCACCGGTCCGGTCCAGTTCTGGGACGGCGACACCCTGCTCGGGGCGGCCAACCTCGCTCCCGCGCCGGCCGAGCGCACCAGCACCGCGTCGTTCACGACCACGGGGCTCACGCCCGGCGCCCACCAGGTCCGTGCGGTCTACGGCGGCAGCTTCAACTACACCGGCAGCGAGTCCGCCACCGGCGTGAGCGTCGGCGCGGTCGAGACCGTCACCGGCATCACGTCGAGCGCCAACCCGGCGACGTTCGGCGGCCGGGTGACGCTCACCGCGATCGTCTCCGACGCCGTCCCGACCCCGGGCAAGCCCACCGGCTCGGTCACCTTCCGCTCCGGCAACGCGGTGCTCGGCACCGCGCCGCTGGCGACGGTCGAGGGCCAGCAGCGGGCGACCCTGCAGGTCGACGGGTTCGCCGCGGGCAGCCACCGGCTGACCGCGACCTACTCCGGTGACCTGAGCCGGGCGGGCAGCGCCTCGCCCGAGCTGGTCCAGGTCGTCGACCGGGCGCGGGCGACGATCACCGACATGGCGGTGATCAACTCGCAGCTGTGGACCGTCCGCACGGTCAAGGCGACGCTGCGCGGCGTCGGCGGGGCCCCGCTCGCGGGCCAGCGTCTGGTCTTCTCCACGACCAGCTCGCTGGCGGGCGGCTACCTGTTCATCTGCGACGCGGTCACCGACAGCGCCGGTACGGCGTCGTGCCGGGTGCCCGGCGGGATCCCGGCCTACGTCAACGCCGAGGGCTTCGACGTGACGTTCGCCGGCAACGCCAGCTACCTCCCGACCACCGACCACGGCGGCGGGCGGGGCTGACCCCTCCACGAAGTGCGGGGGTTGCTGCCTCGAGATCAGGATCTCGAGGCAGCAACCCCCTAACTTCGTGCCAGCAACCCGCGCACTTCGCGGGTCAGCGGCGGCGGACCTTCACCGCGGGCGAGGTCACCGTCGCCGGCGCGTAGCCGGGAGCGGTGTAGGTCGCCTTGACGGTGATCCGGTGCCCGGCCCACTTCCGCTCCAGACGGAGCTTCGCGCCCTTGGCACCGGCGATCCTCCGGCCGTCGACGTACCAGGCGTAGCCGACCTTCGCGGCCGGGCTGACCCGCCCGAGCCGGACCGCGACCTTCGTGCCGACGCGCGCCTTGCCGGTGATCTTCGGCCGGCCCGCGAGCGCCAGCGTGCCCGCCGCGACAGGTGCGGTGGCGCTCGACGTCTTCGCAGCCTCGAGGAAGCCGTCGGCGGTGACCGCGACCCGCAGGCTGATCCGCTTGCCGGCCAGGGCGGGGGTGAGGACGAGCCTCGTGCCGGTGGCCCGGGCGATCGGCGTACCGTTCGCCAGCCACTGGTACGCCGCGGTCCCCGGCGCCGGCGTCCAGGTCCCGGCCGTGCCGGTCAGGGTCGCGCCCACCTGGGCGCGGCCCGTGACCACCGGTGCGGCCGTGTTGACCACCGGCGTCGGCGGGGTCGAGACCTCCGTGCACGGGAACGTGCCCTGGCGCAGCGAGAAGCCGCCGGTGTCGCCGTCGTCGGACCACAGCACCGCCTTCTCCCCCGCGGCGCAGGTCGACTGCGGCGCGAGCGCGAAGCCCTCGTTGTTGAGGTTCGGCATGCCGACCGGGCGCTGGTAGGCCGCGGTGATCCCGAACCGGCCGCTCTGCTGGAGCTTCAGCGTCACCGAGACGCCGTCGCAGCTGTCGTCGCAGACCGCCCAGAGCCGCTCGGCCTCGGGGTCCCACACGACGTCCATGACGCCCGGAGGACCGGCGTTGGTCTTGAGCTGCGGGTCGATCGTGGCGACCAGGTGGGCGCTCTCCTGGACGGCGGCGGTCTGGTCGAGCGCGAGCACGTAGAGCCGGCCGGTGCCCTCGACCGCGACGACGTACAGGCCGGTGCCGTGCGCGGGGTAGGACGCCGGGTTGTAGGGCTGGTTGGTCGTCTCGTCGATCAGCCCGCCCCCGGTGAGGTAGGAGTCCGGCACCCAGGTGATGCCCTCGAGGCCGAGGTTGGCGCCGACCGCCGGGAGCAGGCCGTTGAGCGCCCACTCGTCGGTGGCGTTCATCGACGTGCCGGGCTCGTAGCGGAGCACGACGTTCTTGCTGACGCCGCTGACGTCGTTGTTGCGCTCGGCGGCCAGGTAGATCGCGTGGTCCGGACCGATCGTGATGCCCTCGGTGTCGGGGGCGCCGGTGCCGTCGGCGTAGCGCGGGTTCTTGCCGGGCGACCAGCCGGCGGCCGGGACGTAGCCGTCGCCGTCCTTGACCAGCTTGGTCAGCGTGCCCGCCTTGTTCTGCGCGACCCACAGCGTGCTCGGGTCCTCGGGGTCGAAGACCAGGCCGCTGGCGTCCTGGTTGAACGTGCCCGCCTGGTCGACGGTGCGGACCGTCTGGGAGCCCGGCCAAGCCTGGGTGTCGAGGCCCGGGCAGCTGTTGACCGCACCCGGCGTCGGCGCGACGTTGTCGACGAAGGCGCCGACGCCGTCCTTGCAGCGGCCGTAGGTCTGGGTGGCGTGCGCGGTCCAGGAGAACGAGTCGATGAGCTTGGCGGCCGGGTCGAGCAGGCGGACGCTGTCCGCGCCGCCCAGGCCCGCAGCCAGGGTGCTCACCACGAGGTGGCCGTGCGCCGGGACGACGCTCGGCGTGGGCAGCGTGGTCGGGTCGGCCTCGCCGCTGTCCTTGAGCACCCAGCCGGCCAGGTCGACCGGGGCGTCGGAGAGGTTGACCAGCTCGACCCAGTCCGGGCCCGCCGCCGCGTCGTTCGACTCGATCTCGTTGATCCGGATCGGGCTGCACGCGTTGGCCGCCCCGCGCGTCGGGACCGTGGTCACCTCCCAGGTGCCGGTGCCGTCGGGGCAGCGGCCGTACGTCGTCGCGGCGTGCCCGCCGGACCACGCGTAGGTGTCGACCACCGAGGTGCCGTCGGCCTGGTAGAGCGTGACCGAGTCGTCGACGCCGAGGCCGAAGCCGGGCGGGGGGAACTCGGTGTAGAGCGCGAAGAAGGCGCCGGGCGCGAGCGTCGTACCGCTGGGGACGACGGCGAACGGGTGCCCGGCGTCGGCGTCGCGGACCTTCCAGCCCGAGACGTCGACCGGCGCGGTGCCGGTGTTGGTGATCTCCACCCAGTCGCCGACGGCGTCGCCGTTGGACTCGACCTCGTTGAGCTTGATCGTGCTCGGGTCGGGGCCGGTGCCACCGCCACCGGGCTTGCCCGGAGGGTTGTTGCCGAGCGTGCTGGTGCCCGGCGAGGCGACGAACGCCCCGGCCGAGGTCGAGGTCCAGGAGCCCTCGGCGTCACCGGCGGTCGACCGGGTCCAGGCGCTGGCCCGGTTGGCGCCGAGCGCGGCCTCCGGCACCCACGCGCTGGCGGTGTCGGTGCGCGGACCGGCGACGTCGCCGGCGCCCTGGTCGTTGTAGGTGAGCCGGTCCACCAGCGCACCCGCGGCGTCGTGGATGTTGATCTCGTCGCTGCGCCCGAGATTGACCGGGTTGCTGCCGAGCACCTTGACCGTCGCCGGCAGGTCCCACTCGGCGCGGAATGCCTCGGCGGTCGCCTCGCTGACGACCGCGGACTCACCGCGCGCCAGCGTGCCGAGCGGGCTGAGGCTGACGGCGTTCGGGGTCCGCGCGCTGTCGTTGTAGGACCACCCGGTCAGGGCGGCCGGTCCGGCGCCGAGGTTGGTGATCTCGAAGAACTCCGAGCCGTTGTACTCCCACTCGGTGATCCGCACGGTGCTCGCGCCGCCGTGGGTCGAGACCCCCGGCGATCCGTGGTGGTTGCCGGCCGAGGTCCAGGAGCCCTCGGCGTCGCCGGCGGTCGAGAGCGTCCACCCGGTCGCGTCCGGGTGGGCCAGCGCCGCCGCGTCGGGCACCCAGGCGCTCGACAGGTCGGTGCGCGGGCCGAGTCCGGTCTGGTCGTCGTACGTCAGCCGGTCGACCAGCGTGCCGCCCGCGTCGTAGATGTTCATCTCGTCGGAGCGACCGAGGTTCTGGTCGTTGTCGCCGACCACCTTCACGCCGATCGGCAGGTCCCACTCGGCCCGGAAGGCCGCCGCGGTCGCCTCGCTGATGATCGCCGACTCCCCCGCCCGCAGCGTGCCCAGGCTCCCGATCGGGAAGGCACCCGCGGTCCGGCTGCTGTCGTCGAACGACCAGCCGGTCAGGTCCACCGGGTCGGACCCGGTGTTGGTGATCTCGACGAACTCCGAGCCGTTGTAGGCCCACTCGGTGATCTGGACGTCGGAGGCAGCCGCCTGCGCGGGCGCCGTGGTGGACAGGACGAGCGGGACGGGCACCAGGAGCGTCGCTGCCGCGAGCAGGCCGGTGAGCCGGGGGGTTGATCGCACGCTCGCACGATCACGACACCCGGCCAACGACAGGTGAATCCCAGGGCTATCGCACCCGAACGGCCGCCGAACCCACGCTCCGCCGGTCGTAGCCCGGCGCGGTGTAGGTCACCACGGCGCGGACCTTCTTGCCCTTGGCCGCCTTGCCCGGCTTGTACGTCGCCCGGGTGGCGCCCGCGACGGGCTTGCCGCCGACGGTCCACTGGATCCGGACGGTCGCGGCCGGGCTCGCGGCGGCGTACGTGACCGTGAGCCGGGAGCCGACCTTCGCCTTGCCCTTGATCCGCGGCGCGGTGCGCACACTCAGCGCACCCGGCTTGACCTCGGTCGCCGCACGCGCCTGGCCGTAGCCGGCCAGGTAGCCGGGCGCGATCGCGGTGACGAGCACCGTGATGTCCTTGCCGAGCTGGGCGGGCGTCAGGGTGAAGGTCCTCGCGGTCGCACCGGGGATCTGCGTGCCGTCGGCCAGCCAGAGGTAGCCGTAGGCGTTGGGCGTCGCCTCCCAGGTGCCGGGGTCGACCGTCAGCGTGCGGCCGACCTGGGCGGTGCCCAGCACGCGCGGCGGGACGACCGACGCGAGCGAGGTCGGCTCGGGAGCCACCGTGGGGGTCGGCTCGGACGCGATCGCGTTGGCGTCGTACCCGGCGAGGGTGCCGGAGACGCGCACCGTGATCCTCTCCCCCAGCGCGGCGGCCGGGACGACGATGCTGTCGCCGGTCCCGATCGGGTCCGGCGAGCCGGAGCGGAACCACGTGGAGGTGAACTGGTAGTCGTCGGACTGCGGCAGCCACGAGCCCACCGTCACCGCGAGCGTGTCACCGACCCGCGGCACGCCGCTGATGTAGGGCTTGGCCGTGGGCTGCACCTTGATCAGCGCGAGCTGGGCGTCGATCCCGGTCCGCGGCGCACCCGCGACCGCGAGCGCCTGCGCCCCGGCGAGGTCGGCGCTGTCGTTGTAGTACTCCCGCGCGTAGTTGGCGCCCTTGCCGGCGTACCCGACCTTGTAGCTGCCGTCGGGCACGACGAACGAGTAGGTGCCGTCGGACTCGATCTTCGAGAAGTAGGTGGCGTTCCAGGTGTCGCCGGTCTTGGTGTACGCCGTGACCAGGCCGTCGCCGACCGCCGCTGCCTGAGGGCCGGTGACCGTGCCCGCGAGCAGGTGGCCGGGCGCCAGCGACGCATTGACGCCGGTGCGGTCGGCGTTGTCGGTGATGGTGAGCGTGGTCGCGGCGTCGACCGTCGTCACGTCGTTGTAGAACTCGGGCGCGTAGGTCGGCGCCGCGCAGTCCTGCGACGGGCAGGCCGAGAACTGGACCCGGTACTCGCCCGGGGAGCCGTAGAGCGTGTACGCCCCGGCCGCGTTCGTCTTCGCGAACCGCACCGGCACCCACGTCCGCACCGGGCCGTCGGCCTCGCTGGTCAGCTGGTAGCCGATCACCGTGACGTCCTTGACCGGCGCACCGCCCACCTGAGCGGTCACCGTGCCCGAGATCGCCCCGACCGGGACCGGCTCGGCGGCCTCGGCGCTCGCCATCGTCCCGAGGCCCGCTCCCGCCGCGGCCGCCGCGGCCGTCGCGGCCGCCAGGGCGGCTCCGACCCAGCGCCGCCGGGCACGGCTCAGCATCTGCACACGCATTCGTCGACTCCCCATCGTCGTCGCCCGGGTGGCCCGGGACGTAGTTACCCGGGACGCTAGCGGGCCGGAGCGGTCGGCGGGGCGGAAATGGCCCGGTCCACGGACGCACGGACGCCCGACCTCCCCACGGGTCGGGCGTCCGAGGTCAGGGCCGCTCGGTCACTTGCTCCGTGGGAGCACCCGAGCGTTCGGGAAGCCCTTCAGCGTCAGCTCGCTGATCGGGATGGCGCTGATCCGGAGGGGCTGGCTCTGGTCGAAGGTCCAGGTGGACGTGCCGGTGCTGACCCGGCAGTTCAGGCTCACGCTGGCCGGGACCGGCAGCGTCATGGTGGCCGAGCCGGTGACCCCGGTGCCGAAGCCGGCGGTGCCGGGGGCGCCCGACTCGGCGCCGTACAGGGAACCGCGGCTGAGGTAGCAGTCGAGGATCCCGGCACCGTTGTAGGTGCTGGGCCGCAGCCACGCCTCGTAGTTGAAGAGGTAGGTGCCCGCGGGCAGGTTGGGCAGCGTGTAGGTGTGCGCGCTCGACGCGGACGACGAGCCGGAGTACGACCAGACCCAGGCGCGCGTGCCGAGGGCGCTCGCGTCCTTGCCGTCGACCGTGTCGGCGTTGAGGTTGGTGACCTTGCCCTTGCCGTTGACGGCGAAGGGGGCGTCGGTGCCCGTCTTCGTCTTGACGGAGAGCGCCGGGCCGGGCTTCGTACGGGCCAGGGTGCTCACCTTGCTCGTGCTGTTGACCTTGCCGAGCAGGAAGCCCTTGCCGGTGGCGGCGAGGGCTGCGGTGTTGGCGGCGAGGACCAGAACGGTGACCGCGCCGAGGACGGTCAGGGCCGTCATGATCTTGGAACGCATCTGTCTCCCTAGGTGTGTGCGGGCATGCCGGGGCCGTGCGGCCCGCACCAGGGTGAGCGGACGACCTTAAAGTCGTCTTTCGGGAGGCGTCCCGCCTCTACGATGTGCGCGTGACCGAGCCGGCGCCCCACGAGGCCGCGGATGCGCTGCTGGCCGATGTCCTACAGGCGACCGAGCCGCTCGAGCGGGCGCGGGCGCGAGCCCCGGAGCTGACGGCGCTGCTCCTGCGCGACCAGTGGCTGGCCCTGCTCGACCGGCTGCCGGCCCCGGTCCCCGGCTGGCTCGTGTGGCGCGCCGCCTACGGCCTGCACCACCTCGGGCACCTCCGCGACGCCGAGCTGGTCGCCGAGCGCGTCGACCCGGCCTCGGCGCCGGCCGACCTCGCTCGGATCCACGCCGTCCGCGCCGCCGTTGCCTGGAACCGGGGCGACCAGGACGCCGCACGCAGGCATGCGGACCGGGCCACCGAGCTCGACCGGATCGCCGCAGGCGCGGCCCAGGGCGTCGTGGACGTGGCACTCGCCCTGCTCTCGGCCGCCGAGGGCGACCGCGACGCGAACCAGCGCTACTACGACCGGGCCCGCGCCTGGGCCGAGCGGACCGGGGACGACCTGACCCTGGAGCGGGTGCTCAACAACCTGTCGTCGCGAGCCCTCGAGGAGGGCGATCCCGAGGCAGCGGTCGCCGCCGCGATCGCCGGCCAGCAGGTCAACCTCCGTACAGGTCACCAGTCCGGGCTGGCGCTCCTGAGGCACAACCTCGCCGAGGCGCTGATGACCCTCGGCCGGCTGGACGAAGCGCTCACCGCGGCCAACCAGGCCCGCACCTTCTACGTCTCGGCCGGCTCGCCCAACGCCGGCGGCTCCTGGCAGCTGGCCGGCGACGTCCAGGCCGTGCTCGGGCTCGCCACGCAGGCGGCGGCGTCCTTCCGGCACGCGATCGAGGCCGCCCAGGTCGAGGGCGACGCCCAGACGCTCGTCCCCTCGCTCGCCGGGCTGGCCCTGGTCACGGCTCCGCGCGAGCCGGCCGCCGCGACCGCTCTGCTCGCCCGCATCGAGCGCGAGCCGATCGCGGTCCGCAGCGCCAGCGTCCTCACCGCGGCCGCCTGGGTGCACCTGTGCACGGGCGACCCCGAACGGGCCCGCGCGCAGGCCGAGCTCGCCGTCGTCGAGTCCGGCAAGGTCAACGACCTGACCCGGATGGCGGAGTCCCTGGAGATCCTGTGCCTGCTCGACCGGACCGGTGCCGACGATCCCCGCCTGCGGGAGGCCGACCAGCTCCGCCGCCGCATCGGCGACCCGATCCGGATCGCGATCCACCGGCTGGTCGCCGCCCACCTCGGCGCGGACCCGGTCGAGCGCCGGCTGGCCGTCGCCGAGCTCCGCAGCCACGGTGTCGTCGCCGACGTCGGCCAGATCGCCGGACAGCTCCACGCGATCGGCGTCGGAGCGACCACCGCACCCGTCCGGATCCACTCCCTGGGCCGGTTCGCGGTCCTGCGCGACAACCAGCCGGTCCCCGTCGACGAGTGGCCCTCCCGCAAGGCGCACGAGGCGCTGCGGTTGATCGCCGCGCACGGTCCCGCCGGCCTCACCCGAGCGCGGCTCGCGGAGCTGCTCTGGCCCGGCACGCGCGAGGTCAGCAACCGTCTCTCGGTCGCCCTGTCCCACCTCCGGGTCACCCTCGACCCGACCCGCACGCACCCGAGCAACCACTTCCTCCGTACCTCCGGCGGCCTCCTCTCCCTCGCCCCGGAGCACGTCGAGCACGACGTCGACGAGTTCCGCCAGGCGGCCCGCACGGCGCTCGCCGAGGACGACGCCCGGACCCCACCCGGCGACGCCGAGCACGCCCGCCGCGTCCTCGCCGCCCTCGAGACGGCCGCGTCGCTCTACACCGGCCCGTTCGCCGACGGCGAGGACGCGGACTGGGCCGACGACATCCGTGAGGAGCTCGCCCGGCTCGCGCGCCAGGTCCACCGCGCCCTGGCCGGGCGCCACCTGCGCCAGGGCGCGCCCGACGCCGCCGTCCCCTGGCTGACCCGCCTGCTGCGGGCCGACCCCTACGACGAGCCCGACCACCTCACGCTCGTGGGCGCCCTGCGCGCGGCCGGGCGCTACGGCGAGGCCCGGCTGGCGTACCGGCGCTACGCCGAGCGGATGGACGAGCTCGGCGTACCGGCGCAGTCGTGGGACGCCGAGCCGGCCTGACCACCGCGGACCCGACCGCCCGCACCGTCGCGTAGCCCGGTCCGCCCGGCACCCGGAACGGCAGCTCCACCCCCACCACCAGGACCACGACCACCCGCTCCCCCTCGACCCGTACGGTCGCGCGCAGCCCCGGGTGCTCGCGCAGCGCACCGCTGTCACGCAGGTAGCCCGCCACCGCCCGCTCCGCCGCGGCCCGGCTCAGCGCGAGGTCGTGACCGGCCAGGCCGCCCTCGTAGGCGTCACGGCCCTGAGCACCGAGGTCCGCGCCCTGGAGCGCGGCGCCGTCGGCGACCGCGTCCAGGCGCTGGCGGGTGAGCTGGGCGGCGCTGGCGTCGACGACGACCGCGACAAGGAGCAGGATCACCGCGGCGAAGCCGGCCACCAGCGGGGTGGTGGAGCCGCGGGTTGCCGAGGCACCGGTCGCCGGGTGGCTGGTCGTGGGGTGGCCGGTCGTGGGGCGGCCGGTCGTGGGGTGGCTGGTCATGGGGCGCCGGCGGACTCGCGGTAGCGGCCGATCGGCACGCTCTCCGCCGCGCTCAGCCGGAAGGTCGGCGCCCCCGAGCCGAGCACGTCCGGCAGCAGCGGGAGGGTGACCGCGCTGTCGATCCGGACGGTGATCACCGAGGTCCCCCGGTGGCAGCTCCCCGGGTACGGCGTGCAGGTGATCCGCACCCGCAGCGGCACGTCCGCGAGGCCCTGGTCGGCGAGGACCCGGCGGGCGACCTGCTCGGCGCGCGCCTGGCCGGTGCGGTCGTCGGGAGCCAGCGCGTACGCACGCGCCGCGGCTCGGGTCGCCCCGCTGACCCCGAAGGAGCCGCGCTGCACCTCGAACACCGCCAGCACGATCCACAGCAGCGGGAGCAGCAGGACCAGGCTGAGCCAGACCAGCTCGACCAGGCCGCTCCCCCGCTGGTCCCTCCCGACCCGGCTCACTACCTGGCTCACTGCCCGGCTCACGGCGGCGCCGCCTCGAAGACCTCGGACACTGCGCGGCCGGTCACGGCGAGCTCGACACCGGGTCCGCCGAGGCCGAGCGCCGGGACCACGGCGCGGACGGTGATCTCCACCCCCGGCGCCCCGTCGACGAGGACTCGGCGGGCGGTGACGTCGCGGGCGTAGCGGCCCGAGAGCGAGGTCGCGACGACCTCGCGGGTCCGGGCGACGCCGTCGGCCGGGTCGCGGTCGGCGGTCGCCGCGAGCCGGGCTCCCTCGGACGCGGCGGCGGCGAGCGTCGTACGGACGTGGAGGACGAGGGCGACCTGGACGATCCCGAGCACCACCGGCAGCAGCACGAGCGTGACCAGGGTCAGGTCGACCAGGGCGGTACCGCGCTGGCTCCCCGCGCGACCGAGCCGGGCCTTCCGGCCGAGCCGGGTCACTTCACCGAGTCGAGCGCGGACTGGAGCAGGCCGACCAGGCGCGGCTCGGCGATCCCCCACAGCGCCACGCCAATGGAGACGGTCATCAAGGTCACCAGGACCCAGCCCGGTACGTCGCCGCGCTGGTCGGCGCGGCGGTGGCGCGGTGGGCGGCGGAGGTGGATCATCGGTGGTTCCTCTCGGTTCAGTGACTCAGGGTCAGGCCGACGAAGCCCGGCCAGAAGGCGAAGACGACGGTCGTCGGCAGCACCAGCAGCACGACCGGTACAAGCATCGCGATCTCCTTGCGGGCGGCCTGCTCGATCAGCGCGCGGCGTCCGGCTTCGCGGACGTCGGCGGCTTGGGCGTGGAGGACGTCGGCGAGGGGCGTCCCGCGCTCGACCGCGACCGCGATGCCGTGGGCGAACCGGGCGACCACGCCGAGGCCACTAGCGGCGGCGAGCCGGTCGAAGGCATCGGCGACGGGTTCGCCGGTGCGGATCCGGGCGAGCACCTCGCCCAGCTCGCGGGAGAGCTCGCCCCGGCTGCGGCGCACGACGCGGTCGAGCGCGGCGACGGGTGACTCGCCGGCGGCGACGCTGAGCGCGAGGAGCTCGGCCACAGTGGGGAACTCGGCGAGCATCGCGGCTTCGCGACGCCGTACCTGGGTCGTCAGCCGTTGGTCGCGCAGCAGGACCCCGCAGCCGAACGCTCCCACGCAGGCCAGCAGCAGCGGCAGCGGCGCGCTCGCGGTGGGCCGCTCCCAGGAGCGGAGCAGCGCGAGCGCCACCGCGAGGGCGAACCCGGCCAGTCCCCAGAGCACCTGCTGGGTACGGAACTCGCGCACGGTGAGGTCGAGGCCGGCCCGGTCGAGCCGCCGGCGTACCGAAGCCGCACCGCCGACCACCCGGTCGACCAGGTCGCCGAGCCCCACGAGGACGCCGAGACCCACGCCCGGGCCACGGCCGGTCGCGGTCCGCGCCGGCGTCGCCGCGGTGGCGGCGGGCAGGAGGTCGCGGACGTAGGGCAGGACCCGCGCCTCGAGCGGCGGCCGGCGGATCGCGGCCACGCGGACGACGACGAGGAGCAGGCCGAGCGCCGTACCGAGTCCGACGAGGCCGCCGGCGAGTGCGGCGCTCATCGCAGGATCCGCCGTTCGGCGGGCAGTCGGCCGAGCCGGATCATCAGCCGGTAGGCGGCCACGCACAGCGCCGCACCGGCCGCCAGGACGACGACCCCGCCGGCCGACTGGTAGCGCGCGAGCACGGTCGGCTGGGTCGACATCACCAGCAGCACCAGCCACGGCGCGGCGACCGCGACCCGGGCGCCGTTGACCGCCCACGACTGGCGCGCCTCGAGCTCCGAGCGGGTGCGCAGGTCGTCGCGCAGGTAGCCGGACAGGTTGCGCAGCAGCCGGCCGAGGTCACCGCCTCCGACCTCCCGCGCGATCCGCAGCCCCTCGACCACGCGGTCGCCGACGGGATCGGCCAGCCGCTCCCCCAGCCGGTCGAGGCAGTCACCGAACCGGCCGGAGACCTGGTAGTCGAGCGCGAACGCCGCGAACGCCGGCCGCAGCGGGCCCGGGCCGCGTATCTCGAGCGCGGCGACGGCGTCGGGCAGCGACATCCCCGCCCGTACGGCGGAAGCGAGGTCGTCGACCGCCTCGGGCCACACCTCCGCGAGCTCACGCTGCCGGCGCCGCGCCCGACCTTGCGCGAGGGCGAGCGGGAGGTAGCCGGCGAGCGCACCGAGCACCACCGCGATCGGCAGCACGTGGGTGAGCCCCAGTGCGAGCACGGCACCGACCAGCCCGCTGGTCAGGCACAGGGCGACGAGGCCGCGGTCGACGTGCTTTGGCGGCGACGGCGACACTGTGGCGTCAACGGGCGCACGCTGGGTGAACGCCCGGGCGATCAGCAGGCAGCCGAGCCCGAACCCCAGACCGACGAGCGCACCCATGTCGTCACCGGGCCTCGCGCAGCAGCCGGACGACGTCGACCCCGGCCCGCTCGTACCGCTCGATCCGCGGCGGCAGGCCGATCCCCCGGCGCAGCACGCCCTCGCGCCACTCGAAGATCGTCTCGGTCTCGATCACGTCGCCCTCCATCCGTCCGGGCACCGCGACGACCTCGCTCACCCGGCGTACGCCCGAGGGATCGAGGGCGAGGTGCACGACGAGGTCGACCGACGCCGCCACCGTCGGTACGACGAACCGCGCCGAGATGTTCTCGCCCGCCAGCAGCGGCAGCGTGCAGGCCTTGGTCAGCGCCTCGCGGGCACTGTTGGCGTGGAGCGTGCACATGCCCGGCACCCCGGCGTTGAGCGCGATCAGCAGGTCGAGGCACTCCTCGGCGCGCACCTCGCCGACGATGATCCGGCTGGGCCGCATCCGCAGCGACTCCTTGACCAGGTCGCGCAGACGCACCTCGCCGGTGCCCTCGAGACCCTCCTGGCGGGTCTGGAGCGCGACCCAGTCGGGGTGCGGGAAGCGGATCTCGAAGACCTCCTCGGCCGAGATCACCCGCTCCCCACCGGGGATCGCGGCCGCCAGGCAGTTGAGCAGGGTGGTCTTGCCGGCCTGGGTGCCGCCGGTGACCAGGATGTTGAGCCCGGCCCGCACCGACGCCTCCAGGAACCGCGCCGCCTCGGGCGTCAACGTCCCGAGCTCGACCAGCTCGGCCAGCCGCGCCGCCCGGACCACGAACTTGCGGACGTTGACCGCCGAGAACCCCCGCGCGATCCCGTGGAGCACCACGTGCAGCCGATGACCGTCTGGCAGCACCGCGTCGACGAACGGCCGGCTCAGGTCGACCCGCCGCCCGGTCGACTTGAGCATCCGCTCGACCAGCTCACCCACCTGGGCCTCGGTGAGCACCACGTTGGTCAGCTCGTGCCGCCCCGCCCTGGCCACGAACACCCGGTCGGGCGCGTTGATCCACAGCTCCTCGACCGTCGGGTCGTCGAGATAGCGCTGCAGCGGCCCGAACCCCGCCACCCGCGCCATCAGCTCGGTGAGCACCGCCTCGTGGTCGCCGACGGGTGGCACCACACCGGTCAGGCTGCGCTCGTCGTGGTCGCGGACGAGGGCGACCGCGAGGCGCCGTACGGCGGCGGGATCGCGCTGCGGGTCGATCGCCTCACGCCGTACGGCGGCGCGGAGGTGGTCGTCGAGACGCGCGACGAGGTCGTCGGACACGACGGGTGGCTGGAGCAGCGCCATGACGACTCCCCGAGATAGGACGGCTGGCTGACCAGCAACCTAGGTCGGGGTCTGCGGGCTCCGGAAGGGCTGTTCGCAAACTGCGGATAACTCGTGGCCCGGCTCGCTCACCAGGGCCTACGCTCGCGACCGTGACCGCAGACGGGCAGGTGCATCCCGAGCACGTCGAGATCGACCTGGCCGGGTTCTCCGACGTGACCGAGCTGCTCGGTCCCCGAGCCGAGTACAACCCGCGGACCTACCTGAGCATCATGCTCAAGCCCTCGATGATGGCGCTGGCCCTGACGTTCGCCTTCCCGAGGTTCGTCGAGCACCGCGGAGCAGTCCTCCTCGAGAGCGCATACGACGAGGAGGCCGTGGAGGCCTGGTTCCAACAGCTCGACGGCGACGCCGTCGCCGTCGAGCTGGTCATGAACCACATCCACCTCTGGGACGTCTTCGCGCCGAGCACCGCCTTCGAGGCCGAGACGGAGCTCTTGTTGGCCCCGTTGGCGACGTCGTGGGGTGCGGCGCTGCGAGCAGCCTTCCCGACGCGGACGTTCCGGGTGCTCACCGATCCTGACGGTGACTACGGTCCTGAGCTGACGTTCCACTCGCTCACCGCTGAGGCCAGCGGCTCCGGCTGAGGCCGCGCCCAGAGCCTCTAGGCGCCGAGCCCCGCGTACGCCACCGCGACCGCCGCCCCGAGCCGCGCGTTGTTCCGCACCAGCGCGATGTTGGTCTCCAGCGAAGCCCCGTCGGACAGCTCCACGATCCGCCCCAGCAGGTACGGCGTGATGTCCTTGCCGCGGATCCCCCGCTCGTCCGCGTCGGCCAGCGCCTGTCGGATGGTGGCCTCGATCTCGGGCTGGGGGATCTCGTCGGCGGCGGGGACGGGGTTGGCGATGGAGACGGCGCCCTCGAGGCCGAGGGACCACTTGGCGTGCATCATGGCGGCGAGGTCGGCGGGTGAGTCGAGGCGCATGGGGGCGGCGAAGCCGCTGGAGCGGGAGAAGAACGACGGGAACTCGTCGGCGCCGTGGACGACGACGGGGACGCCGAGGGTCTCGAGGACCTCGAGGGTGCGGCCGATGTCAAGGAGGGACTTCACGCCGGCGCTGACGATGGCGACGTCGGTGCGGCTCATCTCGGTGAGGTCGGCGGAGACGTCCATCGAGGTCTCGCCGCCGCGGTGGACGCCGCCGAGGCCGCCGGTGACGAAGACGCGGATGCCGGCGAGGGCCGCGAGGCGCATGGTGGCGGCGACGGTGGTGGCGCCGTGGGCGCGGCGGGCGGCGACGTAGCCGATGTCGCGGATGCTGACCTTGGCGACGGACTCGTCGGAGGCGAGGACGTCGAGCTCGTCGGCGGACAGGCCGATGCGCGGGACCCCGTCGAGGATGGCGATGGTGGCGGGGGTGGCGCCGTGGTCGCGGACGATCTGCTCGACCTCGCGGGCCATCTCGACGTTGCGCGGGTAGGGCATGCCGTGGCTGATGATCGTCGACTCGAGGGCCACGACCGGGCCGCCGGACTCGAGGGCCGTGCGGACCTCGGGGGCGACGGACAGGACGGGGTTGATGCTGGTCACGAGGGGGTCTCCGTTCGGGCGGTGCGGATGGCCGCGGCGTCGAGGTCGGGGCGGACGTTGTCGGGGTGGGCGACGGTGAGGGCGGCGGCGACGTGGCCGAGGTCGGCCGCATCGACGGGGGTGTCGCCGCCGCTGCGGGCGTCGACGTAGGCGGCGGTCATGGCGTCACCGGCGCCGGTGACGTCGACGACGTCAGCCGGGCGCGAGGCGAGGAGGGTGACCTCGCCGTCGTCGCTGAGCAGGCTGCCGCGCTTGCCGCGCCGCACCCACACCCGGCGTACGCCGCGCTCGTGGAGGGCCGCCGCGGCGCGGGTGATCGCGGGCCGGTTGTCGGCGACGGGGGCGCCGGCGAAGGCGCCGAGCTCGGCGATGTTGGGGGTGACGGTGTCGACCGCGACGCCGTCGAGGAGCGGCGCGAGGCGCGCGGCCTTGGCGACGCTGACCGGGTCGAGCAGCACCGGTACGCCGTGCTGGGCGCAGGTCTGCAGCGCCCACCGCACGACGTCGGCGGGGATGTTGCCGTCGATCACGACGAAGTCGGCGCGGGCGAGGACGTCGCGCCCGCGGCCGATCTGCTCGACGGTCAGGGAGTCGGTCGCGCGCATGTCGGAGGCGCCGACGAGGAGCTCGCCGTCGCGGTCGAGCGTGGCGAGGTAGGTGCCGGTCGCGAGCGCGCCGCGGACGACGTGGTCGACGTACACGCCGGCGTCGGCGGTGTGCGCGATCAGCTCGCGACCGAACACGTCGTCGCCGACCGCCGCGATCAACGAGGTACGACGACCGAGCCGCGCCAGCCCCTCGGCGATGTTGCGGCCGACCCCTCCGGGCGAGGTGTGGATCGTCGCCGGGTTGCTGGTGTGCAGCCCGGCGGCCGCGACGGTGCGGGCCTTGATGTCCATCACCGCGCCGCCGAGCACGACGACGTGCGGCTCGTCGCGCACGATGTAGCCGCGGCCCGCGATGGCGCCCTTGCGGGTGAGGGACGAGAGCGCCATCGCGACCGAGGCGCGGGTGCTGCCGAGCCGTTCCGCGATGGCCTGCGCGTCGAGGAGGGGCTGCGTCCGCAGCAGCTCCACGATCTGGCGCTCGCGGGGTGTCAGCGTGGTCATGTTGAGAACAATAAGTACGACTTACAAAGATAAGCAAGCACGGCCGGACCAGACCGGGACGTAACGCAGGTCACATCCGGGTCGTTGCGAGGTCAGTCCAGCAGGAGGCCCCCGTGTCCGACTCGTCCCTTCCGCAGCGCGCCCTGTCCCGGCGCACCCTCATCGCCGGCGCCATCGGAGGCGGTGCGGCGCTCGCCCTCGCCTCGTGGCCCGACGCGGTCGCCGCGGGCGCGCCGTTCGTGCACGGCGTCGCGTCCGGCGATCCCCTGCCCGGCGGCATCGTGCTGTGGACCCGGGTCACGCCGTCGGTCGAGGCAGCGCCGGGCTCCGGCGTCGGCCCGGACGTCGACGTCACGTGGGAGATCGCGCGCGACGCCGGCTTCAGCCTCGTCGTCCAGCAGGGCAGCGCCGTCGCCTCCGCCGAGCGCGACCACACCGTGCACGTCGACGTCAGCGGGCTGCAGCCCGCGACGGCGTACTTCTACCGGTTCACCGCACTGGGCGCGACCTCCCGCACCGGCCGCACCCGTACGGCGGCCGCGCCCGGCTCGTCGGCGCCGGTGCGGTTCGGCGTGGTCTCGTGCGCCAACTACGACTGGGGCTACTTCGTCCCCTACAAGTTCCTCGCCCAGCGCACGGACCTGCACGCGATCCTGCACCTCGGTGACTACGTCTACGAGTACGCCCCGGGCGGCGTCCTCGGCGGCTACCCCAAGAACCCGCGCAACGCCGACCCGCTCCACGAGTGCACGACGCTGGCCGACTACCGCGTGCGGCACGGCTGCTACAAGCTCGAGCCGAACCTCCAGGACCTGCACGCCGCGCACCCCATGGTCGCGGTGTGGGACGACCACGAGATCGCCAACGACACCTGGCAGAACGGCGCGGAGAACCACGATCCCGCCACCGAGGGCGACTGGGCGACCCGGGCCACCGCGGGACGCCGCGCGTTCCTCGAGTGGCTGCCGATCCGGCACACCGACCCCGACGACTGGCAGCGGATCAACCGCCGCCTCGCGTTCGGCGACCAGGTCGACCTCTGGATGCTCGACGAGCGCCGGTTCCGCACCCAGCCGCCCAAGAGCGCCCTCCTCGGGTACGTCGCCCTGGGCTCGTCGTCCAGCGACCCCGACGCGTCGATGATCGGCGACGACCAGGAGCACTGGCTGGTCCAGGGCCTGGCCGCCAGCACCGCGCGCTGGAAGGTGCTCGGCAACCAGGTGCCGTTCTTCCCGCAGGTGCTGCTCCCCCAGCTCCCCGGCCAGATCACCGACCTGCTCGGCCCGGCGCTGTCGAAGAAGCTGGAGGAGCCGCTGCTGCAGCTCTACGTCGAGGACTGGAACGGCTTCCTCGCCCAGCGCCAGCGCCTCGTCGACGGCATGGCCGGCATCGAGGACGTCGTGATCCTCACCGGCGACGTGCACCAGAGCTTCGCCAGCGAGATCCCGGCCCGCCCCAACCGCTACCTGCTCGACCGCAGGTCCGTCGCCGTCGAGTACGTCACGCCGGGCGTGGCCTCGCCGTCGCTGCAGACGATGGTCAACCAGGTCGCGCCCGGGGTCGGCAACCTGCTCGACACCGTCCTCAACACCAACGCGGCGCTCGCGAACCCGTGGATCCGCTGGTCCGAGGGCTTCCGGACCGGCTGCCTCGTCGTGGAGTTCGCCAGTGACCGGGTGCAGGCGGACTGGTTCCTCGTCGACAAGGGCACCGACCCGAACAGCCCGATCCGGTGGGCGGCCTCGCGTCAGACGAAGGCCGGGACGCGGCGGGTGACCGCGGCGGCGCGGGCGCTCACCTGACCCTGGTCCCGTCAGGCCGGCTGGACCGCGGCGACGCGACCGTCGTCGACCTGCCAGCGCTGGTCGAGGCGCACGTTGTCGAGCAGCCTGCGGTCGTGGGTGACCAGCAGCAGCGCGCCGTCGTAGGAGTCGAGGGCCTCCTCGAGCTGCTCGATCGCCGGCAGGTCGAGGTGGTTGGTGGGCTCGTCGAGGACGAGGAGGTTGACCCCGCGGGCCTGCAGGAGCGCCATCGCCGCACGGGTCCGCTCGCCGGGCGAGAGCCGGCCGACGAGGCTCGTGACCTGGTCGGCCTTGAGCCCGAACTTCGCCAGCAGTGTGCGTACGTCGGCCGGCGCGAGGTCCGGCATGGCCGTCTCGAACGCCGTCCCGAGGGGCAGGTCGTCGTCGAGTCCGGTGCGTGCCTGGTCGATCTCGCCGACCGCGACCGACGCGCCCATGGCGGCCCGGCCCGTGTCCGGACCCAGCCGGCCCAGGAGGAGCCGCAGCAGCGTCGTCTTGCCCGCGCCGTTGGGCCCGACGATGCCGATCCGGTCGCCGGCGCTGACCTGGAGCGACACCGGGCCGAAGGCGAAGGAGCCGAGCTGTGCGGTGGCCTCGTCGAGGGTGGCGACCACGGAGCTCGACCGCGGCGCGGCGGCGATCGAGAAGCGCAGCTCCCACTCCTTGCGCGGCTCCTCGACCTCCTCCAGGCGCGCGATCCGCGACTCCATCTGGCGGACCTTCTGGGCCTGCTTCTCCGACGACTCCGACTGCGCCCGGCGCCGGACCTTGTCGTTGTCGGGCGACTTCCGCATCGCGTTGCGCACGCCCTGGGAGCTCCACTCCCGCTGGACCCGGGCGCGCCGGACCAGGTCGGCCTTCTTGTCCGCGAACTCCTCGTAGGCCTCCCGCGCGTGGCGCCGCGCGATGGCCCGCTCCTCGAGGAACGCGTCGTAGCCGCCGTCGTACACGGCGACCTGGTGCTGGGCGAGGTCGAGCTCGACGACGCGCGTCACCACCCGGGAGAGGAACTCGCGGTCGTGGGAGACCAGGACGACGCCCGCGCGGAGTCCCCGCACGAAGTCCTCGAGGCGGTCGAGCCCGGCGAGGTCGAGGTCGTTGGTCGGCTCGTCGAGGAGCACCAGGTCGAAGCGGCTCAGCATCAGCACCGCCAGCGCGGTGCGCGCGGCCTGACCGCCGGACAGCGAGGTCATCAGGGCTTCGGGACCGACC
This sequence comes from Pimelobacter sp. 30-1, assembly GCF_018831735.1. Classification (NCBI taxonomy): domain Bacteria; kingdom Bacillati; phylum Actinomycetota; class Actinomycetes; order Propionibacteriales; family Nocardioidaceae; genus Pimelobacter; species Pimelobacter sp. 30-1. Next base: position 218,168 of record NZ_NHTS01000010.1, read on the forward strand.
TCCAGCCCGAGGTCCGCCAGCATCGGCGGGATCCGCTCGTCGAGATCGGGCGCGCCACTGGCCAGCCAGTGGTCGAGGCTGTGGGCGTAGGCGTCCGCGGTCCTGGGATCCTCGCCGGTGCCCAGCTCCGCCGCGGCCTGCTCCATCGCCTCGGTCGCGGCCGTGGCGCCCGTGCGGCGGGCGACGTACTGGCCGACGCTCTCCCCCGCGATGCGTTCGTGCTCCTGCGGGAGCCAGCCGACGAAGGCGTCGGAGGGCGCGGTCGAGACGACGCCGTCGAGCGGCGCCAGGTCACCGGCGAGGATCCGCAGCAGGGTGGTCTTGCCGGCGCCGTTGGCGCCGACCACCCCCACCACGTCGCCCGGCGCGACCGTCAGGTCGAGGGACTCGAAGAGGGTGCGGTGAGCGTGGCCCCCGGCAAGGTCCTTGGTGACGAGGGTCGCGCTCATGAGGACGATCGTAGTGGCCCTCCCCGCAGCTCTCCGCCGCGCTCAGCGCGCCTCGCGGGCCGCCGCCTGGCGGCGCAGCTCGGTGCGGGCGAGGGCGTTCTTGTGCACCTCGTCGGGGCCGTCGGCGAAGCGCAGGGTGCGGATGCCGGCGTACATGTTGGCGAGCGGGAGGTCCTGCGAGAGACCGCCGGCGCCGTGCAGCTGGATCGCCTTGTCGAGGATCCACTGGACGGTCTCGGGGGTGGCGATCTTGATCGCCTGGATCTCGGTGTGCGCGCCCTTGTTGCCGACGGTGTCCATCAGCCACGCGGTCTTGAGCACGAGCAGGCGCAGCTGCTCCAGGCGCACCCGCGACTCCGCGATCCAGCCCCGGACGACGCCCTGGTCGGCAAGCGGCTTGCCGAAAGCGACCCGCGCGTCGGCCCGCTCGCACATCATCTCGATGGCGCGCTCGGCGATGCCGATCGACCGCATGCAGTGGTGGATCCGGCCGGGACCGAGGCGGGCCTGGGCGATGCCGAAGCCGCCCCCCTCCTCGCCGATCAGGTTGCTGACCGGGATCCGGACGTCGGTGAACCGCAGCTCGGCGTGGCCGCCGTGCTCGTGGTCGTCGTACCCGTAGACCTCCATGCCGCGCACGACCTCGAGCCCCGGGGTGTCGCGCGGGACGAGGACCATCGACTGCTGGCGGTGCCGCTCGGCGGCCGGGTCGGTCTTGCCCATGACGATGAAGATCGTGCAGTTGGGGTTCATCGCGCCGGTGATCCACCACTTGCGGCCGTTGAGGACGTACTCGTCGCCGTCGCGCACGATCGACATCTCGATGTTGGTCGCGTCGGAGGACGCCACGTCGGGCTCGGTCATCGCGAACGCCGAGCGGATCTCGCCGGCGAGCAGGGGCTCGAGCCACTGCGCCTTCTGCTCCGGGGTGCCGAACTGCGAGAGCACCTCCATGTTGCCGGTGTCGGGGGCGGCGCAGTTCATCGCGGCCGGGGCCAGGTGGATGCTGCGGCCCGAGATCTCGGCCATCACGGCGTACTGGAGGTTGGTCAGGCCGGCGCCCTCCGCGCCCGGGTGGAAGAGGTTCCACAGGCCGCGGCGGCGCGCCTCGGCGCGCAGCTCGACCATGACGGGCGTCGAGTCCCAGGCCCAGCGGTCGTCGAGCGCGGCGAGCTGGTCGTGGAAGACCGCCTCGGCCGGGTGCACGTGGGAGTCCATGAAGTCGAGCAGCGTGGCCCGGAGCTCCTCGGTACGGGCGTCGAATCCGAAGTCCATCAGTCGTTCTCCTTCAGTGCGGCCAGGCCGGCATCGAGCAGGGGGTGGATGGCCTCGCCGATCCCGGCGAAGCCCTCGCCGACGGTCTGGCCGGCGAGGAAGCGGTAGTGGATGCCTTCGAGGATCGCGGCGAGCTTGAACGCCGCGAGGCCGCGGTACCAGCCGAAGCGGGACAGGTCGCGGTCGCTGCCGGCGGCGTACCGGGCGACGATCTCGTCCTCGCCCAGGAAGCCCGGCGCCTCGGAGGCGTCGGCGACGGCCTCGCCGATCTCGGTGGCGAGCTGGTGGTAGGTCAGCATCAGTGCGAGGTCGGTGAGGGGATCGCCGAGCGTGGCCATCTCCCAGTCCAGGACGGCGGTCGCGCGGTCGCGCCCGTCGGTGCTGTCGACGAGCACGTTGTCGAGGCGGTAGTCGCCGTGCACGATCCCGGTCGGCGACTCGGGCGGCACGCTCGCGGCGAGCCGGCGGTGCAGCTCGTCGGCGGCCGGCAGGTCCCGCGTGTACGACGCGTCGAGCTGCTTGCGCCAGCGTCCGACCTGGCGCCCGAGGAAGCCCTCGGGGCGGCCGAAGTCGCCGAGCCCGACGTCCGCCGGGTCGACCGCGTGGAGCGCGAGCAGGGTGTCGACGAGACGCTCGGAGATGCCGCGGGTGCGCTCCGCGCCGAGAGGCTCGAGCTCGAAGGCGCGGCGGTAGGGCACGCCGGCGCAGCGCTCCATGACGTAGAAGTCCGCGCCGATCACCTCGGGGTCGGAGCAGAACGCGAACGTGCGCGGCACCGGGACGCCCGTGTCCTGCAGCGCCGACATCACGCGGTACTCGCGGCCCATGTCGTGCGCGGTAGCCAGCACGTGACCCAGCGGCGGGCGGCGCACGATCCAGTCCTGGGTGCCGTCGGAGACGACGAAGGTCAGGTTGGACTTGCCGCCCGCGACGAGCTCGGCGCTCAGCTGTGCGCCGGCGCCGAGCACCTCGGCGGACAGCCAGGCGCCGAGGCGGTCGAGGTCGAGGCCCGGCGGGTTCACTCGACACCTCCGGTGAGGGTGACGCCGCCGTCGACGACGAGGGTCTGGCCGGTCATCCAGGCGGCATCGCCGGAGAGCAGGAAGGACACGACGCTGCCGATGTCGTCGGGCTCGCCGAGCCGCTTGAGGGGGTACTGCGCGGAGACCTCGGCCTCGCGACCCTCGTAGAGCGCCGTGGCGAACTTGGTCTTGACCACGGCCGGGGCGACCGCGTTGACGCGGACGCCGGGGCCGAGCTCGACGGCCAGGAGCTCGGTGATGGAGATGAGCATGGCCTTGCTGGCGCCGTAGATCCCGATGCCGGGCGCCGGCTTGACCCCTGCCACCGAGGAGACGTTGACGATCGCGCCGCCGTGCTCCTTGGTCCAGGCGGCGTGCACCTCCTGGGCCCAGGCCAGGGCGGCGATGCAGTTGACCTCGACGACCTTGCGGGCGACGTCGAGGTCGAGCTCGATCATCGGGCCGGAGGTGGGGTTGATGCCGGTGTTGTTGACGAGGAGGTCGGCACTGCCGAAGGTCGCGATCGCCTGGCGCACCGTGTCCGCGCGGTGCGCGGCGTCGTCGGCCTTGCCGGCCACGCCGAGCGCGTGCGCGGGGCCGCCGAGCGTCGCGACGGCCTCGTCCAGCGCCTCCTGGCCGCGCCCGGTGATGACCACCCGCGCGCCGTCGGCGACGAGCCGCTCGGCGATCGCGAGTCCGATCCCCCGGCTCGCGCCGGTGACGATCGCCGTCCTGCCCTCGAATCTGGTGCTCACCGTCTGCCTCACTCCGTCAAGTGGTTACTAAGCGCTTGCTTAGCGCGCTAGCCTCTACTCTGCACGCGGGCACCGCGCCCCGTCAAGAACCCGAGGAGGGACGCCGATGACCGGCTCGTCGCGTGCCGAGGCCACCCGGGCCCGGCTGCTCGAGGCCGCCGTCACGGCCTTCTCCGAGAAGGGCTTCCACGGCACCACCACCCGCGACATCGCGGGCGCGGCGGGGATGAGCCCGGCGGCGGTCTACGTGCACCACAAGTCCAAGGAGGAGCTGCTCTTCCTCATCTCGCGCGAGGGCCACCAGTCCGCGCTCGACATCATCCGCGCGGCCCGCGCCACCACGGCCGACCCGGTCGCGCAGCTGGCGGCCGTGGCCCGCGCGTTCGCGGAGTTCCACGCCCACCACCACACGGTCGCGCGGATCCTCAACTACGAGCTCGCCGCGCTCAGCGAGGAGCACCGGGCGAGCATCGACGAGCTGCGCACCGGCATCGACCAGGAGCTGCGCACCCTGGTGCGCGACGGTGTCGCGGCCGGCGTCTTCGACGCCCCCGACCCGGCCCTGGCCGCGACGGCGCTCGCCTCGATGGGCGTCGACATCGCGCGGTGGTACCGCGAGGACGGCGAGTGGACCCCGACCCAGATCGGCGACTACTACGCCGATCTCGCGCTGCGCCTGGTGGGCGCGGCGGGCTGAGGCCCCGGGCGCCGGCTACTTCCAGGCGATGCTGGCGATGACCTGCTCGCGCAGCCGGTCGGCATCCGGGAGGTCGACCGGGGTCTCCACCTGGAGGGTCCACTGGCGGCCGTCGTGGATGCCGCCGATCCACGAGGAGCGCAGCTCGGCGTTGCTGCCCTCGGCGGCCCAGACCTCGACCCCGGCCACGACGCGGTTGTCGGTACGGCGCGGGGGCGGGTCGTACTTGGAGACCTGGAGGAACGCCTCGGCGTCCGCCTCGAGGTCGGTCTGCACCGCGCTGATGTCGCTGAGCGTGATCGTCACGGGCAGGCCGCTGTCGCTCACGTAGGTCGCCGAGACCGTCAGGGCGCCCGCCGGCGGCTTGAGCCACCGCGGTCCCTCGGTCAGGTGCAGGCTCAGCGCGGCGACCTCGAGCACCTCGCCGGTGGCGGGCTCGACGGTGGCCGAGGGCGTACCGGTGCTGCCGGAGGTGGCCGTCGACGCCGCGGTCGGCGTCCCGCTGGGGCCGTCACCCCCGGCCTTGCCCGGCTCGTCGTCGCACGCCGCGAGAGCCGCGACCAGCGCACCGGCGGCGAGGGCCGCGAGCGCGGCACGAGGGACCCGAGACGACATCCGACCCATCCTTCCGGGGGCAGTGGAGCGGCCACCCTAGCAACGGAGGACGACGGGCCGGTTTCACCGCGGACCGGGGTGGGTAGTCGGCCGATGGCCCTCCCCTCTCGGATCCGAAGGACATACGCACCATGTTCGCTGAACTCGGCACACGGCTCGCCGGCGCTCTCTCGATCGGCGACCTCAAACCCGACGGTGCCCCCGCCCAGGGCCTCGACCTGGTCGAGGAGCAGATCCAGCTCGTCCTGACCGCCCTCGACGAGGGCATCACCGACCTGGAGACCAACAAGTTCCCCGTCGACGGCTTCATCCGCGCCGCGTCCTTCGGGATGGGCACCGAGGCCACGCGGCTGTCGTACCACCACACCCGCGCCCACGGCGTCGTGGTCGACACGCTCAAGGGCATGAAGGCCGACCTGGAGAAGTTCCACGCCGCCGTCCTCGACGCCCAGGCGCTGATCACCCGTACCGACGAGCAGGCCCAGGCGGACCTGACCCAGATCGTGGCCCGGACCGAGAACATCGACCTGGGCCAGCAGGGCCACGTCGACGCCCAGAACGACCACACCAACGACCTGCCCAGCAACGAGACCCCCGCGGGCACCGACGACGAGACCGGAGAGGACCCCTCATGACCGGGCAGCACATCGCGGAGCTCAAGCACGTCACGACGGGGATCGACGAGGGCGCGATGGACGACGTCGCCACCTCCCGCAGTGCGTGGAACAACAACGCGACCGCGTTCGAGAAGATCGCCGGCGCGCTCACCCAGGCCGCGCCCAAGATCCTCGAGGGCTTCGGGGCCGGCTCCACGATCGGCACCGACGCCCACGACGCCTTCGTCCAGGCGGCCACCCGGATCGGCGAGCGCCAGACCGACCTCGCGGACGCCCAGGACGTGCTGCTCAAGGTGCTCCCGGCCATGCAGGCGGCCCGGACCGCGGCCGCCGGCGCCCCCAGCACCTCCCCCGGCAGCCCGCCGCCCTTCCCGACGCCGACCGGCACCGACGACGCGGCCGAGATCCAGGCGCTCAAGAAGCACGCGCGCCAGATGGAGACCTACAACAACCAGGTCAGCGCGTACGCCGGGGCCGACGAGGACGCCCGGGTCAAGCTCGAGAACCTCCGGGCCCGCTACCGCGAGGCCGGCGACGTCTTCCAGCGCATCCACGGCGAGCCCGAGGAGCGCACCCCCAACAAGCCCGGGCGAGCCGACCCGGGCGCCGGCGGCGGGGTCCCGCCGATCGGGCGGCCGGGCACGCCGTACGTGCCGCCGCCGCTGCACCCGACCATCCCGGTCACGCCGCCGCCGATCATCGAGCACCCGCCGCCCACGATCGAGCACCCGCCGGTCCCGCCGGTCGGCCCGGTCCACCCGCCCGAGGTCCCGACCGGCTTCCCGCCGGTCGACCCCGGTGGTCCGCACGTGCCCGGAGGCCCGGGCGGCGGCGGCGGCGTCGGACCCGCGGTCCTCGGCGGCGCGGTCGGCGCCGGCGTCTTCGGCGGGCCGGGCCTGGTCAACGGCCTGCGCGGCCTGCTCAACGGCCGCGGCCTGAGCGGCTCGGGCGGCACCATCGGTGGCACCACCCGCACCGGCGGCCCGGGCTCGCTGACCCGCGGCGGCGTGGGCGCCGGTACCGGCACCGGCACGCCCGGCAGCCAGGTCAACCGGGCCGCCGGCCGCGGCGCGGGCGGCGGCCGGGGCGGTGGCGCCGCGGGCGGGGCCGGCGGCCGCGGCAACCAGGGCGCCCGGGGCCGGTCCGGAGCCGCCGGTGCGGCCGCCGGGGGCCGGCGCGGCGAGCGCAAGCGCGACGACGAGAAGGGTCAGGAGCGCGACCTGTTCGACGACGGCCAGGACTGGCTGGACGACGAGGGAGCCGCGCCCGGCGTACTCGACTGAGCCGGCCGACACCGTGCCGACCACCGACTACGACGAGTTCGCCGAGGCCTACGCGGCGGACAACGAGGTCAACCTCCTCAACGGCCACTACGAGCGCCCGGCGGTGCTCGACCTCCTCGGCGAGGTCGCCGGGCGCCGCGTGCTCGACGCCGGCTGCGGCGCCGGGCCGCTGTCCGCGGCGCTGCGCGACCGGGGGGCGACGATCAGCGGCTTCGACCTGAGCGCCGCGATGATCGCGCTGGCCCGCCGGCGGCTGGGCGAGGACGCGGACCTGCGGGTCGCCGACCTCGCCGACCCGCTCCCCTACCCCGACGCGGCGTTCGACGACGTCGTCGCCTCGCTCGTCCTGCACTACCTCGAGGACTGGACCGGTCCCCTCGCGGAGCTGCGGCGGGTGCTGCGCCCCGGCGGGCGGCTCGTGGCGTCGGTGAACCACCCGGTCCTCTACCCGGTCCTCCGTCCCGAGGGCTCCTACTTCGACGTCACGGAGTTCTCCTACGACGCCGAGCACGCCGGTCGCACGGTCACCTACACCAACTGGCACCGCCCGCTGCAGGCGATGACCGACGCCTTCACCGCCGCCGGCTTCCGGATCGCGGTGATCAGCGAGCCGTCGATCGCGACCGACACCCCGGCCGCCCTGATCCCGCCGGACCTGGGGCAGCGCCGGCGCTTCCTCAGCTTCCTCTTCTTCGTGCTCGAGGCCGGCTGAGGCCGGCGCGGGGCTGCTGGGTGTGGGCTCAACCGCCCGTCAGGTCGACGGTGACCCGCGGGTCGAGCGCGAGCGTGCCGGGATCGACGACGCACGAGCCGCCGTCGACGGGCAGCACCACCCCGTTCACGTACGACGCCGCCCCGGACAGCAGCCAGCCGACGGCCGCCGCGACCTCCTCGGGCCGGGCCGCCCGCCGCTGCGGCACGACCGCCGTGGCGAGCCGGTAGGCGTCCGCGACCGAGAGCCCGCGGGCCGCGCCCAGCTCGGCCATCTCGGCGTCGCCCATCTCGGTGGCGGTCCAGCCGGGGCAGACCGCGTTGGCGCGCAGCCCGTCACGGCCGTGGTCGACCGCCAGCGACTGCACGAGCATCTGGAGACCGGCCTTGCTGGCGGAGTAGGCGGCCATGCCGTCGGCGGCGCGCAGCGCGGCGACCGACGACACCGCGACGACCGCGCCGCGCGCGGCCAGGAGGTGCGGGAGGGCGGCCCGGACCAGCAGGAAGGGCGAGGTGAGGTTGACCCGGAGGGTCTCCTCCCACTGCTCGGGGGTGACCTCGTCCACGCGGCCGACGTGGATGATCCCGTGGTTGACGACGAGTCCGTCGAGCCGGCCGTGCGCGGCGATCGTCTCGTCGACGACCCGGGCGATGCCGGCCGGCTCGCTGACGTCGGCGACGACGGCGCGGGCCCCGGTCGCGGCCGCCACGTCGCGCAGCGGCTCCTCGCGGCGGCCGCAGACGACGACCTGGTCGCCACCCGCGGTGAGCAGCCGGGCCACCGCGGCGCCGATGCCGGTACCGCCGCCGGTGACGAGGACGACCCGGCTCATCGGCCCACGGCGACCACGTCGAGGAAGTAGTCGGCGAGCGCCGCGGCCCGGACCCGGATGTCGTCGTCGAGCGAGCGGATGTGGTCGAGCAGCACGTCCGGGTCGAGGCCCTGGTCGCGGGCGTCCGCGGCGCCGCCGTCCGCCATCCACGCGGCGACGCTGTCGGCGTCGACCTCGGGGTGGAACTGCACCGCCAGGTTGCGCCGCAGCACGAAGGCCTGGGGTGCCGCGGCGTTGACGCCGATCACCGTCGCGTCCGCCGGCGGGACGAACCGGTCGTAGTGCCACTGCGTCCAGATCCCGGCCACGGCCGGCTCCCCCGACACCACGTGGGGGCCGATCTCGGGCACGGGCGACCGGCCGACCGACCCGCCGTGGGCCTGGGCGAGCATCTGGCCGCCGAAGCAGATGCCGAGGACGGGGACCTCGGCCTCGTCCGCGGTGTGCAGCAGCTCGAGCTCGGGCTTGACCCAGGACGCGACCTCGTCGCCGTCGACACCCCACCGGGCACCGAGCACGAGGACGGCGTCGTAGTCGCGCGGGTCCGGGAAGTCGACGTCCACACCGGGGTCGTCGAAGCGGTCGGAGGGCACCACGCGGATGCTCTCCACCTCGTACCCGCGCTCGGCGAAGCGCCCCTCGATCGCCCCGGACGTCGCCAGGTAGTCGTGCCCGATCACCAGCAGCCGCTTGGTCCCGGCGCTCATCGGCCCATCGCCTCGGCGCGCTTCATGACGTCCCTGCAGAAGTCCTCCATCCCCGAAGCATCGTCGATGTACATCGACGGCTTGATGCAGAAGGTCGTGAAACCCTGGTCGAGCTGTGCCGGGATCGAGTCCATCGACTCCCCCAGGTCGGCCAGGGAGCGGTCGTCGGGGAACCGGTACCGGACGCCGCCCACCATCTCCAGGCCGGCAGCGTCGCGCCCGGCCGCGGCCATCGCCTCGCGGACGACGCGCAGGTCCTCCTCGGTCGGCCTGCCCAGCGGGTGGAAGCCGTGGCCGTACCGCGCGAGCCGGTCGACGACGGCGCCGTGCGCCTTCTGCCCGCCGAACCACATCCGCGGCCCCTCGGGGCGGAACGCCTTCGGCTCCAGGTAGATGTCCTCGAAGTCGAAGTAGCGCCCGTGGTGGGTGGCCGGCGACTGCGTGAAGACCAGGTTCATCACCTCGAGCTGCTCGTCGAGGATCCGGCCGCGCTCGCGGAACGGGACGCCGAGCGCGGCGTACTCGTCCTTGCTCCAGCTCACGCTGGGCTGGACGACGAGCCGGCCCTCGGAGAGCAGGTCGAGGGTGCCGAGCTCGCGGGCGAGCATCAGCGGGTGGCGCAGCGGCGCGAGCACGGCGGCACCGACGAGCCGGATCCGCGACGTGACCGCGGCGATCGCCGAGAACAGCGTCAGCGAGTGCGGCCAGGGCATCAGCGGGTCCTGGTTGCCGGGCATCGCGTAGTCGCGCGGGTTGCCCATCACGCCCTTGTCGCTGGCGTCCGGGCCGAGCACGACGTGCTCGGAGATCATCACCGAGTCGAAGCCGGCGTCCTCGGCGATCCGGGCCCAGGTGACGAGGTCGCCGAGGCTGCGGCCGTCGGTGAGGGTCCAGTTCTCGCTGAGGATCATCAGCATGCGGGGTGCGGGCACGGCGCGATCCTCCGGATCAGTGGGTGTTCGACAGGTCGGGCTTGCGGATGCCGCGGAACTCCCAGTCGCCGCCCTGGGCGGTCGAGAGGACCTCCTCGCTCTCGGTCGGCTGCGCACCGACGTCGCTGCGGACCGGCGTCGGGCCCTCGACGATGTGGTTGCGCAGCGTGCCGAGGCCCTCGACCTCGACCTCGACGACGTCGCCGGGATAGACGGTGCGCGAGATCGCCGGCGTACCGGACAGCAGGATGTCGCCGGGCTGGAGCGTGATCGTGCGCGCGATGTCGGCGACGAGGTAGTGCATGTCCCACTTCATCTCGCTGGTGCTGCCGTCCTGGCGGACCTCACCGTTGACGAGGGTGCGGATCCGCTTGTCCCGGAAGTCCCAGCCCTCGACGATGCCCGGCCCGATCGGGCACAGCGTGTCGGCGCCCTTGACCCGCAGCATCGAGCCGGAGTCGGTGTCGCGGAAGTCGTGCAGGCCGTAGTCGTTGCCGATCGAGTAGCCGCGGATGTAGTCCCCCGCCTCCTCCGGCGCGATGTTGCGCGCCGTGCGGCCGATGACGATGGCGATCTCGCCCTCGTAGTTGAGCCACTTGCACCCCTGCGGCCGGACGACGGCCGACTCGTGCGCGTTGAGCGCCGACACCGGCTTGTGGAAGTACGTCGGCGCCGGCGGCAGGGTGGTCAGCATCTCCGCGACGCGCGAGGCGTAGTTGAGGTGGACGCAGACGATCTTGCTCGGCGTGACCGGCGGCAGGTGCGTCGCGTCGGCGATCGCGACCGTGCGGCCGTCGCCCGCGACGAGCAGCTCGCCGTCGCGTCGTACGTCGACCGCGTTGCCGTCGAGCAGGATCCGGCGGTACTCGGTGGTCATGCGTGTTCCTCTCAGCCCGCGGCCGGTACGTCGGCACCGGGCGCGCTCATCTGGCGGACGTAGTCGGGGTCGGTCGGGGTCGCCCGCGCGGCCGGGAAGCCCGCGTCGGGACGGTCGAACCACAGGTGCACCTGGCCGGTGCCCACGGAGTTCTCGTACTCGCCGTACTGGCGGCCGGGTGCGGTGCAGTCGCCCTCGCCGAGGGCGCCGATCATCATCAGGTAGTGCTGGAACCGCGCCTCCGGCTTGAACCGGTAGAACTCGTCCATCGTGTCGACGACCCGGGCGTGCTCGCCGCGCTTGAACCAGTCGATCCGCTCGGCGTCGGCGGCTGCGGCCTCGGGCGTGAAGATGTGCTCGATGCCGGCGGCCTCGTGGTCGCGCAGCCGGCGCAGCGGCCAGAACGTGTGGGACATCGCGCCGCTCGCGATGAGCAGCACCTTGCGGTCGGACGCGGCGATCGCCTGGCCGAGCGCCCGGCCCAGCCGCAGCGCGTCCTCGCCGTCGGCGGTCTGGCAGACGCCGATCGAGATCCACTTCTTGTCGGGCAGTCCCTGGCCGAGGTACTCCCACACGTTGGTGGTCGCGTAGAAGATCGGCAGCGCGTCGTCCTCGATCGGGGTGATCCACGTCGAGTGCTCGGCGGCCTTGCTCGCGATCAGGTGCGCCAGCTCGGGGTCGCCGGCGAAGTCGTACGGCCGCTGGCTCATGCCGCGCGGCAGCTCCTCGGACGTGAACAGGCCGCTGCGCCGCTGCTGCGCGGTGACGACGAACTCCACGGTCGTCGCCCAGTGCGAGTCCAGGACGACGACGGTGTCGTAGTCGAGGACGTCGAACACCTCGCGCCGCAGCTGCTGGAGCCCCGCGACCAGGGTGGAGTCCCGGCCGCCGTTGAGCTCGCGGCGCACCTCCTCGGGCAGCACGATCGTGGGAACGTGCGCGATCAGTCCCGCGCCGACGACCTCACCCATCGGACCCACCTCCCTGCTCCGCCCAGCCGGTGGGCGAGAACACGCTGTTCTTGATGTCGGTGTAGAAGTCGAACGACCAGATCCCGCCCTCGCGGCCGATGCCGGAGCGGCCGCTGCCGCCGAAGGGGGCGTTGAGGTCGCGGACGAAGAAGCAGTTGACCCAGACCGTGCCGGCCCGCAGCTGCTTCGAGACCCGCTCCGCGCGGTCGGGGTCGCCGGTGGCGAGCGTGGCGGCCAGCCCGAACGGGGTGTCGTTGGCCCGGGCGACCGCCTCGGCCTCGGTCTCGAACGTCTCGATCGTGACGACCGGGCCGAAGACCTCCTCGGTCATGATCTCCGCGTCGGGCGCGGCGTCCACGAGGATGGTGGGGTTGAAGTACAGCCCGCCGAGCTCGGTGTTGGGCCCACCGCCGAGCAGCGGCCGGGCGCCGTCGGCGAGGGCCCGCTCGACGAAGCCGGAGATCTGCTCGAAGTGGCGCCGCGAGACGAGCGCCGACACGTCGGTCGCCTCGTCGCGCGGGTCGCCCTGGACCAGGGTCCGCGCCTTCGCGACGACGCGCTCGGTGAACGCGTCGGCGAGCGAGGAGTGCACGATCATCCGGGCCGCCTTGAGGCAGACCTGGCCCGCGTTGTCGAACTGCTCGACGGCCAGCTCGACGGCGAGGTCGAGGTCGGCGTCCTCGAAGACCAGGAGGGGCGACTTGCCGCCCAGCTCGTACGACAGCGGGACGATGTTGGCGGCCGCGGCCTTCGAGATCACGCCCGCGGTCGGGACCGAGCCGGTGAAGGCGAGCCGGTTGATGCCGGGGTGCGCGGTGAGCGGGGCGCCCGCATCGAGCCCGGTGCCCTGGATGACGTTGAACACGCCCGCCGGTACGCCGGCCTCGGCCATGATGTCGGCGAGCAGGCTCGCGGTGAGCGGTGCCCACTCCGGCGGCTTGACGACGACCGTGTTGCCGGCGGCCAGCGCCGGTCCGATCCGCCAGGAGGCGAGCATCAGCGGGGCGTTCCACGGCGTGATGATCGCGACGACGCCCGCCGGGTCGTAGGTGATCCGCTCGCGGTGGCCGCGGCCCGGCACCTCCATGTCGGGGTGCCCGAGCTGGTGCTCGGCGAAGTCGGCGAAGGCCCGGAAGTTCATGGCGACCCGGGGCATCACACCGCGCCGGTGGCTGCGGATGAGCGAGCCGTTGTCGCGGGTCTCGACCCGCGAGAGGTCCTCGACGCGCGCCTCGATGCCGTCCGCGACGGCGCGCAGGATGTCGCCGCGCTCCTTGACCGACAGCGCCGCCCACGCCGGGAACGCCGCACGGGCGGCGGCGACGGCGGCGTCGACCTCGGTCGCCGTACCGGCGTGGACCTGGGCGATCGGCGTCTCGTCGATCGGCGAGATGTCGGTGAAGGTCGTCGCGGACGCGACCCGCTCGCCACCGATCCAGTGGCGGGTGTCGACCGCGACGCCCTCGACCAGTGCGAGGTGCTCGCTGCTCATCGGGCGGCCTCCTGCTGGGGGGTGAGGCTCGCGAGCGACGTACCGCCGTCCCAGACGACGCCGACCTGGCGGTAGTAGCCGCCGATGATCTCGTGCACCGGCAGCCGGTGCAGCTCCTCGGTGGGCGACTCGAAGAGCTCGAGCTCGACGTCGCCGGCGTACGCCGGACCGGCCTCGAACGAGCTGGCGCCCGACGCGATGAGCTCGGCGTAGGCGTCGGGCGAGCCCTTGGCGATGCCCGGGTAGACCCGGTGGTGCGCCATCGGGTGACCGTTGACGAAGCCGTTGGTGGGCGACTCCTCGCGCAGCGTGAGCACCGCCTGGGCGAGCCGCCGGTCGCCGGCCGCGAGGGTGGCGCCGAAGACTCCCCCGGGCGCGACCTGGGGAGCCGCGTGCGCGAACGGGTGCGGGCGGGTCTGCCACATCGAGCCGAGCTTCTTGGGGTAGCCCTGGTGCATGCCGCGGGCGATCGCGAAATCCTTGTCGACCCAGATGTAGACGCAGCGGGAGTAGGTCACGCCCTCGTACGCGCAGCGCACGACGACGAACGCCTCCTTGTACTGGGAGCGGACCGGGTCGAGCAGCTCCTCCCGGGTGCCCGAGCACGACTGCCAGTCGGCCCAGATGAGCGCGACCGCGCCCGGGTCCTCCGGCGCGAGCTCGAGCGGGGCCGGCAGCAGCTCGGCGACGCGCGCCGGGTCGGTGCGGTACTCGACGGTCAGCAGGTCGCCGGAGTAGTACCACGGCGGCGACGGGATCAGGGACGACCGGCCGGTCGCGGTGCGGGGGTAGAAGAACCCAGCCATGTCGTTCATCAGGCCTCATTCAGTCGGCGGCACAAGATCGTTCGGATCCGTACGATAACCACCGGCCGACCGAAAGACCACCCTTGCGAGCAAACTTCTCGGCAGATATTGTTCGGATCCGAACGATCTGCGCGACACCCTCACCGAATGGACGGAGAACCCGCCGTGGACAAGCCGCCGTACGTCCCCCTGGCCGACGTCGACCTCGTCGACCTGGACCGCTTCGCCGGGCCCGAGGCCTGGGGCATGCTCGACACGCTCCGCACGGAGGCACCGGTGTTCTGGCAGCGCGAGACCGACGGCGGCAGCGGCTTCTGGGCCGTCACCCGGCACGCCGACATCTGCGAGGTCGACAAGGACCCCGAGACGTTCACCTCGACCAACTTCGTCAACCTCGAGGAGGTCGACCCCGAGCTGCAGGAGGCCCGCCGCTCCATCCTGGAGATGGACGGCCTGCGCCACCGCGCACTGCGCAAGCTCATCTCCCGCGAGTTCAGCCGGCCCAACCTGATGCGCAACTATGAGGCGCTCCTGCGCGACATCACGCGCACCACCGTCGACGCGGCGCTCACGAAGGGCGAGTTCGACTTCGTCGCCGACGTCAGCGCCGACTTCCCGATCCAGGTGCTGGCCCGGCTGCTCGACGTACCCCAGGAGAAGACGGGGCAGCTCATCGACTGGGGCAACGAGATCATCGGCTTCTCCGACCCCGAGCACGCCAAGATCCTCATCTCCGACGCCGAGAGCGAGCAGTACAAGCACCTGCCCTTCCGCTCCCCCGTCTCGCAGGAGGTCTTCGACTACGGCCGCGTGCTCGCCGCCGACCGCAAGGGCGGCGAGGGCACCGACCTGGTCAGCCAGCTCGTCAACAAGATCCCCGAGGACGGCCAGGCGATGTCGGCCTCCGAGTACGACTCGTACTTCCTGCTCCTCGTCGTCGCCGGCAACGAGACCACCCGCCACACCATCACGCACTCGATGCTCGCCCTGATCGAGCACCCCGAGCAGCTCGCCAAGCTCCAGGCCGACCCGTCACTCATCCCCGACGCCGTCGAGGAGTTCCTGCGCTGGGCCTCCCCCGTCTACCACTTCCGCCGCACCGCCACCCGCGACGTCGAGCTCGGCGGCCAGCAGGTCAAGGAGGGCGACAAGGTCGTCATGTGGTTCGCCTCGGGCAACCGCGACGCCGACGTCTTCGACGAGCCCTATGCGTTCGACGTGACCCGGCGCAACATCGACCACGTCACCTTCGGCAAGGGCAGCCCCCACCTGTGCATGGGCAACAACCTGGCCCGCATGGAGATCCGGCTGATGTTCGAGGAGCTCATCCCCCGGCTCGGGTCGATCGAGCTGGCGGGCGACGTACGGCGGGTGCGGAGCAACTTCGTCAACGGGATCAAGACGCTGCCGGTGAAGGTGACCACGCGCTGACCCGTCCCTCCCCCTCCGCGAAGTGCGGCGGTTGCTGGGACGAGGTGCGGGGGTTGCGGCCACGAGGTGCGTCGGTTGTAGCCCGCCGCCCTACCTCGTGCCAGCAAGCTCCGCACCTCGTCGCCGCAACCGCCACACTTCGTGGGATGGGCGGGAGCCCGGCGGGCGGCGCTCAGCCCTCGTCCGCCACCAACCGCCGCAGGATCTTGCGCACCTGCAGCGCCGCGAGGTCCGCGGCGACGTTGACGTCGTCGCCGTACCCGTCGCGGTCGATGACCTGCTGCATGGTCTCGAGGATCTCGCGGACCTTGAGGTAGTACGACTCGAAGATCGGCCGCAGCACGTCGCTCGCCTCGGCGCCCGGGGCGAAGTTGCGGCTGACCCGCCACACGTGCCGGGTACGACGCTCGTCGACCGGGGTCACCGCGTGGGTGAACCGGAAGGTCTGGGGGCCGCCCTCGGCCTCGGGCAGGAGGACGTCCCAGCGGTCGGCCCAGAGGCCGGGGGCGAGGAAGGCGCCCTCCTCCCGCTGCCCGTACGACGACGAGGCCGATGCCCCGGACACCTTGGCCTGCCACTCCGGCATGGGGGCGGGCGGCCAGTCGCGGTGGAACTGCACGGTGGTCTCGGTCAGCTCGACCTGGAGGGCGGGCGCGATGCCGGCCAGGGCGGGCGGGGAGATGACCGGGTCGATGACGGCGACGTGGGTGATGTCGGCGAAGTTGTCGTGGAGCAGGGAGACGTGGGCGGCGGTCTCCCACGCGCCGCCGAAGGTCTCCCAGGCGGGGTCGGTCAGCCAGGGGGTCGCGACGGGTGGGCGCAGCGAGGCCAGGGAGGGCTCGCCGAGCCAGCCCCAGACCAGGCCGCCCTCCTCCCGCACCGGGTACGACGGCACCCGGGCGCCGTAGGGCACCTGCGCCTGCGAGGGCACGCGCACGCAGGCGCCGGTGCGGTCGTAGGCGAAGCCGGAGTAGCCGGACACGATGGTGTCGCCGTCGACGTGGCCGAGGCTGAGCGGGTACGGGCGGTGGGCGTCGCGGTCGCCGAGGGCGACGACCGAGCCGTCGCCGGTGCGGAACAGGACGACCGGGGTGTCGAGGGCACGGGTGCCGAGCGGAGCGGCGGCGCCGACGTCGGACGAGGCGGCGAGGGCGTACCACGCGTTGCGGGGGTAGCCGGGGGCGCTGCGGTCTCTCATCTCCGGGCTCCCGTCACAGGTCCAGTGTCAGCCGGCCCGAGCGGCACCGGGAGACGCAGATCATCATGAACTCGTTGGACTCCTTCTCCTCCTCGTTGAGGATGGAGTCGCGGTGGTCGACGTCGCCGTCGACCACCTCGGTCTCGCAGGTGCCGCAGACGCCCTCGAGGCAGGAGCCGACGACGCTGACGCCGGCGGCCCGGCAGACCTCGAACACGGACCGGTCGGCGGGCACCTCCAGGGTGAGCCCCGAGCGCTGCAGGACCAGCTCGAACGCCTCGTCCTCCCCCTCCGAGACCGCGGCCTTGGCCGCGAACCGCTCCAGGTGCAGGCTCCCGGCCGGCCAGGACGCGCCACAGCGCGCCTCGACGGCGTCGAGCAGGCCGGTCGGGCCGCAGGTGTAGACGAGCGTGTCCGGCGCCGGTACGCCGAGCAGGGCGTCGAGGTCGGGCAGGCCGGCCTCGTCCTGCGGCAGCAGGGTCACCTTGTCGCCGTAGGGGGCGAGCTCGTCGGTGAACGCCATCGAGGCGCGCGAGCGGCCGCCGTACACGAGGCGCCAGTCGGCACCGGACGCCTCGGCCTCGGCGATCATCGGCAGCATCGGGGTGATCCCGATGCCGCCGGCGACGAAGAGGTAGCGGGGCGAGGCGACCATCGGGAAGTGGTTGCGCGGACCGCGCACCCGGACCGTCGTACCGGCGGACAGCTCGGCGTGCACGGCCTTGGAGCCGCCGCGGCTGTCAGGCGCCCGCAGGACGCCGATCCGCCAGGTGGTGCTGTCGGCGGGGCTGCCGCAGAGCGAGTACTGGCGCACCAGGTCGTCGCCGAGGACCAGGTCGATGTGGGCGCCGGGCGTCCACGGGGGCAGGGCCGAGCCGTCGGCCGCGGCGAGCGTCAGCGTCATCACGTCGGCCGCGGCCTCGACGGCGGCGACCACCGTCAGGTCCGCCTCGTGCTCACGGACGATGGGTTGTGTCGTCATGGGGATCCTCCTTCCGCGCCGGCCACCTCAGAGGTGGTAGGCGTACTCCCGGAACTCCCAGTCGGTCACGAACTGGCTGAACCGCTCGAGCTCGTTGCGCTTGTAGGCGACGAAGGACGCGACGAACGACGGGCCGAGCAGGTCGGTGAGGTCCTTGTCCTCCTCGAGCGCGTCGATGGCGGAGCCGAGGTCGGCGGGGAGCCGGTCGGCCTTGGCCGGGTCGTAGCCGTAGCCCTCCAGCTTGGCGGGCGGCGTGAGCCCGTCGCGGATGCCCAGGTACGCCGCCGCGAGCAGCCCGGCAATCGCCAGGTACGGGTTGGCCGAGGCGTCGCCGAGGCGCAGCTCGAGCCGGGACGCGCGGCCGCGCTCGGGCGGGATCCGGACCATCGCGCTGCGGTTGTCGAGGCCCCAGTCGACGAGCCAGGGCGCGAGCGTGTCGGGGCCGAAGCGCTTGTAGGAGTTGATCGTCGGGTTGCTGATCGCGGCGAGCGCCGGGGCGTGCGCGAGGATGCCGGCGATCGCGGAGCGGGCCACGGTGGAGAGGCCGTCCTCGCTCGCGGGGTCGTCGAAGAGCGGCCGTCCCTCGGCGTCGAGGGTGCTGAAGTGCACGTGGAAGCCCGAGCCGCCCTCGTCGTTGAACGGCTTGGCCATGAAGGTCGCCATCTTGCCGCGGCGCCGGGAGAGCTCCTGGACCGCGGTCTTGAACCGGAACGCCCGGTCGGCCGCGTCGAGCGCCTCGGAGTGCCACAGGTTGATCTCGAACTGGCCGCTGGAGAACTCGTGGTTGGCCGCGACCACGTCGAGGCCGTACGCCGCCAGCTCGCGCAGCGAGGACAGCAGGGTGTTCTCGGGGTCGCCCTTGAGACCGGAGACGTAGACGTTGCCGGTGGCCTCGCCGTACCGGCGCCAGCCGTTGGCCTTCGTCTCGTCGGGCTCGAGGACGTAGAACTCCAGCTCGGGCCCGACGACCGGGCGCATGCCGAGCTCGGCGAAGCGGTCGACGACGCGCTTGAGCACCTGGCGCGGGCTCTCCTCGGACGGCGTGCCGTCGGGGTTGTAGACGTCGGCGATGACGTGCGCGACGCCCGGCTCCCACGGGACCGGCTTCACCGTGGCGAGGTCGGGGACCGCGACGATGTCGGGCAGGCCGGCGGAGAGCCCGCCGGCGATGTCGACGACGTCCCCGAGCGGCGAGGTGGCGTAGACCGAGCGGCAGAAGGCGACGCCGTCGCCGACGGTCCGGTCGAACCGGTCGGCCAGGATGTCCCGGCCTCGCTCGGTGCCGATCAGGTCGCTGTAGCCGAGCCGGACGACGTCGATCCCGTCCTCCGCGAACTGCTGGACAGCCGCGCGCAGGGCGTTCTCGTCGATGTGCTCCACAGTCGGTTCTCCTCGTTGGTCTCTCAGTGATCCATCATCAGGCGACGGGGGCGGTCACGGGGTGCTCATCGTCGAACCGCTCCAGGTCGCTGGACAGGGCGCTGTACACGGCGGGTCGGGAGGTGCGCAGGTAGAAGGCGTAGCCGATGCCGCCGACGAGCGCCGCGACCAGCAGCCACGGCAGCGAGTTGACCGCACGGGAGTCGGAGCCGGCGACGATCTCGAAGTGCTTGAACGCCAGGGTGACCGCGAAGCACAGCCCGAGGAAACCCAGGCCGGGCGCCACCAGGGTGGTGCCGATCCGCGGGTCGTTGGAACGACGGAAGTGGACGACGATCGACAGCGCCGCGAGGGCCTGGAGGACCAGGATGGCGAGCGTGCCGAAGCCGAGCATGCTGGGCACGACGGTCAGGATCGGGTCGGCACCGGCGATCGCGAAGATCACCGCGACGGTGACCGCGAAGCCCGCCTGCACGGTGCTGGCGACGTACGGCGCTCCGCTGCGCGCGGTCCGCGCGAGGGCCTGGGGCAGCACCCGGGCCCGGCCGAGCGAGAACAGGTAGCGGCTCGACGAGTTGTGGAAGGCGAGCATCGCGGCGAACAGGCTGACCAGCAGCAGCCACTGCATCACGTCGGTCAGGAAGCCGCCGATGTAGCTGTCGGCCAGGCTGAAGACGAGGTCACCGGTGGGCAGGTGCGCGAGGGCGGTGTCCTGGGCCTGGGCGACACCGGTCGCGCTGACCACGGCCCAGGTGCTGACCCCGAGGATGACGCCGATCAGCGTGATCGCGACGTACGTCGCCCGGGGCACGGTCTTGAGCGGGTTCTTCGCCTCCTCGCTGAACAGCGAGGTCGCCTCGAAGCCGAGGAAGCCGGTCGCGGCGAGCAGCAGGCCGATGGACAGGGAGCCGGAGGTGATCGAGTCGAACGAGAACGCCGAGAACGAGAAGCCGTCCTTGAACAGCACGGCGAGGTCGAAGACGATCAGGATCGAGGTCTCCAGGATGAGCGAGATGCCGAGGATCTTGGAGCTGAAGTCGACCCCGCGCAGCGCCATCAGGTAGCAGACCGTGATCGAGGCGAGCCCCCAGAAGAGCCACGGCATGTCGAGGCCGGTCTTGTCGGCGATGACGATCTTCATGAAGAAGCCGCTCGTGCCGATCGTGCCGACGACGAAGAAGTTGTAGCCGAGCATCGCGATGAACCCCGCCGCGAGCCCCGCCGGCCGGCCGAGGCCCTTGACCACGAAGGCGTAGAAGCCGCCCGCGTTGACCAGCTCGCTCGACATCTTGCCGTAGCCGATGGCGAAGAGCAGGAGCACGACGGCCACCGCGAAGAACGCGAACGGCGACCCACCGCCGTTGCCGAGCGCGATCGCGAGGGAGGCGACCACGACCATGCCGGTGAGCGGTGCCACCGCGGCGAGGACGAGGAAGACGATCGCGCCGACGCCGAGCGCGTTCTTGCGCAGGGTGGTGTTGACGGTGTCCGACATCGGGACTCCTTAGTGTCCGCAGCGACGTGGCCGCTGGTGCCCGGCGAACCTGTTCACCGGATCGTTCGGATCCGTACGATAATGGGATGTGACCCAGGACACCATCCCCGAAGCCGATGTTTTCCGAAAATGTTTGTTCCCGAACGAATTTCCGACACCCGACCCGCTCGATGCCCTGCTGCCGGGCTCGTCCGGCGGCGCTGACTACGCTGACCGCATGCCGGACCGCCACACGCTCGCCGAGACCGAGCGTGCGATGAAGGACCACGTGGGCGCACTGCCGCTCGACTTCGCCGCCGCCAACGCGCTCTCGAACCTCTTCCGCGCCGCCAACGCGGTCCGCAGCGAGCTGACCAACCGGGTGCTGCGCCAGCACGACATGACCTGGACCGGGTTCGTCGTGATGTGGGTGGTCTGGATCTGGGACGGCATGGAGACCCGCCACGTCGCCGAGTCCGCCGACATCTCCAAGGCGACCCTCACCGGCGTCGTCAAGACCCTCGAGACCCGCGGCCTCATCGCCCGCGAGGGCGACGAGAGCGACCGCCGCCTGGTCCGGCTCCGGCTCACCCCCGAGGGGATCACGCTCATGGAGCGCCTCTACCCCGAGTTCAACGCCGTCGAGGCCGAGATCATCGGCAAGCTCTCCGACCGCAAGGTCAGCACCTTCACCAAGACCCTGCGCGAGGTCGTCAACGCGGTCGAGGGCGAGGACGAGACCGCCTGACGTTCGGGATCGTTCGGGCACCTGGCCGCCGAGGCCGGTCGTGCCCTGGGCTGGGTGCACCCCCCGGAGCACGACGTGCCCGACGAACTGGAGCCCCGATGCCGCACGCCCCTCGTCCCGCACGCTCCCGTGCCGCGACGACCACGCTCGTCGCGGCGCTGTGCGCCGCCCTCTGCCTCGCCCTGACCGGGACCGCGGCGCCCGCACCCGCGAGCGCTGTCGCGAGCGCGACGCCGGCGAGCCCGGGGCGCGCGGCGGCCACGGGCACCGTCCCCCTGGCCGGCTACTGGTCGTACGCCGGGGGCACCGTCAAGGTCACCGCCCGCGGCGGCACCATCACCGCGGTCGCGGCGACCCACCTGGGCCTGTGGGGGTCGGGGCTCGACGAGTGCATCACCTGGCGCCCGGGCGAGGCGGCCTGGGGCGCGGTGACCGGGTCCGGGCTCAGCTACACCGGCATGGTCCGGTGGTGGGACGACACGAAGGATCCGTGCCAGTCCATCGGCGACGACACCCAGGCCTCGTTCACCGTGTCCCGCGACGGTCAGTCGCTGGAGGTCTGCAGCACTCCCCCGAACGACGGCTGGCGCCAGTGCTACCGGGCCTCGAAGCGGCCGACCCTGGTCGCCTCGCTCGGTGACTCCTACAGCGCGGGCGAGGGCGCCGGCGGCTACGACCCGGCGAGCCGTGGCTGCCACCGCAGCCCCTACGCCTGGACGAAGTACCTGGAGGCCCGCAACCCCACCCGGTGGCACGTCGAGTCGTTCCTCGCCTGCTCCGGCGCCGAGATGCCGAACCTCACCGGCACCTTCAAGGGCGAGGGGCCGCAGGTGTCCCGGATCCACCCGTTCACCGAGGTCGTCACGGTGACCATCGGCGGCAACGACACCGGCTTCAGCGACGTCCTGACGAGCTGCTTCCTGCGGTGGAAGCTCCACCAGAAGAACTGCGTCCAGAAGGGCAAGCCCTACCGGCAGGCCAAGAAGTTCGTCCGGGGCCCGCTGGCGAGCCGGCTCGGCGCGAGCTACCAGGCGATCCGGGCGCAGGCGCCGAAGGACGCCCGGCTGGTGGTGGTCGGGTACCCGCGGCTGTTCCCGCTCCGGGGCAAGGCCGTCCGCAAGTGCGGCTGGCTGGTGCCGCAGGTGCGCAAGGCGCTCAACGGCCTCGCCGTCGAGCTCAACAACGTCATCCGGGCGACCGCGACCCGCAACGGCGCGACCTTCGTCGACGTGCTCGACACGCTCAGCGGGCACGAGGCCTGCACCGGCGGGGCGTCGTGGGTCTACCCGATCAAGCCCGCCACCAACGCGCAGGCGGGGCATCCGATGGCCCGCGGGCAGTACGCCCTCGCCCGCCGGATCGGCAGCGTCCTCGGCTACTCCTAGGGCGTGTCTCTCAAGTCCGCGCCGTCGCGAGCGGCGTTTGCGGCCGATCTGGCAAGGCGGAGCAGCGAAGGCGGGCCGACGGCGGGGCCGATAGTGGGTCGAGTCTGCGACAACGCCGCCAGATCGAGTCGCAAACGCCGCGCAGCAGGCGGGGACTTGAGAGACACGCCCTAGGACCGGACGCCGCGGTACGCCGCCGCGGCCTCGACCAGCGCCGCGAAGAGCGCCGCCTGGGCGGGATCGGTGGCGGCCGTGTCCTCGGGGTGCCACTGGACGCCGACGTACCAGGAGCGGGCGTCGTCAAGCTCGACCGCCTCGATCACGCCGTCGGGAGCGAGCGCGACCGGGCGCAGCCCGGTGCCGAGCCGGCCGATGCCCTGGTGGTGGTAGCAGGAGATCGTCGGGGCGGTGCCGACCAAGCCCGCCAGCAGCGAGTCCGGCGCCACCTCGATCGCCTGGACGACGTGGCGGTGCGTGCGCTCCCCCAGGTCCTGGACCAGGTCTCCCCCGCGCGCGACGTTGACCACCTGGTTGCCACGGCACACGGCGAGCAGCGGGAGGCCCGCGGCGAGCGCGTGGCGGGCCACCGCGAGGTCGAAGGCGTCCTGCTCCTCGTCGACGTCGTACTGCGTCGCGTGCGGGCGCTGCCCGGACCAGTGCGCGGCCAGGTCGCCGCCGCCGGGCAGGAGCACGCCGTCGGCGTACCAGAGGCGCTCGGCGACCTCGTCGGGGTCGACCCGGGCACCGGGCGCGACCGGGTGGACGACGAGGGGCTCGCCGCCGGCGGCGTGCACGGCGTCGAGGAGGGCGCGCGCCGTCACGTCCGCGCCGTACCGCAGGGCCGAGGCGGACGCCGAGAAGCGGGCCGGGACGGCGATGAGCGGGCGGGGCATAGGGGGTCCTTCCGGCGTTCCGAACAGATCGTTTCGATCCTAACGACTTCGAGTGACCATGGACAGCGGCCGCCGACCGGAGAATGATCGGCCCGGTGGCCATGTTCGAGGTCGCGGCCGACGCCTACGTCCGCTTCATGGGGACCTTCTCGGGTCCTCTTGCCGGGCTGTTCGCCGACGTCGGCCTGGCCGGCGTCGATCCGTCGGCGGCGGTGCTCGACGTCGGCTGCGGACCCGGCATGCTCACCGCCGAGCTCGTCCGGCGCCACGGCGCGGACCGGGTCGCGGCGATCGACCCCGTCGCGTCGTTCGTGACGGCGACCGCGGCGGCCCACCCGGGCGCCGACGTACGTGCGGCGTCGGCGGAGACCCTCCCCTTCGCCGACGCCGCCTTCGGGGCCGCCCTGGCCCAGCTCGTCGTCAACTTCATGGCCGACCCCGCCGCCGGGGTCGGCGAGATGGTCCGGGTGACCCGGCCGGGCGGCCGGGTGAGCGCCTGCGTCTGGGACCACGGCGGCGGGCGGGGACCGCTGTCGCCGCTGTGGCGCGTGGCGGCCGCCCTCGATCCGCGCGTGGGCGGCGAGGGCGCCCTGCCGGGCTCCCACGGCGGCGACCTGGCGAGCCTGCTCGACGCGGCGGGGCTGCGCGAGGTCGACGAGGTCGAGCTGACCGTCGAGGTCGAGTTCGCCCGCTTCGCGGACTGGTGGGAGCCCTACACCTTCGGCGTCGGGCCGGCCGGAGGCTATGTCGCCGGGCTCGACCCGGACGCGCGCGAGCGGCTCGCGGCGGCACTGCGCGCCGATCTCGGCGACGGCCCGTTCACCGTCACCGGCGTCGCCTGGGCGGCCTCCGGTGTCGTCTGACGGGCGCACCGCGCTCGAGCGCTGGATCACCTCCGGTGGGCACTGGGAGGTCGTCGGCGAGCGCGACGGCACGGCGATCGTCGCCCTGCTCACCTGCGACGGCGGCCAGGAGATGGACCGCGTGACGCTGCCCGCGGCCGCCCTGCCCGCTCGCTGAGGCACCTCTCCTTTTGTCCCACCAGCGGGACACAAATGCCTGTTGTGACCTCCCGCACACCTGCTCCGCGCGCCCAGGATGACGGGCAAGAAGCGTCGAGAGCAGGAGTTCCGCATGACAGCCGTGTCCCCCGTCCGCACCCTCCGATCCCCGCACGGCAGCGGGCTCTCCACCCTCGGGTGGGAGCAGGAGGCGGTGTACCGGATGCTCCACAACAACCTCGATCCCGACGTCGCAGAGAACCCCGCCGACCTCGTCGTGTACGGCGGCTCGGGCAAGGCCGCCCGCGACTGGGCGTCCTTCGACGCGATCGCCCGGCGGCTCACCACGCTGCGCTCCGACCAGACGCTGCTCGTCCAGTCGGGCAAGCCCGTCGGCGTCCTCGACACCACCCCCGAGGCGCCGCGCGTGCTCATCGCCAACGGCAACCTCGTCGGCGACTGGGCCAACTGGGACGAGTTCCGCCGCCTCGACGAGCTCGGGCTGATCATGTTCGGCCAGATGACCGCCGGATCGTGGCTCTACATCGGCAGCCAGGGCATCGTGCAGGGCACCTACGAGACGTTCGCGGCGGTCGCCCGGCAGCGCTTCGGCGGCGACCTCGGCGGCACGATCACCGTGACCGCGGGGCTCGGCGGCATGGGCGGCGCGCAGCCGCTGGCCGTGACCATGAACGGCGGCGTCGCGATCTGCCTCGACGTCGACCCGGCCAAGGTCGCCCGCCGTGTCGAGCTCGGCTACCTCGACACGGTGGCCGACAGCCCGGAGGCGGCGCTGCGGATGGCCGAGGAGGCCGCCGCGGCCCGGCGTCCCCTCTCGATCGGGGTGTGCGCCAACGCCGCGGAGGTGCTGCCGGCGTACCTGCGCAGCGGGGCGCGCATCGACATCGTCACCGACCAGACCTCGGCGCACGAGCCGTTGACCTACCTGCCCGCCGGCGAGGACCTCGACGGCTGGCCCGACAAGGTACGCCGGGACCCGGCCGGCTGCCACGAGCAGGCGCTGGCGTCCATGGCCGCGCACGTCGAGGCGATGCTCGGGTTCCGGCGCGGCGGCGCCGTGGTCTTCGACTACGGCAACTCGCTGCGCGCGTTCGCCGCCCAGGGTGGCTGCACCGACGCCTTCGAGATCCCCGGCTTCGTGCAGGAGTACGTCCGCCCGCTCTTCAGCGAGGGCCGCGGCCCGTTCCGCTGGGTCGCGCTCTCCGGCGACCGGGCCGACATCGCCCGGACCGACCGGGCCGTCGCCGAGCTCTTCCCCGACGACGACGGGCTCCAGCGCTGGCTGCGCCTGGCCGGTGACCGGGTCCCCCAGCAGGGCCTGCCCGCACGGATCTGCTGGCTGGGCCACGGGCAGCGCGACCTGGCCGCGCTCGCCTTCAACGACCTGGTCCGGCGCGGCGAGGTCGCCGCACCCATCGTCGTCGGCCGCGACCACTTCGACGGCGGCTCGGTGGCGTCGCCGTACCGCGAGACCGAGGGGATGCTCGACGGCTCCGACGCGATCGCGGACTGGCCGCTCCTCAACGCCCTGGTCAACGTCGCCTCCGGCGCCTCGTGGGTCTCGATCCACCACGGCGGCGGCGTCGGCATGGGCAAGTCGATCCACTCCGGTCAGGTCTGCGTCGCCGACGGCACCGACCTGGCCGCCGCGCGGCTGTCCCGCGTGTTCCGCAACGACTCCGCGACGGCGGTGCTGCGGCACGCCGACGCGGGCTACCCGATCGCCCGGGAGTGCGCCGAGCGCACCGGGCTCGAGATCCCGATGGGAGACGCCCGATGAACCCCGACCGTCGCGAGGCGGAGGTCTTCGCCCTCAGCTTCGTCCCCGCCACCGAGTTCCCCGACCTGGCCGTCCACTACGAGAAGTCCGGCTGGCACGGGCTCCTGGCCGCCGACAGCCAGAACCTCACCGGCGACCCGTTCGCCGCGATCTCGGTCGCCGCGACCCGGACCGAGCGGATCCGGCTCGGCACCGGCGTCACCAACCCGGTCACCCGTCACGTCGCCGCGCTCGCCTCGGCGGCCGCGACGGCGCACGCCTTCTCCGACGGACGGATGGTGCTCGGCATCGGCCGCGGCGACTCCTCGCTCTCCCACATCGGCCGCGGACCCGCGCCGGTGCGTGAGTTCGAGGAGGTGCTGACCCGGCTGCGCGGCTACCTCAACGACGGCCGCACGCAGATCGACGAGTTCGAGAGCCGGATGGACTGGGTCGCCGAGACCGGCCTGCCGCCCGTGCCGATCGAGGTCGCGGCGTCCGGTCCCCGGGTGATCCGGCTCGGCGCCTGCCTGGCCGACCGTCTCGTGCTCACCGTCGGCGTCGAGCCGGAGCCGATCGCGGAGGCGCTGGACACCGCCCGCAAGGCCCGCGCCGACGCGGGACTCGACCCCGACGGCATCCAGTACGGCGCGTACCTCAACGTCGCCACCCACCACGACCTCGACGTCGCCAACCAGCTCATCTCGGGAAGCCTCAGCGTCCTCGCCAGGTTCGCGGATCGCGACCAGCGCTCGAAGCTCCACGGCGACTACCGGATCGACACCCACGCGAACCTCCGCACGACGCTGAGCGAGGAGGACCGGATCCTGCGGGAACGGTTCGCCATCGTCGGCGACCCCGACCACTGCGTCGAGCGGATCCAGCCCCTCATCGACCTCGGGCTGGACTTCGTGATCGTGGCCGGTCATTCTCGCGACGCACGCCGGCAGGACCTGCTGGACAGCGCCGCGCTCCTGGGCGCGGAGGTCATCCCCGCGCTCCGTCCCGCAGCTCTCCCCTTCACGAGCGAGGTCCACCCGTCATGACCACAGCACCCACCACCGCCTCCGGGCCGCGCCGCGCGGCGCCCCGCTCCGCCTGGCGCTCCGTCGTCGCGGCCGGGCTCGGCAACGTCATGGAGTGGTACGACGTCATCATCTACGCCTACATGGCGCCGGTGCTGGCCGTCCTCTTCTTCCCGAAGTCCGATCCCACGGCGGCGCTGATCAGCACCTACGCCGGCCTGCTCATCAGCTACCTGATCCGCCCCGTCGGCGCGATGGTGATCGGCAACCTGGCCGACAAGCACGGCCGCAAGACCGCGCTGACGCTCACCATCGGGCTGATGACCCTGGGCGTCGCGATCATCGCGGTGACGCCGACGTACGCCAGCATCGGGCTGGCCGCACCCGCGATCCTCATGGTCTCCCGGCTGATCCAGGGCTTCTCCGCCGGTGGTGAGTTCGGCGCCGCGACCACCTTCATGGCCGAGAGCGCCCAGGCCGGGCGCCGGTTCCTGGCCAGCTGGCAGGCGGCCACGCAGGGCATGGCGATGATCCTCGCCGGCGTCTCCGGGTGGCTGCTCTTCACGACCGTCGACACCGAGACGCTGCACGCGTGGGCGTGGCGGCTGCCGTTCATCTTCGGCATCCTGATCGGCCCGATCGGGCTCTGGATCCGCAACCGGATCCCCGACACCGAGGAGTTCCGCGCGACCGAGCCGATCGCCAACCCCCTGCGCACCACGCTGCGTGAGCACTGGGGCCGGGTCCTCGTCGGGACCCTGTGCGTCGGCATGGCCGGCATGGGCGTCTACCTGATCACCTTCCTCGCCGCCTACGCGATCCGCCTCGACCTCGCCCCCTGGTCCGGGTACGCCGCCGCGGCCGGCGCGGGCACCGTCGTCGCCGTGCTCGCCCCCGTGTTCGGGCGGCTCGCGGACCGCACGGGCGCCGTACCGATCCTGCTGACGGCGGCCGTCGTCGGGTTCGTCAGCATCTACCCGCTGCTGTCGTTCCTGCTCGCGCACCGCACCACGGGCGCGCTCATCGCGGTCGAGGTCTTCCTCGGCGTGGTCATCGCGGCCTACTTCGGCACCCTGACCGGGCTGCTGGTCGACCTGTTCGACACCGAGGTGCGCACGACCGGCATCGCGCTGTCGTACAACGTGGGCATGATCTTCATGGGCAGCCTCGGGCCGCTGCTGCTGACCGCGTGGAGCGACGTGACGCTGCGCGCGCCGGCGTACTACTTCATGATGATCGCGCCGCTGTCGGTGATCGGCGTGGTGCTCGCCCGCAAGATCTACCGGCAGCACTGAGCACGCGTCAGTGCCGCACTCGCTCGCTCAGCCGCTCGGCGGCCTGGACGACGAGTGCGGCCAGCGCGGGCAGCGTGTCGACGTGCTCCTCGGCGAAGGTCAGCGTGAACGACCCCAGCGGCAGGCCGTTGTCGTCGACCGCGGCGGCCGAGACCGAGGCCAGGTCGGGCATGATCCAGCCCTGCTCGAAGGCGTAGCCGTCGCGTCGTACGGTCGTCAGGGCGCGGCGCAGCTCGGTCGGCGACTGCGGCCCGAGCCCGCGCCGGGTGAAGAACGCCTCCTTCGACGGGAACAGCGCCCGTACCTGCGGCACCGGGAG
Source organism: Pimelobacter sp. 30-1 (assembly GCF_018831735.1). Taxonomy (NCBI): domain Bacteria; kingdom Bacillati; phylum Actinomycetota; class Actinomycetes; order Propionibacteriales; family Nocardioidaceae; genus Pimelobacter; species Pimelobacter sp. 30-1. Next base: position 247,121 of record NZ_NHTS01000010.1, read on the forward strand.
CCGGGCCAGCAGGGCCAGTCCGCTGGCGGTGAGGTGGGCGGGCAGCCGCACGCCCACCTCGCTGATCAGCACCGGCCGCCCGGGCGCCCGCTCCTCGATCAGGTAGACCACGTCGCTGCCGTGCAGGATCGTGAAGTGCCCGTTGTGGCCGGCCTCGTCGACGAGCCGGTTGATGATCGGCTGGGCGATCCGGCGCAACGGCGCCTGGCGCTGGTACGCCGACCCGAGCTCGTGCGCGGCGATCCCCAGGCCGTAGCGGCGGCGCTCCGCGTGGTGGCGCACGTAGCCGTGCTCGATGAGCACGTCGAGCAGGTAGTACGTCGTCGACCGGGCCAGCCCCAGCTCCCGGGCGATGTGGCTGGCCGAGACCGGCTCGACGCTCCCCGAGATCACCCGCAGCACGTCGAGTGCCTGGGCCGCGGCGGGCGCACGTCGCTCCATGGCCCGCATCCTTCCAGTCCCTCACACCCCGTCTCACCAGGAGAATCCCCATGAGCAGCACCCACCGCTACACCGTCGCCGTGATCGGCGGGACCGGCCCGCAGGGCAAGGGCCTGGGCTACCGCTTCGCCCGCCACGGCCACGACATCGTGCTCGGCTCCCGAGCCGCCGAGAAGGCCCAGACCGTCGCCGCCGAGGTCAACGAGCGGCTCACCGACCTGCCCGGTGCCGGGACCGCCCGCGGCGCAGCCAACGCCGACGCCATCGCCGCCGCCGACGTCGTCCTCCTCGCGGTGCCCTACGACGGCCACGACGACCTCGTCACCTCCCTGGCCGAGGCGCTCGCGGGCAAGACCGTCATCTCCTGCGTCAACCCGCTGGCCTTCGACAAGCGCGGCGCGCACGGTCAGGTCATCGACGCCGGCGAGGGCTCCGCCGCGGAGTCCGCGGCCCGCATCGCACCCGAGGCCACCGTGGTCGGCGCCTTCCACAACGTCGCCGCCCCCGCCCTGTGGGGCGCCGAGGACTTCCTCGACGAGGACGTCATCGTGGTCGGCGACTCGGTCGAGGGCAAGCAGGTCGCGATCGACCTGGCCGCCTCGGTCACCGACCGTCCCGGCATCGACGGCGGCAAGCTCCGCCTGGCGCGGGTGCTGGAGCCGTTCACCGCGGTACTGATCTCGATCAACCGCAAGTACAAGACGCACTCCGGCATCCGGGTCACCGGCCTCGACGCGCCGCACTGACCGGCCCGCCCTCCCCACGTCAGGCCGTACCCTCCTCCTCGACCGGGTCCGGCAGCGTCCAGCGCTCGCCGCGCCGCGGGTGGATGAAGCCCAGGTAGTAGACGAGACCCAGCACCATCGTGGTCAGGCTGATCGCGAGCTGCGAGGGCGTGTCCCGGGCGACCTGGACGCACACGTAGACCATCCCGGCGATGAGGAGCAGCGGCGGCAGCGGCCACCACGGCATCCGGTAGCCGCGCGAGCGGGCGAGCCCCGGCCGGCGCAGCCGCAGGGCGCTCGTGCCGACCACGAGGTAGACGACGGCCACCGAGGCCCCGGTCGCCGTGATCAGCCACGACAGCGGGATGAGCGCCGCGGCCAGGGCGGCGACGCCGCCGACGAGCAGGGTCGCGTTGACCGGCGACTTGAAGCGCGGGTGGATCCGGCCCAGGACGTCGTCGACGGGGCCCGGCCAGGAGCGGTCGCGCGCCGAGGCGTAGACCAGGCGGGCGATCTGGATGATGATCGCGATCACCGCGTTGACGATGGCCAGGGCGATGCCGACGCTGATCACGACGTTGAGGGCCGAGCCGCCCCGCTCGAGGAGGAAGTAGTTCATCGGGGCGTCGCTGGCGAGCAGGGCCTCCATGCTGGGCGCACCGACGACGACGGCGGCGAGCGGCACGATCTCGACGAGCGCCGTCACGGCGAGCGCGACCAGGATGACCCGGCCGATCGTGCGGTTGGCGTCCTTGGTCTCCTCGACGTAGTAGACGGCGGCGCCGTAGCCGTTGAACGCGAAGAGCGCCACCGGCAGCAGCGCGACGACCGCGGCGACGCCGACGCCTTCGAGGCCGTGCGCACCCATGGTCTGGGCGGAGAAGAAGGTGCCGATGCCGCGCTCGGGGTGCAGGAACCCGAGCACCGCCAGGACGATGAGCGCGAGCACCTCGGTGGCCAGGAAGAGACCGGTCACCCAGGCGTTGGTACGGATGTCGAGCGCCGCCACCGCGGTCGTCACGACGATCACGGCGACCCCGACCCAGCTGCCGCTGAGCCCGGACCACGCGGCCCCGAGGTAGTCGCCGGTGCCGAGCGCGATCACCGCGATGATGAGGATCCCGCTGACCAGCGTGAGCAGGAAGGTCGCGAAGCCCGCGGGGCGCCCGAGCAGCCGGGCGGCCCAGGTGTACTCGCCCCCGGTCACCGGGTACGTCGCCGACAGCTCGGCGTAGCAGACCCCGACCAGGACGGCCGCGACCGCGGCCAGCGCCAGGGTGAGCACCGAGGCACCGCCCACGCCCAGCAGGATCGCCGGGACGATGATGAAGACGCTCGACGCCGGGGTCACCGAGGACAGCGTGATCATGATGTTCTCGCGCATCGTCAGCGACCGCGCGAGCTGCTGCTCGTAGCGGGCCGGACCCTCCGGAGACGGGTTGTCGTCGATCATTCCGGCGGCGGGAGTTTCGTGCGGGTCGAGCTCGGCCATGGGAACCCCTTTCTTTGACTCCCGATCAAAGAACTGCTTGGATTCCCGTGTCAACGCTCGTTTGTACCCTGACAAAACTTTGACGGTCCGTCAGGAGAGGCGGGAGGAGCAGCGGGAGTGGCACGCTTCAAGGACCAGGAGCGGCGGCGCGACGAGATCGTGGCGGCGACCCTCCAGGTGCTGCGCGAGTCCGGTTCGGCGGCCCTGCGGCTGCGCGACGTGGCGGCCCGGGCCGGCGTCTCGACCGGGACCGTGCACTACTACTTCGACGACGTCCAGGGGCTGCTCGCCGAGGTGCACGCCCGCGCCCGCAAGCGCTTCTACGACGACCGGCTCTCCCGGCTGACCCAGCTCCCCGACGCCCGGGACAAGCTGGTCGCCGCCATCCGCGGCGGGCTGCCCACCTCGACCGACGACGACCTCGTCGCCGCGCTCTACCACCTCGACGGCCAGATGAGGTTCCGCGAGCCCAACTCCGAGCTCTACACCGCGCTCTACGACACCCAGGTCGCGATCTACGTCGGCATCCTCGAGGTCGGCGTGGCCCAGGGCCACTTCGAGCTCGCCGCCGACCCGACCGACCTGGCCCAGAACCTGGTCGCCCTCGAGGACGCCTACGGCGAGCACATCGTCGTCGGCGTCCGCTCCCTGCACTACGAGCGCGTGGTCGAGCTGCTCTGCGGCTACGCCCGGCTCGCGACCCGCTGCGCCGACATCGTCCCCGACCGGGAGGTCCCCCATGCCCCGTGACGCCCACCGCCCCCGCGCCCGCGCCCGCGACCTCGTCGACCTCCCCGGCGAGCCGGGCCCGCACAACGCGATCACCGACGTCCCCGGCGTGACCGTCGGCGTCGAGACCCTCGTCCAGGGGGACGACGTCCGTACCGGCGTCACCGCGATCCTGCCCCGCGGCCGCGAGGGCGTCGGCGAGCCGTGCGCGGCCGGCTGGTACTCCCTCAACGGCAACGGCGAGCTCACCGGCACCACCTGGATCGAGGAGTCCGGCGCCCTCACGATGCCCGTCACCCTGTCCAACACCCATGCCGTCGGCGCCTGCCACACCGGCGTCGTCGCGTGGGTCAACGAGGTCCACCCCCGGCTCGCCTCGGCGTGGCTGCTCCCGGTCTGCGGCGAGACCTGGGACGGCTACCTCAACGACATCAACGGTGGCCACGTCCGGCCCGAGCACGCCCGCGCGGCGCTCGACGCCGCCACCGGCGGTCCGGTCCCCGAGGGCTCGGTCGGCGGCGGCACCGGCATGAACTGCTACGCCTTCAAGGGCGGGACGGGCACCGCCTCGCGCCGGGTCCGGTTCGGCGAGGCCACCTACACGGTCGGCGCGCTGGTCCAAGCCAACTTCGGCTCCCGCGAGGAGCTCGTCGTGGCCGGCGTACCGGTCGGGCGCAGCCTGCGCGAGGACAACCCCATGGAGACCACCCCCTGGTTCGAGCGCGACCTCGGCGCCGGCGGCGACCGGGTGCCGGCCGGCGCCGGCTCGGTGATCGTCGTCGTGGCGACCGACGCCCCGCTGCTCCCCCACCAGTGCAAGGCGCTCGCCCGGCGGGTCCCGCTCGGCCTCGCGCGCACCGGTACGGCGGGCGGGCACTTCTCCGGCGACATCTTCCTGGCCTTCTCGACCGCGCCCGCCCCCGGGCTGCGCAGCACGATGTCGCCCACGCCGACCGAGCTCGCCACCCAGCAGCTCGTGCCGTGGGGCGCGATCGACCCGTTCCTGACCGCCGTCGTCGAGGCCGTCGAGGAGTCGGTCCTCAACGCGCTGGTCGTCAACGACGAGATGGTCGGCCGCGCCGGTCACCGCACGCCGGCGCTGCCCCACGACGCGCTGCGCCGCTGAGCCCTAGTCGAGCCCGCGGACGACGTCGCGCAGGGCCTCCTCGGGATCGACCCCCGCCGCCCGCGCCTCGGCGACCAGCGCGAGCAGGCGCTCCCCGATGCCCGGACCGGCCTCCGGGAGCGCCGAACCGGCGCGCTCGCGGCGGGCGAGCGCCTTGTCGGCGTAGAGCAGGGCCGGCAGTCCCGACGGGAGCGGGGACGCCGTGGCGCCCGGCTTCTCGGCGGCCTTCATCCGCTGCCAGAGCACGTCGACCTCGGCCGCGCTGAGCCCCTCGGCACCGGCGTCGGCAGCGCCGAAGACGTGGGGGTTGCGCCGGCGCATCTTGGCGGTGATCCCGCGGGCGACGTCGTCGAGGTCGAACTCGCCGCGCTCCTCGGCGATCGCCGCGTGGAAGACCACCTGGAGCAGCACGTCACCGAGCTCCTCGGCCAGGTGGGACCAGTCGCCCGAGAGCTCACCGGCGTCGATCGCGTCGACCGTCTCGTAGGTCTCCTCGAGCAGGTAGCGCACCAGCGAGCGATGGGTCTGCTCCTGCTTCCACGGGCACTCCGCGCGCAGCCGCCGCATCACCGCGACGAGCTCGGCGACGGCGCCCTCGGGCGCCTCGCCCATGCTCAGCCCCCGACGGGAGCGGCCGGGACGGGCGCCGCCTTGCCGCAGACCTGACCGGCGGGCAGCTTCGCGACCTGCTCGGGGGTGAGCTCGGCGGTCTTGTCGGCCGCGCGCGCCTCGCCGCTGACCGGGATCGAGAGGGGGTCGCCGCTGAAGGAGACCGTGCGGTCGTCGTACTGGCCGAAGACGGGGTTGAGCACGACGTGCTCGTCGTCGAGCCATGCGGTGACCGCCTCGACGCCGCGGTTGGCCGCCGCGTCGCCGGTCAGCTGCTGGCCGGACTCGGCCAGGGCGAGCTTGCTGCCGAGCTCGGCCACCGGCTCGGCCAGCCGGAGGCTGATCCAGGTCAGCCAGGCGAACGAGTCGAAGTTGTCGTCGTTGATCGTGCCGAGCCGGCCCCAGGCCTGGTCGACCGCGACCCGGTCGATCTCGCCCTGCGGCAGCGCCACGCCGTGCTCGGCGCCGAGCACGTCGACGGCGACGGCCTGGGTCCAGCCGGTGACGAACTGGGCCCGGACGAGCGCGGTCGACATCGCCGGGGCCTCCGGGTTGGCGGCCCGCAGCGCGCAGAAGTCGGCGACGGCCCGGTCGACCTTGTCGAGCTGGAGCGTCTGGCCGTCGACCTCGGCGGCCAGGCCCGGCTTCGCGGCGTTGTCGGTGATGCCGCACCCGGCGGTCAGCAGGGCTGCGGCGACCGCGGCCACGACGGGGACGAGCAAGGGACGACGACGCACAGGGGACTCCTACTCCAGGCTGTTGAGCACGCTACTCCGTGGGGTCGATGACCGAGTCGATCACCAGCCGCGCCCATTCAAGCAGGGCCACGCCCTCGATGGGGGTTCCCGTACGCCCCGGGATGCCCGGACGCGGCACCAGGATCGACTCGAGCTGGTGCTTGACGATCGACTTCGGGTAGAGCCGGTTGAGCCGGATCGTGCGCGACTCCGGCAGCACCACCGGGTGGAAGCGGACGTTCTTGCCGACCGAGGTGATCTCCTTGATCCCGGCCTTGCGGGCCCGGGCCCGGAAGCGCGCCACGAGCAGCAGCGCCGCGACCTGCTGGGGCGGCTCGCCGTAGCGGTCCTCGAGCTCGGCGATGATCTCGTCGACGTCGGCGTCGGTACGGACCTCGGCCAGGCGCTTGTAGATCTCGAGCCGCAGCCGCTCGCTCGGGATGTAGTCGTGGGGCAGGTGCGCCTCGACCGGCAGCTCGATGCGGACCTCCTCGAGCTGCTCGGGCGCGCCGCCGTCGTCGCGGAAGTCGCGTACCGCCTCGCCGACCAGGCGGACGTAGAGGTCGAAGCCGACGTCGGCGATGTGCCCGGACTGCTCGCCGCCGAGCAGGTTGCCGGCGCCGCGGATCTCGAGGTCCTTCATCGCGATCGCCATGCCGCCGCCGAGGTCGGAGTGCTGGGCGAGCGTCGCGAGGCGCTCGTGCGCGGTCTCGGTCAGCGGCTTCTCGGTCGGGTAGAGGAAGTAGGCGTAGGCCCGCTCGCGCGAGCGACCCACCCGGCCGCGCAGCTGGTGGAGCTGGGAGAGGCCGAGCGTGTCGGAGCGCTCGATGATCATGGTGTTGGCGTTGGAGACGTCGATGCCGGACTCGACGATGGTCGTGCAGACCAGGACGTCGAAGTTCTTCTCCCAGAAGTCGACCATCACCTGCTCGAGCTGGTGCTCCCCCATCTGGCCGTGCGCCGTGGCGACCCGGGCCTCGGGGACCAGCTCGCGGATCTTGGCCGCGGCCTTCTCGATCGAGCTCACCCGGTTGTGGATGTAGAAGACCTGACCGTCGCGGAGCAGCTCGCGTCGTACGGCGGCGACGACCTGGCGGTCCTCGTAGCCGCCGACATAGGTCAGCACCGGGTGCCGCTCCTCGGGCGGGGTGGTGATCGTCGACATCTCGCGGATGCCGGTGATCGCCATCTCGAGCGTGCGCGGGATCGGCGTGGCGGACATGGAGAGGACGTCGACCGAGGTGCGCAGCCGCTTCATCGCCTCCTTGTGCTCGACACCGAAGCGCTGCTCCTCGTCGACGATGATCAGCCCGAGGTCCTTGAACCGGGTCTCGGCGTTGAAGAGCCGGTGGGTGCCGACCACGACGTCGACCGTGCCGTCGGCGAGACCGGCGACGGTCTCGGCGGCCTCCTTGTCGGTCTGGAACCGGCTCAGCGGCTTGAGGTTGACCGGGAAGCCGCTCATCCGCTCGCTGAACGTCGCGAGGTGCTGGTTGACCAGCAGCGTCGTCGGCACCAGGACGGCGACCTGCTTGCCGTCCTGGACCGCCTTGAACGCCGCCCGGACGGCGATCTCGGTCTTGCCGTAGCCGACGTCGCCGCAGATGAGGCGGTCCATGGGCACGGTGCGCTCCATGTCGGCCTTGACCTCGTCGACCGTGGTCAGCTGGTCGGGCGTCTCGTGGAACGGGAAGGCGTCCTCGAGCTCGCGCTGCCAGGGGCTGTCGGGGCCGAAGGCGTGGCCCTGGGTGGCCTGGCGGGCGGCGTAGAGCTTGATCAGCTCGGCCGCGATCTCGCGGACGGCCTTGCGGGCCTTGTTCTTGCGCTTGGTCCAGTCGCCGCCGCCGAGCCGGTCGAGGCTGGGCTGCTCGCCACCGACGTAGCGGGTCACCTGGTCGAGGGTGTCGGCCGGGACGAACAGCCGGTCGGCCGGGCCGCCGCGCTTGGAGGGGCCGTACTCGAGGACGAGGTACTCGCGCACCGCGCCCTGGACCTCGCGCTGCTTCATCTCGACGAAGCGGCCGACACCGTGCTGCTCGTGGACGACGTAGTCGCCGGCCTTGAGCTCGAGCGGGTCGATCTGGCGCTTGCGGCGCACCGGCATCGCGCCCTTGTCGCGGGTCGAGGCCTTGGCGCCGACGATGTCCTCGCCGGTGAGGAGGGCGAGCCCGCGCTCGGCGTCGAGGAGACCGTGGCCCAGGTTGCCGCAGGTGATGGTGACGACCGCCGGGTCGAGCTCGTGGCCGGCCGGCAGGTCCTCGACGAGCCGGGCCGGGACGTCGCGCTCGGCGAGCGCCTCGACCATCCGCTGGGCCGGTCCGTGGCCGACGTGGACGACGACCACGCGGGTGCCCTCGGCACGCCACCGGGCGATGTCGGTGAACGCCTTGTCGACCTCACCGCGGTAGGTCGGCGCGGGCTGCGCGACGCTCGGGGTCTCGTCGTCGAGGCCGAACGGGCTGAACGTCCACCAGCTCTGGCCGCGCTCGCGCGCGTGGGTGCGAACGTCGCCCAGCGCGTGGTACGACGCCGCCTGCAGGTCGATGGGCGCCTGCCCACCGCTCGCGGCGGTCGCCCAGGACGCGGCGAGGAACTCCTCGCTCGTCGCGACCAGGTCGTGCGCCCGGGCCCGGGCCCGCTCGGGGTCGAGCACGAGGACGCGGGTGTCGTCGGGCATGAGGTCGACGAGCAGCTCGAGGTCGTCGACGAGCGCCGGGATGAGCGCCTCCATGCCCTCGACCGCGATGCCCTGGGCGAGCTTGTCGGTGATCTCGAGCAGCTGGGGGTGGGTCCGGCCGAGCTCGGCGGCCCTCTCCCGGACGGCGTCGGTCAGCAGCAGCTCGCGGCACGGCGGCGCCCAGAGCCGCTCGACCTTCTCGATGGTGCGCTGGTCGGCCACGGCGAACGTACGGATCTCGTCGACGTCGTCGCCGAAGAACTCCACGCGCAGCGGGTGCTCCTCGGTCGGCGGGAAGACGTCGACGATGCCACCGCGCACCGCGAACTCGCCGCGCTTCTCGACCAGGTCGACCCGGGTGTAGGCCGCGCCCACGAGCCCCGCGACGACGTCGTCGATGTCGGCGCTGTCGCCGGTCGCCAGCTCGACGGGGATCAGGTCGCCCAGACCCTTGACCTGGGGCTGCAGCATGCTGCGCACCGGCGCCACGACCACCTGGACCGGCCCGGTCGCGGCATCGGTCCCCGGGTGGCAGAGCCGGCGCAGGACGGCGAGCCGGCGCCCGACCGTGTCGCTGCGCGGGCTGAGCCGCTCGTGCGGCAGCGTCTCCCAGCTCGGGTAGTAGGCGATGCTCGTCGGGTCGAGCAGGTCACCCAGCTCGGCGACCAGCTGCTCGGCCTCGCGCGTGGTCGCGGTGACCACGAGGACCGGCCGCGCGGAGCGGGCCATGCCCGCGACCAGGAACGGGCGCAGCGCCTCGGGACCGGTGAGCTCACCGGTCGGCTGGGCGTCCCCGGAGGCCGCCGCGAGCGCGGCGGACAGGGTCGGGTCGGCGAGGACGGCGTCGGCGAGGCCGGCGAGGCTCACGGGGCACACCTTCGGGTCGAGGAACACGACGAGCGCCCCCGGTCAGTCGGGGACCGGGGGTACGCGCCCAGCCTACGGCGTACCTCCGACAGCGCCTCCCCCGAGCGTCGCCCCGTAGGCCGTGGCCCAGCCCGAGAACTCGCAGGCCAGGTGCCAGCGGTGCTCGGTGATCATCCAGCGCGGCAGCGCCGCCGGGAACGCGACGGCCAGCTCGGCCCGGAACCCACCGCCCGGCTCGTCGCGCAGCTGGTGGCGCACCCCGCCGATCCGGGCCCCGCCCTCGGCCCGCGCCCAGCCCGCGAGGCGGACCGGCAGGAGCGGGTCCTCGGCGACGGGCAGGCCGGCGTGGTCGGCGTAGTCGATGACGAAGCGGGCCGCGAGGACGGCGCCGCCGGTCACCTCGACGACCTCCTGCAGCCCGGGACGCAGGTCGCGGATCAGGTAGTGGTCGGGACAGGCGACCAGCAGCGCCCGCTCGTCCCCGACGGTTCCGCGCGCGGTGAACCAGTCGGCGAAGCCCTGGGCACTCCCCCACGGCGCCACGACCGTGGCCCGGCTGACCGCCCAGGTGCCGAGCCGGGCGGCGACCCGGCCGGCCGGGGTCGACAGCGCCAGGTCCGGCGCCAGCAGCCGGCGCAGGCGCGCCTCTCCCATCTCCAGCTTGACCGCGGCGAGCAGCTCCCGGTCCCGGTCGAGGGTAGAGGTGTCCCGGGCCGGGCGGCGCAGAAGCGCGTCGAGATCAGCCAGCAGCGCGGTCGGCAGGTGGTTGCTCAGCCGCTGCGCGGCGACCCGCACCCGGCGCGCCTCCCACTGCCGCACGGCCGCGCGCGGCACCACCCGCCCTCCGACGTACGCCGTGGGCGCGGGCGCGCCCAGCCGCCCCGGCGCCGCCGCAGCCGGGGCGACGACGCCCAGGCTCGCGGCGAGGGCCGGCACGGTGGTCAGCAAGGTCCGTCGCGTCACCATGGATCCTCCTTAAAGCAACTGTTGTTGCATTAAGAGTGGGACGCGCACCCCCGGACGTCAAGGGCGTGCGTCAGACTGACGCCGTGAGCCAGGTACGACGACGCCCGGGCGGACGCTCCGCCGAGGTGGGAGCGCGGGTGCGCGAGGCGACGCTCGCGCTGCTGGCCGAGCAGGGCTACGAGGCGCTCCAGCTGAGCGAGGTCGCCGTCCGCGCCGGGGTGAACAAGGCGACCGTCTACCGCCGCTGGGCGACGAAGCCGCGCCTGGTCGCCGCCCTGGTGACCGACCTGGCCGACGAGCGGGTGCCGACGCCCGACACCGGGACGCTGTGCGGCGACCTGGCCGCGATGCTCACCGCCGTGACCGCGCTGCTGGAGGACCGGGCGGTGCGCGCGGTGCTCCGCGCGGTGGTGACGCTGGCCGACGACGACACCGAGGTCGACGACCTGCGGCGCTCCTTCTGGGATGCCCAGCTGGCCGACGCCGCGGTCGTCGTCACCCGCGCCGTGGCACGCGAGGAGCTGCCCGTGGGCACCGAGCCGCGGCTGTTCCTCGAGCGGGTCTTCGGCCCGGTCTACTTCCGGATGCTGCTCGGCGGACGGGGGCTGACGCCCGCCGAGCTCGACGTGCTCAGCCGAACCGGCCGTTGACGTAGTCGTAGGTCCGCGAGTCCTGCGGGCTCTGGAACATGGCGGTCGTGTCGCCGTGCTCGACGATCAGGCCGGGCTGGCCCTGCGAGGCGAGGAAGAACGCGCACTGGTCCGAGACCCGCGCCGCCTGCTGCATGTTGTGGGTGACGATCACGATCGTCACCTCCTGGGCCAGCTCGAGCATGGTCTCCTCGATCACCCGGGTCGAGGTCGGGTCGAGCGCCGAGCAGGGCTCGTCCATGAGCAGGACGCGCGGGCGGATCGCGAGCGAGCGGGCGATGCACAGCCGCTGCTGCTGACCGCCGGAGAGGCCGCCGCCGGGCGCGTCGAGGCGGTCCTTGACCTCGTTCCACAGCCCGCCCTTGGTCAGGCACGACTCGACGAGCGCGTCCTTGTCGGGACGGCGCATGCGGGTGCCGGTCAGCTTGAGGCCGGCCAGCACGTTCTCCCGGATCGACATCGCCGGGAACGGGTTGGGCTTCTGGAACACCATGCCGATCGAGCGGCGGGCGTCGATGAGGCGCTTGCCCGGGTCGTAGATGTCCTCGCCGTCGAGCAGCACCTCGCCGGCCAGCTTGGCCGAGGGCACCAGCTCGTGCATCCGGTTGAGGATGCGCAGGAAGGTGGACTTGCCGCAGCCGGAGGGGCCGATCAGTGCGGTGATACCACCGGCGGGCATGGTCAGCGAGACCCGGTCGAGCACCTTGTGGTCGCCGAACCAGGCGGTGATGTCGCGCGCCTCGATCTCGGCGAGGCGCTCGGGGAGGCCGGCGTCGACCGAGGTCGCCGGGCCGAGTCGCGGTACGTCGGTCGCGGGAACCGCCGGCGCCGCGGGCCCCGGCGGCGCGAGCGGCGCGGGCGGGGGCGGCGGCAGGGGCGCCTGGACGGCCGGGATGGTGACGGTCTCGGCGTCGGCGGGAGGGGTGCTCATCGGTGGTTCCTTCGGAGAAACGGAGGCGACCCGGGTGGCCGTCGGCGACGGCCACCCGGGCGCCTCACAGGGAGGTGCTGCGGTGCTGCTCGATCACTTCTGCTTGATCGTGAACGCGAGGCTCACGGCCGGCGCGAGGGCGTTGCCGCCCCAGCTCGCGACGAGCTTGTTCTTGCCCTTCTTGAGCTTCTTGAGGGTGATGGTCGCCTTGCCGTTGACCACGGTGCCCGAGCCGACGACCTTGCTGCCGACCTTGACGGTGACCTTGCCGGTGGCCTTGGTGCTGGTGCCGGCGAGCGTGACGACGACGGTGCCCTTGGCCTTCTTGCCCTTCTTGACCGACGCCGGGAAGGTCTCGGTCAGCTTGGCCGAGGTCTTCGCGGTGACCGTGACGGCACCCTCGGAGGCCTGGAACACGGTGCCGACCGTGGGGGCGTACAGCGCCAGGTAGCGGTGCGCGCCCGGGGTGACGTTGCTCAGGTTGAGCGTGGCGGTACCGCCGATGACCGGGACGTCGGCGGCGACGACGGTGCCGCCCTCGCTGAACGTCACGGTGCCGGTGGGCGTCTTCGAGCCGGTGATCTTCGCCTTGACGGTGACCTTGCGGGCCGCCGTGCTGGTGCCGGTCACCGACGAGCTGGTGACGATCGGCAGCGCCGGGGCGCTGGTGGTGAAGTTCGTGGTCGGGGCCGAGGTGGGCTCACCGCACACGCCGCTCTTGTCGGGGCGGGCGAGCTGGTCGAAGCCGGCCTGCTTGATGAGCTGCTCGGCCTGCTCGGAGCAGAGGAAGCCGTCGGAGCCGAAGACCGAGGTGATCTTGGCGTTGGCCACGTCGGCGCCGCGGACGACGTTGTAGAGCGCGCGCTGCTTGGAGAAGCCGCCCTCGACCCGCAGGGTGTTGCCCAGCAGGCCGGCCCGGCCCACCGAGAACGGTGCGATGGCGTTGGCGTTGCTCTTGATCTGGGTGTCGTCGTGCTCCTGGACCCGCACCACGGTGCCGGCCAGCGCGACCGCCGTACCGCCGTTGGCGGCCTTGAGCTGGTCGAGGAAGAAGCTCAGCGTGCCCGAGCCGTCCTGCGGCAGCATCGGGACGATGTCGGCCGTCGAGGTGCCGCCCGGGACCTGGTTCCACTTGGTGTAGGTGCCGTTGTAGATCTTGACCAGGTCCTCGACCGCGATCGTCGCCGGCGCGTTCGAGGTGACCAGGCCGGAGACCGCGGTCTTGAGCGTGTCGACGGCGAACGGGATCTGCTTGAGGCCGGCGTCGGACTCGGCGGTGTTGAGGGACGACGACGCCCGGGCGAAGTCGATCTCGGGGGCGTTGTTGGCGCCGTAGAGGCGGCCCTTGCCGGCACCCGAGCCGTTGGGGCGCACGATGGTCGCGCCGCCCGGCAGGTTGAGGTCGCCGCCGCTGGTCGCGGCGTAGGTCGCGACCTTGAAGCCGGGCGCGGGGGTCTGGTTGTTCCAGGTCTCGGCCAGCAGCTTGAGCGCGTGCTGGCTGGTGTCCGAGCCGGCGCCGATCAGGTCGCCGGAGACCGGGGTGAACGTGGTGTCGTCGGGGTCGGCGGTGTAGGCCGCGTGAGCCGGCGCGTTGCCGGCGATGACCGAGGCGGTCGCGAGAGTCGCAACGAGGACTCCCCCGAGCGTCTTGCGTGCAGACATCAACTTCCTCTTCTCTGGATCTTCTTCTCGGGTTGGGGTGAAACGCATGGGTTCGGCCGGTCAGATCAGGTTCGGGAGCAGCCGCATGGCGGTGTCCGTGACGAGCCAGGACATCGCGAGCAGCGGAGCGACCGCGACGACCCACACCTGGCCGCGGGTCCACCGCTGCCGGGCGAGAATGGTGGCGACGACGAGCACGATCAGCAGGGCGAGCCAGAGCGTGAGCAGTGGCAGCGCCGAGGTACCGGACTTCATCGCCTCCTCGGACTCCGGCACGACCGGCGAGAACCCGCCGGGCGAGGGGAAGCCCTGGGCGGCCTCGGCGTCGACGTACACGGTGTCGCCGGGCATCAGGTTGCCGAGCCGGCCCTGGCCGTCGGCGGTGACGAGGGTCAGCCGGGCGGCACCCTCGGGGCGGGGCTGCGGGAGCCGGTCGCCGTCGCGCCGTACGGCGATCACGCGGAAGGTGATCTCGCCCTGGGCCATCGTCACCTTGACCAGGTCGCCGACCCCGAGGTCCGCGAGGTGCCGGAAGGGCGCACCGTAGGTCGTCGAGCGGCCGTAGACCGTGGAGGCGCCCACCTGACCGGGCAGCACGGTGTCGCGGCGGTGGCCGGGGCCGGCGAACAGGTCACCGGCGGCGGTCCCCTCGACGACGACCTCGTCGACGCCCAGGGCCGGGATCGACATCATCGCGACGGGAGCACCCGGCTCGATGGTCGGCCCGACCGGCGCCGTGGCCGCGGCCAGCTGCTGGCGCAGCTCACCGCGCAGCAGGGACTGCGCCCGGTCGTGGGAGATCGTGCCGAAGAGCAGCAGGTGCACGACCAGCCACAGGCAGATCAGCGCGATGACGGTGAGCGCGCTGCTCACCACCAGGCCGGACTCCTTGGGCGGCGGCGGAGGCGGCGGCGTACGTCGCCGGCGGCCGGTCTCCTCGGCGACGGCCGTGGTCATCGGGCCGTCCTGCGGTAGAGCGCCATCAGCCGGGTGACGAGCGAGGCGACCGCGGCGACCAGGCCGATGATGAGCAGCGCCGGCAGCATCGACAGCGCCGTCGTGGAGCTCGCGGCCTCGGTCTGGGCGGTGACCACGTCACCGTCCGCCGGCGGCTCGGCCCCCGGCGCGCCCTTGCCGGCGCCGTCCGTCTCGGGCGTGTCCCCCGGCGAGCCGGACGACGAGTCGGGAACCTTGTCGGTGCCGCCGCCCGGGCCCTTGTCGCCGACGGCCTTCTGCGCCTCGATCGCGGTGGCCGCGTCCTGGGCCGCACGCCACAGCGCCGCGGTGGCGCCGGTCTTGCGCAGCGGCAGGTAGCCCTCGGGGAGCTCGCCGTTGCCGCGGCCGATCCGCTGGCCCTCGGTGGTCGCGATCCGGATGAACGAGCCGACCGTCTTGGCCTCGCTCTTGTCCATGCCGTGGGTGCGGGCCACCGTGTAGACGACCTGGGTGCCCGGGTAGGCACCCTTGGCCGCGACGAGCGCCTTCTGCGACATCACGAACGGGCCGAGCTTGTCGCCCTTCTTCTGGCGCGCGACGCCGACGGCCTTGGCCAGCGAGGTCCCGGTGGGCGCCACGTAGCTGTTGCCGTTGGTGCGCAGCGCCGCCGAGCGCAGGCCGAACCGGTCGGCGTCGCCGAGGCTGACGAGACCGAGCATGAAGCGGGCGCCGTAGGACTGGCGCTCGACGCGACCGACCTTCCAGCCCGTCACCGAGGACAGGTCGCCCTCGCAGCGGGTCTGCACGTTGGGCCAGGAGTCGATGAGCGCGTCCGCGACCTTGCGCAGCGTGGTGACCGGCGCGGCGATCTGGCTGAGGTAGACGCCCGGGTTGGCGTTGCGGCACGGGTCGGAGGTCTTGGGCTCGAAGGTGTCGAGCAGCGGCCACTCCGCGGCCGGGATGCTGATCCCCTTGTACGACGGGTTGACCTTCATCCCCCAGGGGTCGGCCTTGCCGGCCAGGAAGGCCGTGGCGTCGGCGTCCTGGGCGAGGTACTCCGTGAGCTGGCCGATGATGTCGGAGGAGTTCGACAGCGACAGCAGCGTCGCGCCTGCCTCGGTCGCGCGCTGGCTCAGGCCCGGGTTGAGCTTGATGAACTCCGGGTCGGCCTGGATGCTCCAGGGGTTCTTCTCCATGCCCTCGTGCCCGGCACCCAGCGAGGATCCCGCATAGCTCTGGCTGAGCAGCTTGGCGATGAGCCGGGCGTTGAGCTTGAGGTTTGTGGCCTCGCCGGCGTTGTCGGGCCGGTCGACGACGTAGCCGATCGAGAAGCCGGTCACCGCGGTCGGCGCGTAGCCGACGGGGTCGGGCCCGTTGGCCTCGTGCGGCGCCGAGACGAACGCGGCCGGCGACTCCCCGGTCTGCATGAGGTTCCAGCCGGTCTGGTCGGGCATCTGGTTGAGCTGGAACTTGAAGCGCTTCTTGTCCAGGCAGTACGCCGGCGCCCACTGCAGCGCGGCCTGGGCCATCAGCTCGGAGCCGGAGAAGCCGACCGGGGCGCGGGGGTCGAGCACGTCGCACGCACCCGGCGGGAGGCCGAAGGAGATCGGGATCGAGACCCGGTTGCGCCAGTTGGACGGCGACCACCACAGGCTCGGGGCCACCGCGGCGTCGACGCCGTCACGGGCGAAGTTGCTGCTGCCCGACGGGAACACGCCGAACTTGCGGCAGGCCTTGTCGAGCGGGGTCATCGTGCCGTCCGCGGGAGCGCCGCAGCTGAGCCCGGTGATCGGGATGACGACGATCGAGCAGGCCACGCCGCGCTTGCAGCCCAGCGACTCGTTCTCGGTCGAGGAGCGGACCTCGAAGTCGACCGAGCCGTTGCCGTCCTCGTCGGTGAAGGCGGCGATCTCCGAGGGCGGGAACGCCGCGCCCACGGCCGCCTCGGGCGGCATGGAGCTCGCGTCGCACCCGTAGTAGGTCTTGCCGGAACCGGTGACGAAGGGCGTCACGTGGGTTATCAGCCCGTCCTGCACCGCGTTCTTGCAGATGTCGGCCGGAATCTTGTCGACGCCCGAGAGCTGCTCCTTGTCGGCCGCCGTGGCGTAGCGGTCGGCGGTCCAGAGCGCGCTGTTGGGCGACTCGGCGATCTGCGAGCGCTGGCCGTAGGTCGAGGTCCAGCAGGTCTCGGGCCGCAGGCGCTTGGCGGCGGGCAGCGACGGGTCGTCGGTACCGCGGCACTGCATGACGACGACGGGGTACTCCTGGAACATGCCGTTCTCGCCGAACGGGTTGCTCGCCCGGCCGCCGCTCGGCGGCGCACCGGTCCAGCTGACGTTGACCCGCTCCCGGCCGCGCAGGTCGGTGGTGTGGTCGGCGGAGACGGTGAAGTCGTAGCTGCCGCGGGTGACCGGTGTCCCCTGGGCGTCGTCGACGAAGGTGCGGTCGACGGTCTTGGTGGTGCGGAAGCCGTCCTTGGCCGGGGCCGCGGACGCCGCGGTCGCGGCCGTCGTCGTCCGGGCAGGGACGGCGTCGGCGGTCTGGGCGAGCGCCGGGCCGCCGCCCGGGGTGAGCAGGGCGAGCGAGAGCACGCCGGCGACGGCGGCTCCGACGAGGGTGCTGCGGCGGCGGTTCATGCACGGCTCCTGGCCTGGCGACGGCGGCGCAGCACGGTGCTGGTCACGCCGGGGATGAGGACGAGCACGACCAGCTGGAGCACGGCGAGCACGCCGAAGGGACGCTGGTCGCCGGTGCGGTCCGCGACCAAGGTCGGGTTGGCGTACACCGCCTCGTTGCCGCCCCCGGTGCCGCCGTCGGTGGCGGTGTCCGGGCCGCCGGCCGGCGCCCCGGTCTCGGGATCGACCTTGCCGGGCTCGCCCGAGGGGCCGGTCCCGCCGTCGCCGGAGCCGGCGTCGGGGGTCTTGCCGTCGGTGGAGGGCTTGTTGGTGCCGGTCTCGGTGCCGCACGGCCCGGCGCCCTGCTTGTCGCAGGCGGCCGGCTGGGGCGCCTTGTCGGCGAGCACGTTGTGGTTCTCGTTCTTGCCGTCGAACGTCGGGTTGTTGCAGCTGCGGACGTCGCGGTTGGTCAGGTTGACGTTGCTGTCGGCCTTCTTGAGCTTGGCGACCTGGGCGAAGCCCGCCTTGACCAGGTTGAGCGTCAGCGGCGAGTAGCCGTACTTGCCGGCGCTCGTCTGGCCCGTGCACAGCGAGTAGTAGATGAAGTCGGCGAGCGTCTGGCGCTTCGAGGTCGTCATCCGGCTGTCGTTCGCGGCCGTCGGGATGATCATGTAGGAGTACGACGAGATCGGGTACGCGCGCGGGTCCGCGTTGACGTAGACGCCCCGCAGGTCCTGGGTCAGCGTCGTCGGGTTGATCTTGGCCTTGGTCAGCGCGACCGCGGTGTTGTACTGCGTCGGCTCCACGAAGAAGCCCGACTTGTTGAGCACCTTGACCACGGGGTAGTTCGCGTTGACCGGGTAGGAGTACTCGACGTACCCGATCGAGCCGTTGCCCGCGAAGCCCTTGACCGTGTTCATCACCTGGTCCGAGCCGGACTGCGCGGTCATCCGCGAGCCGCTCTTGACCGGGAAGTACGACGTGAGGCCCGAGCGCCCGAAGTAGCCGCGCCAGATGCTCGGGTACTGGCTGTCCATCCAGGTCGTGAACTGGGCCGTCGTACCGGAGCCGTCGGAGCGGACCACCGGCGTGATCGGCAGCGACGGGAACTTGCGGCCGTTGTTGTCCTTGGCGATCGCCGCGTCGTCCCAGTTGGTGATCTGGCCGGTGAAGATCTTGGCGATGGTCTCGCCGGACAGCCGCAGGTTGCGCACCTGCTGGTTGCCGATCTTGAGCTGGTAGGTGAAGGCGGTGCCACCGGCGACGATCGGCAGGTAGGCGTAGGGCCGGTCGGACTTGTCGGCGTTCCCCTTCTCGTCGACGCCCTGGTAGGGGATCTCGGAGATGGCGAAGTCGTTGGTGCTCTGGGCGAAGTCCTTGCGGCCCTTGCTCGAGCCGCCGCCGGTGTAGACGACCTTCATGCCGTTGGCGTCGACGTCGGCGATCCACTTCTGGACGATCAGCTCCGACCAGGTCGAGCCGGTGCCCTCGATCGTCGTGTACGGCGCCGCGCGGCCCACCGCGCCCTGGGCGGTCGCGGTGCCCACCCAGCCCAGCAGCAGGGCCGCGCCGGCGAGGAGGGCGACGAGTGATCGGCGGACGGGGGCGCTCATGCGGGTTCTCCGTTGCGGGTGGTGCGGGTGCGGGCGGGTCGCAGGCGGCCGATGCGGCTGCGCAGCGACGGGCGGTTCTTGTACTTGCGCGGGCGGGCGACGAGGCGGGCGAGCACGAAGAGCGCCAGCACGAGCGTCATCAGCACCACCGCGGCGCCGAAGGCGCGGCCGATCGAGTGCGGCTCGCCGCTGCGGACCTGGGTGTAGATGAAGAGCGGGAGCGAGTTCATCGCGCCG
This sequence comes from Pimelobacter sp. 30-1, assembly GCF_018831735.1. NCBI lineage: Bacteria > Bacillati > Actinomycetota > Actinomycetes > Propionibacteriales > Nocardioidaceae > Pimelobacter > Pimelobacter sp. 30-1. The sequence goes on from NZ_NHTS01000010.1 coordinate 266,134, forward strand.
TCGAACGGGTTGCCCTGGACGAAGTTCGCCGCACCCGAGGTGAGCAGCACCGGGCTGGTCTCGCCGACGCCGCGGGCGACGCCGAGGATCACGGCGGTGGCCAGGCCGGGACGGGCCGTGGGCAGCACGACGTTCCAGGTGGTGCGCCACCGGCTGGCGCCGAGCGCGAGGCTGGCCTCGCGCAGGTTGCCGGGCACCACGCGCAGGACGACGTCCGCGGCGCGGGCGATGATCGGCAGCATCATCACGCCGAGCGCGAGGCCCGCGGCCAGGCCCGAGCGCGGGACGCCCAGGGTGAGGATGACCGTGGTGTAGATGAACAGGCCGGCCACGATCGAGGGCAGCGCGGTCATCGCCTCGACGACGGTCCGCACGATGCGGGCGAAGCGGCCGCCGACCTCGGTCATGAACACCGCGGTGCCCACGCCGAGCGGCAGCGCGACGGCCAGGCCGATGCCGAGCTGGATGCCGGTGCCGATGATCGCGTGGAGCACGCCGCCCTGGCTGAACGGCGCCTTGGGCTCGACGCCGGCCATGTCGTCGGTGAAGAAGTTGAGGTGGGTCAGCGGGCGCCAGCCACGCACGAAGACGAACACGACGGCCGAGATCAGCGCGGCACCGACGACGACCGCGCCCGCGGTCACGACGATGCCCGCGACCCGGTCGCGCACCTCGACGAAGGTGGTGCTCATCGAGGAGAGCAGGCCGGTCATGAAGATGCCGGCCACGAGCAGCACGATGAGGAACCAGGCCAGCCCGCCCAGGGGCAGGAAGCGCTGGGTGATCAGCCAGGCCATGCCCAGCGCGGCGACCCAGGCGCCGCCGCGGGCGAACAGCTCGTCGGCGTTGGGCGCGCCGATCGCGCGGCGCGGGACCGGCGGCGGGGCGTCGTCCTGGTCCCGGTCGCGGGTGGGCAGGAAGGTCCGCGGCTCCGTGGGCGCCTCCGGGCCGTCGGCGCGGCCGTCGAGGTCGTCGGGGCGGGTCTCGATGGCGGTCATGCGTCGGCGTCCGCTCCGGAACGGCTGCGGTTCACGATGACCGCGGCGAAGGTGTTGACGGCGAGCGTGATCAGGAAGAGCACGAAGCCGGCGGCGAGCAGGGCCGAGAGCTGGGCCGGGGTGGCGTCACCGAACTGGACGGCGATGAGCGCGCTCACCGAGTTGGCGCCGGTCTCGAGCACGTTCCACTTGATCTCGAAGGCCGGCGAGATGATGAGGACGACGGCGATGGTCTCGCCGAGCGCGCGGCCCAGGCCGAGCATCGTGCCGCCGATGATGCCGCCGCGGCCGAAGGGCAGCACGACGGAGCGGATGACGCCCCACTTGGTGGCGCCGAGCGCGAGCGCCGCCTCCCGCTCCCCCGGCGGGGTCTGCGAGAAGACCTGGCGCATCACCGCGCACGCCATCGGCAGCACCATCATGGCGACCGCGATGCCGGCGCAGAACGCGCTGGAGACGTAGCGGCTGGTGTCCCAGACCGGGCTGTCCGGGTCGGTACCGCGGATCTTGAAGAACGGCACCCAGCCGAAGTGCCGCTGCAGCCACCAGGCGAGCTCGGCGGCGTGCGGCATCATCAGGAAGAAGCCCCACAGGCCGTAGACGATCGACGGGATCGCGGCCATCAGGTCGACCGCCGAGACCAGCAGCCCCTTGATCTTCGCGGGGGCGTACTCGCTGATGTAGAGCGCGCTCAGCAGCGCCAGCGGGAAGGCGAAGAACATCGCGACCAGCGCGATCGACACCGTGCCGACCAGGACGCCGGCGATGCCGATGATGTCGGCCTCCGGCTGCCAGCGCTGCTCGGTGAGGAACGAGAACCCGTAGCGGCGCAGGGTCGGCACGGCCTGCCAGGCCAGGAAGACGCCGACGCCACCGGTGATCACGAGCACCGACGCACCGATCGCGCGGGCGACGTTCACGAAGATCGCGTCGCTGCCGGTGGGCCTGCGCGAGATCCGCCGCGGCTGCGCTTCCGGCGCGCTGGGGTCGGCTAGGGGCAGGCTCGTCACACGTCGTCCTCGATCGTGGCCACCCGAGCAGGCCTCTGACGGCAACGCGGAACTGCGCTGCCACCGGGAACGTTGACGGTGGTTCTCGACCAGTGGGGGTGACGACGGTGAACGGAACGGGAACGAACGGGCCGACTTTGCTGAAATCAGCAGCCCCCGCCGGAGCTGAGGGTTTCAGGCCGTGGGATCGGTCACCCGGCCGACGAAGAGTGGCGTGCCGTGCGCCACGTCGTGCACCACGAAGAGGAACGGACGGTCGACCACGAAGGGCTCGGTGAGGGGCGCGCTGGTCTCGGTCATCACGACCGCGGTGGCCGCCGCGGCCTCCGTTCCCTCCTCGTCCACCGCGACGAACGCCTGGTGCAGCACCTCGCTGACCACCAGGTCGAGGTCCTCCTCGGTCATCGGCGTGAAGTCGGCGCCGTCGCCGAAGGCGGCCGGCATCCCCAGCCCGACGAGGACCTCGCGCAGCGGCGCGGCGGTCCGGAAGGTCCACCGCGGCAGGGTCAGGTCGACCCCCGTCGTCTCACCACTCTCCCCGGTCGGGGTGAACGCGGCGAGGCCACCGGACGCCACCTGGCGCTCGACGCCGGCCAGGCCGCCGGGCTCGTCCGGGAGCACGATCGTCATCGCGAGCCGGCGCCCGGCGTACGGGACGGCGACGGCACGCCAGCCCGTCCCGCTGGTGAGCCGCGCGGCGAGGTCGGGGACCCGCATGAGGTCGGCCTGGACGACGCTGCCGTCGACCCGGCGGAAGGCACCGCGCGCGGTGAGCGTCTTCTCGAACGGCGACTCCCACGGCGCCTTGAGGTAGATCGCGTTGACCAGCACGAGCCGGGTCGCCGGGTCCAGGACGCCCTCGGGGACGAGGTCGACGATCCGGTCGGCGGTCTGCTCCTCGACCCAGTCGTTGATCAGCCGCCGGGACTGCTCGGTGTGCTCGACGAAGTCGACGGCGCGCACCGGGGCGCCGTACTCCTTGGCGAGGAGGTCGACGAACTCCCGCTCCCAGGCCACCCCCTTCTGCCCGAACAGCTGGTCGGCCGTCGCGAGCGCCAGCTCGGCGGTCGAGCCGTCCAGCCGCTTCTGCTCCCCCGCGACCCCCTCGAGCGACCGGGTCAGCGCGTTGACCCCCTGGTGCCAGCGCTCCCCCAGGTCACCGGCGCCGAGCACCTCGCGCATCTCGGTCGCGGTCCGGCCCGCGGCTCCGGTGAGCGTCATGCCGAGCGCGACGAGGACCGAGAACGGGGACAGGACGAGGTTGTCGCCGCGGTGCTCACGGGCCAGGGCGTCGTACAGGCGGCCGGCGAAGGTGTGGAGGCCGGAGACGACGTCCGGGACCAGGGCGGGGTCGCCGGCGGCGCGGCGGACGCCGGAGGAGACGAGCTCGATCGCGTCGTCGCCGGCCGGGGCGGTCGGGTCGGCCTGCGGCTCCCCGCCGTCGCTGCAGGCGGTCAGGAAGGAGGCGCCGAGGGCGGCGAGGCCGAGCTGGACGGTGGTACGGCGGTCGAGCGCGAAGGACATGCCCGTTCGACGTACCGGCGGGGCGCCGGGTTCCCCCGGCCCCGTCAGGTCAGGAGGTCGGCGGCCCGACCACGAGCGCGAGACCGGTCAGCGCCGCAACGGCGACCAGACCCACCCCGAGCCCGCGCAGCGGGTTGACCAGCAGCCACGCCACGACCCGGTCGGGCAGCGAGCGGCTCGCGCCGGCCGGCAGCCGCCACGTCTCGCCGAGCCAGCCCTTGCGGATCGCCCACCACTCCAGCGGCAGCGTCGCCAGCGGCGGCACCGCGGCGACGAGCGCGAGCAGTCCGCGACCGGCCGACCAGCGACGGTCGACCCAGACCACGACGGTCGTGACGACGTACGCCACGAAGACGACGCCGTGCAGCATGCCGAAGATCCGCACCCCGACCTCGGTGGTCTCGGTGCCGTACTTGAGGAACATGCCGACCAGCAGACCCGTCCAGGTGATCGCCTCGGCGATCGCGACGGTGCGGAACAGCTTGGTGGGGGTGGTCACGGTTCTCGAGCGTACCCGTGTGACGCAGGTCGCTAGGACCCGAAGCGGCGCTCGCGCTGCGCGTACGCCCGGATCGCGCGCAGGAAGTCGACCCGGCGGAAGTCGGGCCAGTAGGCCTCGCAGAAGTAGAACTCCGACTTGGCGCTCTGCCACAGCAGGAAGCCACCGAGCCGCTGCTCCCCCGAGGTCCGGATGACGAGGTCGGGGTCGGGCTGGCCCTTGGTGTAGAGGTGCTCCTCGATGTGCTCGATGTCGATCTGCTGGGCGAGCATCTCGAGCGGGGTGCCGAGGGCGGCGTGCTCGGTGAGCAGGGAGCGGACGGCGTCCGCGATCTCGCGGCGCCCGCCGTAGGCGACGGCGACGTTGACGATCATGCCGTCGACGTCGGCGGTGGCCTCGGCGGCGGCCTTGAGGCGCTTGGCGGTCTCGTCGGGGAGCAGGTCGAGGGCGCCGACGGGGTGCAGGCGCCAGCGACGCTGGTCGGCGAGGGAGTCGACGGCGTCGGCGATGATCTCGAGCAGGGGCTCGAGCTCGCGGGCGGGGCGGTTGAGGTTGTCGGTGGAGAGCAGCCACAGGGTGACCACCTCGATGCCGACCTCGTCGCACCAGCCCAGGAGCGGCTCGATGTTGGCCGCGCCGGCCTGGTGGCCGTGCGCGGTGTCCCGCCCGACCGCCTTGGCCCAGCGTCGGTTGCCGTCGAGCATGACGCCGATGTGCTTGGGCAGGTTCCCGGGCATCCTGCGAAGCATGCGTGCCTCGTAGGCGGGGTAGAGCACCTTGCGCACACCGCGCTTCCAATCCGCCACGAGTCGATCGTAGGACACATCGGCCGTGCGGCACGGATGATCGGGCAGGGCACCTTCCAGGGCGCCCACGTGGCTGACACGATGGGCACCACTCCGCACCACCTTTCCGAAAGAGGTACGACGACCATGACCGCTGCCGCCTGGCACCCGGACCCCACCGGCCGCCACGAGCTCCGCTACTGGGACGGCGCCCAGTGGACCGACCACGTGTCCGACCAGGGCGTGCAGGCGACCTCGCCGCTCTACCCGCCCACCGAGGCCGCCGCCCAGCAGAGCGTCGAGACCGGTGGCGCCGACCAGGCCGCCGCGAGCAGCACGGGCGGCGCGGACGCCGACCCGTGGGTCGGCTCGTCGGTCGTCGACGCCCAGGCCGAGGCCGCGGTCGACGCCCCGACCGGTACGCCGTCGGTCGCGCCCGACGCGGTCACCGCGTTCGCGCCGCTCGGCGTCCAGTCCGGTGAGGTGCCCGCCGCCGAGCCCCAGGCCGAGGCCCCCGCGCAGTCCGAGCCGCCCGCGTGGCAGCCGGCCCAGCAGGCGGAGCAGGTCCAGCCCTACCAGGCCCAGCCCGAGGCGCAGCCCTTCCAGGCCCAGGCCGCCCCGGCCGTGCCGTCGTACCAGCCGCAGCCGATGGGCGGCGCTCAGCCCCAGGGTGCCCTGGGCGACGCCTTCGCCGGGATCAGCGGCGAGCTCATCGACGGTCGCTTCAGCGAGGTCGACGGGGCCGGCGCGATGCTCCAGAACAAGAAGCTGCTCCGGGTGCGGATCACCGAGCCGTTCATGGCCAAGCAGGGCTCGATGGTGGCCTACCAGGGCAACGTCAACTTCGCCTACCAGGGCGGCGGCGCGGCCAAGTTCCTCAAGAAGGCGTTCACCGGCGAGGGCCTCTCGCTCATGCGCGTCGAGGGCCAGGGCGACGTCTTCCTCGCCGACCTCGCGCACGACGTCCACATCCTGCACCTCAACAACAGCGGGCTGTCGGTCAACGGCCGCAACGTGCTCGCCTTCTCGGCCTCCCTCGACTGGAACGTCGAGCGGGTCAAGGGCGGCAGCATCGCCGCCGGCGGGCTGTTCAACACGACCCTGCGCGGCACCGGCTGGGTCGCGATCACGACCGAGGGCATGCCGGTGGTGCTCAACGCCGCCGAGGCGCCGACCTTCGCCGACGCCCAGGCCCTCGTCGCCTGGTCGGTCCAGCTCCAGACCTCGCTGCGCTCCACGGTCTCGGCCGGCGCGCTGATCGGCCGCGGCTCGGGCGAGGCCTTCCAGGTCTCGTTCCAGGGTCCGGGCTTCGTCATCGTGCAGCCCTCCGAGGGCCCGCCGGTCACCACGGCCTGAGGTGTCGACGACGGCCGGGTGAGCGTGAGATCACGCTCGCTCGGCCGTCGTCGTCCCTGGGTACGGCGGCTACTCTCTCCCCATGAACCAGGCCCTCCCCCACACCGGTGAGAAGGTCCGCGCGCGCTTGGACACCCTCGGTGACCAGATCAGCGAGAAGGTCGCGGACATCAAGCCGAAGCTGCGGGGCTGGATCCACCTGGCCTCGACGCCGCTGGTCCTCGCCGCCGGCATCGTGCTGATCACCCTCTCGCCCACCGCGGCGACCAAGGTCGGCTCGGCGCTCTACGCGACGTCCGCGCTGCTGCTCTTCGGCATCTCCGCGCTCTACCACCGCGGTACGTGGTCGCCCAAGGTCTGGCAGATCCTCAACCGGTTCGACCACTCCAACATCTTCTTGTTCATCGCCGGCTCCTACACGCCCTTCGCGGTGATCCTGCTCGAGGGCCCCGCGCGGGTGGTCATGCTCTCGGTCGTGTGGTCCGGCGCCCTGCTCGGCATCGCGTTCAAGCTGTTCTGGCCGACCGCGCCGCGCTGGCTGTCCGCGCCGATCTACATCGCGCTCGGCTGGGCGGCGATCTTCTTCATCCCGGCCTTCTTCGAGGGCGCGACGGCGCTCGGCCTCGGCATCGGGATCGCGATCTTCGTGCTGATCATCGTCGGCGGCGCGCTCTACACGATGGGCGGTCTGGTCTACGGCTTCCAGTGGCCGAACCCCTCGCCGCGCGTGTTCGGCTTCCACGAGATCTTCCACGGCTTCACCATCGCCGCGTTCGCCGCGCACTACGTCGGCGTCTCGCTGGCGACCTACTCGCTGCGCTGACCCACCCGCTCCAGCAGCACCAGCACCTCCGCGTGCGGGGTCTGCGGGAACATGTCGAGCAGCCGCCCCCGCACCACCCGGTACGACGCCAGGTCGGCCAGGTCGCGCGCCAGCGTCTCGGGGTTGCAGCTGGAGTAGAGCACGTGCCGCGCCCCCGAGCCCTCCAGCCGGCGGGCCAGGTCGTGCCCGAGCCCGCGCCGGGGCGGGTTGACGACCACCAGGTCGGCGCCGGCCAGCAGCGCGGCGTGCTCGGGCGCGGTCGCATCGCCCACCGCGAACGCGAGACTGCCCGGCAGCCCGGCCTCGTCCCGGGAGCGCTCGGCGCTGGCGATCGCGTCGGCGCTGATCTCGATCCCGTCGACCCGGCGCCCCGGCGCGGCCAGGTGGAGCGCGAAGCCGCCCACCCCGCAGTAGAGGTCGACCACCCGCGCGGGAGCCAGGTCGCGCACCCACGCGGCCGCCTCGCGGTAGAGCGCCGCCGCCACGGTCGTGTTGGTCTGGAAGAAGCTGCGCGGGCGCAGGTGCAGCGTCACCGCCCCCATCCGCATGGGCAGCGTGTCGTCCTCGGTGAGCACGATCTCGCGCTCCCCCTCCAGCACCGCGCGGTGCTCGGGCTGGACGTTGATCGTGAGCACCCGGACCTGCGGCAGCCGCTCCCGCAGCCAGGGCAGGTGCTTGCGGACCCGGGCCTCGGCGGCCGTGGAGCGCAGCACCAGCCGCACCATCAGCTCACCGTCGGGCGACTCGGTGACCAGGACGTGCTTGAGCTCGCCGCGCTGGGCGACCGGGCGCCCCGACCCCACGTCGTACGGCGTGAGGGCGGTGGCGCTCACGAGCTCGGCCAGCACCGGCAGCGCCGCCACGATCCCTGGCGTGTGGAGCGCGCAGTCGCGCAGGTCGAAGCCGCGGCTGGGATCGGCCGGGTCGAGGATGCCGAGGGTCGGCGCGGCCGCCGTCCCGGTGACGACCATCTTGGCCTTGTTGCGGAAGCCCGAGGGTGGGCTCACCACCGGCGGCAGCCAGACCTCGCCGGGGGCGCCGACGAGGGCGCGGGTGGTGGCCTCCTTGGCGGCCAGCTGGTCGTCGTACGGGCGGCCGAGCCAGGTGCAGGAGCGGCACTCCCCCGCCGTGAAGTGGGCGCAGTCGAGCACGGCGAGACCCATGCCTCCATCGTAGGGCGACGAGAGCGCCACGAGCGCCATTCCCGGACTTAGGCTGATAGCCTTAGTCCATGAGCGCTGCCGTGGTCGTCAACGTGCACGAGGCGAAGACCAACCTCTCCCGACTCCTCGCCCGCGTCGAGGCCGGCGAGGAGATCGTGATCGCCCGTGGCGGCAAGCCGGTCGCCCGGCTCGAGCCGTTCACCCGACCGGCGGTCACCGTGGGCTTCCTCGACCTCCCCGAGATCCCCGACGAGTTCTTCGCTCCCCTCGACGACGACGAGCTCACGGAGTGGGGCCTGTGACGCTGCTGCTCGACACGCACGCCTTTTACTGGACCGTGCGCTGCGAGAGCCGCCTCCCGGACCACGTGCGCACAGCGCTCCACGAGGCGCCGCGCCGGTTCGTCTCGGACGTCTCGGCCCACGAGGTCGCACTCAAGGTCCGCCTCGGCAAGTTCCCCACGGCCACCGCCCTGCGCGACCGGTGGACCGAGGCGCTCGCGACGCTGCCGGCGATCGCGCTCCCGATGTCGACCTCCCACGCCCTGCTCGCCGGGTCGCTCGCCTGGGAGCACCGGGATCCCTTCGATCGCCTCCTGGCCGCCCAGGCGATCCTCGAGGGACTCACCCTGGTCACGGCCGACGCCGCCTTCGACGCCGCGCCCGGCCTCACCGTGCTCCGCTGGTGACCGATCCGGGCGCCGCGATCAGCCCTAGGGTGTGCCCGTGACGTCGTCCTCGTTCGAGAAGGTGCAGGCCGCCCCCGTCCTCGCGACGGTACGGCGCCTGGAGGAGCGGGTCGAGGCGCGCTTCCCCGGTCGCGGGCTGCACCGGGTCGCGGGCGAGCTGGCCGCCCTGGTCGAGACGGTGGCGTCCTCGACGGCGTCGGTCCGGGGCCGGCGGTCGTGGCTGCGGCCGCTGTCGCGGTTCGGGATCGTCGCGGTGATCGCGGTGACCACAACGGTGATGGTGCTCGCCGTGCGCTCGGCGGCCATCGACGCCCCCGACACCGGCCTGGAGTGGATCCCGCTGCTCGAGAGCGCCGTCAACGACCTGGTGTTCGCGGCGCTGGCGATCTGGTTCCTGTACTCCGTGCCCGAGCGGCTGCAGCGTGCCGGACTGCTCGAGCTGCTCCACCGGCTGCGCTCGCTGGCCCACATCGTCGACATGCACCAGCTCACCAAGGACCCCGAGCGGCTGCGCTCGTCGTTCAGCCCGACGCCGGCGAGCGTGCCGGTGGACCTGGCGCCCGACCAGCTGGAGAACTACCTCGACTACTGCTCAGAGCTGCTCAGCCTGATCGGCAAGGCCGCGGCGCTGTGCGCGGAGGCCTCGCGCGACCCGGTGGTGCTCGACACGGTGAGCACCGTCGAGACGCTGACGGTGTCGCTGGAGCGCAAGATCTGGCAGAAGATCGCGGTCCTCAACCACGTGCGCGAGGCCGCGGCGCCGGAGGGCTAGCGCCGGTTGGTGACGCCCTCGGTGAACTGGGCGCGCACCGTCTCGCCCTCGATCACCTGCTCGTTGGGGCCGGCGGCGCCGGAGTCCCACAGGAAGTGCATCATCGCCAACGACGTACGGCGCGCGGCCTCGGCGTCCCCGGCCGTGATGTCGTCGAGCAGCTGGCGGTGGTGGTCGAGCACGCGACGGCGTCCAGCCATCTCGATCACGCCTATGGGCGACCCGTCGGGGCGCCAGCGGCTGCCGTGCGACGTGAACAGGGTCTTGAGCGCGGTCGTGGTGATCGTCAGCGAGGCGTTGTCGCACAGGTCGATCACCGCGTTGTGCAGCATCGCGGCGAGCGAGGCGAGCTCGTTGACGTCGTGGATCACCGCCTCGGCCCGCTCGAGGAGGTAGGTCAAGGTGGGCACGATCGTCGTCCCCCGGTCCGTACGACGGGCGCAGCCTGCCGCGCACGCCGACTCCAGCTCGGCGACCGCGGCCCACAGGTCGCCGGTCTGCTCGCGGCGGGAGGCGAGCACCAAGCCGAGCGAGTAGGTGACGAGCTCGGTGGTGGGCTTGTGCACGACCGCGCCACCGAGGGCGCCGCGGCGTACGGAGAGCAGGCCCTCGGCCTCGAGCACCCGCATCGCCTCGCGCAGGGTGGGCCGGCTGACCGGGTAGCGCTCGCGCAGCTCCTCCTCGGCGGGCAGCTCCTCGCCGTCGTCGAGGTCGCCGACCAGGATCCGCATCCGGAGATCGTCCGCCACCTGCACCGCGAGGCGCGAGAAGCTGTTCGGCGGCGTCTTCGCCTGGCCCATCAACGTCCTCCACCTCGGTTCGATCCCCGCGGTGGATCCTAGTTGCCGCCCCGGCCCGGCCGGCATCGGCGTCACTCCCACCCGCAGCGCAGGTCGACCGGGTCGACGGCACCGCTGAGCCCGAAGCCGCCGCGGTAGAACAGCAGCGGCCGGCCGCCCTGGGGACCGTCGAGCGCCACCACCCGGCCGAGGACGACGGTGTGGTCGCCGGCGTCGACCTCGCGCTCGACCTCGGCGTGCACCCGGGCCAGGACGCCGGGCAGCGCCGGGGTGCCGATCACCGAGGGTCGCCAGCCGGAGCCCTCGAAGCGGTGCTGGGTGCGAGCCGCGAATCGTCTACACATTTCCTCCTGTCGATGGCCGAGCACGTGCGCAGTGAACCGACCCGAGCGGCGTACCCGGGCGCCGCTCTCGCTGTGCGCCTGCACGCAGAACAGCACCAGGGGCGGCTCGAGCGAGACCGACGCGAACGATTGGCACGTGAATCCGGTCGGACCGTCGTCATCCAGGCTCGTGATGACCGTGATTCCGCTGGCGAAAGCGCTCATCGCCTGCCTCATCGAGGTGGGGGTGACCGGATCGTGAGCAAGGGTCGTCATGACTTCTCCTTCATCGTCCGCAGCTCCCTCGAGGCAGGCGGCAGCGCCACCGGACGCCTCTTCGAGACGCCCCGCGATCGACGGAGAAATTGTTAAGACGATTCTTGACGACGTGACGTACGCCACGCAAGCATGTGGCCCGCCCGATCTGGGCGAGGCCCTCGTCGAGGGCCCCGATCGAGACACGAGGAGATCCATCCCATGCGAGTCCACTCACTCGGCTACCTGGTCGTCAGCTCGACCGACGTCGCCGCCTGGCGCACCTTCGGCACCGACGTCCTCGGCCTGATGCCGGGCCGCCAGGACGACGAGCGCGAGCTCTGGCTGCGCACCGACGAGCGCTGCCAACGGGTCGTGGTCGAGGCCGCCGACGTCGACGAGGTCCACGCCATCGGCTGGGAGCTGTGCAACGACCTCGACCTCGAGGGCCTGCTCGCCACCTTCGACGAGCAGGGCATCGCGTGGGAGCGACCCGACGGTCTCGCCGCGCGCCGCGGGGTCGAGGACCTGGTCCGGGTCACCGATCCGGCGGGCTACGTCCTGGAGTTCTTCTGGGGCATGCAGGTCGACCCGTCGGGGTTCGCCTCGCCGGCCGGCGTGAGCGGCTTCGTCACCGGCCGCAGCGGCCTGGGCCACGTCGTCCTCGCCTCGGCGCCGTTCGAGGAGTCCGACGCGTTCTACCGGCGCACGCTGGAGTTCGGGCTCACCGACTTCGCCGTCATGGACGGCGTCCGCGCGCACTTCCTGCACACCAACCAGCGCCACCACAGCCTCGCCCTGATCGGCGCGCCCAAGGACGCGTGGTTCGTCCGCGGCGGGCTGATCCACCTCATGGTCCAGCTCAACACGCTCACCGACGTCGGCCGCGCGCTCGGTCGCGCCGAGGCGGCCGGCTGCAGCTTCTTCGAGACCATCGGCGAGCACGCCAACGACCGGATGACGTCGTTCTACGTGAACTCCCCCGCCGGCTTCCCGATCGAGGTCGGCGCCGGCGCGATCGACATCGACCCCGAGGGCTGGACGGCGGTGAACCTGCCCGCGCCCGACGAGTGGGGCCACAAGATCCTGGGGGCCGAGCAGTGAGCACCGCGCTCACCACCCCGACCTCCTCCCCCATGGCCACGGCCGCGGTGCTCGCCGCCATCGACGAGGCCGCCCCACGACTCGCCGCGCTCGCCCCCGAGGCCGAGCGGCTCGGCCGGCTCCCCGACGAGTCCGCCGCGATCCTGCGGCGGACCGGGCTGATGCGGATGCTGCAGCCGAAGGCCTGGGGCGGCGCCGAGGCGCACCCGGTCGACTACATCGAGGCCACCCTCGCCGCCGCGCGCAGCGGCTGCGGCGCCGCGGCCTGGGTCGGCGGCGTCGTCGGCCTGCACCCCTGGGAGCTCGGCGTCATGTCCCCCCAGGCCCAGGAGGAGGTGTGGGGCGCGGACCAGGACACCTGGATCGCCTCCCCGTACGTCGCCCTGGGCCGCGCCCGCCGCGTCGACGGCGGCTTCGTCCTCACCGGCCACTGGTACTTCTCCTCCGGCAGCGACCACGCCGACTGGGCCCACCTGGGCGGCCTCGTCGTCGACGACGACGGCGAGCCGATCCCCGGCAGCGACCACCACTTCCTCGTCCCCAAGGGCGACTTCGAGATCGTGCCCGGCTCGTGGGACACGATCGGGCTGCGCGGCAGCGGCTCCAACGATGTCGTCGTCGACGAGCGGTTCGTGCCGACCCACCGCGTGCTCGAGTACGCCACCGTCGTCGACGGGACGGCCGCGGCGGCGGTCGGCCAGCAGGACAGCGCGCTCTACAAGATGCCGTGGTTCGTGCTGTTCGGGAACGCGATCTCGGCCGCCGTGGTCGGTATCTGCGAGGCAGCGCTCGACGCCACCCTCGCCTACCAGCGGGAGCGGTCCAACGTGTTCGGCACCCGCCAGAGCCAGGACAGCTTCACGCTGCCCAGCATCGGCGAGGCCGCCTCGGACATCCGAGCCAGCCGGCTCCAGGTGATCGACAACGTGCGCCGGGTCCACGAGGTGCTCGAGCGGGGCGAGGTCCCCACGATCGCGATGCGCGCCGAGGCGCGGCGCGACCAGGTCCGCGCCTCGTGGCGCGCGGTCGCGGCGGTCGACCAGCTGTTCGCCCGCGCCGGCGGCAACTCGATCCGCTCCGACCAGGTGCTCCAGCGCCTCTGGCGCGACGCCCACGCCGGGCTGAACCACGCGGTCAACATCCCCGGCGGTGCCTACCAGGCGGCCGCGCTGACCCAGATGGGCCTCGACCCCGAGGGAGCGGTGCTGTGACGCTGCACTTCGACGAGGCCGGCCACGGGCCCGCCCTCGTCCTGCTGCACGGCGCCGGTCCCGGCGTCTCCGGCTGGTCCAACTTCGGGGGCAACGTGCCCGCGCTCGCGGCGCACTTCCGCACCATCGTCGTGGACCAGCCGGGCTTCGGCGCCAGTCCGGGCGTCGACTTCGCCGGCGACTACTTCACCCACGCCGCCGACGAGGTCGTCGCCCTGCTCGACCACCTCGGCATCGAGCGTGCGCACCTGCTGGGCAACTCCCTCGGCGGCGGTACGGCGGCGCGCATGGCGCTCGACCACCCCGGCCGGGTGGACCGCCTGGCGCTGATGGGCCCGGGCGGGCTGACCAGCCGGCTGGTGATCCCCGAGCCGACCGTCGGCCACCTGCGGCTCTACGCGTTCTTCGCCGACCCCACGCGGGAGCGGCTCGCGGAGTTCATGCGCGGCATGGTGCACGACCCGTCCCTGGTCACCGACGCGATGATCGACGAGCGGTTCGAGCAGTCGCAGCGGCCGGGCGTCGCCGAGTCGTTCGCCCGGTTCCGGGCGAGCTTCACCGATCCCGCCAACGCCGAGCGGGTCGAGCTGTGGCGCCACGCCGACCGGATCGAGCACGAGTCCCTGGTCCTGTGGGGCCGCGAGGACGCCGTCAACCCGTACGACGGCGCGCTCCTCGCGGTCGCCCGGATGCCCAACGTCCGCCTGCACCTGATGTCGCGCTGCGGCCACTGGGCGCAGGTCGAGCGGGCCCGCGAGCTGGAGCGGGTCGTCACCGGCTTCCTCCTCGACACCGACGCCGCCGGAGTGCCCGCGTGAACGCCCTCACCTACGCCGGGACGACGCGCGAGCGGTCCGCCTCGGACGGTCTGCACCGCCACGAGGCCGGCCCCGCCGACGGCGTGCCGCTGGTGCTGCTCCACGGCTCCGGGCCGGGCGTCTCGGGCTGGTCGAACTTCGCGGCCAACCTGCCGGTGCTCGCGCAGCGCTTCCGCACGATCGTCGTCGACCTGCCGGGCTTCGGCGCGAGCCCGGACCTCGCCTACGACCGGCCCTATCCCGAGGTCGCCGCGGCGGCCGTCGTCCGGCTGCTCGACGACCTGGGCATCGAGAAGGCCCACCTGCTGGGCAATTCGATGGGCGGTTGGGTCGCGCTGGAGGCGGCGGCGAGCGCACCCGATCGGATCGACCGACTGGTGCTGATGGGCCCGGGCGGGCTCTACGCGCCACTGCACGGACCGATGGTCAGCGAGGGCGCGCTCCGGCTCGGGGAGTTCCTCGCCGAGCCGACCCGCGCCGCCCTGGAGGCCTGGGTGCGCACGATGGTCGCCGACCCCGCGACGATCACGCCCGCCCTGCTCGACGAGCGCTGGGCCAATGCCACCGCGCCCGGCGCGATCGAGCGGATGCGCGCGGTGATGGCGTCCCTGGCGCTGCCCGGCAGGGCGCCGCTGTGGGCGCGCACCGACGAGATCCCCCACCCGACGCTCGTCACGTGGGGCCGCGACGACCGGATGCTGCCGCCCGACGGCGCGCTGTTCGCGCTGCGCCGGATGCCGAACGCGGACCTCCACGTCCTCGGCGCCTGCGGTCACTGGGCGCAGGTCGAGCGCAAGCACGACTTCGAGTCCCTCGTCCTCGACTTCCTGACCCGTGAGGAGCCCCCGTGCAGCTGAGCCATCCCGTCCTCGCCACGATCGAGGCCGACGCCGACCGGCTCCGCGCCGCCGAGGCCGACTGCGTCGCGCAGCGCCGGCTCAGCGACGAGTCCGTGAGGATCCTGCGCGAGTCCGGCGTCATGCGACTCCTCCAGCCGAAGCGGTACGGCGGCCACGAGGCCGCCCCGACCGTGTTCAACGCCGCGATGCACGAGGTCGCCCGCCAGTCGAGCTCGGCCGGCTGGGTCACCGGTGTGGTCGGCGTCCACTCCTGGCACCTCGGGCTGTTCCCCGACCGGGCCCAGCGCGAGGTGTGGGGCGAGGACCCGGACACGTGGGTCAGCTCGTCGTACAGCCCGGCGGGGACGGCACGGCAGGTCCCCGGCGGCTACGAGCTCACCGGACGATGGGGCTTCTCGTCCGGCAGCGACCACTGCGCCTGGGTGTTCGTCGGGGCGATGGTCGTCGACGACACCGGCACCCGCACCGGGCAGGTGCTGCACCTGCTGCTCCCCCGCGACGACTACGTCATCGATGACGTGTGGTTCACGTCCGGACTCGCCGGCACCGGGAGCAACGACATCGTCGTCGACGGCGCCTTCGTGCCGGCCCACCGCACCCACGACGTCGCCGACCTGTACCGCGAGCGCTACCCCGGCAACGAGGTCAACACCGCTCCCCTGTTCCGGATCCCCTGGTACACGCTGTTCGTCAACGCCGTCGTGATGCCGCTGGTCGGCATGGCCCGGCGGGTGCACGACGAGGCGCTGGAGATCCACCGGGGCCGGCTCGCCGCCGATCCCACCAAGCTGCCCCATCCCGCGTCCCTCGCCCTGCTCGCGCAGGCCGACGGCGCAGTGCACACCGCGTACCGGATCCTCCAGGCCAACGCCGCCGAGGCCTTCGCCGCGGTGGAGGCCGGAGAGCCGGTCGCGATGGGCACCCGGCAGCGCACCCGCCGCGACCACGTCGCCGCCGTCGGGCTCGCGGTCACCGCGGCCGACCAGGCGTACCAGATCGGCGGTCCGCGCTCCATCGCGTCGTCCAGCCCGCTGCAGGCGGTCTGGCGCGACATCCACGCCGGTCAGCACCACGCCGTGAACGTGCCTGACCTGGCGAACCACGAGTACGGCCAGTACCTGCTGACCGGAGCACCAGGAACCATCTTCTGACCCTGAAGGGACCCACCCGATGACAACGATCCACGAGCCGGGCGCCACCGCCCCGATCGAACCGACGGGTGGCTCGGGCCGCCTCTGGACGCCGCGCCTCGCCGCCGTCCTCACCGTGCTGGTCCTCGCCTCCGAGATCATCCCGGTCTCCGCCGTGCTCTCCGGCACGGCGCTGCCCGCGATCTCGACCCGCTTCGCCACCACGCAGGCGAGCTGGGCGATGACCATCGCGTTCCTCACCGCCGCCGTCGCGATGCCGCTGGTCGGCAAGCTCGCCGACATGTACGGCAAGAAGCGCGTCCTGCTGGGCGTGCTGGCCCTCAGCCTCGTCGGCTCGGTGCTGTCGGCCGTCGCGACGAGCTTCGCGCTCTTCCTCGTCGGCCGGGCGCTCCAGGGCGCGATCTTCTCGGTCGCGTTCCTCGCCTACTCACTGGTGCGCGACGTCTTCCCGGCCCGGATCGTGCCGTTCGCGGTGAGCGTGACGATGACCGGCACCGGCCTCGTGGTGGTGCTGCAGCCGTTCCTGGCGGGCTGGCTGATCGACCACCACGGCGTACCGGGCGTGTACTGGTTCCTCACCGTGCTCACGCTCGTGCTGACCCTGGCCACCCTGGTCGTCGTGCCGGAGTCGCCGGTGCGGTCGTCCGACTCGCGCCTCGACCTGCCCGGCGCCTTCCTGCTCGGCGGCTCGGTCGCCGCGGTCCTCGTCGGGGTCAGCATGGGCCCGCAGTGGGGCTGGACCGACACCGCGACGCTCGGCCTCCTGGCACTCGGCGTCGTGCTGTTCGCCGGCTGGATCCTCCAGGCCGGCCGGGCCGACCAGCCGCTGATCGACCTGAAGGAGCTGCGCCGTCCGGCGCTCCTGCTCAGCGTCGTCTCCTCCGGCCTGGTCTACGGCGTCGGCGCGACGACGAGCTCGTTCCTCGCGATCCTGGCGATGACGCCCCGCGCGCTCGGCCAGGACTACGGCTTCGGCATGACCGCCAGCGAGTTCGCGATCTTCGGCGTCGTCAACGGCATCGCGATCGTTGTCGGCGGGCTCGTGGTGGGGGCGACCGCCCGTCGTACGGGGGCGAAGGTGCACATGCTCGCGGCCGCCGTCCTCATCGCCGCAGGCGCGCTCCTCATGGCGCTCGGACGCGCCGAGGAGCCACTGGTCCTGGTCGGCTCGGCAGCCGTGCACCTGGCGATCGGCCTGTCCGGCGCGGCGATCCCGAATCTCGTCATCGCCGCGGTGCCGCCGGAGCGCCAGGTCGTCAGCTCGAGCCTCGCCGAGGTGAGCCGCACGCTGATGGGCGCGGTAGGCACGACGTTCGGCTTCGTCATCCTCAATGCCAACGTCCTCGCACTGGTCGGCGGTGCGCCGGTCTACAGCGGGCACGGCTTCGTCGGAGCGCTCGGCATGATCGCCGGCTGCGCCGTGGCCGGCGGTGCTGCCGCACTGTTCCTGCCGCGCGGGCTCGGGCGGCAGCGGACGTGAGGACGGCGACCGTCAGCCGCGGCACCAGGCGAGGTCGGTCCAGCGGACGAGCTTGCCCCACTGGCTGGTGCCGTAGCGGGTGTCCGTGCGGGCCTGCACCGACATCGCGTTCTCGAGGGGGACGTAGGCGCTCCACGCGGACCCGCGGCCCTGCCCGTTGTAGTAGTAGTACGTCGGTCCGTTGGCCATCCAGGGGCTCCACGGGTTGCGATAGCTGCGCGCGGTCTTCACGTTGACCTGGAACCGCGCCTGGCTGAGGAGCCGGTCGGCGCGGCTCAGGTCGAGGTCGAACCGGACGGTCTTGAAGCCGTTCCCGTCGTGGCGGTAGCGGCACGCCGCGACGCGCACCCCGCGCACGGTCTTGTACAACGTCGTGGTGCCGACGGTCGTGTTGCCGCTGGCGGCGACGCGCTCTCCCAGGGGAGCCGGCGCGGCGCCGGCGGTGGGGATCGGCGCCCCCGACGGGGCGAGAGCGAGACCGGCGGCGGTCAGGGTGACGGCGAGAGTCGCGAAGCGGCGGAGCACGGGAACCTCCCAGGTTCGTTGACGGCGCTCCGCCACCTGCCCGCCGACGCGCGAGGGCAAACCCCGGCTAGCCCCGTTGCCGTCCGAGCGCCCCCTCCAGCACCCGTACGGCGGCCGGGTAGCCCCCCGGGTCCGGCCCGATGTACGACAGCCGCAGGTACGGCGCCGACGGCTCCGCCGGGAACCACTCGTCACCGCCGGCCACCCACACCCCGTCGGCCGCGCAGTCGCGGACCAGCCGCTCGACGTCGGTGCCGCCCGGCAGCCGTGCCCACAGGTGCAGCCCGCCCGGCGGTACGACGTCCAGCGCGACCGACGGGGCGTGCTCGTGCAGGCTCTCGACCAGCAGGTCGCGGCGCTCCCGCAGCTGGGCGCGCAGCCGGCGCAGGTGGGTGCGCCAGGCGGGGTCGCTGACCACCTCGAGGGCGGCCTGCTGGAGCAGTCCGCTGACGTACATCGACTCGGCCGAGCGGTCGCCGAGGATCCGGTCGCGGGCCGGGCCGCGGGCGATGACGGCGGCGACCCGCAGGGCCGGCGAGACGCTCTTGGTCAGGGAGCGCAGGTAGACGACGTGGCCGGCGTCGTCGCGGGCGGCGACCGGGCGCGAGGTGGTGTCGATGCCGAAGTCGTGGGCCCAGTCGTCGTCGACGAGGAAGGCGCCGTGGGCGCGGACGACGGTGAGCACCTCGTCGGCGCGCTCGACGCTCCACTGGGCGCCGGTGGGGTTGGCGTAGTTGGGCTGGGCGTAGAAGGCGCGGGCGCCGGTCTCGCGGAACGACCGGTCGACCTCGGCCGGGTCGGGGCCGGCGCCGTCGTCGGAGACGGGGACCGGCACCAGCTCGACGCCCGCCTGGTGGGCCGCCTGGATCGCGCCCCAGTAGGTCGGGGACTCCACCAGCAGCGACTGGCCCGGCGCGACCAGCGCGCGGAAGATCGACGAGAGCGCGCTCTGGCTGCCCGGCGCGATGACGACATCGGCCGGGGTCACCGCGCCCAGGTGGGCGGGGGTCGCGTCGGCCAGCTCGGCGGCGAACCACGCCCGCAGCTCGCTCATGCCCTGAGCCGGCGGTCGGGCCGTCGCGGCGGCGCCGCGGGCGGCCCGGCCCAGCGCGGTGCGCACGAGCCGCTCGGGCAGCAGCTCGGGTCCGGGGTAGCCCGCGTGGAGCACCTGGGCGTCCGGCGGCGCGGTGAGCAGCGGACCGGCGATCCGCGGCAGGTTGGCGCGCGGGGTGCGCAGCGCGGCGGTCTGCCAACCGAAGTCGGGCCCCCGGGTGGGCCGCACCGCGCGGACGAAGGTGCCCACCCCCGGCCGGCTCTCCACGAGGCCCTCGGCGACCAGGCGGCGCAGCGCCTTCTGCACGGTGACCGGGCTCGCCTCGTGCTGCTGGACCAGCGCGCGGGTCGACGGCAGCTGGGCACCTTCGGGCGCGTCCCGGATCCAGGCGCGCAGCGCGGCGACGATCCGCGCACTGCTATCGTTGTTCATGTCAGCACAGAGTAGCGCTATCGTCTCCCGTCGGCACCTGCTATCGACGGTCCCGGCCGGTCTCGCCTGGGGGCTCCTCGGGGTGCTGGCCTTCTCGTTCACCGTCCCGCTCACCCGGGTCGCGCTGCGCGACCTCGACCCGCTCTTCATCGGCGCGGGCCGCGCGGTGGTCGCCGCGGCGCTCGCCGGGACCGCGCTCGCGCTCAGCGGCCAACGGCTCCCCCGCGGCGCCCAGTGGGGCCGGCTCGCCGTCGTCGGGGCCGGCGTCGTCGCGGGGTTCCCCCTCCTCACGTCGTACGCGCTGACGGAGGTGCCGGCCAGCCACGGCGCCGTGGTGATCGCCGTCCTGCCGGCGGCCACCGCGGTGATCGCGGTGCTGCGGACGCGGGAGCGGCCCGTCCCCGCCTTCTGGCTGTACGCCGGCCTCGGCTCGGCCGCCGCCGTCGGCTTCGCCGTCGCCCAGAGCGGCGGCGTGAGCCACCTGCACCGCGCGGACCTGCTGCTGTTCACCGGCGTGATCGCCTGCGCCACCGGGTACGCCGAGGGCGGCGTCCTGTCCCGCGAGCTCGGCTCGTGGCAGACGATCTCGTGGGCGCTCGTGCTGTCGGCGCCGGTGATGGCGCTGCTGACCACGGTCAGCGTCGTCCGCCAGCCGCCGTCGGCACCGCCGGTGGCCTGGCTGTGCTTCGGCTACCTCGCGGCGATCAGCATGTTCCTCGGCTTCATCGCCTGGTACCGCGGGCTCGCGCTCGGGCCGATGGCGCAGGTCAGCCAGGTCCAGCTCGTCCAGCCGGTGCTCAGCATCACCTGGGCCGGCCTGCTCCTCGGCGAGACGATCACCTGGCTCACCGTCGCCGGCGGGCTGACGGTGATCGCCTGCGCCGGGCGGGCTACTTCTTCCCGCGGCCGTAGAGTCCCCGCACGACCTTCGTGAGCTGCTTCTCCTCCTTGGCCGTGCGGCGGAAGGTCGTCAGCGCGATCGCCGGCTTGAACCGCTGGCGGGCGATGGCGTGGGGGTAGGTGAACTCGCGCAGGCCGTCGGGGCCGTGGATCCGCCCGAAGCCGGAGTCGCCCACCCCGCCGAAGGGCAGCGTCGGAATGCCCGCGAACGAGATGACGCCGTTGATCGCGGTCATCCCGGCGCGCAGCCGCTCGGCGATCTCCATGCCGTGGTCCTTGGAGAAGACCGTCGAGCCGAGCGCGTAGCGGGTGCCGTTGGCCCGCGCGACGGCCTCGTCCATGTCCTTGACCCGGGTCACGGTGACGGTGGGCCCGAAGGTCTCCTCCTGCACCGCCGAGGAGTCCTCGGGGACGTCGACCAGCACGGTCGGCTGGACGAAGCGGGCGCCCTCGGGCACCGGACCGCCGACCAGCGCACGGCCGCCGCGGGCCAGCGCGTCGTCGACGTGGCGGCGGATGATGTCGACCTGCGAGGGCATCGTGATCGGGCCGACCTGGCCGCCGGGCTTGGCCTCCAGCTCCTGGGCCTGGCGGACCAGGTGGTCGAGGAACTCGTCGTAGACGCGGTCGTGGACGTAGACCCGCTCGACGCCGGCGCAGGTCTGGCCGGCGTTGGCGGCGGCGCCCCAGAGCGCGGCCTCGGCGGCCTCGGCCACGTCGGCGTCCTCGGCGACGATGAGCGCGTCCTTGCCGCCCGCCTCGATGACGACCGGGGTGAGCGTCTCGGCGCAGGCCGCCATCACGCGCTTGCCGGTCGCGGTGGAGCCGGTGAAGGCGACCTTGTCGACGCCGGCCGCGGTCAGCGCGGCGCCCGTCTCGCCGTACCCGGTGACGACCTGGAAGACCGGGCTGCCCACGGCCTCCTGGAAGGTGCGGGCCAGCCACTCGCCGACGCCGGGGGTGTACTCCGAGGGCTTGAAGACGACGGTGTTGCCGGCCGCGAGGGCGTAGGCGATGGAGCCCATCGGGGTGAAGACGGGGTAGTTCCAGGGGCCGATCACGCCGACGACACCGAGCGGGCGGTACTCCACGCTCGCGGCCTGGTTGACCATGAGCAGGCCCGGCGCGACGCTGCGCCGCTTGAGCACCTTCTCGGCATGACTCGCGGCCCAGGCCAGGTGGTCGACGGCGAGCGCGGTCTCGAGGAGCGCGTCGCCGGTGGGCTTGCCGGTCTCGCGGGACATGAGCGCGGCGAGCTCGTCCATGCGGCGGGCGATGAGCTTGCGCCAGCGCACGAGCGCCCGCTTGCGGCCGTCGTACCCGAGGGCCTGCCAGCGGGGCGCCTCGGCGCGGGCGCGGGCGACGGCGGCCCGGACGGCCTCCGCGTCGTGGATCGGGTGGGTGCCGACCACGGCACCGGTGGCCGGGTCGAGCGAGGTGAAGGTCTGCGCGGCGGGAGCGGCCGGCGCGGCGTCGGTGCTGGTCACGCCTCGAACTTACTCGCCGGTCACCTTCAGCGGAATGGGCCGACGAACAAGATGACGAGCACCACGTGGGCACTCACCACAACGGCGGCGATCGCGACGGCCGCCACCGGGCGGCGCCGGGCGACCCACTCGGCGCCCTGGTAGGCCAGCGTGATGAGCGCCAGCGCCACCGTGACGTGGAGCAGGACCGCCAGCGCGATCCCGCCGACCACGCCCGCGATCGCGAACCGGCCCCAGGTCAGCCCCAGCAGCAGCGGTACGACGACCGCGCCGGCCAGGCCGCCGACGAGCTCGGCCGCGAACGGCCGGTCCCCCATCCACGGCACGACGTCGACCACGTCGAACAGGTCGAGCGTGGCCAGCACCCCCAGCACCGCGACCACGAGCAGGCTCATGCCGGCCGCGGCGCGGTAACGGAGGTGCCGCGCGGGCGACCACGCCGCGGAACCGGACCAGATCGTGCCGAGGGTGACCGCGGACCAGACCAGCCAGCTGCGCACCGGCCCGGTGTCGGTGTCGCGCATCGCCGCCCGGAACACCCGGTCCGCCGCGACCCGGTCGAGCACGTGGCCCTCGACCGAGAGGTACGTCGGCGGCTCGTGCCGGCCGTGCACGAGACCGTCGTGGAGCAGCGCCGGCGGCAGGTGCCGCCCGGTCCGGGGCACCAGCCAGGTGAAGATCGTCGGGACCGAGGTCAGGTCGGTCTCGAACGTGCCGGGGTCGGCGGGGACCAGCAGGTCGCCGTACTCGCGGTCGCGGTAGGCGATCCGGTGCAGCATCCGGAAGCTCTCGGTGCGCCGGTGCACGTCCCCGGACTCGACCCGCTCCAGCACCACCCGCGGCGGATCGGCGGACCCCTCGTCGTGGAACCGCTCGGGTTCCGGGGTGAGCGCCGACCAGGGGCTCACCGGCAGTCGCCCTGCCCCAGCCGGACCAGCCCGTTGAGGTCGCCGGTCGCGAAGTCGCGCAGCCCGCTGCCGTCGGGGTTCATCAGCTCGCGGTCGGAGTCGACGTGGTCGAGGCCGACCAGGTGACCGAGCTCGTGGAGCAGGATCGCGCGCTGGAAGTCCTCGCCGTCGCGGCGGTCCTCCAGGTCGTCGAAGGAGTCCGCGTCGAGGGTGACCCCGCCGGTGACGTACCAGCGCCACTCGGTGCCGTCGCCCGACTGGGCCGTCGCCCCGCCGACACCGGCCACGTCGCCGGACAGCTCGTCGACCTCGTCGTCGGTCGCCCAGGCGATGAGGACCGGCTCGTGGCGGCCGAACCGGACGCTGCCCTCGGTGTCGGGACGGCGGTCGGTCGTGCCGTCGTACGTGAACCGGAGGCCGGTGATGCCGGCGACCTCGGCGATGCCCTCCTTGACGAACGCGACCGCGTCGTCGTCGCTGCCGGGGGCCTGGTCGGGGTTGATCTCGTAGCGGATCTCGCGGCACGGGTCCCAGGTGACCGGCTCGTCCTTGCTGCCGCGCTGGTGCTGGAGGAAGGCGTACGTGCCGCCCTTCTCGACGTCCGCCGGGTCGCCGAGCCGGTCGCCGCCGATCCCGACCACACGGCGTAGCGCGTCGAGCTCGCTGCCCGGGCCGAGCAGCAGGATCACGACGAAGATCACCGCGCTCAGCAGGAGGACGGCGCCGGAGCGCCAGCGCTCGCTCATCCGATGCCCGCGGGGTCGGTGACCGGGCGCTCGCAGACGAAGCCGCGGCAGACGTAGGCCGCGGGGAGGCCGTCGAGCGTCGTACGGCCGGCGAGGAGGGGGATCTGGCCGCTCGCGGCGGTGGCCTCGGTGGTGGCCACGACGACGGCGCCGGGCAGGGCGAGGGCCTTCAGCTCGAGGGCGTCGCGCGCCGGTCCGGCCGGTCCGACGACGGCGACCTCGAGCGGTCCGTCGAGCATCGTCGTCGCGGCGGCCAGCGACCACCCGGCGAACCGCGGCGCCTTGTCGGCGAGTACGGCCGCCGTCGCGAGCGCCCGCTCCGCGGCATCGCGGTAGCGGCCCTCGCCGGTCAGGGCGTGCGCCTCGACCAGCGCGTGCACGAGCGCGCTGAACCCGCTCGGCGACGCGTTGTCGCCGGGGTCGCGCGGCCGGGTCACGAGCACCTCGGCATCGTCCCGGGTGTCGTAGAAGCCGCCGTCGGGCGCGGCGAACCCCGCCAGGGCGCTGTCGATCAGCGCCGTCGCGTGCCGCAGCCAGCGGGGGTCGGCCGTCGCCTGGGCGAGTGCCAGGAAGCCCGACGCCACGCACCCGTAGTCCTCCAGCACTCCGGCATGGGCGCCCGCGACACCGTCGCGCGAGACCCGGAGCAGCCGGCCACCGTCGCGCAGGTGGAGCCGGACGAGCAGCTCACCCGCCTCGACCGCCGCCTGGCGCAGGTCCTCGCGCCCCAGCCGCCGCGCCGCGTCGAGCAGCCCACTGATCGCCAGGCCGTTCCAGCCCGCGACGACCTTGTCGTCGCGGGCCGGCCGAGGACGGGCCTCGCGGGCCTCGCGGAGCCGGGTACGGATCGCCACGAGCCGCGCCCGCTCGGCCGGGTCCTCCGGGAAGTGGCGCAGCTGGAGGGTCGACATGCCGTCCTCGAACGTGCCCTCGCTGGTGACCTGGAAGAGCTCCGCCGCCCACGCGCCGTCGTCCGGCCCGAGGACCGCGACGAGCTGGTCCGGCGTCCAGGCGTAGAACAGCCCCTCCTCGGCGTGCCCGCCCGGCTCGGCCGGGCTGTCCGCGTCGAGCGCCGAGGCGAACCCGCCCTCGGCCGTGCGCAGCTCGCGGAGCAGGAAGTCCGCCGTCTCCCCCGCCACCCGGTCACCCTGCTCGGTCCCGAGCCGCGCGTAGAGACCCAGCAGCTGGGCGTTGTCGTAGAGCATCTTCTCGAAGTGCGGCACCACCCACGCCCGGTCCACCGCATAGCGCGCGAACCCGCCGCCCACCTGGTCGTACATGCCGCTGCCGGCCATCGCCGCGACCGTCCGCGCGAGCATGTGCCGGGCCTCCTGGCAGGCCTGGCCGTCGTACCGGCGGAGGAACTCGAGGACCATCGTCGGCGGGAACTTGGGGGCGTTGCCGAAGCCGCCGGCCATCGCGTCGTACTCCTGGGCGAGGGTGGCGACCGCCCCGTCGATCCGGTCCCCCGTCAACGCGTACGCCGGCAGCGCCGCCTCGTCCCGCAGGTGCGCGGCCACCTTGCCCGCCGTCGCCCGCACGTCGTCCCCCTTGGTCACCCACGCATCACTCAACGCCCGCAGCACCTGCGTGAACGACGGCGACCCGTGCCGCGGCTGGTCCGGCAGGTAGGTCGCCGCGAAGAACGGCGCCCCCTCGTGATCCATCACCACCGTCATCGGCCACCCACCCTGACCGGTCATCGCCGTCGTCGCCTGCATGTAGACCGCATCGACGTCCGGCCGCTCCTCACGGTCCACCTTGACGCTCACGTAGTGCTCCTTGAGGTAGGCCGCCGTCGCCTCGTCCTCGAACGACTCGTGGGCCATGACGTGGCACCAGTGGCAGGCGGCGTACCCGACACTCAGCAGGATCGGGACGTTGCGGCGCCGGGCCTCGGCGAAGGCCTCCGGGCCCCACTCCCACCAGTCGACGGGGTTGTCGGCGTGCTGGAGGAGGTAGGGGGACGTGGCGTTCGCCAGGCGGTTGACCATGGTCTCGACCTTCATCGGTGGCGGAGGCAATCACGCGTGCGCGCGGAATGGTCCCAGCCTAGGGGGCTGCGGAGTCCTCGGGCTCGGCGCAGCCGACAGGTCCCGCAGCCCTAGCGGCCCGCGAGCCCCCGCTCGATCGCACCGACCACCTTGGGCCGCAGGTCGCGTGCCGCGATCACCTCGTCGACCGAGCCGACCTCGACGGCGCGGTGGATGTCGTGGACGCCGTCGAACTCGGCGGCGACCTCGGCGATCTTGTCGGCCCGCAGCTGTGCCCGGAGCTCGGCGAGCTCGACGACGAGGGCGCCGCGCTCGCCGTCGTCGGCGTGGTCGATGCGCTCCTGGAGCTCGGCGACCTTGGGGTCGGCGGCGGCGCGCTTGGCGACCTCGGCGGCGAAGACGACGGCGGCCGCGGGGGCGCCGCCGAGGACCGAGGCGTAGGAGCCCTCGATGGCGAGGACGGTCATCGACGGGTTGAGCTGCTTGGAGAACACCACGAACGCGCCGCCGTGGTAGCGGGAGATCACGCAGAACACGATCGGGCCGTCGAAGTTGACGATCGCGCGGCCGATCTCGGCGCCGTACTCCAGCTGGAGGTTGCGCATCGACTCCGGGGAGCCGTCGAAGCCCGACAGGTTCGCCAGTACGACGAGCGGCCGGTTGCCGGAGGCGGCGTTGATGGCGCGGGCGACCTTCTTCGACGACCGCGGGAACAGGGTGCCCGCGGTGTAGGTGTCGGGGCCGTCGGTGGGAGGGAAGCCCGCGCGGGGCACCGGCTTGGACTCGATGCCGACGAGGCTGACCGGGTAGCCGCCGATGCGGGTGTCGACGACGACGGCGGTGTCGGCGTCGGCCATGCCGGCCCAGCGCTCGAGCATCTCGTGGTCGGCGTCGGCCAGGGCCCGCATCACGGTGCGGATGTCGAAGGGCTTCTTGCGGTCCGGGTTGTGGTCGGGCGAGAAGATCTCGCCGACGGTCGCGAAGTCCGTACCCGGGTGCGGGTACGACGTCACGTCGCGCTGGACCGGGTCGGTGGACGGCGCGCGCCGCGGCCCGGACTCGCTGGGGGCGACGTAGGTGTGGTCGTAGTGCGCCATCAGCACGCCGAACGCACCGGCCAGGTCGGGCACCCAGTACTGAGCCTGGCCGTTGGGGCCCATCACGCGGTCGTAGCCGCCGATGCCGTGGTTGTCCTCGGCCGAGACCCCACCGGAGAAGTCGAGGGACTGCTTGCCGGTGAGCACCATCGCGCTGTCCGGGGTCATCACGAGGATGCCTTTGGTGTGCATCAGCATCGTCGCCTCGGCGTTCCAGTACGGCTGGGCACCGACGTTGATGCCCGCGACGACGATGTTGATCTCGCCGCCGTCCTGGGTGAAGTGCACGATCCGGCGCAGCGCGGCGGCCACCCAGTCCATGTTCTCGGTGCCGCTCTCCATCGAGATCCGGGCACCGGCGGAGACGGCGAACCACTCGACCGGGACGCCGAGGCTCTCGGCGAGGTCGATGGCCGCGATCACGCGGGCGCACTCGGGCTCCGACAGCGCGCCGAGGGACATCAGCGGGTCACCGCAGAGCACGACGCGGGTGACGCCCTCGGGGTGCAGCGGCGTCGGGGTGGAGACGACGGCGACGATGATGCCGGCCTTGTTGTGGCCGGGCGCCCGGTCGACGGGCACGAGGACGCCGGTGTCGTCGAGGTCGTGCTCGACGACGGTGCCGCCGCCGGCCAGGACCTGCTGGAGCTCGTAGGGGTAGACCAGGCCCCGGCGGCGGGCGCGGAGCACCTTGCCGGCGTACTCGTCGAGGGGGGCCAGCGGCTCGGTGGGCGGCGCGACGATGTCGGCGACGACCCCGGCGCCCGGCTTGGCGTGGAAGCGGATGGCCAGCGGGGTGGTGGTGCCGTCGGGTCCGGCGACCCGGCCCTCGGCGAGCACCTCCTCGATCCCGGCGCCCTCGCTGAGCGGGGTGATCTTGCCCTGCAGCGCGGTGAGCTGGTCGAGGTCGGCCTCGACCACCGGCCACACCGTCACCCAGACGTGGTTGACGTCGAGCTGGGTGCCCGCACGGCCGCGCGCCGTACGGACCCGGCGGATCGCCTCGAGGCAGTTCTCGACCGCGCGCTCGGCGTGCGGGAGCGCGATCACCCGCCCCTCGTCATCGCGTACGACGGCCAGCTGGCGCACCTGCGCGGCCGCGACCAGGCGCCGGTCGGCCGGGTTGGTGCGGGCCACGCACTCGTAGAGGAGCACGTCGTCGGGCGCGGGGAGCCGGGTGACGTCGAACTCCGCGAGACGCCCCAGGTTGAGCCGCCGGCCGACCATCGGGTGCATGCCGCGGACCAGGGTGTCCTCGACGAGCGCACCGCCCTCGGGACGGAACGTGAAGTAGTCCACGGGCTGGGGCGCGGCCGGGCAGACCGCGACCGAGACGCGGCGGGCGCGCGCGGCGAAGTCCTGGCCGGCGAGCATCGCGGCGACCTCGGCCGAGGCCCGGTCCGGGTCGGCGGGCGCGTCGGGCCAGCGCAGGTAGATCTCGACGACGTCGTCGTGGTCGGCGGTGAGCGCGCCGGCGATCGCGGCGCCGAGCGCCCCGGTCGGGTCGGCCAGCTCGGTGACGTCGCCGACGGTGGAGACGACGCGGGTGGCGCCCTTGTCGTCGGTGGCGTACTCGGCGTGCACGACCGGCCGGCCGCCGGCGCTCGTGACGGTCAGGTCGTGCAGGTCGTACTCGAGGTAGTGGCGCCGGATCAGCACCTCCAGCAGCGGCTCGCGCTCCGGCAGGCCGTCGGCGAGGCGGTCACGGAGGAAGCCGACGAGCTGCTCCGGGATCGCGGTGAGGGCGGCGATCCGGGCATCTCGGTCCGGAGCGGAGTCGTCGGCGAGGGCGGCGACCTCGGCGGCCACGCCGTCGAGCACCGCCCGCCGCGCGTCGTCGACGAGCGGCTGGTCGAACCAGGCGAACCGGACCGAGCGGGCCAGGTCGCCGACCACCGCGAACCGGAGCTGGGTGGCGCGCACCAGGCGCTCCAGCAGCGCCCGGGCCTCGGCCTGCTCGTCGGCCGGGAGCGGCGGCGGGGTGCTCAGCCAGCGCTGCAGGACGCCGACCGCGATGTCGACGTCCGAGGGGTGCTGCTGGGCCAGGAAGATGCGGAACACCGCCCGCTCGAGCTCGGGCGTGCGCTCGAGGTCGGTGATGCCGTAGTGCGCGAGCGCCCGGGACAGCTTGTCGCGGAAGTGGTCCGGGAGCGCCCCGCGGTCGGGGTCGAGGCTGCGCAGGTAGGTGTGGAAGTGCTCCCGCGAGCTGTGCACCCGGAGCTCGGTGTGGGCCTCGTCGCCGGCGGGCCGGTTGCGGCTCAGCTCGGCGACGTCGGCGAAGAGCTCGAGCAGGTCCATCTCGGCGCGCAGCGCGCTCGGCTCGCGGGTGGCGAGGTGACCGGCGAGCAGGGTGCCGCGCTGGTCGGGCGCGATGTCGTAGCCCAGCAGCTGGCCGGCGAGGGCGCCGAGGCTGTCGGTGGCCACGCCGGCCCGACGCGAGGTCGGCAGGTCGAGGTCGGCGCTCGCCGTACCGGCGCCGGCGGCGGGTGCGCCCACCTCGTCGGCGTCGCTGGTCGGGTCCAGGCGCACCAGCGGCGCACCGGTCTCGACCTGGCCGCCGACCCGGACCAGCAGCTCCTTGATCCGGCCGGCGAACGGCGCGGGGAGCACGGTCTCCATCTTCATCGACTCGAGCACGAGCACGGGCTGCCCGGCGGCGACCTCGTCGCCGACCGCGACCGGAGTGGCGACCACGAGGGCCGGCGCGGGCGAGCGGACCATGCCGCCCTCGTCGCGGCTGACCCGGTGCATCACGTCGTCGACCTCGACGAGGTGGACCGTGCCGTGGGTCGCGGTCACCAGGCGGTAGCGGTGGCCGTCGACGGTGAGGCGGCCGTGCACGTCGTCGATCCGGTCGAGGACCGCGGTCACGGTGCGCTCGGCACCGCCGCCGGCGACGGTCACGTCGTACTGGGCGCGGCCCGTCTGCCGCACGGTCAGCGCGTACGTCGCCCCGCGCAGCTTGAGCTCGATCGTGCGCGACGGGTCGTGCTGGACCTGCGGGCGGCCGCCCTGCGCGGACTGGAGGAACCGCGCGATCTCGGCGCCCTCCTCCTCGTCGTACGCCTCGATCGCGGCGGCGACGAGCGCCACGCCCGAGTGCCGGGCCGACTGCAGCCGGCCCTCGCCACGGACCCGGTCGATCCAGCCGGTGTCGGCCCAGGCCGGCGTACCGACGGTGACCTCGGACTGGTCGAGCAGGTCGAGGATGAAGCTCTTGTTGGTGGCGCCGCCGTCGATGACGACGGTGGTCTCCCCCATCGCCCGCCGCAGCCGGGCGAGCGCCTGCTCGCGGTCGGCGCCCCACGCGATGACCTTGGCGATCATCGAGTCGAAGTCGGCCGGGATGACGTCGCCCTCGGCGACACCGGTGTCGACCCGGATGCCGGGCCCGACGGGCAGCTCGAGCCGGCTGATCCGGCCCGGGGCGGGCGCGAAGTCGCGGTCCGGGTCCTCGGCGTTGAGCCGAGCCTCGACGGCGTGACCGCGCTCGGCCGGGCGCTCCCCCGCAAGCGGAATGCCGCGCGCGACCTGGATCTGGAGGGCGACCAGGTCGGTGCCGGTCACCTCCTCGGTGATCGGGTGCTCGACCTGGAGACGGGTGTTGACCTCGAGGAACGCGAAGGTGCGCGTGCCGGGGTGGTAGAGGAACTCCACGGTGCCCGCGCCGGCGTACCCGACGGCGTTGGCGAGCCGCTCCGCGGACGCCTTGAGGTCCTGGGTCTGCGCGTCCTCGAGCAGCGGGGACGCCGACTCCTCGATGACCTTCTGGTTGCGGCGCTGCACGGAGCAGTCGCGCACACCGATCGCCCAGGCGGTGCCCTGACCGTCGGCGATCACCTGGACCTCGACGTGGCGCGCGTCGGTGACGAGCTTCTCCAGGAAGACGACACCGCTGCCGAAGGCACGCTCGGCCTCGTCCCGGGTGCGCTGGTAGGCGTCGGTCAGCTCCTCGGCCGAGGTAACCTTGCGGATGCCCCGCCCGCCGCCGCCGGCGGTGGCCTTGAGCATCAGCGGGTAGCCGACCTCGTCCGCGCTGGCCAGCGCCGCAGCCAGGCTGTCGACCCCACCGCGGCTCCACGGCGCCACCGGTACGCCGACCTCCTCGGCGATCAGCTTGGAGCCGATCTTGTCGCCGAGCTTGCGCATCGCCTCGGCGCTGGGGCCGATGAACGTCACGTCCAGTCGCGCGCACAGCTCGGCGAACGCCGGGTCCTCGGCGACGAAGCCCCACCCGACCCAGGCCGCGTCCGCGCCGCTCGCGACCAGCGCACGCTCCAGGACCGCGAGGTCGAGGTAGGGCCGGTCGGCGGCCGCCCCCAGCAGGTACGCCTCGTCGGCCTCCCGCACGAAGGCCGAGCCCGCGTCGACGTCCGTGTGGAGCGCGATCGTCCGGATCTGCTCGCTCCCGGACGTGTGCCGGGCGTTGATGTCCCGGACGGCGTGGATGAGACGCATGGCGGCTTCGCCGCGGTTGACGATGGCGATCCGCGAGACCTGAGGCACGCTCCCGACCCTTCCATCCGGAGCGGGCCCGGCTCCAGTGGAGATCCCACAGCGTTGACGAGGATTGGTTGTTGACCCTCAACTCACGGACCTCACGTTCCGGCCGCGCCGGGCGTCTACCTGCTGAGAGCAAGGAGACGCCCATGGAGACCCGACACACGGTCGTGGACACCGACCTCGGCCCGATCACCCTCATCGCCACCCGCGGCCCGGACGGCGACGCGGTCAGCGGGCTGTACTTCC
Source organism: Pimelobacter sp. 30-1 (assembly GCF_018831735.1). Lineage (NCBI taxonomy): Bacteria > Bacillati > Actinomycetota > Actinomycetes > Propionibacteriales > Nocardioidaceae > Pimelobacter > Pimelobacter sp. 30-1. The sequence continues at coordinate 297,646 of NZ_NHTS01000010.1, forward strand.
GCAGCCACCGGCGCCGGCCCGCCGCCGCGGACCTCGGGACCCCCGTACCCGTGGCGGAGGACCTGCTGCTGGGCGAGGCCGCGACCCAGCTCGTCGACTACCTCGGCGGCCGGCGGCTCGCGTTCGAGCTGCCGCTGGCGGCCGCGGGCGATGGCTTCCAGCAGCGGGTCTGGGCGCTGCTGGGGCTGGTCCCGCGCGGCACCACCACGACGTACGGCGAGATCGCCGCGCGGCTCGGCGACCGCTCCCTCGCGTGGCAGGTCGGTCAGGCCGTCGGCGCGAACCCGCTGTGCGTGATCGTGCCGTGCCACCGGGTGATCGGGGCGAACGGCTCCCTCACCGGGTACGCCGGCGGGCTGCGCCGCAAGCAGGCCCTGCTCGCGCTCGAGGAGCAGGACGCGCGCGTCGCGGGCCGGCTCTTCTGACCCGTGCCCACCGCGACGTACACCCTGCTCGGCCCCGACGGCCGCCCCTACCCGTCGTCCGTCCCGGGCTCGTGGGGCGGGCACCGCCGCAGCCGCATCTACGGCCGCCTCGACTGTCCCACCGCGCTGCTCGCCATCGCGCGCGGTGGCTACGTCGCCCACCGCGTCTTCTTCGCCGACGAGGACACGGCCGTCGCCGCCGGGTACCGACCGTGCGGCGCGTGCTGCCCCGACCGCTACCTGGTCTGGAAGCAGCGCCGCGACCGACGGGTCGAGGTCGCGCCGGGGGCCGTCCACGTACCGGGGTGGCTCGACCTCCCGGCGCAGGCGCGGCTCGTCGCACACTTTCACCGGTGGGCGGCCGGGCCGGTGCCGATCCGGGCGGCCAAGGTCCGCGGCCACGAGATGTCGGTGCGCACCGTGTGCCTGGGCTGGCACTGGCAGCCGTACCGGTACTCGCGCACGGCCGACGACGTCAACGACGCCCGGGTCCTCCCGCTGCCCGACTGGCTCGCCGATCTCGGACGGCGAGCCCTCGCCGACGCCGGGTGGTCGCCATCCGAGGCCGCCCGGTACCGGCCCGACGCCGCCCTGGTGAACTTCTACGACGCCACGGCCCGGCTCGGCATGCACCAGGACAAGGACGAGCACTCCCCCGCGCCCGTCGTGTCGTTCTCGATCGGCGACGACTGCACCTTCCGGTTCGGCAACACCGAGCACCGCGGCCGGCCGTACGACGACCTCCGGCTCCGCTCCGGAGACCTCTTCGTGTTCGGCGGCCCCGCACGTCTCGCCCACCACGGCGTCCCCCGGATCCATCCCGGCACCGCGCCCGAGGGCTGCGGGCTCGAGCACGGCCGGATCAACATCACCCTGCGCGTCACCGGGCTCCCCGGCTGACCTGGTTCCGCTCAGGCGTAGAGCGGATGCCAGTCCCGCCGGAAGTCCGGATGGGAGCTGTAGCCCAGCAGCATCAGCTCGACGGCCCGCGAGGGACGGAGCGGGTCCGCGTGGTCGAGCGCACGGCGATCGCGCGCGCAGAGGTCGAGCTGCTGCTCGACCAGACCCGCCAGGTCAGGGTCGCCCTCGCGCACCTCGGCCCAGTAGGCCTCGCGCTCGGTGATGCGGTCCACCAGGAACCGGATCCGCTCCATGCCTCAGTGTCGGCCGCACGGCCGAGCAGGGCAAGGGTGCCGGCCGGCGGCCTCAGTCGCGGGCGGTCGAGGGGGCGCGGTGGTTGCGGTAGTCGAGGTCGGCGTACTCGGGGTGGCGCACGATGAAGGCGTGCACGAACGGGCACACCGGCAGCACCAGCCGCCCACTCCCCCGGACGTCGTCCAGCGCCGCGCGGATCAGGCGCGAGCCGACGCCGGCGCCCTCCAGCTCACGGTCGACCTCGGTGTGGGTGAAGACGATCAGGTCCTTCGCCTCCTGGTAGGCCGCCAGCCCCACCTGGGTGTAGCCGAGCCGGATCTCGTACCGGCTGAGGTCCCGGTTGTTCGTCACCGTCAGCTCGTCGTGGTTCACCGCGTTCATCCCTGGTCCTCCGTCCGACGGCCCCCGAAGTGCCAGCGATGCACCTCGACCGCATCGTAGCGATGGGCGGCGAGGACCTCCCGCGCCGCGTCGAGCCCCGCGGCCCGGACCAGCACCGCCGTACCGAGCCAGGTCTGGCCGTCGTCGGACAGCAGCGCACCGCAGCCGATCAGGTCCTCCGAGTCCGGCACCACCGGCTCGGGCCCCGGCTCCGGCCCGAGCCCCAGCACCAGGTAGCGGTCGTCCCCGTCCCTCCCCCCGGCGAAGTCCCACATCGTGCGCCCGAGGTCGTTGCGGAAGCGGCGCACCAGCACGTCCCGATAGGCCCCCGCCTGGTACGACGGCTCCTCGAACGCGAAGCGCCACGCTGCCGCCGGGTCGGCCAGACCGAGCACGTGGACGCTGCCCGTGAGCACCTCGCCCGTCGCGTCGAACGTCGGCCCCCGCGCGATCATCGTCTCGGCGAAGCCGTCCATGTAGGACCAGTGCTCCTCGACGAGGGCCCGGCGCAGGTCGCCCGAGCCGGGCCGGTCGCGGTGGTAGACGAGGAAGTCCATGCCCCAGTTCTACCCGGCCGCCGGGCGGTGGGGGCGCCGGCCGGCGATCGTCAGCCGCCGGCCCGGGCGGGCAGCTCGGCCAGGGGCCGCTGCGGCAACCGGGACCAGTGGACGCCCTTGGCGTCGGTGAAGGTGAGCGTCACGGCGTACTTGTCGGTGCTCATCACCGGACGGTAGGCGGACTCGTCGGCGATCCGGTCGGGGAACCGGTCCTCGCGTTGCCAGGGATCGACGAAGTAGAGCCCCGGCGGCAGGAACCGCAGGACGACCCGACCCTCACCGTGCGCCTCCGAGGCGGCGAGCACCTCCAATCCGTAGACCAGCGAGTCGGAGGTGTTCGCGAGCATGACGCCGTAGGTCTTGTCCGCGGTCCGCAGACTCGGCCAGACCGCGATCCGCGCCGCCTGGCCGCGGCGGCGCGACTCCTCGGCCCGGTTCTCGCGATCGCGCTCCAGCGCATGAGCAGCCTTGGCGTAGTAGCCCGCGGTGACCGCCGCCGCGACCGCGCACAGGCCACCCAAGGCCGCGAGCCACTCTGCCCAGGATCCTGACTCCATGACTACCCCCCGATGTCGGCGTCGGCGCCAGGTTAGGTGACGTCACGAACCGGTCAACAAGAAGTGCCAGCAGGCGGAACGGCTCAGCGACCCGTCCAGCGCGGCTCGCGCCGCTCGAAGAACGCCGTGATCCCCTCGGCGACGTCCGCCGAGGCCAGCAGCCGCGCGTGCGCGGCGTGGCTGGCGGCCCAGCTCGCGGACTCGTCGCCGTTGATCTCGTCGTGGGCCAACGCCAACGCCTCCCGTACGGCGAGCGGCGCGTTGCCGCTGATGGTGGCGGCCAGCCCGAGCGCGACGTCGAAGGTCGCGCCCGGCTCGACCAGGCGGTTGACGAAGCCGAGCCGCTCAGCGCGCTCGGCGTCGATCGGCTCGCCGGTCAGGAGCATCTCGCGGGCGACGTTGGCGGGGAGCACGCGGGGGGCGCGGAAGACGCCGCCGAAGTCGGGCAGGAGGCCGCGCTTGACCTCGGGGAAGCCGAAGGTGGCGGTCCGGGAGGCGACGACGAGGTCGCAGGCCAGGACCAGCTCGAGGCCGCCGCCGAGGGCGTAGCCCTCGACCGCGGCGATCAGCGGCTTGGGGCGCACGCGCGACATGATCCCGGCGATGCCGCCGCGCTCGGTGGGCTCGCCGGGGCCCTCGGCGAGGTCGGCGCCGGCGGAGAAGACCGACGGTCCGCCGGTCAGCACGCCGCACCAGAGGGAGTCGTCGTCCTCGAGGAGGTTGAGGGCCTCGTCGAGGCCCTGGGTGACGGCGCCGTTGATGGCGTTGCGCTTGGCCGGGCGGTCGAGACCGATGACGAGGGTGCGGTCGACGCGGATGGTCTGGACGGCCGGGGCACCGGTGCTGTCGCTCATGCGGGACAATCTAGGGATGACCATGGAGATGTTCATCCACGACGAGATCCCGTCCGGCGAGGTCGACCGTCGCGAGAAGGTCCTCTCCTCGCTCACCGACTCCGTCCGCGACCTCGTCGACGCGACCATCCGTAGCACGGTCGCCGACGACGAGCTGGTCGCCGTACGAGACGAGGTGGACGCGCTCGTCGCCCGGCTGCGCGCCGCCCAGCTGCCGGGTCCGGCGGGGGTGCGGTTCAACTCCGAGGGCCGCTCGTGGAACTGGGGCAACGCCGTGGTCGGGCGCGGCAACGCGATCGCGCCGCCGGTGCTCAACGTGCACGACGACGCCAGCGCCAGCGCGTACGCCGAGGTGACGCTCGGCGCGGCCTACGAGGGCCCGCCGGGGATGGTCCACGGCGGCATCTCCGCGCTGCTGCTCGACCAGATCATGGGCGAGACCGCGAGCGGCTTCAAGCGGCTCACGATGACCGGCACGCTGACCCTGCGCTACCGCCGTCCGCTGCCGCTCGGGCCGGTCCGGCTCGAGGCGCGCATCGCCGACGAGAACGGCCGCAAGATCACCGTCGAGGCGAGCATCGGCGTGCCCGGCGAGGAGGCCGCGGTCGAGGCGAGCGGACTGTTCCTGATCCCGAGCTGGGCGCCGATCGACGAGACCGAGCAGGGCTGGTCGCGCTCGGCCGAGGGCTGAGCTGAGCGCTGACCCGATCGCTAGGGCCGGTCGACCAGGTCGGCCAGCCGCGGCGGCGCCTGCAGGCAGTAGGAGTCGGTGAGCAGCTCGCCGAGCTCGACCCAGTCGGTGTCGTCGTCGATGAGCATGCCGACGACATTGCCGCCCCACTCCGCCCGGAAGTACGGCGCCCCCAGGTGCTGGAACGCCATCACCTCGTCGGGCTCGGCGCGGAACACGATCCGGTAGAGCTGGTCCTCACCGCCGAACACGTGGGCCACCGTCGAGGTCGTCCCGGACACCCGCCAGCGCACCCCCACCCAGGCGTCCTCCTCGGCGCACTCGGGGAGCCGGGCGAAGATCGCGCGCAGCCGCGAGACGTAGGCGCCGGGGACGTCAGGACGGGTCGGGCGAGGCACAGCACGAATGTCCCACACGCCGCCGACAGCCCGGCACTGTCCATGCTCGCGCCTAGCGTGCGGGACATGAACCGCACCGACCGTCTCTACGCGCTGGTCGAGGAGCTGCGCGCCGCCGGCCCCCGAGGACGTACGGCGAGCCAGCTCGCCGCCCACTTCGAGGTCAGCGTCCGGACGGTCGAGCGCGACCTCAGCGCCCTCGGCCAGGCCGGCGTACCGCTGGCGACCAAGCAGGGCCGTACCGGTGGCTACAGCCTCGACCCGTCGATGACGCTGCCACCGCTCAACTTCACCCCGCGCGAGGCGACGGCGCTCGCGATGGCGCTCAGCAGCAGCGCCCACGTGCTGTTCGCGCGCGATGCCCGCTCGGCGCTGCAGAAGATCGTCGCCGCGATGCCGCCGGCCGCGCTCGCCGAGGCCCGCACGGCGGCGGCCAAGGTGCGGCTCGTCGTACCGCAGGGGGCGGCGCCGGACGCCGACGTCGCCGAGACCATCTGGCAGGCGGTGCGCCGGGGCCAGGTCCTCCGGATCGGCTATGTCGACATCGACCGCGTCGAGTCCGAGCGCGAGGTCGAGCCGCAGCACGTGGTCGTCGGCCCGCGCGGGTCCTACCTGACCGCCTGGTGCCGGCTGCGCGAGGACGACCGGGTGTTCCGGATGGACCGGATCACCCGCGCCGAGCGCACCCCCGCGCTCCCCCGCGGTCCGCGCCGGCCGATCGAGCCCGAGATCCCCGGGCAGCTCATCGCCCGGCCGGAGGCCGCGCTGGGCCCGGAGAAGATCCTCGCGATGGCCGCGGAAACTCCGACATAGGGCTGTCGCCAACCGCTGGGAGCGTGGTCGTCGTACCCACCCGACACCTCCAGGAGGACCCACCATGACCACCACCCCCGCCGCCCCGCCCGTCCCCGGCACCGTCGCCTGGTTCGAGATCGCCACCGACGACCCGGGCGCCGCCGAGACCTTCTACGGCGGCCTCTTCGACTGGTCCTTCGCCGCCGACGAGGCCTCCCAGGCCGGCGGGCTCGACTACCGCCTGGTCACCGCTCCGGGCGGTGGGGGCGCACCCTCCGGCGGCATCTTCGGCACCGGCGGCCGGCTGCCGGGCCACGCCGTGTTCTCGATCCTCGTCGCCGACGTCGCCGCGACCTGCGTGGCGGCCGCCGAGCTCGGCGGCACGGTGCTCAGCCAGCACCTCGACGTCGGGCCCGGGGTGCCGACGTTCGCCTACCTGCGCGACCCGGCCGGCAACCAGTTCAGCGTGTTCTCCCCGCCGGCCCGATGAGCCGATGAGCCCCGGACACGGCGAAGGGGCCCGACCGGTAGGTCGGGCCCCTCCTGGCCCAGGCTCGCGCCGGGGCTACACGGCGCGGGCTGGTCAGCCCAGGTCGACGATCGCGGCGACGGGGCCGCCACCCTCGGGACCCTGGTGCGCGGCCGAGACCGACACGAAGACGGCCGGGTCGCCCGTGACGGCGGCGGTCACGCCACCGACGCACGACTTGATCTGGCGGTGCCAGTGCACGTCGGAGTCGTCGAGCATCGCGTTGCGACGACCCCGGACCTCACCGTTCTGCGAGGCCTCGCACTTGAGGAACACGTTGACCAGGCGGCCGTCGAGGTCCGCGGTGCGCGGGCGCTCGGGCAGGTCGAGGCCGGCGTTCTTGATGGCGTCCCAGATGCCGTCCTGGTCGAGCGCGTCGTTCATCACCGAGTGGCCGATGCGGTAGCGGCCGCCGACGCCCTTGGCGTTGCCGACCACGACGATCTGGGCCTGGTCCAGCTCGACACCCGAGGAGCACGAGGCCACCGACGAGTACAGGTCGCGGTTGTTCATCACGTCGGCGTCGGTCGGCATCTCGATCTCGCCGAGGGCCACGGCGATGCCGAGGCCGGTGACGCCGTTGGACAGGTCCATCGACTCGTGGGTGTGCTCGGTCCAGACCTCCTTGCCGCGGCTGTGCGCGTCACGGATGGTGTGGATGGTGAGCAGCGGGGTCTTGGTCTGCACGTAGTGCACGTCGGCGACGTCGGTGATGCCGGCACGCTCCATGGCGACCTTCACGCCCGCGGCGACCTTCTCGATCATCGCGACGTAGCCGATCTCCTCGGGCAGGATCGGCTCGCTCATCGCGAAGCCGACCGTGAGGCGCTGCTCGTCGCGGCTCGGGTCGTCCTCGGGGACGTCGACCGTGGCGAAGATGGTGGCGTGGGGGCTGATCACGCCGTCGGTGCCGCCGGACCACACGATCGGAACGCCCTTGACCTGCTCCTCGGGGGCGCCCTTGGCCATCAGGACCTCGCGGAAGGCGCGGTCGGCGATGATCCGGGTGTAGTCGTTGACGCCGCCGTTGCCCTCGGTCTTGCCGATGATCGCGATGACGCGGTCGGCGGCGAAGACGCCGTCGTCGATGAGCTTGGCCAGCTCGGAAGCGTCGGCGACGGAGTGGATCGGGACCTTACGGACCTCGATGGCAGAAGGCATGTCAGGCTTCCTTTCGGTTAGGGGTGACGATCGTTCCGGCCTTGCCGGAGGCGGCAGCGACGATGCTGCTGAGATCGGTGATGACGCCGAGGCGGCCGGACCGCTCGACGAAGCGGCAGATGGCGTCGACCTTCGGCCCCATCGAGCCTCCGGCGAAGTGCCCGGCCGCTGCGTAGGAACGCATCTGGTCCAGGGTGACCTCGCCGATGTCCTCGGCCTCCGGCGTACCGAAGCCGAGGATCGCGTGCGCCACGTCGGTGGCGATCACGAGCATGTCGACCTCGACCGCGCGCGCGAGCAGCGCGGCGCCGAGGTCCTTGTCGATGACCGCCTCGACGCCGGCGAGCGTGCCGTCGGGACGACGGACGGTCGGGATGCCCCCGCCGCCGTTGGCGATCACGACGAAGCCGGCGTCGACGAGCGCGACGGCGGCGGGCGCGTCGATGACCTCGAGCGGCTCGGGCGAGGCGACCATGCGTCGCCAGCCGCGCTCGCCGCGGTCCTCCCACGTCTCACCGTGGTCGATCATCGTCTGCGCCTCGTCGGCGGACAGGTAGCGGCCGACCGGCTTGCTCGGCGCCGCGAACGCGGGGTCGGCGGCGTCGACGCGGGTCCGGGTGACCAGCGCCGCGGTGGGACGGGCGATGCCCCGCGCGGCGAGGGCCGCGTCGAGGGCGTTCATCAGGATGTCGCCGAGGGTGCCCTGGGTCTGGGCACCGCACCAGTCGAGCGGCACGGGAGGTACGACGGGGGCAGCGAGCTCGTTCTTGACGAGCAGGTTGCCCACCTGGGGACCGTTGCCATGGGTGATCAGGACCTCGACGCCTTCGGCGACGAGGTCGGCGACCGCCTCCATGGCCTCGGTCGCGGCAGCGATCTGGTCCTCCGGACGGGCCTTGCCGTCCGGCGACGTCATCGCGTTGCCGCCGAGGGCGAGCAGGATTCTCATGACTGCGAACCTAGTGAGCCGGGTCACCCGCGTTCATCGTGAGGATCAGCCAACTCCCGGCGTCAACCCTGGCAACTCCTGCCAGCCAGCTCCCGGGACAACACTTCACCAAGACCTGCCGGCGCGCGGCCGAGCAGCGCACCGAGCGGCACGCCCCCGGTCGGGAGCCCGTGGTCGTCGTAGTAGGCGAACATCGCGCGCAGCCAGACCCGCTCGCGCTCGTCGAGCCCGGTCGCGCTCTCGTCCCAGTCGTCCGGGTCGATCCGGCGTGCGAGCACCTCGTGACCGAGCACCGTCGCGGCCGCGACGGCGACGTCGGCGACGCTGACGAGCGCCGGTCCCCCGAGCTCGTACGTCGCCCCGACGTGCCCCGGCCTGGTCAGCACCACCGCGGTGGCCGCGGCGACGTCGTGCAGGTCGACCAGCCCGAACGGCGTGTGCACCGCATAGGGGACGTCGAGCCGGGCGGCACCCCCGGAGCCGGCCGCGGACTCGGCGCCCGCGACGAGCGCGGGCACGAAGTTCTGGACGTAGGCGCAGGGCTGCAGGATCGTCCACTCCAGCCCGGAGCGGCGGACCAGGTCCTCCGCCTCGGCCTTGCCGACGTGGTGCGGCATCGCCGGCACGTAGGGCGAGGCGACCGAGTGGTAGACGATCCGGCCGACGCCGACCTGGTGGGCCGCGGCGAGCACGGCGGTGACGTACCCGGGCTCGTCCGGGTGGAGGTTGGGCGCGATGACGTGCACCGCGTCGGCTCCGGCCAGGGCGGCCGGCAGATCACCGAACGCGGCCCGGCCCAGGGGGCGTGTCGCCACGCCCGCCTGAGCCAGGGCCGCGCTGACGGCGCGGCCGGTCTTGCCCGATCCTCCGAGGACCGCGACCTTCACGGCGATCCTCAGAGGGTGTCCACCGCGGCCGCGGCGGCGCCACCGGACAGGGTGCTGTAGCCGGGGCCACGGTCGAAGAAGACGTCCTCGTCGGCCGGAGCCGGGCGGGCGGCGCGCTCGGCCGTGGTGGCCGCGGCGTCGTACCCGAGGGTGTCGTCGTCGAGCGAGCCGGTCAGGACCACGCCGTAGTCGGCGAGGGCCGCCTCGGCCGAGACCTTGCGCCACACGACGTCGCGGACCACGAGCTCCGGGTCGCGGTCGACCGGGTTGCCCCAGCCGCCGCCACCGGTGGTGCGGATCCGGATCGTCTCGCCGGCCACCACGGGCTCGGCGTCGGCGAGGGCGTCGACCTCACGCTCGTTGGGGCCGCCCGGGTCGATGGTGACCTGGAACGGCTTGCCCGCCTTGCCGCCCTTGACGCCCCAGCAGGCGAGGATGGAGCGGTCCGCGATGGACATGAAGTGCGCGTCCTTGAGCATCCGGATGTGCTTCTCGTAGCCCAGGCCGCCGCGGAACTGACCGGCACCGCCGGAGTCCTTGGCGAGGCTGAGCGACTCGACCACGAACGGGAAGCGCGACTCGGTGAACTCCGTGGGGAGGTTGCGCGAGTCCGGGACGACGTGGATGGTGTCCTCGCCGTCGGCGTAGTAGCGACCGCCCGAGCCGCCGCCGAGCACCTCGCGCATGAGGTACGAGCGGCCCTCGAGGTCCTCGCCGTAGACACCGGTGTAGCGGATCGTCTCCTGGTCGGCGGGCATCTTGCCGTCGACCGCCTTGGCGATCACGCCGGCCAGGACGCCGAGCAGGCGCAGGATGACGAACGTCCGGGCGTTGGTCGGCGCCGGGAAGATCGGCGTCAGCAGCGTGCCCTTCTCGGGGAAGCGCATCTCGATGAGCGGCACGACGCCCTCGTTGACGTCGAGCTCGGCCATCCGCTCCGGGGTGTCGGCCAGGTTGCGCAGGATCGGCGCGAGCCACTTCTTGAGGAAGACACCGTCGGAGTAGTCACCGCAGTGGTTGATCGGGCCCTTGGCCTGCGGGCCGGTGCCCGCGAAGTCCAGGATGAGCCGCTCGCCCTCGGGGTCCTCGGCCGCGGTACGGGTCAGGGTGATCCGCTGGGTGTGCAGCTGCGGGTCGTCGACACCGTCGTGCTCGGCGTAGTCCTCCCAGGTCCAGGTGCCGACCGGGATCTTGGAGAGGATCTCGCGCCGGTAGGTCTCGGTGGAGCGGTCGATGACGGCGTCGAAGCAGGCCTCGACGGTCTCGATGCCGTAGCGGTCGAAGAGCTCGCCCAGGCGCCGCGCGCCCATCAGGCAGGCCGAGCACTCGGCGTCCAGGTCGGCCGCGAGCGACTCGGGCATGCGCGAGTTGCGGGTCATGATCGTCAGCGCCGAGCGGTTCGGCACACCGGCGTCCCAGAGCTTGATCGGGGGAACCGCGAGGCCCTCCTCGAACACGCTGGTGGCGTGGGACGGCATGGAGCCGGGCACCGCGCCGCCGATGTCGTCGTGGTGGCCGAAGGCCTGGATGAACGCGACGACGCGCCGCTCCCCCTCGGGGCCGGCGAACACCGGGACGGTGACGCACAGGTCGGGGAGGTGGCCGATGCCACCCTCGGAGAGGTAGACGTCGTTGTGGAAGAAGACGTCACCCTCCTTCATCTCCTCGATCGGGAAGTCCCGGGCGACCGGGTGCACGAGCGCGGAGTACGAGCGGCCGGTGAGCTTGCGCAGCAGCCGGTCGTGGATGCCCGCGCGGAAGTCGTGGGCGTCGCGGATCATCGGCGAGCGGCTGGTCCGCGCGATGGCGGTCTCGACCTCGTGCTCGACGGCGGCCAGCGACCCCTGGACGATCTCGACCAGGACGGGGTCGGCGCTGCGGCCGGCGTCCTCGGTCAGGGTGCCGAAGGGGAACTGGGTCGGCGCGCGGTGCGAGGTGATGTCACCGTCGTGGGTGAACGTCCGCGGGGCGGCCGGGTTCTGGACAGAGATGGTCTGGCAGCTCAGGCACATGTCAGTTTCCCTCCGAGCGCGTCACGATGATGTTGGCGTAGTCGTCGACCCGGGCGGTGAAGCCGGGGTGGACGGGCACGGTCGAACCGAACTCCTCGATGATCACCGGACCGGCGAGCACCTGGCCGGCCGGCAGGTCGGGGCGCCAGAAGATCGGCGTCTCGACGTACCCGGCCTCGGCGTCGAAGCAGATGGAGCGCGTGCCCGTGGGCTGCGGCTCCGGCTTCGCCTCGTCGGCGCGGAGGATCTCGGGGCGCTTGATCGGGCCGACGCCCGAGACCCGGAGGTTGACGATCTCGACCTGCTGCGAGGAGTCGCCGGAGAAGTCGTAGCCGTAGAGCACCTTGTGCTCGGCGTGGAAGCGGTCGGCGACCGCGCCCAGGGTCTCGGTGGTGACCGGACCGTCGGGGACGCCGACCCGGACCTCGAAGGCCTGGCCGAAGTAGCGCACGTCGGCGGTCCGCACGAAGACGTGGTCCGCCTCGGCGAAGCCCTCCTTGCTGAGCGCCTCCGCGGCCCGCGCCTGCAGGACGTCGAACTCGCGCTGGAGGTCCGCCGTGTCGACGTTCTCCTGGAGCGCGACGTGGGTCTGGACGTAGTCGTTCTTGACGTCGACCGTGAGCAGGCCGAAGGCCGAGACGTTGCCCGGGTTCGGCGGGACCAGCACGGTCGGGACGTTGAGGATGTCCATGAGCCGGCACAGGAGCAGCGAGCCCGAGCCGCCGAACGTGGTGAGGGTGAAGTCACGCACGTCGAGGCCGCGCTTGACGGTCACCTGGCGCAGCGCGTTGGCCTGGTTCCACGCCGAGATCTCCAGGATGCCGTTGGCGCAGGCCTCGGCGGTGATGCCGAGCTTGCCCGCCAGCTGCTGGATCGCGGCGGTGGCCGCGTCGACGTCGAGCGGGATCTCGCCACCGAGCAGGTGGGGAGGGATCCGGCCGAGGAAGACGTGGGCGTCGGTGATGGTGACGTCCGTGCCGCCCTTGCGGTAGCAGATCGGGCCCGGGTCGGCGCCGGCCGAGTGCGGGCCGACCTTGAGGGTACCCTCGGGCGAGAGCCAGGCGATGGAGCCGCCGCCGGCACCGACGGTGACGACGTCGATCATCGGGATCTTGGACGGGTAGACGCCGACGCTGCCCTCGGTGGTCAGCGTGGGCTCGCCGTCGATGACGACCGAGACGTCGGTCGACGTACCGCCGCCGTCGGAGGTGAGGACCTTGTCGAAGCCGGCGACCTTGGCGATGAGGGCCGCGCCGAGCGCGCCCGCCGCGGGGCCGGACAGGACGGTGGTGATGGGCTGGTGCACGACCTCGTCGGCCGAGAGCACGCCACCGTTGGACTTCATCACGTAGAACGGGACGGTCCGGCCGGTCTGCGCGGCCAGGCGGTCCTTGATGTTGTTGACGTAGCGGGAGAGCTTCGGCTTGACCGCCGCGTCGACCAGGGTGGTCATCGAGCGCTCGTACTCGCGGTACTCGCGCAGCACCTCGCTCGAGATCGAGACGACCGCGTCGGGGTGCTCCTCGGCGATGATCTCGCGCATCCGCTCCTCGTGGGCGGGGTTGGCGTAGGCGTGCAGGAAGCAGACACCCAGCGTGTCGATCCCCTTGGCCTTGAACCAGCGCGCGACCTCACGGGCCTTGGCCTCGTCGAACGGACGGATCTCGGCGCCGGTGAAGTCCAGGCGGCCGCCGACGCCCTTGACCAGGTCCCGCGGGACGATCCGGTCGGGCTTGACCCAGAAGTAGGAGTTGCCGTAGCCGTCGGGCACCGACTGACGGGCGATCTCCAGCATCGCCTCGTAGCCCTCGGTGGTGATGAACCCCAGCGCGTCCACCTTGCCCTCGAGGAGCTGGTTCGTCGCGACCGTGGTGCCGTGGCTGACCGCCACCACGTCGGAGGACTCCGCTCCCGCGATCTCCAGCACCTTGTCGATGCCGGCCAGGAACCCGTCGGCCGGGTTCGCCGGCGTGCTCGGGGTCTTGGTGGTGATCACCGCACCGCTGTCCTCGTCGAAGGCGACGACGTCGGTGAACGTGCCGCCGGTGTCGATGCCGATTCTGATCCGCCTCGCTGTCATGGGTCACATTCAAGTGACCCGCGTCGCTTCGCACGACGGCATCTTCTGCCGAGGAAGTGGCAGATCGTCGGCAGACATTGACGACCGCGCTTCGCTGGGCGCGTGGCGATCTCCGGAAATGCCGAACGCCCACCGGCCCGGAGGCAGGTGGGCGTACGACGTGCCCGCGGGCGGCCGCGGACGGGGACTCAGCCGGCGAGCGCCTCGAAGGCGGCCGCGACCTCGAGCAGGCGCCGGTCGGCGCCGTGCGGCGCGACGAGCTGGACGCCGACGGGCAGGCCGGTCGACGTCGTGCCGAAGGGCACCGAGATGGCCGGGCAGCCGGTGACGGTGATGAAGTACGCCGACCGCATCCAGTCGAGGTAGGTCGCCATCGGCTTGCCGTTGATCTCGGTCGGGAACTCCTGGGTCGCCGGGAACGGCGGCACCTGCGAGACCGGCAGCACGAGGACGTCGTGGTCGCCGAAGAAGGCGCGCATCGTCTCGGACAGCGCGGTGCGCTGGGTGTAGGCCCGGGCCACGTCGGCCCCGGTCAGCGACTCGCCGGCCCGGATGTTGTCGGCCAGCGACTGCTTGAACGCGTCGGGGTGCGCGGCGAGGAGCCGGCCCAGCTTGGCCTGGAAGTGCCAGGCGCGCAGGGTGCGGAAGGTGTCGTCGGCCAGGCCCAGGTCGGGCGCGGCGCCGGACACGGACGCCCCGGCGCCGGCCAGCGCGCGGCCGGCCTGCTCGACCACCGCGGCGACCTCGTGGTCGACGTCGATCGCGCCGCCGAGGTCGACGCTGAGGGCCACCCGCAGACCCGCCAGCGATGCCGCCACCGGCTCGGCGAAGACCGAGCCCGGGTCGCCGAGCGCCTGGGGGGCGCGCGGGTCGGGGCCGGCCATCACGGAGAGCAGGAGCGCGAGATCGCCGACATTGCGGGCCATCGGGCCGCCGACCGACGTGGTCTCCCACTGGTTGTAGAGCGGCCACTCGGGCACCCGGCCCAGGCTCGGGCGCATGCCGACCACGCCGCAGAAGGACGCCGGGTTGCGCAGCGAGCCGCCCATGTCGGAACCGTCGGCCAGCGGCACCATGCCGGAGGCCAGCGCGCACGCCGCTCCCCCGCTGGACCCACCCGCGGAGCGCGTCGGGTCGACCGGGTTGAGCGTGGTGCCGAAGACCGGGTTGAACGTGTGGGAGCCGGCCGCGAACTCGGGGACGTTGGTCTTGCCGATCGTGACCGCGCCCGCACCGCGCACGCGCTCGACGATCAGCTCGTCGCGCTCGGGCACGTTGTCCGACATCACCGGCGATCCGTACGTCGTCCGCCAGCCCCCGACCGCGTGGGTGTCCTTGAACGCGAACGGCAGACCGTGCAGCGCGCCGACCTCGGCGCCCGAGGCGAGCGCCTCGTCGGCGGCCGCGGCGCCCGCACGGGCCCGCTCCTCGTCGAGCGAGACGATCGCGTTGAGCTCGGGGTTGCGCTCGGCGATCCGGTCCAGGTGGAGGTCGAGCAGCTCGCGCGCGGAGATGTCGCGGCGGCGGACCGCCGCGGCCTGGTCCCGGGCGGTCGAGTCGGGCCCGATCTCGACGGGACCGGTCATCGACGACGGCCCAGCAGACCGCCGACGATCACACCAGCGAGCACGAGGCCACCGCCGATCGCGACGCCCATGAGGAACGACTCGCCACCCACGGCGGCACCGGCACCGGCCGCGGCGCGGGCGGGCTTCGGGGCGGCGGCGAAGACCTGGGCGCCCTCGGCGTTGGTCGCCGGGGCGGCCTCGGCCACCTCGGCGGGCAGGCCGTTGGCGATGACCTTCTCGACGTTGCCGAAGAACTCCGCGGCCATCCGGCGCGAGACGCTGGTCAGCATCCGCTGGCCGACGCCGCCGATCATGCCGCCGACGACGGCGTCCGCGTCGTAGGACAGCACGGTCTGGCCGCCCTGGTCGGCGAACGTCACCAGGACCGTCGCGTCGATGGTGCCCGGCGCGCCGGCACCCTTGAGCTTCATGGTCAGGCCCTCGCCCTTGCGGAGGTCCTCGAGGACGCAGGAGCCCGAGTAGGTGCCCTTGATCGCCGCGACGCCGGCGCTGACGGTCATCGCGTAGGCGTTCTCGCCGGTCGCCTCGAGCTGCTCGCAGCCGGGGATCGTCGCCACGAGGACGCGCGGGTCGAGGATCGCGTCCCAGACCTTCTCGACGGGGGCGGCGATGGTGTTCTGACCGGAGATCTTCACTTCGACTCCTTCTGGGCCGCACGCAGCGCGAAGAGCTCCGACGGCGAGATGGGCATGGCGGTGATGGTGATGCGCTCGGCGTCCTCGATGGCGGCGGCGAAGGCGGCGGACCCGGGGATCACGCCGGCCTCTCCCGCGCCCTTGATGCCGAGCGGGTTGAGCGGAGACGGGGTCTCCAGGTGGTCGATCTCGATGCTCTCGGGCACCTCGGTGACGTAGGGCATGAGGAAGTCCATGAACGAGGCATTGAGCAGCTGGCCCGACTCGTCGTAGGCCATCCGCTCGTAGAGCGCCCCGCCGACACCCTGCGCGACGCCGCCGTGGATCTGGCCCTCGACGATCATCGGGTTGATCAGGTGGCCGCAGTCGTGGACGACGGCGTACTTGAGGATCTTGATCTCGGCGGTCTCGACGTCGGTCTCGACGATCACGGCGTGCATGCCGGAGGCGAACGTCGAGCGCGGCGGCGAGTAGAAGTCCTTGCCCTCCAGGCCCGGCTCGTCGTCCTCGGCCACCGGCGGCTTCGTCGGGTCGCCGACGTTGAACTGGGTGGCGGCCTTGGACGCCTCGTCGAAGGCGTAGCGCAGCGGGTTGGACAGGACCGCGACGGTGCCGAGCGGGATCGAGCTGTCGGTGCCCTTGACGCTCACGATGCCGTCGACGATCTCGAGGTCGTCGATGTCGGCCTCGAGCGCGTCGGCGGCGATCCGCAGCGCCTTCTCCTTGGTCCGCTTGGCCGCCAGGTGGATGGCCGAGCCGCTCATCACGGCCGCGCGGGAGGCGAACGTGCCGACGGCGTAGGGCATCCGGCGGGTGTCGCCGGTGGTGATCTCGACGTCCTCGAAGCGCACGCCGAGCTCGTCGGCGACGATCTGGGCGAACGCCGTCTGGTGGCCCTGGCCCTGGGAGGTGAGACCGGTGGCGACCTTGACCTTGCCGGAGGTCTCGATGTGCACGTGCGCACCCTCGTAGGGGCCGACACCGGTGCCCTCGACGTAGCAGGCCAGGCCGAGGCCGACCCGCTTGCCCTCGGCGGCCTTGGCCGCGCGGAAGGACTCGAAGTTGTCCCAGTCGACGAGGTCCTTGATCTTGTCGAGCATGGCCGGGTAGTCGCCCGAGTCGTACTTGAGCTCGCGACCGTCCTGGAAGATCAGGCCCTGGTCGTAGGGGAACTCGTCGGGCTGGATGAAGTTGATCGCCCGGACGTCGGCGCGGTCCTTGCCGAGCTCGGCGGCGATGGCGTCCATCGTCCGCTCCATCACGAAGCAGCCCTGGGGCCGGCCCGCGCCTCGGTAGGGCGTGACGATGACCGTGTTCGTGTAGAGCGAGTCGAACTGCACGTGGTAGGCGCCCGGCTTGTAGGGGCCGAGCAGCTGGGTCGAGGTGATGATCGGGACGATCAGGCCGTAGGGCGTGTAGGCGCCGTGGTCGTGCCAGAAGCGCACGTCGAGCCCGAGGACCCGGCCCTCGTCGTCGAAGCCGACCTCGACGTGGTGCACCTGGGCGCGCTCGTGGGCCGAGGAGATGAAGTGCTCGCGGCGGTCCTCGGTGAACTTCACCGCGCGGCCGAGCTTCTGCGCGGCCAGCGGGACGAGGAGCTCCTCGGGCCAGGGGTGCACGATCTTGACGCCGAAGCCACCGCCCACGTCGGGGGTGATGACGTCGACCTGACCGAGGTCGAGGCCGAGCTTGGCGGCGATCGCGGCCCGGACGCCGGTGGAGGTCTGGGTCGACGTCCAGACCTGGAGCCGGTTCTGGTCGGGGTCCCAGCGCGCGACGGTGCCGCGGCCCTCCATGGGCATGCAGGCGCTGCGCTCGATCTTGAGGTCGAGGGAGAGCGTGTGGGGCGCGGCGGCGATGGCCGCGGCGGCGTCGCCGTTGGACTGCTCCATGCGGGCGGCCACGTTGCCGGGGACGTCGTCGTGGACCAGGTTCGCGCCGTCGCGCGCGGTCTCGACGCCGACGACGGCGGGCAGCAGCTCGTACTCGACGGCGATGAGGGCGAGGGCGTCCTCGGCCAGGTAGCGGTCGTCGGCGACGACCAGGGCGATCGCCTCGCCGACGTAGTTGACCTCGTCCTTGGCCAGCGCGTACTGCGTGCGGCCGTGGGTCAGCGTGGGGTGCGGGATGAGCAGCGGCAGCGGCTCGGCCATCGCGCCCTCGAGGTCGTCGTAGGTCCACACGGCGTGGATGCCGTCGAGGTCGAGGACGGCGTCGACGTCGATCGACAGGATGCGGGCGTGGGCGTGGGGGCTGCGCAGGACGGCGGTGTGGAGCGCGTCGAGCGCCACGTCGTCGACGTAGCGCCCGGTGCCGCGGACCAGCCGCTCGTCCTCGACGCGCTGGACCTTGGCGCCCATCATCTTGGTGGTCACTGCTCGTCCTCGCTCTCGCGGGCCAGCTCGGCTGCCCGGCAGACCGCCTTGACGATGTTCTGGTAGCCCGTGCAGCGGCAGAGGTTGCCGGCGACCATGTCGCGGGCCTCGTCCTCGGTGGGCTCGGGGTTCTCGGCGATGCCGGCGGTGATCGTGGTCAGGAAGCCCGGCGTGCAGAAGCCGCACTGGAGGCCGTGGCACTCGCGGAACGCCTGCTGGACGGGGCCGAGCGAGCCGTCCGGGTTCTCCAGCCCCTCGACCGTGGTGACCTCGTGGCCCGCGGCCGAGACCGCGAACATGAGGCAGCTGCGCATGGGCTGGCCGTCGACGAGCACCGTGCAGGCGCCGCAGACGCCGTGCTCGCAGCCGACGTGGGTGCCGGTCAGGCCGATGTCGTGACGCAGGGCGTCGGAGAGCAGGCGGCGCGCGGGCACCTCGACGTCGTGGTCGGTGCCGTTGACGTTGAGCCGGATCTCGTGGGTCTTCTCGGTCACGCTGCTCCCTCCGCCCGGGCGCGGGCATCGTCGTACGCGGCGCTCACGACCCGCGCGGTCAGCACCCGGACCAGGTGCGCGCGGTAGTCCGCCGTCGCGTGGATGTCGGTCTCGGGGTCGAGCTCGGCGAGCGCGACCTCCGCGGCCGCGGCGAGCGACGGGTTGTCGACGACGCCGCCGAGGGCCTCGGTCAGGTCGACCACCACCGGGATGTCGGAGACCGAGAGGTAGCCGGCCTTGGCCGAGGTGACCCGGTCGCCGTCGACCGCGACCACGGCGGCCACGCCGCACATGGCGTAGTCGCCGTGGCGGCGGGCGATCTCCTCGAACGCCACACCGCTGCCGGCCGCGAGGGCCGGGAAGAACGCCTCCACGGCGATCTCGTCGTGGTGCAGGCTCGACTCGAGGGGGCCGACGTAGAGCTCGTCGACCGGGATCGTCCGACGTCCGGAAGGTCCGACCACGTCGACGGAGCCGTCGAGCAGGCGGAGCACCATGGGCATCTCCGCCGCGGCGTCCGCGTGGACCAGCGAGCCGACCGTCGTCCCGCGGTTGCGGATGGTCGCGTGGGCGACGTTGGCCAGGGCCTTCGTCACCAGCGGCTGGACCCGGGCCACGTCGGGGTCGGCGAGCACCTGGGCGTGCCGGGCGAGTGCTCCCACCCGGACGCCCTCGGCGCCGACCCTGACGTGGTCGAGATCCGGCAGCTCGTTGATGTCCACCAGGACGGCCGGAGCCGCGAGCCGCATCGAGAGCAGCGGCACGAGGCTCTGGCCTCCGGCGAGGACCTTTGCTTCCGGGTGCCCGGCCAGGGCCTGGAGGGCTTCCTCCAGGGACCCCGGCCGGACGTAGTCGAACGGTGCGGGCTTCACAGCCTCTTGGTCACCTCTCCTGATCCGAGCTCCGCCTTGCGGCGGTTGACTGCGTGGAAGAACACGATGACGAGGATCGTGCCGAGCGCGATGCCACCGAGCTGGAAGTCGTCGGTGATCTTGAGCGTGACGCCGCCGATGCCGGCGATCAGACCGGCCGACAGGCCGACCATGTTGACCGGGTCACCGAAGTCGACGTTGTTCTCGACCCAGATCTTCGCGCCGACGAGGCCGATCATGCCGTAGAGCACGACCGTGATGCCGCCGAGCACACCACCCGGGGTGGCGTTGACGATGGCACCGAACTTCGGGCTCAGGCCCAGCAGGATCGCCACGATGCCGGCCACGTAGTAGGCGGCGGTCGAGTAGACCTTGGTGGCACCCATGACGCCGATGTTCTCGGCGTACGTCGTCGTCGGCGAGCCGCCGAAGGCGCTGGCGAACGCGGTGGCCAGACCGTCGGCACCGATGGCACGACCCATGTAGGGGTCGAGGTTGTCGCCGGTCATCTCGGCGACGGCCTTGACGTGACCGGTGTTCTCCGCGATGAGCGCGATGACGCCCGGCAGCACGAGGAGGATGAAGGTCATCGAGAAGCTCGGGCCGTGGATGACGTTGACGCCGTCGGTGAGCTTGCCGCTCGGGAAGCCGATCCAGTCGGCCGCCTTGACGCCGTCCCACGTGACGCGGTCGTGGGCGGTGGCCTCGGTGGCGCCGCCGAGGACCGAGGTGATCTGGCCGAACACCTTGTCGGCGAAGATCGAGACGATGAAGCCGAAGATCAGCGCCAGGAAGACCGCGATCCGGGACCAGAAGCCCGGGAGCAGCACCGAGGCGACGACGAGGAAGCCTGCGGTGATGAGCGCGATCCACTGGTCCTGGGGCCAGTAGACGCCCGCCACGACCGGCGCCAGGTTGAAGCCGATGAGCATGACCACGGCACCGGTCACGGCCGGCGGCAGGATCTTGTGGATCAGGCCGGCACCCGCGAAGTGCACGGCGACACCGATGGCGGCGAGCACGAGGCCCGCGACCAGGATCGCGCCGGTCACGTCGGCGGAGTCGCCGCCCTGCGTGCGGATCGCAGCGACACCGGCGACGAACGAGGCGCTCGTACCGAGGTAGCTGGGAACCTTGTTGCTGCAGATCAGCAGGAAGCCGATCGTGCAGACACCCGAGAACATGATGGCCAGGTTCGGGTCCAGGCCCATGACGAGCGGGAACACGAACGTCGCACCGAACATCGCAACGACGTGCTGCGCGCCCAGTCCGATGGTGCGGCCCCAGGGGAGCCGCTGGTGGGGCGCGACCGGCTCACCCGGAGCCGGGTCGACTACCTCCCACTTGAACATCGACATGCTGAGTCCTCCTCCTTCGGGGCTGCCTCCTGGACGAGCCCAGAGGGACCAACCTATTGAGGCCCACGTCACACCTCACTGGCCAGTTTCGCCAAAGGGACGCTGATCTGGTGTCGAATGTTGCCCCTAGGCGCCGCGGTGGTCGATCAGTGCCCGACGACCTCCAGGACCTTGAGGGCGACCGCCACGTCGAGGCGCAGGTTCTGGTCCGAGGCGACCGGTCCGAGCAGCCGCTCGAGCTTGCCGACGCGGTAGCGCATCGTGTTGTAGTGGAAGAACTGGGTGCGCGCGGCCTCGGCCACGTTGAAGTTGGTGTTGAGCAGCACCTGGAGGGTCTCGCGCAGCGTCGCGGCCTCCTCCGTGGACTCGGCCAGCTCGCCCAGCACGTCGTCGGCGAACGCCCGCAGCTCGGCGGTCTCGGGCACCATCGCGATCAGCCGATGCAGGCCCAGGTCGTCGAACCACGTGGTGGTGCTGACGCCGCGGAAGCGGCGGCCGACCTCGAGCGCACGGCGCGCCTGGGAGTAGCTGTCGGGCAGGGTCGCCGGACCGGGCGCGACCCGGCCCACGCCGACCGAGAACGGACGCCGGCCGCCGCCCTTGTCGCCGGCCACGGCGTGCACCAGGCGTCGGACCAGGTCGGCCGTGGCCTCGACGTCGTCGCCGGGCAGCACGGCGACCACCTCGGAGCCGAAGTCGGCGATCGGGATGGCCTTGTCGACCGCACCGGAGACCTGGCGCCAGGCGTTGGCGAAGCGGCCCTGCCACTGGCGCTGGTCCTCGACCGCGACCGGCTGGCCGCTGGGGTCCGGGTCGATCTGGGCGACCACGACGATGAGCGGTCCGCCGAGCTCCCAGCCGAAGCCGGCCACGTGCTCACGGACGAACTCCTCGGAGCCGGCCCGGCCCAGGAAGACGTCGCGCAGGAAGTCGCCGCGGTACTTGTGCTCGACGGCCGAGACCGCCTGCTCGCGGGTGATCGACAGCGAGACGGCGGTGGCGGCCCGGTTGAGCGCGGTCACCTCGCGCTCGCTCAGCTCGCGGGCGACCACGGCGACCAGGTGCCCGAGGGCCTGGGTCGGGGTCGCCAGCGGGACGCGGTGGATGCGGGCGCCGGTGATCGGCTGGTTCTCGCGGCCGAACCACTCCCCCAGCCACTCCACGCGCAGCCGCCCGGTCTCGTCGGTCAGGTCGGCGTCGGCCAGCCGGGCGCGGGTGTCGTCGTCGAGGCGCGCCGCGCGCTCGCGGCCGTCGGTCGTGGTCACCGCGACCTCGGCCTCCAGCACCTCGCCGATGGTCGTCACGAGCTCGTCGAGGTCGGCGCCGGCCAGCACGAGCTGTGCCAGCGACTCAGCGAGGTCCTCGACATCCATGAAGCCATGGTCGGTGATGGGGTCCCCCGGCGTGGCTATCAACTCTTGCCCGTCTTCTGGCCCGACGTTGGCAATGCTCACCATTCGATGCACGATACCCACCCGTTAGCGTCCGACAAGTGCCGGATCCCGCCCTCTCGTCGTCGACGCTGCCCCCGGGCCGCGTCGCGGGGGCGGGCGGAGCGGCGCTCCGCGACCTCCTGGCCGGCCCCGTGCGGGTCGGCACCGTGCTCCACTCCGGGCGCGAGGCCGTCTACGTCCGCGTGGACGAGCGCGTCGTCGGCGTCGTGGCCCGCGGCGCGGTGCACGTGCCCTCCGCGATCGCGACCATGCTGACCGCGCTGCCCGAGGCCGCCGTCGGCGCCCCCGTGCCGGTGGGCGACGGCGTGGTCGCGCTGCCCGGCCTCAGCGTGGGGGTCGACCGGATCGTCGCCACCGACGCGCCCGCGCTGCCGGACCCGGCGGCCGCCGGGGAGCGCCTGGCGCTCGCCGACCCCGACCTGGCCGTCGTACGGCGCCAGCTGCCGGAGGCCGCCCTCGACGCGCTCGCGGCGGGCGACCCGGCCGCCGTACCGGCGCTGGTGGGGCGCGGCGACGGCCTGACCCCCGTGGGTGACGACGTGCTGTCGGGCTGGCTCGTGGCCACCCGTGCCGCCGGTCGCGACCCGCGTGCGGTGGCGGACGCCGTACGGGCGCAGGCGCACCGCACCACCTCGCTCTCCGCGACCCTGCTGGCCGATGCCGCCGCGGGCGCCTCGATCCCGCCGTTCCGCCGGCTCCTCCTCGCCCTCGGCTCCGGCCACGAGGTCGCCGCCGCGGTGGCCGGCCTGAGGGCGGTCGGCCACACCTCGGGCGCCGGGATGCTCCTCGGCGCCCTCCTCGCACTTCATCCATCCGTTCTGTCCAGCCCCGCAACACCCCTTGAAGGGAGTCCTCGATGACCGTCGAGCACGTCGAGATCCGTCCCGGCGCCTACGCCGACAGCGTCGCCCTGCTCCAGGTGAGCCGCGACGTCGCGGCCACGCCCGGAGTCACCGCCGCCCAGGTGGCCATGGCGACCGATCTCAACCTGGAGGTGCTGCAGGGCATGGGGTTCACCCTGCCTGCCGCATCGCCCAACGACATGGTGGTCGCGCTGCGCCTCGACGACGAGAGCGTGCTGCCCGCCGCCCTCGCTGCCGTCGACGCCGCGCTGGCCGCCGCCCGCAAGGGCTCCACCGGCGGCGAGGTGACCGCCCCGCCGCGGACCACCGGCTCCGCCCTGCGCCGCGCCGGCGGCGGGCTCGCGCTCGTCTCGGTCCCCGGCGCCTCGGCGCTGGTCGAGGCGATGGACGCCCTCGACGCGGGCTCCGACGTGATGATCTTCAGCGACAACGTGCCGGTCGAGCAGGAGCTCGCCATGAAGCGGATCGCCCGCGACCGCGGCCTGCTCGTGATGGGCCCCGACTGCGGCACCGCCGTCGTCGGCGGCCTCGGCCTCGGCTTCGCCAACACCGTCACCCCCGGCCGGGTCGGCATCGTCGCGGCCTCGGGCACCGGCTGCCAGCAGATCCTCGCCCTCCTCGACGCCGCCGGCGTCGGCGTGGCCGCGGCTCTCGGCGTGGGCGGGCGCGACCTGTCCTCGGCCATCGGCGGCATCTCCACCACGACCGCGCTCGACCGGCTCGACGCCGACCCGAGCGTCGAGCACATCGTCGTCGTCTCCAAGCCGCCGGCGCCCGAGGTGGCCGCCGCCGTCGAGGAGTACGCCGCCACGCTCGGCACCCCCGTCCGCTTCGCGCTGCTCGGCGCGGGCCAGCCGGACATCACCACGCAGGTCGAGGCGCTCCTCGGCGACCTCGGCGTCGCCGTACCGGAGTGGCCGGTGTGGGGCACCCCCGCCGTGGCCGCGCCCGACGGCGGCTCCGCCCTGCGCGGGCTGTTCGTCGGCGGCACCCTGTGCGACGAGGCGATGCTGCTCGCGGCCGCCACGCTCGGCGACATCCGCAGCAACATCCCGCTCTCCCCCGAGCTGGCGCTCGACGCGAGCATGCTCAGCCCGGGTCACCTGATGATCGACTTCGGCGACGACGGCCTCACCCGCGGCCGGGCGCACCCGATGATCGACCCGACCCTGCGCCTGGAGCACCTCACCAAGGTCGCGGCCGACCCCGCCACCGCGGTGATCCTGATGGACGTCGTCCTCGGGCACGGCGCGCAGGACGACCCGGCCGGCGACCTCGCCCCCGCGATCGCCGCCGCCCGCGCCACCCGCGACGTCCCCGTCGTCGTCGCCTGCGTCGGCACCTCGGCCGACCAGCAGGGGCTCACCCGTCAGGCCGAGGCGCTCGCCGCCGCCGGCGCCGAGGTCCACCTGTCCAACGCCGCAGCCACCCGCCGGGCGGTTGCCCTCGCCACCGGAGGCGCCCGATGAGCACCACGTCCCTGCCCAGCCAGTCCCCCGCTGCCGTCGCCGCCGTCGGCGCGGACATGTTCGCCGCGGCCGTCGAGGCCCAGGCCGTCCCCGTCGAGCGCGTCGACTGGAAGCCCCCGATGGAGGGCACCACCGACGACCTCGCCACCGTCGCGGCCGACCCGCTGCGCCGCGACGCCAACGCGCTCGCCGTCTCGCGGATGCTCGACGTCCAGGCGCTGCTCGTCGGCGTCGCCCCGGCGTCCGAGCTGCTCGGCCTCGAGAAGGGCCAGTTCCTGCACGCCGGTCCGCCGATCGAGTGGGAGCGCGCCTCCGGCCCGATGCGCGGCGCGCTCATGGGCGCCGCCGCGTTCGAGGGCCTCGTCGAGGACCCCGAGGACGCCGAGGCGCTCTTCGCGTCGGGCGCGAACGTCTCGCTCGAGCCGTGCCACCACCGCAGCGCCGTCGGCCCGATGGCCGGCGTCGTGTCGCCCTCGATGTGGATGTTCATCCTCGAGGACCCGGCCACCGGTCGCCGTACCTACTGCTCGCTCAACGAGGGTCTCGGCAAGGTCCTGCGCTACGGCGCCTACGGCCCCGAGGTGCTCGAGCGGCTGCGCTGGATGCGCGACGTCCTCGGCCCGCTGCTCGGCGAGGCCGTCGCCGGCTCCGACCCGGTCGACGCCACCGCGATCCTCGGCCAGATGCTCCAGATGGGCGACGAGGCCCACAACCGCAACCGCGCCGGCACCCTGATGCTCATGCGCGACCTCGCGCCGGCCCTGGTCCGCGCGAACCGCTCGTCGGACGAGATCGCCGAGGCGTTCGCGTTCATCGGCGGCAACGACCACTTCTTCCTCAACATCGCCATGCCGGCGTGCAAGCTCGCCCTCGACGCGGGCCGCGACATCCCCGGCTCGACGATGGTGGTCGCGATGGCCCGCAACGGCACCGACTTCGGCATCCAGGTCTCCGGCACCGGCGACCAGTGGTTCACCGGCCCCGCCCAGCTCGCCGAGGGTCTCTTCCTCGGTGACTACGGCCCGGACGACGCCAACCCCGACATCGGCGACTCCGCCATCACCGAGACCGCCGGCATCGGCGGCTTCGCGATGGCCGCCGCCCCGGCGATCGTGCGCTTCGTCGGCGGCACCGTCCCCGACGCCCTGGCCACCAGCCGCCGGATGCGCGAGATCACCATCGGCGAGAACAACCGCTGGCCGATCCCGGTCCTCGACTTCGCCGGTGCCGCCACGGGCATCGACGTCTCGTCGGTGTGCCGGACCGGCATCCTGCCGCAGATCAACACCGGCATGGCCGGCAAGCTCGCGGGTGTCGGTCAGGTCGGCGCCGGCCTGGTCACGCCCCCGGCGTCGATCTTCCCGGCCGCACTGGCCGAGCTGGCCGAGCGCACCCGGAGCCGCGCCGGCGCCTGACACCCCGCGAAGTGCGGGGGTTGCTGCCCCGAAGTACGACGGTTGCTGGGTCGAGATTCCGATCTCGACCCAGCAACCTCCCCACCTCGGACCAGCAACCCCCGCACTTCGGCGTTTTTCAGGTCAGGCGAGGTAGACCTTCCGCAGCCGGGAGCGGATCTCCCACTCGGTGCGTTCGCCCTCGCGCAACCGGACCAGCGTCCCGGGGCCGAGCTCGATGCTCTCGCCGGTGTCGGTGAAGCGGACCGTCCCCTCCCCCGCGAGTACGACGAACACCTCGTCCGCCTCGACATCGGTCACCACCCCGGGCGTGATCTCCCAGATCCCGATCTCGACGCCCCCGAGCTCGCCGAGCTCGAGCACGCCGACGCTCGGCGTCCCGGAGACGATGTCGGCCGCCACCACCGGCTCGTGCGGGATCTCGACGCTCCCGGCGTCCACGCTGCGCTCCATGTCGCTCATCCTGCCCCCAGGGCGCTCGCGAGGTCGCGCTCCCCGCCCCGGCGCAGGACGACGGCCACCAGGACCAGCGCGCCGAGGGTGAGCAGCAGCATCAGGGTCGAGACCGCGGCGACCTCGGGGCGCGGCCCGGTCCGCAGCGTCCCGAAGAGATAGACGGGCCACGACGTCGAGCCCGGCAGCGCGACGAACGACGACACCACGGTGTTGTCGAGGCTGAGCGTGAACGCCATCAGCGCGCCGGCCATGATGCTCGGCCGGGCCATCGGCAGGGTGACCTGGCGGAAGCGGTTCCACGGCGTCGCGTAGAGGTCCGAGGCGGCCTCCTCGATGGCCGGGTCCATCCCCGCCATCCGGGCGCGCACCATGAACGTCACCGTCGCCAGCGCCACCGACGTGTGGACGACGACGAGCCGCACCAGGCCGTTGTTGAGCAGCCCGATGTGCCCGTCGGTGCCGAGCGTGACGAACCACGGCAGGATCGAGATGGCGTCGATGATCTCGGGCGTCACCAGCGTGATCGCCAGGAGCCCGGTCAGCACCAGCGCCCAGCGGCTGCGGGAGCGGGCCAGGAAGACGCCGCCGACCGTGCCGAGCACGGTCGAGACGATCGCGGCGAGCAGGCCCGAGAGCAGCGAGATCCGCACCGCGTCGCGGATCGTGGCGTTGTGCAGCGCGCTCTTGTAGGCGTCGAGGCCGAAGCCCTGCCACGAGCCGAGCAGCCGCCCGTCGTTGAACGAGTAGATGACGATCACGACGATCGGCGTGAACAGGAAGGCGAAGACAGCCAGCCCGAACACCCAGAACGCCGCACCTACGGGGTCCTTGCGTCGCGCGGCCATCACGCCACTCCTTCCAGGTCGATCCGCCGCCGGAACCGTACGACGGCCCGCGCCGCGAGGAACACCAGTCCGACCACCACCACGGTGGCGATGATGAAGCCCATCAGCACGAACGCCATCGCTGCACCGAGCGCCCAGTTCTGCGCGCTCTCGAACTGCTGGGCGACCATCTGCCCGACCATGTTGCCCCGCGCTCCGCCCAGCACCGACGGGGTGATGTAGTCACCCGTCAGCGGGATGAACACCAGCAGGCACCCGGCCGCCAGACCCGGCAGGGCGTCCGGCAGCGTGACCGAGAAGAACGTCCGCCAGCGCCCGGCGCCGAGGTCGCGTGCGGCCTCGCGCTGCGCCGGGTCGGTGCGCTCGAAGGCCACGTAGAGCGGCAGGATCATCAGCGGCAGGTAGTTGTAGACGACGCCGAGCTGCACCGCACCGCGGGTGTAGAGCACCGACAGCGGCCCGTCGATCAGGTGCAGGTCCTGGAGCGTCTGGGACAGGAAGCCGTGGGGCGCGAGCACGATCTGCCAGCCGATCGTGCGCACCAGGAAGCTCGTCCAGTATGGCAC
Organism: Pimelobacter sp. 30-1; assembly: GCF_018831735.1. Taxonomy (NCBI): domain Bacteria; kingdom Bacillati; phylum Actinomycetota; class Actinomycetes; order Propionibacteriales; family Nocardioidaceae; genus Pimelobacter; species Pimelobacter sp. 30-1. The sequence goes on from NZ_NHTS01000010.1 coordinate 325,468, forward strand.
GAGGACCAGCGCGACGAGGAGGCCGCGGATCCGCGGACTGGTCCGCACCGCCATCCAGTAGGCGAAGGGGACGCCGATGAGCACGCACAGCGCGGTGCCGACCCCCGCGATCTGAAGGGTGTTCCAGAACGTGCGCAGGAAGGTGCCGGTGAGCGCTTCGCCGTACCTGTCGAGGGAGAGCTTGTCGTTCGCGACCGGCGAGAAGAGGCCCGGCTTGTAGCCGAAGCTGTACCAGGCGACCAGGCCCAGCGGGATGAAGATGAAGAACAGCAGCCACGCCCAGACCGGGAACGACGTCCACGCACCGCGCCCCTTCACGAGCCGGCCCTCGTCTTCACCTCGTTGAGGATTTCGACCAGCGTCGACTGCGCCTCGGAGAGGACGCCGGCCGTGAGCCGGGCCATCACCTCGTCGGGCGGGAAGACCAGGTCGACCCGGTCCACCTCACGCTCGACGGCGAGTGCACGCTGCCCCGTGAGGCCCGTCGGATAGCCGATGTAGTCCATGTCGCGGTAGCCGACCTCCGGCTCGAGCATGAAGTTGATCCACGCGTGGGCGTTGTCGGGGTGCCGGCAGCCGGAGGCGATCGCCCAGGTGTCCATCCAGAGGTTCGCGGTCGGCGTCGGGTAGACGAACTTCCAGTGCTCGTAGTCCCCCTCGTCCATGCCGAGGCGGGCGTCGCCGTTGTAGCACTGCATCAGCGCGAAGTCGCGCTGCACGATGTTCTGCGACGGGTCCGAGCTGAAGTTGCGGATGTTCTTGGCGAAGTCGTTCACCAGGAAGTCGCGCGCGTCGGCGAGCACCGCGGCGTCGGTGGTGTTGAGGTCCTGGCCGTGGGAGGCCAGGTAGATCGCCGCGACCTCGAACGGGTCGTCGAGCACGGACGTCGAGCCCTTGGCCTCGGCGCCGGCCGCGGCGACGAAGTCCGACCAGGACCGCATCGGGCGCCGGATCTTCTTCGTGTCGTAGATGAAGCCCGTCGTACCGATGGTCTTGGCCACGACGTAGCGGTTGTCCGGGTCCCAGGTACGGCTGCGCGCGTCCGGCTCGAGGTTCGCGAAGTTCGGGATGAGCGAGAGGTCCAGCGGCGCCAGCATCCCGTTCGCCACCATCTGCGGCACGTAGCTGCCCGTCGGCACCACGATGTCGTAGCCGCTGGTCCCGCGTGCCGTGCTGAGCTTGGCGATCATCTCCTCGTTGGAGGCGAAGGCGTCCATCTGGACGGTGATGTCCTGCTGCTTGCGGAAGCGCTCGATGTTGGCGGGATCGTCGTAGTCGCCCCACGAGTAGACGTTGAGCCGGTTCTCCTTGCGTCCGTCGGGAGCCGCCGTCGGCGCATAGGTACGGCGTCCGCACCCGGCGAGCGCGCCGACCCCGACGACCGAGGCTCCTCCGAGCAGGGCGCGGCGGCTCAGCCGCGGCACGGCGGTCCGCGGCGCCAGCACCCTCAACGGTCCTCCCCGGCGGGGAAGACGAGCACGGAGTCGGGCGCCCACGAGCACCAGACCGGGTCGCCGACGCTGACGTCGGCGGCGTCGCGGACCGGGGTCCGGGCGAACACCTCCTTGCCGTCGGCGCCGATCACGACGTACTGGATCTCGCCGCCGAGGAAGGACGTGCCCACGAGCCGGCCGGCGATCTTGTTGGCCGGCTGGTCCGGCTCCCCGGCGCTCACCCGGACCGCCTCGGCGCGCAGGGCGACGCGCAGCCCGTCCCCCACGGCGTACGACGCCAGGGCGGCCGCGGGCGGCGCGAACCGGGTCGCCTCGCTCGCCACGACCCCGCCCTCGCGCAGCGTGGCATCGGCGAAGTTCTGGGTGCCGATGAACGACGCGACGAACGCGCTGCCGGGCCGCTCGTAGACCTCCTGCGGCGTACCGACCTGCTCGATCCGCCCGGACTTCATGACGACGATCCGGTCGCTCATCACCAGCGCCTCGCCCTGGTCGTGGGTGACGAACACGAAGGTGATGCCGACTTCACGTTGCAGCAGCTTGAGCTCGACCTGCATCCGCTCGCGCAGCTGCCGGTCGAGCGCCGAGAGCGGCTCGTCGAGGAGCAGCACGTCGGGCCGGTTGACGATGGCGCGTGCGATCGCGACGCGCTGCTGCTGGCCGCCGGAGAGCTTGCGGGGCGGGCGGTGCGCGAACTCCTCCATCCGCACCAGGCGCAGCGCCTCCTTGACCCGGCCGGCGATCTCGGCGCGCGGCGTACGGCGCTGGCGCAGGCCGTAGGCGACGTTCTGGGCGACGCTCATGTGCGGGAACAGCGCGTAGGCCTGGAAGACCGTGTTGACCGTACGACGGTGCGGCGGCACGCCGACGACCGACGAGCCGGACAGCAGGATCTCCCCCGCGTCGGGCTCCTCGAAGCCGCCGATCATCCGCAGCAGCGTGGTCTTGCCGCAGCCCGACGGGCCGAGCAGCGAGAGGAACTCCCCCTGCGCGATGTCGAGGTCGAGGCCGTCGACGGCTCGCTGCGTGCCGAACTCCTTGACGATGCCGCGCAGCGAGATGACGGGTGCCGTCGAGCCCGTGGGGGCGACGGTCTCGGTGGTGACGGTCATGAGTCGAACCCCAGTCCCAGTGCGTCGAGCGAGCGGAGCCAGGCGTTGCGGCGGCCGCCGCGGTGGTCGGCCCGGTCGAGCGACCACCGGGTCGCCTGGATGCCGATCGAGGCGATCGGCTCGGGCGGGAACGGCATCGGCGCGCGGCGTACCATCGCGAGCCGCGTCCGCTCGGTGTCGAGCCCGGCGAGGCGGTCGAGCATCACCTCGGCCGCGAACCGGGTGGCGCCGACGCCGAGGCCGGTGAAGCCGGCCGCGTGCGCGACCCGGCCGCCCATCGCCAGCCCGAAGAACGCGCAGAACCGGGTGGAGGTGTCGATCGCACCGGCCCACTGGTGGCTGAAGCGCAGCCCCTCCAGCTGGGGGAAGGTCGTCAGGAAGTGCTCGGCCAGGCGGCGGTAGGTCTCCGGCCGGTGCTCGTACTCGGGACGCACCTTGCGGCCGTAGTGGTAGATCGCGTCGTAGCCGCCCCAGAGGATCCGGTTGTCCCGGCTGATCCGGTAGTAGTGGAACTGGTTGGCCATGTCGCCGATGCCCTGCCGGCCCTCCCAACCGACCGACGCGAGCTGGTCGGCGGTGAGCGGCTCGGTCATGAGCGCGTAGTCGTAGACCGGCACCGTGTGCATCCGGTAGCGCGCCAGCAGGCTCGGGAAGACGTTGGTCGCCAGCGCCGCGCGCTGCGCGGAGATCGTGCCCCGGGGCGTGCGCACCCGGACCGGACCGCTGCGCCCGCCGCCGTCGATGCCCGTGGCGCGGGTGTGCTCGAAGATCTCGACGCCGAGCTCGCTCGCGACCCGGGCCAGCTCGACGGCGAGCTTGGCCGGGTGCACCATCGCGACGTCCGGGTCGAGCACGCCGGCCAGGTACGTCGGGCTGTCGACCATCCGGCGCAGCGCGTCGGCCTCGATCACCTCGGCGCCGCTCTCCCGCAGCTCGGCGACCTGGTGCGGCTCGATTGCGACGTCCAGCTCGCCGGTGCGCTCGTAGTCGCAGTCGATGCCGAGGTCGCGCACCGTCGCCTCGATCGCGTCGAGGTTGGCCAGGCCGAGCCGCTCGAGCTCGTCGTACTCGTCGGGCCAGCGGCTGCGCCCGTTCTCCTCGCCGTGGGTGATGCTGGCCGCGCAGAATCCGCCGTTGCGGCCCGACGCCGCCCAGCCGACCTGCTCGGCCTCGATGAGCATCACCCGGCGGCCGGGCTCGCGCTGCTTGGCGACGAGCGCCGTCCACAGGCCGCAGTAGCCGCCGCCCACGACGAGCAGGTCGGTGTCGGCCGCTCCGCTCAGCGCCGGGTAGGAGACCCGGCCGGGGACGTCCTCCAACCAGAAGCAGGCGTCGCGGACCTGCGCGAGCGCGTGATCGACCGCGGCGCGCGGTGCCGGGGTGCGGGAGAAGACGGTTCCGGGCGCGGATGGTGGCACCCGCTCACCTTTGCCAAGAGTGGCACGTCGTGCCTAGGTACGACCTGTCACGATCTCGGAGCCCGTCGTTACACTCCGTCACCATGCTGCCCAGCCTGCGCACGATCGTCGCCTCCCCCGCCGTGCAGCAGGGCCGACCCGAGGTGCTCGCCGGGCGGGACCGGCTCGACCGCGGCGTCCGCTGGGTGCACGTGGTCGAGATCGCGGACCTGTCCGGGCTGCTCACCGGCGGCGAGCTCATCCTGTCCACCGGGCTGCCGCTGAGCGGCGGCGGTGCCGCCGCGTTCGTCGACGGCCTGGTCCGCGCTGACGCCGCGGGCCTGGTCGTCGAGCTGAGCGCCGGGCTGCCCGTCGTACCGGAGGCGGCGGTGGCGGCGGCCCGGGCGGCCGACCTCCCGCTGATCGCGCTGCACGCCGAGGTCCGCTTCCTCGACATCACCGAGGAGGTGTACCGGGCGATCGTCGCCGAGCAGTACGCCTTCGTGGAGTTCGCCCGCTCGACCCACGAGACGTTCACCGCGCTCAGCCTCGAGCGCGCCGACGCACCCCGCATCGTCACCGCGGCCGCCGACCTGTGCGGGCTCTCGGTGGTCCTCGAGGACCTGTCCCGCCGGGTGCTGGCGTACGCCGCGCGCGGGCGCCCCGCCGCGAGCCTGCTGGCCCGCTGGGAGGAGCGCTCGCGCCAGGCGGCGTCGCTGCCCGACACCGGGGTGAGCGGGCCCGAGGGGTGGCTCACCGCGCCGGTCGGCGGGCAGAGCGGCACGTGGGCGCGGCTCGTCGTACCTCATCCGGGGGCGGAGCCCGACCTGCTCACCATGGTCCTTGAACGCGCCGCCCAGGCCCTCGAGCTCGGCCGGATGGCCGAGCGGGACCGGGCCGGCCTGGTCACCTCGGCCCACGGCGGCCTGCTCACCGAGCTGTCGCTGGGCCGGATCGCCGCGGAGACCGAGGCGGCGGCGCGCGCGGGCGCGCTCGGACTGCCCGAGGCGACGGCGTACCTGCCGCTGGTGGTGCACCGGGTCGGCTCCCCCACCGAGGACCCGGTCGCACGCCACGACCGCACCCGCCGGGTCGTCGAGCAGGTCGTCGAGGCTGCTGCCCGCGCCCACTGCCCCGCCCTGGTCGGCAGCCTGCGGCTGGACCAGGTCGGCGTGCTCGCGGCCGTCGGCCGGGCCGATCCCGAGCAGCTGCTCGACCGGCTGACGGCGCCGCTGTCGGAGGACCTGGTGGTCGGTGTCGGCGACCTCGCGGCCGGCGTACTGACGGCGGGGGCGTCGCTCGCCCTCGCCGGTCACGTCGCCGAGGTCGCCGCGGCCCTGCGCCGTCCGGGACGCCGGTGGTTCCGCAACACCGACGTCCGCCTCCACGGCCTCGTCGCCCTGCTGCACGACGACCCCCGGGTCCAGGCCTTCACCGAGGCCGAGCTCGGCCCCCTCCTCGCCCACGACGGCGCCCGCGGCACCGACCTGGTCGGCCTGCTCCGCCAGTACATCGCCGCCGGAGGCAACAAGACCCGCCTCGCCGACAGCGCCCACCGCAGCCGCCCCGCCGTCTACAAGCAGCTCGCCCGGATCGAGGAGGTCCTCGGCATCGACCTCACCTCCCCCGACTCCTTCCTGGCCCTCGGCGTCGCCCTCATGGCCTACGACCGCGGCCGCTAACCCCCGCCGAAGTAGCAGGGTTCCGGCCCCGAGGGCGCAGGGTTTCGCCCTCGAAGTCGCACCCCCGGCACTCTCGGCGCCGGAACCCTGCGACTTCGGGGCGGGAGACCTGCGCCCTCGGCGCCGGAACCCTGCGCCCTCGGCGGCTAGCTGACCCGGTCGATGACGAGCGGGCTCGGCGTGTACGACGTCCCGGGGGCGGCGATGTCGTAGCCGCCCTCGAGCGAGGCCAGGGCCCGCTCGAAGCGCTCCGGGGTGTCGGTGTGGAGGGTGAAGAGCGGCTGGCCGGCGGTGACGGGGTCACCGGGGCGGGCGTGCCAGACGACGCCCGCTCCGGCCTGCACCGGGTCCTCCTTGCGCTCGCGTCCGGCGCCGAGGCGCCAGGCGGCGACGCCGACGGACAGGGCGTCGAGGCGGGTGAGGACGCCGTCGGACGGGGCGGTGACGACGTGCTGCTCGCGCGCCACGGGCAGCGGGGCGGAGGGGTCGCCGCCCTGGGCGGAGATCATCGCGCGCCAGGCGTCCATGGCGGAGCCGTCGGCGAGCTTGGCGGCCGGGTCGATGTCGTCGCGGCCGGCTCCGGCGAGCATCTCGCGGGCCAGGGCCAGGGTCAGCTCGACGACGTCGGCGGGACCGCCGCCGGCCAGCACCTCGACCGACTCGGCGACCTCGATCGCGTTGCCGGCGGTGTAGCCCAGCGGGGTCTGCATGTCGGTGAGGAGCGCGACCGTGCGGACGCCGGCGTCGGTGCCGAGCGCGACCATCACCTCGGCGAGCTCGCGCGCCTTGTCGACGTCCTTCATGAAGGCGCCGCTGCCGACCTTGACGTCGAGGACGAGCGCGCCGGTGCCCTCGGCGATCTTCTTGCTCATGATCGACGAGGCGATCAGGGGGATCGCCTCGACGGTGCCGGTCACGTCGCGCAGGGCGTAGAGCTTCTTGTCGGCCGGCGCCAGGCCGTCGCCGGCCGCGCAGATCACGGCGCCGACGGACTCGAGCTGGGCCATCATCTCGTCGTTGGAGAGCAGCGCCCGCCAGCCGGGGATCGACTCGAGCTTGTCGAGGGTGCCGCCGGTGTGGCCCAGTCCCCGCCCCGACAGCTGCGGTACGGCGACCCCGCACGCCGCGACCAGCGGAGCCAGCGGCAGCGTGATCTTGTCACCGACGCCGCCGGTGGAGTGCTTGTCGGCGGTGGGCCGGCTGAGCGAGGAGAAGTCCATCCGGACGCCCGAGGCGATCATCGCCGCGGTCCAGTCCGCGATCTCGCGACGGTCCATGCCGTTGAGCAGGATCGCCATCAGGAGGGAGGACATCTGCTCGTCGGCCACCGCGCCCTGGGTGTAGCGGTCCACCATCCAGTCGATCTGGCTGGTGGAGAGTGTGTGGCCGTCGCGCTTGGTGAGGATCACCTCGACGGCGTCGTGGTTGCCGACTGTCATGCACGCACCCTAGTCGGCCGCAGGTAGGGTCCGGCCCATGCTCCGGTCCGCACCTCTCGACCGCCGCGGGATGCTGGGGGCGATCGGGCTGTTCGTGGCCCTGCGCGGCCTGTGCGTGGCCGTCCTGGCGGTCTTCGCCGCGGACCGCGACGCGTCGCTCTTCCGGATCCTCGGCCGCTCCGACGCCAGCTGGTACGCCGGCGTGGTCACCCGCGGCTACGACACGGCGATCCCGCTCGCCGCCGACGGCAGCCTGCTGCCGACGAACCTCGCGTTCTTCCCCCTCTTCTCCGGCCTGGTCGCCGTGGTCGACCCGGTGCTGCCGGGCGGCGCGGGGACGGCCGGGATCGTGGTCGCCTGGCTGTGCGGCATCGGCGCGGCCGCCGGGATCTACGCCGTCGGCGCGCACGTGCGCGACCGCCGTACGGGCGTGCTGCTCGCCGGCCTGTGGGCGGTCCTCCCCCACGGCGTGGTGCTGTCGATGGGCTACACCGAGCCGCTGTTCACCGGCCTCGCCGCGTGGACCCTCTGGGCGCTGCTGCGCCGGAACTGGGTCGCCGCCGGCGCGCTGTGCCTGCTCGCCGGGCTGACCCGCCCGACCGCGGCCGCGCTGGTCGCCACGGTCGGACTGTGCGCCCTCGTCGCCGTCGTGCGCCGCGAGGACGGCTGGCGGCCCTGGGTCGCCGGCGCGCTGGCCCCGCTGGGCCTGCTGGGCTACATCGCCTGGGTCGGGCAGCGCCTGGGCAGCGCCGACGCCTACTTCCGGGTCCAGAACGACGCCTGGAAGATGTCGTACGACGCCGGCGGCTTCACGCTCGCCACCACCCGCGACCTGCTCACCCAGCAGGGCGCGCTCGCCTACTACGTCACCGCGGCGGTGGTGCTGGTAGCGATCGGCCTGCTCGTCGTGCTCGCCACCGACCAGGTGCCGTGGCCGCTCGTGGTCTTCGCGGGGATCGTCGTCGCGCTGACCTTCTTCGGCGCCGGCTACTACCACGCCAAGGCGCGCCTGCTCCTGCCCGCGTTCCCGCTGCTCCTGCCGGTGGCGGCGGGGCTCGCGGCCGCGCGCCGCACGGTGCTGGTGGTCGTGCTGAGCGTGCTGACCGCGATCAGCGCCGGCTACGGCGTCTACCTGACGCTCGCCTGGCGCTACTCGCCCTGAGCCGCGCCCTGAGCCGCGCCTTGGACCACGCTCAGGTCGTCGGGCCCGAACGCCTGCGGCAGGACCGCGTCCATCCCGAGCACGCCCTGGGGTGTGAGCACCTCGAGCCCGGCGCCGCCGTTCTCCCAGAGCAGCTGGCGGCAGCGGCCGCACGGCATGATCACGTCGCCGACGCCGTTGACGCACACGAAGTGGGTCAGCCGCCCGCCCCCGCTCGCGTGCAGGCTGGAGACCAGGCCGCACTCGGCGCACAGCGTGACGCCGTAGGCGGCGTTCTCGACGTTGCAGCCCACGACGAGGCGGCCGTCGTCGGCGAGCGCGGCCGCGCCCACCCGGTAGCCGGAGTACGGCGCGTAGGCGCGCGCCGCGATGTCGATCGCGGCCTGCTTCAGGGAGTCCCAGTCCACCACGCCGCCACCGTAGGCCACGACGCCTCAGCGCGCGAGGATCTTGCGCCACGGCCTGCCGGGACGAGAAATGTCCCAAGTTGGTAACCGTTTCGACGAATGCGCTTCCCGCGGAGCGCCTGGTGAGCCAGGATGCACCTTCGGAGTATCAGCACACCCCCTTTGCCCTGCCACGTTGCCGGGCGTCGACCTGGAGGACATCTGTGAAGACCTGGAAGAGGACGTCGGCCGTCGCGGCCCTGGCGATCATGGCGAGCGCGGCGCTGACCGCTTGTGGCGACGCCCCCGAGAAGAGCGCCGACAAGAAGAGCGACTTCCTTCCCTGCATCCTGTCCGACGCCGGTGGCTTCGACGACAAGTCGTTCAACCAGCTGAGCTACGAGGGCGTGAAGGAGGCGGCCAAGGAGCTCAACAGCGACTACAAGGAGTTCGAGTCCAAGAACGAGAACGACTACGCGCCGGCTCTCGACCAGTTCGTCAACCAGGGCTGCGACGCGATCGTCACGGTCGGCTTCGCGCTCTCCGCGGCCACCGTCGAGTCGGCCAAGGCCAACCCGAAGATCGAGTACATCCTGATCGACGACGCGGCGGACAACGACTTCGACGGCAAGAAGGACGCCGACAACATCAAGCCGATCCTCTACAACACCGCGCAGGCGGCGTTCCTGGCCGGCTACGCGGCGGCGGACTACACCAAGACCAAGGTCGTCGGCACCTACGGTGGTCAGCCCTTCCCGACCGTCACCATCTTCATGGACGGCTTCAAGCAGGGCATCGACTACTACAACAAGGAGAAGGGCAAGGGCGTCAAGCTCGTCGGCTGGGAGGGCAACGACAAGGGCGTCTTCACCGGTGGCTTCGACGCCAACGAGAAGGCGACCAACACCGCCAAGCAGATCCTCGACCAGAACGCCGACGTGATCCTGCCGGTCGGCGGCCCGATCTACCAGGGCGCGCTCACCGCGATCAAGGACTCCGGCAAGGACATCGCGATGGTCGGCGTCGACGCGGACTTCTACGAGACCGACCCCAACACCCGCGACGTCATCTTCACCTCGATCCTCAAGAACATGAAGACCTCGACCATCGAGGCCGTCGTGGCGGCGGGCAAGGGCAACTTCGACCCCGAGGCCTACATCGGGACGCTCGAGAACGACGGAGTCGGCATCGCGCCGTTCCACAACTTCGAGAGCAAGATCAGCCCGGACCTGCAGGGTGAGCTCGACACCGTCAAGGCGGGCATCATCGACGGCAGCATCCCGGTGAGCTCCTACCTCACCAAGTAAGCACCCCACCTGCGGCGACGCAGCGCCCGGGGGAGGTCGGCCTGGCGCCGACCTCCCCCGGACTGCGTTCCCCGGGCGCGTACCATCCCCATCCCTGGCATCGCACACGTCTCCTCGGAGAGGATCGCCACCATGACGCTCGAGCTTCGAGGCATCACCAAGCGCTTCGGTCCCCTGGTCGCCAACGACCGCATCTCGCTGACGGTCAACGCCGGCGAGATCCACGCCCTCCTGGGCGAGAACGGCGCGGGCAAGTCCACGCTGATGAACGTCCTCTACGGCCTCTACCAGGCCGACGAGGGCGAGATCCTCCTCGACGGGGAGCCGCTGAAGATGTCCGGCCCCGGCGATGCCATGGCCGCCGGCATCGGCATGGTTCACCAGCACTTCATGCTGGTCCCCGTCTTCACCGTCGCCGAGAACGTCATGCTCGGCAACGAGGCGACCGGCTTCGCCGGGACCCTCGACCTCGACGCCGCCCGCCGCCGGGTGCGCGAGATCTCCGAGCGCTTCGGGTTCGAGGTCGACCCCGACGCGCTCGTCGAGCACCTCCCCGTGGGCGTGCAGCAGCGCGTCGAGATCATCAAGGCGCTCTCCCGCGACGCCCGGGTCCTGGTCTTCGACGAGCCGACGGCCGTGCTGACGCCCCAGGAGACCGACGAGCTCATGGAGATCATGCGCCAGCTCCGCGAGTCGGGCACCGCCATCGTCTTCATCAGCCACAAGCTGCGCGAGGTCCGCGCGATCGCCGACCGGATCACCGTGATCCGGCGCGGTGCCGTCGTCGGCGAGGCCTCCCCCACCGCGTCCAACGCCGAGCTGGCCGCGCTCATGGTCGGCCGCCCGGTCGAGCTGACCGTGCACAAGGAGCCGGCCCAGCCCGGCCCCGACGCGCTCGTCGTGCGCGACCTGCGCGTCACCGACGACACCGGCCACGTCCACGTCGACGGGCTCAGCTTCGCGATCGCCCGCGGCGAGGTGCTCGGCGTCGCCGGCGTCCAGGGCAACGGCCAGACAGAGCTGACCGAGGCGATCCTGGGCCTCCAGAGCCACGTGCACGGCTCGATCACTCTCGACGGCGTCGAGCTGGTCGGCCGCTCGGTCCGCAAGGTCCTCGACGCCGGCGTGGGCTTCGTCCCCGAGGACCGCCAGGTCGACGGCCTGGTCGGCGGCTTCACGATCGCCGAGAACCTCATGCTCAACCGCAGCCACGGCGCGCCGTTCGTCGCGGCCGGCACCGTGCGCCGCGGTTTCCTCGACAAGTTCGCCCAGGAGAAGCTCGTCGAGTACGACGTACGCGCCTCCGGCATCCAGGCCAAGGCCAGCCAGCTCTCCGGCGGCAACCAGCAGAAGGTCGTCGTCGCCCGCGAGCTCTCCCGCGACCTGCGCCTCCTGGTCGCCGCCCAGCCGACCCGCGGCGTCGACGTCGGCTCCATCGAGTTCATCCACAAACAAGTCGTCGCCACCCGCGACACCGGCGTCCCGGTGCTGCTGGTCTCGACCGAGCTGGACGAGATCGTCGCCCTCTCGGACCGGATCATGGTCCTCTACCGCGGCCAGATCGTCGGCATCGTCCCGGCGGACACCCCGCGCGAGACCCTCGGCCTGATGATGGCCGGCGAACGACCCGAAGGGATCGGCGAGTGAGCACGAACGACGAGAACCAGCCCGTGGCCGAGAACCCCGAGAACCCCGAGCAGCCCGAGAACCCCGAGGTCACCCCCGAGGCGCCCGAGGTCGCGGAGGCCTCCGAGAGCCGCTCGCCGCGCGAGCGGGGCCGCTTCGACGGCGTCCTGCGCGAGATCGCCACCGGCAACGCCCTGGTCGCCGTGCTGTCGGTCTTCCTGGCGATGGTCATCGGCTCGCTGATGATCCTGCTCACCGACCAGAACGTGCGCGACACGCTGTCCTACATCGGCTCGCGCCCCGGCGACTTCTTCAGCGCCGTGGGCACCTCGATCACCGACGCCTACACGGCGCTGTTCCGGGGGGCGATCTACAACACCAACGTCGAGGGCTTCGAGCTCCGGATCCGGCCGCTCACCGAGACCCTCAAGTTCGCCGCGCCGCTGATCCTGGCCGGCCTCGGCGTGGGCCTGGCGTTCCGCGCCGGCATGTTCAACATCGGTGGCCGCGGCCAGATGCTGCTCGCCGGCACCGCCGCCGGCTGGGTCGGCGTCGGCATGGACCTGCCGATGGCCGTGCACCTGCCGCTGGCCGTCGTCGCCGGCGCCCTGGCCGGCGCCCTGTGGGCCGGCATCGCGGGATTCCTCAAGGCCCAGAGCGGCGCGCACGAGGTGATCGTCACGATCATGCTCAACTACGTCGGCTACTACCTGGTCTTCTACGTGCTCTCCAAGCAGGGCCTGCTCCAGGCGCCCGGCTCGCTCAACCCCAAGTCCAAGCCGATGCCCGAGTCGGTCATCCTGCCCAAGCTGCTCGGCGACCGGTTCAGCCTGCACCTCGGCTTCGTCATCGCGCTCGTCGCGGTCGGCTTCACCTGGTGGCTGCTCAACAAGTCCGCGCTCGGCTTCCGCTTCCGCGCCGTCGGCGAGAACCCCGACGCCGCCCGCGCCTCCGGCATCAACGTGGGCCGCACCTACATCACGGTGATGCTCATCGCCGGTGGACTCGTCGGCCTGGCCGGCGTCAACCAGATCCTCGGTACGGCGACCAGCGGCGTCACCGTCGACATGGACGCCGGCATCGGCTTCGACGCCATCACCGTCGCCCTGCTCGGCCGTTCCCGACCTCTGGGCATCCTGGCCGCCGGCCTGCTGTTCGGCGCCCTCAAGGCCGGAGGCTTCTCGATGGCCGCCGCCGAGGGCATCCCGGTCGAGATCGTCCTGGTCATCCAGTCCCTGATCGTCCTCTTCATCGCCGCTCCCCCGTTGGTGCGAGCTATCTTCCGCCTGCCGAAGGAGGCGACGGCATGAGCACCACCATCGACGCTCCGGTCCCGGCCGCGGCCGAGCCGACCGCGCTGCCCCTCCGGACGCTGCTCAAGGCGCCGATCCTGCTGGGCGTGGTGACCGTCGCGGTCGCCCTGCTCATCGTGCTCAAGGCCCGCTCGGGCGACACCGGCTTCCGGCTCGCCACCGACACCGACTTCTTCGACCTGCCCGAGATCACGGTCCCGTCGACCGGCACGGTCGCCGCGGTCGTGGCCCTGCTCGCCGTCTGCACGGCGGTCTCGGCCTTCCTGGTGAGCCGCGGACGACGTACGCCGCTGTGGCTGATCGCGATCTTCTCCGTGCTCGCGATGACCGGCTTCCTGGCCTGGGCCGCGGCCGGCCAGACCGTCCCGGTCGTGGGCCTGCTGGGCGGCTCGATCGCGCTCGCCGTACCGCTGGTGTTCGGCGCGCTCGGCGGCGTCCTCGGCGAGCGGGCCGGCGTGGTCAACATCGCCATCGACGGCCAGCTGCTGTTCGGCGCCTTCGCGGCCGCCATGTTCGGCACGATCGTCGGCTCGCCCTGGGGCGGCCTGGTCGCGGCGATGCTCGCCGGCGCCCTGGTCGCGCTGGTGCTGGGCTTCTTCGCGATCAACTACTTCGTCGACCAGGTCATCGTCGGCGTCGTGCTCAACGTGCTGGTGATCGGCCTGACGAGCTTCCTGTTCAGCCAGGTACTCGCCGACAACCCGACCAAGCTCAACGCCCCCGAGCACTTCTCGCGGCTCCCGATCCCCGTGCTCGGCGACCTGCCGGTGATCGGTCCGGTGCTCTTCCGCCAGACGATCCTCGTCTACCTCATGTACGCCGCCGTGGTGGTCGTCGCCTGGGCGCTCTACCGCACCAAGTGGGGCCTGCGCGTGCGCGCCGTCGGCGAGCACCCCAAGGCCGCCGACACGGTGGGCATCAAGGTCAACCGGACCCGCTACACCACGCTGCTCATCGCCGGCCTGATCGCGGGCGCGGGCGGGGCGACGTACACGCTGGTCTCGGTGCCGCAGTTCGGCCAGGAGATGACCGACGGCGCGGGCTACATCGCGCTCGCCGCCGTCATCTTCGGCCGCTGGGACCCGGTCCGCGCGACGCTGGCGGCGCTGCTCTTCGGCTTCGCCTCGAACCTGTCGGGCGTGCTCTCGGTGCTCGGCTCGCCGGTGCCCAGCCAGTTCATGCTGATGCTGCCCTACGTGGTCACGATCGTCGCGGTCGCCGGTCTGGTCGGTGCCTCGCGGGCGCCGGCCGCCGACGGCGTCCCCTACCGCAAGGGCTGAGTCGAGGCGCGCACGTCGAGGCGGACCGGGAGGTCCGCCTCGGCGGCGCCCTCCCCCGTCTCGATCGCGCCGACGAGCGCGGTCACCGCGCGGGTCGCGGCCTCGACCGGCAGCAGCGAGAGCGTGGTGACCGGCGGCGCCGTCCAGGCGTACGCCGGGTCCTCGCTCGCCGTGACGACCAGGACGTCGTCCGGCACCCGCAGGCCGAGCTCGCGCGCGGCGGCGAGCACGCCCCTGCCGCAGCCGTCGAAGATCCCGTGCACCGCGTCGGCGCCGCCCTCGAGCAGCGCCCGGGCCGCCCGGCGGCCCTCCGGGTCGTCGTGGGAGATGCAGCCGATCCGGGGCTGCGCGACACGAGCGGTGTAGGCCGCCACACAGGCACGGGTATAGGCGTCGGAGCTGTCCCCGGCCAGCAGCGCGACCCGGGTCGCGCCCTGGGCGGCGAGGTGGTCGAGCACCATCGCGATCGCCTGCTCGTGGTCGTTGTCGACCCAGGAGTCGCGCGCGTGCGGTTGGTCCGGGCGCCCGTCGAAGGCGACCGGGATGCGCCGCTCGCGTAGCACCGCGACCGCCGGGTCGTCCTCGGGTGAGTCCATGAGCACGACCCCGTCGACCTGGACGTCCCACCAGCCGTCGGCGTCGAGCCCGGCCGGGAGCAGCACCAAGGCGTAGCCGTGCTGGTGGGCCACCGAGGTCGCCGCCGCGATGGCCTGGGCGTAGTAGGACACCGACGCGACGTCCCAGGCGACCGCGCCGTAGGTCGTCACCGCGAGGCCGATCGCGCCGGCCCGGCCGGTGCGCAGCGCCCGCCCCGCCGGGTTGGGGCGGTAGCCGAGCCGGGCGGCGGCCTCGCGCACGCGCGTCCGAGTCGCCTCGGAGGCCCGGCCGGTCGCGTTGAGCGCGTTGGAGACGGTTGCCGTCGAGACTCCCGCCGCCCGCGCGACGTCGGCGATCGTGACCGTCATACCCGCACCCTAGAGCCTTGTGCTTAACGGATTAATCACCGAGGCTCCCGACATGCGCATCCGCACCCCACTCACGAGGGCCGCCCTCGCGGCCGCCGTCTGCCTGTCGGCGCTCCCCGTCGCAGCGTCCGCCCCGGCCGCCGCCGCCCAGGGACCGGCCGCGGACCTCGTGCTCCGCCACGGCGCGGTCGAGACCGGGACCGGCCGGCGGGCCCAGGCCGTCGCCGTGCGCGACGGCCGGATCGTCTACGTCGGCTCCGACGCCGGGGTCCGGCGCTTCATCGGCCGCGCCACCGAGGTCGTCGACCTGCGCGGGCGCACCCTGATGCCGGGCATCCAGGACGGCCACGCGCACCTGTCGCCCCGGCTCCCGACCTGCGACCTGGAGTACGCCTTCCTCACCGTCGCCGAGACCCGGGCCCGGATCCAGGACTGCCTCGACGCCGAGCCCGGCAAGGGCCCGAACGACTGGCTGAGCGTCGTCAACTGGGACCTGCCCGGCATGAAGCCCGCCGGCACCGTGCCCTCGAAGGCACTGCTCGACGCGCTCGACACCGACCGGCCGATCTTCGTGTTCTCCGACGACGGCCACAACGCGCTCACCAACAGCCGCGGCCTCGCCGTCGCCGGCATCACCAAGGACACGCCCGACCCGAAGGGCGGCGTGATCGTCCGCGATCCCGCCGGGGAGCCCACCGGCTACCTCAAGGAGGACACCGCAATCGGCCTGGTGACCTCGAAGATCCCACCGGCTCCGCTGGCCGAGCGGGTGGAGGGGCTGCGCCGCACCCTCGCCTACGTCACCGCGCGCGGCCTGACGGCGTACCAGCCGCAGCTGCTCGAGGAGAGCGACCTGCAGGCGTGGAAGTACCTCGCCGACCGGCACGAGCTCCCCGGCCGGGTGCGCGCCTCGCTCGCCCTCGACGCCAACGAGGCCTATGCCGACCTGCCCGGCACGCTGCGCGAGCTGCGCCGGCTCAAGCGGACCTACGAGGGGCCGGGCTTCAAGATCACCACGGTGGGCGAGATCTTCGCCGACGGCGTCATCGAGTACCCCAACCAGACCGCGCGCCTGCTGGCGCCGTACCGGGTCAAGAACAAGCACGGCAAGTGGGTCCCCGGCCCGACCAAGGGCCCGCTGCGGGTGCCGCAGGCGCACCTCAACCGGGTCGTCGCCGCGCTCGACAAGGCCGGCTGGCAGGTGCACATCCACGCGATCGGCGACGGCGCGGCCCGCGAGGCGCTCAACGCGTTCGCCTATGCCCGCCGGCACAACGACAACCGCCGGATCCCCGGGATCATCGCGCACGACCAGCTCGTCGCGCCCTCCGACTACGCCCGGTTCCGCCGGCTCAACGTGGTCGCCGCGATCTCGACCGAGTGGGCCGAGAAGGACCCGTACACGATGGACGCGCTCAAGCCCTACATCGGCGTCGAGCGCTGGAAGCGGATGTACCCCTGGCGCTCGATGCTGCGCGCCGGCGCCCGGCTCGCCAACGGCTCCGACTTCCCGGTCCAGGACCTCGACCCGATGGCCCAGCTCCAGGTCGCGGTGACCCGCGTGGCGCCCGAGACCAACGGCGTACGACGCTACGAGGGCCCGCTCAACGCGCGGGAGCGGATCAGCCTGACCGACGCCATCCGGATCCACACCGCCGACACCGCCTACCTGCTGGGCCTCCAGCGCCGCACGGGCACGCTGGCGGTGGGCAAGCAGCTCGACGCGATCATCCTGTCGGGCGACCTGCGCCGCACGCCGATCCGCAAGGTGCGCACGCTGCAGGTCAGGGCGACGTACGTCGGCGGGGTGCTCCGGGCCGGGCGGCCCTGAGCGCCGGGCTCAGCGCACCCGCTTGTGCACCCGGATCACGTTGTTGGCACCGCGCACCTTGACCGACGTCTTGCCGGCCTTGACCCGCACCACGTTGTTGGCGCCGCGCACGACGACCTTGCGGAGCTTGCGGAAGACGACCTTGTTGTTGGCGCCCTTGATCTTGACCGTGGCGCCGGTACGAGCGGTGACGGCGGAGTTGGCGGCCTTGACGAGGACCGGGCCGAGCGCGCCCGAGGCGACGACCCGGGTGTTGCTGCCGGTGATCGTCAGGCTCGTGGCGCTGGCGAGTCTGACGACGACATTGCTGCCGGTGACCCGGACGTCGCGGCAGGCGCCGCTGAGCGTGTAGACCTCGGTGCTCTCGGTGAGGGTCACCGGGCCGGCGCTGCAGTCGACCGCGACGGCGGCGCGGGCCGGCGTCGGGACGCCGAGGGTGAGGCCCGCGACGAGGGCGGCGGGAGCGAGGGTGGCGAGGGCGCGCGTGGCGCGCGAGGACGCGGTCATGGGTGGATTCCT
The DNA here is from genome assembly GCF_018831735.1 of Pimelobacter sp. 30-1. Taxonomy (NCBI): domain Bacteria; kingdom Bacillati; phylum Actinomycetota; class Actinomycetes; order Propionibacteriales; family Nocardioidaceae; genus Pimelobacter; species Pimelobacter sp. 30-1. The sequence continues at coordinate 342,941 of NZ_NHTS01000010.1, forward strand.
TCCGAGCAAGGTGTCGGACGAAACCCTAGTTCGACGTCGTGAGCGCGTTGACGGCCACCCCGGCCATCATCCGCGCACCGAAGCCGACCGCGGCCTCGTCGGCCTCGAAGTCGCCCTGGTGCAGGTCGTAGCGCGGGCCGCCCGGCGTCCGGGTGCCGAGGCGGAACATCGCGCCGGGGACGTGCTCGAGGTACCACCCGAAGTCCTCGCCGCCGAGGCTCTGCTCGACCTCGGTGCGGTGGTGCAGGCCGAGCAGGTCGTCGGCGGCCGAGGCGATCATCGCGACGCTGAGCCGGTCGTTGACCACGGGCGGCACGCCCTGGAGGTAGTCGACGGTCGCGGTGACGCCGTAGGGGCGGACGATGTCGAGCACCGCCTCGCGGACCACCGCCTCGCACGCGGCCCAGGCCTCGGCGTCGAGGATCCGGACGGTGCCGCTGGCGATGCCGCGGTCGGGGATGACGTTGGCGGCCGAGCCGGCCTGGAGCATCCCCCACACGACGCTGACGCCGGCGCGCGGATCCATCCGCCGGCTCAGGACGGCGGGCAGCTCGCTGGTGATCTTGGCCAGCGCGAACGTCAGGTCGCCGGTCAGGTGCGGGCGCGAGGTGTGCCCGCCGTTGCCCTCGAGGCGGACGTCGATCCGGTCGGCGGCACTGGTGATCGGGCCCGAGCGCAGGCCGACGGCGCCGACGTCGACCGACGGGTCGCAGTGGAGCGCGAAGATCCGGTCGACGCCCTCGAGCGCGCCGTGGTTGATGAGGTGCTGGGCACCGCCGGGCATGACCTCCTCGGCCGGCTGGAACAGCAGCCGCACCCGCCCCGGCAGCAGCCCCTGGGCGTGGAGCTCGCCGAGCGCGTGCCCCGCGCCGACCAGGGCCGAGGTGTGCACGTCGTGGCCGCACGCGTGGGCGACGCCCTCGACGGTGCTGCGCCAGGCCTGCGCGCTGAGGTCGGGGACCGGCAGGGCGTCGAGGTCGGCGCGCAGCGCGACCGTGGTCGGGCCCTGGCCGAGGTCGGCGACGACGCCGCTGCGCGGCATCCGGGTGACCTGCCAGCCGGCGCGCTCCAGGCGGTCGACCACCCGGTCGCAGGTGCGCTGCTCGGACCACGACAGCTCGGGGTTGCGGTGCAGGTCGCGGCGCAGCTCCACCAGCTCGTCGTCGTGCTTCTCGACGACGGCGGCGACCAGGCCGAGCAGGCCTGCGGCATCACGACGTTCCACGGGCCCAACCTACGCCGTACGACGCGACGGGCGGGCGCCCGACCTCAGGTCGGACGCCCGCCCGGTGTCGTGGGAGGCCGCTCAGCGCTTGTACTTGACGACCTTGCCGGCCGGGACGTCGCCCGGCTGGGGGCTGAGACCGGTCAGCACGTTCTCGGTGACGTAGAGCTTCTTCCCGACCACCTCGACCGCCGAGGGCAGTGCGGTCCGCACGAAGGTGCGCTTCTTGCCCTTCGGGGTGATCCGGGTGACCTTGCCGCCGAACAGCTCGGAGACGTAGATGTTGCCGTCGTCGGCGACGCCGACGCCCGTGGCGCTCACGAAGCCGGTGGCGATGCGCTTGAGCTTGTTCTTGGCGAGGTTGACCCGGAACAGCGAGCCGGGCACCGAGCCGTCCTCGGGGCCGCCGGGCAGACCGGTGACGTAGAGCTTGCCGTCGGCGAGCTCGACGTCGGTGGGCACGCCCTCGAAGCGGAACCTCTTGCCCAGCGAGCACTCCGGGAACCCGGCGTTCTCGACCATGCCCTGGGTGATCGTCGCCTCGACGGGCGGCAGGACGGCGACCGTGCGGACCTTGCCGTCGCGGATCCGGTAGACGGCGTTCGAGGCGGCGTCGGCGACGTACACGACGCCCTTGTCGACCGCGGTGGCATAGGGGTGCGACTCGACGATGCCGTTGTACTTCGCCGGCGGCGGGGCGCCCTCGCCGGTCGGCCACGCCGCGGCGCACTCGGGCGTGATGCCCACGGCGCCGTAGGTGTAGGCCCGGTCGGGGTTCTTGGCGGCCTCGTAGGCGCCGAGGTCGGCGAGCGTGCGGACCTTGCCGGCCGCCGTCCGCTTCATCACCTTGCTGTTGACGATGAAGTAGACGGCCTTGCCCTCGGTCGAGACACCACCCACCTCGCCCTCGGCGGTGTAGACCACCTTGGCCGCCTTGCCGGGCTTCTTCACCAGCAGCTTCCCGGCGAAGTTCTCGGTGTAGTAGACGTGGCCCTTGTCGTTGACGGCGACGCTCAGCGGGGACAGGAGCCCCTGGGCGACGGGCTTTCCGGGCGCGGGAGCCGCGGCCTGGGCGGGGGCGAGCACGGAACCGGTGACCGCGGCGGCGACGCCGGCGGCCAGGAGCATGCGGACAGAACGTGAATCAGTCTTGGGGGGATTCATGCCGGAGAGCCTCACCCGAGGCCGCGCGGACTGTCCGGCGAACGCCGCGAATTTTACGGTTGATCGGCGTCGTAGGCCGCGAGCAGGCGGTCGGCGGCCAGCGGGGCGGTCAGTTCTCCTGCGAGGACCGCGGAGCGTATGTCACCCTGGACCGATCTGACCGCCGCGTTGTGGCGCAGCCGCTGGTCGAGCTCGTCGCGCACGAGCGCCCACGTGAAGTCGAGCTGCTGCTCGGCGCGCTTGCGCGCGACCCCCTCGGCACCGAGGTGGTCGCGGTGCATCAGCACCTGCTGCCAGACCTCGTCGACGCGCGCGCCGGTGAGCCCGGAGCAGGTCACCACCGGGGGCGCCCACTCGGCGTGCCCGCGGACCAGGCGCAGCGCGCCGGCCAGCTCCCGGGCGGCGACCCGGGCCTCCTGCTCGCGCGCGGGGTCCTCGGGGTCGGCCTTGTTGACCGCGATCACGTCGGCCAGCTCGAGGATGCCCTTCTTGATGCCCTGGAGCTGGTCGCCGGTGCGGGCGAGGGTGAGGAAGAGGAAGGTGTCGACCATGCCGGCCACGGTCACCTCGGACTGGCCCACGCCGACGGTCTCGACCAGGACGACGTCGTACCCGCCGGCCTCGAGGACCGCCATCGCCTGGGTGGTCGCGCGCGCCACCCCGCCGAGGGTTCCCGCCGACGGCGAGGGCCGGATGAACGCGTTCGGGTCGGCGGCCAGCGTCGCCATCCGGGTCTTGTCACCGAGCACCGAGCCGCCGGTACGCACCGAGGACGGGTCGACGGCGAGGACGCCGACCTTGTGCCCGGCCGCGGTGAGCTGGACCCCGAGCGACTCGATGAAGGTCGACTTGCCGACGCCGGGGACGCCGGAGATGCCGACCCGCACCGCGGGCGTCGTACCGGCGGCGTCGGTGGCGAGCGCGGTCAGGAGCGTCCGCGCCGCCGCCCGGTGCCGGGGCGCGGTCGACTCGACGAGCGTGATGGCCCGAGCCATCTGGGCGCGGTTGCCCGCGCGCAGCCCGTCGAGCAGCCGCTCGACGTCCATCAGTGGTCGAGCTCGGCGCGGAGCTTGGCCAGCAGGTCCAGCGCGGACTCGGCGATCACCGTGCCGGGCAGGAACACCGCCGCGGCACCCATGTCCTTGAGGGTCGGTACGTCGTCCGGCGGGATGACGCCTCCGATGACGACCATGATGTCGTCGCGGCCCTGCTCGGCCAGCGCGCTCTTGAGCGCCGGGAGCAGGGTGAGGTGACCGGCGGCCAGCGACGAGACCCCGACGATGTGGACGTCGGCGTCGATCGCCTGCTGCGCGACCTCCTCGGGCGTGGAGAACAGCGGGCCCACGTCGACGTCGAAGCCGAGGTCGGCGAAGGCCGAGACGACGACCTTCTGGCCGCGGTCGTGGCCGTCCTGGCCCATCTTGGCGACCAGGATGCGGGGCCGGCGGCCCTCCGCCTCGGCGAACTCGTCGGTGGCGGTGCGGGCCTGGGCGACGAGCGAGTCGCCCTCGCCGTCGTTGGCCAGGTTGGCCTCGTCGCGGTACACGCCGCTGATGGTACGGATGACGGCTTGGTGCCGGCCGTAGACCTTCTCCATCGCGTCGGAGATCTCGCCGACCGTCGCCTTGGCACGAGCGGCCGAGACGGCCAGGTCGAGCAGGTTGCCGTCGCCGCTCTCGGCGCTGCGGGTCAGCGCGTGCAGCGCGGCCTCGACGTCGGCGCCGTTGCGCTCGGCGCGCAGCCGCTCCAGCTTGGCGACCTGCTGGCGGTAGACCTCGTCGTTGTCGACCTTGAGCACCTCGAGCGGGTCCTCGGCCGGCAGCCGGAAGGTGTTGACGCCGATGACCTTCTGCGAGCCCGAGTCGATCCGCGCCTGGGTCCGGGCGGCGGCCTCCTCGATGCGCATCTTCGGGATGCCCTGCTCGATCGCGGCGGCCATGCCGCCGGCGGCCTCGGCCTCCTGGATGTGCGCCCACGCGCGCTCGGCGAGGTCGTGGGTGAGCTTCTCGACGTAGTACGAGCCGGCCCAGGGGTCGATCGTCTGGGTCGTGCCCGACTCCTGCTGGAGCAGGAGCTGGGTGTTGCGGGCGATGCGCGCGGAGAAGTCGGTCGGCAGCGCGATCGCCTCGTCCAGCGCGTTGGTGTGCAGCGACTGGGTGTGGCCCTGGGTCGCGGCCATCGCCTCGATCGCCGTGCGGCCGACGTTGTTGAACACGTCCTGCGCGGTCAGCGACCAGCCCGAGGTCTGGCTGTGGGTGCGCAGCGAGAGCGACTTGGGGTTCTGCGGGTCGAACTGGCGCACCAGCCGGCTCCACAGCGCCCGGGCCGCGCGCATCTTGGCGACCTCCATGTAGAAGTTCATGCCGATCGCCCAGAAGAACGACAGCCGCGGCGCGAACTGGTCGATGGTCAGGCCCGACTCGAGGCCGGCTCGGATGTACTCCACCCCGTCGGCGAGCGTGTAGGCGAGCTCGAGGTCGGCGGTCGCCCCGGCCTCCTGCATGTGGTAGCCGGAGATCGAGATCGAGTTGAAGCGCGGCATCCGCTGGCTGGTGAAGGCGAAGATGTCGGAGATGATCCGCATCGACGGCGCCGGCGGGTAGATGTAGGTGTTGCGGACCATGAACTCCTTGAGGATGTCGTTCTGGATGGTCCCGCTGAGCTGCTCCGGCTTCACCCCCTGCTCCTCGGCCGCGGCGATGTAGAGCGCGAGGACGGGCAGCACGGCGCCGTTCATCGTCATCGACACCGACATCTGGTCGAGCGGGATGCCGTCGAACAGGGTCCGGGTGTCGTAGATCGAGTCGATCGCCACGCCCGCCATGCCGACGTCACCGCGCACCCGCGGGTGGTCGGAGTCGTAGCCGCGGTGGGTGGCCAGGTCGAAGGCGACCGAGAGGCCCTTCTGGCCGGCCGCGAGGTTGCGGCGGTAGAAGGCGTTGGACTCCTCAGCGGTGGAGAAGCCGGCGTACTGGCGGATGGTCCACGGCTGGGTCGTGTACATCGTCGGGTACGGCCCGCGCAGGAACGGGCTCAGGCCCGGGAAGGTGTCGAGCGCGTCGAGGCCGGCGACGTCGGCCGGACCGTAGGACGTCTGGACGTCGATGCCCTCGGGGCTGCGCCACGGCTCGCCGGCCGGGAGGTCCGGCGCGGCGGCGGCCGCCTGGTCGGCGGCGAGCGGGAGACCCGCGAAGCTCTTCGGAATGCTCATGCGAGTGCCTGCGCTCGCTTCGCTCCCGCCGCTCACGCGCTCGCGGCCAACGCCGCCGAGCTCGTTCCTCGCTCCGTCGTTGTCGCTCACTTGATCGCCTCCCGCGTGCGGTTGAGGAACGCGAGCGCGTCGACACCCATCGCCGCGCTGTCGTCGGTGAAGTCCACGGCCTTGCCCGCGATGATCACGCGGGTCGCGCCGGCGGCGCGCAGGGCCTCGGCGGCCGCCGTGCCCCACTCGTCGTAGGCCGCGTCGGTGCCGGCCAGGCACACGACGCGCTGCCCGGCGTACGCCGCGACGAGCTCGTCGACGCCCGCGGTCGGGCCCGCGACCTCGACCGCGATGCCGCCGGCCGCGAACAGGTTGCTGACGAATGTGGCCCGGGCGGTGTGCTGGGCGACGGTGCCGAGGGTGGCCAGGAAGACCGGTGCCGCGGCGGGCTCGTCGCGCAGCGCCTCGAACGAGGCGCCGTAGCGGCGGACCCGGTCGTTGAGCGGGTCCGCGGCGCGCTCGGGCAGCGCCTCGGTGAGGTTCGGGAACTCGCTGACCCCGGTCAGCGGGCGCTTGCGGCGGGCGATGTCGGTCTCGCGCCGCTCGACCACGGCCGCGATGCGGGCCCGGAACGGGTCGAAGTCGTGGCCGCTCTCCCACTCGGTCTCGAGCTGCTGGAACTCCGCCCAGCCGGCCGCGGCCAGGTCGGCGGTGAGCTGCTCGACGGCGTACGCACCGCCGGCGGGGTCGGCGACCGCGGCGACGTGGGACTCGTCGATGAGCAGGTGGTTGACGTTGCGCGCGATCCGGCGGCCGAAGCCGTCGGGACGGCCGTTGGCGCTGTCGAAGGGCAGCACGGTGACCGCGTCGGCGCCGCCGACACCGGCGGCGAAGGCCGCCACGGTGCCGCGGAGCATGTTGACGTAGGGGTCGTACTTGCTGAGCATCGGCCGGCTGGTGACGGCGTGCTGGCGCTGCGCGACCGCGGTCTCGACGCCGCTGAGCTCGAGGACGCGGCTCCACAGGACGCGGGCCGCGCGGAGCTTGGCGATCGTCGGGAACTGCTCGTCGGTCGCGGCGTAGCGGAACTCGACCTGGTGTGCGGCGTCGGCCACGGACAGACCGTGGTCGGTCAGCCAGCGCAGGTAGGCCACGCCGACCGCGATCGACCAGCCGAGCTCCTGGGCGTCGCTCGCGCCGAGGTCGTGGGCAGCCGTCGCGTCGACGACGATCGCCCGGATGTCGTGCTGGTCGGCCTTGCGGGCCAGCGTCTGCAGCTCGGCGACCGCCTCGTCCACGGCGAGCGGGATCTCGCGCAGCATCACGCCGAGCGGGTCGATCCCGAGGTTGCTGTCGGGGTGCTTGGCCCCGGGCAGCGCGAGGAACGCCTCGGCCACCGCGGTCGTCGCCGACGGCGCGTCGAGGACGACGGGCGCCAGGTCGAGCAGCACGTCCTTGAGCGTCGCCGCGACGTCGGTGCTCTCGTCGGCGCCGAGCCACAGGCTCGTCACGCCGCCGTCGAGGTCGACCAGCGCCGCCTCGTTGGCCGCCTTGGCGTCGGGGTCCGCGACCAGGCTGCGGATGTCCCAGGCGCCCTGGCGGGCCGGGCGTACGGCGCTCACGGCGCCACCGGGCAGGCCGAGCGGGGTCACGGCGATGCCGTCGAGGGTGGTGCGGGTCAGCTTGTCCCACACGGCGCTGTCGGGGTCGCTGTCGCCGAGCTTGCGCGTCTTGCGCAGCACGGCGGCGGTGGCGGCCTCCCATTCGGCGCGCGTGTGCGCGTCCTCGGGCTGCGCCAGCGTCAGGGGCGAGTCAGTCACGAGGGCCAAGCCTATCCGTGGCGAGGCCCTCGTCACCCTGGTGTGACAAATGTCCCGACCGAGCGAACGATAGGTTGCCCGCGTGAAGGTGCGTGATCCGCAGGGGCGGACCTGGCGGGTGACCCGCCGGTGGGTGCCGTGGCGGCTGCGGCGCCGCAAGGTCGACCCGGACCTGCTGGTCGGGGGCGACGACCCCATCAGCTGCCTCGTGGTGTTCGTCGTCGGCCTGGTCGTCCTCCCCCTGCTGCTCATCGTGGTGGTCTTCGCGCTCGAGGCGCTCCTGCTCGCCCTGCTGCTGCCCGTCGTCGCCCTCGCCCGCGTCTGGTTCGGCCGGTCGTGGTGGGTCGAGGCGCGGATCGGCTTCCGGCCGCACTGGGAGGAGGAGGCCGGCGACTGGGCCGCCAGCCGGCTCCGGATCCACGCCCTCGCCCGGTCGATCGAGAACGGGGACGCGCCGCCGGCGAACCTCTACGCTTCCCCGCGTGAAGGTGCGTGACCCCGAGGGCCAGACCTGGCGCGTGACCCGCCGGTGGGTGCCGTGGCGCCGCCGGCTCAAGGGCGTGGACGCCGACGCGGGCCCGCTCGACTGGGGCAACGGGCTCGGTGACGACCCGATCAGCGCCGTGCTGGCGATCATCCTGCTGATCATCGCGCTGCCGTTCATCCTGCTGGGGCTGTTCGTCGCGCTGGAGTTCCTGCTGCTGCTCCTGCTGGTCCCGTTCGCGACGCTGGTCCGGGTCGCGTTCGGCGCGCACTGGACGATCGAGGCCCGGCGCGGCTTCAGCATCTGGTGGGACGCTCCCTCGGGCAGCTGGGGCGAGAGCGGCCGGCGGATCCAGGACGTCGCCCGGGCGATCGTGGAGGGCGACCTGCCGCCGCGCACCGTGGCACCCAAGGACGCCTGAGCGTTCACCGCCCGGCCACCCGGACGGTGAGGTCGCGCCATGTCCGCGGCCCACCGTGGAGGCATGCGGATCGTCCTGGCCACCGAGTCCTTCTACCCGGCCGTCGACAGCACCACGACCACGCTCAAGGCGACCGTCGACCGGTTGGTCGACCGCGGGCACGCCGTCCGGATCCTCGCGCCGGGACCCGGGCTCACGACCTACCGCGGGTGCGATGTCGTCCGGGTGCGGCCGCTGGAGCCGACCGGGGCGCAGGTGCGCGAGGCCGTCGAGAGCTTCGCGCCCGACCTCGTCCAGGCCCACTCACCGCGGGCGGTGGGGCGCAAGGCGCTCAAGCACGCCGCGCGCGCCGGCGTACCGACGCTGGCGGTGGAGCAGTCCCCCGTGCTCGACCTCGCCGCGGACTACTGGCGCGCCAAGGTCGCCGAGCGCGCCGACCGGGTGGTCGTCACCTCGCCGTGGATGGTCGAGCGGGCCGCCGAGCTCGGCGTCGACGCCGGCCTCTGGGAGCCCGGGGCCGACCCGCTGGCCTTCTCCCCCACGCTGCGCGACCCCTGGCTGCACCGCTCGTGGTCCAAGGCCAAGTCCTCGCAGACCGGCGACGGCAAGGTCGTCGTCGGCTACGTCGGCGGCCTCCACAAACCCGCCGGCGTACGCCGCCTGGCCGCGCTCGCCGACGTCCCCGGCATCCGGGTCGTGGTGATCGGTGCCGGGCCCGACCGCGAGTGGCTCGCCCGCCGCCTGCCCCACGCCCGCTTCACCGGTCCGCTCGCGATCGGCGACCTGACCGTCGCGCTGCCCACCCTGGACGTCCTGGTCCACCCGGGCGAGCACGAGACCGACTGCCACGCCCTGCGCGAGGCGGGCGCCTCCGGCGTCCCCGTCGTCGCGCCGCGCGCGGGCGGCGCGCCGAGCGTCGTCGCGCACCTGGAGACCGGCGTCCTCTACGACCCGGCCGACCCGCGCGACCTGGCCCGCGCTGTGGCCGCGGTCGCGGCGGACCCGCGCCGCGGGCTGCTCGGCGCGGCCGGGCGGGAGCGGGCGCTGCGGCGCACCTGGACCGACGCGGTGGACGAGCTGGTCGCCGCCGCCTACCCGGAGCCGGCGCCGGTCGTCGCCTGAGCCCCGAACGCCGCCAGCCACGCCCCGAGCACCGCCTTCTCCAGCGCCGGCCGGTCGCGCAGCACACCACCGACGGCGAGCCCGCGCAGCAGCGACAGCAGGCCGTCGGCGAACACCTCCAGGCGCTCGTCGCCGAGGTCCCCGACCAGCGCCAGCAGCGGCTCGCGCAGCCGGCGGCCGAGCTCGCGCGCGCCGGGCCGCAGCGCCTCGCGCAGCTCGCGGTCGGTGCGGGCGGCGACCCACAGCTCGAGCCCCGCGACGTACGTCGGGCGGCGGGTCACCTCGTGCAGCACCTCGATCAGCGCGGCCGGTCCGGCCCCGACGGTCGCCTCCTGGATCTCCGCGCCCTGGGCCTGGGCGACGTAGTCGACCGCGGCCACGGCGAGCTCGCGCATCGAGGCGAAGTGGTGGGTCAGCGCGCCGCGGGTGACGCCTGCCTGGGTCTGGACCCGCTGCATGGTCAGGCCGGCGTACCCGTGCTCGACCATGACCTCGACCGCGGCCGCCAGGATCTGCTCCCGGGTCCGCAGGGCACGTGATTGACGTCGGGCCGCTTCCACGGGCAGAATCCTCGCAGGCACAAAACAGACCATACAGTCTGTTTTCATTTCCAGTGCGAGGAGACACCCCCATGGCCCTGGCCGCCAGCCTTGTCCGTCGCGGCGCCGCCGCCTTCCCCGAGCGCACCGCGCTGTACTTCGGCGACGACTCGCTCACCTACGCCGAGGTCGACCGGCGCGCCAACCTGATCGCCCACCACCTCGCCGCCCACGGCGTCACCAAGGGCACCCACGTCGCGCTGCTCGTCAACAACGGGCTCGACTCGGTGCCGATGGAGTTCGCCGCGATCAAGGCCGGCCTGGTCCGGGTGCCGCTCAACGCGCGCCTCTCCCTCGACGAGCACGCGGACATGGTCACCGGCTCGCACGCCACCGTCGTGGTCGCCGACGCCGCGCTCACCGACCGCGCGGCCGGGCTCGCCGAGCGCGTGCCCGGGCTGCGCGCGTACGCCCTCGCCGACCTCCTCGCTCCCGTCGCCGAGCCGGTCGGCGAGCCCGACGTCGTCCTGGCCGAGGACGACCCGACGCTGCTGCTCTACACCTCCGGCACCACCGGCAAGCTCAAGGCCGTCATCCACACCCAGGCCAGCTACGGCGCGATCTGCAGCAACATCCTGGCCAACCTGCTCGACCCGCAGCCCGACTCGGTGATGCTCCACGCGGCCTCGCTGGTCCACGCCAGCGGCACGTTCGTGCTGCCCTACTGGGTCCGCGGCGGAGCCTCGGCGATCCTGCCCGGCTTCGAGCCGGCGTCCTTCGTCGCGGCGATCGCACGCCACCGCGCCACCGAGATCAACCTGGTGCCGACGATGTTCGCGATGCTCCACGGCTCCGGCGCCCTCGACGGCGCCGAGCTCTCCTCGCTGCGCAAGGTCATCTACGGCGCCAGCCCGATGCCGCGCCCGGTGCTGGAGCGCTCGATCGAGGTCTTCGGCCCGATCCTCACCCAGTACTACGGCCAGACTGAGGCCCCGCTCTGCGTCGCCGTCCTCGACGAGCACGCCCACGCCGACCCCACCCTGTGGGGCGCCTGCGGGATGCCGGCGACCGACGTCGAGCTGCGCCTCGTCGACGAGGACGGCGCCCCGGTCGGCCCCGGCGAGATCGGCGAGATCGCGCTCAAGGCGCCGTTCCGGATGCACGGCTACTTCGAGGCCGACGAGCTCAACGCCCGCTCGCTGACCGACGACGGCTGGCTGCGCACCCGCGACCTGGCCCGCTTCGACGAGCGCGGCTACCTGCACCTGGTCGACCGGACCAGCGACATGATCATCACCGGCGGCTACAACGTCTACCCGCGCGAGGTCGAGGACGCCCTGTCCTCGCACCCGGCCGTCGCCGAGTGCGCCGTCGTCGGCGCCCCCGACGACAAGTGGGTCGAGGCGGTCACCGCCTTCGTCACCCTCCGCCCCGGTACGACCGCCGACGAGGCCGAGCTCATCGAGCACGTCCGCGGCCGGATCGCCGCCCACAAGGCGCCCAAGAGCGTCCGCTTCGTCGACGCCATCCCCAAGTCCGCGGTCGGCAAGATCCTGCGCCGCGCCCTGCGCCAGCCCCTGTGGGAGGAGTCCCGGTGAACGACGTCCGCATCGAGCACGAGGCCGACGGCGACGTCATGGTCGTCGTGATGAACCGCCCCGAGCGGCACAACGCCGTCGACGGCCCGATGGCCGCCGAGCTCGCCGCCGCCTTTCGCACGTTCGAGGCCTCCGACGCCAAGGTCGCCGTCCTGGCGGGCGAGGGCCCGTCGTTCTGCGCCGGCGCCAACCTCAAGGCCGTCGGCACCGCCGCCGGCAACCGCGTCTCCCCCGAGGGCGACGGCCCCATGGGCCCCACCCGGATGGACCTGTCCAAGCCCGTCATCGCCGCGATCCACGGCCACGCCGTCGCCGGCGGCCTCGAGCTCGCCGTCTGGTGCGACCTGCGCGTGGCCGACGAGGACGCCACCCTCGGCGTCTTCTGCCGCCGCTGGGGCGTCCCCCTCATCGACGGCGGCACCGTCCGCCTCCCCCGCCTGATCGGCCACAGCCGGGCCATGGACCTCATCCTCACCGGCCGCCCGGTCGACGCCCATGAGGCGCTGTCCTTCGGCCTGGTCAACCGCGTCGTGCCCCGCGGTACGGCGCGCGAGGCGGCCGTCGTCCTGGCTCGGGAGATCGCGCGCATGCCCCAGACCTGCCTGCGCGGCGACCGTCAGGCCGCCCGCGCCCAGTGGGGCGACACCGAGGAGACCGCGCTGCACCGCGAGCTCGCCATCGGCATGGTCTCGCTCGCGGCCGACGGGGTCGACGGGGCGGGGCGGTTCGCGGCGGGCAAGGGGCGCGGCGGGTCGTTCGAGGACATCTAGGCCGGCGGCCTAGGTCGCGACGATCCCCACCACCAGGTTGATCGTCGTCGCGATGATCGCCGCGCCGAACACGTACGCGATCAGGCAGTGCCGCAGCACGACCGCCCGGATCGCCGAGCTCTGCACCGCGGTGTCGGAGACCTGGTAGGTCATCCCGAGGTTGTAGCTGAAGTAGAGGAAGTCCCGGAACGCCGGCGCCTCGTTGGTGTTGAAGTCGATGCCACCGGGGGTGTCGGAGTAGTAGAGGTGCGCGTAGCGCGTGGCGTACATGAAGTGCACCGACGCCCACGCCATCGCGACGGCGGCGAGGGCGAGGGCCGCGGCGGCGTCCTTGGTGTCGCCGTTGCCGGCGACGAGGAGCATCACGACGCCCACCAGTCCGCCGACGGCCGCGCAGGCGACCGCGACCTCGTCGGCGGCGGGCCGGAGGTCCTCGTGGGTGGCGTTGGCGCGGGTCGCGGCAGCGTCCATCGGCCAGAGCACCACCCAGCCGAGGACGACGTACACGGCGCCGGCGGTGGCGACCCCGGTGAGCACGCCGATCTCGACCGCGGACAGCAGCCATCCGGCGCCGGCGACGGCGACACCGGTGACGAGCGCGGAGAGCAGCCGTGGGAGCGCGGTGGCGACCAGGCGCGGACGCCGGGCGGGGTCGGGGCTGGCTGCCATGCGGCTCAGCGTAGTGACTGGCACGTGGTACTCATGTCCCATGCTGCTGCGCCGGTTGGAGTACCTCGCGGCGCTCGCGCGCGAGGAGCACTTCGGCCGGGCCGCCGAGGCCTGCCACGTCACGCAGCCCGCGCTGTCGGCGGGGATCCGCAAGCTGGAGCGCGAGCTCGGGGTCCAGGTCGTCCGACGGGGCCAGCGGTTCGAGGGATTCACCAACGAGGGCGCCGAGGTGCTGCGGTGGGCGCAGCGGATGCTGGCCGAGCGCGCGACCCTCGACCAGACCATCGCCACGATGCACGCCGGCCTGACCGGCACGCTGCGCATCGGCGCGATCCCGACGGCGCTGACCGTCTCGCCGCTGCTGACCACGCCCGTGCGCGAGCGGCACCCGCTGGTCGGCATCCGGCTGCTGTCGATGTCCTCGCGCGAGATCGTGCGCGGGGTCAACGACTTCGAGCTCGACGTCGGCATGACGTACGTCGACGGCGAGCCCCTCGGTCAGGTCCGGGTGATCCCGCTCTACCGCGAGCGCTACCTGCTGCTCACCCCCGCCGACGGCGAGCACGGCGCGAAGACGTCGGTCACCTGGGACGACGCCGCCCGCTCTCCCCTGTGCCTGCTGACCGGCGACATGCAGAACCGCCGGATCGTCGACGGCCACCTCGCCGACACCGGCCGGACCGCGCACGTCGTCGTCGAGACCGACACCGTCTCGGCGCTCTACGCCCACGTCGCGTCGATGGGGCTGTGCAGCGTGGTGCCGCACGCGTGGCTGCCGACGTTCGGCGTACCCGAGGGGCTGCGGGCGATCCCGCTGCCCACCCCGCGACGCAGCCACCAGGTGGGTCTCGTGCTCGCCGGGCACGGACCGGAGTCGCTGCTGGCCCAGGCCCTCGTCGAGACCGCGCGCGAGGTCGATCTCGCCGCCCTGCTGGAGCAAGGAGCCGAACCGTCATGACCGAGCCGACCATCTCCCGGCTGCTCGCCGAGGCCCGCGGCGGCCTCGACCGGCTCACGCCCGCCGACGCGTACGCCGCGCAGCAGGGCGGCGCCCTCCTGGTCGACATACGACGGGAGGACCAGCGCGAGCGCTTCGGCGCCCCGCCCGGGTCGTTCCCCATCGACCTGACGATCCTGGAGTGGCGGCTCGACCCGACGAGCCCGTGGCGCAGCGCCCTGGCCGCGCCGGGGATCCGGCCCGTCGTGTTCTGCCAGGAGGGGTTCAGCTCGTCCCTCGCCGCGGCCCGGCTCCAGGCGCTCGGCCTGGTCGGCGCGACCGACGTCGAGGGCGGCTTCGCGGCCTGGGCCGAGGCCGGCCTGCCGGTCGCGGAGACGCTGCCCGAGCGGATCTTCTAGGAGTCTGCTGAGCAAGGGCGCCGTTGCGAGCGTCGCGAGGCGCGTGCGATGGCAAGGCAGCGGAGTGAGGCGGTCTGGTTGACCGTTGATCGACGCCGCCGCAGCCAGCGTGCGTGCATCGCGGCGCGCAGCAGGCGGGCTTGTTCAGCGGACTCCTAGCGCACGACCTCGCGCGCGGCGCCCCCGTCGACCCGGCGGGTCCAGCCGCGCTCGTCGAGGTGCTCCAGCAGCGGGATGAGCACGCGCCGCGTCGTCCCGAGCGCCTGGCGGGCGGCGCTCGTCGTGAACGGCTGGTCGAGGCCGGCCAGCACCCGCATCGCGCGCGCCGGGGCGGTCGGCAGCAGCACGATCGCCGGCGCTACCCGCAGCAGCCGGCCCTGCCGCTCGGCCGCCGCCAGCTCGCGCGGCCCCAGGCCCAGCCGGGTCAGGTCGTCGGCCTCGGGCGCGGCGAACGGGTCCGCGGCGAGGCGCTGCTCGACCTCGGCCACCGCGGCCTCCGCCGGGCCCAGCCCCGCGGGGCGGCCGGCCGCGCGGACGAAGCCGCCCTCGGCGACCAGTCCCGCCGTGCGCACCACGAGGTCGACCAGCTCGTCGGCCGGTACGCCGGCCGCATCGCGCACCGCGCCGCGCGAGAGCCCGATCGCCAGCGGGTCCTGCTCGTGGCGGGCCGCGACCGCGCGCCCCAGCCGGTCGGCCCACCCGGCGCAGGCCGTCGCGTCGACCCACCAGCCGTGCTCGGCGAGGACGCCGACGGGCGGCTCGTCGGACAGCTCGCCGGACAGCTCGGCGACCAGGCCCAG
This sequence comes from Pimelobacter sp. 30-1, assembly GCF_018831735.1. Lineage (NCBI taxonomy): Bacteria > Bacillati > Actinomycetota > Actinomycetes > Propionibacteriales > Nocardioidaceae > Pimelobacter > Pimelobacter sp. 30-1. The sequence continues at coordinate 358,111 of NZ_NHTS01000010.1, forward strand.
CAGCCGCAGCTTCGCCACCGGTACGGCGCCGCGCCGCGCCACCTCGGCCGCCAGGTCGCCGTCCGGGCCGCGGGTCGCCAGCGCGTCCGCGCGCCGGGCGGCATCACCTCGCCGCCGCAGCTCCGGCGGGTCCGTGTCGAGCACGACGGCACCGGCGACCCGGCCGCTGCCGGGCTCGCGCAGCACCAGCCGGTCGCCGGGCGCCAGCGGGAGCGGGTGGTCCAGGCGCAGCCGCAGGTGCCGGTGGTCGTCGTCGAGCGGCCGCACCCGCACCGGTACAGCGGCCGTGCCCACGTGCAGCCGCAGCTGCTCGGGCAGCGGACCCTCCGGCCCGCTCGTGCGGCGGACGTCGACCAGCGCGGAGGTCCGCCAGGTGCCGGGCGCGACCACGGCGTCACCGCGGCCGACCTCGTCGGCGGCGGGGCCGCGCAGGTTGAGCGCGACCCGTCGTACGGGCTCGGCGCGGTCGCGCGGACCGCCCTCGCTCTCGATCCGGCGCACGGTGGCGGGGCGGGCGCCGTACGGGCCGAGGAGCTCGAGCTCGTCGCCGACCGCGATCGTCCCGGTGGCGAGCGTGCCCGTGACGACGGTGCCCGCGCCGGCGACGCTGAACGAGCGGTCGACCCACAGGCGCAGCCGGCCGGCGGTCGGCGCGGGCGCCTGGGCGAGGACGTCGCCGAGCGCGGCGACCAGGTCCGGCATCCCGGCGCCGGTGACCGCGGAGACCGCGACGACGGGAGCGTCGTGCAGGCCGGTGCCGGCCAGTCCCTCGCGGACCTGCGCCCGCGCGGCCGCGAGCTGCTCCGGCGTCGCCCGGTCGCCACGGGTCAGCGCGACCACGCCCCGGTCGATCCCGAGCGCGGCGACCGCGTCGCGGTGCTCGTCGCTCTGCGCCTGCCAGCCCTCGTCGGCCGCGACGACGAACTGCACCACCGGCGCGGGCCCCAGCCCGGCCAGCATGTTGCCGACGAACCGCTGGTGCCCCGGCACGTCGACGAACGCGACGTGCGCGCCGCCGGGCAGCGTCGTCCAGGCGTAGCCGAGGTCGATGGTCAGCCCGCGGCGGCGCTCCTCGGCCCAGCGGTCCGGCTCCATGCCGGTCAGCGCGCGGACCAGGGTGCTCTTGCCGTGGTCGACGTGGCCGGCGGTCGCGACGACGTACGCCATCAGTGGGCTTCGAGCGCGCGACGCAGGGCGGCCAGGAGCCGGTCGTCGTCGGTCTCCGGGACGCAGCGCAGGTCGACCAGGCACGCACCGTCGTGGATCCGCGCCAGCACCGCCGGATCACCGGTCCGCAGCCGTTCGGCCGTCGCCTCGGGGAGCCGGAGGGCCCACCCCGGCAGAGGTACGCCGGGCGCCCCTCCCCCACCGACCCGGCCGTCGTGGGCGACCACCGGGACGTCGAGAGCGGCGCCGAGACGCTCCGTGCGGCGCCGGAGGTCGCCCTGATCGGCGTGCAGCGCCGCCGAGACCGGCGACGGCGGACCTGTCAGCGTGGCCTCGAGCGCGGCCAGGGTCAGCTTGTCGACGCGGACCGCCCGCGCCAACGGGTGCGTCGCCAGCCGCTCGATCAGCCGCCCGGACCCGAGCAGGAGACCGGCCTGCGGCCCGCCGAGGAGCTTGTCGCCGCTGGCGACGACCAGGTCCGCACCCCCGCGCAGCGCGGTCGTGGCGTCCGGCTCGTCGGGCAGCGCCGGGTCGGGGTGGAGCAGCCCGCTGCCGAGGTCGGCCACCACCGGCAGGTCGCCGACGGCCCCGCGGAGCTCGGCGAGCGAGACCTCGCTGGTGAATCCCTCGACCCGGAAGTTGCTGGGATGCACCTTGAGCACGCACCCGGTGTCGGGCCCGATCGCGTCGACGTAGTCGCGCAGGTGGGTCCGGTTGGTCGCCCCGACCTCCCGCAGCCGCGCACCGGCCGACGCGATGAGGTCGGGCAGCCGGAACCCGGCCCCGATCTCCACCATCTCGCCGCGGCTGACCACCACCTCGCGGCCCGCGGCGAGCGCGGTGGTGGCGAGCACCAACGCCGCGGCGCCGTTGTTGACCACGAGCGCGTCCTCGGCCTGCGGGCAGGCGGCCCGCAGCGCCGCCCGCGCCGGGAGGCCCCGCTTCGACCGGGCCCCGGTCGCGAGGTCGAGCTCGACGTCGACGTACCCGGCGGCGGTGACGAGCGCCTCGACGGCGGCCGGGCCGAGCGGCGCGCGGCCGAGGTTGGTGTGGACGACGACGCCGGTCGCGTTGAGCACCGGACGCAGGGTGGTCGCGCTCGCCCGGGCTCGGGTGCGGGCGCGGTCGAGCACGGCGGCCTCGACGTCCTCGGGCGCGATGAGCCCCGCGCGCGCCTGCTGCTGCACGTCGCGGACCAGCGCGAGCAGGTGGTCGGTGCGCGGGATCCGGCGCCGCGGGTCGTCCTGGTTCACCGGTCCTCCTGGTCGGCTCGTGGCGGAGGCGGACGGGAATCGAACCCGCCAGACCGAGCTGCTCGGCCTCCTCGGTTTTGAAGACCGGGGGGCCCACCAGGAACCCATACGCCTCCCCGCCGGGACCCAACTTAGTTCCCCGTAGGCTCGGGCCATGTCTGCACCCGCCGAGGTCGGTCGCCTGACGAGCTATGCGCACGGGGGTGGGTGCGCGTGCAAGATCCCGCCGGGCGAGCTCGAGGACGCGGTCCGCGACCTGGTCGGCCAGAGCGGGCCCGACATCCTGGTCGGGGTGGACGACGGCGACGACGCGGCCGCCGTACGGGTGCGGGAGGACCTGGCCGTCCTCTCGACCGCCGACTTCTTCACCCCCGTCGTCGACGACGCCTACGACTGGGGCCGGATCGCCGCCGCCAACGCGCTCTCCGACGTCTACGCCATGGGCGGTACGCCGGTCGTCGCGATCAACCTCATGGGCTGGCCGCGCGACGTACTGCCGAGGGAGCTCATGCGCGAGGTCCTCCGCGGCGGCCTCGACGTCGCCACCCTCGCCGGCTGCCCCGTCATCGGCGGCCACACCATCGACGACCCCGAGCCGAAGTACGGCATGGCCGTCACCGGCACCGCCCACCCCGATCGCCTGCTGCGCAACGACGCCGCCGTCGCCGGCCTGCCCCTGACCCTCACCAAGCCGATCGGCGTCGGCCTGCTCAACAACCGGCACAAGCAGACCGGCGAGGTCTTCGCGCACGCCGTCGAGCTGATGGCCTCCCTCAACCGCGACGCCTCGGTCGCCGCGCTCGCCGCCGGCGCCCGGGCCGCCACCGACGTCACCGGCTTCGGCCTGCTCGGCCACCTCCACAAGCTCTGCCGCGCCTCCGGCGTCGGCGCAGTGATCGACCTCGCCTCGGTCCCGCTCGTCGACGGCGCCCGCGACGCACTGGCCGCCGGCTACGTGTCGGGCGGCACCCGCCGCAACCTCGACTGGGTCCGGCCGCACCTCTCGGTGGGTGCCGGGGTGGGTGAGGACGACCTGCTGCTGCTCGCGGACGCGCAGACGTCGGGTGGGCTGCTGGTGGTCGGCGAGGTGCCGGGGTACCCGGTGATCGGGCACACGGTCGCGGGGGCGGGCATCGAGGTCTGCTGAGCCCCAGGCCCGGAATCGGCCTTGCCCGGAAGCCCGACGCCACCTACGCTAGACCCGAACCCGGCAGTCTGCCCTTCATCGGCAGCCTAACCGGGTTCGCTCTTCTTCCGCTCAGCCTTGTCTCCGCTCGGCCTCTCACGCAGAACTGGTGCGACCTTGGTGCGCCACTCGCCGCCGCGGTGGACACACCACGCGGCCGCATCGCTCACCCACAGCAGCGGCTCCTCCACACTGCGCAGGTGCGTGACGACCGGGTCGTCGGCCACGACGGTCGCCCTCGCGACCGCCAGATCGAGCCCGGGCGATGCCTCGTCCCGCTCGATCACCACGCGCCTGGCGCGGGAGTCCCCGGCATCGCTGAGGATCGCCTCCAGCAAGGCGCACCGAGCGCTTCGGGCGTCCCTGAGCGGCGAGCGGTAGACCACCGCCGAGACCTCGAGCCCCGCGATGAGATCGATAGCCCGATGACGGTCCGCACGGTTCATCTTCTGGAAGTGCAGACGCGCCTGGCGCGGGCGCAGAAGGGTCCGGAGGCGGCGCCGGACCTCAGCGACCTGGGCTGACGGCACCCACGTCGCCACCATCACGTAGCCGCCGGCCTTCGTCTCATCGACGAACACGTGGGCGCCCAAGGGCAGCCCCGGGGCCGGGTCGCGCATGTGCCGAGCAAAGCAGAAGCCGGCACGAGCGCGGTCTGGTTATCCACAGCCCCCGCGCGGACGTCAGCCCGCGGTGGTGATCGAGTCGCCCGTCTCCCCCGCCGCCCGCCGCGCCGCCAACCGCCGCCGCTGCGGCTCGACGACGTAGCGCGGGTCCTTGGTCGAGTGGATGCCGGCCTCGAAGACGCCGAACCGGGTGAGGGCCGAGGCGGTCATCAGCGCGAGCCCCGACGCGACGGCGAGGGGACGGCGGCGTCCGCCGAGCACCACGCCGACGGCGCCGGCCACCGCGAGGCGCTCGCTCCAGCGCAGCATCGTGCCGGCGGAGCCGTGGTGGAGGGGTTCGGCGGCGACGGGGTCCATCCGGCGCTCCATGGCCTTCATCGCGACGACGTCGCCGACCACGCCCATCAGGGCGAGGGTCCGGGCCGGTCCGGCCTCGTGGGCCGGCGTGGTGATCATGGCGAGGCCGGCCGAGGCGAGGCTCGCCGAGCTGACGAAGACGAACGGCAGGTCGCGGTGGGTGGCGTTCCAGGTGGGGACCGCCGTGTCCGCCAGCAGTACGGCGGTGTACCCGGCCAGCGGCGCCGCGAACACCGCCGCCTCCCACCCAGCGGGTCCCTCGAGTGCGCGCAGCACCGGCCGCAGCGGACCCAGCGGCAGCCGTTCCCCCGACATCCGGTCGACCTCGGCGCCGACGGTCACCGTCAGCCCGCCGGCGAAGGCGGTGAGGATCCACGACCCGACGCTCATCGGCGAGGTCACCTTGAACGTGCGCAGCATGTTGTAGAACCGGCTCGGCTTGCCGAGGTCGGCGACGAGCGCGACGCCGCCGAGGCCGATCGCGGCCATCGCGGAGAGCCGGGCGTTGCGGCGCAGCAGCGAGCGACCGGTCAGCTGGGCGCCTGCGGCCAGCAGCCCCGAGCCGCCGGCGACACCGCCGAGGAAGAGGTACGCCGGGATCTCGTGCCCCCACGGCGGCGCCTTGACGATCGGCTTGTCGTAGTACGACGTGAACGCGGCCTCGGGAACCATCAGCTCCTCGGCCCGACCGCCGCGCCGCCCACCGGGACGCCGACGTCCACGCCCAGGCCCCTGCCCCCGACCGCGCCGGGCCGGCTCGGGCGGCCGCACCTCGTCGTACTCGCTCATCAGCGCCCCCTCCAGAAGGCGACCGCGGCCGCCGCGACCATCCCGGCCATGGCGACGCCCGCGCGCTTGTACATCGTCATCAGGTCCGCCGTGCACACCCGCGGGTCGGGCGGCAGCCCGTAGACCTCGGGCTCGTCGAGCAGCAGGAACACCGATCCGGTGCCCCCGACGCCGTCGAGCTCGTTGGCGCCGTAGAGCCGCGCCTCGGTCATCCCCTGCGCGTGCAGCTCGGCGACCCGCTCGCGCGCGGTGTCGACCATCGTCGCGTGGTCGCCGAACTTGATGGACGTCGTCGGGCACGTCTTCGCGCACGCCGGCGGCTCGTCGTCGACGAGCCGGTCGTAGCAGAGCGTGCACTTCTGGGCGACGCCCCGCTTCGGGACCGGCGGCTGCTCCCCCTTGCGGTGCCCCTCGCGGTACGTCGGCGCGGCGGTCCCGTCGCTGCGCCGCTCGACGACGCCGAACGGGCAGCCCGCGACGCAGGTCCCGCAGCCGTTGCAGACGTCGGGCTGGATGACGACCGTCCCGAACTCGGTGCGGAACAGCGCGCCCGTCGGGCACACGTCGAGACATCCCGCGTGGGTGCAGTGCTTGCAGACGTCGGAGGCCATCAGCCACCGGAACTCCGGGGTGTCCGGCGGCGCCACGTCGGGCACCGCGTCGGGAGCCGGCGCCCCGAACGACGGCATCCCCAGCGACACCAGCGCCCGGCCCGACTCCCGCGCGGCCGTGATCGCGTCGCGTCCCTGCTCGACGAACGCCACGTGCCGCCAGGTGCTCGCGCCGAGCGAGACCGTGTTGTCGTAGGACATGCCGGTCAGCTCGAGGTCGCCGTCGCGCGGGTTCTGGTTCCACTCCTTGCACGCGACCTCGCAGGCCTTGCAGCCGATGCAGATCGAGGTGTCGGTGAAGAAGCCCTTGCGCGGGTGGGTGTGCTCCGGAGCCCAGGCTGCGTCGGCGGTCGGGTCGGTCGGTCCGCTCAGCTGGCCCATCAGAAGCCCTCCTTGTCCGGATCGGTCACCCGCTGGCCACCCGTGGCCGGCGTCGTCCCCGCCCGCTCCTGGTACGACGCCACGAGCCGCTGCAGGTCCGCGCCACGCGGCCGCCGTCCGGCGATCACGTCGCACGAGGCGACCTTGGACTCCTGGATCTGGGTGTTCGGGTCCATCATCACGCCGAGCAGGTCGTTGGCGGCGTCACCGGTGACGACGGCGTCGCTGCCGACGCCCCAGTGGTAGGGCAGGCCGACCTGCTGGACCTCGCGCCCGTTGATCACCAGGCTCTTGACCCGGTCGGTGACCAGCACGCGCGCCTCGATCGCCGCCCGCGGCGAGATGATCGTGGCCCAGCCGCCGTTCTCGAGCCCGCGCTCCGCGGCGAGCTGCGGCGAGACCTCGCAGAACATCTCCGGCTGCAGCTCCGCCAGGTACGGCGACCAGCGGCTCATCCCGCCCGCGGTGTGGTGCTCGGTCAGCCGGTACGTCGTGAACACGAACGGGTAGACCTCGGCCCCCGGCTCGCCGGCGCTGGGCGCCTCCAGGTTGTCCTCGCGCGCCAGCAGCACCCGGGCGGGTGCCTGCTGCTGGGGGTAGAGCGCGTTGCGGACCGGCGACTCGGCGGCCTCGTAGTGCGCGGGCAGCGGCCCGTCGACCAGTCCCTTGGGGGTGAACAGCCAGCCCTTGCCGTCGGCCTGCATCACGAACGGGTCGTCGCCGGCGAGTCCCTCGGCGCCGCCGAGGGACGGGTCGGGACGGGCGTGCGGGTGCTTGTCGACGGGGAAGTCCACGTTGTCGGGCCCGACCCACCGGCCCTGCGCCTCGTCCCACGACATGTAGGCCTTGCGCTCGCTCCAGGGCTTGCCGTCGCGGTCGGCGGACGCGCGGTTGTAGAGGATCCGCCGGTCCGCGGGCCACACCCAGCCCCACTGCGACTGGGTGACTCCGCCGCCGCCCTGGGGCACGCGGCGGGCGGCCTGGTTGTGCCCGTCGGCGTAGACGCCGGTGTAGATCCAGCAGCCACCGGCCGTCGTACCGTCGGCCTTCATCTGCGTGTACGACGACAGCGGCGCGCGGTCGCCGACGACGTACCCGTTGATCTCGGCGAGCACCGCCTCCGGGTCCGGGTTGCCGTGCTCGTCGGGCGGGTAGTCCCAGGTGAGGTCGAGCAGGGGCCGGTCGCGCGGGTCGGTCGAGCCGGCCAGGCGGGCCCGGATGCGCACGCCCAGCTCGTGGAAGAAGTCGAGCTCGCTCTGCGCCTGCCCCGGCGGCTGCACGGCCTGGTGCCGCCACTGGAGCATCCGCTGGGTCTGGGTGAACGAGCCGGCCTTCTCGACGTGGGTCGCGGCGGGCATGAAGAACACCTCGGTCGCGATGTCCTCGGTGCGCAGCTCGCCGGACTCGATCTCGGGTCCGTCCTTCCACCAGGTCGCCGACTCGATCATGTTGAGGTCGCGCACGACCAGCCACTTGAGCTGGGCCATCGCGAGCCGCTGCTGGCGCCCGTTGGCCGAGCCCACGGCCGGGTTCTGGCCGAGGATGAAGTAGCCGTCGACCTTGCCGTCGCGCATGTCGGCGACGGTCTGGTAGGTCCCGTGCGCCCCGCTGAGCCGCGGCAGGTAGTCGTAGGCCCAGTCGTTCCCGGCCCTCGCCGCGTCGCCCCACCACGCCTTGAGCAGGTTGACGACATAGGTCTCGGCGTAGGCCCAGTAGCCCTTCTGCTGCTTCGAGCCGATCGAGTCGACGTAGTCGCGGTAGGTGTCGTGGCGGCCCACGCTCGGCATCGGCAGGTAGCCCGGCAGCAGGTTGAACAGCGTCGGGATGTCGGTCGATCCCTGGATGCTCGCGTGCCCGCGCAGCGCCATGATGCCGCTGCCGGGGCGGCCGACATTGCCCATCAGCAGCTGCAGGACGGCGGCCGTGCGGATGAACTGGGCGCCCAGCGTGTGCTGGGTCCAGCCCGTCGCGTAGCCGAAGCAGGTCGTCCGCTCCCGGCCCGAGCTCTCCGCGATCGCGCGGGCGACGTAGTCGAAGTCCTCGATCGGGATGCCGCACATGTCACGGACCATCTCGGGCGTGTAGCGCGAGAAGTGCCGCTTGAGCACCTGGAAGACGGTGCGCGGGTGCTGCAGCGTCTCGTCCCGTACGACGCCCGCGTGCTCCAGCGCCGGACCGCCGGAGCCGTGCTCGTCGCCCGCGGCCCGGGGCGATGCGCTGGCCCCGTGCTCCTCGCCGGACGGCCCGGTGACGGTGCCGCCCTCCGGGTCGGCGTACGCCCAGGACGACGGGTCGTAGGTGCCGCTCTCGGGGTCGAAGCCCGAGAAGAGCCCGCCCAGGTCCTCGGTGTCGCGGAAGTCCTCGCCGACCAGGGTCGCGGCGTTGGTGAACGCGACGACGTAGTCGTGGAAGTAGAGCTCGTTGCTGAGCATGTGGTTGATCAGCCCGCCGAGGAAGACGACGTCCGAGCCGGCCCGGATCGCGACGTGCTTGGTCGCCACGGCCGACGTACGGGTGAACCGGGGGTCGACGTGGATCACCTTGGCGCCCTTGGCGAGCGCCTCACTGACCCACTGGAAGCCCACGGGGTGCGCTTCGGCCATGTTGCCGCCCATCAGGATGATGCAGTCGGCGTTGGCCATGTCCTGGAGGGACTGCGTGGCACCGCCACGCCCGAACGAGGCTCCCAGACTGGGAACCGTGGCGGAGTGTCAAATACGAGCCTGGTTCTCGATCTGGATCGCGCCGGCCGCGGTGAAGAGCTTCTTGATCAGGTAGTTCTCTTCGTTGTCGAGCGTCGCGCCGCCGAGCGAGGCGATGCCCATCGTGCGGCGCAGCGGGCGCCCGTGCTCGTCGTGGTCCTGCCAGCCGTGCCGGCGGGCGGCGAGGAAGCGGTCGGCGATCATGTCGATCGCGGTGTCGCGGTCGAGGTCGGTCCACTCGGTGGCGTGCGGAGCGCGGTAGCGGATCGTGGTCTGGCGCAGGGGGTTGTTGACGAGCTGCTCGCTCGAGGAGCCCTTGGGGCACAGCCGCCCGCGCGAGATCGGCGAGTCCGGGTCGCCCTCGATCTGGACGACGCGCTCGTCCTTGACGTAGACCTTCTGGCCGCAGCCCACCGCGCAGAAGGGGCAGACGCTCTGCACGACGCGGTCGGCGGTGGCGTTGCGCGACTCGGTACGGCGGGTCCGCGCGGACTGCACGGCCGGGCCGCGCCCGAACCGGTCGCCGGTCAGGGCTTGGCGGAGGACGGGCCACTCGAGAGGGCTCCACGCAGCCATGGGCCGACCCTACCGCTCGCGGCCCGGGACGAGGGCGGCCGCCGCGACGCCCGCGGCGACGCCGAGCACCGTGTCGACACCTCGCGCCAGCAGCAGCCCGAGCGGCTCGGCCGGCGCCGCCAGCTCGGTCATCAGCATGATGAGCGGGGTGAAGAAGCCGAGCGCGATGCCGTGGTGCCGGCTCAGGAACAGCTCGGTCGGGAACAGCAGCACCATCACGACGAGCGCCAGCATGGCCGGGCGCGGCTCGGGCAGCAGCACGACCGCGGTCACCAGCAGTCCGGCGAAGGTCCCGGCGACCCGGTGCCCGGCCCGCTCGACGACGGCGCGCAGGTCGAGCGGGTCGCCGGCCGTCACGATCGCCAGCGGTACGGCGGCCGCGGTCATCGCCCAGTTGGCGTGGTCGACGCCCAGCACCAGCCCGGCCAGCCCGGCCGCCGCCGTGGCCAGCGCGTAGCGCGCGGCCTGGGCGCCGGCACCGGCCGGCAGCGACCGCGACGGGTCCGGCGGGGTGGAGGCGCTCGGCGTACGTGCGACGAGACCGAGCGCGAGGCACCAGGTCGCCGTCGTGGCGCAGATCAGGACGGCACCGAGCGGTCCGACCAGGCCGGGGTCGACGGTCGCGGTGGCGCCGAGCGCGAAGATGCCGAAGAACGGGCCGCCCGGCCGCAGCCGCAGCGCGTCGGTGACGAGCGAGCCCAGCGTCGCGAACCCGGTGACGGCGACCAGCAGCACGCCGGATCCGGCGTCCGTCGCCGCGAGGGTCGCGCCGAGGGCGACGCCGGTGACGAGCATCCCGGCACCGTGGAACTGGTGCCGCAGCCGCTCCGCCGGTCCCTCCCGGCGGCCGTACATGCCGGCGAAGGAGCCGAAGACGGCGTACAGCATCAGCTCGGGGCGGCCGGTGCCGAGGAGCACCAGCCCCGGGACGAGCAGGCCGAGCAGGACCCGGCCGGCGTGGCGCCGGTCAGCCGACGGCGGCACCAGCGGCACCCGCGGGCTCCAGGCGCACGATCACGCCCTTGGAGGTGGGCGTGTTGCTGATCTCGGCGACGCTGTCGAGGGGCACCAGCACGTTGGTCTCGGGGTAGTACGACGCCGCGGAACCCCGCGCCGCCGGGTAGGCGACGACCCGGAAGCCCTCGGCGCGGCGCTCGCTGCCGTCGGTCCAGACGCTGACCAGATCGACCAGGTCACGGTCGGCGAGGCCGAGGTCGGCGAGGTCGTCGGGGTTGACCATGACGATCCGCCGGGCGTCGTGGATGCCGCGGTAGCGGTCGTTCATCGCGTAGGGGATGGTGTTCCACTGGTCGTGCGAGCGCAGGCTCTGGAGCACCAGGTGCCCGGCCGGCGGCTCGATCCAGTCGGGCTGGTTGACGACGAAGACGGCCTTGCCGCTCGGCGTCGGGAAGACGCCGGAGTTGACCGGGTTGGGCAGCCGGAAGCCGCCGGGGACGGCGACCCGCGCGTTGAAGTCCTCGAAGCCGGGCACGACGCGCGCGATCCGGTCGCGGACCAGCGCGTAGTCGGCCTCGAAGTCCTCCCACGGGATCGCGCCGCCGGGGCCCAGGGTGCGCCGCGCCAGCCGGCCGATGATCGCGACCTCGCTGAGCAGGTCCGGCGAGGCGGGCGCGAGCCGGCCGCGCGACTGGTGCACCTCGCTCATCGAGTCCTCGACGGTCACGAACTGCTCGCCGCTCGCCTGGACGTCGCGGTCGCTGCGGCCCAGCGTGGGCAGGATCAGCGCGGTCTCGCCGCACACGGTGTGCGAGCGGTTGAGCTTGGTCGAGATCTGCACGGTCAGCGAGCACGAGCGCAGCGCCGCCTCGGTCACGTCGCTGTCGGACATCGCGCGCACGAAGTTGCCGGCCACGCCGACGAACACCGTGGCCTTGCCGTCACGCATCGCGCGCACGCCGGCGACCGAGTCGTAGCCGTGGGCCCGCGGCGGCTCGAAGTCGAACTCCGCGGCGAGCGCGTCGAGGAAGCGGTCGGGCACCCGCTCCCAGATGCCCATCGTGCGGTCGCCCTGGACGTTGCTGTGCCCGCGCACCGGGCACACCCCGGCGCCGAGGCGGCCGAGGTTGCCGCGCAGCAGCAGGAAGCTGACGATCTCGCGGATCGTCGGTACGCCGTGCTTGTGCTGGGTCAGGCCCATCGCCCAGCACACGATGATCCGGCGGCTGGCCAGCACCTGCGCGTGGACCTCCTCGATCTCGGCGCGGGTCAGCCCGGTCGCGGTGAGCACGTGCTCCCAAGTGACGGTGCGGGCGTGGGCGGCGAAGTCGTCGAAGCCGGTGGTGTGGGCCGCGATGTAGTCGTGGTCGAGCACGGTGCCGGGGGCGGCGTCCTCGGCCTCGAGCAGCATCCGGTTGAGCATCTGGAAGAGCGCGAGGTCGCCACCGGGGCGGATCTTGAGGAACTGGTCGGCGATCTCGGTGCCGCGGCCGACGACGCCGCGCGCCTTCTGGGGGTTCTTGAACCGGAACAGGCCCGCCTCGGGCAGCGGGTTGATCGCGATCACCTTGCCTCCGTTGCGCTTGGTCTCCTCGAGCGCGGAGAGCATGCGCGGGTGGTTGGTGCCGGGGTTCTGGCCGACCACGAAGACCAGGTCGGACTCGTGGATGTCGTCGAGCGAGACGCTGCCCTTGCCGATGCCGAGGGTCTCCCCCAGGCCCGAGCCGCTCGACTCGTGGCACATGTTCGAGCAGTCCGGCAGGTTGTTGGTGCCGTAGGCGCGCGAGAAGAGCTGGAGCAGGAAGGCGGCCTCGTTGTTGAGCCGGCCCGAGGTGTAGAACATCGCCTCGTCCGGCGAGGCGAGCGCGTTGAGCCCGTCGGCGACGATGCCGAAGGCCTCGTCCCAGCCGATCGGCTCGTAGTGGGTCGCGCCGGGGCGCTTGACCATCGGCTCGGTGAGCCGGCCCTGGTGGTTGAGCCACATGTCGGACTTCTGGTCGAGCTCGGCGATCGGGTGCTCGGCGAAGAACGCGCGGGTGACCCGGCGCGTGGTCGCCTCGTCGTTGACGTGCTTGGCGCCGTTCTCGCAGTACTCGTTCTTGTGCCGGTGCTTCGGGTCGGGCCAGGCGCAGCCGGGGCAGTCGATGCCCTCGGCCTGGTTGAGGCTCAGCAGGGTGAGCAGCGTGCGCTGGGGCCCGGCCTGGGCCAGGGAGTACTCGATCGCGTGCGCCACGGCGGGAACGCCGGCGGCCACGGTCTTGGGAGGGGTGACCCGCAGGTCGTCGCGCGGGTCTTCGGTCGGGCCGCTGGCGCTCACCCCTCCAGCGTGCCCGGTCGATCGATGAGCGTCAAAGATCAATCTTCCATCGCTTGATAGACGATGTTTATGACTTCTGGAGGTCGCGGAGGTCCCGTAGAGTCGGCGCGGTGCCGAGCCCCACGCCCCAGGCGGTCCTCGCCCCGCTCACCGAGGCCGCCCTCTTCCTGACGCTCACCCTCGACGACGAGGCGCCCGGCGCCGCCGAGACCGTGCGCGACCTGCTCGCCGACGTCGGCGGGCTGCGCCGCTCGGTCGGCTTCCGGATCCCCGAGGGCGAGCTGACCTGCGTGACCGGCATCGGCGCCGGCGCCTGGAACCGGCTCTTCGCGCTCCCCCTGCCCGCCGGGCTGCACCCGTTCCGCGCGGTCAGCGGCGCCCGGCACCACGCCCCGGCCACCGACGGCGACCTCTTCTTCCACCTCCGCGCGCACCGCCTCGACCTGTGCTTCGAACTCGCCCAGCACCTCGTACGGCGCCTGGCCGGCGTCGCCCGGGTCGTCGACGAGGTGCACGGCTTCCGCTCCTTCGACCAGCGCGACCTGCTCGGGTTCGTCGACGGCACCGAGAACCCGGAGGGCGACGAGAAGGCCGCGGCCGTGCTCATCGGCGCGGAGGACGCGGCGTACGCCGGCGGCAGCTACGTCATCACCCAGAAGTACGTCCACGACCTGGACGCCTGGCGCACCCTGAGCGTCGAGCAGCAGGAGCACGCGATCGGCCGCACCAAGCTCGACGACGTCGAGCTGGCCGACGACGTCAAGCCCAGCAACTCCCACGTCGCGCTCACCACGATCGTCGACACCGACGGCACCGAGCGCGACATCCTGCGCGACAACATGCCCTTCGGGCGGGTCGGCGCGGGCGAGTTCGGCACCTACTTCATCGGCTACGCGAACGATCCCGGCGTCATCGAGGAGATGCTCCAGAACATGTTCGTCGGCAAGCCGCCGGGCAACCACGACCGGGTCCTCGACTTCTCCACGGCCCTGACCGGGAGCCTCTTCTTCGTCCCCTCGGCCGACTTCCTCGACGCCGCCGCGGACCCCGTCGAGCGCTGACCCGCGCCCCGTGAGCGCGCGGGTAAGGCTTGCCTTACGTGCGTATCTCACATGATCCCGGTCACCTACTGGTCAGTAGCGGGGGTAGCGTGGCCCCCTGTGGCAACGACGACGCGACCCGAATTGGCGAAGGGCTCCCGTGCAGCCCGTTCGACCATCGCCCTGAAGCTCCTGATGGCCGTGAGCGGCCTGCTGTTCATCGGCTTCGTCCTGGGGCACATGTACGGCAACCTCAAGGCCTTCGCGGGCGAGGAGTCCTTCAACGAGTACGCGCACCACCTGCGCGTCCTGGGTGAGCCGATGCTCCCCTACTCGGGCTTCCTCTGGATCATGCGCGTCGGCCTCATCCTCGCGCTGATCGCGCACGTGGCCTCGGCGGTGATCCTGGCCCGCCGCGCGGCCAAGGCCCGCCCGGTCAAGTACGCCGTGAAGAAGAACAACGGCTCGTCGGTCTCCTCGCGCACCATGCGCTGGGGCGGCGTGACGCTGCTGGTCTTCATCATCTGGCACCTGCTCAACTTCACGATCGTCAAGATCAACCCGAGCAACGGGGACACCGGCGGCGAGAACGCCTACCGCCTGATGGTCGACAGCTTCGACGTGTGGTGGATCACCGTCATCTACCTGCTCGCGATGGTGGCACTGGGCATGCACCTGCACCACGGCACCTTCAGCTCGCTGCAGACGCTGGGCTTCACCGGCTCGGCCGTCGCGCGCACGCGTGCCCGGGCGGCCGGCTGGGTCGTGGCGATCGTGGTCGCCGGCGGCTTCGCGCTGGTCCCGCTGTCCGTCCTCGTCGGCATCATCGAGAAGTAAGGACCACCTGAAGATGGCTGGAAGCACCCTCCACGACGGGCTCACCCCCCTCAACGGACCGTCCGAGCAGAAGTCCGACGACGCGCGCGGCTACTACACCCTCGGCGACAAGCTGGTCGACCCGGTCGCTCCGACCGGCCCGATCAAGGACCGCTGGACCACCCGCAAGTTCGAGAACCGCCTGGTCAACCCCGCCAACCGGCGCAAGCTCGACGTGATCATCGTCGGCACCGGTCTGGCCGGTGGCGCCGCGGCCGCCACGCTCGGCGAGGCCGGCTACAACGTGAAGTCCTTCTGCTACCAGGACTCCCCGCGCCGGGCGCACTCGATCGCCGCCCAGGGCGGCATCAACGCGGCCAAGAACTACAAGGAGGACGGCGACTCGACGTTCCGTCTCTTCTACGACACGGTCAAGGGCGGCGACTACCGCTCGCGCGAGTCGAACGTCTACCGCCTGGCCGAGGTCAGCGCCAACATCATCGACCAGTGCGTCGCGCAGGGCGTCCCCTTCGCCCGCGAGTACGGCGGCCTGCTCGACAACCGCTCCTTCGGCGGCGTGCAGGTCTCCCGCACGTTCTACGCCCGCGGCCAGACGGGCCAGCAGCTCCTCATCGGCGCCTACCAGGCGATGGAGCGCCAGGTCGCGGCCGGCACGGTCGAGCAGTTCACCCGCCACGAGATGCTCGAGCTGATCGTCGTCGACGGCAAGGCGCGCGGCATCATCGCCCGCGACATGGTCACCGGCGAGATCGAGACCCACCTCGCCGACGTCGTCGTCCTGGCCACGGGCGGCTACGGCAACGTCTTCTTCCTCTCCACCAACGCGATGGGCTCCAACGTCACCGCCGCGTGGCGTGCGCACCGCAAGGGCGCCTACATGGCCAACCCCTGCTACACGCAGATCCACCCGACGTGCATCCCGGTCTCCGGCGACCACCAGTCGAAGCTGACGCTGATGTCGGAGTCGCTGCGCAACGACGGCCGGATCTGGGTGCCGAAGAAGAAGGAAGACTGCGACAAGGACCCGCGGGACATCCCCGAGGAGGACCGCGACTACTACCTGGAGCGGATCTACCCGTCCTTCGGCAACCTGGTCCCCCGCGACATCGCCTCGCGCCAGGCCAAGAACATGTGCGACGAGGGCCGCGGTGTCGGCCCGCTGGTCGGCGACTTCCGCCGCGGCGTCTACCTCGACCTCGGCGACGCGATCAAGCGCCTGGGCAAGGACGCGGTCGAGGAGAAGTACGACAACCTCCTCGACATGTACGAGCGGATCACGGGTGAGAACCCGTACGAGGTCCCGATGCGGATCTACCCCGCCGTGCACTACGTGATGGGCGGCCTGTGGGTCGACTACCACCTGCAGTCGAACATCCCGGGCCTCTTCGTCTCGGGCGAGGCCAACTTCTCCGACCACGGCGCCAACCGCCTGGGCGCCTCGGCCCTCATGCAGGGCCTGGCCGACGGCTACTTCGTCCTCCCGAACACCATCCGCGACTACCTCGCCGACGGCCCGTTCGACAAGATCGACGAGTCCCACGAGGCCGTGGTCGAGGCGCGCAAGAGCGTCGAGGACCGGGTCCAGAAGTTCCTCTCCATCAACGGCTCCCGCAGCGCCGACAGCTACCACAAGGAGCTGGGCAACATCATGTGGGAGTACTGCGGCATGGAGCGGACCGAGGAGGGCCTGCGCAAGGCCATCGACATGATCCGCGAGCTCAAGGCCGACTTCTGGTCGAACCTCAAGGTGCTCGGCTCGGCCGACACCCTCAACCAGAGCCTCGAGAAGGCCGGCCGCGTGGCCGACTTCATCGAGCTCGGCGAGCTCATGTGCATCGACGCCCTCAACCGGCGCGAGTCCTGCGGCGGCCACTTCCGTGGCGAGTCGCAGACCGAGGACGGCGAGGCGCTGCGCCACGACGACGAGTTCTCCTACGTCGCGGCCTGGGAGTGGGGCGGCGACCAGGGTCAGCCCGTCCTGCACAAGGAGGACCTGATCTACACGGCCATCGAGATGAAGCAGCGGAGCTACAAGTGAGCGCGGGCGGAATGAACCTCACCCTGAAGATCTGGCGCCAGGCCGGACCCAACGACGCGGGCGGTCTCCACACCTACCAGGTGTCGGACATCTCCGCGGACATGAGCTTCCTCGAGATGCTCGACGTCCTCAACGAGCAGCTGAACGACAAGGGCGAGGAGCCCGTGGCGTTCGACTCCGACTGTCGCGAGGGCATCTGCGGCATGTGCTCGCTGATGATCAACGGCGAGGCGCACGGCCCGGAGGTCACCACGACCTGCCAGCTGCACATGCGCTCGTTCAAGGACGGCGACACCATCACGATCGAGCCGTGGCGCGCCGAGCCCTTCCCGGTGGTCAAGGACCTGATCGTCGACCGCTCGGCGTTCGACCGGATCATCCAGTCCGGCGGCTTCATCTCCGCCAACACCGGCTCGGCCCCCGAGGCCAACTCGGTCCCGGCCCCGCGCGACAAGGCGATGCGCGCCTTCAACGTGGCGACCTGCATCGGCTGCGGCGCCTGCGTCGCCGCCTGCCCCAACGGCTCGGCGTCCCTCTTCGTCGGCGCCAAGATCACCCACCTGGGTGAGCTGCCGCAGGGCCAGCCCGAGCGCTGGTCGCGCGTGGTCGACATGGTCGGCCAGCACGACCACGAGGGCTTCGGCGGCTGCACCAACATCGGCGAGTGCGCGGCGGCCTGCCCCAAGGAGATCCCGCTCGACGTGATCTCGCAGCTCAACAAGGACCTGCGCACCGCGCTCAAGAACGGTCACTGACGCACACGACGTCCGCGCAGCGCCGCACCAGCCACGGCTGGTGCGGCGCTCGTGCTTTTGGGGAGCGGGGCCGCCCCGTTCTGGCATCCTGCCGCTATGGGGGCCAGCCTGATCCGTGCGTGGGTGCACGAGCGGCACGCGCAGCTGCACATGAAGCGGTGGATGCTGGAGTTCGACCAGCCCGCCGCCGAGCGCGACTTCCGCACGTACGACGACGACAACGGCCTGCGCGCGGCCCGGTTCGCGCTGGTGGTCGGCGTCCTCTTCACGACCGCGTACGGCGCCGTGGACGCCCTCGTGCTCACCGACGGCCTGCTCGCGGCGTCCCTGATCCGGCTGGCGCTGGTGCTCGTGTTCGTCGGGTCCGGGCTGACCCTGCGCCTGCCGGTGGTGCGCCGGCACCTCCAGGTGGGCTCGGTGCTGCTGCTGAGCCTGCTGCTGCTGGGCCTGGGACCGGCGCTGGCGGCGGTGGGTGACTTCCCGACGGAGTACCTGCGGACGTCGGCGACGATCACGCTGCTGGGAGCGATCGGGCTGCTCCGGCTGCGGATGCACGCGGTGGTGGCGACGATCGCGGTCTTCGTCGCGGTGGGCCTGACGCTGCCGGGGGCGCTGGGCGGGGTCGATGCGCTGGGGTCGCACGTGGCGCCGACGGTGGGGATCGCGGCGATCGCGTGGGTGGTCGCCTATGCGCTGGAGCGGTTGCGGCGTACCGACTTCCAGCGCCAGCGGGAGGTCGAGCAGGAGCGGGCGCGCTCCGAGGAGATCCTGCACAACGTGCTGCCGGTGCCGATCGCGCAGCGGCTGCGCACCGAGCGAGGGGCGATCGCCGACTCGGCGCCGAGCGTGAGCGTGCTGTTCTCCGACATCGTCGGCTTCACGCCGGTCTCCGAGGCGCTCACGCCCGAGGAGCTGGTGGCGCTGCTCGACACGATGTTCCGCGAGTTCGACGCGCTGTGCGACCGGCGCGGCATCGAGAAGATCAAGACCGTGGGCGATGCCTACATGGCCGTCGCCGGGCTGCCCACGCCGGACGACGACCACGCGGCGTCGCTGGCCGAGCTCGCGCTCGACATGCAGCGCACCCTGGCCCGCCTCTCCCCCACCTGGCCGAGCCCGATCGCGATGCGGATCGGCATCGCGTCGGGGCCCGTCGTGGCCGGGGTGATCGGCCAGCGCAAGTTCACCTACGACCTGTGGGGCGACACGGTCAACACGGCCAGCCGCATGGAGTCGCACGGCCGGCCGCACCGGATCCAGGTCTCGGCGGCCACGCACGCGCTGCTCGAGACCCGCTACGCGTTCAGCGACCCGCAGGTGGTCGACGTCAAGGGCAAGGGGCCGATGACGACGTACTACCTGCTGGGGGCGACCTAGCCCTTCGCGGCCCGCTTCAGCATCTCGTTGTACGCCGCCAGCTCGGCGTCGCCGTCGCGGTCGGCCGCGCGGTCGCGCCGCTTGGCCTCACGCTCGTCGTCGCGCCACCACTGGATGACGAGCACGACGATGACCATGACCATCGGGATCTCGCCGAGGGCCCAGTTCATGGCGCCCGCGAGGTGCTGGTCGTCGAGCAGGCTCGGCACGTAGTGGGCGTCGATCAGCCGGAAGTACTCGCCGCCGATGATCCGCTCCGAGCCCATCACGCTGATCGAGAAGAACGCGTGGAAGGGCATCGTGACGAGCAGCAGCATCAGCCGCCCGACGTACGACGTGCCGCCGCCGGGCCGGTCGCCGATGAGCACCTCGAAGAAGACGAGCCCCGCCGCCAGGAAGTGCAGCTCCATGGCGAGGTGACCGAGGTGGTTGCGCATGAGGACGTCGAAGAGGCTGCTGAAGTAGACGACGTACAGGCTGCCGACGAGGAGCAGCGCCGCGGTGACCGGGTGCAGCACGAGGTGCGCGAGCCGCGAGTCGAGGGCGGCGGCGAGCAGCTGGCGCGGTCCGGTGCCGCCGGGGACGTCGCTGCCGGGCAGCGCGCGCAGCGCGAGCTGGAGCGGACGGCCCGAGACGAGCAGGATCGGCGCGACCATCGACAGCGCCATGTGCGCGGCCATGTGGGCGCTGAACATGACGCCGGAGTAGGTCCCGAGGCCGCCGAAGGTGGCGTAGCCGACGACGGCGAGGCCGGCGAACCAGGTGATCGTGCGGCCCAGCGACCAGTGGTCGCCGCGGCGGCGCAGGGCGACGATCCCGGCGAGGTACGCCGCCGCGCCGAGGCCGACGACGAGGAAGCCCAGGCCCGAGGGGGTGAACGACCACAGCAGCCGCCCGAACGTCGGCGCGGGCGGGAGCGGGCCGCCGAGGAGCCCCTCGGCGAGCGAGGTGTAGAGGTTCTCGGGCGCCGGCGGCGGGGTCCGGGAGAGGCCGACGCCGGCGCCGACGGCCACGGCCATCACGAGCAGCTCGAGGCCGGTCAGGCGCAGCAGCACCACCCAGTCGGGCGCCTCGCCGGTGATCACGCGGCGGCGCAGGGTCAGGCCGATCAGGCCGACGACGACGATCACGGCGGTCTTGACCAGCACCCCGGCGCCGTACGCCGAGAGGAGGTCGGCGGGCCGTTCGAGCCGCACCCAGGCGCTCACCACGCCCGAGACGGCGGTCAGCCCCAGGCACCAGCCGGCGAGCGCGGAGAACCGGTGCAGCGCCCGGTCGCGCACCTTGGTCGCGAGCGCGAGGTGCCACCACAGGGCGAGCACGCCGGCGATCCAGACCACCGCGGTGACCACGTGCACGACCATCGCCACGATGGCGGTGTCGTGGTTGCCCGCCGAGGAGGCGTGCCCGGTGAGGATCGGCGGGACGACGGCGACGAGCGCCAGGCCCAGCAGGACGAGCACGCCGCGGGCGGTCAGCACCCAGCGGGCCGCGATGGCGACCACGGCCAGGAGCGCGGCCTGGGCGAGCAGCGCGCGGGGCTGGTCGACCCCGGTGGCGAAGCCGCGCAGCTCACGCCAGCGGATGTCCCCCACCGGTACGGCGAACTGGTCGGAGTAGGTCAGCACGACCTGGACCAGCGCGACCAGGCACCACCCGGCCGCCAGCCAGCGCACGGGCAGCAGGGCGCGCAGGGCGGTCCCGCCGAGCTCGTTCTCGGGGCGGCGCATGGTGAGCGGCGCGACGAGGAGGCCAGCGACGACGGCGATCGCGAGACCGTCGGAGACCAGGCGCAGGGCCGGGAGCCCCCAGCCGGTCAGCCGGCCGGGGTCGGGCAGGCCGGGGATCGGCTCCTGGGGCGCTCCCCCGCCCGCCACGAGGATGACGAAGGCGACCGCGGCGGCCAGCACCACCGCGGCCCCCAGCGGGGCCGCGAGGCTGCGGCGCTCACGGACGGCGGGGGCGCTCACCGGGACCGCCGCCGGCTCCACAGGAGCAGCCCACCGGCCACCGCGAACAGGGCGACCGCGACCCCCACCTGGACCTGGCCGAGCGAGAGGCCGCCGTCGCCGTCGGCGCCGTCGTCGCGGGCGTCGGGCGTCCGGCTGGACCCGGCGGGGTCCGGCGTCGCGGCATCCGCCGGGGCCGAGGCCGAGGGGCCCTTCTCGTCGAGCGGCCCGTCGCCGACCACGAACACGATCCGGCCGGTGACCGGGTGCCCGTCCTCGGAGACGACCCGGAAGGCGGCGCTGTAGGTGCCCTCGGGTGCGGACCCGCCGAGCGCCACGCTCACCACGGCGTCGTCGATGCGGACCTCGCCCTGGTCGGCCCGGGAGCCGTCCGGCGCGGTGACCACGACGTACGCCGGCGCGCTGATCGGCTCGCTGAACTCGAGCCGGACCTGCGCGGGCAGCGCGTCGAACCGCTGCCCGGCCGCCGGGTCGCTGGAGACCAGCGACGCGTGCGCCGAGGCGGGCAGGTTCCAGCCCGCCGCCAGGACGGCGACGAGCGCCGTGGCGAGCGCGGCGAGCCGCGCGTGCTTCCTCATGATGGTGACTTCTCCCCCGTGGTGTCGCTGGTGGTGCCGGTGGTGCTGGTGCCTTCGAGCAGCTGCTGGCCCACGTACCCACCTTGCGGTGCGGCAGGCGGGATCGCATAGACGGCGGACCCGATCGCGACCACCCACTCGTTGAGCCGGTCGAGCTCGTCGAGGCGGCGCTGGATGGGCACGAACTGCCGGGCCGGGTCCGCGGCGAACGCCAGGAACACCAGTCCGTTGTCCTCCCCGGTGCTGCGGGCCGGGTCGGGCTCGGCATAGCTGTAGGCACGGCGCAGGAAGCGCTCGCGCCGGTCGTCGCTGCGCGCCCGGGCGATGTGGCTGGCCGGGTCGATCACCGGGAAGCCGAACCGGTCGGTGGCGGCGAAGTCCGGCTCGTCGAACTCCTGCTTCCCGGTCAGCGGCGCACCGGTGTCGAGCCGGCGGCCGACCACGACCTCGCGGCCGACCCGGTCGACCCGGTCCCACTTGTCGAGCTGCATCCGGATCCGGCGTACGACGAGGAAGGTGCCGCCCGCGAACGCCGGGTCGCCCGCGGCCCACACGAGCCCGTCGAAGTCCGGCTCGGCCGGCGCGAGGTTGACCGTCCCGTCGACCTGACCCATCAGGTTGCGCATCGTGGTGCCGTCGGGGACGGTGCCGCGCGCGGTGCGGAAGCCGCTCTGGATCCAGTGCACCTCGGCGAAGGTGCGGGCGTCCTTGACGAGCATCCGCCGGGCGTGGGCGAGCGTGGTCGGGTCGTCGCAGCAGATCTGGGCGACGACATCGCTCTGGCCCCAGCGCGGGTCGAGCCGGTCCCGGTCGAACGCCGGCAGCTCGTCGAGCCGGGGCCGCCGGGGCGCCGGCACGAGCTCGCGCAGCACCCGCGGCCCGAAGCCGAAGGTGACCGTCAGCCGGGCCGGGTGCGCGGCGAGCTCGGGCTCGGTGTCGGCCAGCGCCGCCGTCCCGGTCGCGAGCCGGGCGGCGTCGTCGCTGAGCAGGCGCATCATCCGGGTCAGCCCGACCGCGCCCGCGCCCGGGCGCAGGTTCCAGCCGACCAGGGCGAGGTGGGCCTGGGGCGCCGTGTCGACCCCGGGCTGGTGGGTGCCGACGACCGGCACGGTCTCCGCGCCCGCGGACGGGCCGACCACGCGGGTCGGACCGTCCGGGGGCGCCGCTGCGGCAGAGCCGTTCGCCACGAGGGCGGACGCACTCCACCCGGCACCGGCACCGCCGAACGCGGCGGCGCCGGTGCGGAGGACGCGCCGGCGGTCCCACCGGGGACCGCCGGCCATCAGCTCTCGCCGCCGTTCTGGTACTTCTCGTCGGCGCCGTCGAAGGCCTTGACGGTGGCCTCGACCTCGGTGCTCGTCCCGTCACCGAGGGTGAGCGTGATCGTCACCGTGGTGCCCGCCTCCAGGGGCTTGGTGAGCCCCATGAGCATGAGGTGGTCGCCGCCGGGCTGGAGCGTGAGCGAGCCGCCGGCCGGGATGACGAAGCCGCCCTCCTTGGGCCGCATCGCCATCGAGCCGTCCTCGTTCTCGACGGTCTCGTGCAGCTCGGTCATCTCGTTGACGTCGGTGCTCGCCGAGGCGACCGTGAGGTCGCTGGTGCCCTCGTTGACGAGGGTCCCGAAGGCCGCGGTCATGCCGCTGGGGGCGGCCTTGACCCACGGGTCGGTCACGGTGAGCGCGGCCTCGGCCGTGGTGGGGCTGCCGCTGGTCGGGCTGCCCGAGGGCGCCTGGTCGCGGGCGTCCTCGGTCCCGCTGCCGCAGGCGGCGAGCGCGGGGACGAGGGCGGCGGTGAGGACCGCCGCGCAGAGGTGCTTCTTCATGAGTTCGGTTCCGTTCGGTGGGCGCGCGTCAGCGCGCGGGAAGAGGCGCGCGCGCCACCGAAGGGTCAGCGTGCGACGCCGGGAAGGGCGAGGGTCGAGCCCCATCGCGGCGGGGCCCGGGGCCGGCCGGTCCGGACGGCGAGCCGGCCGCGCAGCCGGCGTACCCGGACCAGGACGCGGGCCCGGTAGCCGACGACGGGAGCCACGACCGCGAGCAGCAGCGGCAGCAGCCAGCCGGCCGCGGCCCGGACGACGTCGAGCGCGGCCCGGTCGATCCCGGCGGCGACGGCGACGGTCGCGATCGCGACCAGGGCGTGCAGGGCGAACATCGCCGGGGACGGCGCCGCGGGCCCGGCCAGCGACGTCCCGGCGTGGTGGCCGTGGGCGTGCTCGCCGGCGGGCGCCATCATCAGGCAGAGGTGACCGAGCGCCTGGGCGACGAGCGCGGTCGCCCCGATCCGGGGCAGCCCGACCGCGTCACCGGGGGTCAGCACCACCGCCATCGGCAGCGCCACCGCGGTCACCACCAGCCCGGGGACCAGCTCGACCGAGCCGCCCGCCGCCACGTGCGCGACGAGGGCGCCGAAGGCCGCCACGCAGCCCGCGACGGCGCCGCGGACCTGCCGGAAGCGCCGGGCGCGCGCCCGTGCCCGTGCGGCAGGTCCGGAGGTCATCGGGCTCAGGCGTCCTTGGACGCGCGCAGCGCCTTCCAGCCCAGCGAGCCGAGGAGGCCGGCGATCACGAAGTTCACGACGATGAGGACGGTGTGGGCGACCCAGTAGCCGGTCGCCCGGTCCTCACCGGCGTCGTAGGCCTGGTAGAGGTTCTTGGCGAAGTTGCCGAAGGAGAAGACGTTCCAGGCGGCCACGGCCAGGAGCAGGAGGGCGTGCTTGCGCTCGAACTTCACTGGGCCAGTGTCCCAGACCGCTCCACGCGCCGCTCTCACGGCCGCCGGCGGCGGCCCAGGAGTGTGAGCAGGACCCCAAGCGCGCCTCCGGCGACGAACGACGCCAGCCGGGGCAGGGGCGGTGCCGGGGGTGCCGGCTCGCCCACGCCGCCCGGCCGGGGCGTCGAGGCCGCGGCGATGGCCGCGGCGGCCGGCGCCGGCGCCGGCGGGCGCTCGGCCAGCGGGCTGGTCTGGGCCCACGCGGCGGCGTAGAGGACGACCCGGGAGAAGTAGTTGATCCAGACCAGCAGGATCAGCGCGATCCCGAACGCCTGGAAGGCCGGCTGCCCGCGGGTGCCGGTCAGCAGCAGCCCGGAGAGCTGCTTGAGCACCTCGAACCCGATCGCGCCGAGCCAGGCCCCCGACCACAGCGCGCGCGAGGGCAGCGGCGGGCGGGCCAGCAGCCGGAACATCAGGAAGAACAGCAGGGCCGAGGCGGCCAGGCCGAGGGCCAGCGCGACCAGGGTCACCAACCAGCCCAGCTCGGCGCCGACGTGGAGGACGTCGAGCACGGCCCGCGAGGTCCGGGTCAGGACCGCCGAGAGCCCGACGCTGGAGAGCAGCACCACCCCCAGCACGGCCAGGCTGACCAGGTCGCGGACCTTGCCGATCACGAAGTTGGGGCGCAGCCGCGCGGGCAGCTCGAAGATCACCACGAGCGCCGACTGCAGCGAGGAGAGCCAGCCGAGGCCGGCGTACAGGACGCCGAGGAGACCGATCAGCCCGACCGTGCCGGCCGCGTTCTGGACGTCGGCGATGTCGACCTGGCCGTCGCCGCCGCCGACCAGACCCGGGAGGACCTCGTTGATCGCCTTCTCCAGCGACTCGTTCGCATCGGGGAAGACATCGGCGATGTAGCCCACGGCGAAGAAGGCCAGCGCCAGGATCGGGAAGACCGACAGGAACCCGAAGTAGGTCACCCCGCCGGCCTGCTGGCTGCCCTGGACGGCGCTGTAGTGCTCCTGCATCCGGACCGCGTGGTCGACGAGCGGCCACCGGTCGCGGGCGTCCGCGACCTTCGCCTTCACTCGCTCGACCAGGCTCATGACAGCGCGAAGGTGCGGGTGGCCCGCCAACCCTCCTGCTCGTCATGGACGTAGAGGTGGAAGTCGGTGACCTCGAACGAGCACTCGAACTCGGCGAGGTCGGCGAACGCCCGGTCGAGGGTCGGGTCGTCGAGGTGGTGGGCGATGGTGACGTGCGGGTGGTACGGGAAGTGCAGCTCGACGGCGAGCGGCCCCTGCCGTACGGCGTCGGCGAGCTGCTCGCACTGGGAGATCCCCTCGGCGAGGCTCACGAAGACGACGGGCGACACGGGCCGGAAGGTACCCGTCCCGCGCAGATGCACACGGAAGGGCGCGACCTGGGCCGCGGCGGTCTCCAGGTGCGCCTCGATCTCGTCGAGCCCGCCGGCCACCTCGGTGGGCGGGATCAGCGTGACGTGGCTCGGGACGCCCTCGGCGGTCGGGTCGCCGATGCGCAGCCGGTAGTCGTAGAGCTCGGAGGCCCACGGCTCCGGTATCGCGATGGCGACGCCGATCACCGGCATCAGGAGCCCTCCGTGCGGCGCGCGACGGGCGCCACGAACCCGACCCGCTGGTAGACGTCCTTCAGCGTCGCCTCGGCGACCGCACCGGCGGTCTCGGCGCCCTGGGCGAGCACCTGCATCAGGTAGTCCTGGTTGTCGAGGAGCTCCAGGGTGCGCTCCCGGAAGGGCGTCACGAAGCCGACGACCACCTCGGCGAGGTCCTTCTTGAGGTCGCCGTACATCTTGCCGGCGTACTGCTCCTCGAGGGCGGGCACGGCCTCGCCGGTGAGCGCGGAGTAGATGGTCAGCAGGTTGCTGACACCGGGCTTCTCGGCGAGGTCGAAGCGGATCTCGGTGTCGGAGTCGGTGACCGCCGAGCGGATCTTCTTGGCCGTGGCCTTGGGATCGTCGAGCATCTCGATGATGCCGTTGGGCGCGGAGCCCGACTTGGACATCTTCTTGGTCGGCTCCTGCAGGTCGTAGATCTTGGCCGTCGACTTGAGGATGTAGGGCTCGGGCAGCCGGAAGGTCTTCTTGAACCGGCCGTTGAACCGCTGGGCCAGGTCGCGGGTCAGCTCGAGGTGCTGGCGCTGGTCCTCGCCGACCGGGACGTAGTGGGGCCGGTAGAGCAGGATGTCGGCCGCCATCAGGATCGGGTAGGCGAACAGCCCGACGCTCGCCGCGCCCTCGCCGCCCTTGGCCGACTTGTCCTTGAACTGGGTCATCCGGCGCGCCTCGCCGAACCCGGTCAGTCCGTTGAGCACCCAGCCGAGCTGGGCGTGGGCGGGCACGTGGCTCTGGACGAAGATCGCCGAGCGCTCCGGGTCGACGCCCGCCGCGAGCAGCTGGGCCGCACCCCGCAGCGTCCGCTCGCGCAGCAGCTTGGGGTCCCAGTCGACGGTGATCGCGTGCTGGTCGGCGATGAAGAAGAACGGCTGGTGGTCACGCTGCAGGTCCACCCACTGCCGGACCGCGCCCATGTAGTTGCCGAGGTGGAAGGAGTCGGCGGTCGGCTGGATGCCGGAGAGGACGCGCGGGCGCGCGGCTCCCTCGGGCGCGGCCGGCTGCGCGGTCTCCGGCACGGGCGGGTGCTCGGTGGTGGCGGACATGGGAGGGATTGTCTCAGGCCGGGCGTTCTCCGCGTAAAGCCCCCGCCCTCCGACCGCCGCACCTACACTCCGGCCATGCTCCCGCCCCGCTCCCCGGCGCGGATCGCGCCGACCGGCCTCGCCGCGGCGACGGTCGCGCTCACGGGCGTCGTCGCCCTGACCCAGGTGATCCGGGCGCTGGGCGCCGTCGAGGCGCGGCGGCTGCACGAGGCCGCCGTCGAGATCGGCGCGGACCCGGCCATGCTCACCACGACCTATGACCGGACGGCGTGGGTGATGGGGCCGCTGCTCGTGGCGGCGTGGGTGGTCGGCTGCCTCTGGCTCCAGCGGGCCCGCGACAACGCCCAGGCGATCAGCCCAGGGGTCCGGCAGCGCCGGCAGCGGGCGTGGATCTGGTTCGGCTGGTGGGTGCCGTTCGCGAACCTGTTCGTGCCCTACCAGCTGGTCAAGGACGTGCAGCGCGCGAGCGTCCCGCCCGGGCGCGAGGCCGGGCTCGGCTGGTGGTGGGCCGCCTGGCTGGTGTTCCTCGTCCTCCCGATGCCGATCTCCGGCGGCGAGGACTGGCAGGAGTCGCCGGACCTGATCGACCTCGTGGTCACGGTCGAGGGGGTGGCCGCCGTCGCGGCCCTCGTCGGCGGCGCGCTGTGGTGCCGCGCCGTGCTGCGGATCACCGGCGGCCAGGAGGAGGCACTCAGGGGGCCGGCGCCGGCTCCGCAGCCGCTGCTCGGCGGTGGGTGAGCGCCGAGACCAGCAGGATCGCCGTACCGACGGCGGCGAGGACGGCGCCGACGAGTGCCGGGGCCCGGTAGCCGTGACCGGCGGCGATGACCAGGCCGCCGAGCCAGGCGCCGAGGGCGTTGGCGATGTTGAGGGCGGCGTGGTTCATGGCGGCGCCGAGGGTGACCGCGCCACCGGCGACGTCCATCAGGCGCAGCTGGAGGTTGACCACGAGCACGGAGCCGGTCGCGGTCACCAGGAAGGCGACCGGCAGCAGCAGCCAGCCGTGGGGCGCGGCGACGTAGTAGACGAGCATGAGGACGATGCCGGTCGCACCGGAGAGCAGCAGGCTGCGGAAGACCGACCAGGCGGCGAGCTCGCCGGCCAGCCAGGTGCCGGCGACCATGCCGAGACCGAGGGCGAGCACGAAGAAGGGCACCGTGCCGCGGTCGAGCCCGCCGACGACGGTGACGGTCTTGGCGATGTAGGAGTAGACGGCGAACATCCCGCCGAAGCCGACCGCGCCCACGGCCATGGTGAGCCAGACCTGGAGGCTGCCGAAGAACTCGCGGGCCTCCTTGCGGCCGCTCGCCTCGGAGTCCCCCGGCACGGACGGCACGGCGGCGAGGACGAGCAGGGCGGTGACGACGGCGAGCAGCCCGCCGAGCAGGTACGTCGAGCGCCAGCCGACCTGCTGGCCGAGGAAGGTGGCCAGCGGGACGCCGACGACATTGGCGACTGAGAGCCCCAGCATCACGCTCGCGACCGCCCGGCCGCGGCGCTCGGGGGTGACCAGGCTGGCCGCGACGAGGCTGGCGACGCCGAAGTAGGCGCCGTGCGGCAGGCCGTCGAGGAAGCGGGCCGCGGTGAGCACCTCGAAGGTGGGCGCGGCGGCGCTGAGCAGGTTGAACGCGGCGTACGCCGCCATCAGGCCCACGAGCATCGCCCGGCGCGGCAGCGCCGCACCGAAGAACGCCAGGATCGGGACGCCGACCACCACGCCGATGGCGTAGGCCGAGATGATGTGGCCCGCGGCCGGCACCGAGACGTCGACCCCGTCGGCGACCTCGGGCAGCACGCCCATCGTCATGAACTCGGTGGTGCCGATGGTGAATCCACCGACCGCCAGGGCCAGGATCGCCAGCCCGGGACGGTGGTGGGCGACCTCGGGCTCGGTGCGGGCCTCGGTCGAGGTCGTCGGTGCTGAAGTCACGTGAGGCTGCAACCCCGCACCGGTGCCCGCGTATTCCTCGCTCACCCGGCCAAGTGTCCCCACTCGGTCACGAGGTCCGACCAGGGGCCCTCCGCGGCGACCCTTCCGTCGACCAGGACGACGACCCGGTCGGCCTGGGCCAGCGCCGCCCGCTTGGACGTCGCCCCGATCACCGTGGTGTGCCGCTCGCGCAGCGCCGCCCACAGCTCGATCTCGGTCGCGGCGTCGAGTGCGCTCGACACGTCGTCGGCGAGCAGCAGCTCGGCGTCGGCGGCGAGCGCCCGGGCCAGCGCCAGGCGCTGCACCTGGCCGCCGGAGAGGCGGACGCCGCGATGCCCGATGACCGCGTCGGGTCCGCCGGCGTCGGCGACGTCGGCGGTGAGCCGGGCGGTGGCCAGCGGCTGGTCGATGGGCCGGTCGTGACCGAGCAGGATGTTGTCGGCGAACGTGCCCGACAGCACCCGCGGCACCTGGGCGACGTGGGCGACCTGGCTGGGGCGCAGGAAGGTCTCGGGGTCCGCGACCTCCTCGCCGTTCCAGCGCAGCGAGCCGCGGTGGTCGATCAGGCCGGCCAGCGAGGACAGCAGGCTCGACTTGCCCGAGCCGACCTGGCCCACGAGCAGCACGAGCTCGCCGCGGGACACGCTGAGCGTGACCCGGTCGGCGCCGACCGTGCCGTCGTCGTGGACGGCGACGTAGTCGTGCAGCTCGAGCCGGTCGAGGCGGACCCGTCCGGGCGCGACCGGGTCGGGCGCCGTACCGGCGACCAGGTCGACGTCGGCGGGGACGTCCATCAGGTCGGTGCCGCCGGCGAACTCCGAGGTGACCTGCTGCCAGGCGCGCGTGCCCGGCGCCTCGGTGACCACGGCACCGGCCACCCGGCCGAACCAGTCGAACCCGTTGACCGCGGTGGAGACGAGCAGCGCGGTCGCCAGGCCCCAGACGTCCCAGAGGTAGAGCGC
Source organism: Pimelobacter sp. 30-1 (assembly GCF_018831735.1). NCBI lineage: Bacteria > Bacillati > Actinomycetota > Actinomycetes > Propionibacteriales > Nocardioidaceae > Pimelobacter > Pimelobacter sp. 30-1. Next base: position 387,925 of record NZ_NHTS01000010.1, read on the forward strand.
CCAGGAGGCGACGACGCCGACCTGGACCATGACGATCGGTACGCCGTCGAGGACCGCCTGGACGCGGTGCTCGAACACGGCCGCCTCGACCCGGCCGTCGTCGACCTTGCGCAGGTGGGCGTGGACGTGCGGCGTACGCCCGGCCAGCTTGACCGTGCGCGCCGACTCGACGGCCGAGACCACGGCCCGGCCGAACCGGGCCCGCGCGGCCGACGACTGCGCGGCCGAGCGGCCCGCGATCGGGCGGCCGATCGACGAGGCGAGCGCGCTGGTGAGCATGACGACGAGGAGGACCGCGCCGGCCAGCCAGGTGCCGCCGGCGAGCATGGTGATGCCGGCGATGAGCAGGCCGTTGGTGAAGTCGACCCAGCGGTCGGCGTAGCGCGCGTAGCGGTCGGCGTCCATCGACCGGGCGACCACCTCACCGGGAGGCGTGCGCGGCAGCCGGTGCGGGCGGACCTGGCCGAGCAGCACGCTCATCCGCACCCGCAGCATCACCTCGATCCACCACCGCGGGTAGCGGCGGAAGGCGTCGGCGAGCAGGATCGGCGCGACGAGCAGGCTGACCGCGAGGAGCACCGTCAGCGTGGTGACCGACTCCCCCGCCTCGAGCCGCTGGACCACCTGGCCCCAGAGGAAGCCGGTGATCGCGCCGAGCGGGGCGAAGATCGAGCCGCCGAGGAACAGCACGACCGACCAGGCGCCCCACCACGGGCGGACCCAGAAGGCCTTCCAGGTGCCTTTGGCCAGCGACGAGCCGGCGCCGACCTCGGGGCGCTCCGGCGGCGTACCGGTACGACGGCGCCCGCCGACCCCGGACGCGTCGGGCTCCGCCTCGGCATCAGGCTCGGGCTCGGTGTCGGCGAAGCCCTCGGTGTCGCTGGCCTCGAGCAGCCGGCGGAAGGGCCCGTCGACCAGGGCGAGCTCGTCGCGCGGGCCGTGCTGGATGACCTGTCCGTGGTCGAGGACGGCGACCGCCTCGGCGCGCTCGATGGTGCTGAGCCGGTGGGCGACCAGGATGCCGGTACGGCCGCTGATCAGCCGGTCGGCGGCCGCGACCACGCGGGCCTCGGTGACCGGGTCCATCCGCGCCGTGGCCTCGTCGAGGACGACGACCTGGACGTGGCGCACGAGCAGCCGGGCGAACGCGACGAGCTGCTCCTCGCCGGCCGACAGCATGGTGCCGCCGGGGCCGAGCAGCGTGTCGAGGCCGTCGGGCAGGCCGGCGACCCAGTCGGTGAGGCCGAGCTCGTCGACGGCGGCCTCGACCTCCGCGCGGGGCACCGGCGCGAACAGCGCGATGTTGTCGGCGAGCGTGCCGGCCAGGATCTCGGTGCGCTGGGTGACCACGCCGACCCGGCGGCGCAGCTCGTGCAGGTCGAGGGCAGTGATGTCGGCCCCGCCGAGGAAGATCGTGCCCTGCGGCGGCTCGGCCGCGCGCGAGAGCAGCGAGGCGAGGGTCGACTTGCCCGAGCCGGTCCGGCCGACCAGCGCCAGGGTGTGCCCGGCCTCGACGTAGAGGTCGACGTCGCGCAGCGCGAACGAGCCCTCGACGTAGGAGAAGTCGAGGTGCCGGATGCGCAGGTCGAGCGCCCCGCCGGGGACCGGCTCGCCGCCGACCGGCTCGGCCTCGACGGCGAGCAGCTGGCGCAGCCGCAGCACCGCGCCCAGGCCCGCCTGGATGTCGGGGAGCTGGTGGGCGAGGTTGTTGATCTGGCCCACGAAGATCGTGGTCACCAGGAAGAGCGTCACCAGCCGGGCCACGCCCAGGTGGTCGCCGCTGACCAGCAGCACGCCGGCGATCGCGATCGCGACGAGCAGGCCGTGCAGCATCAGACCCACCCGCACGGCGAGGCGCGCCTCGACGACGAGGACCCGGCGGAATTTCTCGTGGACGTCGGCCGAGAGCCGCGCGAGCCGCCGTACGGCGAACGCCTGGCCCAGGCTCGTGCGCAGGTCGTCGCGGCCCGCGACGCCCTCTTCGAGCGCGGCGGCGTGATCGGTCCAGGCCGCCTCCTCGATCACCTTGCGGCGCGCGATCTCGGACAGGAAGGGCCGCATCACCCACACCGCGAGGGCGCCGGTGAGCGGGAACAGCACGAAGGCCGGCCACCAGGTGAAGCCGGCGACGAACCACATCGGCACCGCGGCGAAGGCGGTCCGCATCGCCATCCAGATCTGCTGGCGCAGCAGCGTGCCGACCTCGTGGGTGTCGTCGTCGACGCGGTCGAGGACCTCGCCGACGGCCTGCTCGGTCAGGTGCGGCAGCGGCTGCTGGAGCGCGGCACTGAGCAGGTCACCGCGCAGCCGGCCCTCGGCCCGGTCGACGACACCGGCCCACACGACCCGGCCCGCGGTGTCGACCGCGGCCGCACCCACCACGAAGAACGTCAGCCAGCCCACGAGCGCCGCGGTCGGGTGGTCGGCCAGCCGGCCGGCCACCACCGTGCCCAGCGCCTGGCCCAGCGCGGCGACCGCGACCGCGGACACCGCGAAGCCCGCGGCCGGGGTCCGCAGGCGGCGCCAGTCGACGCGTCGCGCCGGGTCGCCGCTGACGGAGGGCCGGTCGGGAGTCACGGTACGGGTCAGCGTGCTGGTCATCGTGCCCCAGCCTAGGTTCCGGCACCGACACTTCGCCTCTGAATATCTTCCGGTCGGCGGGCCGTCGCGGGCGCGAACGTCCGCCTCAGAGGTGCTTGAGCGCCTCGCGCCGGCTGAGCGGGCTCAGGTCGTGGGCGTCGACGTAGGCGCGCACCCAGTCGGGGTGCACCCGCGCGACCTCGCGCAGCGACCAGCCGATCGCCTTGCGGATGAAGAAGTCCTGGTCGCCCAGGTTGGGCTCGATCAGGGTGGTGAGCAGGTCGCGGTCGACCCGGTCCTTGCGGCCGAGCTGGCTCAGGATGGCCAGCCGGCGCACCCACAGGAAGTCGTCGGTCGACCAGCGCAGCACGGTCTGCGCCGTCTCGGCGGGATGGGCGTCGTGCAGGTCGGCGACCCGGCCCGCGGCCGCGTCGACGTGGTCCCACCAGGCGCCGGTGCGGGCGATGTGCTCGTGGAAGGGCACGAGCGAGAGGTCGCCCTTGAGCGGGCGGAGCGCGAGCAGCGTCTCGGCGGCGTAGCGCTCCTCGCGGTGGGTCGCCTCGTCCCAGAGCTCGCGGGCCGCGGCGACCAGCACGGCCGGCTCACGGATCGCCCGCTCGCGCACGAGTGCCCGGGTGAGCCGGCGCACCTCGGGGTTGCGGACGCCGTAGAAGGGCAGCGCGGACTTCATGTACGCCTGCTGGCCCGGGGCCAGGCGCGGATCGGCCGCGGCCCGCAACGAGGTGCGGACCGCGGCCGGGAGCGAGAGCTCGCTCAGAACGCCGCCAGCGCCTCGTTGAGCGTCGCGCTCGGACGCATCACGGCCGACGTCTTGTCGGCGTCGGGGCGGTAGTAGCCGCCGATGTCGGCGGGGTTGCCCTGGACGGCGATCAGCTCGGCGGCGATCGTGTCCTCGCTGGCCCGCAGGGTCTCGGCGAGCGGCTTGAAGGCCGCGGCGAGCTCGGCGTCCTCGGTCTGGGCCGCGACCTCCTCGGCCCAGTAGAGCGCGAGGTAGAAGTGCGAGCCGCGGTTGTCGGTCGTACCGAGCTTGCGGCCCGGCGAGCGGTCCTCGTTGAGGAAGGTGCCGGTGGCGCGGTCGAGCGCGTCGGCCAGCACCTGCGCGGCCGGGGCGCCGGCCTGCTCGGCGTACTTCTCCAGCGAGGGGACGAGCGCGAAGAACTCACCCAGGCTGTCCCAGCGCAGGTAGTTCTCCTCGACCAGCTGCTGCACGTGCTTGGGCGCCGAGCCGCCCGCGCCGGTCTCGAACAGACCGCCACCGGCGATCAGCGGGACGACCGAGAGCATCTTGGCCGACGTACCGAGCTCGAGGATCGGGAACAGGTCGGTGTTGTAGTCGCGCAGCACGTTGCCGGTCACCGAGATGGTGTCCTCGCCCTTGCGCATCCGCTCCAGCGAGTACGCCGTCGCGAGCGTCGGCGCGAGGATCTCGATGGTCAGGCCCTCGGTGTCGTGCTGGGGCAGGTAGGCGTTGACCTTCTTGATGAGCTCGGCGTCGTGGGCACGCGACTCGTTGAGCCAGAAGATCGCCGGGGTCTGCGAGGCGCGGGCCCGGGTGACGGCCAGCTTGACCCAGTCCTGGACCGGGATGTCCTTGGTCTGGCAGGCGCGCCAGATGTCGCCGGCCTCGACGTCGTGCTCGATGAGCACGTCGCCGTTGGCGGCCAGGACCCGGACGGTGCCGGACTGGGCGATCTCGAAGGTCTTGTCGTGCGAGCCGTACTCCTCGGCCGCCTGCGCCATCAGGCCGACGTTCGGGACGGTGCCGATGGTGGCCGGGTTGAGCGGGCCGTTCTTCTTCACGTCGTCCAGGACGGCCTGGTAGACGCCGGCGTACGACGAGTCCGGGATGACCGCGAGGGTGTCGTCCTCGCCGCCGTCGACGCCCCAGAGGCGACCGCCGTTGCGGACCAGCGCCGGCATCGACGCGTCGACGATGACGTCGGAGGGGACGTGCAGGTTGGTGATGCCCTTGTCGGAGTTGACGTAGGACAGGCGCGGGCCGGCGGCGAGCGCGGCCTCGAAGGCAGCGTTGATCTCGGCACCGTTCTCCAGGCTCCCGAGGCCGGCCAGGATGGCGCCGAGGCCGTCGTTGGCCGAGAGACCGGCGGCGGCGAGCTGGTCGCCGTACTGGGCGAAGACGTCGGCGAAGTAGGCCTTAACCACGTGGCCGAAGATGATCGGGTCGGAGACCTTCATCATCGTCGCCTTGAGGTGCACCGAGAAGAGCACGTCCTGGGCCTTGGCCTCGGCGAGCGCGTTGGCCAGGAACGCCTGGAGGTAGGACGCCTCCATCTTGGTGGCGTCGACGATCTCGCCGGCGAGGACCTGGAGGCCGTCCTTGAGGACGATGCTCTCGCCGGCCTCGGTCTCGAGCACGATCGAGAGCGTGTCGTCGGCCGCGATGGTCACCGACTTCTCGTTGCTCGCGAAGTCGTGCTCACCCATGGTGGCGACGTTGGTCCGGGAGCCCTCGGCGAACGGCTTGTTCGTGTGGGGGTGGGTCTTGGCGTAGTTCTTGACCGACGCGGGCGCGCGGCGGTCGGAGTTGCCTTCGCGCAGGACCGGGTTGACCGCGGAGCCCTTGACCTTGTCGTACTTGGCCCGGATCTCCTTGTCCTCCTCGGTCGCCGGCGCCTCGGGGTAGTCCGGGACGGCGAAGCCCTGCTCCTGCAGCTCCTTGATCGCGGCCTTGAGCTGCGGGATGGAGGCGGAGATGTTGGGGAGCTTGATGATGTTGGCCGCCGGCGTCTTGGCCAGCTCGCCGAGCTCGCTCAGCGCGTCGTCGGCCAGGCCGAACTGCGCGAGGATGCGCGCCGCGACCGAGATGTCCCGCGTCTCGAAGGCGACGCCGGCCTTGGCCGCGTAGGCCTCGACGATCGGCAGGAAGGAGTACGTCGCCAGCAGCGGCGCCTCGTCAGTGTGGGTGTAGATGATGCTCGACATGTCCGGGCGTCACTCCTGAGCGTGGGTGAGATTGCTTGACATCAAGATATCTGACGGAACCCGAACCGGGGAACCCGTGGGCCCCGGCCAGCCTCGCCTCCACGCCCCGGGGCGGTCAATGACTAGGGTGGGACGCACCAACCCGGCTGGTATTTCGGGAGCCGAACCGAGGAGACATCCACATGACGCAAGAAGCAGCGGCCGACGCCGCGACCACCACCCCGCCCACGCTGACCCAGAAGCTCCTCGCCGAGCTGGTCGGCACGTTCGTCCTCGTCTTCGTGGGTTGCGGCGCCGCCGTCACCACGGGCGCCGACATCGCCGCGACCGGACTCGCCTTCGGCATCGCGATCGTGATCATGGCCTACTCCTTCGGGCGTATCTCGGGCGGCCACTTCAACCCCGCCGTCTCGGTGGGCGCTGCCATCGCCGGACGCATCTCGTGGCGCGAGACGGGCCTGTACTCCGCGGCCCAGATCGTCGGCGGCCTCATCGGCGGCCTCGTCCTCGCCGTCACCCTCCTGGCCGGCGACAGCGGCTGGGAGTTCGGCGACCCGCTCGGCAGCAACGGCTTCGGCGACTTCGGCTTCGCCCTCGGCGGCGCCCTGATCGTCGAGATCGTGCTGACGTTCATCTTCCTGACCGTGATCCTCTCGGTCACCGACGAGCGCAACGACACCGTCGCCTTCGCGCCCCTGGCCATCGGCCTGGCGCTCGCCGCGATCCACTTCGTCGCCATCCCGCTGACCGGCACCTCGGTCAACCCGGCCCGCTCCATCGGTGTGGCCTTCTTCTCCGGCGGCGACGCGATCGCCGACCTGTGGCTGTTCATCGTCGCCCCGCTCGTCGGCGGCGCGCTGGCCGGCGTCCTCTACCCGATCCTCTTCGGCCGCGGTGCCGACCCGGTGCCCGGCTCGGGCTTCGGTGGCGGAGCCGGCGGCGCGGTCGCGGTGCCCGGCTTCGGTGCGCCCAACGCCTTCGAGCAGCAGTGGAACCAGCAGCCGGGCGGCTCCGGCCACGCCGCGCAGCCGGGTCAGTTCGGCCAGGCCGGGCAGCACGCCGGTCAGCCGCAGGCGGCCCAGCAGCAGCCGATCATCCAGGACGGCTGGCAGTGGGACCCCGCCGCCCAGCAGTGGATCCCGGCCCAGCAGCAGCCCGCTGCTCCGGCCGCGCCGGCCACCCCGGACCCGCAGTCCGGTTGGGCGCCGCCGCCGGGTGAGCAGACCCAGGTCCGCCCGCCGCAGTAACACTGGCCGAGCGCGGCTCCGGCGCCTGAGGCGGCAGCAAGCTGCCGAGGGACGCCTCCCGCCGCGCTGCCGGCCTGGTCAACGGGGCTCGTCGTACGCGACGAGCCCCGTTGCGTTCTCCTGGACCAGTCCGACGCCGCGGGCGTAGACCTCGCTCCGGCTCGCGCCGGAGGTGCCGTCGACCTCCAGCACCACCGTGTCGTCGTACGTCGTGAGGGGGACGGTGACCTCCTCGTCGCGGTCCTCGACGGTGCTCACCTCGCCGGGCGCGGACCGGTAGCCGTCGCCGACCCGGGGCCGCGCCGGCATCATCAGCCCGGCCTCCGCGCCGGCGGTACCGGCCTGCCACACGCCGTCGCGGCCGAACCACCACACGTTGCCGGCCCGGTCCTGGGCGAAGTGGTCGCGGGTGGTGGTGCCGTCGGGGGCGGTACGGACCAGGGTGGTCGTCGTGACGCCCTCGATCTCGGGACCGGGGGCGGCCTCGGCGGCCGAGCGGTCGTCGTAGCGCCAGCGGGCGCCGGGGCGCAGCGGGAACCACGGGTTGTCGACGATCCGCACGAAATCGCGGGCCTCGGGCGACGGGGTCGGGACGACCAGACCGTCGACGCCGGTGGGCGGGCTGGGTGCCGCGGCCGAGCCGCAGCCGGCCAGCGTGAGCACCGCACCCGCGGTCGCGGCGGCGAGGAGGATCCGCATGGCGCCCATCGTCTCGCACCCGTGCCCGGCTCCCCGCGCCGGGCCGGGCGCTGCTAGCGTCGCTGGCAGTCCCATCGCAACCTCTTGAGGAGACCCAGTGAGCACCACCCCGCTCAAGGTGGCCGTGACCGGCGCGGCCGGCCAGATCGGCTACAGCCTGCTCTTCCGCATCGCCTCCGGCGCGATCGCCGGCGACCGTCCCGTCGAGCTGCGGCTGCTCGAGATCGAGCCCGCGCTCAAGGCCCTCGAGGGCGTCGTGATGGAGCTCGACGACTGCGCGTTCCCGAACCTCGCCGGTGTCGAGATCGGCTCGGACCCCGAGAAGATCTTCGACGGCGTCAACCTCGCCCTGCTCGTCGGCGCGCGCCCGCGCGGTCCCGGCATGGAGCGCGGCGACCTCCTCTCCGCCAACGGCGCGATCTTCACCGCCCAGGGCAAGGCCCTCAACAAGGTCGCCGCCGACGACGTCCGCGTGGGCGTGACCGGCAACCCGGCCAACACCAACGCGCTCATCGCCGCGACCAACGCCCCCGACATCCCCCAGGAGCGGTTCTCGGCGCTGACCCGCCTCGACCACAACCGGGCGATCTCCCAGCTGGCCGCCAAGACCGGCGCCGCCGTCACCGACATCAAGCAGATGACGATCTGGGGCAACCACTCGGCCACCCAGTACCCCGACATCTTCCACGCCGAGATCGCCGGCAAGAACGCCGCCGAGGTCGTCAACGACCAGGCGTGGATCGCCGACACCTTCATCCCGACCGTCGCCAAGCGCGGCGCCGCGATCATCGACGCGCGGGGCGCCTCCTCGGCCGCCTCGGCCGCGTCCGCGACCTGCGACGCCGCCCGCGACTGGCTCCACGGCACCCCCGCCGGCGACTGGGTCTCGATGGCGGTCGTCTCCGACGGCTCCTACGGCGTCCCCGAGGGCCTGGTCTCCTCGTTCCCGGTCACCACCGCCAACGGCGACTGGAGCATCGTCCAGGGCCTGGAGATCGACGACTTCTCCCGCGGCAAGATCGACGCCTCCGTCGCCGAGCTGGCCGACGAGAAGCAGGCGGTCACCGACCTCGGCCTGATCTGAGCCCGAGCGCGCCCGCGCACTGACGTACGAAGCCCCGGCCGATCCGCCTGATCGACCGGGGCTTCGTCGCGTCCGGGCCCGTCCGGGACGGGCCTGCGCTAGACGGGCTGCTCGGGGATGCTGCCGGCGAGCAGCACCAGGGCGATCCCGACGCCGACGAGGATGCCGACGTCCAGGAACCGGTGCCGTACGGCGAGCATCCCGGCGTCGCGCTCGGGCAGCACCAGCCGCAGCAGCGCCGCCGCACCGAGGCCGCCCGCGACGATCCGCAGCCCGACGCGCCACTCCCCCACCCCGGCCACGACCAGGCCGGCGCCGACGGCCAGCAGCACGGCGATGTAGCACGCCCCGCCCAGCGTCGAGGGGTAGCGACGGACCGGCGCGACCTCCGGGGTCGGCGCCGTCTCCGGGGACTCGTCGTTCAGTGCGCTGCCTTCCCGCCCTCGCGCGCGGCCTGCTTCTCGGCCATCGCGACCACGTTGGCCAGCAGCATCGCGCGCGTCATCGGTCCGACGCCACCCGGGTTGGGCGAGACCCACCCCGCGACGTCCCAGACGTCGTCGGCCACGTCGCCGGCGATCTTGCCGTCGACCCGGCTCACGCCCACGTCGAGGACGGCCGCACCCGGCTTGACCATGGCACCGGTGATGATCCCCGGCACGCCCGCCGCGGCGACCACGATGTCGGCCTTGCGCACGTGGGCGGCCAGGTCGACGGTGCCGGTGTGGCACAGCGTCACGGTCGCGTTCTCGGAGCGGCGCGTGAGCAGCAGCCCGAGCGGACGCCCCACGGTGATGCCCCGGCCCACGACCACGACCTCGGCGCCCGCGATCGGCACCTCGTGGCGACGCAGCAGCTCGACGATCCCGTACGGCGTGCACGGCAGCGGCGCCTCGTTGCCGAGCACCAGCCACCCGAGGTTGGTCGGGTGCAGCCCGTCGGCGTCCTTGGCCGGGTCGATCAGGCCGAGCACCCGGTTCTCGTCGCGCCCCCGCGGCAGCGGCAGCTGGACGATGTAGCCGGTGCACGCGGGATCGGCGTTGAGGCCGGCCACGGCCTCCTCGATCTCGTCCTGCGTGGCCACCTCGGGCAGGTCCACCCGGATCGAGGAGATCCCGACCTCGGCGCAGTCCTTGTGCTTGCCGTTGACGTACCAGCGCGAGCCCGGGTCGTCACCGACCAGCACGGTCCCGAGGCCGGGGGTGATCCCCTGCTCGCGGAGCTTGTCGATGCGGACGCGCAGCTCGTCCTTGATGGCGGCCGCGGTGGCGTTGCCGTCGAGCTTCTGTGCAGTCACGTGCTCATCCTCTCAGTGCGGTCCATCAGTAGACGAACCGGAATTCCTTGGCGCCGATCCCGGCCCGGACGGCGGCGAGCACCCGGGACGCCTCGGCGTCGCCGACGCCCGCCGCGGCGAGCTGCCCGACGAGCCAGCGGTGGCTGTCGGGCCGCGCCCACAGCCCGACCCGCGAGCTGGGCGCGCCGGCCTCGGCCAGCTCGTGCTCGGCCCGGGAGTAGCCGTAGGTGCCGTCCGGGATCGCGATGACGTCGAAGCGGACCTGCCGCCCCTCCGTCTCGACGACCACCTCGCACCGGTGGTCCGTCTCGGAGCGCCGGCCGGCGACCACGGTGCTCACCGTCGGACCGGTCTCAGTGGAAGAAGTGGCGGGTGCCGGTGAAGTACATGGTCACCCCGGCCGCGGCACACGCCGCGATGGTCTCCTCGTCGCGCACCGAGCCACCCGGCTGCACGATCGCGGTCACCCCCGCGTCGAGCAGGATCTGCGGGCCGTCGGCGAACGGGAAGAACGCGTCGGACGCGGCGACCGAGCCGCGGGCCCGCTCGACGCCCTCGACGAGCGTGTTGGCGCGCTCCACGGCGAGCCGGCAGGAGTCGACGCGGTTGACCTGGCCCATGCCGATGCCGACGGCGCCGCCGTCCTTGGCCAGGAGGATGGCGTTGGACTTGGCCGCGCGCACCGAGCGCCAGGCGAAGGCGAGGTCGGCGAGGGTCTGCTCGTCGGCGGCCTCGCCGGTGGCGAGCGTCCACGCGGCCGGGTCGTCGCCGGCGGCCTGGAACTGGTCGGTGTGCTGCATGAGCAGGCCGCCGCTGATCGGGCGGGTCTCGACGCCGCCGGCGGTGAGCGGCTCGGCGACGAGGATGCGGATGTTCTTCTTGCCCTGGAGCACCTCGACCGCGCCCTCGTCGTACCCGGGAGCGACGATGACCTCGGTGAAGATCTCGGCGACCTGGCGGGCCATCTCGACCGAGACGGGGACGTTGGTGGCGATCACGCCGCCGAAGGCGGAGACCGGGTCGCACTCGTGGGCGCGGCGGTGGGCTTCGGCGACGTCGGTGCCGACGGCGATGCCGCAGGGGTTCGCGTGCTTGATGATGGCGACGGTCGGCAGGTCCCCGTGGTCGTACGCCGCGCGGCGGGCCGCGTCGGTGTCGACGTAGTTGTTGTAGGACATCTCCTTGCCGTGCAGCTGCTCGGCGGCGGCGAGCCCGCCGGGGCCGTAGCCGGAGCGGTAGAGCGCGGCGGGCTGGTGCGGGTTCTCGCCGTAGCGGAGCACGGCCTGCTTGTCCCAGGTGCCGCCGATCCAGGCCGGGAAGCCGTTACCCTCGGAGGAGTCGGTCAGGACCGAGCCCATCCACGAGGCCACCTGGACGTCGTACGTCGCGGTGTGCACGAACGCCTTGGCGGCCAGCGCCTTGCGCTCGGCGTAGGTGAAGCCCTCGCCCTGCGCCGCGGCGAGGGCGGCGGCGTAATCGGCACCGTCGGTGACGATCGCGACCGATGGGTGGTTCTTGGCCGCGGCGCGGACCATCGAGGGACCGCCGATGTCGATCTTCTCGATGCAGTCGTCGATGCCGGCGCCGGAGGCGACGGTCGCGGCGAACGGGTACAGGTTGACCACGACCAGGTCGAACGGCGCGACCTCGAGCTCCTCGAGCTGGGCGACGTGCTCGGGCAGGCGGCGGTCGGCCAGGATGCCGGCGTGCACGCGCGGGTGCAGCGTCTTGACCCGGCCGTCGAGGCACTCGGGGAAGCCGGTGAGGTCCTCCACCTTGGTGACCGGCAGACCGAGGCTCTCGATGAGGGCCGCCGAGCCGCCGGTCGAGACGAGCTCGACGCCGGCGGCCGCGAGGCCGCGGACCAGGTCGTCGAGACCGGTCTTGTCGAAGACGGAGACCAGCGCGCGCTTGATCTTGATCTGGTCGGGCGTGGCGGACATCGAGGGGCTCCTCATCGGTCGGTGGATCTCGATGAGGGCACCCAGGCGATCGATGCCGACTCGTCACTCCCTGGTGGTTGCCCACCTGCGCCAGTCGTGTGCCCTCACTCTAGGCCATGTCTACCCGTCCCATGGCGGCGGCGGCGCCACCCCGGCGGCGCGCTCGCCGCGTTGCCGACGCTCGGAACACGACCCGGTGTGCCGTCGCGGCGGCGCCTTGCGATCACACCACCGGGACGACGCCGGCATCCGCCGAGGCCGGGCAGCCATGGCCTGAGGTTCAGCCTCCCAGCCGAACCCGCCGGCCGTCGACGGTGAAGCCCTCGCGGGCCATCCGGCCGACCGACTCGACGAGCATGCCCCGCTCGGCGACCTTGATCCGCTCGTGCAGCGTCTCGACGGTGTCGTCGTCCTCGACCGGGACGACGGCCTGCGCGACGATCGCGCCGGTGTCGACGCCCGCGTCGACGACGAAGAGGGTCGCGCCGGTCACCTTGACGCCGTACTCGAGCGCGTCGCGGGGCCCGTGCATGCCGGGGAACGACGGCGAGAGCGCCGGGTGGGTGTTGACGGTGCGGCCGCCGAAGCGCTCCAGGAAGGTCTCGCCCACGAGCTTCATGAAGCCGGCCAGCACGACCAGGTCGGGCTCGAAGGCGGCCACCTTGTCGGCGAGGGCACGGTCCCAGTTCTCGCGGGCGGAGAAGTCACCGAGGCGCGCGACGAAGGTCGGTACGCCGGCGCGCTCCGCGCGGGCCAGGCCCTCGATGTCGTCCCGGTCCGCGCCGACCGCGACCACCCGCGCGCCGTACGACGGGTCGGTGCAGGCGTCGAGGAGGGCCTGGAGGTTGGTGCCGGAACCCGACACGAGGACGACGAGGCGAGGGCGAGCGGGCACGGCCGGAGTTTACGGCCGCCGGGGCCTCAACGCCGACGCGGCAGCCGGTCGCGGACAGCACCCAGCCGGGTGCGGACCCACGAGTCGGCGTCGCGCTGCCACCAGCAGACCGCGACCGCGCCGACCACGCCGCCGATCCCGAAGGACGCCATCGAGTGCAGCAGCACGTCGAACGTGTAGGGGCCGACGTCGCGCATCCGGCCGGGGCCGACGGCGCCGCCGGCGAAGGCGGTCAGCGCGGCGAGCAGCACGCCGGCGGTGATGCCGCCCGCGCAGCCGCGGATGGCGGCCTGGTCCCAGGCGAGCACCGGCCGGTCGCGCTGGACCCGGCCGGCGACGTAGACGGCGACGAGGACGGGGGTGAGCATCAGCCAGTCGGTCCACCACGGCTGGCTGCCCTGGTCGGGCAGCGCGGCGAGCAGCGGGAACATCGGCAGCGGGCCGAGCACGACCGCCGTCGTCGAGACGGTGGTGCCGGCGCCGACGGTGAACCCGGGGCCGAGCAGGTAGGCGCTGGAGAACAGCAGCGCGTTGGGCAGCACGAGCAGGGTCAGCACCACCATGAGCACGACGGCACCGGCGTCGGCGTGGAGCTGGGAGACCACGTTGGCGGCGGTGGAGAAGTCGAGCACGAAGGCGGCCACGAGGGCGACCAGGCAGACCAGCGCCCAGGTGCCGAGGATCCGGCGGGCGACGAGCAGGACGTCGCGCACCATCGCCGGTACGGCGGGCAGCCAGATCGCCGCGCGCCCCGAGCCGGACGCGATCGCCGGTCCGCCCACGGCCAGGCCCAGCAGCACCGACCAGAGCACCACCCGGGACGGCTCGGGCGTGGACGCCGCGGTCGCGGCGACCGAGGCGGTGACCACGCCGACGACGGCGTACCCGACGGTGAAGAGGGCGGCGGCGAGCGGGACGGTCCAGTCCCGGGCGCCGTCGGCGATCCGGTCGGCGTTCGGGCCGTGGCCCGAGACCGACTCCCCCACCCGGTGCCCGACCCGCCAGGTCACCCAGGCGCAGACCAGGGTCAGGCCGAGCGGGATCGCGGTGATCCGGATGCCCTCGACGGCCACCGTCGAGCCGTGCGCGACGAGCCAGCCGTGGGCGCCGACGCGCAGGGCGCCGCTCGGGCTCCCCTCGCCGCCTGCGTCGGTGAGGAACCAGCCGACCACGGCCAGCGCCAGGCAGACCAGGAGCGGGCCGCCCGCGGCGATCGCGCCGCCGATGGTCGCCGTCGGGACCAGCGGACGGGTCGTAGCGAGCTCGCGGCGCAGGTCGGCGTCCGACCGGGCGGTGGTACGACCGGACCCGGTCCGGCGCGGGGTCGACTGAGCCTGCAACGTCATGGTCCGACCATCTTCACGCGCGGGCGGCCCGGCTCCGGCCCGCCACGCCGGAGCGACCAAGGACACAGCCGCGAGCCGACCCGTGATTCGAACCGGGCCCCGTCGCGGCGTACGGTGGTGCGGCCATGACCGCGGACGTTCCTGAGAGCCCCACCAGCCCGCAGCCCCGGTCCGCGCACGTCAGCAGCGCGGATCTCACCGCGGGCTTCGACGCCTTCTACCGCGACTCCCGCGACCGGCTGCTGCTCCAGACCTTCGCGCTCACCGGCGACCTCGCCGCGGCACGCAGCGCGGTCCGCGAGGCGTTCGTCGTCTCGTGGCACCACTGGCGCAAGACCGGGCGCCTCGACGACCCCGAGATGGCGGTCCGTCCCGACGCCTGGCGCAAGGCGCTGCGCCGCAGCAGCACCCGCCCCTGGCACCGCAAGAAGGACATCGCCGCCGAGCACCGCGCGATCCTCGACGCCCTCGCCGCGCTCCCCGTCGACCAGCGCAAGGCGCTGCTGCTCACCCAGCTCGCCGCCGTCTCCATGGCCGAGATGGCCCACGAGATCGGGCTGCCGCTCGAGGCCGCCGAGCGCGAGCTCCAGCAGGGGGCCGCGGCGTTCGCGACCGCGCTGGCCATCCCGACCTCCGCGATCCCGCTCTCGCTCAGCTCGCTCGGCGACGCCGTGCGCTCGGTGACCTGGCCGCGGGTCACGATCATCCGCCGCGCCGGGGCCGCCCGGCGCCGGGCGCACACCGTCATCGGCGGCGCCGCGGCCGTGGTCGCCCTCGTCGCCGGCGGCGCGGTCGCCCACGACGCGACCGGCGACCGGCCCACGCTCGACCGGGCCGACCTGCCGTCGGTGACCTCGACCCCGCGCCCGCCCGGCCCGGCCGTCACCACGCTGCCCGACACCGCGCTGCTCCCCGTCGAGGTCGTCCAGGACGCGCTCCCGGGCCGCGGCTGGCAGCAGGGCACCACCACCGACAACTCGGCCGGCAACGGCCTGGTCCTGCCCTGCCAGACCGAGCGGTACGCCGACCCGCAGGGCACCTCCGCCTGGGTCCGCACGTTCCGCAACAGCGCCAAGCCGCGCGCCGCGCGCGGCGTCGTCCAGCTCGCGGAGGCCTCCTCGGCCGAGCCGCGCGCGATCCGGACCTACCGCCGCGCCCTGCGCTGGTTCACCACCTGCCCGACGCCGGCCGACAAGGACGCCGCCCCGCCGCGGATCCAGCTCGTCTCGACCGCGGCGCTGCCGGGCGTCGGCGACCAGTCGGCGCTGGTCGTGCTGCGCTCGCGCGCCGACCGGACGACGTACGTCGTGGGGGTGGCGCGGACCGGCCTCTACACGACCGTCACCTCGCTGAGCGCCAAGGTCGCCCCCGGGCAGCCCGGCCGCGTGGGCGTGGCCCAGCTCCTGGCCACCGCCGTGGGCCGGATGTGCGCCAACGCCGACGGCGGCGCGTGCGCCCCCGACAAGCCCAAGGTCGTCGACCGGGCGCCGTACCGCACGGGCGACGTCCCCTGGATGCTCTCCGAGCTCGACCTCCCGCCGCTCACCCAGGACCCCGGCCCCTGGGTCGGCACCCCCGCCGCCAAGCTCACCGAGGACCGGATCGACTCCGGCGCGGTGGGCTGCGACACCGTCCACCTGTTCGGCAAGTTCCGCAACCAGCCGGTCAAGGACAACCAGTTCCGCACCTTCGTGCTGAGCGACGCCAAGCTGCCCCCCGAGGTCGGCCTCACCCAGACCGTCGGCACGCTGCCCACGGGCGCGGCCCGGGCCTTCGTCGCCCGCTTCCGCGAGCAGATGGCCGCCTGCCCCGACCTCGACGCCACCGCCGGCACCGAGGTCGAGGAGCTCGCCCACGACGGCGACACCCTCTCCGCCTGGCACCTCAGCACCGCCCTGCCCGGCGACCGCACCGTCGAGTACGACGTCGCCGTGGTCCGCCGCGGCACCTCCGTCTCGGTGCTCGTCTACGTCGCCGCCCCCCGCGCCCGGATGGCCAACCCCGACTTCGTGGCGCTCACCCGCCGCTCCGTGGAACGCTTGGCCGTCATGGGGACGCCCGCCTCCTGAGCCCGCCCCGGGAGCGCGGAGGAAAAACTTCGCGCCCCCGTGCAACCGGGTCGACCGCACCGGCGTATCACTCCCGAAAGCCCCGCACGGGGCCGCGACGGAGACCAGGTGGTCCCAGAGGAGGTGCGACGTGGAAGCCAGCGACTTCGACGACTTCTACGCCGCGTCGTTCCGCCGGGTGACCGGCCAGGTCTACGCGATGATCGGTGACTTCGACGAGGCCACCGAGTGCACCCAGGAGGCCTTCGCCCGGGCTTGGGCCCACCGCCGCAAGCTCGACAAGGCGGAGTACCCCGAGGCCTGGGTCCGCACCACCGCCTACCGCCTCGCCGTCAGCCGCTGGCGCCGCCGCAAGCGCGGCGAGCGGGCCCCCGACCGGGCCTTGCAGGACATCGGCACGGCCGCCGCCGTCGACGAGTCGCACGTCGCCCTCGTCGCGGCCCTCAAGCAGCTTCCGGAGGCACAGCGCCAGGCGCTCGTCCTCCACCACATCGCCGACCTGCCCGTCCACCAGGTCGCGGCCGAGGTCGGCGTACCCGAGGGAACCATCAAGGCCCGGCTCAGCCGGGGACGCGCGGCGCTCGCCACCCTGCTGGCCGACGAGTCCGGGCTCGCGGGAGGAGGGGTGACCCATGCCTGAGCAGCACGACCCGATCGAGGAGCTCTCCCGGTTCGGCGCCGGGTTCAGCACCGGCCATGGAGGTGGCGAGATGCCCCTGTCCGCAGCCGACGTACGCCGCCGCGGCGACCGGATCCGGCGTCGCCGTACCGCCCTGGTGGCGGGGGCCGCCGCCTTCGCCGTGGCCGCCGTGACCGTCCCGGTCCTCGCCCTCTCGCTCGACGGCTCCCGCGGCGACGACAGCCGGGTCGCCAACGACCGCGCCAAGGCGCTGTCCGAGGCGGACCTGCTCACCGACGACGACACCGTCTACAGCGACGGCGCCGACTGGTTCACCATCGACACGTTCGAGGGCGACGGCCAGTCAGCCTTCCAGCTCTGCGCCCGCAGCAACCTGGCCGGGCTCGGCGCCGGCACGATCTTCCAGCGCCGCTACGAGCTGCGCAACCTCGAGGACGGCGCGCCCAGCGTCTCCGGCGACGAGTTCCGCGAGGTCGTCGCGCAGTTCCCGAGCGCGGCCGAGGCGGACAAGGCGCTCCAGACCGTCGCCTCCTGGATCACGGACTGCGGCAAGCACGCCAAGGCCAACGGCACCCCTGAGTACCGCGTGCTCCAGACGACCCCGGTCCCGGCCGGCCTCGACGACAGCGAGGCGCAGGTCATCGACGCCCACTACGGGCCGGTGCCCAAGAACATCGACCCCTACGGAAGTGACTCCTACATCGCCGAGACCGGGCTGGTGCGGGTCGGCAACCGGATCGCGATCCTCGACTCGCGCATCGTCGGCCAGGACTACAACTTCCTCGACGGGACGCCGGTCACCCGGATGATCCCGCGGGCCGCCGAGCTGCTCCTGCCCGGCACCGCCCCCAAGGCCACGGTGACCGCGACCGGCTCCGCCGCGCCCTCCGACTCCACCGATCCCACGGACCCCACCGCCCCGGCCGGAGCCACCACCCTCCCCAACGACCTCCCGCTCGCCGACGGCTGGCCCCAGGTCGACGGCGACGGCTCCCTCGAGGGCCCCGCGCGCGGCCAGGAGGCGTTCACGTTCGCCCCGTGCGGCACGGACGTCCCGGACGCTCCCGCGCCGGTCGACCGGGTGACGGCGCGGTGGCAGGAGCCGGAGGACTTCCGGGGGCGCCAGCTGTCGACGTACGGCTCGGCCGCGGAGGCACGGAGCGCGGCGGACGCCATCGTCGACGCCTACCGCGCCTGCCCCACCGGTACGCCGGACTCGGCCGGCTTCGTCAGCCACCACACGGTGGCCGACGGGGACCTCGGCGACGAGTCGTGGATCCTCGGCCGCTCGTCGACGTACGACGGCTCGCCGGCCCCCGGCCTCGACATCACCTACGTCATCCGGGTGGGCAACGCCCTCCTGCTGCTCACCCAGGCCAGCGAGGGCGGCGCGTCCGACCCGGCCGGGGACATCGTCACCCAGGCCTCGCAGACGGCCGACGAGGCCGGTGCGGTCGTCACCAGCCTGTGCCGGTTCGTCGGCAGCGCCTGCCGCGGCTGAGCCCGCCGCACCTCGCCTCTCCTCTTCCCTCCCTCCACCCTTCGAGCACCACGAAAGGGGTACCGCTGTGCGCCGTCACCGCCGGACCACCCGCCTCCTCCTCGCCGCGACCCTGCTCGCGACGCCCGCCCTCCTCGCCGGCTGCGGCGCGGACGACAAGACCCCCGCGGCCACCGACACCACCGGCGCCGACGCGCTGACCACCGCGGTGCTGCTGACCGACGACGACACCGTCTACAGCGACGGCGCCGACTGGTTCCGGACCGGGGCCGGCGAGGGCGACGGTCAGTCGGTCTTCAACCCGTGCGCCGAGCAGTCCCTGGCCGGCACGGGCGCCACCAGCGTCGTCCGCGCCGACTACGAGCTGCGCAACAGCGAGGCGGGTGCCCCCGAGGTCGGCGGCGACTCCCTGATCCAGGTCGTCGCCCGGTACGACGACGAGGCCGCCGCCACCCGGGCCTGGTCCCGCGTCAACGGCTGGCTGGAGGAGTGCGCGTCGCGACCGGCCGAGCTGCGCGACTACCGGGCGCTCCAGACCCGCAAGGTGGCCGTCGCGGGCACCGACGCGGTCATCACCGACGCCCACCTGGGGCCGGTCGCCGAGGAGGTCGACCCGTCGGGCGACGCGGTGTACATCATGGAGACGGGGGTGCTGCGCAAGGGCACCGAGCTCGTCGTGCTGACCTCGGTGATCGTCGGGCAGGACTACGACTTCGTCGGCGCCACGCCGGTCGAGCAGATGCTGCCGAAGGCGGCCGACCGGCTCTGAGCAGACGACGAAGGCCCGCCACCCCGAGGGGTGGCGGGCCTTCGCGTTGCTCCGTACGTCAGAGCGACTGCAGGATCTCCCGAGCCAGCGCGGCGGTCTCGGACGGCGTCTTGCCGACCTTGACGCCGACGGCCTCGAGCGCGTCCTTCTTCGCCTGGGCGGTGCCCGCGGAGCCCGACACGATGGCGCCGGCGTGGCCCATGGTCTTGCCCTCGGGGGCGGTGAAGCCCGCGACGTAGCCGACGACCGGCTTGGTGATGTTGGCCTTGATGTAGTCCGCGGCCCGCTCCTCGGCGTCGCCGCCGATCTCGCCGATCATCACGATCACCGACGTCTCCGGGTCCTCCTCGAAGGCCTGGAGGGCGTCGATGTGCGTGGTGCCGACGATCGGGTCGCCGCCGATGCCGATGGCGGTCGAGAAGCCGAAGTCCCGCAGCTCGTACATCATCTGGTAGGTCAGCGTGCCCGACTTGGAGACGAGACCGACCGGGCCCTTGCCCGCGATGGTGTGCGGCGTGATGCCGGCCAGCGACTCGCCCGGCGTGATGATGCCGGGGCAGTTGGGGCCGATCATCCGGGTGGACTTGCCCTGCAGGTACGACCAGACCTCGGCCGTGTCCTGCACCGGGACGCCCTCGGTGATGACGACGATCAGCGGCATCTCGGCGTCGATCGCCTCGATCGCGGCGTCCTTGGTGAACGCCGGCGGGACGAAGAGGACCGACACGTTGGCGCCGGTCTCCTTGATCGCCTCGGCGACCGTGCCGAAGACCGGGAGCTCGACGTCGGCGCCGCTGGCGTCCTTGTGCGAGACGGTCGTGCCGGCCTTGCGGGCGTTGACGCCACCGACGATCTGAGCGCCCGAGTCGAGCATCAGGGCGGTGTGCTTGGCACCCATGCCGCCGGTGATGCCCTGGACGATGATCTTGCTGTCCTTGTTGAGGTAGATGCTCATGTTCTCTGCTCCCCCGGCCTCAGGCGTTCGCCAGCTCGGCGGCCTTGTCGGCCGCGCCGTCCATGGTGTCGACCTGCGTCACGAGCGGGTGGTTCAGCTCGTTCAGGATCGCGCGGCCGGCCTCGACGTTGTTGCCGTCGAGACGGACGACGAGCGGCTTGGTGGCCTTGTCACCGAGGAGCTCGAGGGCGCCCTTGATGCCGTTGGCGACCTCGTCGCACGCGGTGATGCCACCGAAGACGTTCACGAAGACCGACTTGACCTGCTCGTCGTTCAGGATGACGTCGAGACCGTTGGCCATGACCTGCGCGTTGGCGCCGCCGCCGATGTCGAGGAAGTTGGCCGGCTTGACGCCGCCGTGGTTCTCGCCGGCGTACGCGACGACGTCGAGGGTGCTCATGACCAGACCCGCGCCGTTGCCGATGATGCCGACCTGGCCGTCGAGCTTGACGTAGTTGAGACCGAGGTCCTTGGCCTTCGCCTCGAGCGGGTCGGCCTCCTCACGGATCTCGAACTCCTCGTGCTCGGGGTGACGCACCTCGGAGGCGTTCTCGTCGAGCGAGACCTTGCCGTCGAGCGCCTCGAGCTTGTCACCGGCGAGGCGGGCGAGCGGGTTGACCTCGACGAGGGTCGCGTCCTCCTCGACGAAGACCTTGTAGAGGTCCTCGATCATCTTCACGGCCTGCTCGAAGACGGCCTCGGGGAACTTCGCCTCGGTGGCGATCTCCCGGGCCTTCGCCGCGTCGACGCCCTTGCCGGGGTCGATGCCGATCTTCTTCACGGCGTCGGGGTTGGTCTTGGCGACCTCCTCGATCTCCACACCGCCCTCGACCGACGCGATGCAGAGGTACTGCCGGTTGGACCGGTCCAGCAGGAAGGAGAAGTAGTACTCCTCCTCCGGCGGGGTCGCCGGGGTGACCAGGACGCGGTTGACCGTCAGGCCCTTGATCTCCATGCCGAGGATGTTGGACGCGTGCTCGAAGGCCTCGTCCGCCGTCTTCGCGAGCTTCACGCCACCGGCCTTGCCCCGGCCACCGGCCTTGACCTGCGCCTTGATGACGGTCACGCCGCCGATCTGCTCGGCCGCGGCCCGCGCCTCCTCGGCGGTCTCGACGACCGTCCCGAGGGTGGTGGCCACGCCGTGCTTCGCGAAGAGCTCCTTCGCTTGGTACTCCATCAGGTCCACTGATACGTCCTCACGTCTTGGTCAGAGGTTCGGTGCACGCAGCGGCACACCCCCGGGCACGATAGTCCTGACCCACGAGTAGGACGAGTCCAGGACGGACAAGGTGATGGGTGTCACGCGCCGCTCACGGCGGTTTGCCCGTTCGCCGGTCATCCCCAGGTTCCACCCGTACGATTTCGGAGGCGTCCCGGCATCGGCTATCGTCGGCACGCATGTTTCACCCGGCCGTCACCCGACGGCCACCTCGGTCGGAGCAACACTCGGACGCCTCGGTCGGCACCCCAGGGTCGGAACGGCCTGCACGATCGTCCACCAAGGAGTCAGCAGTCGATGGGTAACCACCGAGCGGATCACCGCGCCTCGCGCGCCCACTCGACCCCCGACTCCGGCTCCCCCAGCGGCGCTGCGTACGTCGGCAAGCGGGTCGCCCGGCGTCCCGAGATCGCCGCGGAGAAGCCCTCGGCGTACGTCGGCAAGCGCGTGGCGCGCCCCGCGACGCCCGCCCCGGTCGAGATCGCCCAGGTCGAGATCGCCCCCGTCGAGATCGCCACGATCGAGGCTCCCCGCCTCGACCGGGCCCCCACCGTCGAGCTCCCCGCCCTGCGCGACATCCCGCTCGCCGACCCGATGACGGACTCCTCCGCCGGGCTGCGCGCGGTCGCCCCGAGCGGCAAGCGGCGCGCCGTACGTCACGCTGGCTCGCGCGGACCGCTCTTCCGCGGCCTCCCGACCCTGCCCGTCGCCGTCGGCGTGGCCACCCTGGCCGTCGCCATCGGCGGCGTCGTCACCTCCGCGGACCCCCAGCTCGCCTCCGCCGGCGACCGGGTCAGCGCGGCCAACGCCCTGACCGGCTCCTTCGGCAACGCCGCCGTCGGCACCCGCAGCGAGACCGTCAGCCGCGACTCCGACCGCGACGCCCTCGCCCAGTCCGCCGGTACCGACCTCGTCGCCGAGGCCGAGCGCTCCGCCGAGGAGCGCACCAGCGCCCTCGGCAACCTCGCCCAGGCTGCCGAGAAGGAAGCCGCCGAGATCGCCCTCAACCGCTGGGTGCTCCCGGTCGACCCCTCGGTCTACCGCCTCACCGCCCGTTACGGCGAGTACGGCCTCTGGTCGAGCTACCACACCGGCCTCGACTTCGCGGCCCCCACCGGCACCCCGATCCGCGCCGTGACCAACGGCACGGTGACCTCGGCCAGCTTCGACGGCGCCTACGGCAACAAGACCGTGATCACCCTCGACGACGGCACCGAGCTCTGGTTCTGCCACCAGAGCGCCTTCGCGGTCTCGGCCGGCGACAAGGTCCGCGCCGGTGAGCTGATCGGCTACGTCGGCGGCACCGGTCACGTGACCGGCCCCCACCTGCACCTCGAGGTCCGCCCCGGCGGCGGCGACCCGGTCGACCCCGACGCGGCGCTGCGCCAGCACGGCGTCACTCCCTGACCTCACCTGACCGGACCTGACCTGACCGGCCGGTCCGCGGATTCCGTGGTTCGGCCCCCTCCCCGGCGCGGCTAGCCTCGCGAGCGTGACCGCGGACGACGACGACCTGCCGATCTTCCTGCCGCCGTTCGGGCTCGACGAGGTGCCCGGCTTCTGCGACCGCCTCGTCGCCCACCTCCTCGAGCACGAGCCGGAGGACGAGTTCAGCTTCGAGGGCGTCGACGGCGACGCGGCCCAGGGTGTCTGGATCCTGCCGATGGGCGGCTACGACCCGGGCGAGGACCCCACGGACGACCACGGCGACTACGCGCAGCGCGCGTCCACCTGGACCGAGGGCGTGCGCCGGGTCCTGCGCGAGGGGTGGGGCGCCCCGCAGCGGCGTACGCCGCGCCTGGTCGGCGAGGAGCAGGAGCCCGAGGGCATCCTCGACTACCTGATGGTGGCGGTCCGGATGCCCGAGGCCGAGCTGTGGGATCGCGGCGAGCTCTTCTGCGCGCTGATGACCGACTGGGACGGCGAGCCGGGCACGAGCATGCTGCGCCAGATCCTGCTGGTGCTGCCGCGGGAGTACGCGCTGGGCAGCATGAGCGCGCTCGTCGACGAGGACGACACCGTGCACGAGCTCCTCATGCTCGGCGAGCAGCCGCTCGAGCTGCGGCGGCGGGCCTGGCTGATGAGCGCGATGTTCGACGAGGGGGAGGTCCGGCTGCGCGACACCCCGGTCGCGGCGTCGCGGTTCGGCCTGCAGGCGCGCAACGGGACGACGACCGTCTGGATCTTCACCGACGACGGGCGGGCGCTGCTGCTCCTCCAGGACCCGAGCTGCGCGTTCGCCACGGACGCCCCGGCCCAGTTCCTCGAGGACCACGCCGAGCTCGCCGGCGAGGGCCCCGAGGGCCGCGAGAACGCGCTGGCCGAGGCGCTGGAGACGCTCGTGGCGCGCATGCTCGGCGGCGTACCGGACGACCTGCGCGACCTGGTCGCGGCCCGGGGCGAGAACGCCCGGGGTGAGGAGGCCGAGCAGCTCCTGGAGCTCCGGGTCCTCGGCGGGCGGCCGGTGCCGCTGATCTCCGGGGTCGCGTGGTTCGACGGCGCGCACTGGCACGTGCCGGGCAGCCTCACCGAGGTGGGGCACCAGAACGGCTTCGGCATGGACGACTTCGGGTTCAGCACGGCGCTGCGCCGGCCGTACCGGCTGGGTTCGGCGTTCTCGCTCGACGACTTCGCCGACCCGGGCACGAGTCGCCGGGAGCAGGTCGAGCAGGTCTTCGCCGCCTGTCCGTACGACGAGCAGCCCCGGCCCGGCGACGACGCCCGGCTCGGCTACGGCATCCGGCGCAGCGCGGGGCTCGACGAGCTCGTCGACCAGGTCGAGCGGGCGAGCGCGGCGTGGTGGGAGCAGGACCCGGCCACCGTCGCCTGGGGCGATCGCACCTTCTCGGTCGGCGGTCGTGAGCTCAGCGGCCGCGGGGACGCACGGACGCTGTCGGCCATCATCGCGACGAGCGAGCCGTGGACGGCCGACGCGCTCGAGGGCTGGTCCCAGCGGCTGATCGAGACGATGAGCGCACGCTGGGGCCCGGCGTCCGAGATGACCGTCCACGACCCGGACACCGGCGTGGTGCGCCGCAGCCCGGTGACCCGCGAGATGCGCGCCACGGGCCTGCCCACCGCGCCCCTGTGGTGGGTCGAGGGGAACGCGGTGCTCCTGCTGGCCGGTGTCCCTGACCCGAAGGCGGACTTCGGCACCCAACCGGTGGTGATCGTGCTGCTCGCTCGCGCCGACGCGGTGCTCGACGTCCTGCACGGCACCCGCCGGTGGGAGCTGCGCCACCGAACGCGGGTGATCAGCGAGCTCGCGGCGATCGCGGCCGTGGCACCTGACTCGGTGGCGCCGGAGCCGGTGCCGGCGCCGAGCGCCGCGCACCCGCTCGCCTGGGACGGCCCGCCGCTCGAGGGACTCGACCTCGTGCCCGACGCGGTGCGCGGCCGGCTGCGCGCCGGCGACCACTGGTGGGTCTGGCACTTCACCCACGACGGGCGCGGCCTGCTCCTGTCGTACCCCGTGGACGGCTCGCTCACGACGGGCTTCGCCGACCAGGCCGAGCTGTTCGCCGGCGTACCGGACGACCTGCTCTCGCTCGTCGCCGGGCGCGACCCGGCCGGGCTGTACGAGGTGGTGGCCGGCGAGGTGGACGGCGCGGCCACCACGCTGCCGGTGGCGCACGCGGTCCTCTGGTGCGACGACCTCGACTGGCGGGCCTCCGAGGGCATGCTGCGCCGGACCCGCGCCGCGCTGCTCGCCGAGGACGCCCCGAGCCCGCTGGCGATCCTCCACTCCGAGGCGATCGGCGTACCGCAGCTCCAGTGGGTCGTCCGGGCCGGCGAGCCCGAGCGGCGTACGGCCGACGAGCTGGCCGACGTGCGCTACGCGAGCCACGTCCTCGACCGCCCGGTCGACCCCGCCGAGGGGCAGCGGGCCATCGCCGCCCTCGACACCTGCCACCGCCGGGCGCTGACCGGCTCGCTCAACGAGCTGCTCGACGTGATCGTGGACTCACCGGACGGCCGGTACCTGCTCGACGCGGCGCTCAGCAACCCGGTGCCGCGCCACCGCCGCGAGATCGCCGGCTGGCTGCTCCAGCAGCGGCTCGACGCGTCGGTCCAGCTCTCGTTCCTCACCCCGGTCAACGTGCTCCTCGAGAACCCGACCCTCGACGGCGACGACGCGCCCCTGCTGCACCGGCTGCTCCTGGCCGGTGCGACACCGGGCCCGGGCCTGACCGGCAGCGTCTCCGGGGTCGACCCGTTCGACCAGCTGGCCCGCCGTGGCCTGGACCCGGCCGATCGCGAGCCGCTGGAGGCCGTGCTCCGCGCGGCGTACCGCGGCGAGGACCGGGACGCGGTCGAGCCGGTCGAGCCGGTCGAGGCGTCCGGCACTCCCCTGGTGTTCACCGACCTCAACCTCAAGCTCGCCGTGATCGACGAGCTGATGTACCAGCAGGGGATCCTCGAGCCGCGGTTCTCCCTCACCGCGTTCGTGCAGTCGTATGCCGACCGCTCCATCGACCTCGCCACCGAGGGCGCGGCACCGATCCCCGAGGTCCTCGCGTGGTTCGCACGGCTCCCGATCGACGCGGCACTGGCCGCGCAGGTGCGCGACCTCGTGGTGGACGCGGGCAACGAGATCTACCAGGAGATCGCACCCCAGTGGGACGGCGAGGACGACGCCTTCGACATCGGCTCCTGGGACGACCTCGACCTGCTCCCCCACCTCGCGAGCATCGACTTCATCTCCCTCACGCCCGACGCCGCGACGCTCCGGTCGCTGCGCGAGCGCGGCCTGGAGATCGACGACTGATGGCCGGCGCACCGAGCTCGGCGAGCGGCACCGTCGACCTCACCCGTGCCGCGCCGGCCGCCGCGGCCGACGAGGTCGCGCCGCGCGAGCGCCCGGCGATCGGCGTGTTCGACGACGGCATCCTCATCGCCACCCGCGACGCCCACCTGTACGACCCCGCGATCCTGCACCGGCGCTACCACCGGTTCACCGACTGGCCCGATCTCCGGCTGCTGACGGCGCTGTCCGCGAACGACATGTTCGCCTACGGGCACTGGACGCGCGCCGCCCTCACCCGGCGGTTCTCGGTCAACGCCACGGCCGGGGTCTGGCTCGACGACGGTACGCCGGACGCGTTCGAGGGCGGTCGCCCGATCTCCGCGGACCGGTGGCTCGACCTGTGCAACGGCGCGCTCGCCACGATCCTCCGGCTCTCCGGGGACCTGGGCCCGGCGCTGCCGGACGCCGTCGCCTGGGAGGACGTGGAGCTCCACGTCTTCGAGCGGGCAGATCGCTAGGCGGCCGCAGATGACGAAGCGCACAGGCCACGACCAGGCCGAGCAGCCGCTGGAGTTCCTCGTGGTGGCCCGCACCGGTCCCGGCCCGTACCCGCACCCGGTCGAGGTCGCCCTGCACCCGGACGGGGCCGCGTCCCGGGTCTCCTTCTCCATCGGTCCGCACGCGGCCAACGCCGGCGGTCAGGTGCCGCTGACCGACGTGCTCGACGACGACCGCACCGGCCTCGACCCGCGGTTCGCGACCGAGTTCGACGCGGCCGACCTGCACTGGCTGGTGCCCTACCTGGTCCGGCTGCACGCCGGCGAGGACACGACCGACGAGATCGTCGCGGCCTACCGCGAGCGGCACGGCAAGACGCCGCGCAGCCTGCTCCAGGTGCGGTTCGGGGAGCGCTAGAGCTTCTCGACCGGCGCGTACCGCAGCAGCAGCCGCTTCACCCCGTCCGACCCGAAGTCGATCGACGCGACCGACTTCTCCGCGGCGCCCTCGACCGACACCACGGTGCCGAGGCCGAAGGAGTCGTGGGTGACCTTGTCGCCGGGGGCGAGGACGGGGATGGGGCGCGAGGGCTTGGACTTGGCGGCGGCGTCGGCGCGGGCGGCGGCCGAGCTGAAGTTGCGGCGGCCGGCGGCGGTGGGGGCGCCGAGGCGCTGGCTGCCGCCCTGGTCGCCGCCACCCGACCCGTACCCGTCGTACGACGGCCGCGACCACCGCGTCTGGTCGGCCTCGGTACGGCGCCAGTCGACGAGGTCGATGGGCAGCTCGTTGAGGAAGCGGGAGCCGGGGTTGTGGGCCGGCGCGCCCCAGGCCGAGCGGACGACGGCGCGCGAGATGTAGAGGCGCTGGCGGGCGCGGGTGATGCCGACGTACGCCAGGCGGCGCTCCTCCTCGAGCTCGGGGCGGTCGCCCAGGGCCCGGGAGTGGGGGAAGACGCCGTCCTCCATGCCGGTGAGGAAGACGACCGGGAACTCCAGGCCCTTGGCCGTGTGGAGGGTCATGAGGGTGACCACGCCCTGGTCCGGCGGGGCGTCGGGGTCGTCCTCGGGGGCGTCGGGGATCTGGTCGGAGTCGGCGACGAGGGCGACCCGCTCGAGGAAGTCGGCCAGGCCGGGCTCGACGGTGCCGGCGTCGACGTCGGCGGGGTCGGCGGAGGGACCGGCGACGGGGTCCTCGGCGAACTCGCGGGCCACGGCGACGAGCTCGCCGAGGTTCTCGACGCGGGTGGCGTCCTGGGGGTCGTCGGAGCCCTCGAGGCTGGCGAGGTAGCCGGAGCGGTCGAGGACGGTCTCCAGGATGACGTCGGGGCGCTCCCCCGCGGCGACCATCTGCTGGAGGTCCTGCACGAGGCTGACGAAGCCCTCGATGTTGGTCTGGCTGCGGGTGGCCAGGCCGGGGGCCTCGCCGGCGCGCTGCAGCGCCTCCCAGAAGGTCAGCCGGTCGCGCTCGGCGAACATCGTGATCGCGAGGACCGCGCGGTCGCCGATGCCGCGCTTGGGGGTGTTGAGGATGCGGCGCAGCGAGACCTGGTCGTCGGGGTTGACCAGCATCCGCAGGTACGCCAGGGCGTCGCGGATCTCGCGGCGCTCGTAGAACCGCACGCCCCCGACGACCTTGTAGGGCAGGCCGGTACGGATGAAGATCTCCTCGAACACGCGCGACTGCGCGTTGGTCCGGTAGAAGACCGCGACGTCGGAGGGCTTGACGCCCTTGTCGGTCAGCTCGTCGATCTCGGTCGAGACGAACCGGGCCTCGTCGTGCTCGGTGTCGGCGACGTAGCCGACGATCTTGTCGCCGTCGCCCGCGTCGGACCACAGCCGCTTGGGCTTGCGGCTCTCGTTGCGCTCGATCACCGCGTTGGCGGCGGTGAGGATCGTCTGGGTGGAGCGGTAGTTCTGCTCCAGCAGGATCGTGCGCGCGTCGGGGAAGTCCTTCTCGAAGTCCATGATGTTGCGGATGTCGGCGCCCCGGAAGGCGTAGATCGACTGGTCCGCGTCACCGACCACCATCAGCTCGGCCGGCGGCACCCGGTCGGCGGGCAGGCCGTCGAGGGTGGTCTCGTCGTGCTCCTCGAGCTGCTGGCCGCAGAGCTGGTGGATCAGGGAGTACTGCGCGTGGTTGGTGTCCTGGTACTCGTCGACCAGCACGTGCCGGAACCGGCGCCGGTAGGTCTCGCGGATCTCGGGCTTGAGCTGGAAGAGCCGCACCGTCTCCATGATGAGGTCGTCGAAGTCGAAGGCGTTGGCCTCGCGCAGCCGCCGCTGGTAGGCCTTGTACGCCGTCGCGTAGGCCTCGTCGACGGAGTTGCGGACCTCGGCGGCGACCTCGTCCGGATCGCGCAGCTCGTTCTTGTGGTTGCTGATCCAGTGCAGGATCGGGCCCGGCTGGAAGCGCCGCGGGTCGAGCTCGAGGTCGCTGCAGACGAGCTGGATGAGCCGCTTCTGGTCCTGGGCGTCGTAGATGGAGAAGTTCGACTTCACCCGCTCGTAGCCGAGGTGCTCGACCTCCTTGCGCAGGATCCGCACGCACGCCGAGTGGAAGGTGCTCACCCACATCAGGCGGGCGCGGTTGCCGACGAGCTCGGAGACGCGCTCCTTCATCTCGGCCGCGGCCTTGTTGGTGAAGGTGATCGCCAGGATCGAGCCCGGGTGGGCCTTGCGGACCGCGATGGTCCAGGCGATCCGGCGGGTCAGCACCCGGGTCTTGCCCGAGCCGGCGCCGGCGACGACGAGCAGGGGCACGCCCTCGTGCTTCACCGCCTCGCGCTGAGGGTCGTTGAGGCCCTCGAGGAGCTGGTCTGCGGTGAGGGCCGGAGGCGTCGTAGTCATGCTCCGACCAGCCTACGGCGCCGTACCGACGATCGTGCGGCCGGTGGCGCCGCGCGGCGTCAGCTGTGGACGGGCGACCAGAGGACGGCGACGCAGACGTCGGCCACGGCGAGCACGAGCAGCCCGGCCCACAGGCCGTTGGGGATCTTGGCCTTGCGCATGTTGGCCATCACCAGGACCAGCAGGATCAGGCCGATGACGAGCTTGACCGCGATCTTGGCGTGGTTGACGGTGACCCCGTCGGTGCCCTCGAGGACGCCGACGAGCAGCAGGCCGGCCAGGAAGGCGGTGCCGACGCCGTCGCGCATCACGCCGGTGACCTTCTTGTCACCGGGCCCGGCCTGCGCCAGCAGCCCACCGATCAGCGCGGCGAAGCCGAGGATGTGGAGGATGAGCAGGATCAGGCGCAGGGTCTCCATGGGCGCACCCTATCCAGTCGGGGGCCCCGCTCAGCGACCGGTCGCGGTGAAGTGCTGGTAGTCCTTCAGCGAGCTCCACGAACCGCCCCAGCTCCACCCGATCCGGGCGAACTCGCGCACCACCAGGTCGCCGGCGTGGATGATGCCCGGCTGGGTCCGGCTCCGGTCGAGGTACGCCGACGCGCGCTCGGGCAGCACGACGTCCCCCTGGTGGTACGGGTTGAGGAACGGGTTCAGGTCGAGCGCCAGGCCGTAGGCGTGCGCCGACCAGGACGCCGCCCCGCGGGTCGCCCGGCAGACCAGGGCCGCGGTGTCGTTGCCGTCGCCGGTCGGCGGCGCCTCGACGTCGGCGGTCGTGGGCAGTCGCATCTCCTCGATCGGGTAGTCCGCCGCGAACAGCGCCCGGAACACCGAGACCACCGGGGCGGCCTGGTCCTCGGCCAGCACCAGCTCGCCGGTGTGCGCCGCGCCGTCGAAGCCGCGGAACGAGACGGTGACGTAGGCCAGGTCGTCGAGCCCGACCGGGCAGGCGGGTGACCAGGTCTCGCCCATGCGCTGCCGGATGGCCGGCGTGACCGGTCCGATCGAGGAGTGGAAGCGGCCGTCGGCCGGCGGCGGGAGCAGGTCTGCGGTCGGGTAGCGCCGGTGCCGCAGCGGCTTCGGGGTGGGCCGGATCTCGCCGAAGCCCTGGGCCGTGCGGGGCAGGACGTGGACGCCCAGCTCCCAGTCGGAGTACGCCGGCGCAGCCGGCCCGGTGGGCGTGGGGGCAGGCGTGGGGGCAGGCGTGGGGGCAGGCGTGGGTGTGGGCGTGGGTGTGGGCGTCGCGCTGGGCGGCGGAGCGGGAGCGGGGGCCGGCGCGGGGGTCTCGGCGCAGGCGCCGAGCAGCAGGACCGCGACGAGGAGCGCGGCCCGTCGCCTCACAGCAGCCGCCGGTCCGAGGCCCATCGGGTCAGCTCGTGGCGCGAGGAGAGCTGGAGCTTGCGCAGCACCGACGACATGTGGGTCTCGACGGTCTTGATGGAGATGAAGAGCTCCTTGGCGACCTCCTTGTAGGAGTAGCCGCGGGCGATGAGCCGCATCACCTCGCGCTCGCGCTCGGTGAGCCGGTCGAGGTCCTCGTCGACGCTGGCCAGGTCGGCGGAGATCCCGGCGCCGGCGAAGGCGTCGAGGACGAAGCCGGCCAGGCGCGGGGAGAACACGGCGTCCCCGTCGGAGACCCGGGCGATCGCGTCGACCAGCTCGGGGCCGGTGATGGTCTTGGTGACGTAGCCGCGGGCGCCGCCGCGGATGGTGCCGATGACGTCCTCGGCGGCGTCGGAGACCGACAGCGCGAGGAAGCGCACCTCGGAGTCGTTGACCCGGCGGATCACCTCGACGCCACCGCCTCCGGGCAGGTGCACGTCGAGCAGGACGACGTCCGGGCGGTGCGTGGTGACCGCGGCGACGGCCTCGTCGACGTCGGCGGCCTCGGCCACGACCTCGACCCGGCCCGCGCCGGTCGACCCGAGCTCGGCGCTGACGCCGCGGCGGAACATGGCGTGGTCGTCGACGACGACGACGCGCACCGGCTCACTCATTGCTCTCCTTGGGGGTGTGGTCGAGGTGCAGGCGCACCTCGGTGCCCTCGCCGGGCGCGGAGCGGATCTCGGCGCGGCCGCCGTGGCGCTCCATGCGGTCGATGATGCTGCGCCGTACGCCGAGCCGGTCCTCCGGGGTCGCCTCCGGGTCGAAGCCGGCGCCGCGGTCGCGGACGAAGACGTCGATCCCGGCGGGCGTGATCTCGGCGTAGACGTCGACCCGCGGGACGCCGGCGTGCTTGGCGGCGTTGGTGGTCGCCTCGCGGGCGGCCTGGACGATCGGGCGGGCGTGCTCGCTGAAGTCGCAGTCGCCGACCGCGACGACGTCGACGGTGATGCCGTAGGCGTCCTCGATCTCGGCGGCGGCGGCGCGCAGCGCGCTGGCGACGCTGGTCTCGTCGATCGACTCCCCGGCGTAGAGCCAGGCGCGCAGGTCGCGCTCCTGGGCGCGGGCCAGGCGGGCGGCGTCGGCGGGGTTCTTCTGGATCAGGGCGAGGGTCTGGAGCACCGAGTCGTGCAGGTGGGCGGCGACGTCGGCGCGCTCCTGGGTGCGGACCCGCTCCTCGCGCTCGGTGCTCAGGTCGGCCATCAGCCGGTAGACGAACGGGCCGAGGACGATCACCAGACCGACCAGGCCCAGCAGGACGGCGAGGGTCGCGTCGCGGGCCACGGCGAGCGAGGCGTCGCGGAGCACGAAGAGCACGAGCGCGACCACGACCAGGCCGACGCCGGCCGCGATCCGGGCCCAGGCGGCCCAACCGCCGCCTCCGACGACCACCCGGGCCGGGTCGATCCGGCCGGTCGCGTCGAGCCAGCGCTCGCGCTGGGCCTCGTCGGCCTGGCGCCAGAGCAGGGCGACGCCGACGACGGCGATCGCGAGCGGCCAGATCCACCAGCCGGTCCCGAGCACGGCGCCGGTCGCGAAGACCAGGCCGACACCGAGCACGGCGAGCGTGACGACCGGTCCGATGTCGGAGAACCGGCGGCCCCGGCGGCCGGGACGGCGCCCGCCGCGCAGCGCGCTCTCGAGGCCGGGCGCGAGCACCTCGGGCGGGGGGCCGGCGGGCATCAGCACCCACAGGGCGGCGTACGCCATGACGCCGGCGCCGCCCATGAACGTGGCCACCACGAAAGCGGCCCGGACGAACAGCACCGAGACGCCCAGGTGCGCCGCCAGGCCGGCCGCGACACCGCCGATCATCGGCTCGCGCAGGTCGCGCCAGGCGCGGCGGACGTCGCGCGCCGGGGCGGGGGCCGGCACCGGGGGTGCGGGCATGCTGGCAGTGCTGCTCATGATGCCTCCATCGTCACACAGCGGGTGGCGCACCAGCAGGGGGAAGCACCCTGACCCGACCCTGACCCGGCCCCCGGGGTGATGGGCGAGGATCAGGGCGGTCCCCGATGGTGTGGACCGTCCCGAACCACCAGGCTGGAGCACATGAACGCACCGACCGACACCGCATCCGGGCCCACCGGCCCGAACGGCGAGCCCCGCGAACCGCGCGAACCCGGCGACACCGGACCGCGCGTGACCCGCGACGAGGTCCGGGACCTGGCCCGGCTGCGCCGCAGCCGCGACGACCGCAAGGTGGCCGGCGTGGCCGCCGGCGTGGCCCGGCACCTCGACATCGACCCGCTGCTGGTGCGCGTGGCGTTCGTGGTCCTCACGTTCTTCGGTGGCGGCGGCCTCATCCTGTACGCCGTCGGCTGGCTCCTGGTCCCCGAGGAGGGCACCGAGGACACGGTGATCCGCCTCGACGAGGGCGTGCGCACGGCGGCCCTCGTGGTGGCCGGCGTGGTCGCGGTCGCCGCCGTCATCGGCGACACCGTCGGCGGACCGGACTTCCCCTGGCCCCTGATGGCGGCCGGCCTGGTGCTCATCGTGGTGCTCGGCGGGCGCAACGCCGCCAAGTCCGGGCGCACCCACCCCTGGCTGCGCACCGGACCGCCGGTGCCGCCGCCGCCCCCGCCGGCCCCGGGGACGGCCGGCTACCCGGCGACCTACTCGTCGTACCGGCCGACGCCGCCGCCCCCGCCGCGGCGCCCGGCGAACCCCCGCAAGCGCGGCCCGCTGCTCTTCCCCTTCACCTTCGCGCTCACCGCGCTCGCGGTCGGGATCGTCGCCACGATCGACCTGGCCGGCGCGGACGTGCTGCCGTCGGTCTACCCGGCCACCGTGCTCGGCGTCGTCGGCGTGATGCTCCTCGTGGGCGCCTTCTACGGCCGGGCGGGCGGACTCATCCTGATCGGGCTGGTCGCCGCCGTCGCCACGGCCGCCACCGCCACCGTCGACCGGCTCGAGATGGGCCAGACCAAGCCCCCGATCACCGAGTCGTCGCAGCTGAAGTCGTCCTACGAGCTCGGGGTCGGTGAGATCGTCATCGACCTGCGCAAGGTCACCGACCTCGAGAACCTCGACGGTCGGACCCTCGACCTCGACCTGGACGTCGGCCACATCGAGGTGATCGTGCCCAAGGAGGGCCTGACCATCGAGGCCACCGGCGACGTGGACGCCGGCGAGGTGCTCATGTTCGGCAAGAACCAGGGCAACGAGGGCCGCGGCGGCCACCTGACCCGCCCCGACGACCCCACCCTGACCGTGGACGCTCAGCTCAAGCTGGGCCAGATCGAGTTCCGGAGCGCAGCATGAGCATCTTCGACGAGCAGCCGGGCGAGCCCGCCACCGAGCCGATCACCGCGGAGCCCGCCGCGCCGCGCCGCTCCGGCTGGCACCCGGTCAACACCGGTCACCTGGTGATGGGGGTCGCGTTCGTCGGCCTGGTCGGCGTGTGGGCGCTGGTGGCCAGCGAGACGGTCAAGATCGCCGACACGGGCTGGATCCTCTCGCTGCCCTGGCTCGCCGCCGGTGCGGCCGGCCTGGTCGCCACCGTCCTGCGCGGGCGCCGGCACCCGGACGACCCGGACCCCGGCGGCTACGACTACGACAACCATTACGACCACCACGGCTACGGCACCCGGGTCCAGGGCTGGCAGTAGCCGCGAGCCCGACCGGGCAGGATGGCGCCATGAGCGCCGCCCCTCCCGAGCACCCCGAGCTCCCGCAGCTCCCCGGTCTGACCTCGCTGCCCGCCCTGGAGCGACCGGACCTCGTCGCGGCCCCCGTCGCCGCCGCCCTCGCCGCCTGGCCGGGGGCGGCGGCGATCGCCGTGGTCGAGATCGACCCGGACCTGGCCGACACGGCGGCGATGAGCGCCGCCTATGACGTACCGATGGCGGCGGGCGCCAACTGCGTCCTCGTCGCCGGCAAGCGCGAGGGCGAGGAGCGGGTCGCGGCGTGCCTGGTCCGGGCCGACACCCGGGCCGACGTCAACCACACGGTCAAGCGGCTGCTCGACGTGCGCAAGCCGTCGTTCCTGCCGCTGGAGCGGGCGGTCGCCGACTCCGGCATGGAGTACGGCGGGATCACCCCCGTCGGGCTGCCGTCCGGCTGGCGGCTGCTGGTCGACGCGCGGGTCCCGGAGATGGCGCTGGCCGTGATCGGCTCGGGGCTGCGCCGCTCCAAGCTCCTCGTGCCGGGGCACCTGTTCGCGCAGGCCCCCGGGGCCGAGGTCGTCGACGGTCTGGCCGGCTGACCACCGGCTGACAACCTTCCGGCACCCCCACCCGCTTCTGGTGGGTGAGAGGAGTGCCGATGGAGCGAACGGTGGTGGAGGACCCGATGGCCCACGACGCGGTGGTCCGTGCGGACGACGAGGGCGCGTTCGACGCGTTCGTCGTGGCCCGCGGCGACGCGCTGTGGCGCTCGGCGTGGCTGCTGACGACCGATCACCAGCTCGCCGAGGACCTGGTCCAGACGGCGCTGGCGAAGTCCTGGCGGGCCTGGTCCCGGGTGGGGCCCGACGGCTTCGAGGCCTACGTGCGGCGGGTCATGTACACCACCTACGTCTCCTGGTGGCGCCGCAAGTGGCGTGCCGAGCGACCGACCGAGCACCTGCCCGAGCGGGCCGCGGCGAGCGAGGACCGGGACGCGCGCAACGACCTGGTCTCCGCGCTCGGGCGGCTGCCGCGCGGGCAGCGGGCGGTCGTGGTCCTGCGCTACTTCGAGGACCTCACCGAGCAGCAGACCGCCGCCGCCCTCGGGATCGGCGTCGGCACGGTCAAGAGCCAGTGCTCGCGAGCCCTGACGACCCTGCGCTCCTCTCCCCACCTACGACGAGAGGAGCCCGGCGATGAATGACGAGACCGAGCAGGACCGGCTGCGCGACGGGCTGGCCGAGGCCGTGCCCTCCCCGCCTCCGGCACCCGGACGAGCGGACGGCGCCCGGCGGATCGCCCGCCGCGCCCGGCGCACGACCGTCCTCGTCGCGGGCGGCAGCGCCGCGGCCGTGCTGGCGGTGGCCGGCGTGGTCGCCGTGGTGAACGGCGGGTCCGGTCCCGAGCGCGGCGCGGACCGCGTGGCGGCCTCGCCGCTGGACGCCCCCGCCTGCCCGGCCCAGCCCGTCGACGCCCGGACCCAGGACGGGCCCGGCGAGGTCCCCGACGGCGCCACCTCGGTCCGCCTCTGCCCCGGCGGCGGTACGCCGGTCGCGGTCCCCCGCGACGCCCTCGTGACCGACGTCGACGACCTGGCCGCGACGATCAACGGACTCGCGGAGCAGCCGGCCGACGCCGCGTGCACGCTCGAGCTCGGGCCCGGCTTCCAGCTCGCGTTCGCCTACCCGGACGGGTCGACCGTGGTCGCCGACGCGGGGCTCTACGGCTGCCGCGAGGTCGCCGTCGGCGGCGTCGTGCGGGTCGGCTCGCAGGAGGTGTGGGACCGGTTCGGCACCCTGCTGCGGGCCCAGCGCGAGCGGCTGGCTCCCCCGTCCGCCCCCGACGCGGCCGCGCTCACCTGCGTCGACAAGACGCCCGACCAGCGGTCCGGCCCGGGCGTCGCCCGGGCCGAGGACCTCGCCGTCGCGGTGCTCTGCGTCGGTAGCGGCCGGGCCGCGATCCCGGCCGACGACCTCGCCGTGCTCCGCACCGACATGGCCGCCTTCACGGGCGCCCCGCCCGACGTCTACCGCGGCTGCCCGCCGCCGCACGTCCGGATCGTCGGGCTCAGCGCCTGGGACGACCCGATCGAGATCACGGCCGAGTGCGCCGACGGCCCCTACCTGGTCGACCCGATGACCGGATCGGTGTGGCAGCCGGGCAAGGCTGCCGCACCGATCGTGGACCGACTGGTCAGTGAGGCGCGTCGAGGCCGGTGACCCGGATGCCGGAGTGCGTCTTGTACTTGCGGTTGATCGAGATCAGCACCGCGGTGAACGGCTCCAGCACCCGCGCGAGACGGAGCTTGCCGCCGTCGATGCCGGGACGGCCGGTGACCGAGGCGGCCAGGTCGATCGCGACCTGCTTGCCCTCGACGGAGTCGCCGACCACGATGACGTCCTCGTCGAGGAAGTCATCGGCGCCCCACAGGGCGGGGGCGGCGACGTTGTGGAAGGCGCCGACCACGGTGGCCTCGGGCGCGATGCGGGCCGCGGACTCCGCGGCGGAGCCCTCGCCGGCGTCGATGACCTGACCGTGCGCGCCGCGCTTGTCGAAGGCCAGCGGGTTGACGCACGAGATCACGGTCTTGCCCGCGAGCGCCTCGGCCAGGGAGGTGACGAGGTCGTCGTGGCCGTCGTAGGGCACCGCGAGCAGGACGACGTCGGCGGCGGCGATGGCGTCGGCGTTGGCCGCGCCGCGGGCGGTCCCGGCACCGGGCAGGCCGGTGAGCCGCTCGCTGACCTCGGCGGCGACGGTCTCGGCCTTCTCGGCGGCCCGGGAGCCGAGCACGATGTCGTGGCCGTGGCGGGCGAAGCGGTAGCCCAGGCCCTTGCCCTGCGGGCCGGTCCCGCCGATCACGGCGACGGTGTAGCGGGGCGTCTCGGCAGAAGAGTTCTCGGAAGTCACGTGTCTCCTCCTATCACGTCGCGAACGGCGCGTCCTGTCGTCGTCTCATCGACAGCAACCGTTGCATCGTGACAGTGTTACTGTCACAGTTGTGCCGCCGGGCGGGGACCCCTCGCGCCCGGGACCGTCACCGTCGGCCGTACGGCCAGAAGGGACCTCCATGAAGCTCTCGATGCCCCTCGTCTATGCGGGCAACCCGCGCGAGTCGGCCGACCAGGTCGTCGCCCTCGAGAAGGCCGGGCTCGACACCATCTGGGTGGCCGAGCCCTACGGCTTCGACGCGCCGACCCTGATGGGCTACCTGGCCGCCAAGACCGACACGGTCGAGATCGGCGCCGGCATCCTCAACGTCTTCTCCCGTACGCCGGGCGCCCTGCTGCAGACCGCGGCCGGCCTCGACAACGTCTCCGGCGGCCGCGCGGTGCTCGGCCTCGGCGCCTCCGGCCCCCAGGTCATCGAGGGCTTCCACGGCCTCCCGTACGACCGCCCGCTGACCCGCACCCGCGAGGTCATCGAGGTGCTGCGGATGGGCCTGCGCGGCGAGCGCCTCGACTACCAGGGCAAGACCGTCCAGGTCCCGCTCCCCGAGGGCCAGGGCCTCGGCCTGGGCAAGCCGCTCAAGCTGCTCAACCGCCCCGAGCGCGCCGACCTGCCGCTGTGGGTGGCCGCGCTGGGCGACAAGAACGTCGCGATGACCGCCGAGGTCGCCGACGGCTGGCTGCCCTTCCTCTACTACCCCGAGAAGGCCCAGGAGGTCTGGGGCGCGTCCCTGGCCCGCGGCGCCGCGAAGCGCTCGGCCGAGCTCGGCCCGCTGCAGATCTCCGCGGGCGGCATGGTCGCCATCGGCGAGGGCCCCGAGACCAAGGCGCTGCTCGACTTCATGCGCCCCCTCTACGCCCTCTACGTGGGCGGCATGGGCGCGCGCGACAAGAACTTCTACAACCAGCTGGCCTGCGAGTACGGCTTCGAGAAGGAGGCGAAGGAGATCCAGGACCTCTACCTCTCGGGCAAGAAGAAGGAGGCCGAGGCCCTCGTCCCGCTCGAGTGGCTGGAGGCCGGCAACCTGGTCGGCCCCGCGTCGTACGTCCAGGAGCGGATCGCCGCCTTCAAGGAGTCCGGCGTCACGAACCTGTCCGTCTCCCCCGCGAGCGACGACCCCGCCGCGACCATCGCACAGATCAAGGAGTGGGTGAGCTGATGCCCGAGCGTCCCAGCATTCTCGAGACCGAGCACGAGGACTTCCGCGCGACCGCGCGCACGTTCCTCGAGCGCGAGGTCGTGCCGCACCACGAGCAGTGGGAGAAGGACGGCATGGTCGACCGCGAGGTCTGGCGCAAGGCCGGCCAGGCGGGTCTCCTCGGCTTCGACGTCCCTGAGGCCCACGACGGCCCCGGCATCAAGGACTTCCGCTACAACATGGTCCTCACCGAGGAGATCACCCGGGTCGGCGCGAGCGGCCTCGGCTTCGCCCTGCACAACGACATCACGGTGCCCTACCTCGTCGCCCTCGCGAACGACGAGCAGCAGGCCCGCTGGCTGCCCGGCACCGTCTCGGGCGACATCGTCACCGCCATCGCGATGACCGAGCCCGGCGCCGGCTCCGACCTCCAGGGCATCCGGACCACCGCCGTCGACAAGGGCGACCACTACGTCCTCAACGGCTCCAAGACGTTCATCACCAACGGCATCCACGCCGACCTGGTGATCGTCGTGGCCCGGACCAACCCCGACGCCGGTGCCCACGGCATCAGCCTCCTGGTCGTCGAGGAGGGCATGGCCGGGTTCACCCGCGGCCGCAACCTCGACAAGCTCGGCCTCAAGGCGCAGGACACCGCGGAGCTCAGCTTCGACAACGTCATGGTCCCCAAGGCGAACCTGCTGGGCGAGGAGGGTCAGGGCTTCGTCTACCTGATGCAGAACCTCCCCCAGGAGCGGGTCTCCATCGCGACGATCGCGATCGCGGCCATCGAGGCCGTGCTCGACATGACGCTCGACTACGTCAAGAGCCGCGAGGCGTTCGGCAAGCCGATCGGCAAGTTCCAGAACACCCGCTTCGTCCTGGCCGAGATGGCGACCGAGGCCTACATCGCCCGCACGTTCGTGAACCACTGCGTCGAGCTGCTCAACGCCGGCCAGGTCGACACCTCGCTCGCCTCGATGGCGAAGTGGTGGACCACCGAGCTGCAGAAGAAGATCGTCGACCAGGGCCTGCAGATGCACGGCGGCTACGGCTACATGATGGAGTACCCCATCGCCAAGGCCTATGCGGACACCCGCATCCAGACGATCTACGGCGGCACCACCGAGATCCAGAAGGAGATCATCGGCCGGTTCCTCGGCCTCTGAATTTCCCCAAGACTGAGCCTGCTCGACGGCCCCGGGATGTCACATCCTGGGGCCGTCGCGTGTCTTCTGGACGGCGGGCGCTCGCGCGCAGGGTGAAGAGTTCCCGCGCACCGATGATTCAGGGCGGATCTCAGGGTCGGATCCGGATGAATCCCGATGCCGATGCACCGAACCCCTGGGGAGAGTGAGCGCCATGCACCGTCAGATCGCCGGAAGGCTGACCGGCCCCGTCACCAAGTGGGTCGTGCTGGTCGTCGTGCTGCTGCTGACCGGGGGCCTCGGGTTCCTCGGCGGCAAGCTGGCCGACGTCAAGGACAACCAGGCCTCGTCCTGGCTGCCCGGTTCCGCGGAGTCCTCGCGCGTCGCCGACGAGCTGTCGACCGACCTCGATCCCAACGACATCCCGACGCTCGTCGTCTACCACCGCAAGGGTGGGCTGACCCCGGCCGACCTCGACGCGATGGACGCCCAGGCCAAGGAGATCGCCCAGGTCGCCGGCGTCACCGAGACCGGCGTGCTCACGCCGCACGGCGCCGAGGCGCTCGCGGCGTCCGGGCAGCCGGCACCGCGACTGATCTCCGAGGACGGCGAGGTCGCCTACTCGTTCTTCAACTTCAACTTCGGCGACGGCGGCTGGGCCAAGGTCCCCGCCAGCGCGAAGAAGGTCCGTGACATCGCCAAGATCGACGGCGTCACGACGTACGTCGGCGGCTTCGGCGGCCAGGCCTCCGACTTCGCCGAGTCCTTCGAGGGCTCGCACGTGCAGCTGCTGATGATCACGTTCGGCGTGGTGATCCTGATCCTGCTGCTCACCTACCGCAGCCCGATCCTCTGGATCCTGCCGATCCTGTGCGCCGCGCTCGCCTACATGATGTCGCGCGGCGTGGTCTACCTCCTGGCCAGGTACGCCGACCTGACGGTCAACGACCAGAGCGAGTACATCCTCAGCATCCTGTGCATCGGTGCGGGCACCGACTACGCCCTGCTCCTGGTGGCGCGCTACCGCGAGGAGCTGCGCCGCCACGAGGACCGGCACGAGGCGATGGCGTTCGCGCTGCACCGGGCCACCCCGGCCCTGGTCGCCAGCGCCGCGACCGTGGCGGTCGGCCTGCTCTGCCTGGTCTTCGCCGACCTCAACTCCACCGCCAGCCTCGGCCCGGTGCTCGCGGTCGGCGTCGTGGTCACCCTGCTCACGATGATCACGCTGCTGCCCGCCCTCCTGGTGATCGTCGGGCGCTGGATCTTCTG
The DNA here is from genome assembly GCF_018831735.1 of Pimelobacter sp. 30-1. NCBI lineage: Bacteria > Bacillati > Actinomycetota > Actinomycetes > Propionibacteriales > Nocardioidaceae > Pimelobacter > Pimelobacter sp. 30-1. The sequence goes on from NZ_NHTS01000010.1 coordinate 428,715, forward strand.
GCCCAAGCGCCCGTCCTTCGCCTCCGACGAGCCGACCGCGCACGGCCTGTGGGCGCGGGTCGGCGCCCGGATCGCCCCGCGTCCGCGTGCGGTGTGGGTGGTCACCACGGGGCTGCTGCTCATCGCCTGCCTCGGCCTGTTCAAGCTCGACGCGACCGGACTGACCACCGAGGAGTCGGTGACCGGCGAGATCGACTCGGTCACCGCGCAGAAGCTCATGTCCGCGCACGGCCTGGCCGACAACTCCGTGACCGTCCAGGTGGTCGCCGACGACGACCGCATCGACGCCGTCCGTACGGCGGTCGCCGGTGTCGACGGCCTCGGCGCGCCCACGCCGGTCCGTCCCCTCGGCGACGGCCGGGCCTGGTTCGAGTCCGCGGTCAGCGTCGACATCGCCTCGCCGGCCGCCTTCGACCTGGTCGAGGCCACCCGGGACGCCGTCGGCAAGGTCGCCGGCGCCGATGCGCTGGTCGGCGGCGGACCCGCCGTCTACCTCGACACCAAGATCGCCGCGGACCACGACAACAAGCTGATCATCCCGATCGTGCTCGTGGTGGTGTTCCTGATCCTGGTGCTGCTGCTCCGGGCACTGCTGGCACCGCTGCTGCTGATGGCGACCGTCGTCCTGTCGTTCGGCGCGGCGCTGGGCATCTCGGCCCTGCTGTTCGACTACGTCCTCGGCTTCGCGGGGGCCGATCCCGGGTTCCCCCTGTTCGCGTTCGTCTTCCTGGTCGCCCTGGGCATCGACTACAACATCTTCCTGATGACCCGGGTCCGCGAGGAGACGATCACCCACGGCACCCGCAAGGGCTCGCTCATCGCGCTGTCCTCGACCGGCGGCGTGATCACCTCGGCCGGCCTGGTGCTGGCGGCCACCTTCCTCGCCCTCGGGACCCTGCCGCTGGTGTTCCTCGCCGAGCTCGGGGTGGCGGTCGCGCTGGGCGTCCTGCTCGACACGATGATCGTCCGCTCCGTGCTCGTCACCGCGCTCAACCTCGACCTCGGCGGGCGGATCTGGTGGCCGAGCCGGCTCGACCGCCGGCCGCCGTCGGCACCCGAGCCGCCGGCTCCGGCGCCCGAGAAGGTTCCCGCGCTCGACTGAGGGGAAGGGTGGCTATGCCTTAGCCTGACCCGCGGTGTCCGCCGTACGGGTCGGTGGACACCGGGAAACAGGGACGAGTGAGCAGATGAGCGGTACGCACGGACAGCAGGGGTGGCCGACCACGCCGGTCGGGGGCCGGCCCACGGGACCGCCGCCCTCCGGACCGCCGCAGCAGCCGCCCACCGCCCTGCCCCCGTCCGGACCCCCGTCCGGGCCTCCGCAGGCACCGCCGCCGGTACCTCCGGGCTGGGGTCCGCCGCCTCCGGGCTGGGGTCCGCCGCCCGGGCCGCCGCCGCGCAAGCGCCGCTGGCCGCTGTTCGTCGGGCTCGCCGTGGTGCTGCTGCTCGTGGCCGGCGCCGGGACCGGCGGGTGGGCGTACTTCACCGGACGCCTCGGCTTCGGCCCGCTCAGCGCCGCCGACAAGGCCGCCGCGAGCGCCATCGCCGACGGCGTCGAGGCCCCGGAGTGGGTCGACGCCGCCCAGCTCGACTGCGCGGCCGACGACCTGATCCGCGACGCGCGCTCCGGCGAGCTCGAGAAGCGTGGCCTGGTCGAGCGCGACGGCGACGACTGGACCTACACCGGCACCTGGCGCACCGACGACGCCGAGGCCTTCTACGAGAGCGTCCTCGACTGCTCCGACGACTGGGAGAAGCAGGTCGGCGAGCAGTGGAAGATCGCCGACACCGGCTGCCTCGACGACATCGGCAGCGAGACGATGGGCTCCTACTTCGCCGCCTCGCTGGTCCCCGACGACCCGCCCGCGGGCCGCGACGAGGCGGTCGCGAAGCTCGACGAGTGCTACGCCGAGGCTCCGGCCGCGCCGCAGGGACAGGCCCGCTCGGCGTACCGCGCCGTGCAGTTCACCTTCACCCCGCCCGAGGCGAGCGGCGGCGAGGTCGTCCTCAACACCGGTGGCGCCGGCGCCTGGAAGCCGCTCAGCGGCACCTCCGCCGAGGTCGACACCAAGGCCGGCGGCCAGCGCGGGTGCATCCAGGCGCAGACCCAGGTGACCTACGGCTGGGGCACGGTCAAGACCAGCGAGGCCGAGCTCTGCGGGGTCGCCCAGCCGACCCGGATCTTCTGGAAGAAGACCCGCTGCACCGCCTCGCCGGGCTGCCGGGCCTGGGAGCTGCGCTACGAGGGCTTCGCCGACCTGAGCCGGATCACCGCGCGCTACACCAGCAACGGCGGCGACTGCCTGGCCGTCAGCGGCCGCTGCTCCGACACCGTGCTGATCGCCCCGGGCGGGCGCGGCAAGGTCGTCACGTGGAGCTTCCCGGGGTCCTACCGCGGGGCGTTCGTGGCCACCGTCGGCAAGCTGCGCACCCGGCTCCCGAACTAGCCCGCCGGACGGGTGGGCGGACGGGTCGGCGGGCGGTCCCGGTCACAGGGCGAAACACGTTCTTCCACGGACACCCACCCGATAGCCTGGCGGGGATGTCCGAGGCGCCCACCCCCCAGCAAGTACGACGTGCGCTCGCGCGCGCCGAGCGCGGCGCGGCGCTCGACGTGGCCGAGGCGACGGCCCTGCTCGCCGCCACCGGCGACGAGCTCGACCGGCTCACCGCCGCCGCTGCCAAGGTCCGCGACGCGGGCCTGGTCGCGGCCGGGCGCCCCGGGGTGGTGACGTACTCACCCAAGGTGTTCATCCCGATCACCAAGCTGTGCCGCGACCGCTGCCACTACTGCACGTTCGTCGAGACGCCGGGCCAGGCGGCGCGCGAGGGGCGGGCGCCGTACCTGTCGCCGGACGAGATCCTCGACATCGCCCGCCAGGGCGCCGAGCTGGGCTGCCTCGAGGCGCTCTTCACGCTCGGCGATCGCCCCGAGGACCGCTGGCCCGAGGCGCAGGCCTGGCTCGACGAGCAGGGCTACGACTCGACGCTGGCCTACATCCGGGCGATGGCGGTGCGGGTGCTCGAGGAGACCGGGCTGCTGCCGCACCTCAACCCCGGCGTGATGTCGTGGGAGGAGCTCAACCGGCTCAAGCCGGTCTCCCCCTCGATGGGGATGATGCTCGAGACCACGTCGCGGCGGCTGTTCGAGACCAAGGGACTGGCCCACTTCGGCTCCCCCGACAAGGACCCCGAGGTCCGGCTGCGGGTGCTCGAGGACGCCGGCCGGCTCGGCATCCCGTTCACCACCGGCCTGCTGGTCGGCATCGGTGAGGACCTGACCGAGCGGGCCGAGACGATCTTCGCCCTGCGGGCCACCCAGCGTGCCTACGGCGCGGTGCAGGAGGTCATCGTCCAGAACTTCCGGGCCAAGCCCGACACGGCGATGCGCCATGCCGACGACCTCGACCTGGCCGAGTACCGCGCCGCGATCGCGGTCACCCGGCTGCTGCTCGGGCCCAAGGCGCGGATCCAGGCCCCGCCCAACCTCGTCGACCTCGACGAGTGCCGGGCGCTGCTCGGCGCGGGCGTCGACGACTGGGGCGGCGTCTCGCCGCTGACCCCCGACCACGTCAACCCCGAGCGGCCCTGGCCCTCGCTCGACCGGCTGCGCTCGATCTCGCAGACCTGCGGCTTCGAGCTGCGCGCCCGGCTGACCGTGCACCCCGAGTACGTCACCGGCTCGCTCCAGCGCGGCGAGGCCTGGATCGACCCGCGCGTCCACGCCCACGTCGCCGCCCTGGCCGGTCCCGACGGGCTCGCGATCCCCGAGGTCCGCCCGACCGGGCTGCCCTGGCAGGAGCCCGACGGCGGCTTCGACGCCGACCACGGCCGCGGCCGTACCGACCTGCACGAGGCCGTCGACACCGAGGGCCGCACCGACGACCGGCGCAGCGACTTCGGCTCGGTCTACGGCGACTGGGCCGCGGTCGGCGAGGCCGCCGCGCGCACCGGGGCTCCGGCCGTCCTCCACGCCGAGGGCGGGGCCGCCCTGCGCGCGGCCGAGGCCGACCCGGGCAACCTGTCCGACGAGCACGCGCTGACCCTGATGACCGCCGAGGGCGACCTGCTGCGCTCCGTGGTCGCCCTGGCCGACGACCTGCGCCGCGAGACCGTCGGCGACGCCGTCACCTACGTGGTCAACCGCAACATCAACTTCACCAACGTCTGCTACGTCGGCTGCCGGTTCTGCGCGTTCGCGCAGCGGCGTACCGACGCCGACGCCTACTCGCTGTCCTACGCCGAGGTCGCCGACCGCGCCCAGGAGGCCTGGGACCTCGGCGCCACCGAGGTCTGCATGCAGGGCGGCATCGACCCCGAGCTGCCCGCCTCGGCCTACTTCGACATCGCCGCGGCCGTGAAGCAGCGCGTGCCCGGCATGCACGTCCACGCCTTCTCACCGATGGAGGTCGTCAACGGCACCGCCCGGACCGGCCTGTCCGTCGAGGACTTCCTGATCAAGGCCCGCGAGGCCGGCCTCGGCTCGCTGCCCGGCACCGCCGCGGAGATCCTCGACGACGAGGTCCGCTGGGTGCTCACCAAGGGCAAGCTGCCCGCCCGCACCTGGATCGAGATCGTCTCCACGGCCCACCGCATCGGCCTGCCGACGACCTCGACGATGATGTACGGCCACGTCGACAACCCGAAGCACTGGGTCGGTCACCTGCGCGTGCTGTCCCGGGTCCAGGACACCGCCCGCGAGAACGGCAGCACCGGCTTCACCGAGTTCGTGCCGCTGCCCTTCGTGCACACCTCGGCCCCGATCTACCTGGCCGGCGTGGCTCGCCCCGGCCCGACGCTGCGCGACAACCTCGCCGTGCACGCGATGGCCCGCATCCTGCTCCACGGCCGGATCGACAACATCCAGACCTCGTGGGTCAAGCTCGGCATCGACGGCACCCGCGCCATGCTCAACGCCGGCGCCAACGACCTCGGCGGCACGCTCATGGAGGAGACCATCTCCCGCATGGCCGGCTCCGAGCACGGCTCGGCCAAGACCGTCGAGGAGCTCGTCGAGATCGGCGCCGGCATCGACCGGCCGGTCCACGAGCGCACCACCCTGTACGGGCTGCCCACCCGCGCCTGATCCGGCCGGTCGGGCCCGCTAGCCCCGGCCCGAGCTCGACCGGGCCCGCCGCGCCACCGAGTCGATCGTGACGGCGAGCAGGAGCACCCCGCCCGTCACGATGTAGCGGATGTCGGAGTCCACGTTCATCAAGTTGAGCCCCGACTCGATCGCCTGCAGCACGAGGATCCCGAGCAGTGCGGCGTACGCCGAGCCCCGGCCGCCGAACAGGCTGGTGCCGCCGATCACCGCCGCGGCGATCGCGGTCAGGTTGGTGTCGGTGGTCCCGCTGTCCTGCGACACGGAGGTCAGCTGGGCCGCGGCGAGCAGTCCGCCGAGGGCGGCGAGCGCCGAGCAGAGGACGAACGCCGAGCAGTAGGTCCACCCGACCCGGACGCCGGCCCGGCGCGCGGCCTCCTTGTTGCCCCCGACCGCGAACAGGTGGCGTCCCCAGCGGGTCTTGCGCAGCAGCAGGTCGAGGACGACGACCAGCACGGCGAACAGGACCGTCAGGTAGCCCCAGCCCCGGGCGATGCCGAGGTAGTAGGTGAGCCAGCCGAGGCCGCCGCCGAGCAGGGCCGCCTTGAGGAGCACGGCGACGAGGTTCGGGGGCGTGAGCCCGGCGGCGCGGCGCCGCCGGATCGTCCACAGCCGGGAGCCGAGGTAGCAGAGCACGACGACCGCGACCAGGGTGTAGGCCTGGGCGTCGGTCAGGAACTTGTTGCGGGCGAACTGGGCCAGCCCGGACTCGCGCGGGATGTTGATGCTGCCGTCGGCGAGCACCCACAGCAGGGCTCCCTCGAAGGCGAGGAGGCCGGCGAGCGAGAACACGAAGCTGGGCACGCCGACGCGCACGTACAGGGTCGCGTAGCCGACGCCGATCAGCGCGCCCACCCCGAGCGCGGCCGCGATGCCGAGCCACAGCGCGTGTCCTTGGTTGACCACGAGGACCGCCATGATCGCCGCGCAGAACCCGGACACCGAGCCCACGCTGAGGTCGATCTCGCCGAGCAGCAGGACGACCACGATGCCGAGCGCGATGATGCCCACCGGAGCGGCGTAGAGCAGCATCGACACCAGGCTCCGCGACGACAGGAACGTCGGCTCGTAGGCGTAGAACACCGCGCAGATGACGATGAGCCCGAGCACCACCGGCATCATCCCGAGGTCGCCCCCGCGGACCCTGCCCCATCCCTGGCGCAGGTAGTCGGACGGCGAGACCGCCCGGATCAGCCGCTCGTCCTCGGCGTCGCTCGGGCGGGGCGGCTCGCTCGTCCCCGTCGCCTCGCTCGTGCCGGTCATCGTCATCCCCGTCCCTCCGTACGACGCGCCGCCCGCTGGGCGACCACGTTGTCCGACGCGCCGGTGATGGCGGCGACGAGCTGGTCGGTCGTCGCCTCCTCGGCGGCGAACTCCGCCACGTTGCGCCCCAGCCGGAGCACGACGATCCGGTCGGCGACCGCCTGGACGTCGGCCATGTTGTGGCTGACCAGGATCACGCCGAGCCCGTGGTCGCGCAGCCGCTCGACCAGGTTGAGCACCTCGGCGGTCTGGGCCACGCCGAGCGCCGCGGTCGGCTCGTCGAGCAGGACCACGCGCGGGTCGCCGACCAGCGAGCGGGCGATCGCGACGGTCTGCCGCTGCCCGCCCGAGAGCGAGGCGACCGGGATCCGTACCGACGGGATCTTGGCGGACAGCGAGCGCAGCAGCCGCCACGCCTGCTGCTCCATCGAGACCTCGTCGAGGAGCAGGCCCCGGCGGTGCTCGGTGCCGAGGAAGAGGTTGGCCACCACGTCGAGGTTGTCGCACAGCGCGAGGTCCTGGAAGACGGTCGCGATGCCGAGCGCCTGGGCACCCGCCGGGCCGCCGATGACGACCGGGCGCTGCTCGAACTCGACCTGCCCGGCGTCGGGTTGGTAGACGCCGGAGATCACCTTGACCAGGGTCGACTTCCCCGCGCCGTTGTCGCCGACGAGGGCGACCACCTCACCGGCGCGGACGGTGAGGCCCACGTCCGTGAGGGCCTGGACCGCGCCGAACCGTTTGTGGATCCCGGCCAGCGACAGGACGACCTCGCCCGTGTCGCCGGCCGGTGCCACCGGAGCGGTGAGCGTCATCAGGACAGGCCGGCCTCGGCGCAGGCCGCGGCGTAGTCGGAGGTGCAGATGTCGGAGACCTGGTAGAAGCCGTCGGCGATGATCGTGTCCTTCATGTTCTCAGCGGTCAGCACGATCGGCGTGAAGATGTAGGACGGCACGCTCTCGTACTCGCTCTGGTCGATCCCGGTCGCCGTCTTCGCGGGCGCGTCGTCCCCCTTGGCCAGCGCCACCGCGACCTCGGCGGCGGTCTCGGCCTCGATCTTGATCGGCTTGTAGATCGTCATGGTCTGCTCCCCGGCGACGATGCGCTGCAGGGCGGCGATCTCGGCGTCCTGACCGGTGATCGGCGGCAGCTTGTCCGCAGCGACCCCGCCGCCGGTGAGGGCGGCGACGACACCGCCGGCCTGCCCGTCGTTGGCCGCGTAGACGCCCTGGATCTTGCTCGCGTCGAACTTGTTGATCTGGTCGGTGGTCCACTTCTGGGCGTTGTCGGGGCTCCAGTCGGGGTTGTCGTACTCGGCCAGGATCGTGACCTTGCTCCCGTCGAGCACGCTGTGCGCGCCCTTCTTGAACTGCGCGGCGTTGGGGTCGGAGGGGGCGCCGTTGAGCATCAGGATGCTGCCCTTGTCACCCATCGCGTCGACCAGGGCCTGCGCCTGCATCTTGCCGACGGTCTCGTTGTCGAAGGACATGTAGTAGTCGGCGTTCTCGATGAACCGGTCGTAGGCCACCACCGGGACGTCCTGGCCCTTGGCCTCGTCGACCATGCCGGCCGCGGTCTTGCCGTTGACCGGGTCGAGGACGACGACGTCCGCGCCCTGGTCGAGCGCGCTGGTGAGCTGCTGGGCCTGCTTCTTCTCGTCCTGGTCGGCGTTGAAGTAGAGGACCTTGCAGTCGCTGCACAGGTCCTTGACCTTCGCCTCGAAGAGGGGGCGGTCGTGGGCCTCGTAGCGGGTGGTCTTGGTCTCGGGCAGCAGGAGGGCGATGGTCGCGCTGTCGCCTCCGCTCTTGGTGTCGTTGGCGCCGCACGCGCTGAGCGCGGTGGCACCGAGGAACAGGGCAGCGCTGAGGGCTGCGACGCGTCGTACCAGGGTGGACATGGACTTCTCCTCGACGGCTCCGATGGATGCCTTCGAGTGTCATGGGTCACATCGTTGTCGTCAAGACTTGAACACAAAACGACTCGATCGAGCATCGATCGACGATTTGCGTTCCGTTCTTGACCATTCTCGGCTCACCCCGGCACAGTGTGCCCATGTCCTCGTCCGCAGCCGCTCCTGGCTCGACCGCGTCCCTGCGGACAGCCAACCAGCGTCGCGTGCTGCACGCCCTGCGCGACGCCTCGGCCACCGACGGGGCCTTCACCCAGGCCGAGCTGGCCCGGGCCACCGGTCTGGCACCGGCCACGGTCTCCAATATCGTCCGCGACCTCAGCCAGGCCGGCCTGGTCGACACCGAGGCGGGCAGCGGACGCCGCGGCTCCGCGGTCCGGATGTCGCTCGGTGCCGGCGTCGTCGCGGGCGTCGACTTCGGCCACCGCCACCTCGCCGTGGCGATCGGCGACGTCACCGGACGGCTGCTCACCGAGGAGCGCTGCCCGATCGACCCCGACCTCGGGCACCGCGAGGCGCTCGCCCTGGCCCGGACCATGGTCGACCGGCTCCACCCCGCGGGCACCGTGCTGCGCCAGGTCGGGCTCGGGCTGGCCGGTCCGGTGACCGACGGCGTCATCCAGAGCGCCGCGATCCTGCCCGGCTGGCGCGGGGTCGACGCCCGCGCCGCGGCCCGCGAGACCTTCGGGACCGCCGTCCAGATCGAGAACGACGCCAACCTGGGCGCCCTGGCCGAGCATCGGATCGGCGTGGCCCGCGGCCACGACAGCTCCGTCTTCGTCAAGATCTCCTCAGGCGTGGGCGCCGGCATCATCATCGCCAACCAGCTGTTCCGCGGCTCCTCCGGCAGCGCCGGCGAGCTCGGCCACCTCACCGTCGACGAGCACGGCCCCCTGTGCCGCTGCGGCAGTCGCGGGTGCCTCGAGACCTACACGTCGGTCGAGGCGATCCAGGCGCTCATCGGGGGCCAGCTGCCGGGCGCCACGCTCGAGCAGATCGTGGCTGCCGCCCACGACGGGGACGTGTCCGCGCGCCGCGCCTTCGAGGACGCCGGGCTCCACCTCGGCCGCGGCCTCGCGGCGGTGGTCAACCTGCTCAACCCCGCGATCGTCGTCCTGGGCGGCGACATGGCCCAGGCCGGCGACCTGATCCTCGAGTCGGTGCGCATGGGGCTGCGCCGCCACGCGCTGGACCCGGTCGCCCAGACCACCGTCGCCGCGAGCGCGCTCGGCGAGCGGGCGAGCCTGCTCGGCTCGCTGCTGCTCGCCGCCGAGAGCACCGAGCTACTGCTCGCCCCCTGAGCCCACCCCGGCGCCCTCGACCCGGCCGGTGCGGCCGGCCCGGCGCTCGCGCCACGCGCGGAACCGCAACCAACCCCGTCGTACCGTGCGCCAGGCGAGCCACAGCAGTACCAGCCCCGCCACCAGCAGCACCGCCGCGATCGACGCGGCGGCATAGGGGTGCTCGATCGCGAACCACACCACGGCGAGCACGGCGACGTCCTCACCGACGCTGATGCTGATGTTGCTGAACGGCTCGGGCACCGTGTTGACCGCCATTCGGGTGCCGGTCTTGACCGAGTGCGACGCCAGCGCGCTGCCTCCGCCCACCACCCCGCCCACGAGCTCGTTGATCGACGCCGAGTCGCCCGCGATCAGCACGCCCACCACGCCGCCCACGAGCGGGCGGATCGCGGTCGAGACGACATCCCACGCCGAGTCGACGTACGGGATCTTGTCGGCGACGAACTCGAAGGCGTAGAGCACCGCGGCGACCGCCAGCACCTCCCACCTCCCCAGCACGTCCGGGATCGAGGCGAAGGAGCCGAACCGGTCCGCCAGGCCGAGCACGAGCACGACCAGGTAGCTGTTGATCCCGCTGGCCCATCCCGAGGAGAACGCCAGGGCGACTGATTCCACGGGCTCAGCGTAGGTCTTCGCGACCTCCGGGTACCGCACCTTCATGACCACCAGCGATCCGCAGCTGCCCCCGGAGGACACCTTGCTCGGCGATGACGTCGACGACGAGCTCGACCGCGGCTACTCGCCGCCGGAGAGGTACTCCGCCGCCCAGCGCTACGGCACCACGCCCTGGGAGCAGACCCACGACCGGCCGCTGGCCGATCGGCTGGCCGAGGAGGTGCCCGACGAGGCGGGCGGCTCCGCGCCGGACGCCGACGACGACGGACTCCCCCACGACGCCGACGAGGCCGGTACCGAGGTGGGCGAGCGGCGCGCGGGCCGGTTGGTCGAGCCCGACGCGGGCGCCGGCGACGGCCTCGAGCCGGACCTCGTCGCCGAGGACGTCGGTATCGACGGCGCCGCGGCGAGCGCGGAGGAGGCCGCCGTCCACGTCATCCCCGACGACGAGGAGCGCTAGCAGCGCCGCTCAGCGCCGCAGGTCCAGCCAGACCAACCGGTGGTCCGAGGTCGGGAACGGATAGACCCCGGTCAGCCGCGCCAGCGGGTCCGCCGCGACCGGCCAGAAGACCCCACCCCGGACCGGGTGCAGCCGGCGCGAGGGCAGGACGTAGTCGACGCGCAGGTTGCCGGGTGCGCCGTCGGCGAAGTCCGCGGTGTCGCGGGCCGGGTCGCCGCGGTGGTCGAGGTTGGCGCCGCCCTGGAGGGCCGCGGCCTCGGGCGCGCCGGCGGAGGTCGGGACCACGCGGGTCGCGATCCGGGGGTGGTCGAGGAGCTGGCGCGCGGCGTGGTCGACCGAGTCGCCGTCGTAGGGGTCGGCGTTGAGGTCGCCGGCGATCACGAAGCTCGAGCCGGGCCGCAGGCCACCGCGCCGGCCCGCGTCGTCGTAGATGTAGCGGCCGCGCGCGGGGCCCGCGACGTAGTCGGCCCAGAACCGGATCTCGTCGTGGTTGCGCTTGCCGTTGCGGTCCTCGGGGCCGTCGAAGGTCGGCGGGGTGGGGTGCGCCGCCAGCAGGTGGACGGTACGGCGGCCGATCCGGATCGGCACGTCCCAGTGCGACTTCGACGAGAGCCGGAGCACCGCCTGCTCGGCGCCCGAGTACCAGTCGCGCGGCAGCAGCGAGCCGGGCATGTCCTTCCAGAGGAAGTGCTGGAAGGTCCGCACCCGTGCGGTGTCGATCGGGTAGCGCGAGTAGACGACCATCCCGTACTGACCGGGGAACAGCCCGAACCCGAAGGCGTCGTCACCGCCGCCGACCTGGCCGTCGTTGTTGAGGTCGAAGCCGCTCGGGACGCCGGTGTTGACCGGCGCGACGTAGGCGTACGGGTAGGTGATCGGCGACGCGCCGCGCTGGCCGACCTCGAGGTAGTTGTCGCGGAAGAGGTCGGCCGCGCCGGGCGCGTAGTCGAACTCGTTGATGAGGACGACGTCCGGGCGCGCCCGCTGGATGGTCTCGGCGACATTGGCCGCCTGGACGTTGCCGGGCGTCGCGAGGTCGGCGACGAGCTGCCCCTCGGCGCCGCGGTTGAGCGAGGCGTTGAAGGTGGCGAAGCGGACCGTCGGGTGCCGGTCCGGGGCGGGCGGGGGCGGGGACGCGCCGGCCGGGGTGGTGAGCGCGGTCAGCGCCGCCAGGGCGGCGAGCACGGCAGGGGTACGTCGCATGGGCTTCCTCCGAGCAGGGAATGCGGACGCCCGGACCCTAGACCCCGAGGGTGACGAGCGGGTGAACCGTCTGCCCGGAGGGCCCGCGGGTACTGGGTGGAGCGGGGGCAACCGGCCCCACCGACAGGAGGGAAACCGTGGCATTCATCTTGTGGATCCTCGCCGTGATCCTGGTCGTCGCAGGCATCGTCAGCCTGTTCCGAGGCCAGCTCCTCTGGGGAATCGTGCTGATCGTGGTGGGGCTGCTCGTCGGCCCCGGCGGCGTCAGCATCTTCACCTAGGAGGAACGCGGTCCCCGGCCTGCGCCACGTACTCGTCGCGCAGCCTGCCCTTGACCATCTTCCCGGTGGGCGTGCGGGGCAGGGACGCCCGGAAGTGGAACTCGCGCGGCACCTTGTAGTGCGCGATCCGCTCCCGGGCGTACGCCGCCAGGTCGGCCGCGAGCGTCGCGTCCTCCCCGTTCTCCGCGCTCGCGGCCGGCTGCACGAAGGCCACCACCCGCTCACCCATGTCGTCGTCGGGCACCCCGATCACCGCGATGTCGGCGACCGCCGGGTGCAGCGTGAACAGGTCCTCGATCTCCTGGGGGTAGATGTTCACGCCCCCGCTGATGATCATGAACGCCTTGCGATCGGTCAGGTAGAGGAAGCCCTCGTCGTCGAGGTAGCCCAGGTCGCCGACCGTGGTCCAGCTCGGGTGCTCCGGGTGCTCGGTGGCCCTCGTCCGCTCCGGGTCGTTGTGATAGCTGAAGGTCCGGGTCTCGCGCTCGAAGTAGATCGTGCCGACCTCGCCCGCGGACAGCTCCGCGCCGTCCTCACCCACGACGTGCGGGACACCCAGCAGCGGCTGCCCGACCGAGCCGGGGTGCTGGAGCCAGGTCGCGGAGTCGATCCGGGTGGCGCCGTTGGCCTCGGTCGAGGCGTAGTACTCCTCGAGGATCGGGCCCAGCCACGCGATCATCCGCTGCTTGACGTCGACCGGGCAGGGCGCCGCGGCGTGCACGACGCAGCGCAGGGTCGACAGGTCGTGGGCCAGCCGGACCTCGTCGTCGAGCTTGAGCAGCCGGACGAACATCGTCGGCACCATCTGGGTGTGCGTGACGCCGTGCTCCTCGATCGCGGCGAGCGCGGCCGCGGCGTCGAACCGCTCCATCATCACCAGCGTGCCGCCGACGGTGTGGATCACGCCGCCGAACCGCAGCGGCGCGGCGTGGTACACCGGCGCGGGCGAGAGGTAGACGGTGTCGGCGTCGAAGCCGTAGGCCGGCGCGAACATCGCCGGGTAGAGGTAGCCCGGCTCGTCGACGGCGATCGCGGGCAGGGGCGGCTTGATCCCCTTGGGGCGTCCCGTCGTACCGCTGGAGTAGAGCAGGTCGTCGCCGTGGGGCTGCTCCGGCAGCGGCTCGGTGCCGGCCCCGGCGAGCGCGGTCTCGTAGTCGTCGTACCCGGGGAGGGGGCCGCCGTAGGCGAGCCGGACCGACAGGTCGAGGTCGGCGTCGAGGTCGGCGACCATCGTCGCGAGGGCCGCCGAGACGACGAGGGCCTTGGCCCCGCAGTCGCGCACGATGTACGACGCCTCGCCCGCCGCGAGATGGCTGTTGACCGCCGTGATGTAGAGCCCCGAGCGCAGGGCGGCCCAGTAGACCTCGTAGGTCTCGGGCCGGTTGTCGCTGATCAGCGCGACGACGTCACCAGGGCCCAGTCCCGCCGCGCGCAGGTGCCGGGCCAGGCGCAGGCTGCGCTCGTCGAGCTCACCGTAGGTGAGGGTCCGGCCGCTGCCGGCCATGATCAGGGCCGGCTTGTCCGGCGTGGTCGCGGCCCAGGTCCCGGGATACATGACGCGACTCTGCCACCAAAACTGTCACGGTGGAAGGGTCCTCGGCGTCACCGCCGGGAGCCGCGGATCCCCCGGTAGATCCCGCGCCGCACGATCCACGGCTGGAGCACCGCACCGACCGCCCACGCCGGGAACCGGAACGGCCGGCCCGAGGCCGTGAACACCCGCAGGCCGTCGTCCTCCACACCGAGCACCGAGCCCCACCGACGCCGCGCGGGCCGGAACTCCCCCAGCGGCCGGCCCGCCAGGTGGGCCCGGACGTTGGCCGCGACCAGCCGGTCTGCACGCCCGCGGGCCGAGGTACGCAGCGGGTCGGTCGCGGCGACGTCGCCGACCGCGAAGACCCCGGCGAGACCGGGCACCCGCAGGTCCGGACCGACCCGGACGAAGCCCTGCTCGTCGAGCGCCTCCGCCGGCAGCCAGCCCGTGTTGGGCCGGACCCGGCCGATCGCCCACAGCACCGCGTCCGCCGGGTACGGCGGCTGGCCGGTGCTCCACGCGACCGGACCGGTCGTGATCCGGTCGCAGTCGAACCCGTCGGGGACCACCGCCCGGTGCCCCGGGCGCAGGTCGACGCCCGCGGCGAGCAGCCGGCGGCGTACGTGGGTCCAGGTGTTCGGGTGGTGCTGCGGCAGCGCCCGCTCCCCCGGGAACGCCAGCGTCACCCGCAACGCGGGCCAGCGGGTCGCGCACTGCAGCGCGCTCGCGACCGCGGCGGCCCCGCCGCCGACGACGAGCAACGAGCCGGCCGCCGCGAGCCGGGCGTGCGCGGCGGTGATCGTCGCGGTCACCTCAGCCTCGGTCTGCAGCGCGGGACGGCGCCAGAAGCCGTTGCTGACGCCGGTCGCGACCACCAGGACGTCGTACGGGATCGGGCGGGCGGTGGTGCCGTCGTCGACGGTCACGGTCCGGGCGGCCGGGTCGAGGTGGGTCAGCTCGGCGTGCACGACCTCGGCGCCGTCGAGGCGGCGGAACCGGTCGAACCCGATCCGGTAGTCCCGCGCCCAGCGCTCGGGACGGGCCAGGCGCAGGCCGAGCTCCTGGCCGCTGACCAGGCCGGGCTTGCTGGAGACGCCGACCACGTCGACGTGCGCGCGGGCCAGGTGGATCGCGGTCAGCAGGCCGCTGTCGCCCAGCCCGGCGACGACGACGCGCGGGCGGCTCACGAGGTCGACCGGACCCGCCGCGGCGGCCGGGGTACCAGCACCGGCACCCGGGCGACGACCTCGCGATAGGCCGGCCGTCGTTCCAGGCTGCGCTGCTCCATCATCGGGATGCTCGCGCCCAGGAACATCGCGACCATCGCCACCGCCCCGACCGGCAGCCACCACCAGTCGCCCGGCGCGGCGGCGATGCCGAAGAGGGCCAGGCTCCACCAGAAGGAGATCTCGCCGAAGTAGTTGGGGTGCCGCGACCAGGCCCACAGGCCGCGGTCCATCACCTGGCCCGGCGCGCGCTCGCGCGCGAAACGCTGCATCTGCCGGTCCGCCACGAACGCCAGGACGACCGCGCCGACGCCCACGACGAGGGCGACCCCGTCGAGCCAGCGCAGGGCGGGACCGGGGCGGGTCAGGACGACGTACACGGGGACCATGCCGAGGAAGACCTGGAAGGTCGGGACGAGGTGGATCCCGACCAGGTCGGCCAGCACCTCCAGCCGGCCGGCCCGGGACCGGACCAGCGGGTAGCGCCAGTCCTCGTGGTGCAGCCCGGGGAAGGTGAGGATCCAGTTGCCGGTCAGCCGCACCGCCCACAGCGCGATCACGCCGAGCACCAGCCAGGCACGCGCGTCCTCGCGGGCGACGTCGGCGGCCAGCCACCAGTAGATCGCGAGGTACGGCGGGAGCACGCTCCAGTAGGCGTCGTAGAAGCTCGAGTTGCGGTGCACCCGGCTCGCCGCGAACACGACGAGGGTGGCGACGAGGTCGGCCAGCAGCCCGTCCAGCCACAGCCAGCGCGTGTCGGGCCCCCACGCCAGCCACGCGCTCGCGGCGCCGAACGCGAGGACGTACGCGATCGCGACCCTGGTCAGCGAGGCTGTCTTGCTCACCCCACGACCATAGTGGAACGTGTTCTAGTTTGGCAGGGACTCGAGCGCCCCGGTCGGCGCTCAGGCCTCCACGAGGGCACCCTCCGGCTGCAGGTGGGTGGTGACGCCGGCCATGTTCCAGGTGTTGATGGCGCCCACCGCGACGATCAGGTCGGCACGGCGCTCCTCCCCCAGCAGCCGGCCGGCCTCGGCCCACAGCTCGTCGCCCACGGCACCGATGCCGCCGGTCAGCGTCTCGGCGAACGCGAGCGCGACCCGCTCCTCCGGCTCGAAGAACGGGCTCTCCTGCCACGCACCGACACCGTGGATCTTCCGGGTCGGCACCCGGCGCCGCTCGAGGTCGGTCGCGTGCATGTCGACGCAGTAGGCGCAGCCGTTGAGCTGCGAGGCGCGCAGCTTGACCAGGTCGTAGAGGACCGGGCCCAGCGACTTCTTCAGCCGCCCGTCGAGTACCAGGAGGGCCTGGTAGGTCTCGGGCGAGGCGTCACGGATCGGGGTGCGGGTCATGGCTCTTTCTCCTTCGATAAATGGACATTTGATGTCCAGTTCTGGGGCGAGCGGTCTCGGCACGGGGGCCGAGCCGCCCGGGATCAGGTGCGCGCGAAGTGTCGCCGCGCGTCGGCCGCGACCCGGCGGGGCGTCCCGGCCGCGAGGTCGAGGATCGAGGTCGCCGCCAGCTCACGGCGCCAGGCGAGCTCGGCACCACGCATCGCGTGCGCGATACCGCAGGGCTTGGCGAAGTCGCGCTCGGACCGGTCCTCGTTCATCCCCCGCCGCCGGATCTCGGTGCAGGCGAAGGCGTCGTCGGGACCCTCGATCGCCGCGACGACGTCCATCAGCGTGATCCGGCCGGCGGGGCGCGCGAGGCGCACGCCGCCGTACTTGCCGGGGACGGACTCGGTGATGCCCGCGCGGGTGAGCGCCTGGACCTGCTTGACGAGGTACGCCGCGGGCAGCTCGTAGGCCTCCGCCAACCGCGCCACGGCCACCGGAGCGGGCGCGGCGTCGCCGTCGTCCTCGTGGAGCCAGTGCAGCAGCACGCAGACATGGGCGGCCCACTCGACGCCCTCGTTCATCCGCACGGCTACACCTCTCTCTTAACTGGACACAGACTATCCAGGTAACGATCGCGGCGCAACCGTCCCTCCCTGGTCCCGACCTTGCGGGACATCGTCCCGACGTCGCCCGAAGCATCCACCCCGGCACGTCGGCGTCCCTACGATCTCGGTCGTGCTTGCCTCCCCCCGGCGCCTCCTGGCGCACCTGTCCGTCGTCGTCCTGACCCTGGCCACGCTCGCCGGAACCGCCGGCGCGGTCGAGGCCGCCCCGCAGGGCAAGGGCGTCCGGGTGATCAGCGCCTGCTTCAACGTCACGACCGGCAAGATCCGGGTGGTTCCGAGCGTCAAGGACTGCCGGCCCGCCGAGAGCCACATCCGCTGGAAGCGCGGCGGCAAGGACCTGCGCGGCGGCCCGCGCGGTCCCGCCGGGGCGACCGGCCCGATGGGCGCCCTGGGTCCCGTCGGACCCGCCGGTGCGCCGGGCGCTGCGGGTGCGCCGGGTCCCGCCGGACCCGCCGGCGCCCCGGGAGCGCCCGGTCCTTCCGGTGCCCCCGGTGCCCCTGGTGCTCCCGGGCCCGCGGGCCCGACCGGACCGGCCGGACCGGCCGGCTCCGTCACCACGCGGTACGCCTACGGCCACAGCCAGAACGGGACCAACCTCAACCCCGGCGGCACCAACACGGTCATCTTCGGCCGAACCGCCACCGGCGGCGGCCTCACCGTCAACGGAAACGCCGTCGAGGTGACGGCCGGCATCTACCAGGTCACCCTGTCGGTGCGCAGCGAGTCGACGAACGCCGCGATCTGGTGGGTCGACACGGCCTCCGACTACACCCCGCACGCCGGAAGCCAGCTCTCCCTGCCCGCCGCGACCAGCCCGTCGGCCGCCGTGACCGGATCGGTCACCTTCGTGGCCATCGTGACCAACAGCAGCGAGATCTTCCGGCCGCGCTACGTCAGCGGCAGCCAGGCGAACTTCCGCGACATCCAGCTCACCGTCGTCCAGCTGGCCGAGGGCTGATCCCCCGGATGCTCCGCCCGACCCTCGCCGCACTCACCCTCGCCGGAGCGCTCGTCACCAGCGCGTGCTCCGGCGACCCGTCGCCGCCGAGCGCCGCTTCGTCGGCATCGACAGCGTCGGCGGCCTCGGTCGAGAGCCTCGTCCAGACCGGCCTCACCCAGCTCGGCGCCGGCGACGCCGAGCAGGCCGGCGCGACGTTCCGCACGGTGCTGGACCAGGACGCGGGCAATGTCTACGCGCACTACAACCTCGGCGTCATCGCCGAGGCCGCGGGCGACACCGCGACCGCGGCCACCGAGTACGACAACGCGCTCGCGACCGACCCGGCCTTCGCGCCCGCCCTGTTCAACCGCGGAGTGCTCCACGAGCCCGACGACCTCGACCAGGCCGTCCGGCTCTACCGCCGCGCCCTCGCCGCGGACCCCGACCTGGCCGCCGCGCACATGCGCCTCGGCTTCGCGCTGCTCCACCTCGGCGAGCCCGCCGAGGCCGAGGAGCACCTCGCGGCCGGCGTACGGCTGGACCCGGCGATGGCCGGCGCCGAGGCGCCGGCCTACGACTGACCTGGAGGCGCATGCCCGAGGCATCGCTCTACTCGGAGACGCAGTTGATCGACCGAGCTTTCGTCGTTCTTGCCGAGGCGCAAGGCGATGCCCCCGTTCCCGATACCCCGCGTGT
The DNA here is from genome assembly GCF_018831735.1 of Pimelobacter sp. 30-1. Taxonomy (NCBI): domain Bacteria; kingdom Bacillati; phylum Actinomycetota; class Actinomycetes; order Propionibacteriales; family Nocardioidaceae; genus Pimelobacter; species Pimelobacter sp. 30-1. The sequence goes on from NZ_NHTS01000010.1 coordinate 447,216, forward strand.
TGAGCATCTCCGAGGAGCCGCCGGGAGGACTGCACGGCACATCCCCTCGCCAGGCCGTCCTCGCTAAGCCGGGTCCGCCCCGCCGTAGCCGGGGCAGTCGGTGTCCATGTCTTTCAAGCATGGTGATCTCGCATCTCCTTGACGGATGCGTCGGGGAGCTGTGCCTCCCCGACGGCTGCTGGCGGGCGGGTGCGCCTCCGTGTCGCGAACCCGGCCACGCGTCCCACCCTCGGGAGCGCGTCCGCACACCGAAGGTCACATAGGACCCCGCCATGGTGGAACACCTGCAGCCGGACCGGCCGTCTCCTATGCGGAACTGTTCGCGGAGATGGGTGACGCGATCAACCGCGCCGCCACCGAATCGGAGGAGCCCAAGCCGGCGAGCCCGGCCGCCTACGGCGCGATCGCCAAGAGCGTCCTGCTCGACGTCAAGACCGATGAGATCTACGGGACCGGTCACGTCCGGGTCAGCGTGCTCCCCACTAGCAAGTCGCCGCACGAGAAGCTGAGGTCCATCAAGTTCACCCAACAGATCCATGACCACAGCGGGGCCGGGCATCTCGGTTCTTGGGCGGTCTGGGCACCGAGGGGAAGCATGTCCTACACCTGACCAACGCGACGGACCAGAAGTTCAACACACTCGATCAGGACCAGCTTGGCCGCGACAAGGCAAGTTGGCCTAGCGCTGGCGGCGGGAATAGCTTTGACCGTGAGCGGCGTGTCCGCCGCGGCGGGTCCGTGCCCAGGAGAGTCGGCCGGTGCCGGTACGTTTGCTACGTGACCGTTCGGCTGCCCTCTCGGTACGAGGATCTCGACCCAGCCTTCCGGGGACGGCTCCGACCGAACCGTCCCCTCGTGGAGCTCGTCCAGCGGGCGCGGTCCGCAATGGCGATCAGCGGCGGAATCCGGTTTCTACCCATCTACGGGCGGAGCGGCTCCGGGAAGAGCTCCGCGGCCCGCGAGCTCGCAACGCACCTCCCAGAGACGAAAGTTTTGGAGCTGTCTCGTGCCGCGGTCGTGTCCGAAGCGACGTTGCTGCAGGAAATCCGGGACGCGCGCGGCCGCCGTGACCAGCCTGAGCTGATCATCGCCGTGGTGGACCAGTACGAGGAGAATGTGGCGGAGAGATCCGCAGTTCCCTCGCAGTTCGTCGAGCGGCTGAGCCTTCTCGACAGAGGCGAGCTCAAGGATCTCCCGGTACTCTTCCTCTGGCTCACGACGAGTACAGACTTTCAGACCGACCTTGCGGCCGCAACCAGTCGGAACGAACGAATCCTGCTGCAGTCAGACTTCGAGCTGACTGGCCCCGCCGACTCCGAGTGGGCCGAGATCGTGGAAGAAACCTTCGCGTTTCACAACCAGGAGCAGCCGCTCGCGGATTTCGAGGTGCTACGCGAAAACATCGAGACGGTGGCAGACGGCTCACCGACACTCGGGGCAACCATCGAGCGCGTGGGGGACATCCTTAGCCAGCGGGTTTCTCGGCTGCAGGACCTTTCCCAGTACCAGGTCGTGATGCTGTGGCCAGTCACCGACGGGCTGAGGATCACCCGTGTCGCCGGGTTCACCAACGCGCGTGACGGCTACAAACTCGACTGGAACGCCTTCTACCGCGAGCTGAACGAAGACGACCGCAGGACGCTGCCGCTGTCCGAGCTCAACCGGGCTCGGCTGTACTTCGATGTGCGGCTGGTTCCCATCGCCGCCGCAGACCTACACAAGCTCTGCCGCAACCTCGACGATCCGGACTTCGAGCCAAGCCAGTCCTACCTCGACCGCTTCGAGAAGTCCCACTTTTACTCCATCGTCAACGAAGTCTGGAACCCGTCTGTCTACTCCCCGCTCCGAGAGCGCGAGTCGAGCAGGGCGGACGACGCACGTGCCTGGTACGACGGCGGCGTTACCGACAAGCCCACTCAACTTGGGCGCCGTATCGCGAAGTGCCTCCAGATGCTGGGCGTGAACGCCGAGCACGAGCGCACCATCCGGTCGCCGTACTCCACGGTGCGCGCCGACGTTGCGGTCGACCGTCCAGGTAGCCAGCAAACCACGTGCATCGTAGAGCTCAAGGCGTTCAACACCGAAGGCACTCGGCCGTCCTCGATCAAGGACGCAATCCGAACGACCCTGAAACGGCACGCCCAGTTCGCTGGCTTCCTTGCACGCCAGTAACTCGACTTGTGCGTAGTGCCCCAACCCAACGGTCCGGGAAACTCAGCCTGGCAGACGCATCGTCGGACAAGTAGGCCCCTACCTTTCATCGTCGCTTTCCCACCCGGGTGCCGTCGGCTACCGGGATGTTGAGACCGGCCCGCGCGAATGCCTCCGAACGCCGCAGCCTGCTGGTCAGCGTGCCGAGCGCGACCAACTTGGCCGGCCAAGACACTCACCCACGCTCGCAACCGACCATTTGCTCGGACAAACGGTCGCGAGGGCGGGCCCAACGCGGCCTCAGGCAGGCGCTTCCCCTTTGAACGGCTGCAGGTCAGGTGCCTGGTCGCTGAAAGCGAGATCGTGGGGCAGACCGGCCGCACCCGCCACGCCAGCGATAGGTGATGGCGTGGGAGGAACTGCCTGGCATCGCTCGATGAAGTCCATGGCTAGAGCAGACGCCAGCGCGGTGGCCCGGGCACTTGAGTGCGCCAGGAGTTTTTGGCCCCGTTGGTGAAGGCGATCGCCTCCGTCATTCATATTGAGGTGGGCCTGGATCGTGGAGTAGGAGGGGTGCACTGCTCCGCTAAGTTCTCTATAGAGGTCGTAGAACAGCGGAGTGCCAGAGAAGCGGTCAAACACTCGCTCCATGCTCCACTCTCGCTCCTTGCCGGGAGCCGGCACCTGGCCTGCCACCTCGTGGAGCGTCCGGAGATCCTCCTCGGGTACATGGAGGGTAAGCGCAGGATCATCTTCAAGCGCTCCTGCGAATGCCTTCGTGCGGAGCAAGTAGCCCGCCTGCATGTGCTTCACGAGCTGCTCCGGGCCACCCTGCGTCAGCAGGGCCCATTGCGCAGCAAGGGCGTGCTCCAAAGCCACCCGAGAGCTCGTGGCCGCTACATGGGGCGACCGCTCTCGAAGCTCAAAGCCCGCCTCAGCGTGGTTGAGTGAATGGGCGACGAGAGGAAAGCCCACCCTGAAGGTCCGATCCAACGCGGGTGAGACCGCAAGAGGGAAGGCAAGTGCTCGCCACATCTCCGAGCATTGCTCGACAGTCCGCCAGTAAGCAGTTGTTTCGGCCTCCAAGGCCCGCCCGTCTACTCCCGGATTGGGTTCGCTCATGAAGCCGCTGTCCGCAGAGTGTCGAGTTGAGACTGCACGCGCTGGTCTTCTGAGTCGTTGCGGGCGGGACCGAAGGGCGGCAACACAACGGTCGTGCCATCACTGAATGTGATCCTTGCCTGGGCGGAGGCCCACTGCCACTCGCCGCCGCTCTCGCTATAGCTGGTGACTTTGCGGCAGTCCACCTTGATCAAGTTGACGGCTGTGACCTCAGTGATAGGCCTGCGCCAAGCGGTCATTTCATCCGGTCCATCGAACCGGGGATGCGCAGTCCAGTTCGGTTGCGAGCTTGTGGCCTGGGCGAAGCCCACATGGCCATTGGCTACCCAGGTCACCTGCCAGATGGTTCCTCCGCCGTCACCGCTTGCGCGTGCGATGGCGTCCTGGGGGACAGCGCCACCATTGAGGGAGGCCACGGCTCCCCATAGCGGGATGGGAGCTGGGTCGCCATTGTAGGCGTCAGTCATGTGGAGCTGGGTCTGCTCGCCCAGCCACTCATTGGGCATCTTCATGGGTCGGACGGTATAAGAAGATTCCGACAGTTCAAGCGTAACTGGGCCGCCTAGGGGCCGCAGATCAGTGGCGCTAGAGAAGTGTGGCGTCGCCCTTGTAGACCCGCCTTAGGTCGGCGGGTGCGGGCCTCTCTAGGTAGGCTGCCTGCGGCGACAAGGGCCTGTCTACTGGTTCGGCAGGGACTCCGCATGGACCCAACCGAGCTCGTTATTCGTGACTGATGCTCCCGTCGCGTAGGACTCACCGCACGCCTTACCGCGCGCGGTCCACTTCGCCGAGACCACGAGCCTCTTGGTGGCCTTCGCTTCGGCCTCGGCACGTGACAAGTCAAGCGGCGCCGTTACCGGCTCGCCTAGCATCCCGAAGTTCGCGAGCCTGTCGGCCACTTCGTTGAGCTGTACACCGGAGTGGCCCTTGACCCAGCTGAACGTGATCTCGCGTCCTGCTGTGGCCTCGATCAGCGGCTCCCATAGGTCCCGGTTCGCTACAGGCTGCTTCTTGGAATTCTTCCAGCCGTTCTTCTCCCGCGCCTTCCACCAGCCCTGGGTCAAGCAGTCGACCACGTATCTGGAGTCGGACCAGATCCTCAGCGCTCCCGGCGCTGTACGTACTGCCTCCAGGGCTGCGCGGATCTCCATGCGCTGGTTCGTAGTCGAGGCGTCGTGGCCGAGACCGAGCGTGTTTTTCGTCCACGCCCCAACCCCACCCGCCTCTACCGCCTGGGTTGCGCTTGCAGGCGCCGTCTGCGTATACCTCGACCGCCGCCGTCATGGCTGCGCCTCCTAGTTCGGTTCGGGTTGCTTGCACTTGTGCTCCGGCGGGCGAGTTCACTGTTGCCTACGCACCCGACAGGCCAGAGCGCAGGGCCGACACTGTCCGCGAGCCGCTTGCCCGAGCGACCGAAGCCGGCCTGGCCCCGAGTTGAGTCCCCGATAGTGGTGTAGCGCGGTCGCCGAGATCGTCACCGGCGAGTACGGATG
>NZ_NHTS01000011.1:0-108786 GCF_018831735.1 Pimelobacter sp. 30-1
GCTGCCGGTGCTGACGCTGGCGGGGTTGATGGTCAGGGTGACCGAGGAGGCGGCGGGGTTGGCGGTGTCGATGTGGGCGGTGGCGGTCCAGTCGGTGAACTGGCCGCGGACCTTGGTGACGACCGCGTGGCGGGCGACGAAGCCGAGGCGGCTGTGGGCGGTGTCGAGGGTGTAGTCGCCGCTGATGTCGGTGAGGGCTGCGGACTCGGTCATGGTGCTGGGCTCCTTGGTGGTGGCGAGGTTCGTTGAATCGTCAACGACTATGGAACCAATGGTGACACGTCAACCATTCCCCGGCAAGGCGTGTCCTGGGTCACAAAGATGAACGTGCAGAGAAATGCGGCCCCGGTTCGGTAGGTTCCGGACGTGACCGCGATCCCCCGACTCGTCGCTCTCGCCGTGCTGCTCGCCGGCCTCGCGGTCGCGGTCCCGCCGCCGGTCCTCGCGGCGCCGGTCGCTGCGGCAGCACCTGCCCCGGCGGCGGGCCTGGCCGTCCCGGCCGCCTCCACGGCGCGGCCGATCGACCATCGTACGGCGCAGCGCTTCGCCCGCGCCTGGGGTCGGCTCGCCGACCAGGGTCGCTGGCGCCAGGTGCGCGCCCGCTCGGTGGGCGGCGCGCACGGCGTCGCGCTGAGCGAGGTCAAGTGGTACGAGCGCACCTACGGCGGCGACCGGTACGGCGCGCTGGCCAGCGCCGGGAGCTGTGAGCGCTCGCTGTGGAAGCGCTCCGCGGTGGTCTGCTACGCCGGCGCGGGCGCGGAGATCCACGTGGTCCGGGTGCACGGGCGGCTCAAGGTCGGCGCGTTCGCGGTCCTCGACTGAGCACGTGCGAAGGCCCGCCCCCGGTCGTCGGGGGCGGGCCTTCGTCGTCGGTACGAGTCGAGCTGCGTCAGGCTGCGTGCGAGTGCGCGGCCACGGGCTGGCCGACCTCGACCCAGACAGCCTCCATCCGCGTGCGGCCGTCAGCGCCGGTCACGGGCAGCCAGCGCATCTCGAGATGAGTGGTCACGTTGGTGTTGGTCATGGGTCACCTCCTGTTCACCTTGTGTTCACCAAGATAGCACGCCCTCCACTCCGCGGGCCAGAAAACGGCTCGGACCGGCTCCAACGCTCCACCTCGACCCCTGGAATCGGCCGCCAGACGGCGCTCGTCCTCCACTGAGCGCATCTCGCCGGTGAGACGTCGTCGAAGGGGTCTGCTTCTTGCCCGATTCCGGGCAGGAAATTGCACAACGTCCCGCGATCCGGCACGCTCCTCCGGGTGTACGTCGACCCGCGGCTGCTGCGCCACGTCCAGGACAGCAGCGGGATGGACGCCGCGGAGGCGGCGCGACTGATCCAGGACGTGCTGGCCTTCCACGACGAGCCCGTCGAGGAGTGGGTCCGTCGCCGGCACCGCGAGCTGAAGACCTACGGCGCGCGCAATGAGCAGATCTTCACCCGGCTCCGCGAGGAGCTCCGGGCGACCGTCGTCGCCCCGCCGGACCTCTCCGAGCGGCAGCTGCGACGGATCATCTACGGCTGAGGGAGAACCAGAAGACCATGTGCGGCATCGTCGGCTACATCGGCGCCCAGCAGGCGGCCCCCGTGCTCGTGGAGGGACTGACCCGCCTCGAGCACCGCGGCTACGACTCGGCGGGCCTGGCCGTCCTCGGCGGCAGCGGGCTCAAGGTGGCCAAGCGCGCCGGCCGGGTGCGCGACCTCGCCGAGACCCTGCCCAAGCGCTTCGGCGGCAAGATCGGGATCGGGCACACCCGCTGGGCCACCCACGGCCCGGCCAACGACACCAACGCCCACCCGCACTCCGACACGGCCGGCCGGGTCGCGGTCGTGCACAACGGGATCATCGACAACGCCGCGGCGCTGCGCGCCGAGCTCGCCGAGGCTGGCGTCGTCCTGGTCTCCGACACTGACACCGAGGTGCTCGCCCACCTCGTCGCCCGCTCGACCGAGGCCACCCTGGAGCAGCGGACCGCCGAGGCGCTGGCCCGGGTCGAGGGCACCTACGGCGTCGCGGTCGCGCACGCCGACTTCCCCGACCGGCTCGTCGTGGCCCGCAACGGCAGCCCGCTCATCATCGGCGTCGGCGACAAGGAGATGCACGTCGCCTCCGACCTCGCCGCGCTGGTCCGCTACACCACGACCGTCGCGCACCTCGACGACGGCGAGATGGCGACCGTGACGGCGAGCGGCTTCACGACCTACCGGATCGACCCGTCGGGGCTCTCGGCCACCGACCGCCGGGCCAAGGAGGTCGACATCGACCCCACGGCGTACGACGCGGGGGAGCACGACTCCTTCATGCACAAGGAGATGCGGGAGCAGCCCGCCCGCGCCGAGGCGGTACTGCGGGGACGGCTCGACGAGCGCTTCGGCACCGGTCACCTCGGCGGGCTCAACCTCGACGCGCGCGAGCTGCGCGCGATCCGGCGGGTCAAGATCCTGGGCTGCGGGTCGGCGTACTACGTCGGTGAGATGGGCGCCTCGCTGATCGAGGAGCTGGCCCGGGTGCCTGCCGACGCCGAGCCGGCCAGCGAGTTCCGCTACCGGAACCCGATCATCGAGCCCGACACGCTCTACGTCGCGGTCAGCCAGTCCGGCGAGACCATCGACACCCTCCTCGCCGTCCAGGAGGTACGCCGCAAGGGCGGTCGCGTGATCGGCCTCGTCAACGTCGTCGGCTCGGCGATCGCCCGCGAGGTCGACGGCGGCATCTACCTGCACGCCGGCCCGGAGGTCGCGGTCGCCTCGACCAAGGCGCTGACCAACATGTACCTCGCGTTCGCGATGCTCGCCATCCAGCTCGGCCGGGTGCGCGACCTCTCGATCGCCGACGGCAAGCGCCTCATCGCGGCCCTCACCGCGCTCCCCGACCAGATCGAGCAGGTGCTCGCCACCGAGGAGGACCTGGCGCTCGTCGCGAAGCGGCTGGCCGAGGCCGAGAGCCTGTTCTTCGTCGGCCGGGTGCGCGGATTCCCGGTCGCCCGCGAGGGCGCCCAGAAGTTCAAGGAGATCAGCTACCGCCACGCGGAGGCCTACCAGACCAGCGAGCTCAAGCACGGTCCGCTCGCGCTGATCTCCTCCCAGGTGCCGACCGTCGCGATCGTCCCCGACGACGAGCTCGTCGAGCGCAATGTCGCCGCCCTGGAGCAGATCGCCGCCCGGGGCGGCCCGCTCGTCGTCGTCACCCACGCGGGCGTCGACCTCGGCGATGCCGGGGCGAGCGCGGCCCGCATCGACGTACCCCGGAGTGCGCGCGAGCTCGACCCGATCCTGCTGACGATCCCCCTGCAGGTGCTGGCGTACCACGCCGCGCTGAGCCTGGGTCACGACATCGACAAGCCGCGCAACCTCGCCAAGTCGGTCACCGTCGAGTGAACCGGTCCCTCAGTAGGGGATCCGCAGCGACGTGATGACCGGGCTGTGGTCGGAGAGCAGCCCGGCGTAGTAGCGCCCGTCGGCCGTCAGCGGCTCGTCGATCCGCCAGCTCGCCGCGTGGACACCGGCCGAGGTGAACACCCGGTCGAGGTGGTTGCCCGTGCGCGGGGTGACCAGCGGCGTGGTCGCCCAGCCGTGCGCGGAATTGCGGTAGGTCGGCGTCAGGAAGCGGGCCGCGATGTCGAACGAGTCGCGGTAGCCGTTGGCCTCCAGACGCGCCCGCGGGCCGTCGTACGCGCGCTGGCGGTGGGAGTTGAAGTCGCCCCCCAGCACCACCGGCGGCATCGGGCGGCCGGCGTAGCGGGTCGCGATCGCGCCGAGCAGCTCGAGGGTCTGCTTGTCGCGGCCCTTGTCGTACTTGGCGCCGATGGGGTGCACCAGGTGCACGCTCGCCACGACGACGTGCTGGCCGGTCTTGATGTCCTGGACCTCGACCCAGCAGGCGCCGTGGGACGGGTAGATGCCGCCGACCTGGCTGAAGATGATGCCCTGGTTGGTTCCCGCGACCACGCGGTAGGTCGACGTGCGCACGTAGAGGGCCTGGCGGCCGACCGTGTTGCCCTGGGCGGCGGTGCCGTCGCCCACCTGGCAGCCGCGGGTGTAGCCGCTGAGGTTGGTGTTGAGGTAGGGCGTGGCCGCGATCGCCTCCTGGACGGCGATGACGTCGGCGTTCATCCGCAGCATCCGGTCGCGCACGGCCGTCTGGCGCTTGGCCCACGACGGCTTGGTGCACATCGTGCTGCACACGTTCCAGGTGGCGAGGTCGAGCGCGAACGCGCGCGGCGGCGGGGTCCGCTCGGCGCGGGTGAGGAGCCGGCAGCCGGTGGTGCTGCTCAGCCCGGTGCCCCACTTGCTCAGCGCGCGCACCTGGAAGCAGTAGGTGGCGCCGGGGGTCAGCCCGCGCACCGTCCGCGAGCCCGAGATGTCGGCCTTCACGCTCTTGCGCTTGCGGTTGGACTGCACCGCGCCGGTGCCCGGCGCGTAGTCGACCTGGTAGCCGGTCGCACCGGCCACCCGCGGCCAGGAGAAGGTCACCGCGATGGTGCTCGGCGACGCCCCCTGGACGACCTGTCCCGACACCCAGGGCGCACCGACCCGGTCGAGCCGGGGCGTCGTACGGCACACGGGGCGCGACCACGGCCCCTTCCGGGAACCCGCCTTGGCGCGCACCTGGGCGCAGTAGCTCACCCCCTGGGCGAGGTTGCGCAGCACGACGGACCGGCCGCGGGTCGACGTACCGCTGGCGCCGGCCATCGTCGGCGACGTCGACCACCGCACCCGGTAGGTCCGCGCCCGCTTGGCGCGGTCCCACTTGACCGTGAAGCCCGCCCGGTCGCCCGAGATCGTCGGCTGCACCAGCCGCACGTGCTTGGCCTTGCCGGGCGGCGCCGCCCGCGCCGCCTCGGCCGCCGGCGGGGGCAGGGTGCCGAGGAGGGCGATCGCCATCGCGAGCGCGGCGAGGACGAGGGTGGTGGTGCGGGCGGGGGAGCAGGCGCCGTTCATGTCAGCGGACGGGGATCTCGAGCTCGGTGCGGACCAGGCTGTGGTCGGAGAGCAAGTCGGTGTACCGGCCGTTGCTGATCGGCTCGTCGATCTTCCAGCTCGCCACGTGGATGCCGGCCGACGAGAACACCCGGTCGATGTGCGCACCCCAGCGGGTGGACTCCTTCGGGGTGGTCTCCCAGTTGTTCATCGAGTTCAGCGAGGGCTGGCTCAGGAAGGCTCCGGCGATGTCGTAGGCGTCCATGAGTCCGGCGGGCTCCCACACCAGGCGGGGCCCGTCGAGGTCGTGGCCGCGGTTGGAGTTGGTGTCACCGGCGAGCACGAGGGGGGTGCTCGGGAACCGGGTCCGGATCCAGTTGACGAGCGTGCTCGCCTGGGCCCTGCGGTCCCGGTCGTCGGCCGCGGTCGGGCCCGGCTTGAGGTGCAGGCTGACGATCACGACGTTCGCACCACCGTTGGCCGGCTCGACCTCCGCCCAGCAGGCGCCGGGGTTGGTGCGCGGACCTCCGGTGGTGTCGCTGCTGTCGACCACGGTGTAGCGGTAGGTCCGCACGAACACGACCTCGGCCGCGGCGGAGCAGGCCAGCTCGTAGCCCGGCAGCAGCCGCGCGAGGTCGCTCGCCGCGGCGGGCGGGGTCTCCTGCAGTGCGGCGACGTCGACGTTCGCCTTCTTGATCCGGTCGGCGATCGCGCTGACCCGCCGGTCGAAGGGATGCGTGCGGCACGCGACCGGGCTGGCGCAGATGTTCCAGGTCGCGAGGTCGAGCTCCTGGGAGGTCGACGGCTTCCGGCGGTCCGGGGTCATCGTGTACTTGCAGTGGGTCGGGCTGCGGTCGCTGGTGCCGCCGGAGGTGATCGCGCGGACCTGGAAGCAGTAGATCTTGCCGGGCGTCAGGCCGGGCAGGACCACCTGGTTGGTGCTGGACCGGGCGGTACGCCGGGCCTTGTTCTCCCAGAGCGGGTACTTGGTGACCGGCTCGGGCGTGATCGCGTAGTCGAGCTCGTAGGCCCGGGCTCCGGCGGTCGCCCGCCAGGCGACGGTCAGCTGGGTGCGGGCGGACGTACCGGACCCGGTGATCGTGGCCGCCTTGACCCACGGCGAGGTCGACTGACCCGGCTTGGCGACCCGCAGGCACACCGGTGCCGAGCGCTTGCCCTTCTTCTTGCCCGCGACCCCGCGCACCTGGAAGCACCAGGTCTTGCCGACGGCCAGCCCGCGCACCGTGGCGGAGCGCTTGCGGACGGTCGTCGACCGCGCCTTCTTCATGGTCCGGGTCGGGGCCCAGAGGACCTGGTACGTCTTCGCGCCGGCGGCCTTGCGCCACGACAGGGGGACGTTGGCCTTGCTGCCGGAGATGCGGGCGTCGCCGAGGGTGACCGCGCTGACCGGGGCGGGCTTCTTGCGCGCGGCCACGTCGGCTGCCTGGGCGGGCGTGGTCGTCAGGGCGGCCAGGCTCGCCGAGATCGCCAGCACGGCGACCAGCAGCAGTGCCAGCGGGGTCCTCGTCGTACGCGTCACCGGATCGTGCTCCCTCAAATTTGGGTAAAACTCCGGACACGACCGTACGTCGTGACCGGCCGGGGTGCATCCTTTCCGTGAGCGTCGGGACCTCGGTCCCGGTGCTTCGGGCTGCCACGCGGCCGAGGGTGACTGAGCGCACCGCGCCGACGATCAGGGGTGAGAAGGCTCACGGCACTACCCTTGACGGGTGAGTGAGACCGCAGAGCACGAGACCGCCACGTTTGCCGACCTCGGTCTCGGCGAGCGGATCCTGAAAGCCCTCAAGGGTGTCGGCTACGAGTCGCCGTCGGCGATCCAGGCCCAGACCATCCCGCACCTGCTCGACGGGCGGGACGTGATGGGTCTCGCGCAGACCGGAACCGGCAAGACCGCCGCGTTCGCGCTGCCGATCCTCGACCGCCTCGACCTGTCGCAGAAGACGCCGCAGGCGCTGGTCCTCGCGCCCACCCGTGAGCTCGCGCTCCAGGTCTGCGAGGCGTTCGAGAAGTACGCCGCCGACCTGCGCGGCGTCCACGTCCTCCCGGTCTACGGCGGCCAGGGCTACGGCGTCCAGCTCTCCGCCCTGCGGCGCGGCGTCCACATCGTCGTCGGCACGCCCGGCCGGATCATGGACCACCTCGACAAGGGCACCCTCGACCTCAGCCAGCTCCGCTTCCTGGTGCTCGACGAGGCCGACGAGATGCTCAACATGGGCTTCGCCGAGGACGTCGAGACGATCCTCGCCGACACCCCCACCGACAAGCAGGTCGCGCTGTTCTCGGCGACCATGCCGAAGCAGATCAAGGCGCTGTCGTCGAAGTACCTCAACGACCCGGTGTCGATCGCGATCGAGCGCAAGACGCGTACGGCCGAGAACATCACCCAGCGCTACCTCATCGTCAGCTACCCCCAGAAGGTCGACGCGCTGACGCGCATCCTCGAGGTCGAGAACTTCGAGGGGATGATCGTCTTCGTCCGCACCAAGAGCGAGACCGAGACGCTGGCCGAGAAGCTGCGCGCCCGCGGCTACAGCGCCGCCGCGATCAACGGCGACATCGCCCAGCAGCAGCGCGAGCGCACCGTCAACCAGCTCAAGGACGGCAAGCTCGACATCCTCGTCGCCACCGACGTCGCCGCCCGCGGCCTCGACGTCGAGCGGATCAGCCACGTCGTCAACTACGACATCCCGACCGACACCGAGGCCTACGTGCACCGGATCGGCCGGACCGGCCGGGCCGGCCGCAGCGGTGACGCGATCTCGTTCGTCACCCCGCGCGAGCGCTACCTCCTCAAGCACATCGAGAAGGCGACCCGCTCCACGCTCGACCAGATGCAGCTCCCGAGCGTCGAGGCCGTCAACGTGACCCGCCTCGCCCGCTTCGACGACCAGATCACCGCGGCCCTCGAGTCGCCGCAGATCGAGTTCTTCCGCGACGTCGTCGGTCACTACATCCGCGAGCACGACGTGCCCGAGGTCGACGTGGCCGCCGCCCTCGCCATCGCGATGCAGGGCGACACCCCGCTCCTCCTCGAGCCCGAGCCGGAGCCGCGCCGCGGCCGGTTCGACGACCGAGGCGACCGGGGCGACCGGGGCGACCACCGCAAGCGCGACTGGAGCTCCGACGACGGCGACCGCGGTGGCCGGGGTCGCGACCGCGGCTCGCGCTCGGGCGCCCACCTGACGTCGTACAAGATCCAGGTGGGCAAGCGCCACCGCGTCGAGCCCCGCCAGATCGTCGGCGCGCTCGCCAACGAGGGCGGCCTCGACCGGCGCGACTTCGGCAAGATCACGATCCGGCCGGACTACTCCATCGTGGAGCTCCCCGCGAACCTCCCGCCCGAGGCCTGGGAGAAGCTCAAGTCGACCCGGATCAGCGGCAAGCTCATCGAGCTCGCGCGCGACTTCGGCCCGCCGAAGCGCTCGCGCAAGCCCCAGGACTGACCTAGGGTCGGGCCCCATGGGGGGTCCGCGCCGGATGCTCGCGACCGCGGCCTGTGCCGCGGTCGCGCTGCTGGCGTCCTCCTGCGGCGGCAGCAGCGGTACGACGCCCGCGGGCGCCGCGGATCCCGCAGCGGTCACCCCCTCCGGCCTGCCCGGCTCTGCGTCCCCGTCGGCGTCGGCGTCGCCGACCCAGGTGGACCGGCCGACGGAGGTCTCCCGCGACTCCGGCGCCCGCGCCGACGTACCGACCGTGGAGATCATGGCCCAGCTCGCCCGCCGGGCCGAGCGGATCGCCAAGCGCCTCCCGCAGGCACCCGTCCCGGCCGGCATCGACCGCGGCACCAACCGGGCGCTGGGCTACCAGCTCCTGCTGGAGTTCGGCTTCCCCGCTGACCAGTGGCGCTACCTCGACGCCCTCTGGGCGCGCGAGTCCGGCTGGAACCACCTCGCCGAGAACCCCAGCTCGGGTGCCTACGGGATCCCGCAGTCGCTCCCGGCGTCCAAGATGGCGGTCGTGGGCAGCGACTGGCGGACCAACCCGGAGACCCAGATCCGCTGGGGGCTGGCCTACATCGCCGCGCGCTACGGCAGCGCGCAGAAGGCGTGGGAGCACTCCGAGCGGGTCGGCTGGTACTGAGCAGTCCTGCGCGTCAGCGCGTGACGCCGGTGTCGGTGCCCGCCGTCAGCCACTCCGCGGCGTTGGCGACCTGCGCGCAGGACCCGTCCGTCGAGCAGTACTGCAGGGTCCGGTCGTGCACGAACGCGATCGTGTCCGGCCCGGCCCAGGTCACGTCGTTGGTGAGCGAACCGGTGGCGAACCGGCTGAGCCTCCGGCCGTCGTCGGCGGCGCGGACGACGACCGCGGAAGCCCCATCCGCGTTGAGGGCCCACGCCACGCTGACGAACCGCGTGCCGTCCGGCGAGTACGGCGAGGTGCTGATGATGTACTCGTCGCAGATCCGGCGGGGCCACCGGTTCTCCGCATCGGCGACCGGGCGGCCGGCCAGGCAGGAGAACGGGTCGCCCTCGGCCTCGCGGTCGGTGCCGACGACGTACGCACCGTCCGGCGACGCGGAGATCTGGTCGACCGGGGCGCCCTTGCTGATCACCTCGGTGCTCCCGTCGGTGTGATGCACGACCAGCGCGGGCTGCTTGCTGCCGGCCGGGAGCCAGCCGGCGATGACATCGTCGCCGGACCAGCCGATGTCCCCGGTCGGCCGGCCGGCCGGACGGAGCGGCAAGTCCCGCGCCCGGGCGGCCGGATCGGTCAGGTCGAGCCACTGGTAGCGCCGGCCGTGCACGAACGCCAGGCGCCGACCAGCGGCGTGGACGTCCCACACTGTCCCGTACGGGAGGCTGGCGACCTTGCGGACACCGCCGTCCTCGCTCACCAGGTAGGCGTCGTTCGTGTCGTCCTCCCACTTGCCGAGCAGCCAGCCGCCCGCGACCCGCTCCAGTGAGTTGGCGAATCCGATGATGGCGTCGCCGGTGTCGACCTCGCGGTCGCCGTCGTGGATCACGCCGTCGGCGATGTAGAACGGCGCGGGCCGGCTGCTGGAGACCTCGTCAGGCACGTCCACACGGCCGGTGCCCGGCGCGAGCAGTCCGGCGGTCGCCACCGCCCCGCTCGCGAGCACGGCGACCACCGCGACCACGCCGATCGTCTTTCGCTCCACCCTCGCTGCCCTCCCGCGGTGCTCCACTCCCGGGGTGAGCCTGGCACCGATTCCCCGGGCGTGTGCCCGGAACGGGCCGAGGTCAGTGCCCGGTGCGCGCGACCGCCGCGTCGGCCACGCACCCAGCCGCAGCCGCCATCCCGGCCGCGGCCGCGATGAGCACCGACGCCATCGGCATGGGCAGGCCGGCGGGGGCGGCGAGGTCGCCGGCGGCGAAGACGCCGGGGACGCTGGTGCGGCCCAGGACGTCGACGACGACCGCGCCGAGCTCGGTCACGTCGAGGCCGAGCTGCTCGGCGAACGGGGTCGCCTGGGTCCACTCGGTCTTGACGAAGAGGCCGCCGAGGTCGAGCGAGGTGTCGTCGCCGAGGTCGACCGCCAACCCCACCTCGGTACGACGCACCGCGCGCACCGGCTCGCCGACGACCCGGGCCCCCACCCGCGCGAGCGCCGCGGTGGTCGCCTCGTCCAGGTCGGCGCCGTCGGCCAGGACGACGAGGTCGCCGGCGATCGGGGCGAGCATCCCGGCGAAGTGGGCGGCCTGCGGGCCGGCGCCGAGGATGCCGACGGTCCGGCCGGCGAACTCGTGGCCGTGGCAGAAGGGGCAGTGTGCGACCAGGTCGCCGAACTGCTCGGCCACGCCGGGGACGTCGGGGAGGTGGTCGGTGACGCCCGTGGCGAGCAGCACCCGGGTGGCCCGCAGGTGGGTGCCGTCGGCGAGGTCGAGGGTGAAGTCGCCGAGCTCGCCGGAGACGCGGAGGACCTCGACGTCGCGGAACTCCACGTCGTCGTACTGCTCGGCGTCCTTGCGGGCCGCGACGCGCAGCTCGGCGGGCGGCTCGCCGTCGTGGCCGAGGAAGTTGTGCATGTGGATGGCGGGATCGTTGCGGTAGCGGTCGGTGCCGAGCACGACGGCGCGCTGGTGCATCCGGCCGAGGGTCTGGGCGGCCTGCAGGCCGGCCGAACCGGCGCCGACCACGGCGACGTCATACCGCTCGGAGGGCTGTGCTGCGTTCATGAGGATCTCCTTCGCACGAGATGGTGGACTTGCGCAGGTCAACAGCCTGTGACTTCATGTCAACATGAAGTCAAGTCGTGAGGTCAAGTGGTCGGTCGGCGAGCTGGCGGAGCGGTTCGAGCTGGAGCCCCACGTGCTGCGCCACTGGGAGGACAAGGGTCTCCTGGAGCCCGAGCGCGACAGCGCCGGGCGCCGGGTCTACGTCGAGGACGACGCCTACCGGGTCGCGGTGATCCTGGTCAGCAAGGCCTCGGGGATGAGTCTCGACCAGATCCGGGTCCTCGTCGACGCGACCGCCGACGGGCGCCGTGACGCGCTCCGGCAGCACCTGGCCGAGCTCGACCGCCGGCAGGCCGAGCTCGAGCGGTCGCGGCACATGACCGAGCACGCGCTGGAGTGTCGCGCGCACGACATCGCAACCTGCCCGGGCTTCCGTGCGCACGTCTCCGACGTGGTCGAGGGCACCCGGCGGGGGCTGCCGTTGTCAGGAGTCCGTCACTCGTGATGGAGTGACCTGGCTCACATTCCGCTCCCGTGAAGGCGGCGTCATGTCTCGGACCGCTCGTGCACTGCTCTCCCTCGGCGCCGGTCTCGCGGCCGCGCTCGTCTCCGTCGTCGGCGTCCCCGGTCCGGCTCAGGCCGCCGCGCCGTCGTACGTCGCGCTGGGGGACTCGTACTCCTCCGGCGTCGGCACCCGCAGCTACCTCAGCGACGGGACGAGCTGCCAGCGCTCGTCGTACGCCTATCCGCGGCTGGTGGCGGCCCAGAAGGGCTACGCGCTGAGCTTCCAGGCCTGCTCGGGCGCGACCGTCAGCACCGTGACGAGCGGCCAGCTCGGCGTGCTGTCGAGCGGCACCGACTACGTGTCGATCTCCGTCGGCGGCAACGACGCGGGCTTCACCGGGGTCCTCACCGAGTGCGCGAAGCCGGGCTGGATGTCCAACTGCAATGCGGCGATCGACAAGGCGCAGGCGTTCATCAACGGCACCCTGCCGGGTCGGCTCGCGACGCTGTACGCCGCGATCAAGGCCAAGGCGCCCACGGCGGTGGTGGTCGTGGTCGGCTACCCGCGGCTGTTCATGGGGGAGGACTGCAATGCGGCGACCTTCTTCTCGCCCGCCGAGGAGACCCGGCTCAACGCGACCGCCGACCTGCTCAACGCCAAGCTGTCCGCGGCGGCGAGCGCCAAGGGCTTCAAGTGGGCCAACCCGACCTCGCGCTTCACCGGGCACGCGGTCTGCGACGCGCCGGAGTGGCTCAACGGGCTGTCGAACCCGATCAGCGAGAGCTACCACCCCAACCGGCTCGGGCACTCCTCCGGCTACCAGCCGCTGGTCGCGGGGCTGCTCGTCGGCTGAGCGTTCCGGTTCCGTCGTGCCCGGCTGGTAGAACCGTCGCATGCGGCGATCCTCGGCAGCCCTCGGCACCCTCCTCGTCCTGGCGGGTGCGCTGAGCGCCTGCTCCGGCGACGACTCCGGCAAGCGCGCCCAGGCCGTCGTCGCCCAGCTCGCCGGTGCGCTGACGGTCGCCGCGACCCCCGTCGAGGGCGACAAGAGTGCCTCCCCGGCCCCCGACCCGCTCGCCACCGTCCCGTTCGCCGGTGCCGACGGCGCCAAGGTCGGCAAGGCGTACGCCGACCTCGTGGCCGGCATGGACGGCATCGCCCCCAAGGTCACCGTCCGCGAGGTCGACGACGAGGCGACGAAGCCGACCGCCACCCTCGCCTGGTCCTGGCCGGTGGTCGACGGCGTCGACCCGTGGACCTACGAGACCACCGTCGGACTCGTCCAGGACGGCGACCGCTGGTCGGTCACGTGGGCGCCCGACCTCGTCGCGCCCGACCTCGCCGAGGGCGACACGCTCGACGCGGTCACCCTGCCGACCGATCGTGGTGACATCACCGGTGCGGGCGGCTCGGTGCTGGTCACCGAGCGCTCGGTGGTCCGGGTCGGCATCGACCGGATCCGGGTGCCCGTCGCCGACGCGCCGGCCTCGGCCCGCGCGCTCGCCCGGCTGGTCGGCATCGACGTGGCGCCGTTCGTCAAGGCGGTCAAGGACGCCGGGCCGCGCGCGTTCGTCGAGGCGATCACCTACCGCGCGGACGCCGTACCGCAGGGGGTGCGCGAGCGCATCTCGTCCATCACCGGCGCCCACCAGGTCAGCGCCCAGCTCTCGCTCGGCCCCTCGCGCGACTTCGCCGCGCCGATCCTCGGCCGGGTCGGCCCGGTCACCGCCGAGATGGTCGAGAAGGACCCCGACGCCTACCGCAGCGGCGATGTCGCCGGCATCTCCGGCCTCCAGGCCCGCTACGACGACCAGCTCCGCGGCACGCCCGGACGAGTGGTCCGCGCCGTGCCCGCCGCCGACGACGCCCAGAGCCGCGAGCTCTACCGCCACGACGCCGTCGCCGGCAAGAGCCTCGCGATCACCCTGGTCGAGCGCCTCCAGACCCTCGCCGAGCAGGTCCTCGCCGACGTCGGTCCGGCCAGTGCCCTGGTCGCGATCCGCCCGAGCGACGGCTCGATCCTCGCCGCCGCCAACGGGTCGGGCACCGGCGGCCAGAACTACGCCACCTTCGGCCAGTTCGCCCCCGGCTCCACCTTCAAGGCCGTCACCTCGCTCGCTCTCCTGCGCGCCGGCCTGACCCCCGACACGACCGTGCGCTGCACCCCGACGGTCACCGTCAACGGCAAGCAGTTCAAGAACTACTCCGACTACCCGGGCTCCGCGATCGGCACGATCCCGCTGCGCGAGGCGATCGCCCAGTCGTGCAACACCGCGCTCATCAACCAGCGCGCCGACCTGTCCGACGGCGACCTGTCGGGGGCCGCGGCCACGCTGGGCCTGGGGGTCGACCACGACCTGGGGTTCCCGTCGTACTTCGGGGAGGTGCCGGCCAAGCCCGTCAGCGAGACCGAGGGCGCGGCCGACCTGATCGGCCAGGGCAAGGTCCTCGCCTCGCCGATGGCGATGGCCACCGTGATCGCCAGCATCCAGGCCGGCAAGACCGTCGTCCCCCGCCTCGTCGACCAGGTCAAGGTCGCGGTCCCCTCCGCCACCACCCCGCTCACCGCCGCCGAGGCCCGCCAGGTCAAGGCGATGCTGCGCGGGGTCGTCACCGGCGGCAGCGGGCGCGGGCTGCTCGACGTACCGGGGCCGGAGGTGATCGCCAAGACCGGCACCGCCGAGTACGCCGACGGCGGCACCATCAAGACCCACGCCTGGATGATCGCCGCCCAGGGCGACCTCGCCGTCGCGGTGTTCGTCGAGACCGGTCAGTCCGGCTCCCAGACCGCGGGCCCGCTGCTCGAGGCCTTCCTGCGCGGCGCCCGCTGAAGGTCCGGCCCCGCTCGCCGGTAGCTGCGGATCACGGAGCGGCGAGGACCGCCGACACCGCGTAGTGGTCCGACGGCGAGGTCGTGCCGCTGCCGAGGTCGTACCACTGCTTGTGGATGTCCACACCGGAGACGGTCAGGCCCTGATCGGCGAAGATGTAGTCCCAACGGCTGCGGTCATCGCTGCGGCGGGTGTTCCAGCCCGTGTTGAAGGTCGCGTTGGCCGAGCTGCAGGCCGCCTTCATCGCGACCGTCGGGTTGAGGTCGAACGCCCCTGCCCCGGAGCTGGCCAGGTCGAGCAGCCGGATCGGCTTGCCCTTCTTCTTCGGTGACGAGCACTTCGGAGTGGTGTTGTTCAGGTCGCCGACGACGATCGGGATCGCCCCGGTCGGCCGCTGCGCGACCAGGGCCCGGACCTTCTTGGCCTGCTCGATCCTCCTCTTGAGGCAGTCGAACGCGGTGAAGTGGACCGACCACACCGAGTAGACCTTCCCGGTCGTCCGGTCCTGGAGGTCCGCCCGGATGTAGCGAGCGCCGGGGCAGGCCTTCGAGCCGTCCGTGAGCTTGCCCGTGGCCTGGTCGATCTTCTTGAACCGATCGTCCCGGAAGTAGATCGACAGCTTGGCCTGCAGGTTCGCCCGGACGACGCTGTAGGTGCCGGCGAGCCTGGCGTCGAGGTCCTTGTTGCTCTTCTTCGTTGCTCTTCTTCCTGACCTCCTGCAGCCCGAGGATGTCGGGGGCCAGGAACTCGATCTGGTCCTGGAACGCCTGCGCGCGCTTCTTCTTCCACGGATGGGCGGCGTCCTTGGTCTTGATGTTGTAGGTCGTCACCTTGAACGTGGTCGAGGCCGCCGACGTCACCCGCGCGGCGGCGTCGGCGGCGGGGTGGTAGTCGGCAGTGGCCGAGGTCGGCGCGGCGAGGCTCGCGCCCAGCGCGGTGGCCGTCAGCAGGGCCAGGGTGGAGAGTCCGAGAGTCCGAGTCATAGCCCGGCATGCAAGCACGGTGTCGGGCGAGCCACAACGGAACGGGTCGAGCTGTGCGCAGAACGACTGGTCACGGTGCGGAAAACGGAGCGAGCCCCTCATCGCATGGGGTCGACAAGGGGCTCATGTCGTATCGGTGCTCCCTCCGAAGTACGACTGGACTCACGATAGCGCGTGGGTCGTGAGGGTCAAAGCCGAATCGACGATTTTCTCGGCGTCCGGCGTAACGGACCGGATCCCGCGTCGTTGCCCCTGCCTCGTCGAGGAGCGGAGTGCAAGAGTGGGCGCATGAGCTTCCGTGAGCGCCTGCACCACCTGCTGCCCGAGTCGCGCCGCCAGCTGTACGTCGGGGGCGCGTGGGTGCCGTCCGGGAGCGGGGCGCGGTTCGACGTGCTCGATCCGGCGGACGGGTCGGTGCTGGCCGATGTCGCCGACGGCACGCTGGACGACGCCCGCGCGGCGCTGGATGCGGCGGCGGGGGCTCAGGAGGCGTGGGCGGCGACGGCGCCGCGGGAGCGGGGCGAGATCCTGCGGCGGACGTTCGGGCTGGTGACCCAGCATGCCGACGACCTGGCGCTGGTGATGAGCCTCGAGATGGGCAAGCCGATCGGGGAGGCCAAGGGTGAGGTGACCTATGGCGCCGAGTTCCTGCGGTGGTTCTCCGAGGAGGCGGTGCGGATCCATGGCCGGTGGATGCAGAACCCGGCGGGTGGGAGCCGGCTGTTGACCGTGCGCAAGCCGGTGGGGCCGTGCCTGTTCATCACGCCGTGGAACTTCCCGCTGGCGATGGGCACCCGCAAGATCGGGCCGGCGATCGCGGCGGGGTGCACGATGGTGGTCAAGCCCGCGGGGCAGACGCCGCTGACGATGCTGCTGCTGGCGGCGCTGCTCGAGGAGGCGGGGCTGCCGGCCGGCGTCCTCAACGTGGTGACGACGACCGACTCGGGTGGGCTGAGCAGCACGCTCCAGGCGGACGCGCGGCTGCGCAAGGTGAGCTTCACCGGGTCGACGTCGGTGGGCAAGCGGATCGTGGAGCAGTCGGCGGGTCAGCTCCAGCGGGTGTCGATGGAGCTGGGCGGCAATGCGCCGTTCCTGGTGTTCGCCGACGCCGACCTCGATGCGGCCGTCGAGGGCGCGATGATCGCGAAGATGCGCAACATGGGCGAGGCGTGCACCTCGGCCAACCGGTTCCTGGTGGAGGCGAGCGTCGCCGAGGAGTTCGGGACCCGGCTCGCCGAGCGGATGGGTGCGCTCAAGGTCGGGCGCGGCCAGGAGGTCGGCGTCCAGGTGGGTCCGCTCATCGACGACAAGGCGGTCACCTCCGTGGCCGCGCTGGTCGACGACGCCGTCGACCGTGGCGCGCGGCTGCTCACGGGAGGACAGGCGCCCGAGGGTGGCGCGGGCTTCTTCTACCCGCCGACGGTGCTGGCCGACGTGCCGGCGGACGCCGACGCGGTGCGCAACGAGATCTTCGGACCGGTCGCGCCGATCACGACCTTCACCGAGGAGGACGAGGCGATCCGGCTGGCCAACGCCACCGAGTACGGCCTCGCCGCCTACGCCTACACCCGCGACCTGGCCCGCACCATCCGGCTGGCGGAGCGGCTCGAGACCGGGATGCTCGGCATCAACACCGGTCTGGTGTCCAACCCGGCCGCGCCGTTCGGTGGCGTCAAGGCGAGCGGGTTCGGTCGCGAGGGCGGCTTCGAGGGCATCGAGGAGTACCTCGACACGACGTACGTCGCACTGCCGGTGACGTGACCGAGCAGCTCACCCCGCTGACGCCCGCCCCACGGGGGTGGCTGCGGGCCTTCCGGCCGTTCCGGCACGCGTCCTACCGGCGGCTCGGGTCGTCGCTGGTGCTGACCAGCTTCGGCGGCGGCGTCTGGGTGGTGGCGCTGGTCTGGGAGGTGATCCGGATCGGCGGCGGCGCCAGCGCGCTGTCGCTGGTGACGACGGCGGGCGCGGTCGGCGTCCTGGTGCCGGCGCTGCTGGGCGGCGTGGTGGCCGACCGGGTGCCGCAGAAGCTCATCCTGCTGGTGACCACCTCGGTCGAGCTGGCCGGGATGGTGCTCGTCGCGGTGCTGTCGTTCGCCGACCTGACCCAGCTGTGGCACCTGGCCGTGGTCGCGGCGGGCGCCGGGATGGCGATGGCGTTCTACTACCCGGCCTACTCGGCCTGGCTGCCGGCGCTGGTGCCCGAGGAGGACCTGCTCGCGGTCAACGGCTTCGAGGGCATGGTCCGCCCGACGATCGGCCAGGCGCTCGGGCCCGCGGTGGCCGGCGCGGTGGTGGGTGCGGCGTCCTCGTCGGCAGCGATCGCAGTGGCCGCGGCGGCCTACCTGGCCGGGCTGCTGGTGCTGACCCTGGTGCCGCTGACGGCGGTGCGCCGGGAGAAGCCGGCCCCGACCGAGAGCGGCACCGAGGCGGCGGCGCTGGCGACCGCGCTGGCCGACATCCGCGAGGGCTTCGCCTACATGGTGCGGACGCCGTGGCTGCTGGCCTCGCTGCTGTTCGCGTCGGTGATGATCCTGGTGATCATGGGGCCGCTCGAGGTCCTGGTGCCGTTCCTGATCAAGGACGACCTCGGCGGCGGTCCGCGCGACCACGCGCTGGTGATGGCGGGCTTCGGCCTCGGCGGCGCGGTGGGCTCGCTGGTGACGGCCTCGCGGCCGATGCCGCGGCGCTACCTGACCTGGATGATGCTGATGTGGGGCGCGGGCTGCTTGCCGTTCCTGGCGGTCGGGTTCGCGACGGCGGTCTGGCAGGTGGTCGCGGCCGCGGCGGTGATCGGTGCGCTGTTCGCGGCGCCGATGGTGCTGTGGGGGACGCTGCTCCAGCGCCGGGTGCCGCCCGAGCTGCTCGGCCGGGTGGCCTCGCTCGACTTCTTCGTCTCGATCAGCCTGATGCCGGTCTCGATGGCGCTCGCCGGACCGGTCGCCGAGCTGATCGGGCTCAAGGCGACGTTCACGATCGCGGCCGTCGTCCCCGTCGTGGTCGCGATCGTCGCGGTGGTCGCGGCGCGGCTGCCCGCCGACGAGATCGCGCACCCGCTGCGCGACGAGGGGTGAGCCTCAGCCGGTGGTCGGCAGGCTCGCCTCGAGGCCGGCGAGCACCCGGTCGAGGTTGAAGTCGAAGACCGCGGCGGACGCCGCCTCGGCGTCCTCCGACCAGGTGTCGAAGTAGGCGTGCATGGCCTCCCAGGCGGGCGCCGTCCCGGGGGCGGGGGCGACCTTGCGCATCCGCGCCGGTACGTCGCCCGCGCCGACCCCCGCCGCGGTCCGCTCGTCGCCGAGCGCGACGAGCAGGATGGCGCTGTTGAGCAGCAGCGAGTACGCCCGGGGCGCGTCCGCGCCGAAGCCGGCGTCGAGGAGCAGCGTCACCCCGCGCTCCATGATCGGCATCGCGGCCGGTACGCCGGCGCCGTCGCGGCTGAGCCGGAGCGCGACCCCGCGGTAGCGGCGCAGCACCGTGCGGCCGTCGGTCAGGAAGGTCCGGAACCACTCCTGCCAGGGCAGGTCCGCCGGCGGGTTCGTCATCTCCGCGACGACCCGGTCGACGACCGCGACGCAGACCTGTTCGCGGGTGCCGACGTGGTGGGTGATCGTGTTCGGCCAGGTGTCGAGGGCGGTGGCCAGGTCGCGCAGGCTCCAGCCGTCGATGCCGTGCTCCCGGGTGAGCTCGAGGGCGGTCGTGACGACCCGTTCGGGAGTCACCGGCGAGCGGGAGGGACGGGCGGACACGGGACCACCGTGCCATAAATGGGTTGGCACGCCAGCAACTTAGGGTTACCTTATTGGACACTGTCCAAGAGGGAGTTCGCATGTCATCCCCCGCCCCCCTCGCCACGTCACCGGAGGCCCCGACGGCCGCCGCCCAGCGCCGTCCCGGCCTGGTCCTGGCCGTGGTCTGCCTGTGCCAGCTGATGGTCGTCCTCGACATCACGGTGGTGAACGTCGCGCTGCCCTCGATCCGCGACGACCTCGGCTTCGCCTCCGCGGACCTGCAGTGGGTGGTCAACGCCTACACGCTGACCTTCGGCGGACTGCTGCTCCTCGGCGGCCGGATCGCCGACCTGTTCGGGCGCCGCAAGGCGGTCCTGCTCGGGTTGAGCATCTTCGCGATCACCTCGCTCGCGGCCGGGCTCGCCCAGGACCCCGGTCAGTTGATCGCCGCCCGCGCGATCCAGGGCATCGCCGGCGCCGTGCTCCTCCCGGTCAGCCTGACGATCATCACGACCACCTTCCCGGAGGGGCCCGAGCGCCGTCGCGCGCTCGGGATCTGGTCGATGGTGGCCGGCTTCGGCAGCGCCAGCGGCGTCCTGCTCGGCGGCGCGCTGACCCAGGCGCTGAGCTGGCCGTGGGTGTTCTTCGTCAACCTGCCGATCGCGGCGCTCGCCATCCCGCTGGCGCTCGTCGCCGTCCGTGACCTGCCGCGGCGCCGGCCCCGGCTCGACCTCCTGGGCGCGGTGCTGGTGACGGCGGCGACCTCGCTGCTCGTGTACGCCGTCGTGCGCACCGACCGCTACTCCTGGGGCTCGGCGCACACGCTGGGGCTGCTCGGCCTGAGCGTGCTGCTCGGTCTCGCCTTCGTGTACGTCGAGGCGCGGGTCGCGCGCGAGCCGCTGGTCCGGCTCGGGCTGTTCCGCCAGCGCTCGCTGGCCGTGGCGGGGACGTTGATCTTCTTCATCGCCCTCGGCCAGTTCGGCGCGTTCTACCTGGCCTCGCTCTACCTCCAGAACGTCCTGGGCTACACGCCGCTGCAGGCCGGGCTGTCGTTCGTGCCGTTCAGCATCGGCACCGTCGCCGGGACCATGGTCGGGATGCGGGTCGCCGCGGCCCGCGGGCCCTTCTGGCCGCTCGTGGGCGGGCTGGCGCTGACCGCGATCGGGATCGGCTGGTTCGCGACGATCGACGTCGACGGTGGCTTCGTCGGCAACCTGCTCGGCCCGTCGATCGTGGCCAGCGTGGGCCTGGGCGCGTGCTTCGTGACCGCCACGATGGTCGGCACGAGCGGGGTCGACCCGGCGGAGGCGGGCCTGGCGAGCGGCGTCCTCAACGCGGCGCGCCAGATCGGCGGCAGCATCGGCCTGGCCATCCTGGTCACCATCGCCGACAGCACGACCCGCGACCACGGCGGCCCGCCGCTGGTCGCGCTCAACGCGGGCTACGCACGGGGCTTCCTGGTCGCGGGCTGCCTGCTGGCGCTGGCCCTGGCGGTCTGCGTGGTACTCGCCCCGCGGCGCTCAGCCGTCGAGTGAGCCGAGCACCCGGAGGTTGTGCCGGTAGCCCCGGAGCTCGTAGCCGACGACCGTCACCCACGGCGTGAGCGCCACGACCAGCAGGCACCAGACCAGCGCGACCCCCGCGGCGGCGAGCAGCACCGAGCCGACGACGAGCGCGGCCGAGATCGCCAGCAGGACCACGTGGAGCGAGTCGAAGCTGCGGGTCTGCACGGTGTAGCCGGCGTACAGGAAGGCGGTGAACAGCGCGACCGGGATCGCCACGGAGAGCACCGAGCCGACCAGACCGATGTGGTACTCGTGGCTGAGGTAGTAGGCGCCCACGTGCAGGCCGGCGCCCACCGCGACGATGCTGCCGAAGAGCGGCATGTGTCCGTAGCCGAACGAGAACGAGCGTTCGCGGTGGGCATGCAGGATGTCGGCGAACGGGATCACGAAGTAGCTCCACCAGATGCCGAAGGTCAGCGAGATCCCGGCCAGGGCGAGCCACGCGATGTCCCAGGTCAGGCCGTCGGTGGAGAGCTCGCTGATCGCGGCCATCGTGCCGATCATCCCCTCGCCGAGGGCGATGATGACCATGAGGCTGTAGCGCTCGGCGATGTGGTGGGCGTGCCAGGGCGTCCCGCCGCGGCGGGTCTCGGCGTACGCCGGGCCGCCGATCTCGATCAGGAACGGGATGACCATGAGCGCGAACGTCGTCCCGACCGGCAGGTCGACCAGGGCGAGCGCGCACCAGAACACCTGGGCGACGAGGATCGAGATGATATAGGCCTGGCAGGCCGGTCGCCGTGCTGTGTCGTGCCGGCCAGCGCGCCACCACTGCAGGACCATCGCGACCCGCATGACGACATAGCCCCAGACCATGACGTCGTTGTCGAGCGTCTCGCCGTGCTCGTAGATGGAGGTGAACATCGGCTTGAGGCCGATCGCGAACACCAGCACGCCGATCATCTGGAGCATGGTGGTGAGCCGGTAGATCCAGTCGTCGGTGTCATAGGCCGAGGCGAACCAGGTGAAGTTGATCCACGCCCACGAGACACCGAACGTCGCGAAGCAGAACCCGAGGATGCCCGCCCAGACGTGCTCCTCGGCGACCGCGTGGGCCAGCTCGTTGGCGGCGGTGCCGAAGGCGACCACGAAGGTCAGGTCGAAGAGCAGCTCGAGGGGGGTCGCGGCCCGGTGGCCCTCGTGCGGATCGCGGCCGAGCATCCGACGGGTGCGGTGACGGACGTTCGGAACGGCGGTCTGCTCGGACATGCGCGGGAGTCTAGGCCGCGATCTGCGGGCTTGCCGACCGGGCGCGTGCCGACACGCGCGAGAAAGATTGTGGGGTCGATCGGCGTAAGGAACGGTCGCCAGCGGCGTCCGACGTACATGAGAACGCCGATCGCGCTACAGAAGCGTGACCTTGGAACCGTATCACAGATGACCCCCGAATGGGGGTCATCTGGGCCCGGAGCCAGCGCCGATCGCCCGGTAGGTCGTTCTCGAAGTGACGGGAGATCGCGCCGATCAGCCCCCCGTACGCCGCACACCGACGTGCCGTGGGGGCTGCCGGTGGGCCCGGGGGGAGCAACGGGCACCCGTGACGAACGAACAAGCCGCGCTGGGCACTCCAGGGGCGGCGCCGAGATGAAGGGGACAGGTCTATGAGCAGCTCGACTTCGAGCCATCCTGCATGGCGAGCGTGGGTGGTGGGCCTGGCGCTCGCCCTCTGCGCCGCCGTCGTGTCGCCGTGGACGCCGTCGGCGTCCGCGGGAACGACACCGGCACCTGGCGACACCGTCTGGATCGGGTCCCTGACCCAGGGCCACAGCGGATCGTCGATGCACGCCGTCTACAGCCCGGTACCGGCTGACACCGCCAACCCGGGCACCCCGGACTTCTGGGCGTACTGCATCGAGCACAACGTCTCGGCCAAGACGAACACCACCGCGGTCGCCGGCGACGTCTCGTCCTTCCTGGGCGCGAACCTGTACGACACCGACCCGACGGTGCCCGGCAAGGTGCTGTGGATCCTCGCCAACAGCTACCCGGCGCTCAGCCTGGCGGACTTCGCGACCGCCGCGGGCGTCCCGGGCCTGTCGCAGAAGGACGCCGTCGAGGCCGTCCAGTACGCCATCTGGCGCTACACCGACGTCGGCTGGGACTCGAACTGGAACTGGGCGGGCTCCGACTCGGAGGCCAACGCGGAGGCCGCGTACTGGTACCTCATCGGCAAGATCAACGCCGGCAACACCCTGGCGGCCAGCCCCGCCGTCACCGCGTCGGTGACCGCTCCCGCCGGTGCCCAGCAGGCCGGCACCCTGGTCGGCCCGTTCACCGTGCACACGAACCAGCCGACGGTCAGCGTCTCGGTCGCGCCGGGCGTGACCCTGACGGACGGCGCCGGCGCGCCGATCAACGCGGCGTCCGTGGTCGACGGTCAGGAGATCTACCTCGACCTGCGCGGCTCGACGACCGCTGGTTCGGCCACGGTCACCGTGACCGCCCAGGGCTCCGGCGGCACCGGCACGGTCATCTCGGTGCCGACGACCAGCGGTGGTACGCCCACCGCCGGCAGCCACCGGCAGTCGATGGTCCTGGTCGCCGCCAGCACCGCCACCACCACCGGTACGGCCGCGGCCGCTTGGGCCGCCGCGCCGGCGCCGAGCATCGGCACCACGCTGACCGACAAGGCCGACGGTGACCACGCCATCCCCGCGGGCGGCGGCACCGTCGTCGACACCATCGCCTACCAGAACCTCGTGCCCGGCACGTCGTACACGGTCACGGGTGAGCTGATGAAGAAGTCGGACGGCTCGGCCACCGGCATCACGGGCACGAAGACCTTCACCCCGGCCTCGGCCAACGGCACGGTCGAGGTGGAGTTCACGGTTCCTGCCGGGTACGCCGGGCAGTCGCTGGTCGCCTTCGAGCAGCTCAAGGTCACCGGTCAGGCGCCGGTGGTGGCCTCGCACGAGGACATCAACGACACCGCCCAGACGGTCACGGTGGCGCCGGCGCCGAGCATCGGCACCACGCTGACCGACAAGGCCGACGGTGACCACGCCATCCCCGCGGGCGGCGGCACCGTCGTCGACACCATCGCCTACCAGAACCTCGTGCCCGGCACGTCGTACACGGTCACGGGTGAGCTGATGAAGAAGTCGGACGGCTCGGCCACCGGCATCACGGGTTCGAAGACCTTCACGCCGGCCTCGGCCAACGGCACGGTCGAGGTGGAGTTCACGGTTCCTGCCGGGTACGCCGGGCAGTCGCTGGTCGCCTTCGAGCAGCTGAAGGTCACCGGCCAGGCGCCGGTGGTGGCCTCGCACGAGGACATCAACGACATCGCCCAGACGGTGTCCGTCGACAAGGCCGCGCCGACGGTGACCACCGAGGCCAGCGCGGCCACGATCACCCTCGAGGGCGGCAGCGTCGCGCTGCACGACGTCGTGACCGTCACCGGTCTCGTCCCGGGCGGCGCTCCGGCGAGCACGGGCACGGCCACGCTGTACGGACCGCTCAGCAGCGTCGACGCGTCGGTGTGCACCGAGGCCAACGCGGTGGGCTCGGTGACCTTCACGCCGGCCAACGGGACGATCTCGACGCCGACGATCACGGTCGACCAGCCGGGGCTGTACACGTGGCAGGTCCACCTGAGCGCGAACGACCGCAACACCGCGGCCAGCCACGCGTGCGGTCTGGCCACGGAGACCACCGACGTGAAGAGCCCCGTCCTGCCGGGGCAGGCGAAGGTCTCCCTGACGACCGAGGCCTCGCAGCGCACGGTCAAGCCGGGCACCGCGGTGTTCGACAAGGTCACGATCAAGGGCTTCGTCCCCGGCCACGGCGCGACCGGCTCGGCCACGCTGTACGGACCGTTCGCCTCCCGGGCCGACATCACCTGCACGCCGGCGACTGCGGTGCGCACGGTGGCCTTCGCGCCGGCCAACGGCACCATCACAACGCCGTCGGTGCACGTGAACCGCACGGGCTACTACACCTGGGTGGCCTCGACCACGGCCGACAGCCGCAACACCGCCGCGACCCACGCCTGTGGCCTGGTGGCGGAGACGACGATCGTGCGCAAGCCGTCGTACGCCGCTCCGGTCGTCGGTACCGGGTTCAGCACGGACGGATGGGACCCGTCGGCGCGTCGCAGCGTCAGCCGGATCCGGATCCCCTCGCTCGGTGTCAACGCGGCCAGCTCGCTGGTCGGCATCACGCGCGGCCAGATGCAGGTGCCGGGCAACGTGGCCCGTACGGGTCAGCTCACCCAGTCGGCCGCGGCGGGCGACCTGATCGGTACGACGGTCATCGCCGGCCACGTGTCCGACCGGCACGACCGGCCGGGTGCGTTCTGGAAGCTTTCCAAGATCCGCAAGGGCAAGGTGGTCACGGTCGTGCAGGGCGGCAAGACGCTGCGCTACCGGGTGACCGGCATCGAGCGGTTCTCGCGGACCAAGAAGCTGCCCGCGCGGTTCTTCTCGACCACGGGTGAGCACCGCCTGGTCCTGATCAGCTGCACCGGCCGGACGACGACGCCGGGCGGTGGGTTCCACTACCGCCAGAACGTCGTGGTGACGGCGGTGCCGATCGACTGACACGTAGGCCCCCGATCGGGTGTCATCTGCGGAAAATCCGCGGACTTCTCCACCCAGGCCCGGTCGGATCGGCCACGCTCTCCCCATCCCCCTCCGGGGTGCCCGGTGGACGGGCGGGGACAGACGTCAGGCCCACGAGATCCCCACACCTCGTGGATCCAGGTCCCCGACTGCCGGCGGCGACGGAGCTCCTCCGTCGCCGCCGGCAGCACTTCCGCGGTGGCTCGCAAGCCGCGCGGGGACAGCGCTCAGGTACGCCGGCCCAGGAGGGCGAGCACGTGCTCGCCCGCGGGAGCCTCGGTGGCGACCGGGACCGGCGGGGCGAACCGGTCGTCGCCCTCGAGCGCGATCCGCAGCGCGGTGGGGAGCAGCTCGGCGGCGAGCCGCTCGGGCAGGGGGGTACCGCGGCCCGTCGTACGGCCGACGTCCCAGCCGTGCACGGCGATCTCGACGGCGGCCAGCCGGGCGACCGCGTCGACGGGCAGGGGGTGGCCGCCGACGTCGACGTACGGCGAGCTCGCGCGCATCCAGGCGGCCAGCAGGCCGCAGGCCTTGGTCTGCAGGCTGGTGACGCGCGCCTCGAGCGGGGCCGGGGCCGCGCTGCGCAGGCCGATCGTGCCGTCGGCGGCCTCGGCGAAGGCGTCGAGGGCGTCCTCCATGTGGGCCAGCAGGTCGGCGAGGTCCCAGCCGGCGCAGGGGGTCGGACGGTCGACGTCCGCGCAGGTGATCGTGCCCAGCGCGGCGCGGGTGTAGTCGAGGGCGCGCTGCAGCACGTCGAGCCCCGCGACCAGCCCGGCCGGGGTCGGCTCGGCGGTCATCGGGCTCACCCCGCGCAGGCGGGGGCGTCCGGGACGGGCACGTAGTCGGCCGGCAGCCGCTCGGGCAGCCCGAAGCGCGCGAAGAGCCGGGCGTCGAAGAACGCGGTGACGTGCTCGACGCGCAGGTCGTCGCCGGACCCGGTCATCTGGAGGACCTGCAGGTGGAACGGCTCGAAGTGGCCCTCGGGGTGACGCATGTAGAGGCCGAACGCGGGCTGTCCGTTGGCGATCGTCTCGACCATCGGCATGTCGTTGAAGCCGCCGGGGCACTTGGTGCCGATGAGCTCGGCGATCGCGGCGGCGCCGCGGTAGTGGTTGAGGAAGGGCGGCATGTCCCAGGTGGCGTCGTACTTGAGGAGCTGGACGATCTGGTCGATGTCCTTGCGCCAGAAGGCCGCCAGGTAGGCGTCGAGGAGCTGGCGCTGGGCCGCGTCGAGGTCGGGCTCGACCGTGTCGGGGGTCAGGCCGCGCTCGGCGAGCTGGGCGTGCGCGCGCTGGAGCGCGGAGTTGACCGCGGCGGTCGTCGTGTCGAGGGCCGTCGCGGTCTCGGCGGCCGACCAGCGCAGCACGTCGCGCAGGATGAGCACCGCGCGCTGGCGGGCCGGGAGGTGCTGGAGCGCGGCGACGAACGCCAGCCGGATCGTGTCGCGCTCGGCGACCTCGACGGCGGCGTCCGGGATCGGCTCGAGCCACGGCACCTCGTGGTCCTCGAGCAGCTCGTCGGAGGGTGCGGAGTCGGCGGTGCCGAGACCGGTCGGGAGCGGCCGGCGCGGCTTGCTCTCGAGGTTGGTCAGGCACACGTTGGTGGCGATCTTGTAGAGCCAGGTACGGACCGAGCTGCGGCCCTGGAAGTTGGCCGAGGCCTTCCAGGCGCGCAGGAAGGTCTCCTGGACCAGGTCCTCGGCCTCGTGGACCGAACCGCTCATCCGGTAGCAGTGCGCCATCAGCTCGCGCTGGTAGCGCCCGGTCAGCGTGTCGAAGTCCGCGAGCTCGTCGCTCGCCGTCGTCGCCGTCGCCTGCGTCTGCTCCGTCACCGTGTGTCCCATCGCCATCGTCATCGCCGCCGCCCCTGGTGCTCGTCAGTCTGCCTGAAGGGTCCGACCAGGGGCAGGGGCGAAACTCATCGGTGCTGCGGCGCGGATCCTGGGACGAGGCGGTCGAGGGCCTCGGTCCGGTCGACCAGGTCGGCCATCGTGACCGGCCCGAGCGCCGGCCGGGCCACGGCCCGCTCGGCCGCGAGGACGGTGAGGACGCCGGTCGCGTGCGACTGGCCGGTGCCGCTCGCGCCGAGCGCCTGGCCGGTACGACGGTTGACCGCGACCACCTGCCAGGCGGCCGAGCCGATGTGCGGCGAGTGGCGCAGCAGGCCGCCCGCGCCGGTCCGCGCCGCGAGCCCGAGCGCGACCGTCGCGGCCCGGCTGCTCAGCGTGAGGTGGCTGCGGATCGCGACGCCGAGCCGTTCGCCGACGAGCACGTGGTCGGGGAAGTCCGCGCGCAGGTAGGTCCGGGTCCGCCCGTCCGGACCGGTCAGGCGCCGCCGGTCGCGCAGGTTGCGCACCCGGCCGCCCTCCGGCGGGGCGTGGACCGGGGCGCCGACCAGGTCCGCCGTCCACTGCACGGCCGCGTCGCCGTGGCGCTCGGCCGTCCCGAGCAGGACGCCCACGTCGATCTCGTCGTCGGGCCGGACGTCGAGCGCCGCGACCAGGACCGTGCTCAGTCCCGGGGCGAGCCCGGCGCCGAGGACGACGGTCGCCGCGGCCGGTGCCGCCTCCCGCAGCGCGGCCAGGTAGGAGCTCGTCGCCGAGATGTCCACGAGGACGGGTGCTCCCGCCGCCGCGACCACGGTGCTCTCGACGCCGGCCGCGTTGACGAGGACGTCGTGCCCCTCGACCGCACGGGCGAGCGCGCGCCGGGCGGCGTCGTCCTCGGGGCGGGTCAGGTCGACCGCGACCCCGTCGGGCGGCGCGGTGCGTCCGGCCGGGGTGACCTCGTGGCCGCGGCGGCGCAGCTCGGCGACGACGACGCGGCCGACCGCGCCGCGGGCGCCGAGGACGAGGGCCTTCATCGTGAGGTCCGGGGGGAGGGGTGGGGGAACGGGTGCATCGAAACTCCAAACACTTGGTTGGAGATGACCGTAGCGAGGCTCCGGCGCAATTCCAAACGGATAGTTGGAGTCGGCTACGCTGACGCCGTGGCATGGGACACCGAGGGGACCCGCACCCGGCTGCTCGACGCCGGGGTCCGCCAGTTCGCGGCGCTCGGCTTCGCGGGGGCCCGGATCGACGCGATCGCCCGCGACGCGGGGATCAACAAGGAGCGGGTCTACCGCTACTTCGGTGACAAGCAGGGGCTCTTCGCGGCGGTGCTCGAGCACGAGCTCGGCGCCTTCTTCGACGGCCTCGAGATCGAGGACACGACGCCCGAGGGCATCGGGGAGTTCGCCGGGCGGATGTTCGACCGCTGCCTGGCCCGCCCCGAGCTCCCGCGGCTGCTGGTCTGGGAGAGCCTCGAGCTCGACGCTCCGGTCGCCGTCGACAGCCGCGAGCCGACCTGCGCGGTCAACGCGTCCCGGATCTGCGCGTCCGTCGGCGGCCTCGGCGGCGCGGCGGCGGAGCACCTGCTGCTGAGCGCCATCTCGGTGGTCGTGGGGTGGTGGAGCCTGTCCCGGCTCACCGAGGTGGTGCTGAGCGATCCCGCATCGGCCGCCGTACGGCGGGGGATGGTGGTCGACCAGATGACCGCGCTGGCCCGCGCGGCGGGCGAGGCAGGCAGGGCGGGCTAGGCGGGCTGGGTCCGCGTCGCGGCCAGCACCCGCTCCGCCGCCGGTACGGCGAGCGCCCGGTCGGCCGGGACGAGCCCGATCCGGGTGCGGCGGTCGAGCAGGTCGGCGACGTCCGCGGCGCCTTCGTGGGTGACGCCGAAGAACAGCTCGGCCCCCACTGTCGGCACGCCCTCGGCGATCGGCGCGAGCAGGTCGGCGGTGCTCCAGCCGCTCGCCTCGACGGCGGCGGACAGGACGAGGTCGGCGTCGGCGCCGTAGCGCCGGATGAGCCGGGCCTGCCCGGGGTGCTCGGCGCGGGCCGCCGCGTCGGCGAGCGCCGCGCGCGGGGCGGCGCCGGCCAGCGGCAGGGTCGCGGTCACGCACGGCCCGGCGCTCGCGCCCAGGCCGGCGGCGGCGACCGCGGCGTCGACGGCGTCCTCGGCCATCCGGCGGTAGGTGGTGAGCTTGCCGCCCACGATCGTCACGACGCCGGTGCGCGAGGTCAGCACGGCGTGCTTGCGGGACAGGTCGGCGGTCGCGTCGTCGCCGCCGTCGAGCAGCGGGCGCAGGCCGGCGAAGGCGCCGACTACGTCGGAGCGGCGCAGCGGCCGCGCGAACGACGCCGCGACGACGTCGAGCAGGAAGCCGATCTCGACCTCGGTCGGCTCGGCGACGTCGGGGACCGGGCCGTCGACGGGCTCGTCGGTGAGGCCGACGTAGAGCTGGCCGTCGGGCTGGGGGAGCACGAGCACGAACCGGTTGGTCTCGCCCGGGATGGGGGCGAAGACGGCGACGTCGAGACCGGGCAGCGCCTCGCCGCGCAGCACCAGGTGGGTGCCGCGCGAGGGGCGCAGCCGGACGTCGTCGACGAGCTCGCCGGCCCAGACGCCGGTCGCGTTGACGACCGCGCGGGCGCTGACCTCGACCTGCGTCCCGGTGAGCTCGTCGCGCAGGACGACCTGCTGGCCGGTCGCGCTGACGACGCGGGCGTGGGTGCGGACGTGGGCGCCGCGCTCGGCCGCCGTACGGGCGATGGTGGTGACCAGGCGGGCGTCGTCCTCGAGCTGGCCGTCCCAGCCGAGGTAGGCGCCGCGCAGTCCGTCGGTCCGCAGCGGCGGCGCGAGCCGCCGGGTCTCGGCGGCGCTGAGCCGGCGCGGCCGGGGGAGGGTGTCGCTGCTCGTCCCGGCGGCTCGGCGCAGCAGGTCGCCGCCGAGGAAGCCGGCTCCGGCGAGCGTGCCCATCGGCCGGCTGACGCCGGCGGCGAGCGGGATGATCGAGGGCAGCGGCCGGGTCAGGTGCGGCGCGGTGGTCTCCATCAGGATGCCGCGCTCGACGGCGCTCTCGTGGGCGATGCCGACCTGGCCGGAGGCGAGGTAGCGCAGCCCGCCGTGGACCAGCTTGGACGAGAAGCGCGACGTACCGAACGCCAGGTCGTGGGCGTCGACCGCCAGCACGCTCAGCCCGCGCGCGACCGCGTCGAGGGCGACGCCGGCGCCGGTGATGCCGAGGCCGATGACGACCACGTCGACCGTGGTCGGGACGGTGGTGAGGCCCGGGGTGATCCTGGTGGGGGTGAGGCTGGTCATGGCTGGAGGCTCCGGACGACGAGGGTGTGCAGCTCGGTCTCGAGGGCCGACTCGTCGACCACGTCGTCGACCATCGTGTGTGCCGACAGGACGTAGCCGTGGGCCGCGAGCAGCAGCCCGCGCGCGATCGCCGCGGGTGCGCCGGCGCGGATCGCGCCGTCAGCCTGGCCGGTCGCGATCGCGGCGCCGAGGACCTCGAGGATGAGCTCCTGCGAGCGGCCGCGGCGGGCGAGCAGGTAGGGGAGGATCAGCTCGGGGTCGAGCTCGACGATCCGGGTGAACAGCTCGTTCTCGCGCAGTGCTCCGACGGTGGCCACGACGGTGTCGGCGATCGAGCCGGGGGTGGGCGGCGTCGCCGCGTCGACCCGGCCGGCGACCAGGGAGCCCCACTCACGGGTCATCAGGTCGGCCAGGAGCGCGGGCATGTCGGACCACGCGCGGTAGATCGTCATCCGCGAGACGCCCGCCCGCCGGGCGACCTCGGTCAGCGTGGTGCGCCGCCAGCCCACGTCGAGGATGCACTCGCGGGCGGCATCGAGGTAGCCGTCGCGTGGGGTGCTCTCGGTGCTCCCGGGGCTTTCGGATTCGCCGTTGTGACGATGTGACGTCATGTGTAACACTGTAACACATGACCACCGAGCGCCCCGCCGCCCTGCAGCCCGAGATGCCCGCCACGCGCTGGGGCGACCCGGCCCACGCCACCGGCCTTCCCGAGGGTGTGCGCGACCTCGTCGGCCTGGTCTTCCCGATCCAGGACACGCCCGCCCGGAGCGACGTCGCGGTGCCCGCCTCGCGACTCTCCGCGGACCAGCTCGACGGCCTGCGCGCCCTCGTCGGCGAGGCGAACGTCGTCCTCGACGACGGGCTGCGCCGCCAGCGCACGCGCGGCAAGTCCACGCCCGACCTGCTGCGCCAGCGGGCCGGCGACCTCGGTGACGCGCCGGACGTCGTCGTCCGGCCGGGCGGGCACGACGAGGTCGTCGCCGTCCTCGCGTACGCCGCGGAGCAGCGCATCGCCGTCGTTCCCTTCGGCGGCGGCACCGCGGTCACCGGCGGCCTGGTCGCCGACCCCGCCGGCCTGACCGGGGTGCTCTCCCTCGACCTCGGCCGGATGCGCGGCCTGCTCGCGCTCGACCCCGTCTCCTCGACCGCCACCTTCGAGCCCGGCCTGCGCGGCCCCGAGGCCGAGGCGCTCCTCGCCCAGCACGGCCTGATGCTCGGCCACTTCCCCCAGTCGTTCGAGTACGCCACCATCGGCGGCTTCGCCGCGACCCGCTCCAGCGGCCAGTCGAGCGCCGGCTACGGCCGCTTCGACGCGATGGTCGTCGCGCTCCGGGTCGCCACGCCCGTCGGCGACGTCCGGCTCGGTGCCTCGCCGGCGAACGCCAGCGGCCCCGACCTGCGCGAGCTGTTCCTCGGCTCCGAGGGCGCCTTCGGCGTGATCACCGAGGTGACCGTCCGGGTCCGCCCGCTGCCCGAGGTCAAGGAGTACGAGGGCTGGCGCTGGGAGTCCTTCGCCGCCGGCGCCGACGCGATCCGCGCCCTCGCCCAGTCCGACCTGCTGCCGACGGTGATCCGGCTCTCCGACGAGAACGAGACCGCCATCAACCTCGCCGACCCCGAGTCGATCGGTGGTGAGGGCAACGCCGGCTGCCTGATGATCGTCGGCTACGAGGGCACGCCCGCCGCGGTGGCTGCCAAGAAGTCCGCCGTCACCGCCGCCCTCACCGACCTCGGCGGCGCTCCCCAGGGATCCGGACCGGGTGAGGCGTGGGCGCACGGCCGGTTCAACGCGCCGTACCTGCGCGACAGCCTGCTCGACGTCGGTGTCCTGGTCGAGACGCTCGAGACGGTCACCTTCTGGAGCAACCGGGAGAACCTCTACACGCGCGTCAAGTCCGCCCTGCAGGAGACCCTCGGCGAGGGCGCCATGGTGCTCTGCCACATCTCGCACGTGTACGCGACCGGGTGCTCGCTCTACTTCACCGTCGCCGCTCCCGGCGGCGCGGACCCGCTCGCCACCTGGCTGCCCGCCAAGGCCGCCGCCTGCGAGGCGATCGTCGCCGCCGGCGCCTCGATCACCCACCACCACGCGGTCGGTACCGACCACAAGCCCTACCTGGCCGCCGAGATCGGCACCGTCGGCGCCTCGGTGCTGCGCGCGGTCAAGCAGGCGGTCGACCCCGCCGGGATCCTCAACCCCGGGGTGCTGATCCCGTGACCCGCTCCTTCGCCTTCCTCGTCAACCCGAGCTCCGGCGGGGGCGCGGCGCCGCGCGTCGTCGTACCGCTGGCGCGGGCGCTGCGCGAGGCGGGCGCCGAGGTCGAGGTCACCTACACCACCTCCGCCGCGGAGACCCCCGACCTCGTCGCGGCGGCCGTCGCCGACGGCGCGGTCGTGGTCTCCGTCGGCGGCGACGGGATGCTCTCCTCGGTCGCCGGCTCGGTCGCCGCCCTCGGCGGCGTGCTCGCCATGGTCCCGGCCGGGCGCGGCAACGACTTCGCCCGGATGCTCGAGATCCCCCACGACACCGCCGCCCAGGCCGCGCTGCTGCTCTCGGGCGCCGAGCGGGCCATCGACCTGCTCCGGGTGACCCAGGCCGACGGGTCGTCGTACGTCGTGGCGGGGTCGGTCTACGCGGGCGTCGACGCGCGCGCCGCCGAGATCGTCGACCGCTCCCACTGGCTGCCCTCGACCCTGCAGTACCCCTATGCCGCGGTGCGCGCCCTGGCGACGTACCGACCGGTGGAGTGCGTCGTCGAGGTCGACGGCGCCCGCAGCGAGCACCGCGCCGCCACCGTCGTCATCGCCAACTCCGCCTACTACGGCAAGGGCATGGCCATCGCGCCCGGCGCCGTCGTCGACGACGGCCTGCTCGACGTCATCGTCATCGAGGCCGCCTCGCACCTGGACCTGATCCGCTCACTGCCCAAGGTGTACGACGGCAGCCACGTCGCGCTCGACGAGGTCACCGTCCTGACCGGCCGGCAGGTGCGTCTCTCCGGGCGGCACCGTGGGGGTGCCGCCGTACCGGTCGGCGCCGACGGGGAGGCGCTCGGCGTACTCCCCGCCGGCGCTGGTCAGCCGCTGACGGTCGAGCTGATGCCGGCGGCGGTCCGGGTGCTGGCCTGAGGGTCGGCCGCATTCCCCACACGCAGAGTGCCGCCGGCAGAACGGGTGACGCCGGGTGCCCGTACCGTCAGGCGCGACTGCTCAGCCAGATTCAGTCGACCCGGACGCTTTCCATGATCCGTATGGTCAGGTCGATGTTCGGGCCGGTCGCGATGATGGCGACGTCGCGCTCTGGAACGGTGATGGCAAGAGTCGCGGCCGAGTTCATTCCAACCAGGCTGCCTGACGTCACCCGGCGGATCTGCACGCCGTTGGAGGACCGGGCATCCTCTGTGATCCCATCCCAGGGCTCTCCATAGGGAGGCCTCCTGAGATCCGTGAGGTACACACGGTTGGCAGCTGTCGCGCGGTAGCCCATGCATTCCTCGACAGGCCCAGCCAGCTTCACGACTGCGTTCGTGGACAGCCCGCCTTCGCTACAGTCGTTTGCCTCGACCACGTCCCAGGACGCCGGCACCTCGATGCTCACCCCGTTGCGGTCTACGCGGTCGAACTTGGCTGACGATGCCTGGGGCGAAGGCGATCGGTCGCTTGCAGCGGAATCCACGCCATCGCCTGGCTCGTCGTTCGAGAGCATCATTCCCGCGGCGGTACCGACGGCAAGGAGGGTGACGAGCGCGGAGACGGTGAGGATCCAGCGTCGGCGAGGCGGCGGACCCGCGGGCATGACTGGCGGGCGGGGGGTGATGTCGCTTGCGGATTCACGAAGAATCTCCGAGAGCCTGTCGGTGTCCATCATCGTTCCTGGTACTCCTTGAGGTGGCCGTTTGCCGCGAGTGCTGCGAGTGCCCGCGACGTGCGACTCTTGACTGTCCCGGCCGCAACTCCCAGCACGTCGGCAGTGTCCTTCTCGGACAGGTCGAGGAAGTATCGAAGGACGATCGTTGCTCTTTGGTCGGGCGGCAAGTCCGAGAGCGCCGCGCGAACCAGGGCCGACCTGGCGACCTGCTCTTGCGGGTCGTTGTCGGTGGCCTCGCTCTGTCTCGTCCGCGACTCTGTTCCGGCCGTTCGCCTCGCTCGGCGGGCTCGCCGGGTGGCGTCCTTCTTGAGGCTGTTGATCACAACCTTCATCACGTACGCGTCTGGGTTGTCGAACGCCGATACCCGTCGCCACCGTCGCCACAACGTCGACAGAGCAGCCTGGACCGCGTCTTCGACGTCTTGTTGGGGCCAGCCCGCCAACACCCCGACCCGCACCCACCGCTGGTGGCGCGAGCCTACGAAGTCATCGAAGTCGGTGGTCACTGCTGCCACGACCTAGTCCTTGGTCCCACAACACTAAGAGGGCGGGAACCACAAGAAAGGTTCCCATTGCGGAGCGAAGTTTCGCTGCCGCCCAGACTACGTTGTGACAACGTCGGCGAGACTGAGCCTGACCTCCGGGTCAGGGCACGTTTCGAGGAGCCAGCTCTCGAATTCGGGTGAGCCGGAATCGGCGGGATCGGTGGGAGCAGCGACGAGGGGGACGGCGGCCGCCGCTCGAGATGAGCTCTTGCCTCCGATGACGGCGGTGGCCCCAAGGGCCGCCACGCCTCCGATTGCTGCCCGCCGGCTGAGACCCCGGTTAGCACTGGTAGTCAAGAGGACCTCCCCATCCCTTCACGTTGCCTTGCGGACTGTTGACGAACATGAACTCCCCATCGACGCTGTAGTTCCAGCGTGCTGAGTTCTTGACGTTGACGATGAAGTCTCCGTTCTGGTCCTTGTTCGTGGCCGGAGAGGTTCCGCGCTTGTGGCACCACCGGTTCGTACCAGCGTCGTTCTTGTTCAGGCGCCACCAGTGGTAATCCGTGCCCGGCCAGACGGCGAACCACACTCGGAGCTTGTCTCCGGAGCAGGACATCTTGAGCCCGTCGCCAAGAGCCCCGTTCCGGATGTTCGTCACGGTCGGTGCCGGCACGTTGGGGTAGTGACCGCCGAAGCCGGTGTTGCTTCGATAGCCGGGCTGAGCGAAGTTGTCGGTGCGGTCGTTCGTCGCGTAGTTGTAGCAGTTGTTCCGGACGCGGGTGCAGTACACGCCGTTCCAGAAGGAGAAGTTGCTGAACGAAGTCCCTTGCAGGTTGCACGCCGCGGCTGCGAGTTTTCCCGGGGAGGAGGGCTCGACTTGGGAGAAGGGCTCGACCGCCTCGGAGTCCACGGCTTCCCACAGGGCTTCCTGAGCAGGCTCGTTGAGGGTAGCTCCGCGTGCATCCCGGGCCAGTTCCCGCTCGATTTCGGCTCTGCTGAGGCGGCCAGCTGCCTCCGAGCTCAGGCGGAACAGATTCGGCAGCCCCATCTTGGACAGCGCGTCGGCGTCATCGCCGGTGGCGTGGACGATGTAGCCGAGGTATCCCAGACGGGTCTCAACCTGATCGATCCCGACAACTGGCGCCGCTCCGTCGGCAATCTGCTCTCTCAGTGACGCTCCTTGAGAAGGGCTCAACGTCCACACCGGATTGGGAACGCCCGAGAAGATGTCGAGGACAATCGTAAACAAGACGCACAGTCCTTTCATCGTGCGGCGGCGCCGTGATTCGCCTGGTGGCGCTTCTTTCGGTCAAGAAGAATCCCTCGGCTCCGAGGTTCGGAAATAGTCGGCGGACCTCCAAGGGAGGTCAATGGCAAGACCGGACTGTGGACACGCGTTGCGCGCCTAGTCATGACTGTTGTTCGGCTCGACATGACATGGGGCAGCTCTCTGCATCGCCGCGATTGGTTGATGGCATGGGGTGCCGTGCAGGCCGACCGCGTCCCGGCGCCTTGGAAAAACCTCCCGCCCACCGGAATACCCCGCCCCCCGAGCGCCTTGAAGCAGTCATCGTTTCAAACTTGAAACAAAGGACCGACGATGACCACTGACTGCCTCCAGCTCCTGCGCCCCGACGCCGCGCGCCTGCCGCGCGCCGAGGTGCGCACCCAGGTCGTGATCCCGCTGCGCTTCCCCGACGGCTACGCGACGACCGCGGACGTGCTCACCTTCCACCACCTCCTCGACGGCAAGGAGCACCTGCTGCTCGGCCTCGGCGACTGGCGGGCCCGGATCGCGCAGCTGCCGCTCGGGGGCGAGGCGCCGCTGGTGCGGCCGCACAGCGAGTGCCTGACGGGGGACGTGTTCGGTTCGGAGCGCTGCGACTGCGGTCCGCAGCTGCGCGAGGCGGTCGAGCGGATCGCTGCCGAGGGTGGCTTCCTGCTTTACC
This sequence comes from Pimelobacter sp. 30-1, assembly GCF_018831735.1. Taxonomy (NCBI): domain Bacteria; kingdom Bacillati; phylum Actinomycetota; class Actinomycetes; order Propionibacteriales; family Nocardioidaceae; genus Pimelobacter; species Pimelobacter sp. 30-1. The sequence goes on from NZ_NHTS01000011.1 coordinate 36,702, forward strand.
TGCGCCAGGAGGGTCGGGGTATCGGGCTGTACGAGAAGCTCGACGCCTACGCCCTGCAGGACGCCGGCCTCGACACGTACGCCGCCAACCGGGCTCTCGGCCGCGGTGAGGACGAGCGCGACTACCGCGCCGCCGTCCAGATGCTGCTGACGGTGGGCGCCGACCGGATCCGGCTGCTGAGCAACAACCCCGACAAGGCCGCGCAGCTCGAGGAGCACGGGGTCGCGGTCGACGAGCGGGTGCCGACGGGGGTCCACCTGTCGGCGGCCAACCGGCGCTACCTCACGGTCAAGCGCGACCACACCGCGCACACCCTGGACCTGGACATCGCGTGAGCGAGCCGCGCTGGCTGGACGACGACGAGCTGACGGCGTGGCTGCCGCTGGTGCGGCTGGTGCAGGCGCTGCCGCAGGCGCTCGACCGGCGGCTGCGGGAGGAGGCGGGCATCACGCACACCTACTACGCGATGCTCGCGAACCTCTCCAGCCAGCCCGACCGCACCCTCACCATGGGTGAGCTGGCCCGGCTGACGGCGACGAGCCCGTCGCGCCTGACCCACGCGATCTCCGTGCTGGAGGGGCGCGGCTGGGTGACCCGCCGGCAGTGCCCGGACGACCGGCGCAGCCAGTTCGCGGTGCTCACCGACGAGGGCTTCGCGCTCCTCCAGCAGATCGCGCCGGGGCACCTGGCCCAGGTGCGCGAGCTGGTCTTCGACCGGCTCACCCCCGAGCAGGTGCGCAGCCTCGGCGAGATCGCCGGCGCGCTGGTCGGCGGCATCGACGAGCTCGGCGAGGGCTGAGCGGGTCAGGCGAAGGTCCAGACCAGGATCTCGGTCGGTACGGCGGCCGTGACGTCGTGCGGACCCTCGTCGGTCATGCAGAACGCATCGCCCGCCGCCAGCGGCTCGGCCAGCGACGAGCGCAGCAGCGCGCCGGTGGTGACGAAGGCGTGCATCCGCGCCGCGGCCGGCAGCGTGACGCTCTCGCCCGCCCCCAGCCGTACGACGTCCAGCGCCGCGCCGCGCACCCCGAGCGCCAGCGGCGCGTCGGTCCCCGCGGCCCGGACCGGTCCGGAGCCGGGCGCCGCGTCGACCGCTGTCCGGGCGTAGTGCGGCGCGGAGTCGACCGCGGCGTCGTCCGGCGTCAGCCACACCTGCACGAAGCGTGCCGGGCCGTCCTCGCTCGCCACCTCGGAGTGACGCACCCCGGAGCCCGCCGACAGCACGCCGCACTCGCCGGCGCCGAGGACCGTCTCGGTGCCGGTCGCGTCGCGGTGCACCAGCGCTCCGGAGACCACCCAGGTGACGATCTCCTGTGCCTCGTGGGGGTGCTCCTCGAAGCCGGTGCCCCGGCCAAGCACGTGGTCGTCGTGGCACACCATCGGCCCGAACGAGAGTCGCTCGGGGTCGAAGTGGGGGCCGAACGAGAACCCGTGGTGGCTGAGCCGACCGGGCGCGCGTTCGAGGAACCTGGCCGAACCTCTGCGGATCTCCACACTCACGTGGCAGATTGTGCCGGTGTCAGCGCACTGCGGCATGCGAGGGTGAGCCTGTGGGAGACAGGGTGGGAGATCTCGCTGGTCGGTTCCCGGCCGGATTCCGGTTCGGGACCAGCACGGCGGCGTACCAGATCGAGGGTGCGGTCGACGAGGACGGCCGAGGCCGATCCATCTGGGACACGTTCACCGCGGAGCCGGGGCGGATCGTCGACGGCTCGAGCGGTGCGGTCGCGTGCGACCACTACCACCGCTGGCCCGAGGACATCGAGCTGATGCGGCGCCTCGGCGCCTCCGGCTACCGCTTCTCGATCTCCTGGCCGCGGATCCAGCCGACCGGCAGCGGCGCGGTCAACCAGGCCGGCCTGGACTACTACGACCGGCTGGTCGACGGACTGCTCGCGGCCGGCGTCCAGCCGATGGCGACGCTCTACCACTGGGACCTGCCCCAGCCCCTCGAGGACGACGGCGGCTGGCTCAACCGGGCCACCATCGACCGGTTCGCCGACTACGCCGCCATCGTCGGCGAGCGCCTCGCCGACCGCGTCGTCGACTGGGTGCCGGTCAACGAGCCGAGCGTCGTCACCCTCATGGGGTACGCCGTCCCGTTCCACGCGCCCGGCCGCTCGCTGATGTTCGACGCGCTGCCGGTCGGTCACCACCTGCTCGTCGCCCACGGCCGCGCCGCGATCGCGCTGCGCGCGGCCGGTGCGACCAGCATCGGGTGCGCCAACAACCACGCCCCCATCTGGCCCGCCAGCGACGACCCGGCCGATGTCGGCGCCGCCAAGCTCTTCGACGCGCTCTGGAACGGGCACTACCTCGAGGGCATGCTGCTCGGCCGCTACTCCGACGACCTGATGATGCTGCTCGAGCCGCACGTGCGCGACGGCGACTTCGCCACCATGCGCCAGCCGCTCGACTTCTACGGCGTCAACTACTACAACCCGATGCGGATCGCCGCGGCCGACGAGAACGCCGAGCTGCCCTTCGAGTTCCGCGAGGTGCTGGGCTACCCGGTCACCGACTTCGGCTGGCCCGTCGTACCGGACGCCCTGCGCGAGTGGCTGATCATGTTCCGCGCGCGCTTCCGCGCCGCCGTACCGCCGATCGTGATCACGGAGTCCGGCTGCTCCTACGGCGTCGGGCCGGACGAGCACGGTGTCGTCGACGACCACCAGCGCGTCGACTACCACGCGCTCCACCTCACCGCCGTCGCCGAGGCGATCGAGCGCGGGGTCGACGTGCGTGGGTACTACGCGTGGTCGCTCATCGACAACTTCGAGTGGTCCGAGGGCTACACGCAGCGGTTCGGGCTCGTGCACGTCGACTACGAGACCCAGAAGCGCACGCCCAAGCGCTCCTTCAGCTGGTACGCCGACCTGGTCGCGGAGCACGCCCGGCTCACGAGCTGAGCGCGGCCGTCCCCACCCCGCGGTGCAGCTCGCGCGCCCGGGTCGAGGCGGTGATGCTGCGCTCGCGCTGGTCGTCGAGCACCGCCTGCTCCTCGCCGATCTGCCGCTCGGTCGAGACGAGCGCCGAGGCCCGGAGCCGGGTCAGCTCGCGCTGCTTGGCCAGCGCCGTGCCGACCAGCGCGCCGCCGGCGACGAGAGCCGCGCCGGCCAGGACGAACCAGGCGCTCGCCACGAAGCCCAGTCCGGCGAGCACCACGGCCAGCCCCAGCAGCACGGCGCCGCCGGGCAGCAGCCGGCGGTCGACCGGGTGCCGCCGCACGACGGCGGCGTCGACCAGCGGGCGCCACCCGGAGGGTCCGCCGTCGCGGGTGATGGTGAGCTCCTCCCCGAAGACCTGGAGGGTCCGCGTCTCCGGAGGCGGTACGGCGGCCTGCGCCGCGAGCTCGTCGCCGATCGTCCCGAGCGTGGGCGCGAGCGCCTGCCGGGCCAGGGCGTGCCGCGGGCTGCCGGCCGGCTGGGCGAGGTCGTCGAGGAGCAGCCGCACCACGTCGCCCGTCGTCGCGGACCACGCGGGCGCCTGGGTCGCGGCCCGCTCGTCGATGAAACCGAGGTCGGCGCGGACCACCGCCATCCGGTCGAGGATCTCGGACTCGCCGGGGGAGCCCTCGTCGACCAGCGAGCGCACGCAGTCGGCCAGCGGATCCTCGGCCTCAGCCTCGGCCTCAGCCGCGGCCGTTCCCCCGGTGGTGAGGACCTGCTGGAGTGTCTCGAGCAGCGCGGTCGCCCGCTCCGCCGGCAGCCCGCGGCCGGTCCCCTCGAGTCCCTCGAGCCACGAGGAGACCTCGTCGAGCCCGGCGCTGCCGGTCGCCGCGACCTGCGCGCGGAGCGCGGTGGCGAGCGCGTCGCCGTCGGGCGCCAGGCGTCCCTCGGCGACGGCGAGCCACACCTGGTGCTGGGCGTAGGTCACCTCGGGCCGGTCCGGCAGCACCCGGGCGAGGTCGGTCCCGGCGCTCCAGCGGGGGTCGCGGGTGAGCGCACCGAGGAGGGTGAGGAGCAGCGTGGTCCGGCGCGGGTCGCGGTGCGCGGCCTCGGCGAGGAGCTCGGGTCCGCCGGTCTCGCCCTGGGCGATCCGGACGATGCCCCGTGCGGCCGGGGCCAGCCAGTAGCCGGGCACGTCCTCGGGCTCCGCCGCACCGCGCAGCGCGGCGGCACCGGTGGCGACGACGGTCGAGACCACCTCGCGGGCGTAGCGCCGGCAAGCGGCGGCGTCGGCGTACTGGCCGAGCTCGGCGCGGATGTCCTCGTGCTCGACGAGCGCGACGAAGGCCCGGGTGAGCCGGTCGATCTGGCCCTGCAGGTTGCCCTGCTGGGTGCGCATCTGGTCGGCGAGGCGGCTGCGCGCGCTGCGCTCGGCGTCGAGCTGCGCCTCGGCCTCCTCGAGGCGTCGGTTCTGCTTCCAGTCCGTCCAGTCGCTCACGGCAGGTTCCCTGCCCTCGCCGGACCGGGATGAAACGGACGGGCGTAGCCTGCCCGCCATGCGCGCAGTCCAGGTCGTCACCACCACCGGTCCCGCCGACATCGTCGTCCAGGAGGTGCCGGACCCCACGCCCGGTCCCGGCGAGATCCTGGTCGAGGTGCACGCCGTCGGCGTGTCCTTCCCGGACCTGCTGCTGAGCCGCGGCGAGTACCAGCTGCGCCCCGAGACGCCGTTCACGCTGGGCGTCGACTATGCCGGTGTCGTGGTGTCCGGGCCCGGCTTCGAGCCGGGCCAGCGCGTCGCCGGCGTCGGTGGGTACGGCGGCGCGTCCGAGCTCGTCGTCGGCCACCCCGATGCGGTGTTCGCGCTGCCCGACTCGATCACGTTCGAGGAGGCCGTGGCACTGCCGATGAACTACCTGACGGCGCTGTTCGCGCTCGACGAGCGCGGCGGCGTACGCGCGGGCGAGACGGTGCTCGTGCACGGTGCGGCCGGCGGTGTCGGCAGCGCCACCCTCCAGGTCGCGCGCGGGCTCGGTGCCCGGACGATCGCGGTGGTCAGCACCGAGGAGAAGGCGGCCTTCGCCAAGGCGGCCGGTGCCGACGAGGTGGTCCTCTTCGACGGCTTCAAGGACGCGGTCGCCGAGCTGACCGGCGGCAAGGGCGTCGACGTCGTCCTCGACGTGGTCGGCGGCTCGGCGTTCACCGACTCGCTGCGCAGCCTCGCCCCGCAGGGCCGGCTCCTGGTGGTCGGGTTCGCGGCGGGCGAGGGCATCCCGGAGGTCAAGGTCAACCGGCTGCTGCTCAACAACGTCGACGTGCGCGGGGTCGGCTGGGGTGCCTACGCCTTCGTGCGGCCGGGCTACCTGCAGCAGCAGTGGGCCCAGCTGGTGCCGATGATCGCGTCGGGCGCGGTGAAGCCGCCGGTCGGCAAGGTCTACCCGCTCGAGGAGTTCGGCCAGGCGCTGCTCGACATGGACGCCCGCGCCGCGCTCGGCAAGCTCGTCGTCAGCGTGCGCTGACCCGTCCCTCGGCGACACCGAACGCACGACCCAGCCCGAAGGGCGGCATGTTGCCGTAGCGGGCCTCGACGGCCTCGGCCGGGACGACGTACGTCTCGTGCCAGACGCCGACGTCGGCCGTGCCCGCCGCCCGGCGGTTGAACCGGCCCCAGGCCGGGGCGTGGGTGAGCTCGGGTGCCCGGGCGAAGGCGTAGAGCTGGGCCGACGTGGCCCAGTACTGGATGGCGACGAAGTTGCGGCCGTTGGCGTAGAGGTCGGCGCGGAGCAGGCCGAGGTCGGGGTCCTTCTGGAGCTGGCGCAGCATCCGCGGCATCGCGGCCAGGACGGGGAGCCAGCTGCGCAGCCGGCGCCAGCGGTTGACCCGCATGCCGATCAGGAAGACGACGACCTCGTCCTGACCGGGGTCCAGCCGGACGGCGTTCATGCCGGGCCGGACGCCGGCGGGGGCGTGCTCGGCGGCGGCACGGTAGGCGGCGGGCTGGCTCATGACGGCTCCTTGGATAGTTGCGCTTTCTAGTTAGATAGTGCGACTATCCGACTGGATCGTCAAGAGGGAATCGAGGCGCACGTGCGGATCTCCGAGCTGGCCGACGCGGCCGGCGTCAGCGTCGCTACGCTGAAGTACTACCAGCGCGAGGGCCTGCTGCCGCCCGCCCGCAAGGTCGCCGCCCGCCTCGCCGAGTACGACGACACGCACCTGCGCCGGCTGCGCCTCCTGCGCGTGCTGCGCGAGGTCGGCGAGGTCCCCGTCGAGCGGCTGCGCTCCCTGGTCGAGGCGGTCGAGGACGCCGACGCCTCGGTGCACGACGTCTTCGGGGTCGCCTGCGACGCCCTGCACGGCGCGCCGCCGGAGACCGGGCCGGACCTGCGCGCGATGGCCGACGCCCTCATCGAGCAGGCCGGCTGGGACCGGGTCCGCCCGGGCTCACCCGACCGGGACCACCTCGCGGCGCTGGTCGGCACGATCCTCGACCTCGGCGGCGGGCAGGACGAGAGCGCGCAGGAGGGCGCCGCGACGTACCTGCGGCTGGTGGACGAGCTGGCGCGCTTCGAGATCGGCGCGTTCGCCGGGCCGGACGAGGCCGACCGCGACGTGCTGGTCGAGCGGATGGTCGTCGGCCAGGTCGTCTACGGCGAGCTGCTGCTGGTGCTGCGGCGGATCGCCGAGGAGCACTACTCCGCGCAGCGGTTCGCCGACTAGCCGAGGCTCGGCCGGCCCAGGCTCAGCGGACCAGGCTCAACGGACCAGGTCGACGGTCCACCAGCGCTGCCCGGGCGCGCTCTCGGCGATGCCGACGCCCATCTGCCGGAACCGGCAGTCGAGCAGCAGCCGCCGGTGCGACGGACTGCCGAGCCACATCCGCACGACCCGCTTCGGCCCCATCGCCCCGGCCGCGATCACCTCGCCCATCCGGCGGCTGGCGGGGTAGCCGGCGCCGGCGAGCCTGCTGCTGAGCGTGGCCTCGCCGGGCAGCTGGTGGGCGAGCCGGCGGTGCCGGGCCATCAGCGCGCTGTGGGTACGGGCGGTGCCGTGCAGGGCGGCGCGGTGCTGGAGCGCGCCGCAGCCGTGCTGGGCGCGTACCCGGTTGACCCGGTTCGCGAGGCGCTGCTCGACGGGGGTGACGCCGGTCGCGACCGGGCCGGCGCCGAGGCCGAGGCCGGCGCCGGTGCTGGCGCTGGTGCCGGCGGCGGCAGGTGAGAGGGGAAGCGTGGGGACCAGGAGCACGGCCGCGGTGAACGCGGTCAGGAGCAGGGCGGCGAGACGCACGGCTGCATCATGGCGGTCCCGCGCACCCGGCGGTAGCCCCGGTGTCATCGCCGGCCGAAGTCCTGGGTCCACCACAGCTGCGTCCCCTCGACGACCACGCCGACCCCGATCTCGCGCATCCGGCAGTCCAGGATGTTGCGGCGGTGCCCCGGGCTCGCCAGCCACGCCCGTACGGCGCCCGCGGGCGTCACGAACCCGGCCGCGAGGTTCTCCGCGAGCCGGCGCCACCCGGTGTATCCGGCCTGCGTCATCCGCCGCACCAGCCCCGGCTCGCCGGGCAGGGTGTGCGCCATCCGGCCCGCCTGCGCCATCGCGGTGCTGTGCGCCCGCGCCGCCTCCCGCAGCCGTACGTCGACCCGGACCGGCCGGCACCCCGCCCGGGCCCGGCGCCGGTTGGTCAGCGTGACCACCCGCGCCTCGAAGAGCGTGCTGATCACCGCCCGCTCGGCTGCCGGGACCGCCGGGACCGCCGGGACCGCCGGGACCGTCGGGACCGCCGCGGGGCCGGGTGTCGCAGCGCTCCCGGGCCCGTCGACGGCGAGGACGAGGACGGGGACGACCAGCAGCCCGAGGACTCCTCCCAGGAGCGGGGTGCGGCGGCGGCGGAGCATGCGAGCCATCCTGGGATCTCAGGTGCTCCGCGCGCGCCGGTGCTCCGGGCGAGGTCGGCTAGTCCCCATGAACCATCACAAGACGGCGTCCGGTCAGCGGACCCCGAAGTCCTGGGTCCACCAGAGCTGGCCGTTCTGGAGCACGACGCCCACCCCGAGGTCACGCAGCCGGCAGTTGAGGATGTTGCGCCGGTGGCTCGGGCTCCGCATCCACGCGGTGACCACGTCGTTCGGCGTGGAGAACCCGCGGGCGATGTTCTCCGCGACCAGGCGCCAGCCCCGGTAGCCGGCCTGCGTGATCCGGCTCGAGAACCGGGCCTCACCCGGCAGCTGGTGGGACATCGAGCCCGCCAGCGCCATGCTGACGGTGTGGCCGCGCGCGGCCTTGCGGAGCGCCGCCGAGCCGCGCAGCGCGCCGCAGCCGTGCTTGCGGCGCTGCTGGTTGGTCAGCGCAAGCACCCGGTCCTCCAGGAGCCGCTGCACGAGCAGCCGCGCCGGGACGCCGGGCGTGGTGGAGACGGTCGCGGCGCTCGCGGGTGCGGGGGCGCCGGGGCCGAGGCTCAGGGTGAGTCCCAAGGTCAGGCACAGGGCGAGCCCGGGAAGGAGTCCGAGAGAGGGCTTCATGGACCAGGAATCGGCGGGCGCCTTAGCGGATCCAAGCCCCCGGCGCGAAATCAGGACCGAAGTCCCGCCCGTTGACCCACGCCCTAGGCTCGTCCCGTGAGCATCCTCGACGACGCCCGCCCGGGCATGGACCCCGACATCCGTCCCCAGGACGACCTCTTCGGTCACGTCAACGGGACCTGGCTGACCGAGGCGGAGATCCCCTCCGACCGGTCGAGCTGGGGCCCCTTCGTCCAGCTGGCCGACCAGGCCGAGGAGGACGTCAAGACGATCATCACCGAGCTGGCCGCCTCCGCCGCCACCTCGGGCGACGTCGACGCGCGCAAGATCGCCGACCTGTTCAACTCCTTCATGGACACCGACCGGGTCGAGGCCGCAGGTCTCGCGCCGGCCCGGCCGCTGGTCGACGCGGTCGCCGGGCTGCGCGACGTCCGCGACGTGGCGGCGTTCCTCGGTGAGTTCGAGCGGATCGGCGGCTACGGCCTGTTCGGGTCCTACGTCGACTCCGACGACCGGCAGTCCGACCGCTACCTGTTCCACCTCGTCCAGGGCGGGCTCGGCCTCCCCGACGAGTCGTACTACCGCGACGACAAGTTCGCCGAGATCCGCGAGGCGTACGTCGGCTACCTCACCCGCCTGCTCACGCTCGGCGCTCACGCCGACCCGGCCGGCGCGGCGCAGCGCATCCTCGCGCTCGACACCGAGCTCGCCCGCGGCCACTGGGAGCGCGCCGACACCCGCGACGTCCAGAAGACCTACAACCTGCTGACTGCCGATGAGCTCAAGGAGCTCTGCCCGGCGTTCGACTGGGACGCCTACATCACCAACCTGGGCGGCCACGTCGACGGTGACCACGCGACGATCGCCGAGGTCGTCGTGCGCCAGCCGTCGTACCTCCAGCACCTGTCGGGGGTCCTCGAGGCGACGCCGGTCGAGAGCTGGCGCGACTGGTTCCTCTCGCGGGTGCTGCGCTCGGCGGCGCCCTACCTGTCCGACGAGTTCGTACAGACCAACTTCGACTTCTACGGCCGCACCCTGTCCGGTACGCCGGAGCTGCGGGCCCGCTGGAAGCGCGCGGTCTCCTTCGTCGAGGGCGCGATGGGCGAGGCCGTCGGCAAGGAGTACGTCGCGCGGCACTTCCCGCCGACGTCCAAGGCGATGATGGACGAGCTGGTCGCCAACCTGCTCGCCGCCTACCGCCAGTCGATCAGCAAGCTCGACTGGATGACCGACGAGACCAAGAGCCGGGCCTACGACAAGATCGAGACCTTCCGGCCCAAGATCGGCTACCCCGAGAAGTTCCGCGACTACAGCGCGCTCGTCGTCGTCCCGGACGACCTGGTGGCCAACGCCCAGGCCGCGGCGGGCTTCGAGACCGACCGCCAGCTCGCCAAGATCGGCGCGCCGGTCGACCGCGACGAGTGGTTCATGCTGCCCCAGACGGTCAACGCCTACTACAACCCGGGCACCAACGAGATCTGCTTCCCCGCGGGCATCCTGCAGAAGCCGTTCTTCAGCCCCGACGCGCTCGCGGCCGAGAACTACGGCGGCATCGGCGCGGTGATCGGCCACGAGGTCGGCCACGGCTTCGACGACCAGGGCGCCCAGTACGACGGCGACGGCAACCTCAACGACTGGTGGACCGCCGACGACAAGGCCGCCTTCGAGGTGAAGTCCAAGGCCCTCATCGCCCAGTACGACGGCTTCGCGCCGCGCAACATCCCCGACGAGCACGTCAACGGCGCGCTCACCGTCGGTGAGAACATCGGCGACCTGGGCGGGCTCACGATCGCCCACACGGCGTACCTCATCGCGGAGGCTGCGGCCGGGCGCGAGGCGTCGGCCGAGGACCGCAAGCACCTGTTCTTCAACTGGGCCTACGTCTGGCGCACCAAGCGGCGCCTGGAGCAGGAGCGCCAGTACCTGACGATCGACCCGCACAGCCCGCCGGAGTTCCGCGCCAACATCGTGCGCAACCTCGACGAGTTCCACGAGGTGTTCGCGACCGCGCCCGGTGATGGGCTCTGGCTGGCCCCGGACGAGCGGGTCCGGATCTGGTGATGCTGCGCGTCGTACCGTTCGCGCTGGCGGCGGTGCTGGGGCTGGCGGCGTGCTCCGGCGAGGACTCGTCCGGCTCGGACGAAGCCGGGAGCACGGTGGTCGGTCCCGACGACTCCGAGTGCCCGCTGCCGGTGACCTTCGACGTCCTGGACGGTTGGTCGGCAGACCGGGTCACCGACGAGGAGGCGGCAGAGCTCGCCGCGGAGGGCTTCGACCAGGGGGCCAACTTCCCCAGCGGGATGCGGATCGCCTGCGAGATCAGGTCGGAGACCGAGCTCAGCTACCTGCGGGTGTTCACCGGTCCCGCTGCCCTGGCCGCGAAAGACCCCGAGGAGCTGCTCGGGGCCGTGGCCTCGGCGATCGATGAGCAGCCCGCCATCCCGGCCACCAGGACCGCGTCCAAGTCCGGCGTCGACGTGGTGGAGGCGACGTACACACCGGTCGGCGGGCTCTTCCAGGTCCGGCTCTTCCTCGCCGCCGGCCCGGACGGGGTGATCGTCGGGCGCACCGCCGCGATCGACGACGAGGAGTCCACCGTCCTGCGACCGCTCCACGAGCTGGTGCTGAGCTCGCTGCGCCTGCCCAACTGACTCCCCCAAGAACCGAGAGGAACCGTCCCGTGGTCCACACCTTCGCCCCGTCCGTCGTCGACGCGGTGCTTGCGCACATGAACAGCGACCACCTCGACGACAACCTGCTCATCGTCCGCGCGCACGCCGTCCCCGAGGCGGTCGCCGCGTCGATGAGCGATGCCGACGGCGAGGCCGGCAGCTGGACCGTCATCGGCCCCGAGGGCCCGGTCGGCGAGCGCCGCATCCTCTGGCCCGGCGGCCCGATCACCGAGCGGGCCGAGATCCGCCGCGAGGTCGTCGCGCTGTACGACGCCGCGTGCGTCGCGCTCGGCGAGGAGCCCCGCCCGCACTGAGCCGGCGGGGCGAGCCTCGGCGTCAGTCGATCTGGAAGACGAACGGCTCCGGGTCGAACGCCAGGTCGGCGCCGGTGCGGAGGAACGTCGCCACCCGGAAGCCCTTCGGGCAGGTCGGCGCGCCCTTCTGGGTCAGCGACTCCATGGGTGTTGCGGTCCGCGCCGACGGCGGTCGAGTCGAGCGTGTAGTCCGGCGACGCGATGAGCGTGGCGGTCCCGGGGTTGAGCGGACGCGGTCCGCCCGGTCACGGTCACGCAGAAGAACCCGGGGATCTGCTTGCCGGTGATGAGCGCCCCGGCGACGGCCCCTCCGGACGTGTCGGGCGCGTGGTCAGGCCGCGTCGGCCATGAGCCGCAGGAGCTTCTCGCCGATCGCGACGAGCTCCTCCTCGCTGAGGCCGGAGCCCTGCGCGAGAGCGAGCGTGTAGGCGGTCCCGCCGACGAGCACCGCGCCGGCCCCCTGGAGGTTCTCCCCGCCCGCGAACGTCCCCGTCGCGACGAACGCCTCGTCGCCGACCCCCGAGATCGGGTGGTCGACGCCGTCGTCGAGCGTCGACCTGCTGCCGGAGCGGTACGCCGCGAACCCGCCGTTGCCGTTGTCCACCTCGACCGCGCCGAGCGAGCCGCTGAGCGCGCGGGGGTCCTCCTGGCCGAACTCGCAGCTGTCCAGCGGACCGGCCTCGAGCGTCACCGCGGCCCCCACGGCCGCGGTGACCTCCTCGGGCGTGACGAGGTCGCAGAACCGGGGGAGCGCGGCCGGCTCGGTGCTGTCGGCGGTGCTGGCGGTGCTGTCGGTGCTGTCGGTGCTGTCCACCGTGCTGCCGGTGGCCGGCTCCGGGTCGTCGTTCCCGCAGCCGGCGGCGGTCGCGAGGACCAGCACGAGTCCGGCGAGGGCGGTACGGGCGCGGGAGGCAGTCACAGCACCGGACTCTCCCCGACCGGAGCGGCCCGCGTCGGTAGGGATCGTGCGTAATCCACGCGTACCGCGCTCCCGCGTGGGAATGTTCGGTTCATGGACCGCGAGGCGCTGCTGGCCGAGGTGCTCGGTCACCTCGCCGAGGGGACGGCCGAGGTGGGTTGCGCGGTCGCTGCCGCGGCGGCGCGCGAGGGCGACCCGGCGGCGTACGGCCTGGCGGGTCTGGCCGGCTTCTGGCTCGGCGACTTCGCCGAGGCGACCGCGCAGGCGGCCGCGGGCATGGCTGCCGCGGACGACGACCGCACGCGGGCCTGGTGCCTCGCGGTCGCCGTCCTGGCTGCGGCGGGGGACCTCGACGCCCCGCCGCCCGATCGCGCGCTCCTGGGCCGGCTGCTCGCGGACGCCGACGAGCCGGGCTCGCGCTGGTGGTCCGCGGTCCGGTACGTCGCCGCCGAGGCCGCCCTCGTCTCGGCCCGGATCGGCGAGGCTGCGGCGATCGACGCCACCGGCCCGCCTGCGGGAGCGGCCTGGGCGGGTCATCCTTTCGCGCCGCTGATGTGGGTCTGCCAGGCCCGGATCGCCGCCTTCTCCGGGCGGATCGAGCGCGCCCAGGAGGTGCTCGGCGCGGTGCGTGCGTCCGTGGTGCCGGGCAGCCGGGTCGCGCCGGTGGTCGAGGCGGTCGCCGTCCTGGTCCAGGGCAATGCGGGCGACGCCGAGGTGGGCCTGGTCGCGGAGCAGATCGCCCGGCACGTGCCGCCCGCGCCCCGCGACTTCATCGACCGCGGCGCGCTGCTGCTGCTCGCCTACGGCGCGATCGCCGTGTACGACGTGGCCGCCGCCTCGGCGCTCGTCTTCCGGGCCGGCGCCGACGAGGCGCTCAGCCGCTGCACGCTCATCGACCGCGCGCTCTCCTTCGAGACCCTGCTCCACGCCGCGCTCCTCGCCGACGACCAGGACGCCGCCGGCGTCTGGCTCACCGCGCTGTCCGCACTCGCCGCGCACCCGGTCACGGCGCCGTCGGTGCTGCGGGCGCGGGGGCGGGCCGCGCTGATGACCGGGGACGCCGCCACCGCGATCGACCTGCTCACCCGCAGCATCGAGGGCTGCCTCGCCGACGACCGGGGCGTGGAGGCCGCCGAGGGCCAGATCCTGCTCGCCCGGGCCCGGATCCAGGAGCACGACCTCGGCGCCGCCTCCCGCACCCTGCGCGAGCTCGTCGCCGACAGCGACCGCTCCGGCCACGCCGCCGTACGGCGGGCGGCGGGTGCCGTCCTCGCCGCCTCCGGGCGTCGGCTGCCCCCGGTCGCCGGGGCCGGCTGGGACGTCCTGTCGGAGCGCGAGGCCGAGGTCGCCCGGGCGATCCTCGCGGGCCTGGAGGTCGACGAGATCGCGGCCCGCCTGTTCCTCTCGCCGAGCACGGTCCGGGCCCACGTCTCGCGGGTGCTGTGCGCCTTCGGCGTCGCGACCCGGGTCGGGCTGCTCGCCGCCGTCGGCGGGGCCGCGCCCGACCGCACCGTCCCCGGAGCGCCGGCCGCCGCGCCGCTCAGCCCGCGCCAGGCCGAGGTCGCCGGGCACGTCGCCGCGGGGTGGACCAACCAGCAGATCGCCGAGGTCCTCGGGATCTCGGTCAAGGGCGTCGAGAAGCACGTCGGCGACGTGCTGCTGCGCTGGGGAGCGGGCTCGCGCTTCGAGATCGCCCGGATCTGGTGGGCGGGCTCGGCCCTGGGACCGGCCGGCTCAGCGAGCTGAGCGACCGAGCGCCCGGCGGACCTGCGTCCGGACCTCGCGCCAGGCGCGGCGTACCGGCGCGACCACCGTGCGTCCGGCCCACCGCAGCGCGGGCGCGACCAGCGTCCGGTGAGCCCAGCGGAAGGGCACCGCCAGCGCCCCGCCGACCGCCTGCAGTGCGACGCCGGCGACCTGCCAGGCCCAGCGCAGGGCACGGCCGAGGGGGGCCAGGATCCCGCGACCGAACGGCGCCACCAGGACCCGCCACAGCCACAGGGTCGGTGTCAGCACGAGGTACTGCCAGCACCAGTCGAGGACGCGCCCGGCCGGGCGGGCGACGTACGCCAGGAACCAGCGCAGCGGCACCGCGAGGAGGCGGCCGAACGGCCGGAGCAGCCGGCCGACCCAGCGCCAGAACGCCACCCACGGCCGGACGACGACGCCGTCCCAGAACCGCTCGACCAGGCCGGCGGCCGCGCCGAAGCCGTCCCACAGCGCGCGCACCGGCAGCACCACGAGCACCGCGACCACGCGGGCCGGCCAGCGCACGAGGACGTGCGCGGGCGGCTCCAGCGGCTCCAGCGGCTCGGGCGCCTCGGGCGGGGCGCTCGGGTCGGTCATGACCCCGATTGTGCCGGGGCGTCCGAAGGTTGCGTCGGCCCCCGCTGGTAGACACGACGACATGACCTCCGAGGCACCCACCGACGCAGCCGTCCGCGCCCGCGCCGAGGAGCACCTGCGTGCCCTGGTCGGGCGCCCCGACGCCCGGCTGTACGACGACCAGTGGGCCGCCATCTCCGCCCTCGTCGTCGAGCGGCGCCGTGCGCTCGTCGTCCAGCGCACGGGGTGGGGAAAGTCCGCGGTCTACTTCGTCGCGACCCTGCTGCTGCGCGCCGAGCAGGCCGGCCCGACCGTGATCATCTCGCCGCTGCTCGCCCTGATGCGCAACCAGATCGCCGCCGCCGAGCGGGCCGGCATCCGGGCGGTGACGGTCAACTCCACCAACATGGAGCAGTGGGACGAGGTGCACCGCGCGATCGCCGCCGGTGAGGTCGACGTCCTGCTGGTCAGCCCCGAGCGGCTCAACAACCCGGGCTTCCGCGACGAGGTGCTGCCGCGGCTGGCCGAGACCTGCGGCCTGCTCGTGGTCGACGAGGCCCACTGCATCTCCGACTGGGGTCACGACTTCCGCCCCGACTACCGGCGCATCCGCACGCTGCTCGACGACCTGCCCGCCGGCATCCCCGTGCTCGCCACCACGGCCACGGCCAACCAGCGCGTGACGAACGACGTCGCGGAGCAGCTCGGAAAGGACACCCTGGTGCTGCGCGGCAGCCTCGACCGAGCGTCTCTGCGCCTGGGCGTGGTCCGTCTCAAGACGGCCGAGCAGCGGCTGGCCTGGCTGGCCGACCACCTCGCCGAGCAGCCGGGCAGCGGCATCGTCTACTGCCTCACCGTCGCCGCCACCCAGGAGGTCGCCGACTACCTCCGCTCGCGCGGGCACCAGGTCGCGGCCTACTCCGGCCAGACCGAGCAGACCGAACGCCTCGCGCTCGAGCAGGCGCTCATCGACGGCGAGGTCAAGGCACTCGTCGCCACCAGTGCGCTCGGCATGGGCTTCGACGCCTCGCTCGGCTTCGTCGTCAACCTCGGCGCCCCCAGCAGCCCGGTCGCCTACTACCAGCAGGTCGGTCGTGCCGGCCGCGGTCACGACCTGCCCGCCGGGGGTGCCTCGGTGGTGCTGCTGCCGGCCACCGAGGACCGCGACATCTGGGCCTACTTCGCCTCGCTCGCGTTCCCGCGCGAAGAGGTCGTCCGCGAGACCCTCGCCGCGCTCGCCGACGAGGGCCGCGCGCTCAGCACGGCCGCGCTCGAGCCGCGCGTCGACCTCTCCCGCACCCGGCTCGAGACGATGCTCAAGGTGCTCGACGTCGACGGTGCCGTACGACGCGTCCGGGGCGGCTGGGAGTCCACCGGGCAGCCGTGGGACTACGACGCCGACCGCTATGCGCGCGTCGCCGCCTCCCGGGCGGCGGAGCAGCAGGCGATGCTCGACTACCTGTCCTCGAGCGAGTGCCGGATGCGCTACCTCCGCGCTCAGCTCGACGACCCCGAGGTGCTGGCCGATGCGGGGTGGCGCTGCGGGCGGTGCGACAACTGCGGCGGGCTCGACCTGCCGACGGCGGTCTCGGCCGAGGCGATCGAGCAGGCTGCCGACCGGCTGGCGCGGCCCGGCGTACCGATCGAGCCGCGCAAGCTCTGGCCCACCGGACTCGCCGCGATCGGCGTCAGCCGCTCCGGCAAGATCAAGCAGCCGGCCGGCGAGGGACGGGCGATCGCCCGGCTCACCGACCTCGGCCACGGCGCCGCGCTGCGCGGGCTCTTCGCGGCCGACGCCGTCGACGGCCCGGTCCCGGTGCCGCTGGCCCAGGCGATGGTGACGATGCTCCACGACTGGCAGCCCGCGATCGACGCGATCGTCGTCGCTGAGTCCGAGCGCAAGCCCCTGCTGGTGGCCGACCTCGCTGCCGGGCTGTCCCGGTTCCTCGGCGTCCCCGTGGTCGGCCGCTGGGCTGTCGTCGACCTCTCCGTCGGCCCCGACCGGGGCGCGACCAACTCCGCGCAGCGGGTGGCCGCGGTGACCCGGCGCTGCGCGCTCCAGCTCGACGATCCTGATGCGGTCCGGGAGCGCCGGGTGCTGCTGGTCGACGACCGGCTCGTCACCGGCTGGTCGCTGACACTCGGCGCCGACGCGCTCCACGCGGCGGGTGCGGCCGCCGTCCTTCCGCTGGTGCTGGGGGTGAGCGGATGAGCTGACCTCCGCGAGCAACCCCTCGACAACAAAATAGAACGCGTTCTAGTCTCGCCCGCATGAGCGCACCCCGGTTCGACCGTCCCCTCCGCGTCGTCCAGTGGACGACGGGCAATATCGGCCGGAGATCGGCCCACGCGATCCTGTCCCGCCCCGACCTCGAGCTGGTCGGCGTCTACGCCCACGGCGCCGACAAGATCGGCAAGGACGCCGCCGAGCTCTGCGGCTGGCCCGAGCCGACCGGCGTCCACGCGACCGACGACGTGGCGGCGCTGCTCGCGCTCGAGCCCGACGCCTGCTGCTACAACCCGCTCTGGCCGGACGTCGACGAGCTCGTCACGCTCCTCGAGAACGGCGTCAACGTCTGCACCAGCGCCGCCTGGATCACCGGCGCCAAGCAGACGCCCGCCGACCGCGCCCGGATCGAGGAGGCCTGCGCCCGCGGGGGTGCCTCGATCTTCGGCAGCGGCGCCCACCCCGGGATGACCAACCTGATCGGGATGGCCCTGAGCGGCTCGTGCGATCACGTGGACGAGGTGCGCATCACCGAGTCGGTCGACTGCTCGACGTACGAGTCGGCGGGGACGCAGATCGCGATGGGCTTCTCCCTGGACCCGGCGACGCCCGGCCTGGCCGAGTCGGTCCGCCGCGAGAGCGAGGTCTTCGCCGAGTCCGCGGCGATGATGGCCGACGCGATGGGCGCGACGCTTGACCGGATGACCTTCGACGTCACGTTCACGGCCGCCACCGGCGACTCCGACCTCGGGTTCATGACGATCCCGGAGGGCACGGTGGCCGGCGTGATGGGCTACCACCGCGGCTGGGTGGGGGAGCGCAACGTGGTCAGCGTCGGGTTCAACTGGACGATGGGCAGCCACGTCGACCCGCCGAAGCCCCTGGCCCACGGCCACGTGATCCAGGTGTTCGGCCGGCCCAACATGCGCACGGTCGTGCAGTGCCTGCCCCCGAAGGACTGGACGGAGCCCGGCTACATGGGCCTCGGCATGATCTACACGGCGCTGCCGGTGACCAACGCGGTGCCCTTCGTGGTGGCCGCCGAGCCCGGGATCGTCACGCTCGCGGACCTCCCGCCGATCACCGGACGGATCCGCGCCTGAGGCGCTCACCTCCCGCGATCGGGTCGTGATCGGTCCTACAGTCCGAACATGACCGACGACGCTTCCGCGACCGGCACCCCGGACACTCCGGACCAGCCGGGCGACGGTCCGCAGCCCGACCAGACCGTACGGCGCCCGCGCGATCCCGCCCCGGAACCCGCGCCGCCCCCGGGCGGCACGGTGGTCGCGACCGCGCCGGAGCACCTGCCCGGCGGCCAGGGGTACGGCGGCCCGCCGGCCCCGCCCGGCGCCGCCCTCGACGCGCCCGGACCCGCCGACCCGGCCGCCGCGGCCAAGGCCGGACGTACCGGCGCGACCGGCGCGTTCGCCGCCGTCGGCGCCGGTCTGCTCGGCGCGGCCGTGGTCATCGCCCGGGTCCGGAGCCGGTCCGACGGCGAGCTCGACTGGTCCAACTTCGGCGTCGGCCTCGGCGCCACCGCGGTCCTGCTGCTCATCGCGCTCGTCGGCGCCACCACGGCCGGCCGCCGTGAGGGCAGCCGCGCCCGGACGGACCTGGTGACCTGGCCCGGCGTGGCCGGCATCCTCGGCGTCGCCCTCATGCTCGACGTCGGCATCGACAGCAAGGGCCACGGGATCGGGTACCTGATCGGCGCCGTGGTCGTCGTCCTCGCCGCGATCGGCTATGTGATCAGCCGCCGGGCCGCCTTCGTGGTGACCGCGATCGCCGGCCTGGGGATCCTCTACGCCCTCGGCTTCGAGGACCTGGTCGCCGACAACGTGAGCGACGCGAACGCCCCGGTCGTGATGGGCGCCGCGGTCGGCGTCTTCGTCGTCGCCGTGACCATCCTCGGCTGGGTGCTGCCCAGCCGGGCGATCTCGGGGGTCGCCGTGGGTGTGGTCGGCCTGGTGGCCTACGCCGGGATGCTGCTCATGATGCTGGCGCTGCGGATGATCGGGGAGTTCTTCGGCGGGCTCGGCGGCGGGCTGTTCCCGGGTGCGGGCGGTGCGGGCGGTCCGGACGGCGGCGGGTCCGGTGAGTTCGGCTGGTTCGCGGTCACCGGCGCCTACCGCGAGTCCGACGTCTGGTGGACCGTCGGCTTCGCCGGCGTCCTGGCGCTCGGCTGGGCGCTGGCCGCCGCGGTCTCGAACCACTCCGGCTTCGCCCTCCTCGCCCTCGCCACCCCGGTCGTGATCGCGCCGCTGGCCAGCGCGGTCCTGGCCGTGGAGCACCCGACCTGGTGGTCGGCGGTCCTGGCCTCGGGCGGCGGCATCCTGCTCCTCGGCGGCGTGCTGCTCGCCCGGCGACGCGGCCGGGCGCTCGCCCGACCGGCCTACTGACCGGCCTGCTGACCGGCTGCCCAGCGGCCTGCTGAGCGGCCGCGAGCGCCGGCGAGGGCCGGAACACCGACGCGGGGAACTCCGTGTCGGCGCCGGCCGTTAGCGTCCCCATGTGAGCTTCGTTCCCGTCACCGGACCAGCGACCCTGCAGGTCAGGGACGGCGAGCCGACGACCATCGAGTTCACGGACGTCGCCGGAAGCCGCCGGGTCGCGCTGCCCATGGCCGCCGCGCTCCCGGTCCTGAGCCGGAGCCGCAGCCGGAGCCAGGCCCCTGCGGCGGGCGCGGAGCCGGTCCATCCCAGCGTCGCGCTGCTCGGCGGAGCGGCGCTCCTGGGGCTGCGCCTGGTCGCGGCCGGCAAGATCGCGGCCGGTCCCGCAGCGACCTGGCGCGTCGACGGACTCGACGAGCGCGACACCGACGCGGTCGAGCGGCTCGCCCACGCCCGCGCGTACGACGGGCTGCCGCCCGCCGACGCCGTCGTCCTGGTCCGCCAGGTGCTCGACGCGGTGGCCGCCACGCTGCCGCGGGCGGCGCCGGCTCCGCCGCCCGCGCCGGTGGCGCGTACTCCCGAGGACTTCGCCGACCGGGTCCGGCGCCGGCTCGCCGACCGGGTCCGGTCGCACCCGGGCCGCGACGGCGGCGACCCGGTGCTGCCCGAGCTGGTGAGCATCTCGCTGCGGGTCGAGGCCGACGAGGAGGAGCTGATCGCGGGCGCGGTCCGGATCGTGCTCCAGGTCCACGACGAGCGCGACCCGCTCCACGTCTGCGACGCGGCGCTGCTGTGGACCGGGGGTCCGGCCGACCACGGGTTCGGGAGCCGGGCACGGATCCACGCCAGCATCGCGCTGCGCGCGGCCGCCGACGCCTGGCCGGTGCTCGACCGGCTGCTGGCGCTCGCGGTCCCCGACCAGCTGGTGCTCGACGGTGCCGACATCGTGAGCCTGCTCGACCACGTCGGGGCGCTGCGCGAAGTACGCGTCGATGTGCACTGGCCGCGGGCGCTCGGCCCCGAGCTGACCACGCGGGCCGTCCTCGACCGGCGGACCGAGGGGGACCAGGACGGCGGCGGACGGGGCGCGGAGCTGCCGCTGCAGGAGAGCCCGTTCTCGGCGGCGGGACTGTTCTCGTTCTCGTGGCAGGTCGCGCTGCACGGGGAGGCGCTCAGCGAGGCGGAGATGTCTGAGCTGGCCCACGCGGCGAGCCCGATCATCAAGCTCCGCGGAGCCTGGACGGTGGTCGACCCGACGACGGCCCAGCGCGCCCGCAAGCGCCTCATCCGCAAGGCGACCGGTGCCCAGGCGCTCGCCGCCGCCCTGACCGGGGTCACCGAGGTACCGGCGACCACCGCCGCCACCACCACGGCGAGCCCCGGTGAGCCCGCCTCGGCCGAGGTGATCGTGGGCGCGAGCCTGCTCCGGGTCCGCGAGCAGATCCTGGCCGCGGCGACCCGGGACCCGCTGCCCGAGCCCGCGGGCCTGGCGGCGACCCTGCGCGACTACCAGCGCCACGGCCTCACCTGGCTCGCCGACCTCACCGGCCTCGGTCTCGGCGCCTGCCTGGCCGACGACATGGGCCTGGGCAAGACGATCACCCTCATCGCGCTCCACCTCCACCGCCGCGCCCAGACCGCCACCCGCGACGGCGCGACGCTCGTCGTGTGCCCGGCGAGCCTGCTCGGCAATTGGGAGGCCGAGATCGAGCGGTTCGCGCCCGGCGTACCGGTCCGGCGCTTCCACGGAGGCGCCCGCGACCTCGACGACGTCCAGGACGGCGGCGGGTTCGTGCTCACCACCTACGGCACCCTGCGCCGCGACGTCGCCACCCTGGCCGGGGTCGCCTGGGACCTGGTCGTCGCGGACGAGGCCCAGCACGTCAAGAACTCCCGTACGTCGACCGCCCGCGCCCTGCGCCAGCTCCCGGACCGGGCCCGGGTCGCGCTCACCGGTACCCCCGTCGAGAACGACCTCACCGAGCTCTGGTCGATCCTCGACTGGTGCGTGCCGGGCCTGCTCGGCAGCCGCCAGGCGTTCCGCCGGGTGTGGGGCGCGCCGATCGAGTCCGGGACCGAGCCGACCAAGGCGCGCCAGTTCGCCGACCTGATCGGCCCCTTCCTGCTGCGCCGGCGCAAGTCCGACCCGGGCATCGCGCCCGAGCTGCCCCCCAAGACCGAGACCGACCACCTGCTGGGGCTGACCCGCGAGCAGGTCGTCCTCTACGAGGCGTTCGTCAAGGACACCATGGAGCGCATCGAGCGCGCCGACGAGGAGACCCGCCGCGGCCTGGTCCTCGCGCTGCTCACCGGCCTCAAGCAGATCTGCAACCACCCGGCGCAGTTCCTCAAGCAGTCCGGCGCGGTCCGGCTGACCGGTCGCTCCGAGAAGCTCGAGCTCCTCGACGAGCTGGTCGCCACCGTCCTCTCCGAGGACGGCGCGGTCCTCGTCTTCACCCAGTACGTCGCCATGGCCCGCCTGATCGAGCAGCACCTCACCGCGATCGGGGTGCCGCACCAGTTCCTCCACGGCGGTACGCCGGTCGGCCGGCGCGAGGAGATGGTGCGCCGCTTCCAGGACGGCGCCGTCCCGGTCTTCCTGCTCTCGCTCAAGGCCGGCGGCACCGGCCTCAACCTGACCCGCGCCGACCACGTCATCCATGTCGACCGCTGGTGGAACCCGGCCGTCGAGGAGCAGGCGACCGACCGGGCCTACCGGATCGGCCAGACCCGCCCGGTCCAGGTGCACCGGATGGTCACCCGCGGCACCATCGAGGAGCGCGTCGCCCAGCTGCTCGACCGCAAGCGCCAGCTCGCCGACGCCGTCCTGGCCCGCGGCGACGCGGCTCTCACCGAGCTCAGCAACGAGGAGCTGCGCGACCTGGTCACCCTGCGCCGCCAGCAGCGCGAGGAAGCCGCGGCCGCGGACGAGGCGGGCGACTGATGCGTACCACCTTCGCCCGCCAGACCCAACCCTCGCGCGGCATCCGCTCGTGGTGGGGCAAGGCGTGGCAGCGGGCGGTCGAGGAGGCCGCCTACTCCGAGGCCGAGCTGCGCCCCGGACGCGCCGCCGCCCGCCGTGGTGACGTGGGCGGCATCAGCGTCGACAGCGGCAGCCTGCTGGCCGCCGTACGCGAGGGGGATGACGCGTGGACCGTCGAGGTCGCCGTACCCACCCTCGACGACGAGACCCGCGCCGCCCTGGTCGAGGTGGTCGCCGCGGAGTCCGGCCGGGTCGCCGAGCTGCTCGCCGGCAACCTCCCGCACGACCTCGTCGAGCACGCCGAGGAGGTCGGCGTCGAGCTGCTGCCCTACGGCGGCGAGCTGGTCGCCACCTGCACCTGCCCGCACTACCTCGCACCCTGCGCCCACGCCCTGGCCCTGCTCATCCAGACCGGCTGGCTCCTCGACGCCGATCCGCTGGTGCTCTTCGCCCTGCGCGGCCTCGACCGCGAAGCGCTGCTCGCCGCCCTCCACGCCCGCACGGTCGCCGCCGTCTCCGGCACCGCGACCACCGCGACCGCGACCCCGACCACCGCCGACCTCGCGGACGACGTCGAGCTCGTGGTCGAGGCCGCGCTGCGGGCCCAGCGGCTGGTGCCGTTGTTCGAGGCGGGCGCCGAGCTGCCTGAGGGCCTGCTCTAGGCCGTCAGGGAATATCGTCGGACCTGGAACCTCCGGGTCGGACGTGAGCCCCTTCGACAAAGCCACGCCCCACCCGGAGGTTCCTTCGCACCGATCTGGTCCGGTCTACGTGCCCCGGCAGTACCCGCTCCAGCCCCAGCCGTTGTGCTTCTTGCGAAGCTCACGGCAGACCTGGGTGCGGATGAACTGGCTGGCCATCACCTTGGTCAGCACGTCGGACGCGTAGCGCACCAGCCACGGGATACCGAACCGGACGATCAGGTACACCGCGTACCCGATCAGCGCGGCCGCCGGGTTGGCCTTGAGCCGGCCCGGCACGGACGTCACCGGTGCCGGACGCTGCGCCGGCTGCGCCAGGACGAGCGTCGCGAGCCCGCCGGTCTGGCCGAGGCCGGCGACCGGCGCGGACGCCGAGGCGGTCACGGACGCCGGCGCGGGCGCGGCCTGAGCCGCGGGCGCCGACGTCGCGCAGACTCCCAGGGCCACCACCCCCGTCAAAGCGGTGGCGACGATGGACTTCTTCATGTGCTTTCTCCGTTCATTTCCAGGTGTTCTTGCGGGTCCCAGCGTGCTGTGCCGGAGAAAGTCGGGTCCAGCGAAATCGGAGGCAGCATCTCCCGTTGTGAAGGAGTTTTAGGTGCAGTAATTTCCGTTCTTTCCATCGATTGTTCGAGAGGACTTTGTGGACAAACGTGCGGTCGACTCGCGGGTCCGGATCCTTCATGCCGCGGTGGCGACCGCGCCGACCTACCTCACGCGTGAGCAGTTCGCGAGCGTGGCCGAGGTCAGCCTGCGCACCCTCGACCACCACCTCGCGGCGCTGCGGACCGATCGCCTCCTCGACGCCGGTCCGGCGCGGGTGCTGGGGTCGGCGTTCGGGTACGCGCTGGTCGTCGCCATCCGGAGCCAGACCTCGCACGCGGCCCTGATCGATCCGCACGGCAATGTCGTGCACAGCGTCCAGGGGCGGGAGGTGAGCAACCTCCGCGCGCTTGCGCCGTCCGACCTGCTGGAGCACGTCCAGGTCCTGGTCCGGCGCCTCCTCGCGACCCGGACCCGAGGGCGGGGGCGCAGCGGCCCGGTCGACCTCATCGGCATCGCCGTCGTGCTGCCGAGCCCGCTGCGCCAGAGCGGCCGGCCCGCCGGGCAGTCGATGCACGCCGACTGGCGCAACGCGCGGCGGACCAAGCCGCTCGCACGGGCGTTCGCCGAGGCGCTGTCGGCGCCGGTCGAGCGGGTCCACGTCATCAACGACGGTCACGTCCACGCGCTCGCGACCGCGCACGACCGCTCCCGCGAGCTGACCGCGCTCGGCCTCCAGCGCCCACGCGAGAGCCAGGGGGACGAGTCCGGGCCCGGCTACCGCGAGGGTCTCTCGCTGACCCTGCACCTCGGCGGCGTGATCAGCGCGGGCGTCGTCCTGCTCGCGGCCGAGCGGGTCGCCGGACGGCCGGGGACGCGCCTCGGCTTCGTCGAGAGCCGGCTGCTCTCCGGCGGTCACTCCATGGGCGGCGAGATCGCGCACCTGCCCTTGTCCGGTCAGTGGTTCCCCACCATCAACCAGCGCTCCGCCCATGCGGACGTGGCGCCGATGGACGCCGACCGCAAGTGCTTCTGCGGGGCGCTGGGCCACCTCCAGGCCCACGCCTCCGACACGGCGGTCGCCGCACGCGTCCGGCACCTCGACCGGCGCGCGCTGCACGACGTCCTGCTCGGCGACGAGATCGAGGATCCCGACGTGGCCGCGGCGCTGCGCGATGTCGGATTCCTCCTGGGCCTGGTGATGATGAGCCCGCTCAAGCTGCTCGACCCCAAGGCCTTCCACCTCACGGGCCTGATCGCGCGGGACGAGACCGCCGCCGGTGTGCACGACGGCCTGACCGAGCGGGGCTGGTCGGGAACGCTGCCCGAGATCCTCCTGCCGCCGCGCGGCCTGGCCGGCCAGCAGCACCTCGGCGTCCGGGGTGCGGGGCTGATCGTCTACCGCGAGTGGGCGTACCGGAAGTTCGAGCGGATCGTGCGGACCGGCCAGACGACCGGCCGCCGCCAGGACAAGGCGGATCGGCCGCAGCCGATCACCTTCTCCTACCGCTACGGCGCCCGCTAGTCGGCCAACGCGTCCAGGTGCTCCCCCAGCGCCCGTACGACGCCCGCCCGGCGCCCCGCGTCCTGCATGGCGTGGAGCGCGAGCCCGTCGACCAGTGCGTGCAGGGTCAGCGCCTCGCGGTCGAGGTCGCGCCGCTCAGCGACGAGGCCCGCGGCGCGCAGCTCGTGGACGCAGCTGAGGCACAGCCCGGCAATGGCGTCGTGGGCGGCATCGGAGAGCTCGGTCAGCTCGGTGTGCCGGGGGCCCTCGGCCATGAGGGCGAGGTGGACGCGCATCTCGACGGTGCGCTCGTCGTCGAGGGGGAGCAGCTCGTGGAGGGCACCGTCGACGCGGCGGCGCGGGTCGGGCTCGGTGCCGTGGCGGGCGACGCGGGCGGCGGCGCGCTCGTGGGCCAGGCTCATCGCGAAGGCCAGGAGCTCGGCCTTGGTCGGGAAGCTGTGCCGCAGCGAGCCGAGCACCAGGTCGGCCTCGGCGGCCACCGAGCGCAGCGAGACGGCGCCGACGCCCTCGCGCAGCACCAGGCGCCACACGGCCTCGCCGATGCGGGCGCGCCGCGCCTCATGATCGATCGTCCGCGGCACAGTCGGATATTAGCACGACTGTGCTACGGTCCGTCGTGTGTTCGTCGCCGCCTTCATCGCCGCCTCCGAGATCGGTCTCTGGGTGCTGCTCGGGCTCGGGCTCGCGCTGCGCTACCTTTTCCGCCGGCGCCGGGCCAGCACGATCACGCTCGCGCTCATCCCGGTCCTCGACGCGCTGCTCGTCGGCGCCGTCGCGGTCGACCTGCACCGCGGCGCCGAGGCCGGTACGACGCACGGGATCGCCGGGCTCTACCTCGGCTTCTCCCTCGCCTTCGGCCCCGCGATCGTGCGCTGGGCCGACGTCCGTTTCGCGCACCGCTTCGCCGGCGGACCGGCGCCGGTCAAGATCGCCAAGCACGGACCCGAGCGGATGGCCTACCTGTGGCGCGAGTGGTTCCGCGTCGTCCTCGCCGCGGTCATCGCCTCGGTGGTCATGCTCGGGCTGGTCCTGCTCGTCGCCGACGACAGCCAGGACGCCGGTCTGATCGCGTGGATCCGCCCGCCGTGGACCCTGGTCGGCCTCTGGTTCATCTTCGGGCCGCTCTGGGAGCTGCTGACGCCGCGTCAGCGCACGCCGGACGCCGCGCCGACGCCGACCGACAGCGAGCGCAGCTCGTCCTGATAGCCGGCGTACGCCGTCCGCATCGCCGCCGCCGGCCAGTCGCCGGGCAGCAGCGCGGCCGGCAGCAGCGGGTCCGCCGCCAGCTGCCGGACGACGTGCGCCGCGACCGCGAGCCGCAGGGCCGGGTCCGTGGTCGCCGCGAGGCGGGTCAGCAGGGCGCGTCCCTGGTGCGCCCAGGAGTCGAGGTCCCACAAGCGCGCGGCCAGCGCGGCGGCGTCCTCGTCCGGGCGGACCGCGAAGGTGCTCAGCACCTCCTCGTCGGCGTACTCCGTCGGTCGGCGCAGGTTGGCCGGCCGGGTCCAGACGCCCTCGCGCAGCTCCGCCAGCCGGTACGACGCCAGCCGGTCCCGCAGCGCCGCCCGCTCGGCGCCGGTGCGTCCGGCGACCACGACGACCGCCATCTCCCAGGTGCCGTCCCAGCCGGTCTCGGCGTCGAGCACCGCCTCGTCCTGGCGGCGCTGGCGCGCGGCCAGCCGCTCGCCCAGCACGTAGTCGCCGGCGTCGCGCTGGAGGTCGCCCGCGGCGACGGCGCGGGTCAGCGCGACCCGGCTGGTCGCCGCCGGGATGCCGAAGTGCTCGCCGGCGCGGACCAGCTCGGCGGCCGACATCCGGTCCGGGTGCGAGCCGAGCAGCATGCTCAGCATCACCGAGCGGGCCGACAGCGGCGCGAGCGCTTCCTCCACGTCGGTCATGCTACACATCTAGACACGGTTGTGGAGCAAATCGTAATATCGATCCCATGGCGACGCACGAGGTGTTCAACCAGGTCCCCCCGCTGGTCGGTCACGACACCGCCGCGGACCCCGCGCTGCTCGAGGGCGTCGAGCGCGAGGGCGCCGGCTGGGCCCTCGACGAGATCCGCACGGTCGGCCGGCTGGCCGGCACCGCCGAGGCGATCGACCTCGGCCGGCTCGCCGAGCGCGTCCCGCCGCGGCTGCACACCCATGACCGCTACGGGCGGCGGGTCGACGAGGTGGAGTACGTGCCGGCGTACCACCGGCTGATGGAGACCGCCGTCGGTCACGGCATCCACGCCGCCCCGTGGGCCGACGACCGGCCCGGCGCCCACGTCGCGCGCGCGGCGAAGTTCTACGCCTGGAACGTCGACGCGGGCCACGGCTGCCCGATCTCGATGACCTACGCCGTCGTCCCGGCGCTGCGCGCCAACCCCGAGCTCGCGGCCCGCTTCGAGCCGCTGCTGACCAACCGCGAGTACGACTTCGGCCTGCGCGATCCCGCGACCAAGCGCGGTCTCATCGCCGGCATGTCGATGACCGAGAAGCAGGGCGGCTCCGACGTCCGGGCGAACACCACGACCGCGACCCCGCAGCCCGACGGGACCTACCGGATCGTGGGCCACAAGTGGTTCACCTCGGCGCCGATGTCCGACATGTTCCTCACCCTCGCCCAGGCGCCGGGCGGCCTGTCCTGCTTCCTGCTGCCGCGCGTGCTGCCCGGCGGCGAGGCCAACCCGATCCGCTTCCTGCGGCTCAAGGACAAGCTCGGCAACAAGTCCAACGCCTCGTCCGAGATCGAGTACGACAACGCCGTCGGCTGGCTCGTCGGCGAGGAGGGCAAGGGCGTCAAGACGATCGTCGAGATGGTCAACATGACCCGCCTCGACTGCGTGATCGGCAGCGCCTCCGGCATGCGCAGCGCCCTCGTCCAGGCCGCCCACCACGCCCGGCACCGCGCCGCCTTCGGCAAGCTCCTCATCGACCAGCCGCTCATGCGCAACGTCCTGGCCGACCTGGCCGTCGAGTCCGAGGCCGCCACCACCGCCATGATGCGCCTGGCCGGCGCCAACGACCGCGCGATCCACGGCGACGCCGGCGAGGGCGCCCTGCGCCGCCTCGCGCTCGCCGCGACGAAGTACTACGTCTGCAAGCGTGGCCCGGTCCTGGCCAACGAGGCCCTCGAGTGCCTCGGCGGCAACGGCTACATCGAGGACTTCGACCTGGCCCGCATCTACCGCGAGCTCCCCCTGCTCTCCATCTGGGAGGGCTCCGGCAATGTCGCCGCCCTCGACGCCCTGCGCGCCATCGGCCGCGAGCCCGAGTCCCTCGACGCCTTCTTCGGCGAGGCCGAGCTCGCCCTCGGCACCGACGCCCGCTACGACGACGCGGTCACCTCGCTCAAGAAGGAGCTCACCCAGTTCGACGACATCGAGCTGCGCGCCCGCCGCCTGGTCGAGCAGATCGCCGTCGTCTTCCAGGCCGGCCTCCTCATCCGCTACGCCCCGACCGCCGTCGCCGACGCGTTCTGCGCGACCCGCCTGGCCCGCGACTGGGGCAGCGCCTTCGGCACGATGCCGGCCGGCCTCGACCTCGCCCCGATCCTGGAGCGCACCGAGCCCGGCTTCTGACCCGATTTCTCCGGCCGCGCCCGTAAGAATCGGCCCGCTGCGGTGTCTCCTGTCCCGGAGGGTGGCCGGCCCGAGTTGCGCTCTCCCGCGCTCGATCGCCGGCTGCCGCAGGTCCGGGCGGTGTCCCCTAAATTCCGGTCCGGACCGCTCCGCGCGGGGGCCGCGCCCGTACCTCCCCGTACGCCGCGCGCCCCCGCACCTCGGGAAGCGGGAGCCGGGAGCGGCGAGTGCCCCCCTCAGGCCGCCGGTACGTCGAGCGCGGCCAGCGCCATCGACGCCAGCAGGTCCCGCAGCGCCCCGTCGGGGATCGCGTGGCCGGCCCGGGGCGTGGAGTTGAGCAGCCCGAAGGCGGCCTGGGCGGCAGCGTGGGCGCTGGCCCGGTCGAGGTCGGGGCGCAGCGTGCGGAGCTGGTCGGCCCAGAGGGTGATGTAGGAGCGCTGGAGGCGGCGTACCTGCTCGCGGGCGTCGGCGGGCAGGGACTCCCAGTCCCGGTCCTGGACGACGATCAGCGGCCGGTGCGACAGCGCGAACTCCACGTGCCAGTCGACGAGCCCGCGCAGGGCCGCGGCCGGGTCGCCGGCGCCGGCCCGCACGCGCTCCTGGCCGACGGAGAGCAGGTGCTCGCTGATCGAGGTCAGCATCTCGGCGAGCATCGCCTGCTTGGACGAGAAGTGCTTGTAGAGCGCCGGGCCGGAGATGCCGCAGGCGGCGCCGAGGTCGGCGACGGAGACGCCGTGGAACCCGCGGGCGGCGAACATCTCGGCCGCGGTGGCCAGGATCTGCTCCCGGCGGCTGGTCTCGGTCACCCCCGAAGGTTAGGGCACGGCCGAGGTGGCGTCCGCGGGATCACCCGGTGCAGGCGGACGTGAGGTAGTCGTCGATCGAGCTGGTGCCGACCTGCTCCTTCTTGGCGGCCTTGGCGAGCTGGTCGACGGTCTTGCTCTGCCGGACCAGGCGGTCGAGGGTGTCGAGCTCGGTGAGGGCGGCCGGGGGGAAGTCCTCGGGGACGCCGACCTCGTAGATCTTGTCGAGCGCGGTGAGCACCTCCTGCCAGTCGCCGGTGTTGCCGGGCCGGGCGCCGTCGACGGTGTCGTCGGCGTCCTGCATCGCGGTGCAGAACGAGGCGACGTCGGCGCCCATCGCGAAGCCGGACTGGGCGGCCACGCCGTCGACGTCGGAGAGGGCCGCGGCCGGGGGAGCCGGCGAGGGGGACTCCGCGGTGGCCTTCGCCTCGGGAGTGCTGTCGGTACCGCCGCAGGCGGCGAGGGTCACCGAGAGCAGGACGGCGAGGAGGGCTGCGTGGGGGCTCCGCATGCGCCCGAGTATCGCCCAGTTTGGTCATGACCCGGTCAGCGGGCGCTGCTAGGACGGGTCGGGGGCATGTGAATCGCACCGCAACCACCTAGGAGACGACATGTGGAAGATCACGGCCCGGATAGGGATCGGGGTGATCGCCGTCGCCCTCGCCACGGCGACCACGCCGGCCCTGGCGGGCGACACCGGTGGGTCCGCCGGTGGCGCCCGCGCCACCGGGCACGCACTGCGCACCATCACGCCGCTGAACGGCCCTCGGGGTATCGACGCGCTGGGCCACGGCCGCACCTTGGTCAGCGAGACGAACGGCGACTTCAGCCTGGTCATCGAGCGCCGGCACAAGCCGGCCCGGGTGATCAGGCTGGGCAACCTCCCGACCGACTTCCCGCCCGCGATCGCCCGGGGGCGACACGGCACCATCTACCTGCTGACGGGCGCCTCCGGGCCGCCGCCGGCCGAGCGCTCCGCAGCCCCGCTGCAGGGCCGGGCCCGGGCGTCCGCCGCCGATCCGGCGCCCGGGGCGACGCTCTTCATGTGGCGCCCGGGCTGGGCGGCACCGAAGCCGGTGGCCGACATCGGCGCCTACCAGGCCACCGACCCTGACCCGTCGGACCAGGAGGGCTTCCCCGAGGACAGCAACCCGTTCGGGGTGGTCGCGCTGCGCGACGGCACGGTGCTGGTCTCCGACGCCGCCGGCAACGACCTGCTGCGGGTGTGGCCGCGGACCGGCAAGATCCGCACGGTGGCCCGGCTCCTGCCGCGCCTGGTGCCGGTGCCCGCGGGGCTGCCCGACGTCCCGCCCGAGGAGGGTGGCCCGCTGCCGCCCGCCGGTACGCCGATCCTGTCCGAGGCGGTCGCCACGTCGGTGACGGTCGGGGCCGACGGCTACTGGTACGTCGGTGAGCTGCGCGGCTTCCCGGCCACCCCGGGCACCTCGCAGATCTGGCGGATCAAGCCCGGCACGACCAACGCCACCTGCGACCCCGCCCACCCGTGGAAGGGCGCCTGCAAGCGGTACGCCGACGGCCTGACCTCGATCACCGACCTGGCGGCCGGCCCACGGGGGATCTACGCGCTGGAGCTGTCCAAGAAGAGCTGGCTCGGCTTCGAGCTCGGTCTGCCCGGCGCGGAGGAGGGCGGCCTGTTCCTGGTCCGCCGTCCCGGACACCACCCGCGGATCCGTGAGCTCGCTGCCGGAAAGCTCATCCTTCCCGGCGGCGTCGACCTGAGCGATCATGTCTACGTCGTGGGCCCCTTGTTCGGCCCCGGAGCCCTCCTGCGGCTCCGCTGACATCACGACCGGAAGCGCGGCTCTTGCGCCCCAGGTTAACGATCATTAACCTGGGGCGCGTGTCCGACAACGCCGAGCCCACCCTCCGGGACCTCGCTGCCGACCTCCGCGACCGCCTGGCGCGGGTGCGCCAGGGTGGCAGCGAGGCCGCGCGCACCAAGCACACCGACCGCGGCAAGCTGCTGGTCCGCGACCGGGTCGACGGCCTGCTCGACCCCGGCAGCCCCTTCCTCGAGCTCGCGCCGCTGGCGGCGTACGGCATGTACGGCAAGGGTGAGGGCGACGACCACGCCGTCCCCGCCGCCGGTGTCGTGGCCGGCATCGGCCGGGTCGAGGGCCGCAACACCCTGGTCGTCGCCAACGACGCGACGGTCAAGGGCGGCACCTACTACCCGATGACGGTCAAGAAGCACCTGCGTGCCCAGACCGTCGCCGCCGAGAACCGGCTGCCCTGCGTCTACCTCGTCGACTCCGGCGGCGCCTTCCTGCCGATGCAGGACGAGGTGTTCCCCGACAAGGAGCACTTCGGCCGGATCTTCTTCAACCAGGCCAACATGTCCGCGCGCGGCATCCCGCAGCTCGCCGCGGTGATGGGCTCGTGCACCGCCGGCGGCGCCTACGTCCCGGCGATGTCCGACGAGACGGTCATCGTCAAGAACCAGGGCACGATCTTCCTCGGCGGCCCGCCGCTGGTGAAGGCCGCGACCGGTGAGGTCGTCAGTGCCGAGGACCTCGGCGGCGGCGACGTCCACGCCCGCAAGAGCGGTGTCGTCGACCACCTCGCCGACGACGACGCCCACGCGCTGCGCATCCTGCGCGGCATCGTCGCCACGCTGCCCGACCAGCCGCGCGCCACCGACCTCGCGCCGGTCGAGGACCCGCTCGAGCCCCCCGAGTCGCTCTACGACGTCGTGCCCACCAGCACCCGCACGCCGTACGACGTGCGCGAGGTCGTCCGCCGCCTCGTCGACGGCAGCCGGTTCCAGGAGTTCAAGCAGCTCTACGGCGAGACGCTGGTGTGCGGCTTCGCCCGCATCCACGGTCACCGGGTCGGCATCGTCGCCAACAACGGCGTCCTGTTCAGCGAGTCCGCGCTCAAGGGCGCCCACTTCGTCGAGCTGTGCAACCAGCGCGGCATCCCGCTGCTGTTCCTGCAGAACATCTCCGGCTTCATGGTCGGCCGCGAGTACGAGAACCGCGGCATCGCCCGCGACGGCGCCAAGCTCGTCACCGCGGTCGCCTGCTCCGTCGTGCCCAAGCTCACCGTCGTCATCGGCGGCTCCTTCGGCGCCGGCAACTACGGCATGTGCGGCCGCGCCTACGACCCGCGCTTCCTGTGGATGTGGCCCAACTCCCGGATCTCCGTGATGGGCGGCGACCAGGCCGCCGGCGTGCTCGCCACCGTCGCCGGCCGCGAGGACGACGAGGAGTTCAAGGCGCCGATCAAGGAGCAGTACGAGCGGCAGGGCTCGCCGTACTACGCCAGCGCCCGGCTCTGGGACGACGGCGTGATCGACCCCGCCGACACCCGCCGGGTGCTCGGCATGGCGCTCGACGTCGTCTCGACGGTGCCCACGCCCGACCCCAACTACGGCATCTTCCGGATGTGAGTCACCGATGATCACCACGCTCCTCATGGCCAACCGCGGCGAGATCGCCCGCCGCGTGTTCCGCACCTGCCGCGACCTCGGCATCCGCACCGTCGCGATCCACACCGACATCGACGCCGACGCGCTCCACGTGGGCGACGCCGACGTCGCGATCCGCATCCCGTCCTACCTCGACGCCGACGCGGTGCTCGCTGCCGCCAAGGAGGCGGGCGCCGACGCGATCCACCCCGGCTACGGCTTCCTGTCCGAGAACGCCGGCTTCGCCGAGGCCGTCACCGGCGCGGGCATCGCCTGGGTCGGCCCGACGCCCCGGGTGATCGAGCAGATGGGCCGCAAGGACGCCGCCCGCGACCTCGCCGTCGCGGCGGGCGTGCCGGTCGTGCCGTCGTACGGGCTCGACGAGGACCCGGCCACCTTCGCCTACCCGGTGCTGGTCAAGGCCGCCGCCGGCGGCGGCGGCAAGGGCATGCGCGTGGTCCGCGCGGCGGCCGACCTCGAGGCCGGGATCGCCGCGGCCAAGCGCGAGGCGGCGAGCGCCTTCGGCGACGACACCATCCTCATCGAGAAGTACGTCGAGCGCGGCCGCCACATCGAGGTGCAGGTGCTCGGCGACCAGCACGGCGCCGTCGTCCACCTGGGCACCCGCGAGTGCTCGGTGCAGCGCCGCCACCAGAAGGTCATCGAGGAGGCGCCCGCCCCGGCGCTCGACGACGACCTGCGCGCCCGGATCCACGACTCCGCGGTCGCGCTGTCGGCCTCGGTGGGCTACCAGAACGCGGGCACGATCGAGTACCTCCTCGACGCGAGCACCGGCGACTTCTACTTCCTGGAGATGAACACCCGCCTCCAGGTCGAGCACCCGGTCTCCGAGATCCACGCGGGCGTCGACCTCGTCGCGCTCCAGCTCGCCGTGGCCGCGGGGGAGCCGGTGCCGTTCGACCAGTCCGGGCTGCGGTTCTACGACCACGCGATCGAGGTGCGGATCTATGCCGAGGACGCCTTCGGCGGGTTCCTGCCGCAGGCCGGCACCGCCGCGCTCGTCCACTGGCCCGAGCACGCGCGGGTCGACCACGCGCTCGAGAGCGGCCAGGTCGTGAGCACGTCGTACGACCCGATGCTCGGCAAGGTCATCGTCTCGGGCCGCGACCGCACCGCCGCGCGCCGCGCGCTCGTCGCCGCGCTCGACGACACCGCGATCCTCGGGCTCACCACCAACACCGGCTTCCTGCGCGCGCTCGCGGCCGGCCCGGAGTTCGCCGAGCCCGGCGGCATCGACACCGCTTGGCTCGACCGCACCGAGCTGACCCGGCCCGACCCGGCCCCCGCCCGGGCGATCGCGGCGCGGCTCTGGCTCGACGCCAACACGGCCGCATCGGGCCCGTTCGCCGGCGACGGCTTCCGGATGGGGGCGCCCGCCGCCGTCCCGGTCGTCGAGCTCGACGAGCCCGCCACGCCGGTCGCGCGCGTCCCCGAGGGGACCATCGCCCGGGTGAGCGCGCACGAGGTCGAGCTGGTCCGCCAGGGCCAGCGCTTCGTGTTCGTGCGCCCCGACGCCAGCGCCGACCACGGTGCCGCCGCCGGCGACGGCACCGTCGTCGCGCCGATGCCCGGCACCGTGCTCGACGTACGCGTCGCCGAGGGTCAGCAGGTCGCCGAGGGCGACGTCCTCGGCGTGGTCGAGGCGATGAAGATGGAGCTCGCCCTCAAGGCGCCCTACGCCGGCGTCGTCACCAGCGTCTCGGCCGCCACCGGCCAGCAGGTCGCCCTCGGTGCCGAGCTGTTCGTCGTCGAGGAGGCTGCCGAGTGACCGCGCTGCCGATGGTCGTCCCCGAGCCGGGACTGCCCCCGAAGGTGACGATCTACGAGGTCGGCGCCCGCGACGGCCTGCAGAACGAGAAGACGAGCGTCCCGACCGAGGTCAAGGCGGAGTTCGTTCGCCGGCTCCTCGGCGCCGGTCTGCCGATCGTCGAGGCGACGAGCTTCGTGCACCCGAAGTGGGTGCCCCAGCTCGCCGACGCCGCCGAGCTGATGACCGGCCTGACCGCCGAGCTCGGTGACGCCGCCCGCCAGCTGCCCGTCCTCGTACCCAACCAGCGCGGTCTCGACCGGGCCGTCGAGCTGGGCCTGCGCCACGTCGCGGTCTTCGCCTCGGCGACCGAGACCTTCGCGAGCAAGAACCTCAACCGCACCCTCGAGTCCCAGTTCGAGATGTTCGAGCCGACGATCGCCGCCGCGCTCGCGGCCGGGATGGACGTCCGCGGCTACGTCTCCATGTGCTTCGGCGACCCGTGGGAGGGCGCGGTCCCCGTCGAGCAGGTCGTCGCCGTCGGCCGGCGCCTCCTCGACCTCGGCGTCGGCCAGCTCAGCCTCGGCGACACCATCGGGGTCGCCACCGCCGGTCACGTGCGCGCGCTCGTCGCGGCGTTCGGTGCCGCCGGGATCGGCCCGGACCGGCTCGCGCTGCACTTCCACGACACCTACGGCCAGGCGCTCACCAACGTCCACGCGGGCCTGCAGGCGGGGATCACGACCTTCGACGCCTCGGCGGGCGGCCTCGGCGGCTGCCCCTACGCCAAGAGCGCGACCGGCAACCTCGCCACCGAGGACCTCGTCTGGTTCCTCACCGGGCTCGGGATCGAGCACGGTGTCGACCTCGACGCGGTCGTCGCCACCAGCGTGTGGATGGCCGGTCAGCTCGGCCGGCCGAGCCCGTCAGCCGTGGTCCGGGCTCTCGGCGGCACGCCCGCCTGAGGGCGATTCGCCCCCCACCCTTACGGTTGACCGCATGAGCGGACGGGGGCGGGCCTGGGGGTGGGCGGCCGCGCTGCGCGGTGGCGCCACGACCCCGTGGCAGGACTGGGCGGCACGCGACGACGGCGACGGCGAGGCCTTCGCCGACCGGTTGCCCGGAGCGCAGCAGCTCGCGCTGCTGCGCCGGCTCAACGTGCACGCCGACGCGGCCGGACGCACGGTCCCCGCGACCGTCGCCGAGCGCGTCCTCGCGGCCGGCGTCTCCGGCCGCGGCCGCAGCGACCTCCCGATCGCCGGTGTCGACGACGAGCGCTTCGGACCGCGCCCGGTCGACCCCGACACGCTCTCCGACGACGAGCTGCTCCGCGTGGCCTCGGCCCTCATCGCCGACGACGTCGCCGCGACCGCGGGTGCGCCGGTGCCCGAGCGGTCCTTCATCGACCGCGCCCGGGCGGTACGCCGTCCGTGGGTGCGCTCGTTCGTCATCGTCGGCATGCAGTGGCGTGCCGACGCCGTCCGCGCCGAGCTGGTCGCCCACGGGCACCGTCCGGGCGGACGCCGGCCGACGGCGTACCTGCTGGCCGACGACCTCGGCGCCGTCCTCGCCCAGGCCTGGACCGCGCGCTCGTTCGACCAGGGCGGCGTGACCTGGCGCCACTTCCTGCGCTCGTTCGCCGGTGCGGGGCACCTGCCGCCGCGCGCCGACCTGGCCCGGATGGCCCGTTCCGCCGCCCACAAGTACGGCGCCGACAACGTCCGCGTCGTCCTCGATCCCGCGCTGCTGGCCGACGAGCTCGGCGTCCGCGCCATCGCCGGACCTCCGCACCTCGGCGCCCACGCGGTCGACCTCGTCCGCCGCGTCGGCGAGCCGCTCGGCCTGCTCGTGTCGGCCGAGGCGCGGCCGGGTCTGCTCCACGACACGCTCGCCCTCCGGCTGGCCGGGCAGGGCGGCCCCGCGCCGACCGTCGCGCCGCGCTGGTCCGGCTGGCTGAGCTCTGAGGCGGAGCGCACTCGCCACGAGATCGCCGCGGCTGGCTACCCTGTGCTCGGCGATCTCGACCAGCTGCTGCCGCGTCCCCTCGGGGCGGACGGGGTGTTCCCGGTCGACGCCGAGGTGCTCTCCCTGGCGCTGGGGCTGCTCCTCGACCCCGTGACGGCGCCGGTGCAGGAGGAAGGGTGAGTCGGCGGGTCCTGCTGCACGTCGGTACGCCGAAGACCGGTACGTCGTACCTCCAGGACGTGCTGTTCCAGAACCGGCCGCGCCTGCTCAAGCAGGGCGTGAGCTATCCGGCCGACCGCTTCGACGCCCACTTCCTGGCCGCGCTCGACCTCATGCGGCTGCGCTGGGGCGGGCTCGAGGGTGAGGCCGTCGGCTCCTGGGACCGGCTCGCCCAGCAGGTGCGCGAGCACGACGGCACCTCGATCATCAGCCACGAGATCCTCGCGACGGCGTCCCGCACCCAGGTCGCCCGCGCGCTCGCCTCGCTCGGCCACCGCCCCGGCGGCGACACCAGCGACGGCGGTACCGAGGTCCACCTGATCGTCTCGGTGCGCGACCTGGTCCGCCAGATCCCCGCCGAGTGGCAGGAGAACGTCAAGCACCGCGCCGGCTTCAGCTTCGGCCGCTTCCTCGAGCTCATCCAGGACCCGGACCGCGGGCACCGGGTCGGTGCGTGGTTCTGGGGCGTCCAGGAGATCCCCGACATCCTCGCCCGCTGGGGTGCCGACCTGCCGCCCGAGCGGGTGCACCTGGTCACCGTGCCGCCGGCCGGCGGTCCGCCGGACCTGCTCTGGCGCCGCTTCAGCGAGGCCTTCGACCTCGACCGGCTCGACCTCGAGCTCACCACCGAGCGGGCCAACCCGAGCCTCGGCGTACCGGAGTCGGCGCTGCTGCGCCGGATCAACCGGGTCGCCGCCCGCGACCTCCCGCCCCAGCACTACCGACCGCTGGTCCGCGAGCTGCTCGCCCACCAGACGCTGTCGAAGCGCACCAAGTCCGCACGCCTGGGCCTGCCGCCCGACCAGTACCCGTGGGTCCACGCCCTCGCCGACTCCTGGATCGCCGAGCTCACCGAGCGCGGGTACGACGTCGTGGGCGACCTTGCCGACCTCCGCGGCGCCGACGTACCCACCCGCCGCTGGGTCGACCCGGACGCCCCTCCGGAGCGTCAGGTCGCCGCCGCCGCGGTCGACGCGATCAAGGCGCTGCTCGTCGAGAACGCCAAGACCGAGACCGAGAACGAGCGGCTCCGCGCCAAGCTCGAGGAGGCCCGCCGCGACCTGGTCCGGGCCCGGACGCCGCGCCTGCTCCGCTCGATGGAGTGGACGGTCAACCGGCTCGAGGGCAGCCCCCCGGGCCGCAAGGCCCTCGGCGCCTACCGCGCCGCGCGCGGCAAGAACTCGCGCCCGGCGTAGCGCCCCACCCGCCAGGTGCTCCACGCGTCGGCCACCCCGCCGACCGCACCACCGACCAGCGGGACCCGCTTGCCGATCGTGGTCACCATCCGCTTGCCGACCACCCGACCGACCAGCTCGCCGGCCAGCACCGTCGACACGGTGCGGTCGAGCGTCGGGTCGTGGTGGGGCGCGGTCGCGATCGCCATCGGCGGCGCCGGGATCTGCTGCCTCTTCACCATCGTCCGCACGACGTCCTCCCCGAGGATGCAGACCAGGATCGCGTTGCGCACCCGCGGGTCGTCCAGGTCGTGCCCGCGCAGGTGCGCGATACCCGCCACCATCCGGCACTGGATGAGCGCCAGCCCGGCGATGCTCGCCGGCGCCACGATCGTCGCGGTGATCAGCCCGCCGAGGTTGGTCGCCATGCCCTCGACGCCGGCGTACGCCACGTGGTTCTCGATCACCTCGCGGATCGCCTTGTCCACATTGCCCCGCTGCTCGCGCAGCTGCTCCTCGGCCGCGGCCGCCGCCGGCGGCAGCGGCCCGACCCCCTGGATCGCCCGCTGCAGCGCCTCGCGCACGAACGACTGCGTCAGCCCGGGCGCCATCTGGACCGCGCGCGGCGCGAGCTGGCGGGCGGCCTCGACAGCGAGGCCCTTGGTGAGTCCGGACGGCTTGAGACGCGGTGCCATACGTGAATCCTAGGATTCGGTCCATGCGCTCTCCCTCCTCCTGCCCGCGCAGCCGGTCCGTCGCGGCGGTCCTGCCGTGGGGCGTGCTGGCGGCGACGGCGCTCGGCGGCTGCTCCGGCGGCGACGGGGCCCGTGCCCGGGACGAGGTCTCACCGGCCCTCTCCACGCCGTCCGGGCCGTCCGGCGACCTGCCGACCGGTGCACCGGTGGCGGAGTTCTGCGCCGTCACCTCGCTCGAGCGCGAGAAGGAGTTCGACGCGGCCTACGCGGCGCGGGACTGGGCGCGCCTGGCCGGGGTGCTCCACTCCATCGCGGCGGACTACCGTGCCACGGGTACGCCGGCCGGCATCCCGGCGGCGACGCGCGACGGGCTGTGGCTCACGCTCCGCGAGCTCGACCGCATCGGACCAGACGAGCTCCGGGCGGCCGAGCGCGACGGAACGGACCTGGTCCGTGCGGGGCTGAGCGAGGCGGAGGTGGCGAAGGTCGAGGCGTACGACGCCTACCTGCGCCGGGTCTGCCCCGACGAGGCGGGCTGAGGACCGCCTTGATGCTGCCGATCGAGCCGCCCGCGTCCCCCTGGGCCTTCCCGAGCCGGGCCGAGCTCGCCGCGCTCCCCGTCCTCGACCCCGGCGGTCTGGACCAGCCGGACGACCCCGGCGAGGGCACCCACGACCCCAGCGACCTCGTCGCGATCGGCGCCGACCTGGCGCCGGGGACCCTCCTGGCGGCGTACCGCACGGGGCTCTTCCCGATGCCCGAGGGCCGCTCGGTCGGCTGGTGGTGCCCGGCCTTCCGCGGCGTGCTGCCCCTCGACGGCCTGCGGGTCTCGCGCTCGCTGCGCCGCTCCGTGCGCGACTTCGAGATCCGGATCGACACCGCCTTCGACGAGGTCGTCGCCGCGTGCGCCGACCCGGCGCGCCCGCACGGGTGGATCGATCGCCGCATCGCCCGTGCGTACGGCGATCTGCACCGCCTGGGCTGGGCGCACTCGGTCGAGGCGTGGCAGGACGATCGCCTCGTCGGCGGCCTGTACGGCGTCGCCGTCGGCGGCCTGTTCGCCGGGGAGTCGATGTTCCACCACGTCACCGACGCCTCCAAGGTCGCGCTGGTCGGCCTGGTCGCGGCGCTGTCCGGGGACGCCGACGGCGCCGCGGGCCGCCGGCTGATCGACGTCCAGTGGGCCACCCGGCACCTGACTGGTCTAGGTGTGCGCGAGATCACCCGCACCCAGTACGTCGGCCGCCTGGCCCGCCTCGTCGACGTCCCTGCAGCGTCGTGCTGGACGTCCTGACCGCATCCGCGGACCCTCGCGCGTCATGGACCGGCTATCCGGAGTTCGCCTTTGCTGTGAATAGTCTGAGCGCGACAGGGCAGGGTGTCCCTCGGGTCGCCAGGCTCGGAAGCGCCCTGCGCGCGGCACGTGTAGGTGCCGCAACCCTAGGAAAGGAATCGACATGACCTCCATCAAGCGCCCGCTGGCTGCTGCCGGCGCCGCGGTCCTGATGGGCCTGACGCTGACCGCCTGCGGCGGCAGCTACCCGACCGATGCGTCGAAGGACGACTTCTGCGACGGCTTCAAGGACATCGTCACCGCGACCACCGCGGTCAAGGGTGACGAGCCCAACGAGGGCGAGTGGAAGAAGATCCAGGAGGCCTACGGCGACCTGGGCGACACCGGTACGCCCAAGGGCATCGGCAAGGACGAGCGCAAGGGCTTCGAGGCCATGGTCGACGCGATCACCGACCTGGACTACAAGGACGCCAAGAAGGCGTTCGGCGACAAGGACGGCGAGAGCTCGGTCCCCGGCGTCTCGAAGGACGACGAGGACAACATCGAGACGTTCACCAAGTACGTCGGCACCACGTGCGCGGAAGCGCTCTCCGGCAGCTGATCCTCCGCCACACGGCCACCCCCCAGACCGAGCTCCAACGGAAGGAAATCGACATCATGCTTCTCCCCAAGCGCCCGCTGGCCACCGCCGGCGCCGCCGTCCTGCTGGCCCTCTCGCTGACCGCCTGTGGTGGCGGCGCCCCGAGCGACGCCTCCGTCAAGGACTACTGCAAGGCGGTCAAGGGTGACACCGCCAACACCGACTTCCTCAAGGCCTTCGAGGACAAGGACTACGACAAGATCCTCGACCTGTTCAAGGAGCAGGCCAAGAAGGTCGAAGAGGTCGGCACGCCCAAGGGCATCCCGGACGACGCCCGCGAGGGCTTCGAGATCCAGCTCGACGCGATCAAGAAGATCGACAGCGACGACGTCAAGAAGGCGTTCGAGTCCGAGGACGGCGCCGACCCGTTCAAGGACAAGATCTCGAAGGACGACGAGAAGAAGGTCGAGGCGTACTCGAAGTACGAGTCCGAGACCTGCTCCGACTCCATCGACGTCCCGACGCCGGACCTCCCGTCCGACCTGCCGACGGACCTCCCGACGGACCTGCCGACGGATCTCCCGACGGACCTGCCGACGGAGCTGCCGTCCGACCTCCTGTCGAACCTGCCGACCGACCCGGCCGAGCTCGAGAGCCTGCTCTCCGACCTGCCGACGTCCGCGTCCTGAGCAGACCCGGTCCGGCCGGCCGTTCCCCTCGGGGAGCGCGCCGGCCGGTCTGGTTTTTCCCACGAAGTGCGGGACTTGCTGGTGCGAGGTGCGACTCAGAGGACCTGCGGCGGCTGACCGGTGTCGGCGACCATCGCCCGCCCGGCCCGCTCCCAGCCCATCATCCCGTCGACGAGGTTCACCACGTCGTAGCCCTGCTGGGCGAGGTACGCCACCGCGCGGGCCGAACGACCGCCGGCCTTGCACACGACCAGCGTCTGCGGCGCCTCGAGCTCGACGAACTCGCCCAGGCGCGCGGGCAGCTCCATCAGCGGGATGTGGACGGCGCCGTCGATGTGGCCGGCCGCCCACTCGTCGTCCTCGCGCACGTCGAGCACCACGAGGTCCGTGGGCAGCGGGTCGGGCACGCCGTCGATCTCGACCGAAGGGATCATGGGTCCACCTTAGAGAGCGCGGACAGCCGTGCGGTGACCGCGTGCAGCGCCGCCGCGACCGCCGCGACGGCGGGCGTCCGGGTCCGGCGGGTGATCAGGTAGACCTCGCGGCCCAGCGGCGCCCCCGCCAGCGCCCGTACGGCGAGCCCGGCGCCGCGCTCGTCGAGGACCAGGTCCGGCAGCAGCGCGCCCGCCCCCGCGACCCGGACCATCTCGAGCTGGATGAGGAAGTCGTCCGAGCTGTAGCGCAGGTCGGGCTCGAAGCCGCCGTACTGGCGGCAGGCGCGCAGCTGCATCGCGCGGTGGCCGGTCCCCGGTTGGCAGCCGGCCCACACCAGCCCGGCGAGCCGGTCGAGGCGGACCTCGGTGGAGCCGGCCTCGGGGTGGTCCGCGGGGAGGACGACGCGTAGGCGCTCGCGCAGCAGGCGCTCGCGGTGCAGGTCGGTGTGGACGGGGCGGGGCAGGTCGTCGTACTCGTCGCCGATGGCGAGGTCGTACTGGTGCAGGCGCAGGGCCGGTACCGCCTGCTCGACCTCGGCCTCGACCACCTCGACCCGGATGTCGGGGTCGCTCGCCGCGAGCGCGCGGACCGCGGGCGCCACCAGGCTGAGGGTGGCCGACTGGAACGCCGAGACCCGGACGACGCCCGCCGCGCGGCCGGCGGCGACGGTGGCGAGGTCGGCCTCGGCCGCCTCGACGCCCTCGAGCAGCGCGATCGCGTGCCGGACCAGCACCTGGCCGGCCTCGGTGAGCCGGACGTTGCGGCCGGTGCGCTCGAGGAGCGCGGTGCCGGCCTCGCGCTCGAGCACGGCGAGCTGCTGGGAGACCGCGCTGGGGGAGTAGCCGAGCGCGCGGGCGGCCGCGTGGACCGTGCCGCGCCCGTGCACCTCGCGGAGCAGCCGGAGGCGGTGCAGGTCGAGCATCTGTTCAGATTATCCGAACAATCGTGTGCATGAAGCCGTGATGGACCTGAACAGTTCGGCGCTGGACCATGGATCCGTGGGTCGCCTCTCCTGCTTGCTGTCCGCCGTCGGCTTCGGGCTGATGGCGGTGTTCGCCAAGTCGGCGTACGCCGAGGGCGTGTCGGTCGAGGGTCTGCTCGTGGTCCGCTTCGGCCTCGCGGCCGTCGTCCTCCTCGCCGTCGCGGGCGCCACCGGTGCGCTGCGCCGGCTCACCCGGCGCGCGGCCCTGGTCGGGCTCGGCATGGGCGTCTTCGGGTACGCCGTCCAGGCGAGCTTCTACTTCTCCGCGCTGCGCCACCTCGACGCCTCGCTCGTCGCGCTGATCCTCTACATCTACCCGGCCCTGGTCATGCTCGTCGCCGTCCTCACCGGCCGCGAGCGCGTCTCCCGGCGCCGGGTCGCGGCCCTCACGGTCGCCCTCGCCGGGATCGGCCTGGTCCTGGTGGGCGCCGGAGCGGCGTCCGGCGGCCTCGACCCTCGTGGCGCCCTGCTCGCGCTCGGCGCGGCCCTGACCTACACCGGCTACATCGTGGTCGGCGACCGCTTCACCGACGGCGCCCCACCGGTCGCGCTGGCCGCCGTCATCTGCTCCGGCGCCACGCTCGCGCTGGTCGGGGTGGGCGGTGTGCGTGGCGGCACCTCGCTCGACTTCACCGCCACCGGCTGGCTCTGGCTCGTCGCCATCGCCCTGGTCAGCACGGTCGGCGCGGTGCTGCTGTTCTTCGCCGGCATGGCCCGGGTCGGGCCGTCCACCGCCGCCATCCTGTCGATCCTCGAGCCGGTCGTGACCGTGGTGAGCGCCGCCGTGATGTTCGGCGAGCTGCTCACCGCGGTGCAGGTCGCGGGCGGCGCGCTCGTGCTCGCGGCGGTGGTGCTGGTGCGCCAGCCCGCGGCGGGACCGCCGCGGCCGGCGCGCCCCGCGCGGGTGCGGCCCTACTTGAGCAGCTTGCTCATGCGCCGGTCGGCGAGCGGCTTGCCGCCCGTCTGACAGGTCGGGCAGTACTGCAGGCTGGAGTCCGCGAACGACACCTCGCGCACGATGTCACCGCAGACCGGGCAGGGCTTGCCGGTCTGGCC
The DNA here is from genome assembly GCF_018831735.1 of Pimelobacter sp. 30-1. Classification (NCBI taxonomy): domain Bacteria; kingdom Bacillati; phylum Actinomycetota; class Actinomycetes; order Propionibacteriales; family Nocardioidaceae; genus Pimelobacter; species Pimelobacter sp. 30-1. The sequence continues at coordinate 80,373 of NZ_NHTS01000011.1, forward strand.
GTGGACCGCGAGGTTCGACTTCTTCTCCTTCTTGAGCTCGCTGGCGGCGAGTCCGCGGGAGCGCTCGACCGCGTCACCGAGGGTGTCGCGGACGGCGGCGTAGAGCGTGGCGAGCTCGTCGTCGGTGAGGCTGTCGGAGGGCTTGAAGGGCGACATCCGGGCGGCGTGGAGGATCTCGTCGGAGTAGGCGTTGCCGATCCCGGCGATGGTGCCCTGGTGGCGCAGGACGCCCTTGAGCTGCTTGCGGCCGGCGTCGGCGAGGATGCCGGCGAGGCGCTCGGGCGTGAAGTCGTCGGTCAGCGGGTCGGGGCCCAGGCTGGCGATGCCGGGGACGTCGAGGGGGTCGCGGACCAGGTAGAGCGCGAGGGACTTCTTGGTGCCGGCCTCGGTGATGTCGAGGCCGGGGGAGACGCCGTCCTGCTCGTCGAGGACGATCCGGACCGCGAGCGTGGACTTGGTGCTGGGACGCGGGGGCAGCGCGGGGACCTCGTCCTTCCAGCGCACCCAGCCGGCGCGGGCGAGGTGGAGCACGAGGTGCAGGCCGCTGGCCTCGATGTCGAGGAACTTGCCGTGGCGCCGGACGTCGTCGACGAGCGTCCCCTCGACGGCGGACAGCGGGGGATCGTAGGTCTTGAGCGCGCTGAAGGCGGCGACGTGGACGCGGGTGATGGCGCGGCCGTCGAGCCGGCCCCGCAGGTCCAGGGCCAGCGCCTCCACCTCGGGCAGCTCGGGCACGGGCCCAGCGTAGGCGGTGGATCCGACGGATGGGCCGAACGGACGAGGGCGTCCGGGACTTCGTCCTGATTCGGGCGCGGGGCAGTGACCGCTCCGGAGCCGTCGCGTTGAGGGTGCATCGGGCCGCTCGGGAACGGCCGTACCCCCTCTCGCGAAGGTCTCGCCATGCACCTGCGGCAGCTCACCCTTGCCTCGATCGCCCTGGTGGCGGTCGTGAGCGTCGCTCCCTCCGCCGCTGCCGCGGGTGCCGCGACCTCCGCCGATGGGGGACGGGGGTGCGGCCGTCCCGAGATCCCGCCCGTCTACACGAGCATCGAGCACCCCGCCGTCACCGAGACGGAGCCGGCGGTGACCGAGCCGGGGTGGCGCTGGGAGCGCTCGGTGCCGACGACCGAGCGGGAGTACGCCGTACCGGAGGGGTCGGAGACGGTGTGGCTGGTCGACGGCGTACCGGTCCCGGAGGGGTACGCCGCGACGGGCGCGACCCGCGCCGGCGTACCGGTCGTCGAGAGCACGTCCGCGGCGAGCGCCACGGCGCCCGAGGGGGAGGGCTGGACGGTGGTCCCGGACTCGCAGGTCGAGCTCGTGATCACCCCCGAACGGGTCGTCGAGGTGGTCCCTGCGTGGGTGGAGGACTTCATCGTCGTCCCGGGGCAGGCGGCGACGAAGGCGTGCCGGGACCGGGAGGGCGGCACCGTGGCCGGCGCAGGAGTGGGGGCGCCGGCCACGGGTGCCGACCGGGCCGCCCTGGTCCGCGCAGCCGCGCCGGTCCGTGCAACCGCGCCGGCCGCGTCGAGCGCGGGCTCGGCCCGCACCCTCCCCGCCACCGGTACGCCGGTCCCGCCGTGGCTCGTCGCCCTCGGCGCGGGCTGCCTGGTTGCCGGGTCGCTGCTGGTGCGCGGTCGGCGCGCCAGAGTGGCCCCGTGACGACGGGGTCGCGGCCACCGGGCGCACCTTCTGGCTCGACGTCACCGCCGAGGTGGCGGCGGATCCGCTCCTGCTCGCCGAGCTCCCGGGCTTCGTCGCGGCCCACCTCGACCCGGACCTGGCTCCGGACCTGGACCCCGACGGCCTGCTCCGCCGAGCCGAGGCCCGCTTCCGCGCGAGCGGCGACCCGGCCGAGCTGCTCGACCTGACCCTGGACGCCGAGCACTCGGACCAGGTCCTGTGCCTCAAGTTCGGCCCCGAGCGCACGGTCCGCGAGGTCGCCTGGGAGAGCTGACGGCCCGCGGCTACCCTGCGCCCATGGGTTCCTGGGGAGTGAAGGCGCTGGAGAGCGACAACGGGCTGGACGTGCTCAACGCCGTCCGCGAGCTGGCCGCGGGCCGGGCGGCGGTGACGGCCGACGAGCTGGTCGCCGCGCTGCGTACGGAGGGCTTCCTCGGTGAGGACCCGGCCGAGGACGAGTACCTGTACGACGTGACCGCCCTCGGCCTCGCCGAGATCCTCACCGGCGACACCGACCAGCTCACCCCCGACACGCTCGGTGCCACGACGTTCGAGCGCACCCCCGAGGGCACGGCGGTGCTGGTCGACTGGCTGACCCGGATCCGGGACGCCGACGCCGAGGAGCGCGAGATCGTCGAGCTCTGGGACGGCGACGAGGCCTTCGCCGCGCACGTCGGGGCGCGCCTGGCGGCGCTCACCGCGGGAGCAGTCGATCCGACACGCTAGGCGAATCTAGGGGAACCGCTAGAGACGCCGATAGCGTCGCATCATGGACCCGATCCGCAACCCGTATGCCCCCGGCGCCGGGCAGCGCCCGCCCGAGCTGGCCGGTCGCGACGAGCAGCTCACGGCGTTCGACGTGGTGCTGGAGCGGGTGGCGCGCGGGCGGCCGGAGCGGTCGCTGGTGCTGACCGGGCTGCGCGGGGTCGGCAAGACGGTGCTGCTCAACGCGCTGCGCTCGGCCGCGGTCCGCAAGGGCTGGGGCACGGGCAAGCTGGAGGCGCGGCCCGACCAGTCACTGCGGCGTCCGCTCTCCTCGGCGCTGCACCAGGCGGTGCGCGAGCTCGGGCACCCCGAGCCGGCCGAGGCCGACTACGTGCTCGGCGTGATCCGCTCCTTCGCGCAGCGCGAGGCGGGTACCGACGCCAAGCTGCGCGACAAGTGGTCGCCGGGGATCAACGCGCCCGTCGTCCGGGGCCGGGCGGACTCGGGGGACGTCGAGATCGACCTCGTCGAGCTGCTCACCGACGTCGGTGGGCTCGCGGCGGACGTCGGCAAGGGCGTCGCGGTGTTCATCGACGAGATGCAGGACCTGGGCGCCGATGACGTCTCGGCGCTCTGCGCGGCCTGCCACGAGCTGAGCCAGAACGGGCTGCCCGTGATCGTCGTCGGGGCCGGTCTGCCGCACCTGCCGGCGGTCCTGTCGGCGAGCAAGTCCTACTCCGAGCGGCTGTTCTCGTACCAGCGCATCGACCGGCTCTCCCGGGAGGCCGCCGACCGCGCGCTCGTCGCCCCCGCTGCCGAGGAGGACGCCGAGTTCACCGCCGACGCCCTCGCCGCGATGTACGACGCGACCCGCGGCTACCCGTACTTCATCCAGGCCTACGGCCGCTCCGTGTGGGACCTCGCCCCGCGCACCCCGATCACCGGCGACGACGTCGCGGTGGCCGGACCCGAGGCCGAGACCGAGCTGGCGGTCGGCTTCTTCGGCTCGCGCTACGAGCGGGCGACCCCCGCCGAGCGCGACTACCTGCGGGCGATGGCCGATGCCGCGGTCGCCGCCTCCGACGACGGCGTCGAGGACCCGGTCGGCTCGGTCGCCACCGCGGACGTCGCCGCGGTCCTGGGCAAGAAGCCCCAGTCGCTCTCGCCCGCGCGGGACTCGCTGCTCAAGAAGGGGCTCATCTACTCGGGCGAGCGGGGCCGGATCGCGTTCACGGTGCCGCACTTCGGGCGCTACCTGCGCACCCAGGCCTAGGGCGAGCGCCGCCGCGGGTAGCGCGCGCTTGGTGCGGTTCTTCTAGGATCTGCGCATGGACGAACCACGAAGTCGATTCCGTTCACCTCTGCGTCTGTGGGGAGGTGAACGGGCGTGATCGACTCACAGACCTACTTGAACCTCGCACTGGTGGTGCTGTTCGTGCTCGTCGGCGGCGTCTTCGCCGCCACCGAGCTGGCCCTGGTCTCGCTGCGCGACACCCAGGTCAACCAGCTCGAGAAGCGCGGCGGCCGCGGTGCCCGCGTGGCGGCGATCGCCCGCGATCCCAACCGGTTCCTGTCGGCGGTCCAGATCGGCGTGACCGTCGCCGGCTTCCTCTCCGCCGCGTACGGCGGCTCGACCCTCGCGCCCGACGTGGCGCCGTACTTCGTCGACCTCGGTATGGGTGCCGACTCGGCGGACACGGCGGCGCTCATCGTGATGACGCTGGTCATCGCGTACCTGTCGCTGGTGCTGGGCGAGCTGGTGCCCAAGCGCCTGGCGCTGCAGCGCGCGGCCGGCGTGGCGATGCTGACCGGACCGGTGCTCGACCGGTTCGCGACGCTCATGCGGCCGGTGATCTGGCTGCTGTCGGTCTCGACCAACGCGCTGGTGCGGCTGCTCGGCGGTGACCCGAACGCGACCTCCGAGGAGGTCTCGCGCGAGGAGCTGCGCGACATCGTCACCAGCCACGAGGGTCTGGCCGACGAGGAGCGGCAGATCCTCTCCGACGTGTTCGCGGCGACGCGCAGCAACCTCAAGGAGGTCATGCGTCCCCGCGGCGACGTGGTCTTCGTGGCCGGGGCGCTGCCGCTGGCCGAGGCGGCGACCTGGGTCGCCGACCAGCCGTACTCGCGCTATCCCGTGATCGGCGAGAACTTCGACGACGTGACGGGCTTCGTCCACGTCCGCGACCTGCTGGGCGAGCACCCGGCCGGGCGGACCGTGGCCGACGTCCAGCGCGAGGTGCTGCACCTGCCGGGCACCAACGCGGTGCTGCCGACGGTGGTGCTGCTGCGCAACGAGGGCGCGCACGTCGCGATCGTCGTCGACGAGTTCGGCGGCACCGACGGCATCGTCACGCTCGAGGACCTGGTCGAGGAGATCGTCGGCGACATCCGCGACGAGTACGACGAGGAGCCCGACCCGCGCACCCTTCCTGGCGGCGGCCGCGGCGGCCCCTCCGGTGCCGTGGTGGTCTCCGGCGGGCTCACCATCGAGGACTTCGCGGACGAGACCGGGGTCGTCGTCCCCGACGGCGACTACGAGACGGTCGCGGGCTACGTCATCGCCCGGCTCGGCCGCCTGGCCGAGGTCGACGACAGCGTCGAGCTGCCGGACGCCGTCCTGCGCGTCGCCGAGGTCGAGGGCCGCCGGCTCACCTGGGTCGAGGTGCTCCCGCGGGTGGTGGATCCGACGCCGGCGGAATGAGCGTCACCCCCGCTGAGTTAGGGTCACCTAAGGAACAGGATCGAGCAAGGAGCGATGCATGTACGGAGAGGTCATCTCGACCGAGCGGCTCAGCGCCCACCTGGTGCGGGTGGTGCTCGGGGGAGCGGGGCTCGAGGGGCTCACCTCCACCGGTGACGCCGACGAGTACGTCAACTGCTTCTTCCTGCCTGAGGACGCGCCCTACCCGGTGCCCTTCGAGGACGACGCGACCCGCGACCTGCCCCGGGCGCAGCGCCCCTTCGCGCGCCGGATCACCGTGCGCCGCTGGGACGCCGAGCGCGGCGAGCTGACGCTCGACATCGCCACCCACGGCGAGGTCGGCTACGCCGGGCGCTGGGCGCTCCACGCCCAGCCCGGCGACCGGCTCCAGCTGCGCGGACCGGGCGGCGGCTACCGGCCCCACGCCGACGCCGACAGCTATCTCTTCGTCGGCGACGAGAGCGCCCTGCCGGCCATTGCCGCGTGCGCCGAGGCGGTCCCCGCGGGCCGGCCCGTGGTCGTGGTGGCCGAGGTCGAGGACACCGAAGACGAGATCGCGATCAGCTCGCCGGGCGCGCTCGAGGTGCACTGGGTGCACCGCGCGGGCCGGACCGGCGACGACGCGGTGGCCGGTCTGCTCGCCGAGGCCGTCGCCGCGCTGCCCCGGCCGGCCGGCACGGTGAGCGCCTTCGTGCACGGTGAGGCCGCGTCGACGCGGGCCGTGCGCCGGGTGCTGCTCGGCGAGGCCATCGTCGCCGAGGACAAGCTGTCCTGCTCGCCCTACTGGCGCCGGGGCCACGACGACGAGGAGTGGCGCGCGGTCAAGGCGGCCTGGGTCCGCGAGGTCAACGCCGAGGTGTTCCCGGCTCGCTGACGAGCCGGGGCACCACCCGCACGTAGACGAGCATCCCGACCAGCTCGACCAGGGTCTGGGTGACGACGACCGCGGGCGTGACGGCGTACGCCGCGGGGAGGGCGAGCGCGAGCGGCAGCACGACGAGCGAGTTGCGTGTCGCGCCGCTGAACACGAGCGCCCGCCCGCCGGCGACGTCCAGGCCGGAGAGCCGGACCGCGGCGACGCCGACGAGCGCCATCACGACGAGGAACGCCGCGTAGACGGGGACGACGGCGGCGATGTCGTCGTACCGGCCGTCGAGGGCGGGGACCTGGCTGCCGACCACGACGAGCAGGGTGAGCGCCATGAGCGGCACCATCGCGGCGCTCGCCGCGCGGCTCACCGCGGCTCCGGCAGGGAGCGCCTCGGTCGCCCACGCGAGCGCGAGCGGCAGCACGACGAGCAACCCGAACGCCTCGAGGAACGGCCCCGCCTCGACGACGTCGGCGAGCTCGGGTCCGACGAACAGCCACAGCAGCAGGGGGAGCGCCAGCACCTGCGCCAGCATCAGCAGCGGTGCCGCCGCGACCAGGCGCCGGCTGTCGCCGCCGGCCAGGCCGGAGAACACGATCACGTAGTCGATGCACGGCGTGAGCAGGGTGAGCAGCACGCCCAGCAGCACCGCCCGCTCCAGCGAGACCACCGCGGTGAGGCCGGCGACGACGAGCGGGACGACCACGAAGTTGACCGCGAGCACCGTGCCGAGGAAGCGCCCGTCCCGGAACGCCGCCGCCACCTTGGTGAACGGCACCTGCAGGAAGGTCGCGTAGAGCAGCGCGCCCAGCGCCGGGTAGATCGCCCGCTCGAGCGGGCCCGCGGCGTCCGGCCAGGCCAGGCCGACGGCGGCGCCGGCGCCCAGGCCGCCGAGGTAGATCGCGACCTGGTGCCGCTCCAGGGCCTCGACGGTGGACACGGGCCTGACCGTAACGTGGCGGCGCCGGGAGCCGCACGCGCCCTACGCTGACCCCATGACGGTCACTCCCCAGGACCAGCCGCGGCCGCCGTCGCTGGTGGGCAGCGTCCTGCCGCCGGTCCTCTTCATGCTCCTGTGCGGCGTCGTGGGCCCGATCTTCCTGATCATGGGCCTGGTCATGGACCCCTCCGAGCCCGGCACCGGCTGGCTGCTGCCGACCGGTATCGGGGTCACCGCGCTCGACGTGGTGATCGGTCTGCTCCTGGGCCGGGGCCGCTACCTCAACCGGCAGCGCAGCTACCGGCTGAGCCGCCGGGGTCGCCCGGCCCGGGGCAAGGTGCTGTCGTTCGAGCAGACCAACGTGCGGGTCAACGAGCAGCCGCTGGTCAACGTGCGCATGCGGATCGAGGGCCGCGACGTCGCGGCGTTCGACGTCGAGAGCCGCCTGGTGATCCCGGAGATCCGGATCCCGCTCCTCTACGGCGGTGACCTCCCGGTGCTCGTCGACCCCGAGACCCACGAGTGGGAGATCGACTGGGCCAAGGCGCCCGTCGTGGCGCCGAGCGCCGTCGCGACCGGCGCGCCGGCCGCCGGAGCGAGCGCCGCCGACCGGCTCGCCGAGCTCGACTCCCTGCTCGCCCGTGACCTGATCAGCCGCGACGAGTACGACACCGCCCGCGCCCGCATCCTGGGGGAGATCTGATGAGCACCACGTTCCTGCTGACCGCCCTGGTCATCGTCGCCACGCCCGGTACGGGCGCCCTGCTCAGCATCGCCGCCGGCCTGCGCGGCGGTCGCCGGCTCGCGATGGTGACCGCGTTCGGCTGCACCCTCGGCATCGTCCCCCACCTCGCCGCGGCGGTGACCGGCGCCGCGGCGCTGCTCCAGGCGAGCGGGACGGCGTTCCAGGTGCTCAAGGTGCTCGGTATCGCCTACCTGCTCTACATGGCCTGGGCGACCTGGCGCGACACCGGGCTGCTCACCGCCGACAGCGACGCGGAGAGCGAGGCCGGCACCGGGCGGGTCATCCTCAGTGCCGTCCTCGCCAACCTGCTCAACCCCAAGCTGACGCTGTTCTTCTTCGCCTTCCTGCCGCAGTTCGTCACGCCCGGCTCCGACAACGCACTCGTGCACATGCTCGGCCTGTCGGGGGTGTTCATGGTGATGACGTTCGTCGTGTTCGCGGCCTACGGCTGGTTCGCCGCGGCCGCACGCCGGCACGTGATCGAGCGGCCGGCGGTGGTGCGCTGGATGCAGCGGACCTTCTCGGTCGCGTTCGTCGGTCTCGCCGCCAAGCTCGCCACCACCGACCGCTAGGACGCTCAGCCGCTCACAGCGCCCGGAGCGCCCGCAGCCCCAGCCCCTGGTCGGCCAGCGGACGTACCGCGAGCCGGACCAGGGCCAGCGCGTTGTCGTCGCCCGCGACCCGGTTGAGCTTGAGCGTGCCGCAGCCCGTGCACTGGTGCACGAGCAGCCACTCGCCGTCCGGCCGTGCCGACAGGCTCACCGCGACCATCCGCCCGCCGCACGAGGACGAGCGGTCGCCCGGGACCCCGCCGTCGACGTGACGACTGACCAGGCAGCTCGGGCAGTGGTTGCGGTGCGCCGTGCCGGGCGCGACGACCGGGACGCTGAGCCGGCAGCCGACGCAGCGGAACGCGTCGCCGGTACCGGCGCCGGTGCGGTGGCGCACGTCCTTGCGCCGCTGGGTACGCCGGACCGGCGTCCTCCTCCTCGGCTTCCCTCCCCCTAGAGGGTGCTGAAGACGTCGAGGGGGAACGGCGGCTCCGCGAGCGGACGCACGGCCAGCCGCATCAGGATGAGCTGGTTGTCGTCCGGTGCGGTCGGGTGCAGCGCGAGCTCGCGGCAGCGCGTGCAGCGGTGCACGAGCGACCAGGAACCGTCGCGCTGCACGGCGATCGACAGCGGCGCCATCCGGCCGTCGCAGTCGGACGCGCCGCCGTCGGCCTGGTCGATCGTGTGCCGTGAGCTGAGGCAGCTGGGGCAGTGGTTGCGTCGTACGTCGTCGGGGGCGAGCGTGACGACGACGAGGCCGCAACGCACGCAGGTGAAGGTGTCGGACACCCGGTTTCTCCTTGCTCCTTGGTGATGACAAAGCAGGAGCAGGCCGAGTGCGCCTCGGGCCCGGCAGCGTCAGGTGCTACCGGCGTGGGTCGGGATTCCGAGCCACGCCACGAGGCGTCCTCGGCGCGGGCCGGGTCATGAGGCCGACCGTAGCGGCGGACGACGGGGCGGGGCCACCGGATATCCGGTGGCGCCGGCGACCGGGCTCTCGTAGGCTGGGCGCATCATGCTGATCGACGCCTGACCCGGCCCACGTCCGCGGCACCAGCCCGGTGGGTCCCTCCGTCCGAAGGCGCCCCGTCATGTCCGCATCCCCCACCTCCTCGCTCGCCCCGGTCGTCGTCCGCGACCTGGGAGTCACGTTCGGCCGTCGTACCGTGCTCGACGGGATCGACCTCGTCGCCCAGCCCGGCCGGCGGATCGGCCTGATCGGCGAGAACGGCGCCGGCAAGTCGACGCTGCTGCGCGCGGTGAGCGGTCTGCTGCCCACGACCGCGCACGTCACCGGCAGCATCGAGCGGCCCGACGACCTGGCGTTCCTCACCCAGGAGCCGCCGTTCGCCGACAGCGCCACGATCGCCGACGTGCTCGCCACGGCGCTGCGCCCGCTGCGCGACGCGGTCGCCGCGGTCGAGGCTCTGGCCGACCGGCTCGACGACCCCGCCGTCGCCGAGCAGTACGCCGCCGCGCTCGACCTGGCCCTGGCCCACGACGCCTGGGACGCCGACCGCCGCGCACTGCTCGCCGCCGAGCAGCTCGGCCTCGACCACCTCGACCAGGACCGCCGGGTCGGCAGCCTCTCCGGCGGCCAGCGCACCCGGCTGGCACTGGCGACGTTGATGACCCGGCGGCCGCAGTGCCTGCTGCTCGACGAGCCGACCAACCACCTCGACGACGACGCGGTGGCGCTGCTCGTCGCCTTCCTGCGCGACCTGCCGGGCGTCGTCCTGCTGACCAGCCACGACCGGGTCTTCCTCGACGAGGTCTGCACGGACCTCGTCGACCTCGACCCGGTCGGCATGGGCACCGACGGCCGGGGTGGGCGCCGCTACGGCGGCGGCTGGACGGCGTACGCCGAGGCGCGCGCCGCCGCCCGGCGCCGGTGGGAGGAGACCTACGCGGCCCAGCAGGAGGAGCTCGACCGGCTCCGCGAGGCGACCCGGGTCGACCAGCGCAGCATCGCGCCCGGCCGGGGCCCGCGGGACAACGACAAGTTCATCCACGCCTTCAAGGGCGCCAACGTCGACCGCGCCGTGGCCCGGCGCAAGCGCGACGCCGAGCGGCGGCTCGACGAGGCCGAGCGCCACCAGGTCCGCAAGCCGCCCGCACCTCTGCGGCTGGCCACCGGCCTCACCGGCGCCGGTACGACGGGCGGGCGCGTCGTCACCGTCCGCGACCTCACCGTCCCCGGCCGGCTGCACCTGGACCGGCTCGACGTCGAGTCCGGCGAGCACCTGCTCGTCACCGGCGCCAACGGCACCGGCAAGTCCACCCTGCTCGGCGTCCTGTCCGGCCGGATCCGGCCGGCCGGCGGCACCGTCCAGGTCGGCGCGCACCGCATCGCCGAGCTCACCCAGGACCCGGTCTTCCCCGACCTCACCGCCCCCGCGCGCGCCGTCTACGACGCGGCGGTCGGGCCCGAGCTCGCCGCACGCCGGCCGCTACGGAGCCTCGGCCTGCTCCACCCGCGCGAGCACCCGAAGCCCGTCGTCCTGCTCTCGGTCGGTCAGCGCCGCCGGCTCGCCCTGGCGATCGCGGTCGCCACCGAGCCCGACCTGCTCCTCCTCGACGAGCCCACCAACCACCTCTCGCTCGCCCTCGTCGGCGAGCTGGAGGAGGCCATCGGCGCGAGCCCCGGCACGGTCGTCGTCGCCTCGCACGACCGCTGGCTGCGCCGGCGCTGGGACGGCGCGACGACGCACCTGCGCGCCGAGTGAACCGATCGGGCTCCCGCGGCATCCCATAGGGCAGGATCGTCCATCGACAAGGTGCCTCTCATGAACCGCTTGACCGTCGTCTCCCTCGCCCTCGCCGCCACCCTCGGGTCCGCGGGCGGTGTGGCCTACGCGGTCGGCACCGGCACCGGCACCGACACCGCCACCGACGGCCCGGGGGAGCGCCGGACGGACCCGACCCCCGACCCCACCGGGCCCACCGGGACCACCGAGCCCGCGGCGAGCAGCGGCCCGTTCTACTTCCTGCACGGCACGATCCACGACGGCGACACCGAGGTCGCCGTGCCCGGCATCGACGCCGACCTGGTGTTCTCGCTGGAGCGGGCCCAGGGCGGCTACCTCGTCGTCTACTACGGCGACCACGAGGACGAGCAGACCGCGCTCTACCTCACCCCCGGCGGCGCGACCTCCAAGATCGGGCCGTTGCGCGGGCCCTGGCACCTCGACCCCGCGGGCGAGCGCCTCGCCTACGGCGACGGGAGCCGCACCTGGCAGGTCGCCGTCCTCGCCGACGGTACGACGCACCCGCTCACCGCCGCCGACCCGTGGACCCCGCGCGAGCTGGGCACGCCGGGCGGCGAGGTGCGGTCGGTCTCCGCGGACGGCCGGTTCGCGGTCGAGAGCCGGCCCAACCCGGACACCGGGCCGACCACGCCGGTCGGCAGCTGCCTCACCGGCGGTGCCCTCGCCGACACCGGCTCGTGGTGGGCGGAGTGCTCGACAGGCGCGGCCTCGCGCTCGCCGTACGCGCCCTCGGGGGAGCTGCTCCTCACCGAGACCACGGTCGGGGACGGCCCGGCGCCGTCCGAGCTCCAGGTGCGCGACCCCGCGACCGGTAAGGTGCTCCACCGGATCGACCCGGGCGGCTACCGCTCGGGTGCGGCCTGGGGCGGCGACGACACGACCGTCTACACCGTCACCGGCCGCGACGACACCGCCGAGGTCGCGCTGAGCCGCTGCCTCGTGACGACCGGGCGCTGCACGCCGCAGGTCGAGGCCCAGGGCAACCTCGTGCTCGGGGGCAGCTGATGGACCGGCGGATGCTCGCCGCGGTCTCGGTCGCCGCGGTCGTCGGTGCCGTAGCCGGCGTCGGCGTGGCGCTCGATGCCGGAGGCTCGGCCCCGCCCGCGTCCCGCGACCCCGCCGCCACGTCGGCGCCCCCGCCCGCACCCGCGCCGGGGCCGCTCTGGATGACCTCCGACGAGCTGCACGACGGCGACACCGTCGTCCCGCTCACCGGCGTCGACTTCGTCACCGGCGTCGAGCGGGTCGGCGACCACTGGATCGTCCAGGACGTGCCCGACGCGGCGGACTCCTCACCGCGGGTGCTGCGCGTCGACCGCGACGGCCGGGTCGTCGTCCTCGCCGAGGTCGAGGGCCTGGGCGACATCAGCGACGACGGCACCCGGCACGTCGGTCTCGGCCCGCGCGGCGAGGGCTACGCGATCACCGACCTCGGCAGCGGCCGGTCGACCCGCGTGCCGCCGGCGCCCGACGCCGGGAACCCCGACGGCACGGCGCTCTTCGACGGCGCCGACGGTGCCCACGTGATCACCGGCTGGTCGCCGAGCGGGACGACGTACTACCGCTCCACGCCCGACGGCGACGACCTCGCCATCGTCGGCCGCAACCTCCTCGACGCCCGGTTCTCCCCCGACCGCACGCAGTACGTCGGCCTCCGCGTCGGTCTCGGCGAGGACTGCGTGCTCGGCGGCGCCGCCGACGAGGACGCCACGCCCTGGAAGGAGTGCCCCGGCGCGCTGCCGAGCGGGTCGCCGTACGCGCCGAGCGGCAAGCGTCTGGTCACCATCGGCCACGACACCGTGGGCGAGGGGCTGCCGACCTGGGCCAAGGTCCTCGACCCCGCGACCGGCCGCCAGGTCGCCGAGGTGCCGCTGCCCGACGACGTCTTCGACGTGGCGATGCTGTCCGACGACGAGCTCGTCGTGCTCAGCGTGTCCGGGCCCGACGGCGCGCAGACGACCACGGTCCGCACCTGCGACCTGGGCGGGAGCTGTACCGAGCAGGGCACGGCGCGCGGCGTCGGCGTCCTCGGCGGCTCGCGCTAGGGCGCTCGCCGGCCGGGCCCGGGATGCTCAGCCCTCGTCGACCCGCAGCAGCGGCCGTACGGCCTGCCGGGCGTGGTGGATCCGCGACTTGATCGTGCCCAGCGGGGTGTCGAGGAGCTGGGCGATCTCGTTGTAGTCGAGCTCCTGGATGTCGCGCAGCACCAGGGGCTCGACCAGCTCGGGCCGGGTCGAGGCGAGCACCTCGAGCGCTTCGAGCAGGTCGAGCCGGCTGCCGGCGATGACGCTCGTGGTCCGCGGGTCGGCGTGGACCGGTAGTTCGTCGACGCTGTGCTCGTGGGCCCGGCGCTTGAGCGAGCGGTAGGTGGAGCGGGCGCTGTTGGACGCGACCGCGTGGAGCCAGGTCGTGAACCGGCTGCGGCCCGCGAACGTCCCGATCTTGGTGGCGACCAGGAGCAGCGCGTCCTGGGTGGCCTCCTCGGCGTCCTGGGGGTGGAGGAGCATCCGCCCGCAGATCCGGCGTACCCGCGGCTGGATGGCGGAGAGCAGGTCCTCGAGCGCGGCGGCGTCGCCGCCCGCGGCGCGCAGCGCGAGCTCGTCGAGATCGATCGCCTCGTCCATGGCCTGCCTCCCCGAGTGAATCCTGACCTCTCGGGCACAATACGCACCGTGTCCCTGCCGGAAAGACTCGGGAGGCTCCGCCGCATCGACCGGATCGGAGCCGGTGGTTTCGCGACCGTCTGGCTCTACCACGACGACGAGCTGGACTCGCCCGTCGCGGTCAAGGCGCTCGCCGACAACTGGGCGCAGCGCACCGACGTCTGCGACCGCTTCCTCGAGGAGGCGCGCATCCTGCGCCGGGCCGACAGCGACCACGTCGTCCGGGTCTACGACATCGGCGCGGTCGACGGGACGCCCTACTTCGTCATGTCGTACGCCGACCGCGGCTCGCTCGCCGACCTGCTCGCCGACGGCCCCGTCGCGCCCGAGCGCATGGTCGACCTGCTCGGCCAGGCCGGCGAGGGCGTCGCCGTCCTGCACCGGCACGGCGTCATCCACCGCGACATCAAGCCCCAGAACCTGCTCCTGCGCTCCACCCCCGACGGCGGCGAGCGGGTGCTCGTCGCCGACCTCGGGGTCGCCAAGGCGATGCTCCACGCGAGCGGCCTGACCCAGGTGGTCGGAACCCCGAGCTACATGGCGCCCGAGCAGGCAACCGGTGTCGGGCTCGACCTGCGTGCCGACGTCCACGCGCTCGGCGCGGTCGGCTACCACCTGCTCACCGGGCACCTCGTCCGCGAGGGCGGGATCGGTGCGCTCGCCACTCCCGAGCTGCCGCCCGCGCCCTCCCGGATCGCGGACGTCCCGGCGGCGTACGACGGCCCGCTGCTCCGCGCGCTCCAGCTCGACCCGGACGACCGCTGGCCCGACGTACCGACGTTCCTGGGCGGGCTGCGGTCCGCGAGCGACCTCACCACCAAGGCGCTGGGTGCCCCGCTGCCCCCGCCGCCCCCGCCGACGGATCCGGTCGAGTCGGCGCCCGAGCCCGCGCCCGGACGCCGCGGCGGGTGGCTCCGGCCCCTGCTCCTCGCCCTGCTCGTGCTCGTGGTGGCCTTCGTGGTCGCCTACGGAGCGACCCGGGTGGTCCGCGGTGACGGGGGCGAGCCGTCGGGCCGTGCCACACCGGCCGCCGACATCACGTACCCGGCGCTGGTGGTCGACGCGAACCGCGCCTACGACACCCACCAGGTCCGGTCCAACGGCGTGGTGTGGACCTACCCGGTGCCTCAGGGCTGGGCCGCCTACGGCTTCGCCCCCGACGGCAGTGCCGCCGGGCTCCTGGCCGCCGATCAGGTCGACCAGCGCGCCCAGGTCCTGTGGCGACCGCCGGACGAACCGGTGCGTGGCGGCTACAGCCTGCGGGCCCGCGTCCTCGAGCCGACCAACACGCTGGCCGAGCAGGTCGCGCTCAAGGCCAAGCAGGTCACGGAGTCGCCCGACCTCAAGGACGTGGACGTCTACCAGACGACGCCCGATGCGCTCTACTTCACCTTCAGCGACAGCGAGGGCCGCACCCGCTTCAACTTCTTCCGCTGGCTCCCGGACAAGCAGGGCAAGGCGTCGTTGGAGGTCTCCGTGAGCGGGCGGAGGGCCGACAAGGACGGGCTCACCGCGATGCTCGACGAGGTCACGGTCGAGGCCGCGCTCAGCCGGTGAACGCGTAGGCGTCGAGCGGGTACCGCTTCGCCGCCCACATCGTCTCCAGCGTCGTCGCCGCCCGGAAGGGCACGTCGCCGTTGTCGTCGAAGTAGTAGCTGTTGGCCAGCCCGCACGAGTCCTGGAAGAACACCTGGTGCCGGCGCCGCCCCAGCGCGCTCGCGAAGTAGCGCGCGTTGGCGGCCTCGGTCACCTCGACCCGGGTCGCGCCGACCTTGCGGGCCTGGCGCAGTGCCCGCACGATGTGCGCGCTCTGCGTCTCGATCAGGTTGAAGTACGACGAGCCGTTGTAGCCGTAGGGCCCCAGGATCGTGAAGAAGTTGGGGAAGTGCGGCACGCTCACGCCCTGGTAGGCCTGGAAGCGGTTCTCCTCCCACCACTTCTCCAGGTCGGCCCCCTCGGCGCCGCGCACGCTGAACGGCGGCATGTTGCCCTTCTCGAACACCTTGAAGCCCGTCGCCAGCACCAGGACGTCGGCGGCGTGCTCGACGCCCTCGGCCGTGCGGACGCCGTCGGGCGTGATGGTGGCGATGCCCGCGGTCTCCAGCGTCACGTCCGCCCGGTTGAACGTCGGGAGGTAGGCGTTGGAGAAGCTCGGCCGCTTGCAGCCCAGCGCGTAGGCCGGTGTCAGCCGGGCCCGGACCTCCGGGTCGCGCACGGCCTGGCGCAGGTAGGCGTGGCCGATCCGCTCGCCGACGGACGCGACCGGGACCAGCCCGGCGAAGTGCGCGGCGACCGGGAAGGTCGCCTCGACGAACGTCTGGCTGGCCAGCCGGGTCGCCCGGCGGGCGCCCGGGACGGCGCGCAGCGCGGCGCGGGCCAGGCCCGGCAGCGGTACGTCGGGCTTGGGCAGGCACCAGATCGGCGTGCGCTGGAAGACCGTCAGGTGGGCCGCCTGCTCCGCGATGTGGGGGATCGCCTGCACGGCCGAGGCGCCGGTGCCGATCACCGCGACCCGGCGGCCGGTCAGGTCGACGGCGTGGTCCCAGCGCGCGGTGTGCATGACGGTGCCGGCGAAGTCGGCCAGTCCGTCGATCTCGGGGGTCTTGGGCTGGGTGAGGACGCCGGTCGCGCTGACCACGTGGCGGGCCGTGACGGGGGCGCCGTCGGCGAGGTCGAGGCGCCACAGGTGCGCCTCGTCGTCGAAGGTCGCGGCGGTGACGGTGGTGCGCAGGCGGGTACGGCGGCGCACGTCGTACTTGTCGACGCAGTGCTCGGCGTAGGCCTTGAGCTCGCGCCCCGGCGCATAGACCCGGGACCAGCCGGCGACCTGCTCGAACGAGAACTGGTAGCTGAACGACGGGATGTCGACGGCCACGCCCGGATAGGTGTTCCAGTGCCAGGCGCCGCCGAGGCCGTCGCCGGCCTCGAGCAGCAGGTAGTCGTCGAAGCCCGCCCGGGAGAGCAGGATCGCGGCGCCGATGCCGGAGAAGCCGCCGCCGATGATGACGACCTCGTGGTCGGGCTGGGGGAGCACGGTCATGCGCAGAGGTCCTGTCGCTGGGCGGCGGACTCGCCGAGGATGATGCAGTCGACGTGGTGCTCGATGCCTTCGGCACTGCGGATCCCGCCGGGCACCAGGGCATAGACGGGCCACGAGATCAGGGTGCAGTGGGGCTCCTGGAGGGCCGCGTAGTAGCGGCCGTCGACCCGCGGGCGGTGCCGGTTGAAGCGGGCGTCCGGGGTGAGCCGGCGACGGGTCCACGGGTCGCGGACCTGGAGGCGCAGGCTGAGCCGGGCGGCAGGCCGGGTCAGGACGCGCGGCAGCGGGAGGGGGACCGGGAGCAGCCAGTCGGGCTCCTCCTGGAACACCTTGACCGCGCGCGCCGTGCGCACCACCTCGGGCACGATCAGCGCCGCCTCGCGGCCGGGGGCGATCACGGCGACGCTCTGGCCGGTGAACGCGCGACCTCGCCAGGCGGTGCCGCGCAGCACCTCGCCGTCGTACCGGCTCATGAGGCGATCGGCTCGTGGGTCAGCTCGTCCACCCAGGCCTGCGGCCGGCCGAGCACCTTGGCCGGGACCAGCGAGGTGAGCCTGACCATCGGGTCCGCCAGCAGCCGGTGGTACGGCGAGGTGCGGTCGATGATCATCCCGGCCTGCGCCTTGAGCACGTGGTACGCCGGGATGCGCGCCGTGTGCGGCCCGCGCGAGCCGATCGTGGCGAACCTCTTCACCGCGTTGTAGAGCTTCTGCTCCGGCAGGCCCATCGCCACGATGTTGTCGCGCATCTTGTTGATGAGCGGGGTGAACACGACGATCAGGCCGATGATCACCTGAGGCTGCAGCAGCGCGGCCGACTCGATGATCAGCTTGTGCAGCGGCCCCGCACCGATCAGCTCGAGCACCTGGAAGTCGACGGTGATGTGCCGGGCCTCGTCGGAGTTGATGTGCCGGAAGACCTCGTGGCAGACCGGGTCGGTCACCTCCTCGAGGAGGAACTTCACGAGCGCGCCGTCGAGCGCGCACTCCAGGAGGGGGATCAGCGTGGCCAGACCGGTCAGCGGGATCGTGTCGCCGTAGTCGTCGAGCACCTTGATCGCGAGCTTGACGTTGACGTTGGGCTCCGGCGGGTTGCCCTCGGCGTCGAGCATGCCCCAGCGCTTCATCAGCGCGAGCTCGGCGTTGGCGTGCTTCTGCTCCTCGGCGTGGAAGTACTCGTAGATCCGCTTGATGGTCGGGGTCGGCGCCTTCTTGGCGAGCGAGGCGAAGCCGCGCGCACCGACGTGCTCGATCCACACCAGGTCGGCCATGAACGGCTGCATCTTGGCGCGCAGCGCGTCGGTCATCGTCTCGGCGCCGGGGGCGTCCCAGTCGATGTCGGCGAGGGACCACTGCTTGTCCTTGATGGTCTGCAGCATCTGGTCGAAGTCGAAGGTCGTGGTACTCATCGGTCGGTACCTTCCTCGGGGTCGGGGGCGAAGCGGCCGAGCAGGCCGGCGACGCGGGTGTAGGGGGCGGGGAGCAGGCGCTTGGTGCGCCAGAGGAGCTGCGCATCGAGCTGCGGGACGACGTACAGGCGTCCCTTGTCGTGGGCGTCGAGGGTCGTGCGGGCGACCCGGTCGGCGGAGAAGCCCGCGATCCCGGCGATCTTGCGGGCCAGGCCCGCCGCGCCGGGGTCGATCAGGTCGCCGTCGAAGATGTTGGTCTTGACGAACGTCGGGCACAGCACGGTGACCGCGACACCGGCGCCCGCGAGCTCGGCGGCGAGCGTCTCGGACAGGCTGACCACCCCGGCCTTGCTGACGTTGTAGGCGCCCATCCGCGGGGCGGCGGTGAAGCCGGCCGCGGAGGCGACGTTGATGACGCCGCCCCGGCCCGCGGTGCGCAGCGTCGGCACGAACACGTGGCAGCCGTGGATGACGCCCCAGAGGTTGATGCCGATGGTCCGCTGCCAGTCGCTCAGCGCGGCGTCGCCGACGACCCGGCCGCCGGCGCCGATGCCCGCGTTGTTGACGACGATCCGGGGTGGGCCGTCGAGCCAGTCGAGCGCGGTGTCGTGGACCCGCTGGACCTGGGCGACGTCCGCGACGTCGCAGTCGACGGCGAGCGCCCGGCCGCCGGCCGACTCGATGGCGGCGACCGTCTCCTTGAGCCCGGCCTCGTCGATGTCGGCGCACACCACGCGGCCGCCGCGGCGGGCGAGCTCGCGGGCGAACGCCCGGCCGATGCCGCTGCCGGCGCCGGTGACGACGGCGTCGGCGTCCTTGGTACGTCGGGCCATGTCAGGCCTCCTGGGAGATCGTGGGGGGAACGAGGGTCAGGGCGCCGCGCCGGCGCTGGATCTCGAGCTGCTCGTCGACGAAGGCCGCGGCGGCGTCGAGCGCCTGCTCGGCCTCCGGTACGACGCGCGGCAGCGCCTGGAAGACGTGCATCTGGTCGGGCCAGACCTCCAGCCGGCAGTCGGCGCCGGCGGTGGTCAGGCCGCGGGCCAGCTCGATCGCGTCGGCGGCGAGCATCTCCCGGGCGCCGGCCTGGACCAGGGTCGGCGGGAACCGGTCGGCGCCGTCGAACGAGAACCGCAGCCGGGGCGCCTGCGGGTCGTGCCCGGCGAGGTAGAGGTCGAGCATCCGGGCCGCCTTGGCCGCGGAGATCATCGGGTCGCGGCGCATCCGCTCGCGCGCGGCGGCCAGCGACATGGTCAGGTCGAGCACGGGGGAGAAGGCGACCAGCGCGGCCGGGGCCGGACGCCCCTCGCGGATCAGCTCGAGCGCGAGGTCGACGCACAGGTGGCCGCCGGCCGAGTCGCCGGCGAGCACGATCCGGGCCGGGTCGTGGCCCTCGCCGAGCAGCCACTCGTACGCCGCGCGGACGTCGTCCGCCGCGCTCGGGAAGCGGTGCGAGGGGGCGAGCCGGTAGTCGCACGCGAACACCGGCAGCCCGGTGCGCGCGGAGAGCCGGGTGGTGATGCCGCGGTGGGTGCGCGCGGAGCAGATCGTGTAGGCGCTGCCATGCACGTAGAGGACGACCGCGTCGTCGCGCTCGGCGCGCGGCGCCCGGACCCACTCGCCCCGCGCCGTGGGCCCGGCCGGCGCGAGCTGGGCGTGCTCGACCCGCACCACCCGGCTGCCGCGCAGCGGCGGGCCGAACGCCCACAGGCTGCTCGCCACGAGCCGGCGCGAGAAGCGGATGCCCGTGGGGTTCATCGGGATCACCGCGGTGAGCGGCCGCAGCGTCACCGACGTCAGGTCGGCGGCGAGCCGGCTGCGCAGGGAGCCGCGCCCGGTGCTCACATCATTGTGAAGGCGCATGCCCTCACATTGCATTCTGAGGGCGGGTGCCGTCAAGATGTTCGTATGGATGCCGCCCGGGCGAAGAGTGCCGCGACCAGCGCCGCGCCCCGCCGTCGCTACGGCGGCAAGTCGGCCGAGCAGCGCCGCGCCGAGCGCCACGAGGCGCTGCTCGTCGCGGCCCAGGAGATCTGGCAGGAGAGCGGCTGGGCCGCGGTCACCATGCGCGGGGTGTGCGCGCGCGCCGGGCTCACCGACCGGTACTTCTACGAGAGCTTCGCCGACCGCGACGCCCTGCTCGCGGCCATCTGGGACCAGGTCCGCGACGAGACCCTCGCCATGATGCTCGGCGCCATCGCCCCCCACGTCGACGACGCCCCGCTGGTCCAGCTCCGAGCGGCGCTCGCGGCCGTCGTCCACCACATCGGCGACGAGCCGCACCGCGCCCAGATCGTCTTCGGCGACCACGCCGGCAGCGCCATCCTGGAGCAGCGCCGGCGCGAGACGATCCAGCTCTCGGTCGACCTGCTCATCGACCTCGCCCGCCCCTACCTGCGCCCCGACGCCGACGAGACCGGCCTGCGGATCAGCGTGCTGCTGGGCATCGGCGGCTTCGTCGAGACCGTCCTCGCCTGGCGCTCCGGCCTCGTCGAGGTCGACGCGGACGAGCTGGTCGAGCACCTCGCCGGCGTCGGCGCGGGGCTCGCGCCGCGCTTCCTGCGCGACGACGAGGGCTGAGCGCGATTCTCAGGTTCCTCTGAGGCTTTGGCAGGGGCTCCGTTGAGGTTCGGCTGATGAGGTTGACGCGGCAACCTGTTCTCGGACCGGGCCGACACGGCCCCGGAAAGGTCTCTCATGAAGCGTCTCCTCCATCCCCTGCCCGCGCTCGCCCAGGACTCCGCGCTGCTCGCGGCACGGCTCCTCGTCGGCGTCGTCCTCATCGCGCACGGCTGGCAGAAGCTCGACGAGTACACCCTCGCCGGCACCGCCGCGAGCTTCGACGACATGGGCGTGCCCGCGGCGCGGGCGGCGGCGACGTTCGCGGCGTTCGTCGAGGTCGGTGGCGGCGCGCTGCTGATCGTCGGGCTGCTCACGCCGGTCGCGGCGCTGCTCGTCGCCCTCGACATGGCCGGCGCCTGGTACTTCGCGCACCGGGACGCGGGCATCTTCGTCACCGAGGGCGGCGGTGAGCTCGTGATGGTGATCGCCGCGGTGGTGCTGGCGATCGGTGCGATCGGGGCGGGCCGGTTCAGCCTCGACGGGGCGTTGCTCCGCCGGGCCACCGCCCGCTGACGACGGTCGCCTCGCGCTCCGGGTCGTGGTCGACCCGGGCGTCGAGGCCCGCCGCGGCGTACGCCGTCCGGGCGGTCTCGGCCTGGGCGCCCTCGGCGACCTCGGAGAGCACCGTGCCGCCCGGGCGCAGCCAGGCCGGCGCGAGCGCCGCGACCCGGCGCAGGAGGTCCAGTCCGTCGGCGCCGCCGTCGACGGTGCCCCGCGGCTCGTGGTCGCGGGACTCGGGCGGCATGAGCGCGACCGCGTCGGTCGGCACGTAGGGGACGTTGGCGACGATGACGTCGACCCGGCCGCGCAGTGCGTCCGGGAGCGGGGCATCGAGGTCGCCGGCCACGGCGGTCCCGCCGACCGCGGCCAGGTTGCGGGCCGCGCACGCGACCGCCACCGGATCGACGTCCGCCGCGACCACGGTCAGGCCGGGGTGCCGCCGGGCGAGGGCCAGGCCCAGGGCGCCGCTGCCGCAGCACAGGTCGACGACCGTGCTCGCGGGCGTCAGCCGCTGCGCCGCCAGCTCGACCAGGTACGCCGTGCGCTGCCGCGGCACGAACACGCCCGCGTCGAGCGCGACCCGGCCGCCGTCGAAGGCGACCCAGCCGACGACCTGCTCCAGGGGCTCGCCGGCGATCCGCCGCAGGGTCAGCGCCTCGAGCTCCTCGGGGGAGCGGGCGGCCGCCTCCAGCAGCGCGGCCTCGTCCTCGGCGAAGACGCAGCCGGCGGCGCTCAGTCGGGTGACGAGGTCGGGCACGGCGCCAGCGTAGGGCCGTACCGGTGGGCTCAGGCCTCCGGCATCAGCCACCACGCGGCGAGGTAGAGGATGATCCCGGTGCCGAAGCCGAAGACGACGGCCGCGACCAGCAGGATCCGGACCAGGGTCGGGTCGACGCCGAAGTGGTCGGCGATGCCGGAGCAGACGCCGGCCACCATCTTGTTGTCCTGGCGGCGGGTCAGCCGGCGGGTCGAGGAGGCCGGACGGTTCGGGTAGCTGTCGTAGTTGCTCATGCCTCCACGGTGCCCGGTGCGCGGCCTCCGGACATCGGGGAACGCCCCTGGTCGGTCCCGGATCCCGACCCTGAGACGCACGCCGCGGGGGCCCTGCCAGACTTGTCCTGTGCCCACCCACCGACCACAGGTGGTCGCCCATCGCGGCGCCAGTCACGAGCTCGCCGAGCACACCCTCGGCGCGTACCTCAAGGCGCTCGACACCGGCGCCGGCGGCTTGGAGTGCGACGTGCGGCTCACCGCCGACGGCCACCTGGTGTGCGTGCACGACCGCGACCTGCGGCGTACGGCGGCCACCAAGGGGCTCGTCTCGACGATGGACCTCGCCGAGCTCTCCGAGCTCGACTTCGCCGCCTGGAAGAACCCCTGGGCCGACCTCGACGACGAGGCGGCCGAGGAGGACGAGGCGCTGCGCGGGGTGCTCACCCTGCGCAAGCTGCTCGAGACGGTCGCCGACTACGACCGCCGGGTGGAGGTCGCGATCGAGACCAAGCACCCGACCCGCTTCGGCGGCCTGGTCGAGAAGCGGCTGGTCGAGATGCTCCGCGACTTCGGCTGGGACCGCGAGGGCGCGCCGGTGCGGGTGATGAGCTTCTCGTTCACGGCGCTCCAGCGGGTGGAGCGGCTGGCCCCCGAGGTCCGCCTCGTGCAGCTGGTCGACAAGCCCAACTACTGGCCGATGCTCAAGCGCGTGGTCGGCCGCGACTGGATCGTGGGCCCCGGCATCAAGATGCTGCGCGACCACCCCCGGGTCGCCGACTCGATCGCCCGCAGCGGGCGCGACGTCCACGTCTGGACGGTCAACAAGGAGAAGGACCTCCAGCGCTGCCTCGACCTCGGCGTCAAGGCGGTCATCAGCGACCGGCCGCGCCTGATGCTCGACCTGCTGGACGAGCGGTTCGGGCCCGACCAGTAGTTTCTGCCGCATGGCGAAGAAGAACCGCACCAAGTCCGCGTCCGAGACCCCGGCCGGCGAGGTCGGCCCGCGGCAGCCCTGCCCCTGCGGCTCGGGCAAGCGCTACAAGGCGTGCCACGGCGCGCCCGGCGGTGCCCAGATCTTCGTCAAGCGCCCGTTCGAGGGGCTCCCGTCGGAGTGCGACATCGTCGCGCTGCGCGAGCTGGTCCCCGCCGCGACCGCGCCCCTGACCCTCACCGGTGAGCACGCCGACCGCGTGGTCAAGCTCTGCACCCTGCTGCCGATGGCGGCGCCCGCGCTCGTCCGCGACAGCGGCGAGGTCTGGCTCGGCCTCCAGGTCCAGCACGGCTTCGGCGACCCGGCCCGCGACCTCGGCGCCGTCCTGCTCGAGGCGCTCGCCGCCGAGCCCGGCGCCGGCATGGTCGGCCTGACCGACCCGCCGGGAGCCGGCCCTCGCCTCCAGGACCTCGTCGCCGACGGCGACCTCGCGGTCGAGGTGCACGAGGGCTTCGACTACTGGGTCTCCGACATGGACCCGAGCTCCGAGCTCGCCCAGGCCCTGGAGCAGGCCGACGGCGCCGCCGCCCCGACCGCCCGGCTGACCGAGGTCACCGCGGCGTACTGGACCCGGATGGGCGCCAAGGAGCACCTGCGCTGGGTGATGCCCGAGCCCGAGGACGCCCTCCTCGACGCCCTCGCCCGCCTGCACGTGACCGGCGACGACGTGATCGTCCCCGAGGCCCGCTTCGTCGGCATGTTCCGCGCCCACGGCCTGCTCGCCCCGGTCTGGGACCTCCCCGTCGGCACCGGCGCCGAGGCCCTCGAGCAGCCGGCCGCCGCGTTCAAGGCCAAGCTCGACGCGGCCCTCGCCGACACCTCCGACCTGACCACCGAGCAGCGCTCGGCCCGCAACGGGCTGGCCAACCGCCAGGTCACCATCCGCTGACCCGGCACCCCGCGCGGCGGGTCAGTCGCGGGGCTGCACCGCCCAGACCTTGAGCCGGGAGTAGCCCTTGACCGAGACCCGGCGCAGCCGCCGGAACCGGTACGCGCCGGTCCCGGCGTGCTCGTCGGCGTCCTCGGTGTCCTCGGCCTTGTCGGCGGAGTCGTCCGCGCGGCCGGTCAGCGCCTCGTAGGCGCCGAGGTCGACCAGCACGGTGCTCGGCCGGGCCACCGAGGTGAGCCGGGCGGCGATGTTGACGACGGGGCCGAAGACGTCGCCGAGACGGGTGACCACGTCGCCGTACGCGAGGCCGGCGCGGACCGCGGGGAACGGGTCCTCGGGGTCGGCGCCGCGGCGGGTGAGCTCGAGGGCGACCTCGGTCAGCGCCTCGGCGGAGTCGGCGACGATGAGCAGCTCGTCGCCGATGTTCTTGATGATCCGGCCGCCGCGGTCGACGGTGAGGCCGAGCACGGTGGACTCGAAGGACTCCAGCCAGCCGACCAGCTCGCGATCGGACAGGGTCCGCGAGCGCGAGGTGTAGCCGACGATGTCGACGAAGCACACCGCCAGCGGCACGGACGGTCCCGACGACCGCTCGGCGAGCAGGCGCGCGGCGGCGCTGAGCAGGTGCCGGCGCCAGACGTAGCTCTGGAGCTCCTCGACCCGCGGCATCACCTCGTCGGAGACCGCGAGCAGGCCCTCGGTCGGGTCCGCACCCAGGTCCTCGGCGACCGACGCGAGGAGCGCGACCTGCCAGTCGGCCAGCCGGGCGAAGCTGCGGCCCCAGGTCCGGACCAGGCCGTCCTGGCGCTCCTGGCTCAGCACGCCGAGCCGGATCAGGTCGTTGGTCAGCTGGAGCGCGCGGACGTCGGCGCTGGTGAACGCCGCCTCGTCGTCCGGCACGTGCGCGAAGCCGAGCAGGTGCCACAGCTCGTTCGCCGTCTCCAGCGGTACGCCGGCCTGGGCCGCGACCTCCTGCTGGGTCAGCGCGGGACGCTCGCCGAGGAGGTGGTCCTCGAGCGCGCCGATGACCCCGCCGTCGCCGGCGGGGTCAGGCGTCGAGGTCACGAGACGATCAGCCCGCGTTGCCGAGGCGCGACTGCGCGACCTCGACGAGCGCCTCGTGGAACGCCGGCCACTCGGCGTCCAGCTCGCGCAGGGTCTCGTCCGTCAGGTGGATCGTGTCGAGCGGCGTGAGCGCCACGATGGTCGCGCTGCGCAGCTTCTTGCCGACGATCGCGGCCTCGCCGACGATGTCGCCGGGGCCGAGCTGAGCGATCTCCGCGCCGTCTCGACGGACCGACACCGTGCCCGACAGGAGGACGTAGGCCTTGTCGGCCGGGGTGTCCTCCCAGATCGGCGACCAGCCCTCGGGGAGCTTCACCCGCCGACCGGTCGCGCTGATCCGCGCGATCTCCTGGGGGGAGAAGTGCTCGAAGAACGTTGCCATGCTGACCCTTTCGCTCGGCCGTCCCGTCGACCTTAGTGTGATCGGCGGCGGCTGGGGAGACCTACTTGCAACAACGTGTCCCGGTAAGTCGCGTTATCCCCCCGGTACGACGAGCGGGTCGCGCACCACTGGACAGCTCAGGCAGCGCGGTCCGCCGCGCCCCGATCCGATCTCCGACCCGGCGATCCGGATCACCTCGATGCCGGCCGCCTCCAGGCACGCGTTGGTCGCGTCGTTGCGCTCGTAGGCGACCGCCAGGCGGGGTGCGAGGGCGAGCGTGTTGTTGCCGTCGTCCCACTGCTCGCGCTCGGCGGTGACCGGGTCGAGCCCGGTCTCGATCCGGTGCAGGACGTCGATCCCCATCGCCGCGGCCGCGGCCACCAGGAAGGGCTCGGGCGGGGCCACCCGCAGCACGCCCGTGCCCGGCTCGGCCTCGGTGATCGCATGGGCGGTGAGGGTGTCGGCGACGTGGGGGTACATCACCACCCGGTCGACGTCGACCATCGTGCAGACCGTGTCGAGGTGCATGGTGGCGCGCTCGCGCGGGATCGGTACGGCGAGCAGCGTGGTCGCCACCCCCGCCGCGAACGCCTCGCGGGCCAACCGCTCCGCGCCCGCCGCGGTGGTCCGCTCACCGACGCCGACGGCGAGCACCCCCGGCGCCAGCTGGAGCACGTCGCCGCCCTCGACCGGCTCGCGGTCGTGGCCGTGGAGCAGGCCGGCGCCCGCGAAGCGCGGGTGGTGGCGGTAGATCAGCCCGGTCAGGTGGGCCTCGCGCCGCCGGGCCTCGGTAGCCAGCGAGGTCACCGCGACCCGGTCGCGCAGCCACACCGAGGAGTCGCGGGTGAAGAGCAGGTTGGGCAGCGGGTCGAGGAGGAAGCCGTCCGGCGCCAGCAGCGAGGTGACGAGCGTCCCGCGGATCCCCGCGCGCACCTCGTCGTTGCGCACCCCGGCCGTCAGCAGCCGGGTCAGGTCCTCGGGAGCCGCGTCGAGGAACAGTCCCCGCAGGTGGTCGCGGACCGCGTCGCCGAGGTCGCGGGCGTTGCGGCCGGCGAGGGTGGTCTCGACGATCGCGGCCCGCGCGTCGTCGTACTGGAGGGTCTGGGTGAGCAGCTCGGTCAGGTAGAGCACCTCGACGTCGCGCTCGCGCAGCGCCGCGGCGAAGGCGTCGTGCTCGTCCTGCGCCTGGCCCACCCAGGGGATGCCGTCGAACAGCAGCCGGTCGTGGTTCTGGGGGGTGAGCCGCTCGAGCTCGGGTCCGGGCCGGTGGAGCAGGACGGTGCGCAGCCGCCCGACCTCGCTGTCGGCTCCGGCTCTCGCTGGGCTCGCCATGGCCCCACCCTAGGCGGCGTGGCCCGACCGCCCGGTCAGCCTCGGGTGGGGTCGGCCGGGTAGACCCCGAGAACCTTGATGTCGGTCGTGAAGAAGGTCAGCTCCTCGAGCGCCCGCTTGAGACCGGGGTCGTCGGGGTGGCCGTCGACCTCGGCGAGGAACTGGGTCGCGGCGAAGTGCCCGCCCACCATGTAGCTCTCGAGCTTGGTCATGTTGATGCCGTTGGTCGCGAACCCGCCGAGCGCCTTGTAGAGCGCGGCCGGGAGGTTGCGGACGTTGAAGACGAAGCTCGTCACGACCGGACCGTTGCCCTGGGGGGCCTGGATGAACTCCGGCGAGAGCAGCACGAACCGCGTCGTGTTGTGGTCCTCGTCCTCGACGTCCTCACGCAGGATCTCGAGCCCGTAGATCTCCGCGGCCAGCGGCGGCGCGATCGCGGCCTGCGTCGGGTCGGCCGCCTCGGCGACCTCGCGCGCGGCCCCGGCCGTGTCGCCGGAGATGATCGGCGTCAGGCCGAGCTCGCGGATGATCTTGCGGCACTGACCCAGCGCGTGGACGTGGCTGTGCACGGTGCGCAGCGTGTCGACCGTCGCCCCCGGGTTCACCATGAGGTGGAACTGGATGCGCAGGAAGTGCTCGGCGATGATGTGCAGGCCCGAGTCGGGCAGGAAGTGGTGGATGTCGGCCACCCGTCCCGCGATCGAGTTGTCGATCGGGATCAGCGCCAGGTCGCAGTCCCCGCTGCTCACCGCCGCGAACACGTCCTCGAACGACGCGCACGCCACGGCTTCCGCCTCCGGGTAGTGCTGCTTGCACACGATGTGCGAGTTGGCGCCGGGTTCCCCCTGGTACGCGATACGGACCATGCGCCCAGCGTAGTGGCGGCGCGTGGCCGCGCTCGGCGGCGTCTCGTTGACTACCGTCGGACCCATGGCCGTCGTCCTCGCGCTCCTCGCTCTCCTGCTGGCCGCCGCGGCCCTCGCCGTGGCCCTGCGCAACGGCCGTCGTACCTCGGCGGAGGTGGGGCACGACCTCCCCGCCGACGCCGCCGGCCTGCGCCGCGAGGTCGCCGCCCTCCGGGCCGAGGCGGCCGGCGCGCTGCGGCACCTGGCCGTCGTACGGTACGACGCCTTCGACGAGATGGGCGGACGCCTGTCGTGGTCGCTCGCGCTGCTGGACGACGCGGGGGACGGGGTCGTGCTCACCTCCATCCGCGGCCGCAACGAGGCCCGGACCTACGCCAAGTCCGTCGCCGGCTGGGCCGGCGACCAGGAGCTCTCGCCGGAGGAGGCCGAGGCGGTCGCCCACGCCCGCATGGCCCGCATGTGACCCCCGCCGAAGTCGCAGGGTTCCGGCGCCGAGGTTGCAGGGTTGCTGGCACAAAGTGCGCGGGTTGCTGCGCCGAGGTTGCGGGGTTGCTGCGCCGAGGGTGCAGGTTTCCTGGGTCGAGGTCGCAGGGTGGCCGGTGAGCTGGGTTGCGGTGGCGGCCGCGCTTAGCCGGCCGCCCCCCGCCGTCAAGGACCCTCGCTTCGCTCGGTCCGCTTCGCGGCGCCCGTCGGGCGTCCTT
>NZ_NHTS01000012.1:0-171543 GCF_018831735.1 Pimelobacter sp. 30-1
GGACGCACAAACGTCACAACAATCTATTTGCATGACACACTGTTGAGTTCTCAAACATCACAAGCTTCGAAGTTTCCCGTTGCCGGTTCTTCTTCGAGCTGATGCAGTCCGAAACCTTAGTGTCTGACTCCGGTCTGTGCCAAATCCGTGTGGACTTGCTTTTCTGACCGGCGTCCGAACGAGGTGTTCGAGACTTGGTGGTCGCGGGGCCGGAAGCCCTCCGGCTGACCGCCGTCTTGCTTCCCGCCGCACCCGGCGACAAAGAGAACATTACGCACACCCGGCCAGAAGCACAAATCGAAACGACGTGACCCGGGCCACAGGCCTCTCCACCCCCCTCCTCAGGGGGCTGCGAGCGCCTCCAGAGACGCCTGTGGGCGGCCTCCGAGGAGGCCGCCCACAGGGGGGTATCCGGTCGTGCGCTCGCCGGCTCAGCGCACCCGTACGCCGGCGAACCGCTTCTTGCCGCGGCGCAGCACCAGCCACGAGCCGCCGATCAGGTCGGCCCGGTCGGCCACGTGCTCGGGGTCCTCCACGCGCACGTTGTTGACGTAGGCGCCGCCCTCGGCGACGGTGCGCCGGGCCTCCCCCTTGGACTTGGCCAGACCGGTGAGCGTCAGCAGCTCGACGACATCGGGGATGCCAGCTCCCCCGTCGACGTCGACCGCGCCGGCCTCGCCCAGCGCCGCCTCGAGCGTGGCGGCGGAGAGGGCGGTGACGTCACCGGTGCCGAAGAGCGCCTGGGCGGCGGCCTTGGCGTTCTCGGTCTCGTCCTTGCCGTGCACCAGCGTGGTCACCTCGTCGGCGAGCACCTTCTGGGCCTCGCGGAGGAAGGGCTTCTCGGCATGGCGTGCCTCGAGCGCCTCGATCTCCTCGCGCGGGAGGAAGGTGAAGACCCGGAGCAGCTCGCCGACCTTCTCGTCCTCGACGTTGAGCCAGAACTGGTGGAAGGCGTAGGGCGCCAGCATCTGCGGGTCGAGCCAGAGGGCGCCGCCCTCGGTCTTGCCGTACTTGGTGCCGTCGGCCTTGGTGATGAGCGGCGTGGCGAACGCGTGGGCGCTGCCGCCCTCGGCGCGGCGGATCAGCTCGACGCCGCCGGTGAGGTTGCCCCACTGGTCGGAGCCGCCGAACTGAAGGGTGACGCCGCGCTCGCGGAAGAGCGTCAGGTAGTCCATCGACTGCAGCAGCACGTAGGAGAACTCGGTGTAGCTGATGCCCGACTCGAGCCGGCGCTTGACCGTCTCGCGCGCCAGCATGCGGTTGACCGGGAAGTGCTTGCCGATGTCGCGGAGGAAGTCGATGACCGACAGCCCGCCGGTCCAGTCGTGGTTGTTGACCATCGTGGCCGCGTTGTCCCCCTCGAAGGAGAGGAAGGGCTCGATCTGGCCGCGCACGCGCGCGGTCCACTCCTGCACGGTGTCGAGGGAGTTGAGCGTGCGCTCCCCCGAGTCGCGCGGGTCGCCGATCATGCCGGTGGCCCCACCCACCAGCGCGTACGGCGTGTGCCCGCCGCGCTGGAGCCGCATCGCGGTGACGATCTGGACCAGGTTGCCCATGTGCAGGCTCGGCGCCGTCGGGTCGAAGCCCACATAGAACCGGACGCTCCCCTCGCTCAGCGCTGTGCGCAGGGCGTCGCGGTCGGTGGACTCGGCCAGGAGGCCGCGCCACTCGAGATCGGCGAGGAGGTTCGGGTCGACGGACACGTCGGTCCTTTCGGTTCGGCGGTGGTGATGGAGGCGGGACCGGGTCCGGTCCCGCCTCCAAGGGTGCCCCATCGGCGGTGCCCGGGCCCACTGGGTTCGACTCGGTGGACCCGGGTACGTTGCGAGCACGATGACCAACCAAAGGAT
Source organism: Pimelobacter sp. 30-1 (assembly GCF_018831735.1). Taxonomy (NCBI): domain Bacteria; kingdom Bacillati; phylum Actinomycetota; class Actinomycetes; order Propionibacteriales; family Nocardioidaceae; genus Pimelobacter; species Pimelobacter sp. 30-1. The sequence goes on from NZ_NHTS01000012.1 coordinate 1,851, forward strand.
TGCGGGGCGCTACACCCTGGGGAGGGCGGTCGGCCAAGGCGCCGGCGGCGCGGTCTGGATGGCGCACGACGAGGTCCTGGACCGCCGGGTCGCGCTCAAGCGGATCGGCACCATCGCCGGCGTCGACGACGCCGTGCGCGCCGAGCGCGAGGCGCGGCTGGCCGCGCAGGTGCACCACCCCCACGTGGTCGCCGTCTACGACCTGGTCACCGATCCCGACGGCACCTGGCTCGTCATGGAGTACGTCGACGGCCCCGCCCTCTCGGCCGCGGTCCGCGAGCACGGCCCCCTCTCCCCCGACGCCGCCGCCCAGCTGCTCGCGCCCGTCGCCGACGCCCTGGTCCAGGCGCACGCGCTCGGGATCGTGCACCGCGACGTGAAGCCGTCGAACATCCTGACCGGGTCCGACGGGAGCGCGAAGCTCTCCGACTTCGGCATCGCCCGCGGGGCCGAGGACGCGACGCTGACCCGGACCGGGCTCGTCACCGGCTCCCCGGCGTACCTCGCCCCGGAGGTCGCGACCGGCGCGCAGGCGACGCCGGCCAGCGACGTCTGGGCGTTCGGCGCCACGCTCGTGCACCTTTTGACCGCGCGGCCGCCGTACCACCACGACGACCGGGACAACGGTCCGCTGGCCGTCGTCTACCGGATCGCGCACGAGGACCCGCCGCTGCCCGAGTCGGCCGGCTGGTTGCGCCCGCTCATCGCGGCGGCGATGACGAAGGACCCCGCGGCGCGGCCCTCGATGGCGGCGGTGCGCGACCACCTGGCGCGGGTCGAGACGCTCGCGGAGCAGACGTCGTACCTGCCGCCCGTCGCAGCGGCCCCGGCCGCGCCGGCTGCCCCGCGCCGCCGGCCGGTCGGGCTGATCGCGGCGCTGGCCGTGGCGGCCGTGCTGGTCGTGGTCCTCGGCGGTGTGCTGCTGGCGACCCGCGGCGACGGCGACCCGCCCGCGGCCGGTCGCGACCCCGGGACGACGGCGACCACGCCACCGCCCTCGACAACGACGCCCAAGCCGCCGAGCCGGGAGACGCTCATCGCGTTCGCCCGCCAGTACGTCGCCACGGCGGACGAGGACCCCGGTGCCGGGTTCGCGATGCTGACCCCCGCCTACCAGGAGCGCAGCCCCACCTACCGCGACTTCTGGGGGCGGATGAAGAACCCCCGGTTCGACTCGGTCGAGGCCGATCCGGCGGCGATGACGGTGACCTACGAGTACCGCTACACCTTCCCCGGCAAGGGGCGGGTCGCCGAGCGGGTGACGCTGCACCTGGTCGACCAGGACGGCACGCTCCTCATCGACGACGCCTCCTGATCTCGTCGCGCGAACCCTCACCAAGAGGTTACGTTGGCTCGGTGAGCGAGGACGACGACGCGGCGCGCCGGGTACTGCCCGTCGCCGAGGCCGTGGCGTCCGCCCATGCCGAGGGGCGGGTGCACGGTGCCGTCTCCGCGGACCCGCGGCTGGCTCCGCACGACGCGGTCCCCGGTCCGGCCACGGACGTGTGGGCGCTCGGCGCCCTGCTCCTGCACGCGACCACCGGGCAGCTCGCCTCGACCGGGGACGTGGTCCCGCGCCGGGCCGGCTGGCTGGCGCCGGTGATCGAGCTCGCGCTCCGGCCGGACCCGGCCGAGCGGCCCAGCGCCGAGGAGATCGCGGCCTACCTGCGCGCCCGCATCGCTCCCCCGCCGCCGGTACGGCGCCGCCGTGCCGGGGCCGGGCTGGTGCTGGCGGGCGTCGTCGCGATCGCGGCGCTCGGCGCGGTCGGCGCGACGCTGCTCCTCACCGGCGGCGGGGCCGACGAGCCGCCGGCCACCGCCCCCACCACCCCGCCGGCCACCGGGGGCACGAGCCCGGGACCGGAGCGGCAGCCGGCGGCCGCACCCTCCACCGAGCCCCCGACCGCCGCCGAGCTCGAGCGGTTCGCCCGGGACTACGTGACGCTGGCCAGCGCCGACCCCGACCGCGGCTACGCGCTGCTCACCCGGGACTACCAGGCACGCAGCCCGCGCTACCGCGACGTGTGGGCGGCGATCAGCGAGCCCGAGATCCTCGCGCTCGCGGCCGAGCCGGAGACGCTGTCGGTGCGCTACACCTACCGCTACGCCCTGCCCGGCGGCGTACGGCGGACCGAGGACATCACCTTGCAGCTGGTCCAGCGCGGCGAGCGCCTGCTCATCGCGGGAGCGACGGCTCGCCAGCGCTGACCGCGGCCGCGACCCGGTCGGGAGGACCGGCGACGAAGAGGTACTCCACGTTGCGCAGCCGGCCGACCTCGCCGACCCGCTTGCCGTCCGCGTTGTGGATGCCGATCTGCGCGCCGACGTACCGCTTGCTGTCGAAGGCCAGCAGCGCGACCTCGGCATGGCCCGCGTCGCGCAGGAACCGGGTCATCTCGTCGGGCGTCACCCACGCCTCGTCGTTGTAGGACACCACGACCACCTCGGCCCGCAGCCGGCCGAGCAGGTCGGCGAGCGCGGCCGGCATCGTCCGGCGGCTGTTGAACACGCTACGCCGCTCGCGCACGTCGACGCGCTTGCACGCGATGCCGTAGTGCTCGGGGGCGTCCCAGCGGACGAGGGTCTCCCAGATGTGGTAGTTCGCGAAGTAGCGGTGCTGGTTGTAGGGCGGGTCGACGTAGGCGAGGTCGGTGGCCGGCAGGTCGTCGACGAGGACCATCGCGTCACCGCGCTGCGTCGTACCGGGGCCGGGGAGGAGGTCGGGACGGCGCAGCCGGAGGTCGGCGTGCGCGCGCGGCGCCCACTGCTTGAGGTAGGCCATCTGCACGCCCGTGGTCGAGTCGACCCGGTCCGCGGCGAGCATCAGGCTCGTCAGCAGCACCGGCCGCAGCGGGCTCCCCTCGGGGTGGTCGCGCTCGATCGCGTCGCGGATCGCGTCGATCCGGCGGCCGTTCTTGGGCTGGAAGAAGCGCGCCCGCTCACAGAACGTCTCGGTGACGTAGCCGCTCCTCCCCGTGACCGCGTCGAGCCGGGCCAGCTCGGCGTCCAGCGCGTCGAGGTCGACCGCGTCGGCATCGGTCGCGATGAAGCAGTCGCTCAGCACCGCCGAGTACGACGCCAGGTCGGCCGCCGTCACCTCGATCCCCCGCCGCTTGAACTCCTGGGCGACGCGCGTCGTACCGGTGAACAGGTCGACGGCCGTCCGCGCCCCCGTCGCCACGGCCATCTCCCCCAGCACGGGCACGAGCGTGCGCTTCGAGCCGAGGTACTTGATCACGGGCGCCAGCGTAGGGCGTGGCGCCCGGCCGCCCGGGCTGAGATGCTCGCTCCATGGCCGAGACCCCCGCCCCGCTGGACCCGCTGAACGAGGACTGGGAGCGCGCCCTGTGCGTCGTCGCGCACCCCGACGACATGGAGTTCGGCGCCGCCGCCGCGGTCGCGCGCTGGACCGGCCAGGGCAAGAACGTCGTCTACTGCATGGTCACCAGCGGCGAGGCCGGCATCGACGGCCTCGCCCCCGACGCCTGCCGCGCCGTGCGCGAGGAGGAGCAGGTCCGCTCCGCCGCGGTCGTCGGCGTCGATGTCGTCGACTTCCTGCACCAGCCCGACGGCGTCCTCGAGTACGGCGTCGCGCTGCGCGCCGTGATCGCCGAGTCGGTCCGCCGGCACCGGCCGGACATCGTGATCACCGGCAACTTCCGCGACACCTGGGGCGGACGCAATCTCAACCAGGCCGACCACATCGCGGTGGGGCGCGCGGTGCTGGACGCCGTACGGGACGCGGGGAACCGGTGGGTCTTCGCCGACCAGCTCACCGACGGCCTCGAGCCCTGGGGCGGCGTCCGCGAGGTCTGGGCCTTCGGCTCCCCCGAGTCGACCCACGCGGTCGACACGACCGCCACCTTCGACGCCGGCGTGACCTCGCTCGAGGCGCACGCGGCGTACATCGACGGGTTGGGGTGGGAGAACTGGGACCCGCGGGAGTTCCTCGAGGGCATGGCCCGCACCACCGGCAGCCGCCTCGGCGTCACGTTCGCGGCGCCGTTCGAGGTGTTCCCGATGGGGTGGGGCGAGTAGCCAGCAGCCGTCAGCGGCCGTCGCGGACGTACCAGACCGCCCAGGTGACCGGGAAGAACAGCCCGGCCACGACGGCGACGTCCCACCGGGGCGAGCGGCGGCGCTCGCCGGCGGCGGTGAGGCCAGCCAGGGCGACGAGCGGGGCGGCCAATGCCGCCAGCAGGAGCACGGTCGCGGGGGTCACCCGACGAGTGTGGCCCGAAAACGACGGCCTGGGTAGGGCGGGTGGGCTCGATACGACGGCCCGAAGACCCCTCCGGTCACACGACCGCGGGTTGTTCAGTGGGCGGCCAGGTCGAACGGACCGGTCGACACCGTCGTGTCCGCTGGACGGGCGGCGCTGGATAGGGTTCGACCCACACACACGGGCCAGTAGCTCAGTTGGTTAGAGCAGGCGACTCATAATCGCCCACGCGCGGGTTCAAGTCCCGCCTGGCCTACTCGTCGCGCTACTGCGCGGTGCCATACCCGCCGTGCTCCAGCGCTGCCAGCGCGCCGGGCATGGCGTAGACGTTGCTGACGATCGCGAGTCGAATGTCGAGGTCGGGACGAATCCCGTGGCGCTCCAGGCCCCACACTTTGGTTCCTCTGCGCCTCACCCAACCCATCACGCGACGGACCCACGTCTCGTACTCGGGCGAGACGGCACCCATCGCGTCTGCCTGAGACCCGATGGCGCTCAGGTAGATCGCCGAGCCGACAACTGCTCCCGGTGTCCAGAGAAGGACGGGTGACGCGTTCGAGTCGACCAGACTCTCACCTGGTCCTGGTCTCAGGCGCTCCCAGTTCAGGCGATTGAACAGACCGGACCTGTTCGCCGCCTCCATCGCCTTGTGCCCCGGGAGGTTGGGCATCGCTGTACCGAGGTCGCGGTGCACGACCATCACCTGCTCCGTGATCAACGCATCGTCGCGATGGAGTGTCTCGGACTGGCTCGGCAGCACCGGCCAGCGATGAAGAGACACTGCTCTCGGCTCGTCCAGGTAGTCGAGCAACGCGACTTGGTCGGCGCGTGTGGCGAGGTAGTGCACGGCGGAGACCACGTCAGCCACCGTTCCCCGCCGTGCTCTCGGACACGCTGATCCCCCTCGGACTCGTCGAGAGACCGTAGCCGCTGGGCCTTGGGCGTTGCCGGAACCAAGCGCCGGGACCGACGCTCGAGCTACCGCCTCTGGTGCGCCCTCACCCTAGTGGGGCCGCGGGCGTGATCGGCGTCGGCTCCAGGAGGCGGGCCAGCCGCTCGGCGGGTGCGGCGCCGTGGACCAGGCGCTCGCCCGGCGTCATCGTCGCGACGCAGCGGCGCCACGACTCGACCTTGGCCAGGCGGCCGAGCTGGAGGGCGGCGGGGAGAACGGCGCGGAGGGCGGGGGCCGGGGCGAGGTCGGTCCAGACGTCGATCGCGGCGTCGGCGATCCGGCGGAGGCCGCGGTCGCCGGGGGCCAGGCCGAGCTCGCGCTGGGCCATGGTGAGGGGGACGGTCAGCGCGGCGAGGGGGTCGCCGAGGACGGCGTCGGCGAAGTCGAGGAGGCGCAGGCCGTCGGGCCCGGCGACCACGTTGGCCGCGTGCAGGTCGTTGTGGAGCAGGGTGAGGGGCAGGCCCAGGTCATCGACCTGGTCGGCCCAGCGGTCGACGGCGGGCAGCAGCACCTCGAGGTGGGCAGCCGCGGCGGGCGCGAGGCGGCGGGGGTCGCCGGGCGGGAGCGCGCCGAGGCGGCCGACCGCATCGGCGACGTACGTCGTGGCGTCGGTGGGCAGCATCCGGGTCAGGCCGAGGCCGGCCGCGGGCGGGACGAGGAGGCGCTGGAGCTCGGCGCCCGTGCGGACGATGCGGCACCAGGTGTCGATGTCGGCGATGCCGCCGCGGGCAGCCAGGGTGGGGCCGAGGTCGGCGGTGAGGAGCAGGTCGCGGACGGGGTCGGCGGCCAGCACCGGGGCGACGTACGACGGGACCCAGCGGGCCAGCTCGACCTGGAGGCGGGCCTCGTGGGCCTGGCCCGGACAGTTCTGCTTGGCGTACGACGTCCGCCCCGCCGCCGTGACCCGCCACACCGCCGACCACGGCCGGTGGGCGACGAGCTCGATCCGGTCCGGCTCACCGACCGCACCGGACACGAAGTCGCGCAGCTCGGCACGGAACGCGGCCGTGCCCCAGATCGCGCTCGTCCAGGTGGTGGTGGTCATGGCGGCAGCGTGACTCACGGCGGGACGCGGCGCCACCGGGTTTCCCCGCGGGACCCTCCTCAGCGGGCCGGCACCATCATCCCGCCGGGCCCGCTGATCCGGACGCTGCCGCCCGGACCTCCGCCGAACCCGCCGATCCCCCGCTGCTCGGAGTCCCCCGTCGGCACGTCGGCGTCGAGGTCGGCGAGCACCACGCGGTCACCGGCGTCCAGGCCGTCCACGACCTGCACGTCGGTGTTGCCGACGACCCCGGTGGTCACCCGGACCCGCTCCGCCTCGCCGTCGCGCACCACCTGGACCGTGCCGTCGGTGAGCGCCGAGGCCGGGACGGTGACGACGTCGTCGGCCTTGCCGACCACGACGGCGACGCTCGCGGGGAGTCCCTCGGGCAGCGCCAGGTCGCGCTGGTCGAGGGTGACCTGGACGGCGTACGTCGGGTCGGCGCTGCTGTCGCTCGAGGCAGTGGGCAGGTGCGCGACCCGGCTGATCTCACCGGCCAGCGGATCGCTCGCGCCGGCCGGGGTCACCTGGACCGTGGCGCCGACCTGGAGCCGGGCGGCCTGGTCCTTGCTCACCTGGAGGGTGACCGTGGTCAGGCCCGGCGCGACCACCGAGGCGATGGTGTCGCCTGCGGCGACCTGGTCGCCGGCGGCGACGCCCAGGGAGGTCACCGTGCCGTCGGCCGGCGCGCGGACCACGGCCGCGCGGAGGTTGGCGCGGGCCTGGGTGAGGTCGGCGCGGGCGCGGTCGATGCTCGCCTGGTCGTCGGCGAGAGTGGCGGCGGTGACGGTGCGGGTCGCGCCGGACGGGCTCGCTTCCGGGGATGCGGCCGGTTGCTGGGTCGACGTCTGGGTCGGGGTCTGGGTCTGGGTCGGGGTCTGGGTCGGGGTCTGGGTGGGCTTGGACGCGTCGGCAGCGGCGGCGCTCAGCGTCTTGCCGAGGGCGAGGAGGGCGGCCTGGAGGGACTGCTGGGCGTCGGCGGTCTTCGCCTGGGCCGACTGCACGGCGGCCAGGGCGGTGGCGCAGGCCTCGCTCACTCCGTCCGCGGCGGGCTGGTCCGTGGGCTGGCCGGCGGACTGGTCGGCGGACTGGTCGGTGGGGGTCTCGCCGGCCGGCTCGGACGCGGCGCAGGCCTGCTGCTGGGTGGTGAGGGCGGCGGCGGAGGCGGCGAGCGCCGTACTGGCGGCGGTCTGGGCGGCGAGGACCGCGTCCTGCTGCTGGGTGAGCTTCGCCAGTGCCGGAGAGGTGGAGGGAGTCGGGGTCGCCGCCTTGCCGCTCCCCTTGCCGCTCCCCTTGCCGCTCGCCTTGCCGCTGCTCCCCGAGCTGACGTCTGCGTCGGCGGAGACGGCGGACGTCTGCGCGGCGCGGTCCTCGGCGAGCCGGGCCTGGGCGGCGGCGAGGTCGGAGACGGCGCGGTCGACGGCGGCGCGCAGCGACGTACGGTCCAGGACGGCGATGACGTCGCCCTGCTCGACCTTGCGGCCGACGGCGGTACGGACGGCGGCGATGCGCCCGTCGGTACCGAAGGACAGGTCGGAGCGGCCGCTCGGCTCGATCGTGCCGGACAGGTCGAGGACCTGCTCGACGTCGGCGACGCGCGCGACCACGGTCCGGTACGACGGCGCGGAGCCGGTGGTGGCGCCGTAGGCCGCGAAGCCGGTACCGAGCACGGCCAGGACCGCGAGCGGTACGACGACCCGGCGGGGGCTCAGCGTCCGCACTGGTCCTCCACGGCGTCGCTGACCTGGATGGCGGTCGCGGTGACGGCGCCGGTGTCGTCCGCGTCGCCCGATACCTGGACGCAGCGGCCCTGGGTGAGGGCGGCGGCGGTCGCGGCGGCCTGGTGGGTGTAGGTCGTGGTGCTGTCGACGGTGACGGTGACCGTCCGGTCGCCGTCGGGGCCGGGGCTGGTGACGACGAAGCTGCCGTCGGCGACGGACGTCACCTCGCCGCGGACGCCGAAGCCGGCCCCGCCCATCCGGCCGGGTGCGCCGCCGGTCAGGTCGCTGGGCAGGTCGCTGGGGCGGTCGGTGGGGCGGTCGGTGGGCATGCCGCTAGGGCGTTCGCCCCCGCCCGGTCCGGCGCACCCGTCGTCACCCGACGCCTGGACGGCGACCGCGGAGGCCGTGGTCGCGGTCTCGGTGTCGGTGCCGGACCCGGCGGAGGCAGAGGCCGAGGCCGAGTCCGGGTCGGCGGCCGAGCGCACCACGACGCAGGCGCCGACGGTGACGTCGGCGTACGTCCCGGCGACCTGGTCGGTCACCTTGGTCTGGTCGGTCACGGTGACGGCGACCTGGCCCGACATCGGGCTGCGGACCTGGAGCACCTTGCCGTCGACGGCGGCGATCTGGCCAGACGTACCGGGGCGGACAGCGCCCGCGGGCGCCTCGCCGAGCACGTCGGTACGGGCGCCGGCGGTGCCGGCCGCGGCCGGGGTGGAGCCGTCGTCGCTGCCGCACCCGGCGAGCACCAGCGCCATGAAGGCGCCGGTCGCGAGCAGGGCGACGGGCCGGTCGGTACGGATCGGGATCGAGGTCATGCGGGCCTCCTGGGAGAGCGGGACGGGCGGGGTCGGGCGGTTCGGGCGGGGTCGGGCGGTTCGGGCGGGGTCGGTCACTCGCTGCGGAGCGCGTCGATCGGCGTGAGCCGGGCCGCGCGGGTGGCCGGGTAGACGCCGAAGCCGACGCCGAGCGCGAGTGCGGTGGCGAGGGCGGCGCCGGTGGCGAGCAGCGAGACCGCCACGGCCTGGTCGATGAAGTGCGGCAGGACCTGGGCGCCGACGACGCCGATGAGGACGCCGACGAGGCCGCCGGTCAGGCCGAGCAGGGATGCCTCGACGAGGAACTGGCGCCGGATCGCCCGCGGGGTCGCGCCGAGCGCCTTGCGCAGGCCGATCTCGCGGACCCGTTCGGTGACCGAGACGAGCATGATGTTCATGACGCCGATGCCGCCGACGAGCAGGGAGATCCCGGCGACACCGCCGAGGAGCACGGTGAACGTGCGGTTGGTCTGGTTCGCGGTCTCGACGAGGGACTCCTGGGTGGCGATGGAGAAGTCCGCGTCGGCGGTCGTCACGCCGTGCCGGGTGGCGAGGAGCGCCTGCACCTCCTGGTACGCCGCGGCGAGGGTCTTCTCGCTGGACGCCTCGACGTAGATGGTCGAGACCGTGTCCGCGGTGCTGCCGGTGAGCCGGCTCGCCGTGCCCAGCGGGACGACGGCCTGGTCGTCCTCGCTGGTGCCGGTCGCGGTGGAGCCGGACGCCGTGAGCACGCCGATCACGGTGAGCCGGGCGCCGTTGACGGTGACCTGCTGCCCGACGGGGCTGCGCGGGCCGAACAGCTCCGAGGCGGTGTCGGCGCCGATCACCACGACGTCAGCGGCACGGGCGGCCTCGTCGGCGGTGAAGAACCGGCCCGCGGAGAGCTCGCGGCTGCGCACCTGGAGCCAGGCGGGCGTCGTACCGACGAGCGAGGTGGTCCAGTTGGTGTCGCCGTTGACGAGCGAGACCGAGCCGTTGGTCGCGGGGGCCACCGCCGCCGCGTCCGGTACGGCGTCCGGGTCGGCCAGCGCGGTCGCGTCGGCGCCGGTCAGGGTCGAGGCCGAGCCGAACCCGCCCCGGCGGCCGGTACCGGCGTCGGTGCTGCTGCCGGGCGAGACGATGAGGAGGTTCGAGCCGAGCGCGTCGATCTGGTCCGCGACCTCGCGCTGGGCACCCTGGCCGAGGCCGACGGTGAGGATCACCGACGAGATGCCGATGACGATGCCGAGCACGGTCAGCGCCGAGCGCAAGCGGTGCGCGCGGATCGCGCCCAGTCCCGAGCGGACCGTCTCCCACCAGCTCATCGGGCACCTGCCAGCCCGCTGCCGGCGGAGGTACGCCGGTCGGTGGTGATCAGGCCGTCGTCGATGACCAGGTTGCGCTGGGCGCGGGCGGCGACGTCCGGCTCGTGGGTGATGAGCACGATGGTGCGCCCGGCGGCGTGCAGCTCGTCGAAGAGCCCGAGCACGTCGCGGGTCGAGGCGGAGTCGAGGTTGCCGGTGGGCTCGTCGGCGAGGAGCAGGTCCGGCTCGGTGACCAGGGCCCGGGCGACGGCGACGCGCTGCTGCTGGCCGCCGGAGAGCTGACCGGGCCGGTTCTCCACGCGATCGGCGAGGCCGACCCGGGTGAGGGCGGCGACGGCGCGCTCGCGGCGCTCGGCGCGCGGGACACCGGCGTACACGAGGGGGAGCTCGACGTTGCGCCACGCGGGCATCGAGGCGAGCAGGTGGAACTGCTGGAAGACGAACCCGATCCGGCGGTTGCGGATCGCGGCGAGCGCGGCCTCGTCGAGCGCGGAGGTGTCCTCGCCGGCGAGGACGTAGTGACCCTCGGTCGGGACGTCGAGGCAGCCGAGGATGTTCATCAGCGTCGACTTGCCGGAGCCGGAGGGGCCGATCACGGCGGCGTACTCCCCCTCGGCGATCGTGGTGTCGATGCCGCGCAGGGCCTCGAACTCGACGCTGCCGGAGCGGTAGGTCTTGCGGACGCCGGACAGCTCGATGAGCGCGCTCACTGGCCACCGCCGAAGCCGGCCGGGGGTACCCCGCCGCCGGGGATGACGACGCCGCCCTGCTGGAAGTCCCGCATCCGCTGCGGCGCCTGGTCCAGGTTGCCGCCGCCCCCGCCGCCGGGACCCGAGAAGGAGGGCACCGAGACGACGTCGCCGGCCTGCAGTCCCGAGACGACCTCGGTGACGAGCCCGCTGGTCTCGCCCAGCTCGACGTCGGTGCGGGTGGTGGCGCCGGTGGCGGGGTCGGTGACCTTCTCGACGTAGGTCTGGTCGCCGTCGGTGCGCACGGCGCGGCTGTCGACGGTGAGGACGTCGGCGCGGCTGCTGACCACGATCGAGACGTCGGCGGAGGTGCCGCCGAAGAGGTCGTCGCGCTGGTCGGTGACCTCGATGGTCACCGGGAAGGCGGCGGCGCCGTTGGCGTCGGCCTCGGCGACGAGGCCGACCTCGGAGACGGTGCCGTAGACGGGCTCGTCGATGCCGCTGACGGTGAGGGTCGCCTGGAGGCCCTTCTTCAGCTTGCCGACGTCGCCGCTGGCGACCGTGGCCTCGACGACGAAACGACCGCTGGAGACCACGGTGATCGTGGCCGTGTCGCTGCCGCCGCCGCTGCCGCTGTCGGACGAGCCGCCGCCCGACGGGCTCGCGGAGCCGCCGACGGTGTCGCCGACGGCGAGGCCGACGGCGGTGACGGTGCCCTTGGCGGTGGCGCGCAGGACCGCGCCGGCGGCGGCGTCCTCGGCCTGCGCGAGACTGGACTCGGCGGCCAGGACCGCGGCGTCGTCCGCGGCGAGCTGCTCGTCCGAGGCGCCGTCGGAGACGTGCTCGGAGCGGGCGGTCCGGGCGGCGGAGAGCGCGCTGCGGGCCGCGCTCAGCTCGGCCTGGAGGACGTCGTCGTCGATGGCCGCGAGGCGCTGGCCCTTGCGGACCTTGGCGCCGGGCTCGACGTACACGTGGGTGACGGTGCCGCTCGCGTCGAACCCGAGCTCGTCGGTCCGGGCGGCGGCGACGGTCCCGCTGGCGCTGACCGTCTGCTGGAGGGTCTGGGTGGCCACGGTCGCCGTGGTCGGCGCGGCCGCGGCGGGGCTGTCGTCGCGCAGCAGGAGCCAGGAGCCGACTCCGGCCGAGAGGACGACGAGCAGGACCAGGCCGGCGACGAGGCGCCGGCGGGGAGTGCGCGGGGGGCGCAGGAGCTTGCGGATCACGAGCCCGACACTGGCGGCCCGGACTGTGCGACCCCTCGCTTGTCTCTATGAGGAGGCTGTGAGCCCGGATCCGGACCCGGCCCCGGGGGCGGAACGGCCGAGGCGCACGCTGATCCGGGTGTCGCCGCGGATGCTGCGCAGCGTCACGGAACCCCCGTGGGCGCTGATGATCGCCTGCACCAGCGCCAGCCCGAGGCCGACGCCGTCGGCGCGGTGGCGGGCGGCGTCGCCGCGGGTGAACCGCTCGAACGCGGTGCCCACGAGCTCGGCCGGGAAGCCGGGGCCGTCGTCGTGCACGTCGAAGCCGTCGGCGCGGACGGTGACGGTGACCGTCGTACCGGCGGGGGTGTACTTGCGGGCGTTGGCGAGCAGGTTGGTCACCACCTGGTGCAGGCGGTTGTCGTCGCCCACCACCTCGACAGGTACGCCATCGGGCGGCATCACGATCCGCCAGCGGTGGTCGGGCGCGACCACCCGGGCGTCGTCCACGGCCTCGAGGAGGAGGCGGGTCAGGTCGACCGGCTCGGCGACCAGCGGGCGGCCGGCGTCGAGGCGGGCCAGGAGCAGGAGGTCCTCGACGAGCGCGGTCATCCGCGCCGCCTCCTCCTCCACCTTGGCCAGCGCGACCGCGGACGTGTCGGCGTCCCCGCGGCGCCGGGCCAGCTCGGTGTAGCCGGCGATCGTGGTCAGCGGGGTGCGCAGCTCGTGGGAGGCGTCCGCGACGAACTGGCGGACCTGCTGCTCGCTGCGGTGGCGCGCGGACAGCGACGACTCGACGTGCGCGAGGAGCTGGTTGAGGGCGAGACCGACCTGGCCGGCCTCGGTACGCGGATCGGTGAGGTGCGCGGGCACCCGCTCGGTGATGCCGATCTCGCCCTCGTCGAGCGGGATCTCCGAGACGGCGTGGGCGGTCGCGGCGACCTCGGTGAGCGGACGCAGCTGACGGCGTACGACGGCGGTGCCGACCAGGCCCGCCGCGACGATCGCGAGCAGGCCGAGCACGAGCTCGAGCCGGACCAGGGACGAGGTGGCGTCGTCGACGGTGTCGGTGGGCAGCCCGACGACCATGGTCACCTGGTCGACCTGGGTCCGCACCTTCCGGACCCGGTAGCTGCCGAGCCCCGGCAGGTCGAGGGTGCTCGGCTCGCTGCGTGCCTGGGCGAGGACGTCGAGGACGTCGTCGTCGAGCTCGCGCGTCCGGAGACCGGTGCTCGTCAGCATGACCACCTCGCCCCTGCGGTCGGTGTCGGCGAACAGGGCGGTGATGGCACCCTCGGCGCCGAAGACCCGCTGCCCGGACGAGGGGTCCATCGCGGGGCGCGGTCCCGGACGGGCCAGCGCGGCGACGTCGGAGTCGAGCCGGCTGGTCAGCCAGGCGTGCATGCCGAGGGTGGTCACCGTCCCGACGAGCAGCGAGACCACGGCGACCAGGGTCACCGCGGTCACGACCAGGCGCGCGGTGAGCGAACGGGGGACGAGCCGCTCCGCGATCCGGTGCATCCGGCTCATCGGGCTCATCCGGTTCACCCGGCCGCCGGCTTCAGCACGTAGCCCGCGCCGCGCATGGTGTGGATCATCGGCTCGCGGCCGGCGTCGATCTTCTTGCGCAGGTAGGAGATGTAGAGCTCGACGACATTGGCCTGGCCGCCGAAGTCGTAGTTCCAGACCCGGTCGAGGATCTGGGCCTTGCTCAGCACCCGGCGCGGGTTGCGCATCAGGTAGCGCAGCAGCTCGAACTCGGTCGCGGTCAGCGCGATCTCCGCACCCGAGCGGGTGACCTCGCGGCTGTCCTCGTCGAGCACGAGGTCCCCGACGACGAGCGTGGACCGGCTCTGCTCGACGGCGGTGCCAGCGCGGCGGACGAGCGCGCGGAGGCGGGCGACCAGCTCCTCGAGGGAGAACGGCTTGGTCACGTAGTCGTCGCCGCCGGCGGTGAGCCCGGCGACCCGGTCCTCGACCGCGTCGCGGGCGGTGAGGAAGAGGACCGGGACGCTCGGGTCGTCGGCGCGGATCCGGCGCAGGACCTCCATCCCGTCGTAGTCGGGCAGCATCATGTCGAGCACGACGACGTCCGGGCTCTGCCCGCGGACGGCGGCGACCGCCTCGCCGCCGGTGTGAGCGGTCTCGACGGCCCAGCCCTCGTAGCGCAGCGCCATCGCGACCAGCTCGGCGATGTTGACCTCGTCGTCGACGACGAGGGCGCGCAGCGGCGTACCGTCAGGGCGGGTGGCGGACTCGGTCATGGCACCAGACTGTGCCACCAACCTGTGCTGTTCCTGTGAGGACCTTGTGGGGTCGTTCCATGTCCAACCCATCGGCCGGGCACAGACTCCGCACAGGGTGCGGAGCCACCGTGGCTGCATGACCGACAACGAGAAGTCCCCCACGCCCGAGGCCCCCGAGCCTGTCGAGCCCGCCGCGCCCGCCGCGGCCGAGGCCGCTCCCCCCACCGAGGCCGCTCCCCTGGGCCCGCCCCCGGCCGGACCGCCCCCCGTGCTCAAGCAGCGCTGGCGCGACCGGGCCTTCACGCTGCGCTCGCTGCTCGCGGTCGGCGTGGCCGGGGTGGTGCTGGGCGCCGGCGCGGGCGCCGGTACGGCGCTCGTGGCCGGCCACGACGACGGCCCCGACCGCTCCGGACGCCCGGAGTGGATGCAGGGCCCCGGCAGCGGCCGCTTCCCCGGTGGTGGCGGTGGCGGCGGTGGCATGGGCGACGGCAACGGCCAGCGGTTCGCGCCTCCGGGGAGCAGCCAGGTCCCGCCGGGCACCGTCCCCGAGCAGCAGGGTCAGAGCGACGGCAGCGGCTCGTCCGGCAGCAGCAGTGACAGCAGCGGTGGCGCCGCCAACGGCTAGGGCGTGTCTCTCACGTCCGCGCCGTCGCGAGCGGCGTTTGCGGCCGATCTGGCAAGGCCGAGTCGCGAAGGCGGGCCGGAGGCCCGTCGAGTCGGCGAGAACGCCGCCAGATCGAGTCGCAAACGCCGCGCAGCAGGCGCAGACGTGAGAGACACGCCCTAGCGCCAGCCGTAGGCCCGGTCGATCGCCGTCCAGTAGGCGTCGGTCGAGGCCGCGTTGGTCGCCGCGTCGGCGGCGAGCACCGGCGGCAGCGGCGTGCGGCAGGTGGCACCCGCGCAGTCCTTGAGCGTGGGCCAGAGCCGGTCGAGCTCCTCGCGGACCGCGGCGTAGGCCGGGTTGTGGAAGACGTTGTGGTCCTGGCGCGGGTCCTCGACCATGTCGTAGAGCTCGCCGCCGCCGTTGCGGAAGCGGGTGTAGGAGTAGCGCGAGACCCGGATGCCGATCGTCGTGCGGGGGTCGGTGAACGCGGGGTCGTTGCCCGTCGAGGTGTTCATCGCCTCCGAGACGATGGGCGTCGTCCAGCCCTGGTCGCCCCGCTCGAGGGTCGGCACCCGGCTGATGCCGTCGGCCGGGCGCGGCGGGTCGGCGTCGGCCAGGTCGAGCAGGGTCGCGCTGAGGTCGACCGTGGAGATCGGGTCGTAGCGCTTCTGCTCGGTGCGCAGGCCGGGGCCGGTCACCAGCAGCGGGACGCGCAGCGACGGCTCGTAGGCCCAGACCTTGACCATCTGGAAGCCGTGCTCGCCCAGCAGCAGGCCGTTGTCGGAGGTGAACACGAAGACCGTGTTCTCCCAGGCACCGGAGCGCTTGAGCTCGCGGATCAGCCGGGCGATGTTGCGGTCCATGACGTGGACCGCCTCGGCGCGCTGGCGGGTCACATTGCGCAGGGCGGCACGGTCGCGCGGGCCCAGGTCCTGGGTACGCCGCTGCACGGGGATCGGCTTGTCGTGCCGGTCGCGCTCGAGCACCTTTCCGGTGCGGGCGAACCCGGCGGGGCGGTCGATGGTCCGGTTGAACTTCCCCTTGACCCAGTCGGGCCGGGCCGGGGTGGGCAGCCGGACCAGGTTGCCGCGCGCGCTGCGCACCCGGGCCGGGTCGTCGGGCTCGATCGGGCCGCCGTGGTGCGGGGCGACGTAGTTGACGTACATGAAGAAGGGGTCGGGCTTGGCCGCGAACCGGCGGGCCATCGCGACGGAGAAGTCGCCGATCACGTCGCTCTGGTACACGCCGCGGTAGCGGTTGTCGATCGTGCCGTTGACGTTGAACGGCGTGTCGAAGTAGTCGTAGGTCTGGCCGTGGAAGCCGGCGTTCCCCGGGTTCTCGACGGCCGCGCGCCAGTCGGTCCAGCCCGGCGGCACGAACCGGTAC
Organism: Pimelobacter sp. 30-1; assembly: GCF_018831735.1. Classification (NCBI taxonomy): domain Bacteria; kingdom Bacillati; phylum Actinomycetota; class Actinomycetes; order Propionibacteriales; family Nocardioidaceae; genus Pimelobacter; species Pimelobacter sp. 30-1. The sequence continues at coordinate 18,040 of NZ_NHTS01000012.1, forward strand.
GACGGCTCCCCGCTCACCTTGGAGGTCGCCGAGCCGTAGCGGTTGAGGTACTTGCCGATGAACCCGGTGCGGTAGCCGGCCGCGGTCATCGACGTCCCGAGCGTGCGCGAGTCGTCGAAGGCGCCGTAGCCGTAAGGCGGGTCGTGCCAGAAGACCTTGTGGTTGTGGGCGTACTCGCCGGTCAGGAACGACGCCCGGGCCGGGCAGCACAGGGGGTAGGGCGAGAAGGAGTTCTCGAAGGTGACGCCCTGGCGCGCGACGAGCTTGCGCAGGTGCGGGGCGAACGCGAGGTCGTCGACGCGCATGTCGTCGGCCATCACCACGACGACATTGGGCTTGTCGGGCAGCCGTACCGGCGTCATCGAGGGCACCGGCGGGCGGGCGACGCCGCCCTCGGGGCCGACGGCCGACCGGGTCGGCTCCCCGGCGGCCGGACGGGTCGGCCCGTCGCCTCCCTGGAGGACCGCGACCAGCACCGTCACCGCCGCGAGGACCCCCACCAGGACCACCGACGCCTTCACGACGGACGCACGCATCCGTTTCCTCCCCTGTTCACCGCGACACCGTACGGTCGTTAAGACGCTGCGGAGCGCGGTTTGGTTGCCTTCGTTCAACAGTGATCCGCGGCTCCTGCCAGCGCACCGGCCCCGGCAACGACGAAGCCCCGCCGGATGACTCCGACGGGGCCTCGTGACCTGCTCCCCCGACTGGACTCGAACCAGTAACCCTTCGATTAACAGTCGAATGCTCTGCCAGTTGAGCTACGGGGGATTGTTGCTGCTCCGCCTCGCGGTGGAGCGGGGAAACACTAGCAAGACCGGCGCCGCGGCCCGAAATCGAGGGGGGTCACTCGCCGACGTCGGCGCGGGCGAGGGCCAGCGCCTCCTGCACCACCGCGGCGACCGCCGGATCGGCGGGGTCGAGGCCGTCGTCGTACTCGACGAACCAGGAGAGCTCGGCGTGGGTGCCCGGTGGGCGCCGGGCGAGGATCCGCACGGAGCGGCGGCCGGCCACCGGCACGTGGCGCTGGACGGCGATGCTGGCGGTGACCCGCTCCCGGACGAGCTGGAGCAGCCGGGCGGCGTCGCCGAGGACGACGGCGTGGACGGGCGCGGGCTCACCGAAGGAGCCGACCTCGACCACCCGCAGGGTGTCGGTCTCGTTGTCCCAGTCGGCGCTCGCGACCTGCTCCCACGGGATCCGGTCGGGCACGTAGAGCGCGTCGCGGGTGCCGCCGACCAGGTGCGGCTGCCCCTCCGCGGGGGCGCGCACCGGCGCCCAGGCCAGCAGCCGCTCCCCCGGTCCGACGGGGAACGGCGGGCGGCGCGAGGCGATCGGTGGGAACCTCACGGCGCTCCCGCGATCTTCTCGCGCAGGTTCCGGCGACGCTCCTCGAGCGCGGCCAGCTCGCCGAACATCTTGTTGTAGTCGGTGGCGTTGTCGAGCGGGTTGGTCCGCTGGAGCCGTGAGCGCACCTCGTCGATGCGGCGCAGCACGGTGAGCTCCTGGAGCCGGTGGATGTGGTGGGCCACGTAGCCGGCGTCGACCTCGCGGTGCAGCGGGATCGGCTCGACGGCCAGCGCGCTGACCAGCGAGGAGAGCTCGGGCTCGCCGGCCGACTCGCGGATCTTGGAGACCCAGCCCGGGTCGTTCTGGCCCGCGACCGTGCCGCCCGCGGCGTCGATGAGCTCCCACACCGCGCGGTAGGTCGGGTGGGTGAAGTCGTTGGCGCCGATGTCGGTGGACGTGCGGCCGATGGCGAGCGGGTGCTGGAGGACCACCCGCAGGGTGGCGCGCTCGATGCCGAAGCGCGGGTCGCGCAGGTCCGGTACGGCGGCGCGCGCCGGCGCGGCCGGGGCGGGTGCCGGGGAGTGCTGGGGAGCGCGGTCGCGGCCCCCGGACGCCGGCGCGGGCCCCCGGGCGGCGGCGCGGCGTACCTCGGCGCGGGCCTGCTCCATGTCGACGCCGACCATGCCGGCCAGCTCGCGGGCGAAGGCGTCGACCTTGGACTTGTCGCGGACGCTCGCGACCAGCTTGGCGCCCTCGCGCAGCGCGTCGACCCGGCTGTCGGCGCGGTCGAGGTCGTAGCGGCCGATCACGTTCTCGAGGACGAAGCGGTAGAGCGGGCGGCGGCTGGCGACGAGCTCGCGCACCGCGGCGTCGCCGTCCTTGATCCGCAACTCGCAGGGGTCCATGCCCTCGGGCGCGACCGCGACGTAGGTCTGGGAGACGAAGCGCTGGTCGCCCTCGAACGTGCGCAGCGCGGCCTTCTGGCCGGCCTCGTCGCCGTCGAAGGTGAAGACCACCTCGCTGCGCAGCTCGGCGTGGTCGTCGAGGAAGCGGCGCAGCACCCGGGCGTGGTCGTCGCCGAAGGCGGTGCCGCAGGTGGCGACCGCCGTACCGACGCCGGCGAGGTGGCAGGCCATCACGTCGGTGTAGCCCTCGACGATGACCGCCTGGGAGCTCATCGCGATGGACTTGCGGGCCAGGTCGATGCCGTAGAGGACCTGGCTCTTCTTGTAGATCGGGGTCTCGGGAGTGTTGAGGTACTTGGCGTCGATCCGGTCGTCGTCGAAGATCCGCCGGGCACCGAAGCCGATGGTGTCGCCGTTGGTCTCGCGGATCGGCCACAGCAGCCGGCCCCGGAAGCGGTCGTAGAGCGAGCGGCCCATCGCGACCAGGCCGGCGGCGATGACCTCCTCGGAGCTGAACTTGCGCCCCGACAGGTGGCGCCACAGCGCCTCGCCGTCGCGAGGGGCGAAGCCGATGCCGAAGGTGAGGGCGGCCTGCTGGTCGAAGCCGCGCTCGGCCAGGAACGTGCGGGCCGCGAGCGCCTCGGGGGTGCCGAGCTGCTCGGCGTAGTACTCCTGGGCGACCGCGTGGGCCTCGACGAGCCGGCGTCGCTGGGGGCCCTTGGGCCGCTGCTCGTCGAACCCGGACTCGTCGCGGCGCAGCTGGATGCCGTACTTGTCGGCCATCCGCTCGACCGCCTCGCCGAAGGTGAGGCCGTCGATCTTCATCAGGAAGGTGAAGATGTCACCGCCCTCTTGGCAGCCGAAGCAGTGGAAGAAGCCGCGGGCGGGCGTGACGTGGAAGGACGGCGACTTCTCGTCGTGGAACGGGCACAGGCCCTTGAGCGAGCCGCCGCCGGCGTTGCGGAGGGTGACATAGCTGGCCACGACCTCGTCGATCCGGGCCTTCTCACGGACCGCGGCGATGTCCTCGTCACGAATCCGTCCGGCCATGCCCTCGATCCTACTGAGGAGGTCCCCGGGCGCTGCGGCCAGCGCCGCTCTCAGTGACCCGGAGAGGAATTGAGGCGAGCCTGAGCGTGACCTTCGTCGCCCCTGCGTCGTTGAGAGCGCGGGGAGGACCGCACGAAGGGTCATGGGGAATTGGGAGTTCGGGGAGGGACCGAGCATGGAGCAGCCATCAGCGCGCAGCGACCGCGGCAGCTGGCCGGTGGTCCTCGTCGCGCTCCTCTTCGCGATCTCGGCCCTGGTGCTGGTCCTCAAGGACGGCGGGAACGACGCGCCGACCCGGCCGAGCGCGGCCCCGGTCAAGGCGGCCACGCTGAAGTCCCTGCCGCTGAGCTCGACGATGACCACGATCAAGACCGCGCCGAAGGACCCCCGGCCCACGAAGACGCCCAAGGGCACCGTGGTGCACCCCCAGCGGATGACCGCGCTGTACGACAAGCCCGACGGCACGGCGTTCGGCAAGGTCGGGCCGAAGCAGTTCGGCGACGCCTGGTTCCCGGTGATCACGCGCAACCGCGACTGGGTGCAGGTGCTGCTGCCGTCCAAGCCGAACGGCTCGACCGGGTGGATCCGCTCCGCCGACCTGACCGAGGCGCACAGCCCGTACGTCATCCGCGTGCACCTCGGCGCGCGCTCGCTGGAGCTGGTCCAGGACGGCGAGCTGATCGGCACCTGGACGGTCGCCGTCGGCGCCTCCGGCACCCCGACGCCCGTGGGACGCACCTTCGTCCTGGGCCAGATCGTCGACGACAAGCAGCCGTTCTCGCCGGTGATCCTGCCGCTGGGCACCCACAGCGACACCCTCGACTCCTACGGCGGCGGCCCGGGCACGGTCGCCCTGCACGGCTGGACCGACCCGGCCGTCTTCGGCAAGGCGATCAGCCACGGCTGCGTGCGGGTGCCCGATGACGCCCTCGCGCTGCTCCGCACCGTCCCGATCGGCACCCCCGTGATCGTCGACGAGGACTGATCCCCGGCCCCCACCACCGACCGCTCCCCCCGAACCCCCGACGGCGCCCCTCCCCCGGACTGCCGAGCAAGTGAAGAAGATGAAGGGAACACCATGAAGATCAAGCGGCACCTGGCCCCGGTGGCCGGCGCTCTCCTGCTCGTGACGGGAGCGGCCTCGGTCGCCCTGCTCGGAGGCGGCTCCGCCACCGCGGCGGGCAACCCGTCGTCCGCCTTCGGCCTCGAGCTGACGATCGCCGACAACACCGCGATCGACAAGCTCCCTTCGGTCGTCTCGACCAACGGCACCGAGGTCACCGACGAGCTGATCGACACCGACACGCTCAACCCGCTGCTCTCCGGCGGCGTGGTCCAGGTCAAGGCCAAGAACGGCAACGCCTCGGCCAACGTGACCGGCCTCGGCGTGGGCGACGGCTTGCTCTCGCAGCTGCCCCCCGACGTCAAGAGCCAGCTCGACAACGTCTGCAAGACGATCGTCGACGCACTCGGCCCGCTGACCGATCCGATCAACCAGCAGGTCGTCGGGCCGCTGCTGACCCAGCTCAACGGCGTCCTCAAGACGATCAGCGACGCCACCGACGGCAGTCCGCTCAACCTGAGCCTGCTCGGCGCCCTCGACCTCGGCAACCTGACCAGCCTCCAGCTCAACGGGCTGTGCGACGTGCTGGCCGGCCGGACCAAGATCGTCAACGCCGGCACCGTCATCGCCGAGTGCACCGGCGACACGGGCAAGACCACCATCGCCGACCTGAAGGCGCTGGGCCTCCCCGTCAACATCCCGGTCACCGAGCCCAACGCCAAGGTCGAGATCCCCGGCGTCGTGACCATCACGGCCAACGAGCAGATCGCCAACGCCGACGGCACCTTCACCGTCAACGCGCTGCACCTCAACCTGCTCGGCCAGATCGACCTCACGATCGCCTCGGCGACCTGCGGCGAGGTGACCACCGACCGCGAGAGCCCGAGCGAGGCGCCGTCCCCGACGCCCGTCGAGTCGCACGTCCCGGTCACCGGCTGATCTCCGGCCCCTGACCTCGCACCGGCCGGTCGCAGCACGTGCTGCGGCCGGCTGGTTCGTTTTCCGGGCTGCGGAGGGCTAGCCGACCAGGCGGGCGTGCCAGGCCACCGCGCTCGCGTCGGTGAGCGAGGCGACCTGGTCGATGACGACCCGGGTCCGGGCGGCGTCGTCGGCCGCGGCCCGCCAGTCGGCGGCGAACGTCTCGTCGAGGGCGTCGCTGCCCCGGTCGAGCAGGACCACGACCAGCTCGGTGAGCAGCTCGCGCTGCCGGGTGAGCTGGGCGCGGTGCGAGGCGTCCTCCATGACGTAGTGCGCGGCCACGCCCTTGAGCACCGTGATCTCGGCCCAGGTGTCCGCGGGCACGACCAGGTCGGCGGCGTAGCGCACGAAGGGGCCCTCGCTCGCGGCGAAGGTCGCCTCCTGCACGGCGCCGCAGAAGCGGCCGATCAGGTCGCTGGTGAGGTTCTTGAGCGCGGCCAGGCTCCCCCGGCGGCCGTCGTACGACGCCCGGGGCCAGCTGCCGACCGCGCGCAGCCGCTCGAGCACCGCGTCGAGCTCGGCATCGGTCGCGCCGGGGCGGTACCAGGCGCGCACCGTCTCCCAGACCGCCGCCGGGTCGAGCCGGGTGAGGTCGATCTTGCCCGCGACCGTGCCGTCCTCGACGTCGTGGACCGAGTAGGCGACGTCGTCGGCGAGGTCCATCACCTGGGCCTCGACGCACTGGCGGCGCTCGGGCGCGCCCTTGCGGACCCAGGCGAACGCGGCGCGGTCGTCGTCGTACGTGCCGAACTTGGGGGTGCCAGCCTCACCGGGACCCCACGGGTACTTGGTGCAGGCGTCGAGGGTGGCCCGGGTCAGGTTGAGCCCGGCGTCGGCCGTCTTGGCCTCGAGCCGGGTCAGCAGCCGCAGCGTCTGGGCGTTGCCCTCGAAGCCGCCGACGTCCCCGGCCAGCGCCGCGAGCGCGCGCTCGCCGTTGTGGCCGAACGGCGGGTGGCCGAGGTCGTGCGCGAGCGCGGCCGTCTCGGTGATGTCGGGGTGGGTGCCGAGCGCCCGGGACAGGTCGCGCGCGATCTGGGCGACCTCGAGGCTGTGGGTGAGCCGGTTGCGGACGAAGTCGTCGCTCTGCGGGCCCACCACCTGGGTCTTCGCGGCCAACCGCCGGAACGACGCCGCGTGCACCACCCGCGCCCGGTCCCGCTCGAACGCCAGCCGCTCGGGCGCCTCGACCCGCTTGGGCGGCTCGGGCACGATCCGCTCGCGCGCGTGCGCGTCGTACCGCTGCTCGACGGGGTCCACGGGCCGACCCTATCGAGCGCCGGACAACCGCGGGCCCGGCCCGGGCGTCATCTCGGCATGGCCCGGCTCCTGACCCTCCTCGTGCTCGGCGTCCTGGCGCTCGCGGGGTGCGACGACTCCCCCGCGGCGGCGCCCGCGCCAGCCGATTCCTGGGCCGACCTCCCGGAGGGTCCGGCGCCGGCGGTGCCGTACGTCGACGGCCGCCGCTACGTCACGCCGGGGCACACGTGGAGGCTCCCGGGCGGAGGGCGCGGGGTGAGCGGGGTCGTCCCCTACGCGGACGGGCTGCTCGTGGCGGACGCGACCTACTTCGAGGGGACCAACGGGCTCGCGCTGGTCCGGCGCGGGCGGCGCGTGGACGGCTCGCGCTGCGCCGGCGGGACGCCGGTCGCCTCCCCCGACGGCCGGTACGTCGCCTGGGTGACCCTGCGCTGCCCCGAGAGCGAGGACCGGTCGGTGGGCGCGGTGCACCGGGCCGCGGCGGACGGCTCCGGCGAGGTGGTCCGGCCGATCGGCCCGGGTGTGGCTCAGGTGGTCGGCTTCCTGGGCCGCGAAGTGGTCCACAACCGCGGGTTCCAGGACGGCGCCTGGCGTACCGGGTACGACGGCGCGCCGGTCCGCATCCCCGGCGTCGACCGGGTCCTCGACGTCAGCGCACGCGGCGGGCTGCTCGTCGGCCGGCGCGGCGACCGGGCCCGGCTGGTGATCGACGCGCGCGGGAGCGTCCGGTGGCGGGCCACCACGGGCGACCTGTCGTGGTTCAGCCCGGACGGGTCGTCGGTGCTCGCGGTCGAGGGCCGGCGGCTCCAGGTGCTGCGCAGCGCCGACGGCTCAGCGCGGGCCGGGCTCGACCTGCCGGTGGGTGCCGACCCGTCGAGCGTGGTCTGGGAGGGCGAGCGGAGCCTGCTCGTGCTCGTCGAGCGGTCCGGCCGGGGTGCGGTGGTGCGGCTGGGGCTGGACGGCGCGGCCGAGCGGGCGACCGCGCTCCGGCCGGTGCGGCCGGGGCGGGCGTCGTACGTGCTGCTGGGTCAGTAGACCGAGACGTGCACGTGGTCGAGGTGGTTCGCCGTGACGGAGCCGCGGTTGGACATCCCGCGCCAGCCCTCGCCCGAGCGCTCGACCGACCAGATCTTCTGGGAGTAGATGATGTAGGAGACGCCGAGCACCGCGTAGTTCTCGCGCACGAACTCCGCGATCTGCCAGCCCCGCGCACCCGAGATCATGATGTCGACCGCGCGGCCGGTCTCGTGGTCGCCGGAGATCGAGGCGCCGCGGATCGTGCCGTAGACGCTGACGTCGGGGAAGGCGGCGCAGACGGCCTGGTGGACCTTCTTGATGCTGGCGCTGACCGAGTCCGGGACGGTGGTGCCGTTGGTGCACGCACCGCCGAGGGTGGCCGGCTTCTCGTCGCTGAAGTAGCCGTCGGTGACCCAGCGGGCCTTGCCGTCGACGACGACCTCGGCGCGGTCGGCGTAGCGGCGGCCGGTGAGGACGACCTTGTCGCCCTCCTCGAGCTCGCCGACCTGCTTGCCGCGCTTGTCAGGGCGGGTCCAGAGGTTGAGGGGCGCCGTCGTCCAGCGGCGGGTGTCGGCGTTCTTGACGGCCTTGGTGACCGCCGGCGTCGCCAGCATCCGGTCCAGGCGCGTCCCGACGGCGTCGGCCGAGCGGTCGGCGCTGCGGGAGATCACGGGGATCTCGCGGGGGGCCTGGTCCTCGATCGAGCCGGAGGCGGCCTTGGCGCGGTCGAGCGCGACGAGGTCGGCAGGGGGCTCGGAGGAGCCGAGGACTCCGGTGGTGACGACCGCAGTGGTCGCCAGGACGGCGAGCGAGCCGGCCAGGAGGGCGGCCCGGGGCGTACGTCGCGCGGTTTCCCGCTTGTGGCTGGTGGCCACGCGCTGATTCCTTTGCTGTCGCTGACAGATGTATCCCGAGGACTCCGACCTGGGCCAGAGCATCGTGCTACTAGAGCACAGAGATCAAGCCTTCAACCAATTGGTGAGACGCCTCGGGCGGGTGAGCCCGCGCACACCGGACGCGCCGCGACACTCAGCCACCGGTGGTCTCGTCGACGTCCTCGAGGACGCCGCAGGCCCCCTCGCCGAGGCCGTCGGTGTCGTCCAGCCAGCCCTCCGGGAGCACGATCCGGTGCCGCGGAGCGCCCTGGCGCCCGCGGGGCGCGCCGAGCTCGGAGACCGGGAACGGCTCGTCGCCGTCGAGCTCGGCCAGCAGCCGGTCGAGGGCGGCCAGGGAGTCGACGAGGCCGAGCGAGCGGCGCAGCTCGCCGCCGGCCCGGAAGCCCTTGAGGTACCAGGTGACGTGCTTGCGGAACTCCTTGCAGCCGCGCTCCTCGCCCATGTGCTCGCTGAGCAGCTCGGCGTGGCGGCGCATCATCACGGTCACCTCGCCCAGCGTGGGCAGCGTGGTGGCACCGGGGCCCTCGGGGCCGAAGGCCGAGGCGAGGTCGCGGAACAGCCAGGGGCGCCCCAGGCAGCCGCGGCCGACGACGACGCCGGCGACGCCCGTCTCCTCGACCATCCGTACGGCGTCCGCGGCCTCCCAGATGTCGCCATTGCCCAGCACCGGCAGGTCGACGCTGGCGACCAGCTCGGCGATGGCGGACCAGTCGGCCTGGCCCGAGTAGGCCTGGGCGACCGTGCGCCCGTGCAGCGCGATGGCGGCGACGCCGGTTTCCTGGGCGATCCGGCCGGCGTCGAGGAAGGTGAGGTGGTCGTCGTCGAGGCCCTTGCGGGTCTTCATCGTCACCGGCACGTCGTACGGCGCCGCGGCGGCCACCGCCTCCTCGAGGATGCGGCCGAGCAGGTTGCGCTTCCACGGCAGCGCGCCGCCGCCGCCCTTGCGGGTGACCTTGGGCACCGGGCAGCCGAAGTTGAGGTCGACATGGTTGACACCCCATTCACCACACAACAGCTTGGTGGCCTGGCCGACGTAGGTCGGGTCGGTCCCGTAGAGCTGGACCGAGCGCACCGTCTCGGCCTCGTCGAAGACGAGCATCCGCTTCGTGGTCTCGTCGCCCTCGACCAGCCCGCGGCTGGTGATCATCTCGCAGACGTAGAGCCCGGCCCCCTGCTCGGCGCAGAGCCGGCGGTAGGCGGCGTTGGTGATGCCGGCCATCGGGGCGAGCACCACCGGCACGGGCACCTCGAGCGAACCGAGGGTCAGCGTCACTGCTTGTCGTCCTTCTTGTCCTTCTTGCCGGACTTGCCGGGCTTGGCCGGCTTGGCCGGCTTGGTCACCTTGGTGATCTCCCCGCTCCAGGTGACGGCGTCCTGGCCGCCGAAGGGCGAGAAGGTGACGTTCTCGAACGCCTTGCCGGGCGCGATGAAGTAGACCTGGCACAGCTCGGCGGTGGCGCCCGCCGCGAACGGCGTCGGCAGCGCCGCGCCCACGCAGGCCGGCAGCTGCTCGGCCGTGTAGTAGTTCGGCGCCTCCAGGGTCGCGCCGTCGGAGGCCCACAGAACGTTGGCGAGCTTGAGCCCGCCCAGGTCCGTGTCGCCCTCGTTGGTGAGCGCCACCCGCACGAAGTACGGCGTCCGCGCGGCCGTCGCCGCGTCGAGGTTCCAGCCCGGGAACGACGCGGCGAACGTGGTGCGCTCGATCTTCTGCACCGCGACCTCGAGCACCGCGACCTCGTCCTGGCGCCGCTGGAAGGCGATCACGCCCTCCTCGCCCAGCCCCAGCTGCGTGCCGGGCTCGGTGAGCGTGGTGCCCTCGGGCACCGCGAGGTACGACGCGGGCGCCGTCGAGCTGGGCGCCTCGCTCGCCCGGGGGCGGTCGTCGGCGTCCTTGCCGGCGTCCGACCCGCACGCCGCGAGCCCGGCGGCCGCCACGAGGGCGGCCACCGGCACGGCGGCGAGCCGGACGCGGGTCAGCATCCGACGAGCCGCTCGGCGAAGTAGGTCGTCAGCTTGTCGAGGGCCACCCGCTCCTGGGACATGGTGTCCCGGTCGCGCACGGTGACCGCCTGGTCGTCGAGGGTGTCGAAGTCGACGGTGACGCAGTAGGGCGTACCGATCTCGTCCTGGCGGCGGTAGCGCTTGCCGATGGCACCCGCGTCGTCGAACTCGACGTTCCACAGCGCGCGCAGCTCGGTCGCGACGGCCTTGGCCCGCGGTGTGAGGTCCTCGTTGCGGCTCAGCGGCAGCACGGCGACCTTGACCGGCGCCAGGCGCGGGTCGAGGCGCAGCACGGTGCGCTTGTCGACGCCGCCCTTGGTGTTGGGCGCCTCGTCCTCGGCGTAGGCGTCGACCAGGAAGGTCATCAGGCTGCGCGAGAGGCCGGCTGCGGGCTCGATGACGTAGGGCACGTAGCGGGTGTTGTTGGCCTGGTCGAAGTACGACAAGTCCTTGCCCGAGTGCTCGGCGTGGGTGGAGAGGTCGAAGTCGGTGCGGTTGGCGATGCCCTCGAGCTCACCCCACTCGGAGCCGGTGAAGTTGAAGCGGTACTCGATGTCGGTGGTGCCCTTGGAGTAGTGGCTCAGCTTCTCGATCGGGTGCACGAAGTGGCGCAGGTTGTCGGGGTTGATGCCGAGGTCGACGTACCACCGGGTGCGCTCCTCGATCCAGTACTTGTGCCACTCGTCGTCCTCACCCGGCTTGACGAAGAACTCCATCTCCATCTGCTCGAACTCACGGGTGCGGAAGATGAAGTTGCCGGGCGTGATCTCGTTGCGGAAGCTCTTGCCGATCTGGGCGATGCCGAACGGGGGCTTCATCCGCTGCGAGGTCACCACGTTGGCGAAGTTGAGGAAGATGCCCTGGGCGGTCTCGGGGCGCAGGTAGTGCAGGCCCGACTCGTCCTCGACGACACCGAGGTGGGTCTTGAGCATGCCGGAGAACTCACGGGGCTCGGTCCACGCGCCGCGGGTGCCGCAGTTGGCGCAGACGACGTCCTTGAGGTCGACGTCGTCGGGGTTGGCGATCCCTTTCTTCTCGGCGTACTGCTCCTGCAGGTGGTCGTAGCGGTAGCGCTTGTGGCAGGAGAGGCACTCGGTCAGCGGGTCGTTGAACGTCGCGACGTGGCCCGAGGCCTCCCAGGTCTGGCGCGGCAGGATCACGCTGGAGTCGAGGCCGACGACGTCGTCGCGGCTCTGCACCATCGAGCGCCACCACTGGCGCTTGATGTTCTCCTTGAGCTCGACGCCCAGCGGACCGTAGTCCCAGGCGGAGCGGGTGCCTCCGTAGATCTCCCCGCAGGGGTAGACGAAGCCTCGGCGCTTCGCGAGGGAGACGACCTGGTCGACGGTGGACGGGGGCGGCTTGGCCACGGGGAATCCTTCGGGGGACGAGCCCGGCTGGCTGCCGGGCGTGACTTCTGTTGTCGGTCTCGCGCGGTACGCGAAGTAAAGGCCTAGGTTACGCGAGCGTCGGCCACGTTGAGCACGCCGCCGGGCTCGACCACCTCGTAGGCGCCCGGCTCGTCGATCGCCCGGCTCAGCACCGGCACGCCGTGCAGCTTGAGCTCGTACGACGACAGCGCCCGCCGGTAGGCCCCGACGTTGTCCCAGCGGGTGGTGAGCACCCACAGGTCCGGGTCGTCGAGGTTGCGCCCGATCGAGCCGCCGGCGTAGCCCGGCTTGTCGGCCAGGAGTCCGTGCACGCGCTCGAGATCGGCCCGGAGCGAGGCGGGGTCCTCCCCCGCGCGGAAGCGGTTCACGACGAGCACGAGCCGCACTCTACGCACCCGGCCGGCCCTTGACGCGGCGGTCGGCGGAAGCGACTATGACAGGTGTCATAGTCGAGCGGCGGGAGCCACCATGACCACGACCTCCGAACCCACCTGGCAGAAGTCGGCCTGCATCCTGTGCGAGTGCAACTGCGGGATCGAGGTGCAGGTCGAGGACCGTCGGCTCCTGCGCATCCGCGGTGACAAGGACCATCCCTCGTCGGCGGGCTACACCTGCGAGAAGCCGCTGCGCCTCGACCGCTACCAGAACGGCACGCCCCGGCTGACCAGCCCGCTGCGGCGGCGCCCCGACGGCACCTACGAGGAGATCGACTGGGACACCGCGATCACCGAGATCGCCGGGCGCCTGGCCGCGATCCGTGACGAGCACGGCGGCGACAAGATCTTCTTCTACGGCGGCGGCGGGCAGGGCAACCACCTCGGCGCGGGCTACGGCCAGTCGCTCCAGGCCGCGGTCGGCGCGAAGTACAAGTCCAACGCGCTCGCCCAGGAGAAGACCGGCGAGATGTACGTCGACGGCCGGCTCTACGGCGGCCACACCAAGGGCGACTTCGAGCACGCCGAGGTCGTCGTCTTCGTCGGCAAGAACCCGTGGCAGTCGCACTCCTTCCCCCGTGCCCGGCCGGTGCTCAAGGAGATGGCGGCCGACCCGGCCCGGACCATGGTCGTGATCGACCCGCGGCGCAGCGAGACCGCGGCGATGGCCGACGTCCACCTGCAGGTCCGCCCGGGCACCGACGCGTGGTGCCTGGCCGCGCTCGGCGCGGTCCTGGTCCAGGAGGACCTCGTCGACCACGCCTTCGTCCGCGACCACACGACCGGCGCGGAGCCGGTGCTCGCGGCCTACCGCGAGGTCGACGTCGCCGACTACGCCGCCCGCTGCGGCGTGCCCGAGGACCTGATCCGCACCACCGCCCGCCGGATCGGCACCGCCGCGAGCGTCTGCACCTACGAGGACCTCGGCATCCAGCAGGCGCCGCACAGCACGCTGAGCTCCTACCTCAACAAGATGCTGTGGATCCTCACCGGCAGCTTCGCGCAGGAGGGCGGGATGTTCCTGCACTCGACCTTCGCGGCGATCGCGGGCGGTGGCTCGCCCGCGGCGCCCTCCGGCGGGTCGCGGCGGACGCGCTCACCGCTCCGGCGGGTCGCGGGTGCCGCGAGCGACCTCGCCGTCGCCGGCGCGGTCCGGCTGCCGGCCTTCCTGCCCGACCTCGTCGCCGCGCCCGCGGCCCGGGCGCTGCGCGGGCCGGTCGCGGCCGTGGCTACCGGAGGTGGCGCGCCCGGGGCGCCGGCGCGCACGCCGGCGGCGGAGCGTCGTACGCCGGTCACGGGGGCGCGGATCATCGCCGGGCTGGTGCCGTGCAACTCCATCGCCGAGGAGATCGACACCAACCACCCCGACCGGTTCCGGGCGATGTGGATCGACAGCGTCAACCCCGCGCACTCGCTGGCCGACTCGGCCGGCTTCCGCAAGGCGATGCGCGCGCTCGACCTGAGCGTCGTGGTCGACATCGCGATGACCGAGACCGCCCGCGAGGCGGACTACGTGCTGCCCGCGGCCACCCAGTTCGAGAAGTGGGAGTGCACGTTCTTCAACGTCGACTTCCCCGAGAACGTCTTCCACCTGCGCGCGCCGCTGATGGACCCGCTGCCCGGCACCCTGCCCGAGCCGGAGATCTACGCCCGCCTGGTGCGCGAGCTCGGCGTCGTCGACGAGGGCGTGCTCGCTCCCCTGCGCCGGGCCGCCGCGCGCGGGACGACCCAGTACGCGCTGGCGTTCTTCGCGACGGTGGCGGCCCGGCCGCGGCTGATGGGGCTGGCGGCGTACCTGCTGCACGAGACGCTGGGGCCCACGCTCGGCGGGGCCCGCAGCGCCGCCGCGCTCTGGGGCGTCGCCCAGCTGTGCGCGCTCAACCAGCCCGCGGCGGTGGCCCGCGCCGGGTTCGGCGGGCCCGGGTTCGAGCCCGGGAACCGGCTGTTCCGGCGGATCCTCGAGGGCGAGGCCGTCGTCTTCACCCGCGACGAGCACGCGGACGCGTGGGACTACGTGCGGCGGCCGGACCGGCGCTTCACGCTCGAGATCCCCGAGCTCGTCGAGCGGTTCCGCGCCCTGGCCGACGAGCCGAGCTCGTGGACCAGCGCGGAGTTCCCGGTCGTGCTCTCCGCCGGCGAGCGGCGCTCGTTCACCGCCAACACGATCATCCGCGATCCCTCCTGGCGCCGGCGCGACGCCGACGGCGCGCTGCGGATCAGCCCGGCCGACGCCGCCGCGCTCGGCGTCGGCACCGGGGACGCCGTCCGTGTGGTGACCGAGGCCGGCAGCGCGGTCGCGACGGCCGAGGTCACCGACACCCTCCAGCCCGGGCACGTCTCGCTGCCCAACGGCCTCGGTGTCGTCCACCCCGACGGCTCCCCCGGCGTCGCGCCCAACGAGCTGACCTCGGTGCACCACCGGGACTGGCTGGCCGGGACGCCCTGGCACAAGTACGTGCCGGCCCGGCTGGAGCGCGCATGAGCGGCCGGCTCGCGGCGCCGCGCGAGGCGATGCTCGACAGCGCGATCGCCCTGTTCCGCGAGCGCGGCGTGGCGGCGACCTCGCTGCGCGACGTGGTGGCCCACAGCGGCGCCCCGCGCGGCTCGATCTACCACCACTTCCCCGGTGGCAAGGCCGAGCTGGCCGAGGACGCCACCCGCCGCGCGGGCGAGCTGATGGGCCTGCTGATCCGCCGGATCGTCGACAGCGCCGACCCCGCCACCGCGGTCGAGGCGATGATCGACCACTGGTCCGGGGTGCTGCTCGGCAGCGACTTCGCCGCGACCTGCCCGGTCGCCGCGGCCGCCCTGTCCCCCGACGAGACGGCGGCCGCGCGCGCCGCCGCCGGGAACGCCTTCGCGGGCTGGGAGGACGTCCTCGCCGCCGCGCTCACCGAGCGGGGACACCCCGCGGCCGAGGCGGCGGACCGGGCCGCGCTCGTCGTCAGCGCGATCGAGGGGGCGCTGCTGGTCAGCCGCGCCCGTCGTACGGACGCGCCGCTGCGGGCGGTCGGCCGGGAGCTGGTGCGCCGGCTGACCTGAGCCGTGCCGCCCCCGGCGCCGCCTCGCCGACTTGACCGGACCCGCTCCGCAGATGAGAATGATTCTCATGCGCTTGATGTCCGGCCTCGTCGCCCTCTCCTCCCTCGCCCTGCTCGCCTCCGGCTGCTCGGCGTTCAGCGACGACACCAAGGCCGACGGCAAGACCACCGTCGCCGCCGCCTTCTACCCCCTGGCCTACGTCTCCGACCGCGTCACCGAGGGCACCGGCACCGACGTCCAGCTGCTCACCCAGCCCGGTGCCGAGCCGCACGACCTCGAGCTGACGGTCAAGGAGACCGCCGAGCTCGCCTCGGCCGACCTCGTCGTCTACGAGTCGGGCTTCCAGCCGGCCGTCGACGACGCCGTCGAGCAGAACGCCGGCGGCGCCACCCTCGACGCCACCAAGGTCGTCGACCCCCTGCCCTTCGACGAGTCGGCCGAGGAGCACGAGGAGCACGCCGGCGAGGAGGGGCACGACGAGGAGCACGACCACGACCACGGCGAGCTCGACCCGCACTTCTGGCAGGACCCGCTGCGCATGGCCGACCTCGGTGACGCCGTCGCCGACAAGCTGGCCGGCGTCGACGCCGACCACGCCGAGCGCTACCGCTCCAACGCCGCGGCGCTGCGCACCGACCTCGAGGCGCTCGACGCGGAGTACACCGCTGGCCTGGGCGCCTGCACGCGTGACACCATCGTGGTGTCCCACGACGCCTTCGGGTACCTCGAGAAGTACGGTCTCCACGTCGCCTCGATCGTGGGGCTGACCCCCGACGCCGAGCCGACCGGTGCGACGCTGGGCAAGCTGAAAGAGCTCATCCGGACGGAAGGCATCACCACGGTGTTCAGCGAGCCGCTCAAGCCGGCCCTCGGCGAGAACTTCGCCAAGGACCTCGGTCTCCGCAACGGCGTGCTCGACCCGATCGAGGGGCTGACCGACGCCACCGCGGACGAGGACTACCTGACGCTCATGCGCACCAACCTCGAGGCCATCGTCGCCGCCAACGGGTGCCGATGAGCACCACCCCGGAGACCCTGGCCGCGCCGGCCGCGGTCGCGATCAGCCACGGCAGCGTCGCCCTCGGCGGCCGCCCGGTGCTGCGCGGCATCGACCTCAGCGTGGCCCCCGGCGACTTCGTCGCCCTGATGGGCGCCAACGGCTCGGGCAAGTCCACGCTCGTGCGTGCCCTGGTCGGCCTGCGGCCGCTGGTCTCCGGTGAGGTCCGCCTCTTCGGCACCCCCCTCGACGACTACGACGACTGGCGCCGGATCGGGTTCGTCCCCCAGCGCGCCACCGCCGCCTCCGGCATCCCCGCCTCGGTGTGGGAGGTCGTCGCCGCCGGGCGGCTCACCCGGCGCCGGCTGCTCCGCCCGCTCTCCCGGACCGATCGGGCCGCCATCGACGAGGCGCTCGAGATCGTCGGCCTCGCCGACCGGCGCCGCGACGCGGTCAGCAACCTCTCCGGCGGCCAGCAGCAGCGCGTGCTCATCGCCCGCGCGCTGGCCGGCGAGCCGGAGCTGTTCTTCCTCGACGAGCCCACCGCCGGCGTCGACCTGCCCAACCAGCAGGTGCTCGCCGACACCCTGCGCCGGCTCAAGGAGCGCGGCGCGACCATCGTCCTGGTCGCCCACGAGCTCGGGCCGCTGGCGCCCCTGGTTGACCGCGCCGTCGTCCTGCGCGACGGACGGGTCGCCTACGACGGCCCCCCGCTGCTCGACCACGAGGTGCACCAGCCCTGGTTCGCCGAGCCGCACACGCACCACCATCACCACGGACGCCCCACGGCCGACCACGTGCCGCAGGTCTCCTCCCCCGTCGACCGGCCGCGAGGCGATGCCTGATGTCCCCCCTCGAGCTGTTCGCCGAGCCGTTCATGCAGCGCGCCCTCATCGCCGCCCTGCTCACCGGACTCGCCGCGCCCGCCATCGGCACCTTCCTCGTCCAGCGCCGCCTCGCCCTCATGGGCGACGGCATCGGCCACGTCGCCGTCACCGGTGTCGCGATCGGCCTGCTCACCGGCGCGTCCCCCCTGTGGACCGCCGTGCTCGTCGCCGTGCTGGGCGCGGTGCTCATCGAGGTGATCCGCGAGCGCGGGCAGACCAACGGCGACGTCGCCCTCGCCCTGCTGTTCTACGGCGGCCTGGCCGGCGGCATCTTCATCAGCGGGCTCGCCGGGCAGAGCGCCTCCGCGCTCAACCGCTACCTCTTCGGGTCACTGAACACCATCTCGTCGAGTGACGTGCTCGTCACGATGGGCCTGGCCATCGCCGTCGTCGGCCTCTGCGTCGGCCTGGCACCCCAGCTCTTCGCCGTCGCCCAGGACCAGGAGTTCGCCCGGGTCGCCGGCCTGCGCGTGCGCTCCTACAACGTGCTCGTCGCGGTGCTCGCCGCCGTCTCCGTCACGGTCGCCATGCGCACGGTCGGCCTGCTGCTCGTCTCGGCGCTCATGGTGGTGCCGGTGGCCACCTCCCAGCAGGTCACCCGCTCGTTCCGGACCACCCTCGGCGCGGCCATGGCGCTCGGCACCCTGGCCTCGGTGGGCGGGCTGGTGGCGGCGACCTTCGCGTCGTACAAGGTCAACGTGGCGCCGGGGCCGACGATCGTCCTGCTCGCGCTCGCCTGCTACGCCATCGCCTGGCCGATCGGGATCTGGCTGCGCCGCCGGGCACGCCTGCGCGAGCCGTTCGCGTCCGGGCAGGCCGCGCCCGAGCACGACGCCTGCGGTGAGCACCCGCACGCGCACGGACCGGGGTGCGGGCACCTCGCCGTACCGCACGACGACCACGTGGACTACGTCCACGACGGGCACCGGCACGCGGTGCACGGCGCGCACTACGACGAGCACTAGGCGGTCGGGTTGGGCTCCGCCCCGCCGTAGCGCCGGTCCCGGCGGGCGTAGGTGTCGATCGCCTGCCACAGGTCGCGCCGGTCGACGTCGGGCCAGAGTACGTCGGAGAAGACGAACTCGGCGTACGCCGCCTGGTAGAGCATGAAGTTTGAGAGCCGCTGCTCGCCCGAGGTGCGCCAGATCAGGTCGGCGTCGGGGAGCTCGGGCACGTAGAGATAGCGGCCGAGGGTGCGCTCGTCGACCTTGTCCGGGTTGATCCTGCCGGCCGCGACGTCGCGGGCCAGCGCCTTGGCGGCGTCGCCGAGCTCGGAGCGGCCGCCGTAGTTGACGCACATGGTCAGGGTCAGAACGTCGTTGTGCTTCGTGAGCTCCTCGGCGACCTGGAGCTCGGTGATGACCGACTTCCACAGCCGTGGGGCGCGCCCGGCCCAGCGGACCCGGACGCCGAGCTCGTGCATCTCGTCGCGGCGCCGGCGGATGACGTCGCGGTTGAAGCCCATCAGGAACTTCACCTCGTCGGGGCTGCGCGACCAGTTCTCGGTCGAGAAGGCGTACGCCGAGATGGCCTTGACCCCGATCTCGATGGCGCCCTCGACGACGTCGAACAGGCTCGACTCGCCCTCCTCGTGCCCCTTGGTGCGGGGCAGGCCGCGCTCCTTGGCCCAGCGGCCGTTGCCGTCCATCACGATCGCGACGTGGTGCGGCACGAGCTCAGCCGGTACGGCGGGCGGCCGCACCCCCGAGGGGTGCGGGGTCGGCGGGCGGACCGGGCCACGGGCGGCGGCCGCGGCCGCCTCGGCGGCACGGGTACGACGGGAAGCGCGAGTCACGAGGACCAGTCTGGCAGCGCGCGGGTCAGCGCTCGACGTAGGCCAGCGACCGCAGCCCGCGCTCGAGCTGCCACTGCACGAACGCCGCGATCAGCCCGCTGGCCTCGCGCACGGGACGCGGCTCGGCGGCCTCGATGACCGGCCAGTCGCCCGCGAGCAGCGCGCCGAGCAGGACCAGCGTCTCGGGGGCCGGCGTGGCCGAGCCCGGGATCCGGCAGGTGGAGCAGAGGACGCCGCCCATCGACGGGTTGAACCAGCGGTGGTGGCCGAGCTCGCCGGTGGCCAGCACGGGCGGGCGGCCGCAGTGGGCGCAGTCGACGAAGGCGGGCGCGTAGCCGGCGATCGCCAGCGCGCGCAGCAGGTAGGAGTCGAGCACGTGGCAGGGCAGCCGCTGCCCGCCGGCCATCGCGTTGAGCGCCCCGAGGAGCAGCCCGAACTGCTGACGCGCGGGCTCGCGCTCCTCGACGACGAGCCGCTCGGCCGTCTCGAGCATCGCGGTGCCCGCGGTGTAGCGGTCGTAGTCGTAGCCGATCGGGGCGGCGTACGAGCCGCGGGTCTCGGCCTGGGTGATCGTGTCGAGGTTGCGCCCCTCGGCGATCTGGAGGTCGACGTGGGTGAACGGCTCGAGCCGCGAGCCCCACCGCGAGGTGGTCCGGCGCACGCCCTTGGCCACGGCGCGGACCCGGCCGTTCTCGCGGGTCAGGAGCGTGATGATGCGGTCCGCCTCACCCAGCTTGTGGGTGCGCAGGACGATCGCCTCGTCACGGTAGAGCGGCACCCCTCCATTGTGCTGCCTGGAGCGTGACGAAGCCCGGCGCCACCCCGTTGAACCGCCATGCGTCGCGTCACCCTCGCCCTGCTCCTGCCGCTCGTGACCGCCCTCGCGACCGGCCTCGTGGCACTGGCAGGGCCGGCCCGGGCCGACGACACGGCGTACGCCCCGCTCGACCGGCCGGGCCCGGCGCTCTCCGTCCCGAGGGCCACCCTCGACGCGTCGCTCGACTGCCACGGCGACCCCGCGACCGGCCCGGCGCCGATCCTGCTCAACCCGGCCACCAGCGTGACGCCGGTCGAGAACTACTCGTGGAACTGGGTCAACGTCTTCGGCGCCCAGGGCCGCTACTACTGCCTGGTGACGATGCCGCAGCACACGTTCGGCGACATCCAGGTCGCCGGCGAGTACGTCGTCCACGCGATCCGCACCATGCACGCCCGCACCGGCCGCAAGATCGCGATCCTCGGCCACAGCCAGGGCGGGATGAACCCCCGATGGGCGCTGCGCTTCTGGCCCGACGTGCGCCCGATGGTCGCCGAGGTGATCGGCATGGCGCCCTCGAACCACGGCACCCGGGGGGATCCCCGGCTGCCTGCGCGGGCTCACCACCTGTGTGCCGGCGGTGTGGCAGCAGCTCGCCGGGTCGGCGTTCATGAAGGCGCTCAACAGCGGCGCGGAGACCTTCGCCGGGATCGACTACACGAACGTCTACACGATGCTCGACGAGGTGGTGACCCCGCCGCCGTCGTCCGCGCTCAGCACCGGCGGCGGCCGGATCGCCAACGTCCGCGTCCAGGACGTGTGCCGGCTCGACCCCTACGAGCACGTGCTGACCGGGACGATCAGCCCCACGACATACGCGATCGTGATGGATGCGCTCGACCACGACGGCCCGGCCGTCGCCGCCCGGGTCGACCGGTCCGCCTGCCGCCGGCTGTACATGCCCGGCCTGGACCCGGTCGACGCCCGGGCCTACGTGCCCGTGCTCTTCGCGCTGCCCCGGCTGGTCAGCACCGTGCTGCCGATGGTCAGCCTCGGCGGGGCTCCGCTGCTGCGCGCGGAGCCGCCGCTGAGGTGCTACGTGAGCGCGGCGGGCTGCTGACCGGGGCGGCGCCCATCAGCCGCGCCGCACCTTCGGCGAGAGCGGGACGCGCTCCCAGCCGCCGGCGTCGAGGCCGTCGTCGGCATAGGTCCGCGTGGGCCCGTCGTAGTCGTAGACCGACAGGTTGGCCCGCACCCACCGCGGGTTGCCCAGGCACGAGCGCGGGACGCTGAACCGGACCGTGCCGGCCCGGTTGTCGACCTTCTTGGCCAGGCCGCGGCACGCGACGACGACGTCGTTGCCGTCGGGGTTCTTGACGAGCCACAGCTTGCGGGTGCGGCTGTCCCGGATCCAGCGCACGGCGTAGGTACGGCGCTCGGTCTTGACGGTGCCGACGATCCCCCAACCGTCAGGGGCCAGCGCCTGGCGCATCGCGAGGACGAGGACGACCTTGCGCGCGGAGTGCTGGACGCGGACCCGGGTGATGTCGCCGGTGGTCCGGTCGGGCTGCGGCGTCTCGACGGGCGCGCTGTGGGGGTCGGGGAAGTCGAGCGCGAGGACGTCGCCGGCAGGGTCGGTGTGCGACCAGGTGCCGGCCGCGGCGCCGCCGGCCGTCCCGGCGACGAGCAGGCCGGACGTCGCCGCGGCGGCGAGGAGAGAACGGAGTCGGGGGATGTGCATGGCGCGCAGCCTCGCACGCCTGGCAAATGACGGCAACCGGATTAGGAAGACCGGGTATGCCGGCTGCGGCGTCCCGGGCGGGTGCAGTCGCGGGCGAACCGGGTGACCACGAGGTCCAGGCGCTCGGGACGGCGGCGCCACTCCAGGGGTGCCTCGGCCCGTTCGAGGGTGGCGCCGGAGATCTCGGCGGCGACCATGGCGGCGTCCGCGGCGCGGTGGAAGGGGTCGGCGGGGCGGGCCAGGACGAGGGTCGGGGCGGTGATCGCGGCGCGCTCGGCGCTGGCGGGGGCCAGGCGGCCGAAGAGGACGCCGTGGACGGCGGCGGCGACCGGGCCGGGGCGGACGTCGAGGGTGTCGAGGCCGAGGGCGAGCCACTCCGGGAGGACTCGGCGCGGGACCGGGCGGGTGACCAGGCGGGCCGCGCTGATGGCCAGCGGGGCGAGGCGGGCGGTGGCGAGGACCGGCGTGAGGACGCCGAGCTGGACGCCGAGGGCGTTGTCGAGGACCGGTCCGTCGAGGAGCAGGCCGGCGACCCGCTCAGGCGCGGTGACGGCGACCTCGAGGGCGACGTTGGCGCCGATCGCGCTGCCGCCGACGACGGCGCGGGCCGCACCGACGTGGTCGAGCAGTGCGACGACCTGGGCCGCGAAGGCGCTCACCGAGTACGACAGCGGGTCGGCCGGGCGGTCGGAGCGGCCGTGGCCGAGGGGGTCGAGCACGAGGACGTGCAGGCCGTGGGCCGCGAGGGTCCGCGCCGTGTGGGCGTGCACCCGGCGCGGCACCAGCAGCGGCGGGACCAGGACGACCCAGGCGTCCCCGGCGCCGTACTCGGTGTACTCCAGGCGGTCGCGCCCGCGCCGGCTCTCGACGAAGAGCTGGCCGACCTGCTCCGAGGCCAGCGCGGCGCGACCCATGCTCAGGCCCCGGTCGGGATGGTGATCGCCTGCGCCCGGTTGGCCGCGCACACCACCGCACGGAGCGAGGCCGTGACGATGTTGTGGTGCAGGCCGATGCCCCAGACGATCTCGCCGGCGACCTCGCACTCGACGTACGCCGCCGCGACGGCGTCGCCGCCCGACGAGAGCGCGTGCTCGGCGTAGTCGAGCACCCGGATGTCGGCACCCGCCTGGCGCATGCCGTCGACGAACGCGGCGACCGGGCCGTTGCCCATGCCGGTGAAGGTCCGCTCCTCGCCGCGTACGACGAGCCGCACCTCCTGGCTGTCCTCGCCGTCCTCGCTCGTGGTGGAGGAGAACGAGACCAGGCTGTAGGGCTCCTCGCGGTCGAGGTACTCCTTGCGGAAGATCTCCCAGATCGCCTCGGGGGTGACCTCGCCGCCCTGGGCGTCGGTGTGCTGCTGGATGACCCGGCTGAACTCGATCTGCGCGCGGCGCGGCAGGTCCAGGCTGTGCTCGGCCTTGAGCACGTAGGCCACGCCGCCCTTGCCGGACTGGCTGTTGACCCGGATGACTGCCTCGTAGGTGCGGCCGACGTCCTTCGGGTCGATCGGCAGGTACGGCGCCTCCCACGGGATCTCGCCGACCGGCTTGCCCTGCTCGGCCGCGATCCGGTCGAGGTCCTCCAGGCCCTTCTTGATGGCGTCCTGGTGGGAGCCGGAGAACGCCGTGTAGACCAGGTCACCGGCCCACGGGTGGCGCGGGTGGACGGGCAGCTGGGTGCAGTACTCGACCGTGCGCCGGATCTCGTCGATCGCGGAGAAGTCGACCTGCGGGTCGATGCCCTGGCTGAACAGGTTCATGCCGAGGGTGACCAGGTCGACGTTGCCGGTGCGCTCGCCGTGACCGAACAGGCAGCCCTCGACCCGGTCGGCACCGGCCATCAGCGCCAGCTCGGTGGCGGCGACCGCCGTACCGCGGTCGTTGTGGGGGTGCAGGCTGATGATCGAGTGGGCGCGGCGGGACAGGTTGCGCGAGAAGTACTCGATCTGGTCGGCGTAGGTGTTGGGCGTCGACATCTCGACGGTGGCCGGCAGGTTGAGGATGATCTCGCGCCCCTCCTCCGGCTGCCACACGTCGGAGACCCGCTCGCAGACCTCGATCGCGAAGTCGGTCGGGGTCTGGGTGAAGATCTCGGGGCTGTACTGGTAGCCGAAGTCGGTGCCGTCGAGCAGCTGCTCGGCGTACTTCATGACCCACTCGGTGCCCCGGGTCGCGATCGCGATGCACTCGGCCTCGGTCACGCCGAAGACCACGCGCTG
Organism: Pimelobacter sp. 30-1; assembly: GCF_018831735.1. Lineage (NCBI taxonomy): Bacteria > Bacillati > Actinomycetota > Actinomycetes > Propionibacteriales > Nocardioidaceae > Pimelobacter > Pimelobacter sp. 30-1. The sequence continues at coordinate 41,759 of NZ_NHTS01000012.1, forward strand.
GAACAGCGGCGCGGTCGCGTTGTAGAGGTGGACGGTCGCCTTGGCCGCGCCCTGGAGCGACTCGACGGTGCGCGCGATCAGGTCCTCGCGGGCCTGGGTCAGCACGGAGACCCGCACGTCGTCGGGGATCCGGTCCTCCTCGACGAGCTGGCGCACGAAGTCGAAGTCGGTCTGGCTCGCGGCCGGGAACCCGATCTCGATCTCCTTGTAGCCCATCTGGACCAGGAGCTCGAACATCTTCATCTTGCGCGAGGGGCTCATCGGGTCGATGAGCGCCTGGTTGCCGTCGCGCAGGTCGGTGGAGAGCCACCGGGGGGCGCGGGTGATCTTCTGGTCCGGCCAGGTGCGGTCGGGGACCGTCACGGGCTCGAAGGCGGTGTAGCGGTGGTACGGCATCCCGCTGGGCTGCTGGCTGGGGATGGTGACGCGCTGGTTCATGACTTCCTCGGGGTGCTGAGAGCTTCCAGATGGGCGCCGGGCGCGCAACTCACTCCGCAACGAGGGGGTCCGGCTTTCAGACCTCGCTGCGGCCGCTAAGAAGGAGGGCTCGCGTCATGATGGGCCCACCCTAGCAGCCGACCGGCCTAGGCTGGCGACATGCCTCGGCTGCTGATCGTCCACCACTCCCCCAGCCGCTCGATGCAGGCCCTGCTGGAGCAGGTCGTCTCCGGCGCCCACGACCCGGACGTCCAGGAGGCCGGCGGCGTCGAGGTCGTCGTCCGGGCGGCGCTGGAGGCGAGCGCGGACGACGTCCTCGCCGCCGACGGGTACGTGCTCGGGACGACGGCCAACTTCGGCTACATGAGCGGCGCGCTCAAGCACTTCTTCGACTCGACCTTCCTCGCCGTCGGCGGCGCCCTCGACCCGAGCGGCGCACCGGCGGACGGCGCCGACGCCGGGACGACGGCCGGCCGGCCCTACGGGCTGTGGCTGCACGGCCGCTACGACCTGACCGGCGCCGAGCGGTCGGTGCACGCGATCGTGGGGGCGCTCGGCTGGCGCCAGGGGTACGACGTCCTGGGCGTGCTCGGTGAGGTCGACGACGCCGCGTTGGAGTCCGCCTATGCGCTGGGCGCTACCATCGCCGCACTGCTGGTGGACTGACGGTACGAGAGGGGAAGCGATGACGGTGCGGCGCGCCCTCGTCGTCCTCCTGCTGGCCGCCGCGGCCGTCAGCACGAGCGCGTGCAGCGCCGAGAGCCAGGGCGAGAACACCGATCCGGACCTGGTCGACGCGGTCGACGTCCCGGCGAGCGGGTTGTGCCGGCAGCTGACGCCGGACGACGTCGCCAAGCCGGCCAACGCGACCAAGACGGTCCCCTGCGCGCAGGAGCACACCGCCGAGACGTTCGCGACCGGCGACCTCCCCGGCGAGTACGACGACGCGGCCTACGACGACAAGGCGCTCGGGACGTTCGCCTACCAGACCTGCGCGACGGCCTTCGCGAAGTTCGTCGGCGCCGACGAGAGCCTGGTGCTGCGCACGACGCTGAGCTGGGCGTGGTTCCGGCCGTCTGAGAAGGCCTGGAAGAAGGGCGCGCGCTGGTACCGCTGCGACGTGATCGGCGGCAGCAGCGCGAGCACCGAGTACCGGCCGCTGCCCGAGACGGCGCGCGACATGCTGGCCGGGCGGGCGCCCGACCGCTGGCTGAGCTGTGCGCGGGGGGCATCGGTCGGCGAGGGCGAGAAGGTGCCCTGCAACCAGGAGCACGACTGGCGGGCGGTGACCACGGTCAAGCTCGGCCAGCCCGACGACGAGTACCCCGGCGACCGGGTGATGGAGAGCCGGACCCGCTCCTTCTGCGCGACGTCGGTCAAGGCATGGCTGAACTACCCGGCCGAGTTCGAGTACGGGTTCACCTTCTTCCACAAGGCCGAGTGGGACGCCGGCATCCGGCGCTCGGTGTGCTGGGCGAGGACGAGTGAGTGACGAGATGAGCATCCTGCGACGTACGGCCCCGGTGCTGGCGGCGGGCACGGCCCTGGTGGCCCTGCTGGCCGGGTGCAGCTCCGGTGGCGAGGCCGACAAGAAGGCCGGCAACGAGCCGACCAAGGCGGCCGCCACCCAGACCCCCGCTCCCCCGCCGGCGCCCGGACCCGCGGTCGGCGCCTGCTACCAGCTGCCCTTCGACGCGGCGGTCGCGCCGACGTCCGAGGTGGAGCCGGTCGACTGCAGCCAGCAGCACACCAGCGTGACGTTCTCGGTCGGCAACACCGACGCCGTCGTCGACGGGCACCTCGTCGCGGTCGACTCCGAACGAGTCCAGGACCAGGTCGCGCAGGCCTGCCCGGGCCGCCTCGAGAAGTACCTCGGCGGCAGCCTCACCGACGTCCGGCTGAGCATGGTCCGCTCGATCTGGTTCACCCCCACCGTCGACGAGTCGGACGCCGGGGCCACCTGGTTCCGCTGTGACGCGGTGCTCCTCGACGGCTCGGCCCAGCTGGCCGGCCTCGACAGCGACCTCAAGGGCGCGCTGCGCGGGGCGAAGACGCCCGACAAGTACGCCATGTGCGGCACGGCCGCGCCGGATGCCAAGAACTTCGAGCGGGTCCGCTGCTCGGCCAAGCACTCGTGGCGGGCGATCGAGGTGATCGCGTTCGACCAGGCCAGCTACCCGGGCCAGAACAAGGTCCGCAGCGCCGGCCGCACCCGCTGCGAGGACGCCGCGGCCGACGTCGCCGCCGACCCGCTGTCGTTCAAGTGGGGCTACGAGTGGCCCACCAAGGAGCAGTGGGAGATGGGTCAGAAGTTCGGCCGCTGCTGGACGACCGACTAGCCCCTCCTGCGCGGGCGCGCGCGCAGTCGAGGCCCGCCCGGTGCACGGTTCGCGGGCGGCCAGGCGCAGCGAGCCCTAGAAGCCGAGCTTGCGCAGCTGACGCGGGTCACGCTGCCAGTCCTTGGCGATCTTGACGTGCAGGTCGAGGTAGACCGGCGTACCGAGGAGCGCCTCGATCTGCTGGCGCGCGGCGGTGCCGACCTGGCGCAGCCGGGCGCCCTTCTTGCCGATGACGATGCCCTTCTGGGAGTCGCGCTCGACGTAGAGGTTGGCGTGGATGTCGAGCAGCGGCTTGTCGTCGGGGCGGCCCTCGCGCAGGCCCATCTCCTCGACCACGACGGCGATGGAGTGCGGCAGCTCGTCGCGTACGCCGTCGAGCGCGGCCTCGCGGATCAGCTCGGCGGCGAGGATCTCCTCGGGCGCGTCCGTCAGGTCGCCGTCGGGGTAGAGCGGCGGGCCCTCGGGCATGAGGCCGACGAGGAGGTCGCCCAGCAGGCCGATCTGGTCGCCGCCGACCGAGGAGACGGGCACGATCTCGGCCCACTCGGTGCCGGTGGTGCGGCCGAGCTCGGCGATGTCGAGCAGGTGCTCGCCGATCCGGTCGGGGGTGACGAGGTCGGTCTTGGTGGCCACCGCGATCTTGGTCGTCCGGCGGACCTTGGCCAGCTCGTTGACCAGGAACGTGTCGCCGGGGCCGATCTTCTCGTCCGACGGGAAGCAGACGGCGACCACGTCGACCTCGGCCCACGTGGTCTTGACCAGGTCGTTGAGCCGCTCGCCCAGGAGCGTGCGGGGACGGTGCAGGCCGGGGGTGTCGACCAGCACCAGCTGGCCGTCGGGGCGGTGCACGATGCCGCGCACGACGGTGCGCGTGGTCTGCGGCTTGTCGGAGGTGATCACGATCTTCTGGCCGACGAGCGCGTTGGTCAGCGTCGACTTGCCGACGTTGGGACGGCCCACGAAGCAGGCGAAGCCGCTGCGGTAGCCCTCGGGGACCTCGCCGCTGCCGAACACCGGCGCCACCGGGGCGGCCGGGGGCGGGAGCGCGCCGAAGTCCTCGTCGAACTCGTCGTCGAGCTCGTCGTCGAAGTCGTCCTCGTCGTCGTGCTGGTCGTTCATCGCTCGGCATCTCCCTGTGCAGCGTCGTAGTCGGCCCAGATCTCCTCGTCGGACTTGCCGGCGGCCTTGCCCGCGCGCCAGATCGGCCCGGGGTCGACCGCGCGCGGCTGCCGCTTCTCGACCGAGCGCCAGTAGCCCATCACGTCGTAGTGGGTGCTGGGAAGCTTGCGCACCCGCATGAGGTGCTTGCGGATGGCGCGCATCTGGGCGGACTCGCCCGCCATCCAGAAGTAGCCGGGGCCCTCGGGCCACGCGATGTCCTCGACGACGTCGGCGAGCCGGCTCGACCCGTCGTCGCCCAGCGCCAGCCAGGTCACCTCGACGCCCTCGGCGTCGGGGAAGTAGCCGTCGATCCGGGAGTCGTCGGGCACCTCGGCGAGGATCCGCACCGGTCGGGCGGCGGCGTTCTCGCGGGCGATCCGGGTCATCGCGGGCAGGGCGGTGAGGTCGCCGACGAGCAGCAGCCAGCCCGCGTCGTCGGGCGGGAGGAAGGAGCCCTTGGCCTCGGTCAGCACGACCTGCTGGCCGACCGGGTCACCCGAGCGACCGGAGGCCCACTCGGTGACCAGACCCGTCGCGTGGACCACGACGTCGAGCACCAGGCGCGTGCCGTCGACGGAGCGCACCGTGTAGTAGCGGCTCTGGAACTGGCCCGGCACGACCAGGCCCACCCACTCGTCGGCGATGCCGGTCGAGACGAAGCCCGGTACGTCGAGGGTCAGCCGCACCAGGTGGGGCGTCACCTGCTCGCGCGCCACCACGGTGGCGTCGTACTGCTGGGCGCGGGTGCTCACCGGTTCAGGCTATCGGCACCGGCCGGTACGACGTTCAGCGGTTGTTGACCGTCGCGCGGTAGACCCGGCGGGTCTCGTCGGTGGGCACCAGGAACAGCGAGGTCTTGGCGAACCGGCGCCGCTTGAAGGTGTAGGTCCCCTGCTCGGGCCCGCGCCGCGGCGCGGTGAAGGTGAGCTCAAAGCTGCGGTTGGAGCCGCGGCTCACCCGCGGGATGTCGCGGACCGTGACCAGGCGCATCTTGATCGCCACCCCCGGACCAGTGACCCGGAAGCGCGCCTTGCGCTGCGCGACGAACCGCTTGCGCCGGTAGAGCTTGGCCTCCCGGGTGAAGGTGCGGGCCGCGGGGGCGGCCGGCGCGGCCGCCGCGAGCGGTGCCGCCTGGGCGCCACCGGGCAGCCCGACCAGGGTGACGGCGACGCCGGTGGCTCCGGTGGCGAGGACGGTACGACGGCTCAGGTCGGTCATCGAAGGCTCCTGGCTAGGGTGGGGACGTGAGTACGTGGTTCGACGCCGACGACTTCTCGGCACTGGTGGGCGACCCCTTCGAGGTCGCGCTCCCGGACGGCGCGGCGTTCGCGCTGGCGCTCGACGAGGTCGCGGTCCGCGACGTGGCCGGCGGCGCGGGGCCCGACGGCGCCCAGCGCCGACAGTTCTCGCTGCTCTTCACCGGACCGGCGACGCCCGTGCTGGAGCAGGCGACCTGGACCGTGCGGCACGCCGGCCTCGGCGAGACCGCGCTGTTCCTGGTGCCGCTCGGCCCGAGCGGCGACCGGATGCGCTACGAGGCGGCCTTCGCCTGAGCGCAGGACCCGCGTCATGACGGCCGCCAGGTGAGGGACAGGCGGACGTCGTCCTCGGCGACCACCACGAAGCCCAGCCGCTCGTAGAGCGCCCGGGCCCGGCCGGCCCGCTCGACCTGCAGGGACACCGGGACGCCGTCACCGGTGGCCGCGGCGTCGTCGAGCACCCGCCGCAGCAGCGTGCCGCCGATCCCCTGGCCCTGGTGGGCGGGCAGCAGCGCGATGTCGACGATCCCGATCTCGCGCTCGCCCCGGTTCACGAGGAGCCGGCCGGCCGGGTGGTCGGCGACCTCGACCACGCTGTGCTCGGCGTCCGGGTACGCCGCGCGGTACTGGCGCTCGCGCAGGTCGTGCTGCATCGCGACGAACGCCTCCCGCTGCCCCGGCGGCCAGGCGACCTGGTCGAGCTCGGCGGCCCGCCCGGCGGCGTACAGCGCGAGGAGGAAGGGTTCGTCGGCCGCCGCGGCGGGACGCAGGGTCAGGGTGGTCATGGGCGTTGCGGGAAGATGCCCTGGAGCGCGATGCAGAAGTTGAGCGTCAGCGACGGCTGCATGTTGTTGTGCGGGAGGCTGCCGCCGGCGATCCCGAGGGCCAGCGGCGCCAGGGCGCTGAGAGCCGTGGCGGGCTGGTAGAGCGCGCCCCCCGACGACGTGGCGAAGGTCGCGGTCGGGCTCGGCACGCTGGTGTCACCCGGGTCGGTGGTGTTGGCGTAGAGCTGGTGGGTGTGCGAGGGCATCTCACTCTGGAGCAGCGTCACGGCGGGCGCCCCCGAGGCCTCGCCCAGGAAGTGATCGCTCAACCCCTGACCCTGACCCTGCTGGAGCGGCGCGCTGTCCTGGAGGTTCGGCAGCGCGAAGGTCGCCTTGCCGTCGCCACCGTAGTAGGTGCCCAGCAACGAGAAGAGGGCGGTGTTCTGCGAGATCGGGAGCAGCTGACCGTTGCACATCGCCCATCCCGTGGGGGCGAAGTTGAACGGGAAGATGCGGATCTCGGCGACGAACTGGTCACTCATGGCGTACTCCTCAGCTCTGGCTCGGGAAGACGCCGAAGAGCGAGATGATGAAGTTGATGGTCAGGTAGGGCTGCATGTTCTCGTGCGGCTGGTTGCCGCCGATCGGCGTGATCGCCCCCGGCGCGAACCGGTTCGCCGCCTGCCCGGGATCGACCACCGCTTCGTTGATGTAGGGCACCACGTTCAGCGACATCGCCGGCACGCTGCCGGCCGGGCTGACCTGGGTGCCCGGCAGACCCTGCACCACGCCGAAGCCGTGGCTGTGGATCGGCATCTGCTGGGGGCTCAGCGTGACGCTCTCGCTCCCGCCCGTCTCGCCGATCTGGTAGGTGGATCCGCCGGGGCGGGTGCCCTGGTGGATCGGGACCCGGCTCTGGAGGTCCGGCAGCCGGAAGGTCTCCTGGCCGTCCCCGCCGTAGGTCGTGCCGATCAGGTTGAAGAGGGTCTCGTACTTGGAGATCGGCAGCACCTGGCCCTGGCACAGCATCCAGCCGTTGGGGGCGAAGCTCCCGGCGAAGAGCCGGATCTCGCCGACGAAGGGTTGGCTCATGGCGTTCTCCTCAGTTCTGGCTCGGGAAGATGCCCACGAGCGCGATGCAGAAGCTCAGGGTCAGGTAGGGCTGCATGTTGAGGTGCGCCTGGTTGCCGCCGGCCGTGCCGACCGTGCTCGGGTGCAGGGTCTGGCTGGGGTTGCCGGAGCGGTAGACGTTGTTGGCGGCGCCGAGGTACATCCCCGCAGGACTCGCCGATCCCCCGCTGGTGGCCGACGAGCCCAGGACCGGGTGCACGTGCTGCGGCATCTCGCCGGACGTCAGCGTGTGCGCCTCCTCGCCGACCTGCTGCCCCAGGGTGAACCCCTGACCCATGTGGATCGGCACCCGGCCGCGCAGGTCGGGCAGCGCGAAGGTGGTCTGGCCGTTGCCGCCGTAGGTGGTGCCGAGCAGCGCGAACAGCGCCTGGTTCTGGTTGATGGGCAGGTACTGCCCGTTGCAGAACGCCCAGCCCCTGGGCGGGAAGTTGAAGGACATCAGCCGGATCTCGGACAGGAAGGGACTAGACACGGGGCCTCCTCGGGTGGGTGCTGGTCATGGTCAGGGCACCGCCGGGCACGAGAGACCGGCGCCGACGTACCCGCCGCCCCCGGAGGCGACGCTGTTCTCGGCGCGCACGGTGGCGCCGGCGACGTTGCGCGTCGCCAGGAAGCTCTCGACAGCCGCGTTGCCGTTGTTCGCGCCCGCGTAGCCGGGCAGCCGGAAGGTGGTGAGCTGGCGCTGGCGCAGCCGTACGTCGACGTTCATCCCGGTCGCCGGGTTCCCGTCGGCGCCGCTGCCGGTCAGGGTGTTGTTCTGGATGTCGGCGCAGGCCTCGAACGTGTCCCCGGCTGTGGTGCCGATGTTGTAGTGCAGACCCTGCTTGGGGATGCCCAGGGTGGCGGACGCCGTACCGGGCTGGGCGATGACGTTGCCGGTGACCGTGGTCTGCACGGCCCCGGACTGCGCACCGCCGCCACCGCCGGCGACGACCTCGACACCATAGGTGTTGTAGCCGCGGACCTGGTTGCCGGTGACGCCCCACACGATCCCGCCGCCGCCGAGGTTCTGCAGCTTGAGGCCCGAGGCCGAGAGGGAGCCGGAGCTGTCGACCCCCGCGGTGCCGATCCGGTTGTTGGCGAAGGTGCCGCGCTGGACGCCCGAGCCGGGCGCCTTGGCGAACAGGAAGCCCGGGCCGACGGCGCCGGTCAGCTGGTTGCCGGTGACCGTCGCGTCGAGCGACGTGGTGCCGCCCTCGGTGACCGTGACGCCGCCACCGCCGGCGCTGATCGCCGGGTGGGTGTTGGTGAACACGTTGTCGGTCACGACGAGGTCGCCCCGCTTGGTGGCGGCGTTGCCGTACTGCAGCTGGTCGCCGGCCGCGCCCTGGAAGGTGCTGGCGGTGACGGTGACCGGGAAGTCACCGGCGGCGCCGCTGGCGTCGAGCTGGAGGGCGTCGTTCTGCGGCCGGTTGCCGTTGAGGCCGAAGGTGACCGTGTCGACGGTGAGCCGGCCCAGGTCGCCGGTGGTGTTGGTGACCCGCAGGGTGTCGCTGTACCCGCCGCTGAGGTGGGTCCGGGCGATGGACGCCGTGCCGGAGAGCTCGGTGAGCACCACGGCGGAGTCCGTGTCGGCGTCGCCGTTGAGGCCGTTGACGACGCTCTCGGCGAACGTCAGGCCTCGGGTGCGGTCACCGCGCAGCGCGTAGTTGCCCGCTCCGTGGATCCACATCCGGGTCAGCGAGGGCGCCTGGGTGTCGCTGAGCACGACACCCGTGCCGTCCGGCGCATCGCCGCTCGGGGAGGAGCCGGTACTGTTGGCGATCTCACCGCCGGTGCAGCCCGCGGTGCTCCCCGGGGTGCAGGTGCCACCGGCACCCGTGACCCGGAGCGAGCCGGCAGTACCGGTCGCGACCAGGCGGATGCCGTTGGGTGCGCCGTTGCTGCTGACGCTCTCGAGCACCAGGTTGCCGCTGCCGATCTGGGTGTTCGCCACGCCGAGCGCGCGTCCGGTCGTGGAGGCGATCCGGTTGCCGGTCCCGGTGACGTTCAGGGTGCCACCGCCGGCCGCGTCGACGCCCTTGCCGCTGGTGCTCGCCACCTGCAGGCCGCCCCCGCTGAGGGTGAGGGTGTGGCCGGAGCTGGACGACAGCACGATGCCGTCGGCGGCACCGGACCGGACAGTGGAGCCCGCACCGCTCAGGACGGTGTTGCCGCCCGTGTTGCCGGTGACCAGCACGCCGCCGCCGATGTCGGTGGAGTCGGTGATCGTGCCGGACGCGGTGACCGTGCCGCCGCTCCGTCCGCGGACCTCGACCGAGCCGCCCACGCCGTCGTTGATCGCCCCGGCGTAGGTGACGGTGCCGTTGCCGCCGTCGACGTAGAAGGCGGTGGTGGCGTGGTCGCTCACGGTGCCGCCGTTGGCCTTGAAGCTGCCGCTGGTGAGCCCGGTGATCGAGATGCCGCGGCTCGCGCTGTGGGCCGAGGAGACCGTGGCGAGCTCGAGCTGCGAGGCCGGGGCGCCGTTGATCTCGACCGCGGGACCGCCGGTGGCGGTGATCGTGCTGGTCGCGTCGGTCGTGGTGATCGCCCCGGTGTTCTGCAGGCGCAGCGCAGCGGTCGAGCCGGCGGTGGTCTCGAGCTCGATCTTGCCGAGCGTGACCGCACCGGTGCTGTTGAGCAGGTTCACGCCGCCCGTCGCCGAGCCGGTCACGAGCACCCGGTCGATCTGGCTGCCCTGGAGCGCCGTGCTGTCGGAGGTGAACGCCGGGGCGCCCGTGACGAGGAGGCGGTTCTGGCCGCTGAGCTTGACCGTGCCGGCGGCGCGGAGCTTGAGGCCGATCGACCCGCTCGTGGGACCGCTCGCGGCGGTGTTGTCCACGACGAGGTCGGTGAGGTCGAACGTGCCGGAGGTGCCGTCGAGCACGACGCCGGGCGCCGTACCGGCCGCGCCGGTGTCGGTGACCCGGACGTCGGTGACGGTGCCGCTCGCGTCGCCCGTCCCGCCGGCGATGCCGCTGCTGACGCCGGCCGGGTCGAGGGCGAGGCCGGCCACGGTGTTGCCGCTGGCGAGGCTGACCACGTCGGTACCGGTGGCGGCGAGGCGGGGCCGTGCCCCGGGGACGCCGTCGGCGAGCGTCACGCCGCCGATGACCAGGGTGCGGGACTCGCCCAGGAGCCGCTGGCCGTTCTTGAGCACGATGCCGTCGGCGTAGCCGGTCGTGTCACCGGTGCCGGCGGAGACGTAGATCGTGTCGTTGGCCTTCGAGGCGGTCGCGGCCTGCGCGAGCGTGTCGAAGGGCGCGTCGGAGGTGCCCGCGTTGCCGGAGGCGTCGTTGGAGACGTACCAGACGCAGCCGGCGAGGCTGACCGTCACGACGGCGCTGCCCGTACCCGGCGTGGGCGCGTACCCGTCGCTCACCCGGTAGGTGAAGGTGTCGGTGGTCGCCGTGCACCCGGCCGGCGGGTGGTAGACGAAGCCGCCGTCGGCCTCCAGGACCGCGGTACCGCCGCCGGTGCTGGTCACCGTCTCGGCGAGCACGGTGAGCGTGCCGCTGTCGACGTCGGCCGCGCCGGTGAGCAGGTTGCCCACCACCGTCTTGCGCGCGCCGGTCGTGGTCGGCGTACCGCCGCCGGACGGGGCGACGACGAGGGAGGTGTTGCCGACCGCGGCGGCGACACCGGTGAAGGACTGGGGTGCTGCCGTGGGCGCGTCGTTCACGCACGTGACCGTCATCGTCACGGTCGCGGTGGAGCCGCCGCCGAGCGTGTAGGTGAAGTCGTCGGTCGGACCGCTCGGGGTGTTGCAGTAGTTCGGGTTCGGCAGGTAGCTCACCGCGAGGCCGCCCGGGACGATCGAGACGGACCCGTGGAGCGGCTGGGTCACCGACTGCACCACCGCCGGGTCGTCGCCCGCGATGTCGTTGGCGGTGACCGGCACGGTGGTCGAGGCGTCCTCGTCGACCGTGGCCGCGTCCGCATTCGCGGTCGGCGGGTCGTACACGCAGGTCACGGTGACCCGCACGGTCGCGGTGGGACCGTCGTTGACGGTGTAGGTGAAGGTGTCGGGCGAACCGCCGGGCTGGCTGTTGCAGTAGTTCGCGGCCGGCCGGTAGGTCAGCGCCGTGCCGCCCCCGGTGATCACGACGGTGCCGTGGTCCGGCTGGGTCACCGCGGTGACCGCCAGGATCCCGCCCTCGGGGTCGGTGTCGTTGGCCAGGACCTGGATCGTGGTGGCCGGGTCGTCCTCGGTCACCGTGGCGGTGTCGTCGTTGAGCACGAGCGGGTCCACGACGCAGGTCACCGCGACGCGCACCGTCGCCGTCGCCCCACTCGGGGCGAGCGTGTAGGTGAACGTGTCGCGAGTGCCGCCCGGCTGGCTGTTGCAGTAGTCGGCGTCAGGCGCGTAGGTCAGGCCGGTGCCGCCGCCGGTGATCACGACCGTGCCGTGGTCGGGCTGGGTGACCGAGCCGATCGACAGCGTCTGGTCACGCGCGTCGTCGTTGCCCAGGACGTCGATCGCGGTGGCCGGGTCGTCCTCGGTCACCGTGGCGGTGTCGTCGGCCGCGGTCGCGGCGTCCGTCACGCAGGTCACGGTGACCCGCACCGTCGCGGTGGGACCGTCGTTGACGGTGTAGGTGAAGGTGTCGGGCGAACCGCCGGACTGGCTGTTGCAGTAGTCCGCGTCGGGCCGGTAGGTCAGGCCGGTGCCGCCGCCGGTGATGACGACCGTGCCGTGGTCCGGCTGGGTGACCGCGGTGATCGACAGCGTCCCGCCCTCGGGGTCGCCGTCGTTCGCGAGGACGTCGACCGCGGTGGCCGGGTCGTCCTCGGTCACCGTGGCGGTGTCGTCGTTGACCTCGAGCGGGTCCACGACGCAGGTCACCGCGACGCGCACGGTGGCCGTCGCGTTGCCCGGCGTCAGCGTGTAGGTGAACGAGTCGCGGGTGCCGCCCGGCTGGCTGTTGCAGTAGTCCGCGTCGGGCGCGTAGGTCAGGCCGGTGCCGCCGCCGGTGATCACGACCGTGCCGTGGTCGGGCTGGGTGACCGAGCCGATCGACAGCGTCTGGTCACGCGCGTCGTCGTTGCCCAGGACGTCGATCGCGGTGGCCGGGTCGTCCTCGGTCACCGTGGCGGTGTCGTCGGCCGCGGTCGCGGCGTCCGTCACGCAGGTGATCGTGACGCTGACCGTCGCGACGGAGCCGCCGTTGACCACGTAGGTGAAGGTGTCGCTCACCGTGGCGGGCTCGACGCACACCGCGGTCAGGTCCGGGCGGTAGCGCACCCCCGTGCCGCCTGGGGCGATGGCGACCTCGCCGTGGCTCGGCAGGGTCACCCCGGTGACCTCCTTGGGGCCGCCGTCGACGTCGGTGTCGTTGGCCAGCACGTCCAGGTCGGTCCAGGGGGCGTGCTCGCCGACCGTGACGGCGTCGTCGACCGCGACGGGGGCGTCGTCCACGCAGGTCACGGTCATCCGAACCGTCGCGGTGGACCCGCCCGGGGTGAGCTCGTAGGTGAACGTGTCCGGGTCGTCGCCGGCGCCGGAGCTGCAGTAGTTCGCGTCGGGCGCGTAGGTCAGCCCGGTCCCGCCGCTCGCGAGCACCACGGTGCCGTGGTCGGGCTGGGTGACCGCGCCGATGACCAGGTCGTCGTCGTCGGCATCGGTGTCGTTGGCCAGGACGTCGACCGGGCTCGCGGCGCTGTCCTCGGCGACGGTGGCGGTGTCGTCGGCGGCGACCGGGTCGTCGTCCACGCAGGTGATGGCGACGACGACGCGACCGGTGGCGCTGCGCCCGGTGCCGTCGGAGACCGTGTAGGCGAAGCCCCCGGCGGTGGGACCGCACAGGTCGGGGGTCGGCGTGAACCGGATGGTGCCGCCCGCCAGCACGACGGTGCCACCCGTGGCCGTGCCGACCGCGGTGACGGTCAGGACGTCGTCGTCGGGGTCGGTGTCGTTGGCGACCGGGCTGCCCGGGCCGGTGGCCGGCAGCTCGAGGACCGTGTCCTCGTCGGTGGTGAAGGAGTCGTCGACCGCGAACGGGTCGCCCGGGCCCGGCTCGGGCTCGGGGTCCGGCTTGCGCGGACCGCAGTCCTTGCCGACGTTGTCGCCCTTGCCGCCGACGACCTTGTCGCCGCCGGTGCCGCAGCTGAGCCCGTCACGGCCCGGGCCGCCGGAGAGCACGTCGTGCCCGGCCTTGCCCCAGAGCCGGTCGATGCCGGGACCGCCGTAGAGCCGGTCGTCGCCGGCGCCGCCGCGCAGGCCGTCGTTGCCGCGTCCGCCGTAGAGGACGTCATTGCCGCCGCCGCCGCGGATCCGGTCGTTGCCGTCCCCGCCCCGGATCACGTCGTCGCCCGCGCCGCCCCAGATCAGGTCGTTGCCGGGGCCGCCGTTGATGATGTCGTCGCCGTCGCCGCCGCGGATCACGTCGTCGCCGCCGCGGCCGTCGATCCGGTCGTTGCCGCCGAAGCCGCAGATCACGTCGCGGCGCGGGGTGCCGACCAGGACGTCGTTGCCGGACGTACCCACGATCGTGCAGGCACCGCGGCGCGCGAGCGGCTCCGCCGGAGCCGCGTCCGCCGGCACCATCGTGAGGCCGAGCACGGCGACCCCGATCCACGCGACCGACTTCGTCGCATGCGTCATCGCACGCCTCAGCGCCATCTGACCGTCCTCATCCGATCTCTTGCCGGACGTCACGACGTGACCCCAGCCCCCAACGGGACAGCCTGCCAGTCCCGGAGACCCCCCGGAGGCGAAATCGGGACAACCCGGGACCTTGGTCCCGGGTTGTCCACCGTCCGTTCAGCCGGACCTGGCGATCAGGTCAGCGACGAGCTCAGAACTCGTGGCGCAGCGGGTAGCCACTGACGCCGTCGACGGTCTTGGTCGCGAGCACGTGGTGCAGCTGGATCTCGTTGCGCTCGAAGGCGATCCGCGAGCCGACCATGTAGAGGCCCCACACCCGCGCGGTGCCCTCGTCGGTCTCGGCGACGCACGCGTCCCAGTTGTCGGCGAGGTTCTTGGACCAGCCGGCGAGGGTCTTGGCGTAGTGCTCGCGGAAGTTCTCGTGGTGCTGCACCTCGAGACCGGCGTCCTCGGCCGCGCGCGCGATCGTGCCGGAGCCGGCCAGCTCGCCGTCGGGGAAGACGTAGCGGTCGATGAAGGCGCCCGCCGAGGCCCGGCCCTGGTTGTCGTGGCGGGTGATGCAGTGGTTGAGCACCCGGCCGCCGGGCTTGAGCCGGTCGTGGATGAACGCGAAGTACGCCGGGTAGTTGTCGACGCCGATGTGCTCGGTCAGGCCGATCGAGCTCACCGCGTCGAAGTCGGTCTCGGGGACGTCGCGGTAGTCGGAGTGACGCACCTCGGCGAGGTGGTCGAGACCCTGCCGCTTGATCTCCTCCTGCGCCCACGTGGCCTGCTCGCGGGAGAGCGTGACGCCGAGCGCCTTGACGCCGTAGTGCTTGGCCGCGTGGCGGACCATGCCGCCCCAGCCGCAGCCGAGGTCGAGCAGCCGGTCGCCCTCCTTGAGGCCGAGCTTGCGGCAGATCAGGTCGTACTTGTGGTCCTGGGCCTCCTCGAGGGTGGCGTCCTCGGTCGGGAAGACCGCGCAGGTGTAGGTCATCGACGGCCCGAGGACGTGCTCGTAGAAGGTGTTCGAGACGTCGTAGTGGTGGTGGATCGCGTCGGCGTCGCGCTCCTGGGAGTGCCGGCTCCACTTGCTCAGCCCGCGCAGGCCCTCGAGCCGGTGCCGCCAGCCGGGGAGGTGCTCCTGGGGCGGCGGGGGCGGCGGGATCAGGTGGCTGATGCCGAGCTCGCGGATGATGCCGACCAGCTCGGTCGGCTTCGGGATGCCGAAGTCGGTGTTGTCCTTGAGCAGCGAGAAGGCGTCGTACGGGTCGCCCGGGTGGACACCGTGCAGCTTGAGGTCACCGGCGACGTAGGCCCGGCCGAGGCCCAGGTCGCCCGGCGCCGTCATGATGTAGGAGAGGCCACGCTCGTTGACGAGCTCGAGTCCGTAGGGCTGGTCCAGCGCGCCGGCCTCGCTGCCGTCGTAGGCCTTGAGCCAGACCTTGAGCCCGCCTGGGAACAGGGATTCGATCGTGGGGGCGATGCCCCGGCCCTTCACGGTCATCTGCTCTTCACCGCCTTGTCGTAGAGATTCGTCAGTCGTTCGTCAGGGTCGTAGCGGCGCTTGACCTCGTCGAGGTGCGCCGTGTTGTAGAGGGCGTCGAACGTCGGCTTGTCGTAGAACGCCTCGGAGTAGAGGGACTTGTGCCCACCGAGCTCGTGGACCTTGGCCTCGATCGCGCGGTTGCGCGGGGCGTTCACCCGGTCGGGACCGACGTGCACGGTGCCCCAGAAGCCGATGTTGACGTAGAGCCGGCCGGGCTCGAGCGGGTAGACCGGCCACTGGCCGCCGGTGCTCGCGCCGGTCGAGACCAGCGGGCACAGCCAGACCGGGCGCATGCCGATCTCGTCGTCGAACCAGGTGAGGAACTCCCCCAGCTTGTCGATCGGCACCTCGACGTCCTGGACCACGCGCTCGCGCAGGGGGCGCCCGGCGCGGCGGTCGAGCCGGTCGGCGATGTCGAAGCGGCGGTCGAGCTTGAGCAGCTTCATGTAGACGTCGGAGCGGCGCAGGCTGCGCGGCCAGACCTTGCGCAGGCGCGGGTTCTGGGCGCCGAAGGCACCCGAGCACCAGAACCAGTCGGTGTCCCAGCGCCACAGGTAGTCGTACGCCGTGAGCCGGTCGCGCTCGGTCGTCCGGAGCGAGCGGTAGTAGACGTCCTGCCCGGCGTAGTCGGAGGTCGGGCCGGGCTCGTCGGTCCAGCGGGCGAGCGTGAGGACGTGCTCTCCGGGCCCGAACGAGACGCCGTCGAGGCCGTGCACCGGCTCGCCGTCGTAGTCCTGGCTCGCGGTGATCTCGGCGATCGTCTTGGCCAGCAGCTCGGGGTCGTCGAAGCGCACGTGCCGCAGCGCGACGTACGACGGCACCCGCTCGAGCTTGATCCGCAGCCGCGTGGAGTAGCCCAGCGAGCCGTAGGAGTTGGGGAACGCGTCGAAGAGGTCGTCCCCGGGGCGGGTCGTGACGACCTCACCGGCGCCGGTGAAGACGTCCATCTCGAGCACCGACTCGTGGGGCAAGCCCAGCCGGAAGCTCGTGGACTCGATGCCGAGACCGGTCACCGCGCCGCCGAGCGTGATCGTGCGCAGCTGCGGGACGACGTACGGGACCAGGCCGTGGGGCAGCGTCGCGTCGATCAGGTCCTCGTAGGTGCACATGCCCTGCACCTCGGCGATCGGGCCGTCCGGGCTGTCGGGCACGACCTCGATGACCCCGGAGAGGCCACTGACGTCGAGCCCCGGGGCGTCGGTCGCCGCCCGGGCCCGGAAGAGGTTGGTGGTGCGCTTCGCGAGCCGCACGGGCTGACCAGCGGGGATGGCCGCATAGGAGGCGGCGAGCCGCTGAACGGCCCGCTCGTGCTCCGTCCAGGCACTGTTAGCCATGGGTTGCAATTTACTCCTGTCCACAGACAGTCGACGGGGGATGGTTGACCTGCTGCAACCAGCGACTAGAGCCAACCATTCCCGTCCGCGACGAGAACGGCCTCGGTCCGGTTGCTGGCACCGGTCTTGCCGATGGCCGAGGAGAGGTGGTTGCGCACCGTCCCCTCGGAGAGGAAGAGCGCCGCGGCGATGGCCGCCACGGAGCCGCCGTCGCGGGCCGCGCGCAGCACGTCGGACTCCCGTCCGGTCAGCGGCGACTCACCGCTGACCAGCGAGTCCGTGGCCAGGGCGGGGTCGACGACGCGCAGGCCCTGGTGCACCCGGCGTACGGCGTCCGCGAGCTGGGGCGCGGGCGTGTCCTTGACCACGAAGCCCGAGGCACCGGCCTGGAGCGCGCGCCGCAGGTAGCCCGGCCGCCCGAACGTGGTGACGATGAGCACGCGCGTCTCCGGCGCGACCCGGCGCAGCTCGGCGCAGGCGGCGATGCCGTCGATACCGGGCATCTCGACGTCGAGCAGCGCGACGTCGGGACGCAGCTCGGCGGCCACGGCGACCGCCTCCTCCCCCGTGCCGACCTCGGCGACGACCTCCAGGTCGCGCTCCAGGCCCAGCAGGGCCGACAGCGCGCCGCGCACCAGCGCCTGGTCGTCGGCGAGCAGCAGCCGGATGGTCGCGGTGCTCACTCGACCACCACCGCCACCGACCAGCCCGGGTCGAGCCGGGTGGTGACGAGCCGCGCACCGAGGGCGGCGGCCCGCTCCTGCAGGCCGGTCAGTCCGGAGCCGCGCGGGGACGGGACGCTCGGGCCGGCACCGTCGTCGCGGACCTCGGCGCGGCCGGGGCCGAGCAGCACCTCGCAGTGGCGGGCGCCCGAGTGGCGGATCACGTTGGTCACTCCTTCGCGCACGGTCCAGGCGAACAGCTCGCGCAGCTCGCTCGGCACGTCCTCGGCGCTGTTGGGCAGGGTCGCCTCGATCTCGGCCGCGCCGAGCGCGGTGCGCGCCCGGGCCAGCTCGCCGGGCAGGGTGAGATCGCGATAGCCCTCGACCGCCCGCCGTACGTCGGCCAGGGCGTCGCGGCTGAGCCGCTCGAGGTCGGCCAGCTCGGCGCGCGTGCGCTCGGGGTCGACGTCGATCAGCCGCCGCGCCAGCTCGGCCTTGATCGTGATCACGGTCAGCGAGTGGCCCAGGATGTCGTGCAGGTCGCGGGCGAAGCGGGAGCGCTCGTTGTCGACGGCCAGCTCGGCGTTGCGCGCGTGGGCGGCGACGAGCTGGGCGTTGCGGCTGATGATCGTGCGCATCCCGAAGACCGCGATCGCGGCGGCCATCACGCCGAACGCCACACCGAACTCGAACTCCCAGCCCGGCAGCAGGCCCAGCAGCACCGCGGTGACGGCGATCGCGACCACCGTCGGCGCCGCCCAGCGGAACGGCAGCACCATCACCGCGGCGACCGCGACGTAGACCAGGCACGCGACGCCCGGCTCCCCCAGCAGCACCATCATCAGCACGCCGAGAGCGGTCAGGGTCAGCAGCAGCGTGCCGCCGGCGCCCGGTGTCTCGCCGACCGGGTCGCCGAGGGCCTGCGCCCGGGCCCGCATCCGCCACCACAGCAGCATGTAGACCGCCGCGAAGACCGCGGTGGTCGCGACGCCCGCCAGGCCGCGGACCCGGTCGTCGGCCTGGAAGCCCGCCCGCACCGGGTCGATGAGGAAGAAGAGCCAGATCGCGGCGAACCACGGACCGCGCCTGCCGACCATTCCCGGTGCGGCAGGCGCGGTCTCGCTCATGGGATCCACGGTAGTGCTCACACGCGTGCGGTGTCCTTCGACATTCTCCAGGCCGCGCCGGCCACGAACAGCGTGCACCAGCCGACGGCGTTGACCACCGCGTACCAGGGCAGCTCGTGGGTGAGCGGGGCGCGGACCACCTCGGCGACGCCGTACATGGGGGTCCAGTAGGCGACCATGCGGACCGCCTCGGCGTACTGGCTGAGGGGGATGAACAGGCCACCCAGGAACGACAGCAGCGCCAGGCCGGGGCCGAGGATCTGCATGGCGTTCTCGCCCGGGACGACGTACCCGACGAAGACACCGAGCGCGGCGAAGGTCAGCGTGCAGACGAGCGCGAGCACGCCGCACTGGATCCACGTGCTGGTGGGCATCTCGGCCTTGCCCTGGAGGATGCCGACCACGTTGACCGCGGCGATCGCGAGCGCCCCCATGACGAGGGCGACGAACGCCTTCATCAGGATGTACGCCACCGGGTGCAGCGGCGTCAGCCGGAGCTGGCGCGACCAGCCCAGCGAGCGCTCCAGCGCGACCATCGAGCCGCCGGCCGCGGCGGTGAGGGCGGCGCCGTACATGGCCATGGAGGCGAGGATGTAGGCGCCGACGTTGCCGACGCCGGCCTTCTCGTCCCAGCCGGACTGGCCGCCGAAGCTGAGCATCAGCGCGGCGGGGAGGAGGAGCGTGAAGATCACCGTGCGGCGGTTGCGCAGCATCCGGCGCAGCTCGATGCCGAGCACGGTGCGGTTGAGGCCCCCGAGGGGCGGGACCCGGCGGGTGGCGGGGTCGAGGGTGCTCGTGCTCATGCGTGGTCTCCTTGTCCGGTCAGGCTGAGGAACGCCTCTTCGATGCCCTTGGCCGTGATCTCCAGGTCCCGGGCGGACGTCTCGGTGAGCAGGTAGCGCGCGACGGTGTCGCTGTCCTTGGCGTGGATCGTCACCGACTCCCCGCGCACCTCGACGTGGTCGACGCCGCCGAGCGCGGTGATCGCCTCGACGTCGGCTCCGGGCAGCCAGGCCCGGATCGTGCGGCCCGAGGCGAGGGCGCGGATCTGGGGGCCGGTGCCGTCGGCGACGACCTGGCCCTGGCTGATCAGGACGATCCGGTCGGCGTACTGGTCGGCCTCCTCGAGGTAGTGCGTCGCGAAGAGCACCGTGCGGCCGCTGCCCGCGTCGTCGCGGATCGCGCTCCAGAAGGCGCGCCGGCCCTCGACGTCCATGCCGGTGGTCGGCTCGTCGAGCAGCAGCAGCGCGGGATCGGACAGCAGCGCCATCGCGAACCGCAGCCGCTGCTGCTCACCGCCCGAGCACTTGGCCACCTTGCGGTCGGCCAGCCCGGTGATGCCCGCGCGCTCCAGCACCTCGTCGACCGGCCGGGTGTCGGCGAACAGGCTCGCCGTGTAGGCCACCGTCTCGCGGACCGTGAGGTCCTTGAGCAGCCCGCCGGTCTGCATCACCGCCGAGACCAGGCCGCGCGCGATCGCCTTGCGCGGCTCCATCCCGAGGACCTCGACCGTGCCGCCGGTCGGCTTCGTGAGCCCCAGCACCATGTCGATGGTCGTGGTCTTGCCCGCTCCGTTGGGACCGAGGAAGGCCACGATCTCGCCGGGCCGCAGCGCGAGGTCGATCCCCCGCACGGCCCGGACGTCGCCGAACTCCTTGGTCACTCCCGCCAGCCGGACGGCCGGCGCAGTCGTGTTCGTCATGCCCCCAGCCTCACGGCGCGGGCGCCGCGGGACCTCGGGCAGGCGTCACGACCCGGCCATGACATCTGTCATGGGCGGGTGAGGGTGTCTCCGATCGTGCCGCGCGGGTCGCCCACGTGGACGACGACGCCCGCCGCGCCCGCGAACTCCCCGAGCACCGCGCCGTCGGCCTCGGCGAGGCTCGCGCCGTCACCCAGCACCACGCACGCGTCGACCCCCGAGGCCCCGGACGCCACCGCCATCGCCACGACGGCCTGGACCGCCGTGAGGCGCAGCGACGGCAGGTCGACCGTCGCGGCGGCGTACGTGCGGCCGTCGGTGTCGCGCACCGCCGCACCCTCCGCGGCCTGGATGCGCGCACGGGTGGCGCGGGCGAGGGTGACGAGCTTCTGGTCCTCGGTGGACAGATCAGGCATGGGCTGATTATCGCCGACCGGGTCTCCGGCAGGATGACCCCATGCCTGCCTACTGGATCAGCAACTACCGCGCCGTGCACGACGCCGACAAGCTGGCGGCCTACGCCGCGCTCGCCCTGCCCGCCCTGGTCGAGGCCGGCGGCACCTTCCTGGCCCGCGGCCTGCCCGAGCAGGTCTACGAGGCCGGGCTCCAGGAGCGCGTGGTCATCATCGAGTTCGCGAGCGTCGAGGCGGCCGTCGCGGCCCACGACACCCCTGCCTACCAGGAGGCGCTGGCCGCGCTCGGCGACGGCGCGGAGCGCGACCTGCGGATCGTCCCGGGGGCCTAGCCCGGATGCGCCTGCGCCTGGGTCGCCCCGACATCCGCCGGTACGCCGACCGGTTCGGCCTGCCCCAGAGCGACGACGGGCTCGGGGTGACCTTCCTCGGCGTGGCGACGCTGCTGCTCGACGACGGGACGACGTCGGTGCTCACCGACGGCTTCTTCTCCCGTCCCTCGCTGCCGCGCGTCCTGCTCGGCCGGATCGGCCCCGACGCGGCCCGGATCGACGCGGCGCTGCGCCGTGCCCGGATCGACCGGCTCGACGCGGTGGCGCCGGTGCACACCCACTACGACCACGCGATGGACTCCGCGGCCGTCGCCGCGCGGACCGGCGCCACCCTCTACGGAGGGACGTCGACCGCGCACGTCGGTCACGGCGGCGGCCTGCCCGCCGACCGGGTCACGGTCGTGGTCCCCGGCGAGCCGGTGGCGGTCGGCGGCTTCCGGCTGACCTGGCTGGAGTCGGAGCACTGCCCGCCCGACCGCTTCCCGGGCACGATCACCGCGCCCGTCGTACCGCCGGTCAAGGTGGACGCCTACCGCTGCGGCGAGGCCTGGTCGATCCTGGTCGAGCACGACAGCGGCCGGACCGCGCTGGTCCAGGGCAGCGCCGGGTTCCGGCCCGGCTCGCTGGCCGGGCGCAGCGCCGAGGTGGCCTACCTCGGGGTCGGCCAGCTGGGCGTGCAGAGCCCCGACTACATCCGGCAGTACTGGGCCGAGACGGTCGAGACGGTGGGGGCGCGCGAGGTCGTGCTCATCCACTGGGACGACTTCTTCCGGCCGCTGGACCGGCCGCTGCGCTGCGTGCCCTACCTGGGCGACGACCTCGACGTGACGATGGAGATCTTCGCCGGGCTCGCCCGCGACCAGGGGGTCGGCCTGCACTTCCCGTCGGTCGGGCGGCGCGAGGACCCCTGGCGGCTCAGTCGTCGGCGAGCTCGGCCGCGGCCGGGGCCACCCGCGAGATCAGCACGGTGCCGATCTTGTTGCGCCGTCCCGCCGCGCGCTCGGCCTCGAAGCGCAGCCCGTAGGCCTCGACCACCGAGCCCGGGATCGGGACCCGGCCGAGGTGCTTGGCGAGCAGGCCGCCGACGGAGTCGACGTCCTCCTCCTCGATGGGGAAGCCGAAGATCTCGTCCAGGTCGTCGACCGGGTAGCGCGAGGAGACCCGGACGCACTCGTCGGCGGGATCGCCGACCTGCTCGACCTCGACCTCGGCCTCGTCGTGCTCGTCGGTGATCTCGCCGACGATCTCCTCGAGCAGGTCCTCGATGGTGATCAGGCCGGCGGTGCCGCCGTACTCGTCGACGACGATGGCGACGTGCCGGCGCCGGGCCTGCATCTCGCGCAGCAGGTCGTCGACCGGCTTGGACTCGGGCACCCAGTGGACCGGGCGCATGACCTCCTCGACGCGCTGGGTCAGCTCGACGTCGGGAGCCTCGAAGTCACGGCGGGCGACGTCCTTGAGGTAGGCGATGCCGCGCACGTCGTCGAGGTTCTCGCCGACCACCGGCACCCGGGAGTAGCCCGAGCGCAGGAAGAGCGACATCGTCTGGCGCAGGTTCTTGTGGGCCTCGATGTAGACGACGTCGCCGCGCGGCACCATCACCTCGCGCACGGTCGTGTCGCCGAGCTCGAAGACCGAGTGGATCATCTTGCGCTCGTCGGCCTCGATCAGCTCGGTGGCCTCGGCCATGTCGACGAGCTCGCGCAGCTCGGTCTCGGTCTGGAACGGGCCCTCGCGGAAGCCGCGGCCGGGCGTGATCGCATTGCCGACCAGGATGAGCAGGCGCGGGATCGGGCCGAGCACGGTGGTCAGCATCGACAGCGGCCAGGCGCTCCAGAGCGCGACCGTCTCGGCGTGCTGCTTGCCGACGGTGCGGGGGGCGACGCCGATGACGACGAACGAGACGACGAGCATGACGCCGAGGGCGACGCCCGCACGGGCCCACCAGGAGGCGTCGAGGCGCTCGTCGACGTAGAGGGTGACCACGACGATGGCCGCGATCTCGCTCAGCAGCTGGAGCAGCAGCGCGGTGTTGAGGTGCCGGGGCGCGTCGTCGAGGACGGCGAGCAGCCGCTGGGCGCCACCGCGTCCCTCGCTGAGCATCTCGTGGGCCCGGGCGCGCGAGAACCCGGCGAGGGCGGCGTCCGCCGCGGCGAACAGGCCCGCGAGGACGACGAGGACGGCGGCCGCTCCCAGCGGCCAGAGACTGTCGGCGATCATGCGTCCGGCTGGGCCCGCCACTGCGCCAGCAGCTGGTCCTGGAGACCGAACATCACCTTGTGCTCCTCGGGCTCGGCGTGGTCGTAGCCGAGCAGGTGCAGGATGCCGTGGGTGGTGAGCAGCTCCAGCTCGGCGAGCGTGCCGTGCCCGGCCGTCTCCCCCTGGCGCTCGGCCACGGAGACGCAGAGGACCAGGTCGCCCAGGACGCCCTCCTCGGGCTCCTCGTTGACCAGGCCGGGACGCAGCTCGTCCATGGGGAAGGCGAGGACGTCGGTCGGGCCCTCCTTGTCCATCCACTTCTCGTTGAGCTCGGCGATGGTGTCCTCGTCGACCGCCTTGATGCACAGCTCGGCGAGCGGGTGGACGCGCATCTGGTCCATCACGAACCGCGAGAGCCGCGCGAAGTGCTGGACGTCGAGTCCGCTGCCGGACTCGTCGAGGATCTCGATGCTCACGCGGGGTCGTCCTTCTTGCTGTCGAGCCGGCGGTCCTGGCGGAGCTCGCGCTTGGCTTCCTTCTGGGCGTCGAACTCGTCGTAGGCCGCGACGATGCGCGCGACCAGCTTGTGCCGGACGACGTCGTGGCTGGTGAGCCGCACGAACGCGAGGTCCTCGACGCCGTCGAGGATGCCCTCGACGATGCGCAGGCCCGAGCTCGTGCCCGAGGGCAGGTCGACCTGGGTGACGTCGCCGGTGACCACGATCTTGGAGCCGAACCCGAGCCGGGTCAGGAACATCTTCATCTGCTCGGGCGTGGTGTTCTGGGCCTCGTCGAGGATGATGAACGAGTCGTTGAGCGAGCGGCCGCGCATGTAGGCCAGCGGCGCCACCTCGATCGTCCCGGCGGCCAGCAGCTTGGGCACCGACTCGGGGTCGAGCATGTCGTGCAGCGCGTCGTAGAGCGGGCGCAGGTAGGGGTCGATCTTCTCGCTGAGCGTGCCGGGCAGGTAGCCCAGGCGCTCGCCGGCCTCGACCGCCGGACGGGTCAGGATGATCCGGTTGACCTGCTTGGCCTGCAGCGCCTGGACCGCCTTGGCCATGGCCAGGTAGGTCTTGCCGGTGCCGGCCGGGCCGATGCCGAAGGTGATCGTGTGCTGGTCGATGGTCTCGACGTAGCGCTTCTGGTTGAGCGTCTTGGGCCGGATCGAGCGCCCGCGGTTGCTCAGGATGTTGAGCGAGAGGACGTCGGCCGGGCGCTCCGAGGTGGCCGTCTCGGCGCGCAGCATCGCCTCGACGCGCTCGACGACCTCGGGGGTGATCCCCTGGCCGGTGCGCAGGATGGCGACGAGCTCCTCGACGAGGCGCTCGGCGAGCTGGAGCTCGTGGGGGTCACCGCTGAGGGTGACGCGGTTGCCGCGGACGTGCACCTCGACGCCGAAGCGCTTCTCGATGATGCCGAGGTGCTCGTCGCCAGGACCGAAGAGCGTGACCATGTCGATGCTGTTCGGCACCACGACGGTGTGCCGGGTGGAGGTGATCGGGGTGGGCGTGGAGTCGGTCATGGATGCCCGGTGACGGGCGGCCTTTCAGTACGGCGAGCTGGCCCCTCCATGCTACGGGAGGGATCCGCCGACGCCCACTCGTTTGCGACGAGGGCCGGGCTCAGCCCGGCGGCCAGGTCATCGCCCGGCCGGCCAGGACGTGGCAGTGCGTGTGGAAGACGGTCTGCCCGACGCCGGCTCCGGTGTTGAAGACCAGGCGGTAGTCGTCGTACCCCTCGGCGGTGGCGACGGCGCGCGCGGTGGTCGCGATCTCGGCGAACATGGCCGGGTCCGCGTGCGCCGAGGAGGCCGCGTCGGGCTCGTGGTCGCGCGGGACGACGAGCACGTGCAGCGGCGCCTGCGGGTTGATGTCGCGGAAGGCGACGGTGCGCTCCCCCGTGTGGACGATGTCGCCGGGGATGTCACCGGCGACGATCTTGCAGAACAGGCAGTCCGGATCGGCACTCACCGGGCCAGCCTAGGACCTGCGGGACTCACCACTCCCAGCGAACCCCGAGGTAGCCCGGGCCGAACGCCGTCTGCCGGTAGTGCACGCTGCTGCTGCCGGCGAGGTCGACCGGCCAGTCGTGGCGCAGCCCGCCCTCGAGGAAGAACACCCAGCACCGCGCCGGCACCTTGTCCGGGTGGAAGCGGACCCAGACCAGCGCCTCCTCGAGCCGCTGCTCGGCGGCGAGTGCGTACTCGGTGTCGAAGTCGGGCCCCAGGTGCGGCGCCCGGCGGGCCTCGATCTCGGTGATGGTGGACTCGCCCAGCGCGAGCGGCCGCTCGAAGACCAGCCGGCTGCCGCGGATGCCGTGCTCGAGGTCGACCACCTCGCCGATCGTGCAGCCGGCGACGGCGGACATCTCGGTCTCGTTGACCTCGGTCCCGGTGTCAGGTCCGACGAAGAGGGTGATCCCGTCGACCCCCTCGCGGTCCGCGACGACCACCTGGCGCACCCGGGCCCGCAGGATCTCCCCCTGCGCGCCCACGTCGACGACCAGGTGCGAGGAGACCCGGCAGACGTCCTCCTCACCGACCACGGCCTCGACCGCGGGGTCGCCCAGGAGCTCGTTGAAGGGCTCGACCGCTCCCACCCGCCGGCGCAGCCGGCCCGAGAGCCGCCGGCTCAGCGCACCGGCCTCGAGGCCCAGCAGCGCCTCGAGCTCGGGGATCGCCTCCAGCGACGCCGTGCGCTCGGGCTCGCGCTGCCCCGAGCGCCAGTACGACAGCGCGGTCAGGGACACCGGGTGGCCCCGCTCCGAGAGCCGGTCGCGCACCGACGCGAGCGTCGCCCCGCGACGCTCCATCGCCGTGCTCAGCACCTCGGCGAAGGTCGTCGTGCTCCGGGCCATGCCCGCGAGCATGCCCCAGCCGCGTCGCCTTCACACCACGACGTCCGGTAAGTGAAAAAGCGCTTCCTAGCCTCACAGTCCGCCCCTCGACGCGAGGGGCCGTCACCAAGGGGGACAGACATGGGGATCACGGAAGTCGACGAGGTCGGAGCGCAGGTCACGGACGAGGAGATCGCGGACCGCGTGCGCGCGGGCGACGAGAGCGTCTTCGACGAGCTGTTCCGCCGGCACCGGGCGGCGGCGCTGCGCGTCGCGCGCTCGATCATCCCCGGCGAGGAGGACGACGCCGTGGCCGAGGCCTTCCTCGGCCTGCTCTGCGTGCTGCGCGACGGCGGCGGCCCGACCCGCGGGGTGCGGGCGTACATCCTCGCCAGCGCCCGCAACCGGGCCCTGCGCCGCACGCACCTGCGCGGGCGGGTGCGGGTGACCGACGTCCCCCAGCTCATCGCCGAGGCCGGCGCCGTCCAGCCCGACCACCTGTGGGTGCACGAGGGCGACCTTCTCGTCCAGGCGTTCCGGGCGCTCACCCGGCGCCAGCAGCTCGTGCTGTGGGCGATCGAGGTCGAGGGCCGCCCGCCGCGCGACCTCACCACGCTCCTGGGCTGCGACGCGGCGGCCGTCTCGGCCGTCGCCTACCGGGCCCGCCGCCGGCTCCGGGACCTCTACTTCGAGCAGCTGGTGGAGACGCCCCAGGCCGGGTGACCTGCGTCGCAGCCGGAAAAGGCGTGTCAACCGGCACGCGGTGTGGTGCGTGGAACTACCGTGACGATCCATGCGGTGCTCGGCGCTCCCTACCTCCCTGCCGAGGCGGAGCGACCCGTCGTGACGGACGTCGACCTCGCGATCGAGCGCCTCTACCTGGACCACTGGCACCAGCTGGTCCGGCTCTCGGTGCTGCTCGTGCGCGACACCGGCCAGGCCGAGGAGATCACCCAGGACGCCTTCGTCGAGCTGCACCGGCGCTGGGGGCGCCTCGACGACCCTGACCGGGCGCTGGCCTACCTGCGCCAGACCGTGGTCAACCGGTCCCGCTCGGCGCTGCGCCACCGCGGCGTCGTCCAGCGGCACCTCGCCCGCCAGCACGTCGTCGACCTGGCGCCGGCGGCCGACGAGCCCGTGCTCGCCGACAGCCGGCGCCAGCTCGTGCTCGACGCGCTCCAGCGGCTCCCCCGGCGCCAGCGCGAGGTGCTCGCGCTGCGCTACTACCTCGAGCTCTCCGAGGCCGAGATCGCCGAGACCCTCGGCATCAGCCGCGGCGCGGTCAAGAGCCACGCCTCCCGCGGCTCGGCGGCGCTGCGCCCCTTGCTCGAAGCCCGCGACCTGAAGGGAGGCGACCGATGAGCCCCGACGAGGACGCCCAGCTCCGCGCCCTGTTCTCCGACGCCGTCGCCGACGTCGACCCGCACGACCGGCTCGGCGAGATCCGGCGCCGTACGTCCCAGCGGCCCCGGCGCAGCCGGCGCCGTCCGCTCCTCGTGGTCCTCGGCGCCGGTACGGCGACCGCGGCCGTCGTCGCCATCACGGCCCTGGCCGCCGACTTCCGCGACGACCGCGACGCCCCGGCCGCGTCCGGTCCCACGGAGTACCCCGGCGCCGTCTACTTCGTCTCCGAGACCTCCGTGGGCGCGCGGCTCTTCCGCGAGTTCCAGCCACTGCCCGCCACCGACGACATCGCGGTGCGCACGCTCGACGCCCTCCAGCAGATGGAGGTCGACGCGGGCCCGGTCGACAACGACTACGACACCGGGTGGCCCGACGGCTCCTTCACCGCGGTCAGCGTCGACCAGACCAGCATCACCGTCCAGGTCGGCGCGGTCGCGCTGAGCGCGCCCGCCGACGTCCCCGCCGACACCGCGGCGCTCGGCGTCCAGCAGGCGGTGCACACCGCCGATGCCGCGGTCGGCCAGCCGCTGCCGGTCACCTTCGAGCACGCCGGCGCCCCGGTCACCGAGCTGCTCGGGACCAAGGTGGAGCAGCCCGCCCTCCGCAACACCCGGGTCGAGGCGCCGGTCAACATCAACGACCCCGTCGAGGGCCTCGAGGTCGGCGACGTCCTCGCCGTCCGGGGTCAGGTCACGCCGGTCTCCGCCGAGCGCGCCGACACCGTCGCCTGGGAGGTGCACGACGCGACCGGCGCCACCCAGGTGGCCGGCACCACGCCGGTCACCGAGTTCGCCTGGCAGATGACGCTCGAGGTCGGCAACCTGGCACGGGGGCGCTACACCCTCGTCGTGTGGCCCGACGTCGACGACGAGGCCGTGGCGGGCGCGATCGACACGCGGAGCTTCGTCCTCCGCTGACCTGGCCACGGCACACGAAAGGATCGGGACCATGACCTCCGCCCTTCCCCGCACCCTCGCCACCCTCGGCGGCGCCGTGCTCGCGCTCGGCCTGCTCGCCGGCTGCGGCGACGACGAGCCCGCGGCCGAGTCGCCGGCCACGCCGTCGTCCAGCGCGCCGACGTCGCCCTCGGCCACCGACGGGACCGACGCGCCGAGCGAGGTGCCCACGAGCGGCGACCCCAGCGCGATCCCGGTCTACTACGTCGCCAAGACGCCCCAGGGCGACCGGCTCTACCGCGAGTTCACCCAGATCTCCGGCGCGGACCGCCTGGTCGCCGCCGCCTCCGCCGTGACCAGCGGCAAGCCGGTCGACCCCGACTACCGCACCACCTGGCCCGGCGGCCGGTTCACCTCGGTGACCAAGACCGCCGACGCGATCGTGGTCGAGGTCCCCGACGCCTCCTGGCTCCAGGCGGGCTCGCTCAGCCCGGCGCAGGCCCGGCTCGCGGTCCAGCAGCTCGTCTACACCCTCCAGGGCACCGCCGGCGCCCGCCTGCCGATCCAGGTCCAGCAGGACGGCAAGCCGGCCCCCACGCTGCTCGGCGTCGACGCCGCCCAGGGCCTCACCGCCGCCCCCGAGCTCGACGTGCTCGCCCTGGTCAACATCACCGAGCCCGCCGAGGGCACCGCCGTCGACGGGAAGTTCACCGCCGAGGGCCGGGCCAGCTCGTTCGAGGCGACGGTGCCGTGGGAGATCCAGGACGCCGCCGGCAAGGTCGTCCAGCAGGGCTTCACCACCGCCGAGGGCTGGGCCGACAAGCTCTACCCGTGGTCGACCGAGGTCGACGTCAGCAAGCTCGCCCCGGGCCGATACACGTTCATCGCCCGCACCGACGACCCGTCGGGCGGCGAGGGCGGCGGCCCGACCGAGGACACCAAGCGGATCACGGTGAAGTGAGGTTCACCCGCGCCCGGCTCAACCGGACGCTCCTCCTGCGCCAGCACCTGCTGGAGCGCACCACGCTGACGCCCGCGGAGATGATCGGGCACCTGGTCGGGCTCCAGGCCCAGGAGACGCTGCCGCCGTACCTGTCGCTGGCGGCGCGGATCGCCGACGTCGACCCGCACGCGGTGAGCGCGGCCATCGAGGACCGCTCCCTCGTCCGGGTGCTCAGCCTGCGCGACACCGTCCACCTGCACCTGCCGGACGACGCGGTGACCCTGCCGGTCTGGGCCGCGCCGGTTCGCGAGCGCGAGATCAAGGCCAGCCAGACGATCGGGTCCGCGCGCGAGGTCGACCGCGCCGCGTTCTCGGCGGCGGTCCACGAGGTCCTCGCCGACGGGCCGCTCCCCCAGCGCCTCCTCGGCGCCGCCCTCGCGGAGCGCTTCCCGGACCACACCGCCACCCAGCTGGGCCAGGTCGCCCGGGTCGCGGAGGTCCTCGCCCAGCTCCCGCCGCGCGGCTGCTGGAAGCCGACCGGCTCGACCGCGGTCGCCTACGACCTCGCCGACCGCTGGACCGGCCTGCCCCTGGCCGAGCCGGACGTGCCGGCGATCGTGCGCCGGTTCCTGCGCGCCTACGGCCCCGGCACCGCGGCCGACGTCACGGCCTGGTCCGGGATCACCCGGCTGGGGCCGGTCGTCAAGGCGATGGACGACCTCGAGGTGCACGAGGACGAGGACGGCAAGGTGCTCTACGACGTCGCCGGCGCGCCGGTCGCCGACGAGGACGCCCCGGCGCCGGTCCGCCTGTTCGGCACCTACGACAACCTGTGGCTCTCCCACGCCTCCCGCGACCGGGTGATGGAGCCCGAGCACCGGCGGCTGTGGATGGGCGTCAACGGCGCGCAGGCCATGTCAGTCCACGTCGACGGCTGGTTCACCGGGCTGTGGCGGGCCGAGGAGGGCCGGGTCGTCCTGGTCGAGATGGTCCGCGAGCTGACCCGCGCCGAGCGGGCCGGGCTGGACGAGGAGATCGCCCGGGTCGAGGCGCTGCTCGCCCGCTGAGCGGCTCAGCCGCCCCAGCGGGGCGTGCGGACCAGGAGGGCGGCGACGGCGGCGACGCCGGCGGTCGACGTACGGAGGACCTCGGTGCCCATCCGCACCGACACCGCGCCGGCCTCGACGAACCGGGCCACCTCGTCCTCGCTCAGCCCGCCCTCGGGGCCGACCACGACGAGCAGCTCGCCGTCGTCGGGCAGGGCGAGCGCGCCGAGCGGCTCGGTGGCGTCCTCGTGGAGCACGATCGCCACGTCGGCGTCGACCACCAGGGCGGCGACCTCGTCGGTGCTCGCCAGCGGGACCACCTCGGGGTGCCACGCGCGCCGGGACTGCTTGGCCGCCTCGCGCGCCGTGGCCTGCCACTTGGCCAGCGACTTCGCGGCGCGCTCGCCCTTCCAGACCGCGACGCTGCGCGCCGCCGCCCAGGGGACGATCCGGGCCACGCCGATCTCGGTGAGCACCTCGACCGCCAGCTCGCCGCGCTCGCCCTTGGGCAGCGCCTGGACCACGGTGACCCGTGGCCGCGGCTCGGCGTGGTCGGTGACCTCGGTGACGACGGCGGTGAAGGTGCGCTTGGTCGTCGCGCTCACCTCGGCGGTCGCCACCCGGCCCCAGCCGTCGGCGAGCTGGAGCGCCTCGCCCACCCGCAGCCGCCGTACGACGACCGCGTGGTGGGCCTCGTCGCCCTCGACGAGGACCTCGTCACCGGCGCGGACCGCCTCGAGCGAGGGCACCAGGTGCTGCGGGAGGGTCATGCTCAGTGTGCGGTGAACGCGTCGCGGAGCCGGCCGAAGACGGACTTGTGCGGCGGCCGGACGTCGCCGGTCGGCTGCTCCTCGCCGCGGATGGCGGCCAGCTCGCGCAGCAGCTCCTCCTGGCGCGGGTCGAGGCGCGAGGGGGTCTCGACGGCGATGGTGACGCCGAGGTCGCCGCGCCCGCCGCGCAGGCCGGGGACGCCGCGGCCGCGCAGCACGACCTGGTGACCCGACTGGGTGCCGGCCGGGACGCCGAGCTCGAAGGAGGTCTCGACCCCGGAATCCGCGCCGCTCTCGAGGTCGGCCTCGAGCGTGGGCAGGGTGAGCGTCGTCCCGAGGGCGGCGGCGGTCATCGGCACCGAGACCGTGCAGTGCAGGTCGTTGCCGTGGCGCTCGAACACCTCGTGGGCGGCGACGTGGATCTCGACGTAGAGGTCACCCGCGGGGCCGCCGCCGGGGCCGACCTCGCCCTGCTCGCTGAGCTGGACCCGGGTGCCGTTGTCGACGCCGGCCGGGATCTTGACGGTGAGGGTACGACGCGAGCGGACCCGCCCGTCGCCCGCGCACTCGCGGCACGGGTCGGGGATGATCGTGCCGAAGCCGCGGCAGGCCGCGCAGGGCCGCAGCGTGCGGATCTCGCCGAGGAACGAGCGCTGCACGTGGGCGACCTCGCCCATGCCGTGGCAGGTCTCGCAGGGCACCGGGTGGGTGCCGGCCGCGGTGCCCTCGCCGCTGCAGGTCGAGCAGCGCACGGCGGTGTCGACCTTGAGCTCGCGGGAGACGCCGAACGCGGCCTCGGCCAGCTCGACCTCGAGCCGGATCAGGGCGTCCTGGCCCCGGCGTACCCGCGGACGGGGGCCCCGGCCGGCCGCCTGGGCGCCGCCGGCCCCGCCGAAGAAGGCGTCCATGATGTCGGTGAACGAGAAGCCCGCGCCCTGGCCGCCGAAGCCGCCGCCGCCGAACATGTCGCCGCCGCGGTCGTACGCCGCCCGCTTCTGCGGGTCGGAGAGCACCTCGTAGGCAGCGGTGACCTGCTTGAAGCGCTCCTGGCTCTCCGGGTCGGGGTTGACGTCCGGGTGCAGCTGCCGGGCCAGCTTGCGGTAGGCCTTCTTGATGGTGTCGGCGTCCGCCTCGCGGTCGACGCCCAGCAGCTCGTAGGGGTCCTGGCTCACGTGTGTTGCTCTCTCAGCTCTCGTCGAGGATGCGCGAGACGTAGCGCGCCACCGCGCGCACCGCCGCCATCGTTCCTGGGTAGTCCATGCGGGTGGGGCCGACGATGCCGAGCGCCGCCAGCGCGTCGTCGGGGCCGTAGCCGGTCGCGACGACGCTGGTCGAGGCCAGCTCCTCGAAGGGGCCCTCGGCGCCGATGCGCACCGTGACCGCGCCGCCGCTCGTCGCCTCGCCGAGCAGCTTGAGCAGCACGACGTGCTCTTCGATCGCCTCGAGCAGCGGGCGCACCGAGGTCTCGAAGCTGTCGCCGAAGCGGGCGAGGTTGGCGGTGCCACCCACGATCACGCGCTCGTCGGAGCGGTGGTCGCTCATCGCCTCGACCAGCGCCTCGACCACCACGGTCGCCGCGGCCGACGGGGCCGGCGCGCGGCCGTCGTCGGTGGGCTTGACGAGCGCGTCGAGCGCGGTCGCGGCCTCGGCGATCACCTCGCCGGTGGCGGCGAGGTTGACCCGCGAGCGGAGCGCGGCCAGCTCGTCGTCGGCCAGCGCCGCCTCGAGCTCGACCACGCGCTGCTCGACCCGGCCCGAGCTGAGGATGAGCACCAGCAGCAGGCGGGTCGGGGTGAGCGCGACGATCTCGACGTGGCGCACCGTCGAGCGCGACAGCGTCGGGTACTGCACGACCGCGACCTGGCGGGTCAGCTGGGCCAGCAGCCGCACGGAGCGGTGCACGACGTCGTCGAGGTCGACGGCGCCGTCGAGGAAGCTCGCGATCGCGCGGCGCTCGGCGGAGGTGGTCGGCTTGACCGTGGAGAGCCGGTCGACGAAGAGCCGGTAGCCCTTGTCGGTCGGCACCCGGCCCGCGCTCGTGTGCGGCTGGTGGAGGTAGCCCTCCTCCTCCAGCGCGGCCATGTCGTTGCGGATCGTCGCCGGCGAGACGTTGAGGTGGTGCCGCTCGACGAGCGTCTTGGAGCCCACGGGCTCCTCGGTCGCCACGTAGTCCTCGACGATCGCACGCAGCACGGCGAGCCTGCGCTCCTCCTGCATGCCACCTCCTGGATCCGTCGCCCGGAGCACCACTTGGCACTCCACCGCAGTGAGTGCCAATGCTACCGCCGCGGTCCACGAAAGGACGGACCCTGGCCACCGGAGGTTGCGTAGGTTAGGCTCACCTAAGCAAGCACGAACGACGGCGAAGGAGCGGCACGTGACCCTCGACCCCGGGACCCACACCGAGACCACCCGGCTCGACGCCCAGCGGCTCGCGGCCGCGGCGCGCAGCATCCTCGCCTGCCCGCGCGACGTGCAGCTCGTCGTCGACGGGATCGACGACGTCACCGACGGTCTCGACCAGGACCGCCTGGAGATGCAGGACCACAGCGGCCGCCCGGTCTTCAGCTGCCCGGCCGGCTCCGCGCTCGCCCTGGCCGCCACCGACCGCCGCGGCGCCCTGCTCACCCTCGGCAGCGGCCTGGGCCCCGAGGGCTCCGCCGACCGCGACGCCACCCTGACCCTCTCCGGGCGCCTGGACGCGGTCGGGCTCGAGCAGTGCGAGTGCTGCGACGAGGTCCGGATGCGGATCGCGCTGCACCTCGACTTCGTCCTCCTCACCCGCACCGGCCTCCCGGCCGTGGCGCCCGGCGCACCGGAGGCCGTTCGGATCCGGGTGCCGCTCGGGGCCTTCACCTCCCCCGACCACGACCTCAACCGCGGCTTCCTCCAGCGCTCGACCGAGCACGCCAACCTGTGCCACCAGGACGAGCTGCGCCGCGCCATCGCCACCCTCACCCAGACCCGCCTCGGCGAGGTCCTCGGCGTCCACCTGGCCGGCCTGCGCCCCGACGGCGTCACCCTCCAGTGGGTCGACCCCACCGGCGCCCACACCACCGACCTCCACTTCCCCCGCCCCGCCGCCTCCACCCAGGAGCTCGGCGAGATGCTCCGCTCCGAGCTCCACGCCGGACTCTGCTGACCGCCGAGGGCGCAGGGTTCCGGCCCCGAAGGCGCAGGGTCGATACGGTGGGGACGTGCCGGCATTCACCGAGGTAGCGGACCGGGTCTGGGTCCGCCGCGTCCCCTCGTACGACGTCAACCTGGTCGTCGTCGGAGGTGAGCGCGGCCTCGTCGTGGTCGACACCCTCGCCAGCGCCGCGGAGGCGCGGGCCGCGATCGCCGCGATCGGCGACCTCGGCGCAGGTCAGGTCGTCGCGGTGGTCAACACCCACGACCACTTCGACCACGTGCTCGGCAACGGCACCTTCCGCGACCGGTACGACGGCATCCCGGTCCACGCGACCGAGGAGGCTGCCGCCCGGACCGACCCCGTGGCCCCGCCCGCCGACACCACCTTCGCCAGCGCCGCCGTGATCGACCTCGGCGACCGCCAGCTCGAGCTCGCCCACCTGGGCCGCGGGCACACCGCGGGCGACCTCGTCGTCCGGGTGCCGGACGCCGACGTGCTGCTCGCCGGCGACCTGGTCGAGGAGTCGGCGCCGCCGGCCATGGGCGGCGACTGCTACCC
This sequence comes from Pimelobacter sp. 30-1, assembly GCF_018831735.1. Taxonomy (NCBI): domain Bacteria; kingdom Bacillati; phylum Actinomycetota; class Actinomycetes; order Propionibacteriales; family Nocardioidaceae; genus Pimelobacter; species Pimelobacter sp. 30-1. Next base: position 76,319 of record NZ_NHTS01000012.1, read on the forward strand.
GCTGGACTGGCCGGCCACGCTCGACCTCGTGCTGGGGCTGACCACGCCGGGCACGGTCGTCGTACCGGGGCACGGGAAGGTGGTCGACCGCCGCTTCGTCGAGGACCAGTGCGACGACCTGCGTGCGGTCGCCGAGACGATCCGCGACCTGGCCACACGGGGGGTGCCGGAGGCCGAGGCCGTCGCGGCGGCGGAGTGGCCCTATCCGGCCGAGGCGCTGCACCACGCGATCCCGCGCGGCTACGCGCAGCTGCCCCCGGTCCGCCGGCAGCTCCCGCTGGCCTGAGCGCGTGCCGGTCCCGGGAACAGCACCCCGGAGACCGCCGGAACCGCCTAGGGTGCGTCCATGGCAGCGGTCGTGATCGGTCACGTGGGCGGTGAGATCGCCGTGCCGGGCGAGGTGTGCGTCAAGACCGGCATCCGCACCCGCGAGTTCGTCGTCCTCCGCGGCAGCACGACGCCGCCCTGGGTGAACGTGCTGATCGTCTTCACCGTCATCGGCTGGCTGTGGGCCAGCAGCATGGCCGCCCGGCGCTACCGGGTCGAGGTGCCGTTCCTGCACCGCCACTGGGACCGCTGGCGGCGGATCCGCCGGACCGCCGTGCTGGTCGCGCTGATCGGTGTGATCCTGGCCTGCTGGGCGTCCGTGGCCGGCATCCCCCACTCGGCCGCCTTCCTCAGCCTCACCGTCGGGGGCATCGCCCTCGGCATCGGCAACAGCCTGCTCAACACCGTCGGCCTCACCCAGCGGGGCGACCTCCTGCTGCTGACCCGCGTCCACCCCGACGCGGTCGTCGCGATCCGGGCGGGACTGAGCGCCGCACGCCGCGTGTCCCAGCCCGGCACGGGGGCCCGCTCGACCTAGGGTGGTTCGTCGTGGATCGCTATGGGACCGACGTGCTGTCAGGCGACTGGAAGGTCCCCAAGCGGGGCCGGGCCGTGGAGACACCCGCCGACCTCGGCCTCGTGGTCGAGGAGGTCACCACCGACTGGTGCGGCGAGATCGTCGCCGTCGACCGCGACCTCGACACGGTGACCCTCGAGGACCGCCGGATGAAGCGGCGTACGTTCCCGCTGGGCACCGGATTCCTGCTGGAGGGCAAGCCGGTCATCCTGGTCCCGCCCGTCACCAACGCCGGCCCGGTCAAGCCGACCCGTACCGCCAGCGGCTCGATCGCCGTCCACGACGCCAAGGCCCGCGTGGCCCGGGCGAGCCGGATCTTCGTCGAGGGCCGGCACGACGCCGAGCTGGTCGAGAAGGTCTGGGGCGACGACCTGCGCATCGAGGGCGTGGTCGTGGAGTACCTCGGCGGTGTCGACGACCTCGCCGACCACCTGCGCGACTTCAAGCCCGCGCCCAACCGGCGCGTCGGCGTCCTCGTCGACCACCTGGTGCCGGGCTCGAAGGAGAGCCGGATCGCGCAGAACATCATGAAGTCGCCGGTCGGCAAGGACGTGCTGATCGTCGGCCACCCGTTCATCGACATCTGGGAGGCGGTCAAGCCGTCGCGGCTCGGGTTCGAGACGTGGCCGAAGGTGCCCAAGGGCATCGACTGGAAGAAGGGCACCTGCCAGCAGCTCGGCTGGCCGCACCGCGACCAGGCCGACATCGCGCGGGCATGGAAGCACATCCTCGGCGGCGTCCGGGGGTTCCAGGACCTCGACCCGGCCCTGCTCGGGCGGGTCGAGGAGCTGATCGACTTCGTGACCCAGGCCTGACCATCCGATTGTCAGACCACCTTGCGGTTTGGGACCAAACCTGGCCGAAACGGGCCGCGGGGCTGCGGTTTCTGCCCCATCACCAGCCCTAGAGGCCGGTCCGGAACCGCCCCAGCACCTCGTCGACCCGCGCCTGGTCCCGCGCCTCGATCGGGATCAACAGCTCGGTCACCACGTCAGTCAGCTCGGCGATGCGCCGGTTGAGCTGACGGTTCTCCTGCACCTCGGCCTCCAGCACGCGCACCCGCTCGCGCAGGGTCCCGCGCTCGCGGATCTTCGCCCGGACGCGGTGGGCCAGCTCGGTCGTCGTCATCGCTTCTCCTGGTGATCGGGCGCCGGCCAGGCGGCGCGGATCCGGCACACGGCCGGGTCGGGCAGGTCGAACATGTCCTCGCCGGGACCCACGGTCAGGTGCTCGACGACGCCGCCGGAGGACTCGATCCCGCGGCGCACCACCTCGACCGGGGTACGGCGGACCAGCCCGTCGCCCGGGCTCGGCTCTCCGACAGCGAGCTCGAGGAACAGCCGCCCGCCGCCGGGGCGCAGAGCCATCCGGGCGAGCAGCCAGAGCTGGTCGAGCGCGGCCGCGTCGAGGCAGCCGACGAGGTGGCGGGCGTAGAGGTCGTGCGGGTCCCGGGCGAGCCGGGTGCCGTGGGCGAGGGTGGAGCGCAGCTCGCCGAGGATCAGCTGGTCGACGTCGATGTCGAGGCCCTGGCGCCCCGCCCGACGCCGTACGACGCCGAGGCTGCCGCGGGAGAAGTCCACCGCCCCCGTACGACGTCCCGACCGTGCGAACCACAGCGCGTCCCGCCCGGTGCCGGCCCCCACGTCGAGCACCGCACGCCCGTCGCCGAGCTGCGGCGCGACCCACTCGGCGAAGGCCGACGGCCCCGCAGGCACCGCGGAGCGCCGTGGTCCGTTGTAGAGCTCGGTCCAGCGCCCCATCTCGGTGCGGAAGCCGCGCAGCCAGCCGTCGAGGCGGCGCACGCCCGCGGGCGGGTCGGCGTAGCGGAAGGACGGGTCCGGGGTGCGCCACTGCGGGCCGTAGAGGAACGCGAGCATCGCCTCCGGATCGCGCGGGACCGGGAACTCGTGACCGTGCAGCTCGATCGTCGAGAACGGCTCGATCGCCGAGCGCGGCAGGTCCCCGCTGCGGTTGCCGAGCTGGAAGAACGTCTCGCCGACGTGGAACGCGGCGAAGACGTCGATGTGGCAGACCCGTCCGTCGGACAGCGGCAGCAGCAGCTTGACGTCGCCGCCGGACATCCGCAGCAGCCGCCAGCCCTGGGCCCGCATCGCCCGGGTGATCCGGTAGGACTCGGCGACGATGTCGGCCGGGCTCGTGTGCGCGGACAGGTAGCACAGGTCGGTGTCGGAGTCGTGCGCGAGCATCCGGCCCTCGCGGACCGCGCCGAGCAGCGCCCCGTAGTTGAGGTACGCCGCCACGCCGGCGTGCTCGCGCAGGTCGTCGATCGCACGCCGGGTGCCGGCGAGGATCTCCTCGCGGACCTGCTCGTCGGTGTCGGCGAACGAGCGGGCCAGGTGGCCCACCTTGTCGACGCTGAGCCGGTGCCCGGCGCGATCGACCACGGCGAGCGAGCCGTCCCCGCCGCCGAGACCGACCTCGTCGTCGTACAGGACGGCGGAACCGGTCGGGTCGGTCACCCGGACCCGGCCGCGCCCGCTGAGGTACGGCCGGAGCACACCGGGCCAGGGCACGAGCACTCCCCCGGCCGCCGGCGCCCCGTCGCGCGCGGGCGTCAGCGACCACACGTAGTGGCCGTCGATCTCGACCACGAGAGGGCTTCCGCCCGGGGGTACCAGCAGGCCGTCGTCGGAAACGGCGACGGTCATGACGCCCCGCGGCTCGCGAGCGCCTTGCGCAGCGCGGTCGAGGAGGTCTGGAGCGTGTAGGGGAAGTAGGTCACCTCGACCCCCAGGGCAGCCATCCGCTCCTCGAGCCGGCGGCCCTTGGCGGTGCCCTCCCAGTCGTCACCCTTGAAGATCCGGTGGAAGCCGACGTCGCGCCACGAGTCGGTCTTGTCGGCGGTGCGCTCGGCGTAGACGGCGTCGACGATGCCGATCGCCTCGACGATCTCGAGCCGCTCCTCGAGCGGGACGGTCGGGACGACGCCCTTGGTCTCCAGGCACACCTCGTCGGCCACCACACCCGCCACCAGCACGTCGCACCACGGCCGTGCCTGGCGCAGCGCGTTGAGGTGTCCGATGTGGAACAGGTCGAAGGCGCCCGGCACGTAGCCGATCAGGGGTCCCGACTTCTTCATAAAGTCGAGTGTAACACTACAGTTAGTTGATATTCAGATTCCGGCCGCCTCCTGCGGGTTGTAGCGTGACGCGGGTGAGCGCCGACATCATCCTGCTCACCGGTCCTCCCGGGGCGGGGAAGTCGACGACGGCGCGGGCCCTGGCGACGACCTACGACCGGGCGGTGCACCTGCACACCGACGACTTCTGGCACTTCATCGCCGCGGGCGCGATCGCGCCCTACCTCCCCGAGTCGGACGCACAGAACCACACCGTGCTGCGGGTCATCCAGCGCGCGGCCGCGGCCTATGCGGCGGGCGGCTTCACGACCGTCGTCGACGGGATCATCGGCCCGTGGATGCTCGACCACTTCCGGCGGGCCGAGGACGCCGCGGACGCCCGGCACCACTACGTCGTGCTGCGCCCCTCCCGCGCCGAGACGCTGCGCCGGGCCCAGCGCCGGACCAGCCCGGACGCGCTGGTGGACGAGGGCCCGGTCCTCGCGCTGTGGGACCAGCTCGCCGACCTCGGGCCGCTGGAGCGCCACGTCCTCGACACCACGGAGCACACCCCCGCCGAGACGCTCGCGGCGGTCCGCGCCGCCCTGGCGAGCGGAGCGCTGGAGCTCAGGCCAGCAGCCGGTGCACCACCCCGTCGGCGAGCAGCCGACCCCGCTGGGTGAGCACGACCCGCTCGGCGCGGCCCTCGACGAGCCCGTCGGCGACCAGGGCGTCCAGCTCGGCGAGCCCCGACGCGTCGAGGGCCGCGACCGGCAGCCCGTCGCGCAGCCGGACCTCCAGCAGCACCCGCTCCACGCGGCGGGTCTCGGCGTCGAGGACCTCGCGGGCCTGGGCCGGGCTGACGCCGTCGGCCAGCCGGCCGGCGTAGGCCTTGGGGTGCTTGACGTTCCACCAGCGCACGCCGCCGACGTGGGAGTGGGCGCCGGGGCCGATCCCCCACCAGTCCGCGCCGGTCCAGTAACCGATGTTGTGCCGGCAGCGGGCCGCGTCGTCGCGTGCCCAGTTGGAGACCTCGTACCAGCCCAGGCCGGCGGCGGCGAAGCGCTCGTCGGCCTGGAGGTACTTGTCGGCCAGGTCGTCGTCGTCGGGCATCGGCAGCTCGCCGCGGCGGACCCGGCGGGCCAGGGCGGTGCCGTCCTCCACGATCAGCGAGTACGCCGACACGTGGTCCGGCGCGCACGCCAGCGCCGCGTCGAGCGTCGTGCTCCAGTCGGCCGCGCTCTCCCCCGGCGTGCCGTAGATGAGGTCGAGGCTGATCTGGCCGAAGCCCGCCGCGCGCGCCGCGTCGACGACTCCGGGCACCCGGAGCGGGTCGTGGGTGCGGTCGAGGACCGCGAGCACGTGGGGCACCGCCGACTGCATGCCGAACGAGACGCGGGTGAAGCCGGCCTCGCGCAGCCGCTCCAGGTAGGCCGCGTCGACCGAGTCCGGGTTGGCCTCGGTGGTCACCTCGGCGCCGGGGGCGAGCCCGAGCTCGTCGTCGATGGCCCGGATGATCCGGCCGAGGTCCTCGGGCGGGAGCAGCGTCGGCGTCCCGCCGCCGAGGAAGACGGTCTCGACCGGGCGGTCCACGTCGCCGAGCACGCGCCGGGCCAGCCGCACCTCCGCCACCGCCTGCTCGGCGTACGACGCCCGGCTGACGCCGGGCCCGAGCTCCTCGGCCGTGTAGGTGTTGAAGTCGCAGTAGCCGCACCGCACCCGGCAGAAGGGCACGTGCACGTAGACCTCGAACGGGCGCCGGCCGAGCTCGGCGAGCGCGGCGGGCGGGAGCGACCCGTCGGCGGGGGCGGGATCGCCTTCGGGCAGGGCGGACGGCATCCGACCAGTCTCCCAGGCGGGCGGCCGGAGGGTCAGACCGGCACGTTGAGGGTGGCGACGTAGCCGTCGGCGACCGAGCCGGTCATGGTCACCATCTGCAGCGAGTAGCCGTCGCGGAAGATGCTGTCGGAGTCGAGCGTGATCGCCTCGAAGTTGGCCACGCTCGCGCCGTAGCCGGCCGAGGCGTAGACGTCGGCGGACACGCCCGCCGGGAACGCAAGCTGGCTGGTGCGCAGCTTGGGGGCGGCGCCGCGGGTAGCGTGGGCGAGGCTCTCGTAGACCTCGAAGTGGATGTGCGGCCAGCGCTGCGGGTAGCAGCCCGGGAAGACGGTGACGAACTCCAGGTTGCCGTCGGCGTCGGCCTCCTGGACCCCACGCAGGTAGTTCTCGTCGCGCGCGCCGTCGTTGTAGAGCGAGTAGCGCCCCTCGCGGTCGCACTGCCAGACGTAGACCGCGGCGCCCGCCAGCGGCGTGACGTCGGTGCCGGCCAGGTCGAAGATCCGCATCCGCAGCGTCACCGGGACGCCGCCGGCCACCCCCGACGCACGGCCGAAGCTGCCGCGGATGTCGCGGCGTACGACGCCCGCCTCGGTGAGCACGTCGGGGCCGTTGGTGCCGTTGCCGGGGAAGGGCCCCTGGGTCTCCTCGGGGATCTCGCCGGCCTTCGGGTCGATCGGGTGCGCGGTCGCGGTGGCCGTCGCCGTCCCGGCCGGACTGGACGGCGGGGAGGTCGGCGGCGAGGTCGGGGGCGTGGACGTCGGCTTGGACGCCGCGGGCTTGTCGTCGGTGGCGCAGCCCGCGACAGCGAGGGCGCCCACCCCGCCGACGACGCCGAGGAGTCCGCGGCGCCCGGTGCGGAGGATCCGCGGCAGGTCGTGGCGGAGTCCGAGATCGTGGTCGTGCTGCGTCATGCCCCCATCGAACCAGCCGCTCAAACCGGCACGTTCATGCTGACCGTGTATCCCTCCTCGACAGAACCCGTCACCTTGGCCAGCTGCAACGAGTAGCCGTCGCTGAATATCCCGTCGCTGTCGAGGCTCAGCTGGGCCAGGTTGGTCACGCTCTGCTCGTAGCCCTCGGTCGCGTAGACGGTGTCGCACACGTCCTGGGGCAGCGCGAGCTGCGAGGTGCGCAGCTTGTTCTCGGCGCTGGTCGCCGCCTTCAGGCTCTCGTAGACCTCGAAGTGCATGTGCGGCCAGCGCCCGGCGTAGCAGGCCGGGAAGATCGTGGTGAAGGTCAGGTTGCCGTCGGCATCGGCCTCCTGGACGCCGCGCAGGTAGTTCTCGTCGGCGATCGCGTCGTCGTACATCGAGTAGCGGCCCTCGCGGTCGCAGTGCCACAGGTAGATCGCGGCACCCGCGAGCGGGGTGACGGTGTCGCCGTTGAGGTCGTAGACCTTGAGCCTGACCGTCGTCGGGACGCCTGCGGCGACACCGGACGCCGTACCGAAGCTGGAGGTGAGGTCGCTGCGCACGACGCCCGACTCGGTCAGCACGTTGGGCCCGTTGCTCCCGTCGCCCGGGTAGGGACCGGCGGTCTCCTCGGGGATCTCCCCCTCGGCGACCTCGACGCTGGTGTCCCCGCCCGGGGCACCACCGGCGGGCGGCGCGCCACCCGGACCGGACGGCCCCGAGGAGGACGTCGTGTTGATGCTGGTGGCGGTGTCGTCGGAGCCGCAGGCGGTCAGCGCGACCGCGGCCCCCACCCCGCCCAGAAGACCGAGCAGCCCACGACGCGCCATGATCTTCGGCAGGTCGTGGGCCAGCCCGAGGTCGTGCTCCTCGGTCTCGTCAGCGCCGGGGACGTGGGTTCGGTGGCTGTGGTGGCTCATGCCGCCAGTGAAGCCACGCCCCCTGTGCGCCTGCTGTGACGAGGTCAGGAACCCGCGTAGAAGCTCGCGATCAGGTCGGAGTTGTTGGCCTCGACCACGCCACGCTTCACCTTGAGCGACGGGGTGAGCTCGCCGGACTCGATGGAGAGGTCGTGGTCGAGCAGCCGCCACTTCTTCACCGTCTCCCAGCGGTTGAGCTGGGTGTTGAGCTCGTCGACGTACTCGCCGACCATCGCCTTGACCGCCTCGTCGTTGACGAGCTCGGTGTAGCTCACGCCGGACTTGCCGTTCTCGGCCGCCCAGCCCGCGATGGCGTCGGGGTCGAGGGTGATCAGCGCCGAGACGAAGTTGCGCTCGGCGCCGAAGACCATGAACTGGCTGACGTAGGGGCAGATCGCCTTGAACTTCGCCTCGATGGCGGGCGGGGCGATGTACTTGCCGCCGGAGGTCTTGAAGAGCTCCTTGATCCGGCCGGTGATGGTCAGGAAGCCCTCGGCGTCGAGCTCGCCCTTGTCACCGGTGCGCAGCCAGCCGTCGGCGGTGAGGGCGTCGCGGGTCGCGTCGTCGCGGTTGTGGTAGCCCGCCATGACGTGCGGGCCCTTGAGCTGGACCTCGCCGCCCTCGCCGATGCGGACCTCGGTGCCCGGGAAGGCCTGACCGACGCTGCCGATCTTGTAGGCGTCGGGGTGGTTGACCGTCGCGCCCGCGGCGTTCTCGGTCATGCCGTAGCCCTCGAGGATGAGGACGCCGGCCGCGTGGAACCACGCGGCGATGTCGGCGTTGAGCGCGGCCGAGCCGGAGATGAAGAACTTCACCCGGCCGCCGAAGCGGTCCCGGACCTTGCTGAAGACCAGCTTGTCGAACAGGCCGTGCTGGAGCTTGAGCAGCAGCGGGACGGACTTGCCCTGGCGCTGGAGCTCGTCGACCTTGATGCCGACGGCGAAGGCCTTCTTGAAGATCTTCTCCTTGGCGCCGCCCTCGGCGGCCTGCATGGTGACGATCCGGGCGTGCGCCTTCTCGAAGATGCGCGGCGCGGCGCCCATGAACGTCGGCTTCACGATGCCGAGGTTGTCGACGATCTTGTCGACGCGGCCGTCGATGGCGGTCGCGAAGCCGCACGCGAGCTGGGTCGAGAGCAGCACCTTGCCGAACGAGTGGGCCATCGGCAGCCACAGGAACTGCAGGTCGTCCTCGTGCAGGATGTCCTGGACCTTGATCGCCTCGCCCTCGAACACCCAGGCGCGGTGGAGCGTGCGCACGCCCTTGGGCTTGCCCGTGGTGCCGGAGGTGTAGATCAGGGTGGCGAGCTGGTCGGGGGCGATGCCCTTGGCGACCTGCTCGACCGCGCCGGGGTTCTCGGCGAGGTAGCCGTCGCCGAGCTCGGCCAGCTGGTCGAGCGAGATGATCCAGTCGCCGTCGGCGAGGCTCGCGTCGAAGACCACGACCTTGTCCACGGCCGGCAGCTCGGCGCGGTGGTCGCGCAGCTTGGCCAGCTGGGACTCGTCCTCGGCGAAGACGATCCGGCTCTCCGAGTCACCCAGGATGTACGCCGTGTCCTCGCCGCCCGTCGACGGGTAGACGGTGGTCGTCGCACCACCGGCGCACATGATGGCGAGGTCGGCGAGGATCCACTCGTAGCGCGTCGAGGACGCGATGCCCACCCGCTGCTCGGGCTCGAGGCCCAGCGCGAGGAGGCCGGCGGCGAGCCGGCGTACCCGGTCCCCGGCCTGGCGCCAGGTCACCGACTCCCAGGCGTCGTCCCCCCGCGGAAAGCGGAATGCCTCGCGTTCACCGCTCTTCTCGACTCTGTCGAGGAACTGCACCGCGCAGTTCGGGGGCATGTGATCGAGGAAACTCGTGTCGTGGTTGATGGGCATGACGCTCCTGCATGCTCGTCCGAGACCGGCGTGACTGACCAGTAACCTAGATCACTGGTTCAACTGGCGGTAGCGGCGACGCCGTCCTCTGGACGAATTCCTCCGCTTTCTCACGCGCTTTGGCGCTCAGACCGTCGATCACGAGCAGCTCGGGCAGCCGGCTACGGTCGGTGTTGAGCGCGACGAACATGTCGCGGACGGTGATCCCGTGCCCCGGCACGTGCACCACCTCGACCGCGTCGCCGGCCGCGATGGTGCCGGGCCGGAGGACCCGCAGGTACGGCCCCGGGCGACCGGCCGCGGTGAAGCGCTTGACCCAGGCACGCGGGTCGTAGCCGCTCTCCCCCATCCAGCCCTTGAAGTCGTTGCAGGGCGTGCGGACGTAGGCGACCTCGAACAGCGCGCCCGCGGCCGGGTCGCCGACCTGGAGCCGGGTGCCGACCTCGAGCGCGTTGAGGTCGAGGCCGGACGTGGTGAGGTTCTCGCCGAACTGGCCGTCGCGGATCGGCAGGCCGAGCTCGGCCTCCCAGAAGTCGAGGTCCTCGCGGGCATAGGCGTAGACGGCCTGGTCCGGGCCGCCGTGGTGCTTCGTGTCGCAGACGGAGTCGCCGGCGAGGCCGAGCGGCTCGACGGCGACCGGGCCGGTCACGGCGCGCTTGTCGATGGAGGTGCGGCCGAGTCCGGCCCACTCCTTCTGCTGCGGGCTGCCGACGCTGATCGAGATGACGTGGGGCACCCCTCGATTGTCCCCCACCGCTCAGTCATGGACGGCTTTGGCGACGGTGATGCAGGCGGTGACGTGCTCGCGCTCGTCGTCGTCGAGCGGGCGATGGGCCCGGACGGCGTCCTCGTGCGCCCAGTGCGCGTTGAGCACCGAGCGCACGATCGCCCAGTCCCGGGCGCGGTCCTCGTCGAGACCCGCGGCATCGACGATCGTGTGGAACCGGCGGCGGATGCCGTCGCGCACCGAGCCGAACGCGCCGGGGGCGGCGTACTCGTCGAAGCGGTCGCGCAGCATCGGCTCCAGCTCGTAGTGCGGGTCGCCGTTGGCCGGCTTGGGGTCGATCACCAGCCAGGTGTCCGTGTCGTCGCGGCGCCCGCGCAGCACGTTGCCGTAGTGGAGGTCGGCGTGGATGACCGCCGTGGCCGGCTCCTGGGTGAGCTCGCGGGCGAGGCCGAGCGCCTGGTCGACGAGCCGGCGCGGGATCGGCACGTCCTTGGCGTCACGGCGCAGCGCGTCCGCCCACTGCTCGACGTACGACGCCTGGGCGCGCAGCTGCGGCATCGGCGGCACGTGCAGGCCGGCGTACAGACCGGCGACGACCTCGCACGCCTCGACGTCCCAGCTCTCGGTGAGGTCCTCGCGGTCGAGCCGCTCCAGCAGCATCGCCCGGCGACCGGGGTCGGCGCGCAGCAGCCGCACCGCGCCGCGGCCCCGCCAGCGCTGGAGCGCGAGGTGCTCGTGCTCGGACTCGTCGTCGGGAAGGCCGACCTTGAGCGCCGCCGGCGTCCCGTCGGCGGTCGTCACCGGCAGCACCAGCGAGCAGAACCCGTGCCAGCTCTCCCCCTCGGGCGTGAGCTCCCACGCGTCGAGCACGGCCTGCGTCGTCGCGGGCAGCCCGTCGAGCCACGCGGCCCACTCGGGACCGAGGTGGCGCTGCTCGTCGAGCTCGGTCGGGACGGTCACGGGCACCCGACCATCCCAGCACAGCGCCCAACTGGCCTACCGTGCAGGTCATGCGCTCCGACGACGTACGCCGCCTCGACCTCGGCACCTTCGTCCGGCCCGGCTCCGAGACCGAGACCGGCGAGCCGCGGGTCGAGGCCGTCCACGGCTATGTCGTCCGGACGCCGGCCGGCGTCCTGCTGCTCGACACCGGCCTCGGCGACGCCGGCCCGGAGACCGAGGCGCACTACCGCCCGCGCCGGGTGCCGGTCGCGGCGGCGCTCGCGACGGCCGGGCTGAGCCCCGATGACATCGCGATCGTCGTCAACTGCCACCTGCACTTCGACCACATCGGCGAGAACCCGCGCTTCGCCGGGCGCCCGATCGTCGTCCAGCGCCGCGAGCTGGCCACCGCGCGCGACGCGACCCAGCCCGACTACACGGTCCCCGCGCTCGTCGACTTCGCCGGCGCGCGCTACGAGACCCTCGATGGGGAGGCGGAGATCGCGGCGGGCGTCCACGTCGTACCGACGCCGGGGCACGTGGCCGGGCACCAGTCGCTGGTCGTCGCGTGCGACGACGGCACCGTCGTCCTGGCAGGACAGGCCCACGACACCGCCTCGCAGTGGTCCGCCGACGTCCTCGCGGCCCGGGCCGCCGCCCTCGGCCACGAGCCGCCGCTCCCGCTCCCGAGCCCGTGGATGGAGCGGATCCTCGCCTTCGACCCCCGCCGGGTGCTGTTCGCGCACGACGCGGCGGTGTGGACGCCCTAGGGCGCGAGGGGCGTCGTCCGGATCCAGTGGTCGGGCGGGACGCCGGGCTTGCCCGGCACGGGCTCCTCGGTCTCGGTCCACGCCGTGCCCCAGGCGGTGGTCGCGACCTTGCGCCAGAACCGGACGGCCCGCTCGTTGTCGTGCTGGAACGGGATCTCCCAGGGCCCCGGGTGCCGGCCGATGACCTCGAGGGCGAGGTCCCGCGCGAACCCGTCGCGGCGCGCGGCCGGGACGACGAAGAACGCCTGCATGATCCGGCTCGGCGCATCGAGCCCGCGCACCAGCGCGAACGCGACGGGCGCGTCCTCACCGGTCGCGGGGTGCGCTCGCCAGCTCAGGTAGCCGCAGCGGTCGGGCGCGGGGTACTCGTCGAGCCACTCGTGCCGGTAGCGCCCGTCGGCGTACGGGAAGCCGTCGACGACGACGCCGAGGTCGTGCCGGAAGTCCTGCCACAGCCACGCGACGACGTCCCACTGGTCGTCGCGGACCGGGCGCAGGCTCACTTCTTCGGCTTGTCGCCGGCCGGTCCGGTGGTCGACAGCGCGGCGACGAAGGCCTCCTGGGGCACCTCGACCCGGCCGACCATCTTCATCCGCTTCTTGCCTTCCTTCTGCTTCTCGAGCAGCTTGCGCTTGCGGCTGATGTCACCGCCGTAGCACTTGGCGAGCACGTCCTTGCGGATCGCGCGGATGTTCTCGCGGGCGATCACCCGGGCGCCGATGGCGGCCTGGATGGGCACCTCGAACTGCTGCCGGGGGATGAGCTCCTTGAGCTTGCCCGCCATCATCACGCCGTAGGAGTACGCCGCGTCCTTGTGGACGATCGCGGAGAAGGCGTCGACCGGCTCGCCCTGGAGCAGGATGTCGACCTTGACCAGGTCGGAGGCCTGGTCACCGGAGCGCTCGTAGTTGAGCGAGGCGTAGCCCTTGGTCTTGGACTTGAGCTGGTCGAAGAAGTCGAAGGCGATCTCGCCCATCGGCAGCGTGTAGCGCATCTCGACGCGGTCCTCGGAGAGGTAGTCCATGCCGAGGAGGTTGCCGCGCTTCTGCTGGCAGAGCTCCATGATCGTGCCGATGTAGTCGGCGGGCGCGAGGATCGTGGCGTTGACGACCGGCTCGCGGACCTCGGCGATCTTGCCCTCGGGGTACTCGCTGGGGTTGGTGACGATGTGGACGGTGCCGTCCTCCATGTGCACCTCGTAGACCACGTTGGGCGCGGTCGAGATGAGGTCGAGGTTGAACTCCCGCTCGAGCCGCTCGCGGGTGATCTCCATGTGGAGCAGGCCGAGGAAGCCGCAGCGGAAGCCGAAGCCGAGGGCGCCGGAGGTCTCGGGCTCGAAGGTCAGGGCCGCGTCGTTGAGCTGGAGCTTCTCGAGCGCGTCGCGCAGCGTCGGGTAGTCGTCGCCGTCGATCGGGTAGAGGCCCGCGAACACCATCGGGTTCGGGTGCTCGTAGCCGCCGAGCGGCTCGGCGGCCTGGCGTCCGTTGACCGTGACGGTGTCACCGACGCGGGACTGGCGCACGTCCTTGACGCCGGTGATCAGGTAGCCGGTCTCGCCGACGCCGAGCTTGGCCGCCTTCATCGGCTCGGGGCTGATCACGCCGACCTCGAGCATCTCGTGGAGCGCGCCGGTCGACATCATCTTGATCTTGTCGCGGTGGGAGAGCTCGCCGTCGACCACCCGGACGTAGGTCACCACGCCGCGGTAGGTGTCGTAGACCGAGTCGAAGATCAGGGCGCGGGCCGGGGCGGCGGCGTCGCCGACGGGGGCCGGGACCGACTTCACGATCTCGTTGAGCAGGGCCTCGACGCCGACACCGGTCTTGGCGGAGGTGAGCAGCACGTCCTCGGGCTCGCAGCCGACGAGGTTGGCCAGCTCGAGGGCGTACTTCTCGACGTTGGCGCTGGGCAGGTCGATCTTGTTGAGCACCGGGATGATGTGCAGGTCGGCGCCCATGGCGAGGTAGAGGTTCGCCAGCGTCTGGGCCTCGATGCCCTGGGCGGCGTCGACCAGCAGGACGGCGGCCTCGCACGCCTGGAGCGAGCGGGAGACCTCGTAGGTGAAGTCGACGTGCCCCGGGGTGTCGATCATGTTGAGGACGTAGGTGCCCGGGTCGGCACCCGCCTCGTTGTCGGCCTGGACGGTCCAAGGCATCCGGACGGCCTGGCTCTTGATCGTGATGCCGCGCTCGCGCTCGATGTCCATCCGGTCGAGGTACTGCGCCTTCGCCTCGCGCTCACCCACGACACCGGTCAGCTGGAGCATCCGGTCGGCGAGGGTCGACTTGCCGTGGTCGATGTGCGCGATGATGCAGAAGTTGCGGATGATCGCGGGGTCGGTGTGACCCGGCTGCGGGGCGGCGGCTGCGACGGACATGGTCCGGCCATTCTTCCAGGGTCGGGCGGGTTCAAGAATTCGCCGTCCGCGGTTCACCGCCGGATCGCCCGCCCGGCACCCCCGCGTTCGCCCGGAACCGATGGGCTGGGCGTCATGACCTCGGACCTCTCGGACCCCTCGGCTCCCTCCGCCTCCTCGGCTCTCCCCTCCCGCCGGCACCTGCTGCTCGGCGCCGGCGCGGCCGGCGCCGCCGCCCTGTACGGCGGCCGCGCCGCCGCCGCTCCCCTGCTCGTGCGCCGGGACCGCCCGGCGCTCACCCTCGGCGTCCAGTCGGGCGACGTCCGGCCGGGCTCGGCCATGCTCTGGGCGCGCGCCGACCGGCCCGCGCGCCTGGTCGCCGAGATCAGCCGCGACCCGTCGTTCCGCAAGGTCCGCACCGTCCGCGGCCCGGTGGTCACGCCGGGGACCGACCTCACCGGCGCCTTCCCCCTGCACGGGCTCCCGCCGAGCACCGACCTGCACTACCGGATCCGCGCCGTCGACCTCCACGACCACCGAGCGGTCTCGGCGCCCTCGACCGGGCGGCTGCGCACGGCACCGCGCCGCGGGGACGACGTACGGTTCCTGTGGTCCGGGGACATCGCCGGTCAGGGGTGGGGCGTGAACCCGGACCTCGGCGGCTTCCGGATCGCCGACGCGATGCGCGCCCGCCGGGCCGACTTCTTCCTGTGCAGCGGCGACAACGTCTACGCCGACGGCCCGGTGCAGCCGAGCGTCGCGCTCCCCGACGGCTCCACCTGGCGCAACCTGGTGATCCCGGAGAAGACCAAGTTCGCCGAGACGCTCGCCGAGTACCGCGGCCAGTACCGGTACAACCTGATGGCCGACAACTGGCGCGCCTTCCTCGGCGAGACCGCGCAGGTCACCCAGTGGGACGACCACGAGGTCACCAACAACTGGTACCCCGGCGAGATCCTCGACGACGCCCGCTACACCGAGAAGCGGGTCGACGTCCTGGCCGCGCGGGCTCGCCGCGCCTTCCACGAGTACGTGCCGGTCGCGCCGATCTCGCCCGACCCCGACGGCCGGGTCTACCGGGTGATCCCGTACGGCGAGCACGTCGACCTCTTCGTCCTCGACATGCGCACCCACAAGGACCCCAACACCGGCGACCGCGAGACGACCGGCGACGGCGGCGTGCTCGGCGAGCGGCAGACCCGCTGGCTGATCCGCGAGCTGCAGCGCTCCCGGGCGACCTGGAAGGTGATCGCCAACGACCTGCCCCTCGGGCTCGTCGTCCCCGACGGCCCGACCGCGCAGGAGGGACTCGCCCAGGGCGACCCGGGCGCGCCGCTGGGCCGCGAGATCGACATCGCCCGGGTGCTGACCGCGCTCCGGCGCGCCGGGATCCGCAACCACGTGTGGCTCACCGCGGACGTGCACTACACCGCGGCCCACCACTACTCCCCCGACCGCGCCGCCTACCAGGACTTCGACCCGTTCTGGGAGTTCGTCTCCGGCCCACTCAACGCCGGAGCCTTCGGCCCGAACGCGCTCGACGCCACGTTCGGCCCCCGCGCCGAGTTCGTCGCCGCACCCCCGGCGCCCAACGCCTCGCCGGCCCAGGGCTTCCAGTTCTTCGGCGAGGTCGAGGTCGACGGCCGGACCGGCCAGCTCACGGTCACGCTGCGCGACGTGGCCGGCGCCGCGCTCTACACCCGGACGCTCGACCCCGCGCGCCGCTGACCCGGTCGGGAGCCGCGCCCGCGATGATGTGGGCGTGTTCCCGACGACCATCCCCCACGGCCGGACGGCACGCCGCCTGGCGTGGGTCCACCTGCCGCCGCTCGTACGGCGCGCCGTCGAGCAGCGGCTCGGCGCGCCCGTGGTCGAGGCGGTCTCGCAGGGCGGCGGGTTCACCCCGGGGTTCGCATCGGTGCTCACCTGCGCCGACGGCACCCGGGCGTTCGTGAAGGCCGCGTCGGTCAAGGCCCAGCGCCCCTTCGCCGAGTCCTACCGCGAGGAGTCGGTCGCGCTCGCCGGCCTGCCGGCCGCCGTACCGGCGCCGGGGCTGCTGTGGGCCGAGGAGGTCGAGGAGTGGTTCGTCCTCGCCACCGAGCACGTCGAGGCCCGCGCCCCCCACCGCCCCTGGACCGACGCCGACCTCGCCGCCGCCTCCGCCCTGCTCGTCACCACCGCCGAGCTGCTCACCCCCGCCCCGGCCTGCTTCACGACCACCGCCGAGGAGGAGTTCGGCAGCTGGCCGGCCCTCTGGACCAGGCTCGAGCACCCGCACGCAGCCGAGCTCGCCGCCCTCACCGCCCGCTACGGCGACGTCGTCGCCGGCGAGACCCTCGTCCACACCGACGTCCGCGACGACAACATCCTGGTCCGCCCCGACGGCACCGCGCTCCTCTGCGACTGGAACTGGCCCGTCCGCGGCGCCGCCTGGCTCGACTCGCTGCTCCTGCTCATCGGCCCCCGCGGCGACGGCCTCGACGTCGACGCCCACCTCGCCGCGCACCCCCTGCTCGTGGACGTGCCGCCCGAGCACCTCGACGTCTTCCTGGCCCTCGTCCTCGGGTACTTCACGCTGTCGGCCTCCCAGCCCACGCCGCGCACGTCGCCGTACGTGCGGACGGCGCAGGCGTGGCAGCGCGACGTCCTCGACGACTGGCTCGCCGAACGACGAGGCTGGGACCGCTGAGCGCTCCGCGCCCGGATTTGGGCGGCCGTTCACCGCGCTGTTAGCCTTGCTCGTCGCGACTCTGCGTTCCCGCCTGCCCGTCTTCCGACGGTCAGGACCACGGCGACCGAGACGCGCACCGGACCAGAACCAGCATCCACTTTGAACAACAGAGGCGAGTAAACGTGGCGAACATCAAGAGCCAGATCAAGCGCAACAAGCAGAACGAGAAGCGGCACGAGCGCAACAAGGCCGTCAAGACCGGCCTGAAGACCGCCATCCGCAAGTTCCGCGAGGCCGCCGCTGCCGGCGACAAGGAGAACGCTGCTCTCCTCGCCCGCGAGGCCACCAAGAAGCTCGACAAGGCCGCCTCCAAGGGCGTCATCCACAAGAACCAGGCGGCGAACCGCAAGTCGTCGATCACCAAGCAGGCCGCCTCTCTCTGAGAGCACCCTGCTGGCTCTGGTCCTGAGCCATCACGTCAAGGGAGTCCCCGTCGCCGGGGGCTCCCTTCGTGATTTTCGGGTGCGGTGGGCGGCGCGCCCCGGGGCCCGGTGCGGTCTCAGGCGCGGCGGGTCTCAGGCGTGGCGGGTCTCAGGCGTGGCGGGTCTCAGGCGCGGCGCAGCGAGGTGATCGTCAGGACCAGCCGCTCGAGCGCGTAGGAGGCGTCGCTCGCGGCGCCCTTGATGTCGGCATCGGCCTGGGCCACGGCCCGGATCGCGCGGGCCAGCCCCGCCTCGGACCAGCCGCGTGCCTGGTCGCGCAGGGAGCGCAGCTTCCACGGCGGGACCCCGACCTCGCGGGCCAGGTCCGCGTCGCGCATCCCGCGGGGCGCGCTGACCAGCCGGGCCAGGCCGCGAGCGCTGCCGGCGAAGGCAGAGGTAATGAGGACGGCCGCGGTCCCCGAGTCGAGCGCCCAACGCAGCTCCTCGAGCGCGACCCGGTCGCGGCCCGCGAAGGCGGCGTCGGCCACGGCGAAGGACTTCGCCTCGGCCCGGCCGCCGAAGTAGCGGCGGACCTCGGCCTCGCCGATCCGGCCGCCAGGGAAGTCGTTGGTCAGCTGGTGGGCCGCCCCGGCCAGGGAACGCAGGTCCTTGCCGATCGCCTCGATCAGGACGTCGGCGGCCTCGCGGTCGATGGTGGCGCCGTAGCGGCGTACCTCGTGGGCGACGAAGCCGGCGAACTCCGACGGCTTGAGCTCCTCGGACTTGTGCTCGGTCACGGCCCCGAGCTTGCGCAGCTTGGTCAGCACGCCGCTGCCCTTCTGCCCGCCGCCGTGCACGAGGACCAGCGCGACGTCGTCGACCGGCTGCGCGGCGTAGCCCAGCAGCCCCTCGACCGACTCGTCGGGGAGGTTCTCCAGCCCGCGGACCACGACGCAGCGCACCGCCGAGAACAGCGACGGCGCCGACATCTCGCCCAACGTGGCCAGGGTCAGCTCAGAGGCAGCGCTCTCGGCGAACTCCGCCTCCGCGTCGTACCCGCGCACCGTCGCCTTGACCTCGTCAACCGTGCGCGCACCGAGAAACTCCTCCTTGCCGGTGACCAGCGTGACTCGTCCCAGCACGTCCTCGGCCCGCATGCGCTCACCTTCCCACACCCCGGCGACATCACCTCCGGGTGGCCACCGTGACCCGGCCGCCCGGGGAGCCGGAACTTGGAGCGAGGACCGCCAGGTCGCCCTCGCGATCGGTACGGCGGACCTCCGCGCCGGCCTGCTGCAGCGCCTGGACCACGGCGGGCGCCGGGTGTCCGTAGCCGTTGTCGGCGCCGACCGAGATGAGCGCCACCTCGGGGTGCAGGGAGGTGAGCCAGTCGCGGTCCTGGTGGGAGCTGCCGTGGTGCGGCACCTTGAGCACGTCGATGTCGAGGTCGACGCCGCCCCGGAGCCGTCGTGCCAGCTCGGCCTGACCGGTTGGTTCCAGGTCGCCGGTGAGCAGGATCCGGACGCCCGCCACCTCGACCAGGAGCACCACGCTCGCGTCGTTGGCGGCGCCGCCGTCGGTGTCGTCGCTGGCGGGGCCGGCGGGGCCGGCGGGGCTGCTCCGTCGGGTGGGTGCGGCGGCGGGCGCGGCGGGGTGGAGGACCTGGAGGGTCGCGGTGCCGATCCGGCGGGTGCTGCCGAAGGGTGCCGTCGTGACGGGGACGCCCGCCTCCTGGGCGGTCCGGTCGACGAGCTCGGCGCCGGCGGGTGGGTCGCGGACCGAGGTGGTCTCGATGGCGCCGACCCGACGGTCGTGGAGCACCCCGGGCAGGCCGTCGATGTGGTCGGCGTGGAAGTGGGTGAGGAGGACGAGTGGCACCTGTTCCACGTCGAGCCGGTCGAGGCAGTCGTCGACGGCATCGGGTTCGGGGCCGGCGTCGACCACGATCGCGGCCCGGGGGCCGGCGTTGAGCACGAGGGCGTCGCCCTGGCCCACGTCGCACGCGACGAGGACCCAGTCCGGGGGCGGCCAGGGGCCCGTCCGCGACCAGAACCGTCCGGGTACGCCGAGGACGACGAGGAGCAGCAGCACCGCGAGTCCGACGCCGAGGACCGGCCGGCGGACCAGCACCGGCAGCGCGACGGCGAGCAGGAGGCACAGGACCACCAGGAGTCCGATCGCGACCGGCCCGCTCCCCCACCCGATCGCGGCGCCCGGCAGGGCGGCCCCGCGCTCCGCGATCTCGACGAGTCCGGCGACGCACCAGGCGGCCGCCGTACCGGCGAGGCGGCCTCCGGCCGGCCAGACCAGGCCGACGAGCCCGCCGACCAGCCCGAGCACCGTGGCCGGGGCGACGAGGGGGCCGGCGAGGAGGTTCGCGACGACGGCGACGAGGCTGACCTGGCCCGAGAGCACGGCGATGACCGGGGTGCAGGCCAGCTGTGCCGCCGTCGGCACCGCGACCGCCTCGGCCAGGCCGCGCGGCAGCCAGCGCCCCAGGGCGGCGGCCAGCGGGAGGCCAAGGAGCACGATCCCGCCCGTGGCGAGCACCGACAGCGCGAACCCGGGGGCCAGCGCCAGCCCCGGCTGGACCAGCACCAGCGCCGCCACCGCGACGCCGAGCGCGCGCAGTCCGCGCCGGCGACCGTCCGGCCCGAAGGCGAACAGGGCGACCCCGCCCATCACGGCTGCGCGGAGGACGCTCGGCTCGGTCCGGGCCAGGAGGACGAAGCCCGCGATCCCGAGCAGCCCGACGACGACCAGCCCGCGGCTGCGCACGCGAGCGGCGCGCGCCACCAGTAGGAGGGCGCCTACGACGAGGGTCAGGTTCGTCCCGCTGACGGCGGTCAGGTGGGTGAGCCCGGTCGTGCGGAAGTCCTCCTGGAGGTCGGCCGGCAGACCAGCGTCGTCACCGTCGACCAGCGCGGGGACCAGTCCGGCCTGCTCCGGCGGCCGGTGGGCGACGGCGTCGCGGATCGACGCTCGCAGCGCTCCCGACGCGCGCCACCACGGGCTGGCCCGGGCGAGGCGGTACGGCGTACCGACGTCGGTCAGGAGGGCCGCCGTGTCCGGGTCGTCGGCCGGGGCGAGCCGGCCGACCGTGCGGACCCGCTCGCCGAGGGCGACGTCGGTCCAGACCGGGTCGCCGATCAGGACGAGCGTGCCGCCGACCTCGAGCCGGTGGCGCCGGGAGGACACCTCCCCCACCCGAAGCCGTACGACGGCCCGGGGCCCCGCGCGCGTCGCGACCACCCGCGGGTCGGAGATCACGGTGGCCACGACCTCGGCCGTCGCGCGCTGCTCCGCCAGTGCGTGGACGGGCGAACCCCGCACCGCGTCGTGGCGCAGGAGCGTCACCGTCACGGCCGTCGTAGCGAGGAGGACCACGACCGCGAAGAGCCGGCGCTGCCCTGCCGAGGCCGCTCGGGCACGACGGCCGAGGAGCACCGCGACGGCGAGGACCAGCAGGTAGGCGACGCCGCCGAGCCGGGTCGCCGCGATCGCCCCGAGCCAGACTGCCGCACTCAGCAGCGGCATCCGGAGGTCGTGGCTAAGGTTCCGCGGGTGACCCGCTACCACGCTCCCGAGCTCGCCCGCGGCGCGCTCGGCGCCCTGATCGGCATCGCCGTCGCGGGGGCGAGTGCCCGGGCCGTCCCGGGCGGACCCGAGCTGCTGCCGTTCATCGTGGCCCCGATGGGTGCCTGCGCCGTGCTGCTGTTCGCCGTCCCGGCGAGCCCTCTCGCCCAGCCGTGGCCGGTGCTCGGGGGCAACCTGATCTCGACCGCGGTGGGCCTGAGCGCGCACTGGCTGTTCGACGACGTGCTCCTCGCTGCGGCGGTCGGGGTGGGTGCGGCGATCGGCGTGATGATGCTGCTCGGCTGCCTGCACCCGCCCGGCGGCGCCTGTGCGCTGCTGGCCGCGACCGCGACGCCGGCCATCCACGACCAGGGGCCGCTGTTCGTGCTGTCGCCGGTCGCCGTGAACACGGTCGTGCTGCTGCTCGTCGCGATCGCGGTGAACAACCTGAGCGGCAAGCGGTACCCGCACCGGCCGGCTCCGCCTGCGCCGGCCGGACCGGCCGCGGAGGCCCTGGGCATCACGACCCCGGACGTCGAGGAGGCGATGAAGCGGCTCGCCGACCGGCTCGACGTACTGCCGGCGGACATCGTGGCGATCGTGCGTGACGCCGAGACCCACGCGTTGGACCGGCGGCTGGGGTCGATCCCGGTCGCCCGGATCATGAACACCGACGTCGCCGTGGTGCACCCGTTCGAGTCGATCTACCGGGCGCGGACCCTGATCGTGCAGCGGCAGGTGAAGACGCTGCCGGTGATCGACGAGGAGCGGCGGGTGATCGGGGTGGTGTCGATCATCGACCTCTTCACCCGCGACATCGTCGAGCTGGAGACCGTCGACTCGATCATGCGCACCGAGGTCACGACGATCCCGCAGGAGACGCCGGTCGCGGACCTGGTGCCGATGATGACGAGCGAGGGCTACAAGAACGTGCCGGTCGTGGACTGCGAAGGCCGGTTGGCCGGGATGATCACGCGCGGTGAGCTGATCGCGGTGTTGCACCGGGCCCTGCTCGGGGCGGGCTGAGGCGGACCGCGCGGGGCCGGCGGGGCCGGCTCGGCTAGCTCTCCCGGCGCGGGCGGCGCGGGCGGCGGGACCAGCGGGGCGGCTCATGGCAGCGCCTCACACCGTCACGTGCGGGAGCAGCTGCTCGAGCGTTTTTGGTCCGATGCCGTCGACTTCGAGGAGCTCGCCGACGCGGGTGAAGCCGCCGTGCTCGGTACGCCAGGTGAGGATGGACTGGGCGGTGACGGGGCCGACCTGCGGGAGGGCTTCGAGCTCGGTCTGACCGGCGGTGTTGAGGTTGACCAGCGGCGTGGGGCCCGGGCCGGCGGGACCACCGGGGGCGCCGGAAGCGGCACCGGGAGCGGGGGCAGCGGCGGCGGGGGCGGGAGCAGCCCGCGTACCGACGACGACCTGCTCGCCGTCGACGAGCACCCGGGCGAGGTTGAGCGGAGACAGGTCGACGCCCTTGCGGGGGCCTCCGGCGGCGGCGAGGGCGTCGGTGACCCGCGCCCCCTGGTCCAGTACGACGATCCCGGGGCGGCGCACCTTGCCTGTCACGTCGATCGTGACGGTGCCCGTGCCCGTGGTCGCGGACCCCGGCGCGGCTGAGGGCGAGGGTGAGGTCAGCGGGACGAGGGGATCCGAGGCGGTGTCGGCCGCGGCAGCGACCGGGGTGAGCGGGGCGGCCGGGTCGAGGGGATGGCCTTGGTCGCGCACGATCCACCAGGTGGTGAGGGCGAGTCCGAGGGCGATGGTGAGGGCGACGACCGCGAGGTGGGCGACGCCGAGCACGGGCAGCGCGGGGAGGGAAGGGAGCGGCGGGCGCCAGGAGCCGCGTCGCGCCGCGTGGCGTCCGGGCAGCGGGAGCTCGGGGGCGACCGGCGCGGCGGGGGTGAGCGGTGGGACCGGTGGGAGGGCGGCGATCCGGGTGTGATCGGCCCACCAGGCGTCCTCGGCGGGCTCGGACGGCTCGACGGGAGCGGCAGTGGGAGCGGCAGGCGCGAGCTGGGCGAGACGACGGAGCGCGGTGGGGTCGGAGCGGTCGGCGGGAGTGCGGCGGACGAGGGGCATGGGGGAACGCTAGGCAGGGGTGGCCGGAGGGCGAGGGGGCCGGAGGGGCGCTGTGGAAGGGGGAGGGCCGGGGCGCCGGGGGTGGAGGAAGAGTGGCTGTGGGTGGTGCGGGAGGGGCGGGAGTGACGCCCGGGCGACGGCGGCTCAGGCCTCGGAGGTGGCGGGGGGTGCGAGGGGCTCGACGGGCGCGACGCAGATCGCGAGCATGCCCGGTCCGACGTGGGCGCCGAGGACGCCGCCGAGCTCGACGCAGCGCACGGCTTCGCCGGTGCAGGCGGGGATGAGCCGCTCCCCCAGCTGCTCGCCGAGGCGCTCGGCCAGGGCGAGGGCGCGCTCCTCGGCGGCGAGGTGGGCGACGCAGACCTCGACGGTGGCCTCGCCGGCGGCTTCGAGGGCGAGGGCCTCGAGGCGGGCGATCGCCTTGGCGGCGGTGCGGACCTTGGCCTGGGGGGCGATGACGCCGTCGACGATGCCGAGGAGGGGCTTGACGGCCAGGGCGCCGCCGAAGACGGCGGCGGCGGCGCCGACCCGGCCGCCGCGGCGGAGGTACTCGAGGGTGTTGACGTAGAAGAGCGAGGTGGCGGCCGCGGCGCGGGCGCGGGCCGCGGCGGCGGCCTCGGCCGCCGTACCGCCGCCGGCGATGACGGCGAGGGCGGACTCGACGGCGTAGCCGGTCGCGACGCCGACCTGGCGGGTGTCGACGCAGGTGACCGGTACCGGGGCGGTGCGGGAGGCGACGAGGGCGGACTCGAAGGTCCCGCTGACCTCGGCGGACAGGTGCACCGAGACGATCTCGGTCGCGCCGCCGGCGGCGAGCTCGGCGTAGAGGTCGGCGAAGACCGTCGGGGCGGGGCGGGAGGTGCTGACCGCATGCTTCTCGCGCAGGGCGACGGCGAGCCGCTCGGGGGTGACCTCGTCGGCGCCCTCGTCGTAGACGTCGTCGTCGATGACCACCTGCAGCGGTACGACGCGAACCCCCCGCGCCGCGGCGACCTCGGCCGGGACGGTCGAGGTGGAGTCGGTGACCACGACGATCGACATGGGCCGAGGTTATCGGTAGCAGCCTCAGAGCGCCCGCCGCGCGAGGCCGCCCGGACGCCGGTGGCCTACAGTCGCGCCATGGCGACGATCAAGGCCCAGCCCGACGACAGGACGCTGCTGGTCTTCGACGGGCAGGTGCTGGAGATGTTCGGCCGCACCGACACCCACCGCCTGCACGTCTGGCAGCGCCCGCGCCTGACCCTCACCGACGGCAAGCGCCCGCGGGCCAAGATCACGTGCGCGATCGGCCCCAGCCACGACTTCCCGTACGACGCCCACCGCCGCGCCGAGCTCGAGGCCCTCGCCGCGGCGCTCGAGGACACCGACAGCGAGGGCTGAGCAGCCCCGTCGTCTCAGACGACGATGTTGACGAGCTTGGGCGCGCGGACGATGACCTTGCGCACCGGACGCCCGTCGATCGCCTTGGCCACGCCGGGGTCGGCGAGGGCGGCGGCCTCCAGGTCGGCCTCGGAGATGTCCGGGGAGACCTCCAGGCGGGCGCGCACCTTGCCCTGGATCTGGACGACGGCCGTGACCGCGTCGTCGACCAGCAGCGCGGGATCGACGTCCGGCCAGGGCGCGTTCGCGACGGTCGGCTGGTGGCCCAGGCGCTCCCACATCTCCTCGGCCGTGTAGGGCGCGACCATCGACAGCAGGATCGCGACGGTCTCGGCCGCCTCGCGCACGGCGGGGTCCGCAGGGCCGCAGCCGCTGTCGATCGCCTTGCGGGTGGCGTTGACCAGCTCCATGGTGCGGGCGATGACGACGTTGAAGCGGTAGGACTCCAGCAGCTGGGCCGCCTCGTGCACGGTCTTGTGGGTGACCTTGCGCAGCGCGACGTCGCCGTCGGCCGGCGCGACGCCGGGGGCCGAGGTCACGTCACCGGACAGGCGCCAGGCGCGCTGCAGGAACTTCGCCGACCCGGCCGGCGAGACGTCGGCCCAGTCGACGTTGTCCTCGGGCGGGCTCGCGAAGACCAGGGTCAGCCGGACGGCGTCGACCCCGAACTCCTCGAGTTGTCCCCCCAGACTGACGCCGTTGCCCAGCGACTTGCTCATCTTGCGGCCGTTGTTGATGACCTTGCCCTGCGACAGGTACGCCGAGAACGGCTCGTCCCAGTCGATCAGCCCCATGTCGCGCAGCACCTTGGTGAAGAAGCGCGCGTACAGCAGGTGCAGGACGGCGTGCTCGTCGCCGCCGATGTAGAGGTCGATCGGCCCCCACGCCTTGGCCAGCGCGGGATCGAAGGCCTGGGTGCTGTCGTGGGCCGACAGGTAGCGGAAGAAGTACCACGACGAGTCGACGAAGGTGTCCATCGTGTCGGTGTCGCGGGTCGCCGGTCCACCGCACTGGGGGCAGGTGACCTCGACCCATTCACGCGCGGCGCCCAGCGGCGAGGTCCCCTTGGGCTTCAGGTCGGCGCCGCGCAGCTCGGGCAGCTCGACGGGCAGCTGGTCCTCGGGAACGGGCACCTCGCCGTCGACCGGGCAGTGGATGATCGGGATGGGCGCGCCCCAGTAGCGCTGCCGCGACAGCAGCCAGTCGCGCAGCCGGAAGTTGACGGTGCCGTCGCCGGACCCGATCTCGGTCAGGTGCGCGATGGTGGCGCTCTTGGCCTCGGCGACCGACAGGCCGTTGAGGTCGAGCGCCGACGTCACGCCGGGCGCGGGCGAGTTGATCGCCGGCCCCTCGCCGTTGAACGCCTCACCCTCCCAGTCGGCGGGCGGCTCGGTGGTGCGCAGGATCGGCAGGCCGAACTTCGTGGCGAACTCCCAGTCGCGCTGGTCGCCGCCGGGCACGCCCATGACCGCGCCGGTGCCGTAGTCGGCCAGCACGTAGTCGGTCGCCCAGACCGGCAGCTTCTCGCCGGTCAGGGGGTTGGTCGCGTGGACGCCCAGGAAGACGCCGGTCTTGGGCCGGTCGGTGGCCAGGCGGTCGATGTCGCTGGCCTTGCGGATCTCGTCGCGGTAGGCCTCGAAGTCGGCGCGGTGCTCGTCGGTGACCAGCTCCTCGGCCAGCTTGGCGTCGACCGCGACGACCATGAACGTCGTACCGAACAGGGTGTCGGGACGCGTGGTGAACACGGTGACCGGCTCGTGACCCTCGACCTCGAAGGTGACGTGAGCACCCTCGGAGCGGCCGATCCAGTTGCGCTGGGCGTTGACGACCTTGCCGATCCACGACCCCTGCAGGTCGTCGAGGCAGTCGTACAGCTCCTGGGCGTACTCGGTGGTCTTGAAGTACCACTGGGTCAGCTCGCGCTTGGTGACGACGGCGCCGCAGCGCTCACAGGTGCCGTCGGCCAGCACCTGCTCGTTGGCCAGCACGGTCTGGTCGTTGGGGCACCAGTTGACCGGCGAGTTCTTGCGGTAGGCCAGGCCCTTCTCGCGGAACTTCAGGAACAGCCACTGGGTCCACTTGTAGTACTCGGGGTCCGAGGTGTGCAGCCGGCGCGACCAGTCGAAACTGACGCCGTAGCGCTTCATCGAGGCGAACTGCGTCTCGATGTTGGCGTAGGTGTAGGTCGCGGGGTGCTCGTCGTTCTTGATCGCGGCGTTCTCGGCGGGCAGGCCGAAGGAGTCCCAGCCCATCGGGTTGAGCACCTCGTAGCCGCGCAGCCGCCAGTAGCGCGAGATCACGTCGTGGATCGCGAAGACCTCGGCGTGACCCATGTGCAGGTCGCCGCTCGGGTAGGGGAACATCGTCAGCGCGTAGCGCTTCTCGCGCTCGCCCGAGGTCACCGCCGCGTCGTCGGCACGGAAGGGATCGAGCGACTCCCAGACCGGCAGCCACTTCTCCTCGACCGCGTGCACGTCGTAGTGGACCTCGTTGTGGCCGTCGTTCTCGCTCATCTCAGCTCTCTCGTCTCTGCCCTGGACATGCAAAAGCCCCTCGACAGGGAGGGGCCGCCGCGTCGACCGGTCTGGTCGTCGACGCGGCTAGGTAAGAAGCAGGATCATCCGCACGCGGTCATCCTACTCCTCCCCTGCCTCCGGTCCCTCGTCCGTACCGCGGGCCCACGCGGCCCACAGCCGGGCGAACGGTCCCCCGGCGGCGCGCAGCGCGTCCGGGGTGTCGAGCTCGACGAGCCGGCCGTGCTCCATGACGGCGACCCGGTCGCAGCGCGCGGCCTGGCTGAGCCGGTGGGCGACGATGATCGTCGTCCGGCCGGCGGTGGCGCGCTCGATGGCCCCCTCGAGCTGGCGGGCACCGGCGCTGCCGGCCTCCGCCGTCGCCTCGTCCAGTACGACGACCGGCGGGTCCGCGAGCACCAGCCGGGCCAGCGCGACCTCCTGGGCCTGCAGCGCGGTGAGCGCATGACCGCCGGCACCGACCGTGGTGTCGAGCCCCTCCGGCAGCGCCCTCGCCCAGCCGAGCGCACCGACCAGGTCGAGCGCGGCGGTGAGCTCGTCGTCGCTCGCCTGGGGCGCGGCCAGGCGCAGGTCGTCGCTCAGGGAGCCGCGGAACAGGTGCACGTCCTGGGTGATGAGCGCCGCGGAGTGGCGCAGCACCTCGGGCGGCAGCTCGGCGGTGGTGGCACCGCCGAGCCAGACCGCGCCCGTGGTGGGCAGGCGCAGGCCGGTGACGAGCGCACCGAGCGTGGACTTGCCGGCGCCGCTGGCGCCGACGACGGCGAGCCGCTCCCCCGGGGCGACCTCGAAGGCGACCTCGTGCAGGACCGGGTGGTCGGGGTGGTAGCCGAAGCCGACGCCCGCGAACCGCACCGAGCGATCCTGCACCGGGACGTCGCTGCCCGCGGGCACCACGCGGCGCGGCGCGTCCAGCACGCCGACCAGACGGCCGAGGCCGGCCGCCGCGGACTGCACGTCCTCGAGCAGGGCGAGCACGATGTTGATCGGGTTGAAGAGCCGGATGAACATCAGCGCGGCCGCGGTCGCGTCACCCGCGGTGACCGCGTCGCGGGTGACCAGCCAGCCACCGACGACGAGGATCGCGCTCGTGCCGACGTACTCGGCGAGGTTGAGGCGCTGGAAGAACGTGGTCCGCATGACCACGGCGTCGAGGCGCAGCGACCGGGTGGCGAGGGCGCGCTCGCGGATGATCTCGCGGTGGCGCTCCCCGAGGCCGAAGGCGCGGACGGTGCCGCTGGCCTGGACGGACTCGAGGATCTGCTGCACCTCGGCGCCCTCGGCGGTGGCCAGCCGGCGGTACGTCGGCCCGGCCAGGCGGAGGTAGGCACGGGTCGCCCAGAGCTGGATCGGTACGGCGACCAGCGCGGCCAGCGCGAAGCGGTAGTCGACGAACGCCAGGCCCACCACGCTGAGCACGAGCGTGACGGCGGCGCCGCCGAACCGGCTCAGCACGGCACGGACGACCTCGGCGAGCGCCCGGACGTCCTGGCTGACCCGGGCGAGGAGGTCGCCGGTGCCGGAGTCCTCGACGATGCCGTAGTCGAGGTGGAGGGCGTGGTCGAGCACGTCCTCGCGCAGCTCGGCGACCGCCGGCTCGCCGACCTGGGCGATGAGCAGCTCGGCGACGAGGCCGGCCACGCCGGCCAGGGCCGCGAGCGCGACGAGCGCGAGGACCGGACCGGTCAGCGTGCCGCCGTCGGCGCCGGGCGCGAGGACCCGGTCGACGACGCGGCCGATGACGACCGGGACGGCGATGCCGGCGACCGCCGCGACGACCATCATCACGACGGCGGCGGCCGCGAGAGCGGCACGGGGACGCAGGATCCGGCGCAGCTCGCGCAGGATCGCGCGACCGGAGCCGATCCCGATCAGGGCGCTCATCGGAGCACCGCCGCGGCGTACTCGGTGTGGTCGAGCAGCGTGTGGTGGGTGCCGACGACGACCTCGCCGTCGAGCCACACCACCTCGTCGCAGGCGTCGAGGAGCACGGGGCTGGTGGTGAGCACGACCGTGGTCCGGTCGGCGCGGACGGCGACCAGGCGCTCGGCGATGAGCGCCTCGGTCACGGAGTCGACGGCGCTGGTCGGCTCGTGGAGCACCAGGACCGGGGCGTCCACGGCCAGCGCCCGGGCCAGGCCGACCCGCTGCCGCTGGCCGCCGGAGAGCAGGTGTCCGCCCTCGCCGACCTGGGCGTCGAGCCCGCCGGGGATGACGTCGAGGACGTCGGTGACGGCGGCGGCGTCGATGGCCGCGGCGACGGCGCCGGGGTCGCGGTCGGCACCGTCGACGTTGTCGGCGAGGGTGCCGGTGAAGAGGCGCGCGTCGTGCGGCGCCACGACGACGGTACGACGCAGCGCGGCCGGCTCGGCGGTGCTGAGGACGACGTCGTCCAGGCGGACCAGGTCGCCGTGCGGACGCGGCTCGCCGGTGAGCGCGGCGGCGAGGCGCTCGAGCTGCTCGGGGCTGCCGACCACACCGGTGGCGGCGCCGGGCCGGAACCGCAGCGCGCTGCCGGGCAGGTCGACGACCCGGCCGTCGACGTCGAGGGGGCCGGGCGGGTCGGCCAGCGACGCGTCGCCGTACGGCGGCGGCGGGGTCACCAGCACCCCGGAGACCCGCGCCGCGGCCGCGCGGACCGTGGCGAGCTCGGCGAAGGTGTAGGCGACCATCTGGAGCGGTCCGGACAGGAACTGGGCGAGACCGAGCGCGGCGACGAGGGCGCCGAGGCTGAGCCGGCCGTCGAGCGCGAGCCCGCCGGCGACCGCGACGGTCGCGGCGACCAGCAGGGCCGGCGCGAGCGCGGCCAGGGCCTCGAAGCCGGCGCCCGCACGAGCGCTGCGGAGCGCGGCGCCCAGGGCGTGCCCGCTGACCAGGCGGAAGCGGCGGCTGGCCGCGTCCTCGGCGGAGAGGCCCTTGAGCACGCGCAGCCCGGTGAGCAGGTCGGCTGCCGCGTCGGCCGCCTCGGCGCTGGCCTGGCGGTCGGCGATGACCCGGCGCTCCAGGAGGACCGAGGCGCGGTGCAGGAGCAGGGTCACGACGATGACGCCGACCACGACGACCAGGCCGACGACCGGGTGGATCCGCAGCAGCGCGACGACGGCGACGAGCATGCCGGCCAGGCCGGCGGCGAACATCTGGAGCACGCCCGAGCTCTCCGCGACGGTGCGGACGTCGGAGGAGGCGACCTCGGCCAGACCGCCGGAGCCGTTGTCGTGCGGCCCGACGCCGCGGACGTCGAGCAGGTGGGCCGCGACCCGGCGGCGCAGGGCGACCTCGGCGTCGGCGGCGACCCGGGTCGCCGTGCGGTCGAAGCAGCGGTAGGAGAACGAGAGCACGGCGAAGGTCACGGCCAGCACGAGCACCCAGCGCAGCAGGGCCTGGTCGTCGCGGGCGCTGACTCCGCGGTCGAGCGCGAGGCCGACGACGACCGGCACCATCGCCTCACCGGCCTGGTGGCCGATCGCGCAGACCGTCGCGAGCGTGACCCGCCACGGCTGCGCGGTGATCGCGTCGCGCAGCAGCCCGCCGGGGCTGGGCGCGCGGGTGGCCGGCTCAGCCATGGAGACCGCCGAGCGGCAGCACCAGGGGGGCGCCGGAGACCGGGTCGTCGATCACCTTGCAGGGCAGGTCGAAGACCTGCTCGATGGTCGCGGCCGTGACCACCTCGGCCGGACGGCCCTCGGCCACGATGGCGCCGTCGCGCAGGGCGACGATGCGGGTGCCGTAGCGCGCGGCCTGGTTGAGGTCGTGGAGCACCGCGACGATCGTGCGGCCCTCGCGGTTGAGCCGGGTGAGCAGCTCCATCAGCTCGATCTGGTGGGCGATGTCGAGGAACGTGGTGGGCTCGTCGAGCAGGAGCAGGCCGGTCTGCTGGGCGAGCACCATGGCGATCCAGACCCGCTGCCGCTGGCCGCCGGAGAGCTCCTCGACGAGGCGGTCGGCGAGGTCCGTCGTACCGGTGGCGTCGAGGGCCTCGCGGCACGCCGCCTCGTCCTCGCGCGACCACTGCCGCAGCGCCGACTGGTAGGGGTGCCGGCCGCGGCCGACCAGGTCGGCGACGGTGATCCCCTCGGGCGCGAGCGCGGTCTGGGGCAGCAGCCCGAGCCGGCGCGCGACCTCCTTGGAGCCGAGGCTGCTGATCGCCTTGCCGTCGAGCAGGACCTGGCCGCCGGTCGGCTTGAGCAGCCGGGACAGGGCACGCAGCAGGGTCGACTTGCCGCACGCGTTGGGCCCGACGATGACGGTGAACGAGCCGTCCTCGATGGTGAGGTCGACGTGCTCGCCGATCGGGCGTCCGGCGTAGCCGAACGTCAGGTCCTGTGCTTCGAGGGTCATCGGATCTCCTTGCGTGCCTGGACGAGAAGCACCCAGACGAGGTAGGCGCCACCGGCCACGATCGTCACGAGACCGACCGGGACCAGTGCGGGGAAGGCGTGCTGCGCGACGAAGTCGGCAACGACGACGAGGCAGGCGCCCATGGCCGCGGAGGGCACCCTACGGACACCCGCCGAGCGGGTCAGGCGCCGGGCCAGCTGGGGCGCCGCGAGGGCGACGAACGTGATCGGTCCGGCGACGGCGGTGACGCTCGCGGTGAGCGCGGTCGCACCGACCAGGAGGCCCAGCCGCGCCCGCTCCACCGGTACGCCGAGCGCCGCGGCCGCGTCGTCCCCCAGGTCGAGCGCGGCGAGGTGCCGGCCGAACCAGCACACGACCACCAGTCCGAGGGCGATGCCGATCGCCCCGGTGCGCAGGTCGGACCAGGTCAGCCCGTTGACGCTGCCGGCGCCCCAGACCGCGGCCATCTGGGCGATCGCGAGCGGCGCCTTGAGCAGCAGCCAGGTGGTCAGGGAGCCGAGCATCGCGGTGACGCCGATGCCGACGATGATGAGCCGGAAGCCGTGCACACCCTGGCGGTAGGCCAGCAGGTAGACCAGGAGCGCGGTGGCGATGCCGCCGACCAGCGCACCGGGCAGGACCAGCCGCGTCGAGTGGACCGCGACGATGGTGATCACCGCTCCGGCGTAGGCACCCGCGTCGAAGCCGATGATGTCCGGGCTGCCCAGCGGGTTGCGGGTCAGCGACTGGAAGACCGCGCCGGCGACACCCAGCGCTGCGCCGAAGACCAGGCAGAGGAGCACCCGCGGCAGGCGCCACTCGGTGACGACGGTCTCCAGCGCCGGGCTCGTGTGGCCCACGAGCGTGCGCACGACGTCGACCGCGGAGATCTGGACCTTGCCGATGGCCAGGCCGGCGATCGCGGCGGCGACCGCGACGAGGCAGAGCAGGATGGTGACGACGAGGGTCCGTGCCGGGACCCGCCACGAGAACGCGCTTCCGAGGCGCACCTGGACGTTCACACCGGGCTCGCCGTCCGGCGCCGGACCAGTGCGATGAGCACCGGGGCGCCGAGCATCGCGGTGACCACGCCCGCGGGGACCTCGTCGGGGATCACGACCACCCGGCCGACCACGTCGGCGCCGACCATGAGCAGCGCGCCGAGCGCCGCGGACCAGGCCAGGATGCGGCGCTGGTCGGGGCCGGTGATCCAGCGCGCGACGTGCGGGACCATGAGGCCCACGAACCACACGGCGCCGACCGCCGCGGTGGCGGCACCGCAGAGCACGGTGACGCCGACGACGGAGAGGACGCGCACCGCCCACGGCCGTACGCCGAGCGCGGCCGCGACGTCGTCCCCCAGTGCGACGGCGTTGAGACCGCGGGCGGCGAAGGCCGCGACCGCCGTACCGACGACGAGGAAGGGGGCGACCTGTCCGATCAGCGCCCAGTCGGTGCCCTGGAGCGAGCCGGCGTAGAACGCCCGGGCGGCGATGAACGCCCGCTCGTTGAAGAGCACCAGCAGCTGGGTCAGCCCGGCGAGGACCGCGCCGATCGCCATCCCGGTCAGCACGAGCGTGGCCGGCGAGCGGCCCCGGCCGCCGAGGCTGCCGATGACGTAGACCGCCGCCGTGGTCAGGCCCGCGCCCACGAACGAGAACCACACCATCGCGGCTCCGCTCGCACCCGGCGCCAGGATCGTGCCGAGCACCACGGCGAACGCGGCGCCCGCGCTGACCCCGAGCAGGCCCGGATCGGCCAGCGGGTTGCGGGTCATCCCCTGCATCAGTGCGCCGGACAGGCCGAGCGCCAGCCCGACCAGGAGCCCGAGGACCGTGCGCGGGATGCGCTGCTCGACCACGATCGTGTGCGCGTCGCCGTTGTCACGGAACAGCGCGGCGACCACGTCGGTGGGCGCCAGCGGCCGCGAGCCGAAGAGCAGGCTCGCGACCACGAGGACCGCCAGCACCAGCAGGGCCCACCGGATGCCCCGGAGGTCGCTGCTCACAACCCGAGCTCGGCGAGCCGTGCCTCGTAGCGGTCCTCGAGCTCCTCGTCGCTGCCCTCCTGCTCCCAGATCGCGTCGAGCGCGGCACGGATGTCGTCGCCGAGCGCGTCGTAGCGCTCGCGCCACCGCTCGGCGTCCTCGATCCAGTAGCCCACCGTCTTGTACGCCGCCGCGGGCAGCCGCAGCTCCTGGCGCAGGTACTTGCGCACCCCGCGCAGGACCTTGGACTCCCCCGCCACCCACACGTAGCCGACCCCCTCGGGGCGCGGCAGCGAGCGGACGACTTCTTCGAGCCGGCTCGGCGCATGGCCGTTGCCGCCGTGGATCCAGACCACCTCGAGGTCGGGACGCTCCGGCACCGCCAGCTCGTACGACGCGTCCGGCACCTCCAGCACGAGCCGGGTCCGGACGCCGGGCGTGGTCTCCACCAGCCGCACCGCGGCCGGCAGGCCGGCGTAGTCGGCGACCAGGACCTGCCACTCGAGGCCGGCCGGCGGCGAGTAGAGCGCGGTGGGGCTGTTGAGCCCGATCACCTGTCCCGGCGCGGCCTGCCGCGCCCAGGTCGCCGCGACGCCGCCCTCGTGGACGACGAAGTCCACGGTGAGTAGGCGCGCGTCGTCGTCCCAGTCGCGCACCGTGTAGGTGCGCAGCTGGTCGGTGTCGATGGAGCCGTAGTCGAGGTTGCCGTCGACCACGCCCGGCAGGTCGGGCCGCCCGGCCGGGTCGACCGGGAAGAGCAGCCGGATGTACTCGTCGCCGACCCCGGTGCTCCGGTAGCCGTCGAGCCCGCTGCCACCGAACACCACCCGGCGCATGCCCGCGCTCAGGTCGGTCGCGGCCACGACCTCGGCGTGGTGCACGGTCATCTCCAGCTCGGCGGCGCTCACTTGCCGACTCCCTTCGCGGCGAGCTGCTCGCGGACGACCTCGAGGAAGGCGAGCTGACCGCTGGGCGAGCCGTAGGTCATCTCCATCTCGTAGGTGACGATGTGGTCGTCCTGGACGAACGGGAGCCCGGCCCACAGGGCGTTCTTGTCGAGCTCGGTGATCGTCTTGTCGTACTCGTCCTGCCCCGCGGTGCCGAGGGCCTTGATCATGAAGCCGTAGTCGACGTCCTGGAGCTTGCCGAGCTGCTCGCCGCTGAGCGCCTCGCCCTCGCGGTCGTTGGCCAGCGAGGAGTCGTTGATCTTGAGGCCGAGGTCGTCGAAGACCTGGCACTCGACGCCGGAGTAGCAGCCGGTCTGGATCTTGCCCTCCCAGTAGCCGACCGGGGACACGACGACGCCGGAGAGGTCGCCGAGCTCCTTCTTCACCTCGGCGACGCGCTCGTCGTAGATCTTCTTCCAGGCGTCGTAGTACTCGGTCCGGCCCAGGAGCCGGGCGGTGTCCTCGAAGTGGGTCATCCAGCTCTCACCGTCGAAGGCGTCGACGCTGAACGTCGGCGCGATCGAGGGCAGCCGCTTGACGACCTTCTTGTCGTAGCCGAGGCCGTTGAGGATGAAGTCCGGCTCGGCCAGGAGGATCGACTCGAAGTCGTAGTCCGGGTAGTTGCCGAACGTGCTGACCCCGTCGAGCGGGTCGTAGGGGAAGAAGCACGGGAAGGTCTTGTAGCCGTCACCGCGGATCGGCTGGCTCTTCGCGAGCGGGTAGCGCAGCCAGATGAGCATGTCGACGTCGGTCGTGTACATGCCGAGCGCGGCCTTCGGGTGCGTCGGCAGGTCGACGTCACCGAACTCGGTGGTCACCTTGCTCGTGCCGTCCTCGGCCGGGAGCGGCTCCAGGTCGGGCAGGTCCGGGATCACGGTGCCCGCGCACTGGTCGTCGAAGAGCTGCTGGCGCTTCTCGGCCGTCGGCTCGTCCGTCGCGGCCTCGGTCGAGCAGCCCGCGAGGACGAGCGCGGCGAGCGACAGCCCGGCCACGGCAGCGCGGAGCGGGAGGCGGGGGGTCAGGGGGATCATGCGGGAACCTCTCGGAATTAGGTAAGGCATACCTTAGGGAACTCGATGCGTGGTGTGCACCCGGGGTCCACATCGCGGCTCCCCCCGGTTCCGCCGGCCGCCGCCGCGGGCCGCTACCGTGCGGACATGACCGTCACCGACCTGTTCCGACTCGACGGCAAGGTCGCCGTCGTCACCGGCGCGAGCTCCGGGCTCGGCGTCGACTTCGCCCGGGCACTGGCCGAGGCCGGCGCCGACGTCGCCCTCGGCGCACGCCGCGTCGACCGGCTCGCCGACACCGCGCGCCTGGTCGAGGCCGCCGGACGCCGGGCGATCAGCGTCGCCACCGACGTCGCCGAACCCGCGTCGTGCCAGGCACTCGTCGACGCCGCCGTCGCCGAGCTCGGCAAGGTCGACATCCTCGTCAACAACGCCGGCATCGGCACCGCCGTACCGGCCACGCGCGAGACGCCCGAGCAGTTCCGCCAGGTCATCGACGTCAACCTCAACGGCAGCTACTGGATGGCCCAGTCCTGCGGCCGCGTGATGCAGCCCGGGTCGAGCATCATCAACATCTCCTCGGTCCTCGGCATCACCACCGCGGGGCTCCCCCAGGCTGCGTACGCCGCGTCCAAGGCGGGGATCATCGGCCTGACCCGCGACCTGGCCCAGCAGTGGACCGGGCGCAAGGGCATCCGGGTCAACGCGATCGCGCCGGGCTTCTTCGCCTCCGAGATGACCGACGAGTACCCGCCGGGCTACCTGGAGCAGCAGCAGGCGCGCATCCCCGCCGGCCGCAAGGGCGATGCCCGCGAGCTCGCCGCGACCGTCGTCTTCCTCGCCTCCGACGCCGCCGGATACCTGACCGGCCAGACGATCGCCGTCGACGGCGGTCTCACCATCACCTGAGTGATGGGGTCGGTGCGGGAGGTCGCCGGCGTCTTCCTGCGGCTCGGGCTCATCGCCTTCGGTGGACCGGCCGCGCACATCGCGCTGATGCGCGAGGAGCTGGTCCGCCGCCGCGGCTGGGTCACCGACCAGCGGTTCGCGGACCTGATGGGCGCGACCAACCTGATCCCCGGCCCGAACTCCACCGAGCTGGCGATCCACCTCGGCCACGACCGGGCGCGCTGGCGCGGGCTGGTCGCCGCCGGCGTGTGCTTCATCCTGCCCGCGGCACTGCTGGTCACCGGGCTCGCGTGGGCCTACGTCGAGTACGGCCACACCCCCGCCGTCGGCGCCCTCCTGTACGGCGTCGTGCCGGTCGTGGTCGCCATCGTGGCGTGGGCGCTGGTGGGCCTCGGGCGCACGGTGCTGGCCTCGCCCTGGCGGGTGCTGCTCGCGGCGGCCGCGCTCACGGCGTACCTGCTCGGGGCGCCGGAGCTGGCCGTGCTCTTCGCCGGCGCCGCCCTCGCCGCCCTCGCCCGCGGCGTGCGCGCACTGGCCCGCCGCGGCGACCACGCTCTCGTCGCCCTCCCGCTGCTCGTCGCGGCGGGACCGGTCGACGGGCGCCTGGTCGAGCTCTTCTGGACGATGCTCAAGATCGGCTCGGTGCTCTACGGCAGCGGCTACGTGCTCATCGCCTTCCTCGAGGGCGACTTCGTCGACCGCCTCGGCTGGGTGAGCCACCAGCAGCTCCTCGACGCGGTCTCGATCGGCCAGGTGACGCCCGGACCGGTGTTCACGACCGCGACCTTCCTCGGCTACCTCGTCGCCGGCCTGCCGGGCGCCTTCGTCGCGACGGTCGCGATCTTCCTGCCGTCGTTCGTCTTCGTCGGGCTGCTCACCCGGCTCACCGATTGGCTGCGCTCGCGCGCCTGGACCTCCGCCCTGCTCGACGGGCTCAACGCCACCGCGCTCGCGCTGATGGCGGGCGTCGCGCTCCAGCTCGGCCGGACCGGGCTGGTCGACGTCCTCACCGTCGCCCTCGCGCTCGGCACGCTGCTCCTGCTGTGGCGTACCCGGCTCAACAGCGCCTGGTTCATCGGCGCCGGCGCACTCGTGGGGCTGGCGCGCTATGTCACCGGGTGATGGCTGGTCATCGAGATCCGGTTGAAGGCGTTCATCGTCAGCGCCACCCAGGCGACCGCCGCGAACGCGCCGTCGCCCAGCACGGCACGGCACTCGTCCTCGGTCCGGCGCCGGTCGTCCGCACCGGGCAGCGTGGTGACCGACTCGGCCAGCGCCAGCGCGGCCCGCTCCGGTGCCGTGAACAGGCTCGTCTCGGACCACGCGGGCAGCAGCGCGAGCCGGCGCTCCGACTCCCCCGCCCGCACCGCCCGGCGGTGGTGCAGGTCGAGGCAGAACGCGCAGCCGTTGAGCTGGGAGACCCGCAGGTTGACCAGCTCGACCAGGATCCGGTCGAGACCGGCCGCCTCGGCCGCGGCGCCGGCCTGGCGGGCCAGCTCGGCCGCGGCGGCGTACGCCGCGGGGACCGCCTTGTCGAGGTAGAGCGGGGTGGTCATGCCGCCGGGTCGGTGATGTCGTCGTACTCGGGGTGCTTGGTGAGCCACTTCGCGACGTAGGGGCAGTGCGCGATGATCCGCTTGCCCTGGGCGCGGACGTCGGCCAGCGCGAACGCCACCACCTCGCCGGCGAGCCCGCGGCCGCCGTACGCGTCGTCGACCTCGGTGTGCACGAAGTCGACGTGCACCTCGTCGGGCAGGCGGTACTGCGTGAAGCCCGCGAGCGTCTCGCCGTCGCGGATCTCGTAGCGGCGCTTCTCGGGCACGTGGACGTAGGCGATGCCGCTGTTGTCGGGCGCGTCGGTCATGAGCACATCCTGCCCTGTCGCCCGAAAACGGCACGGAGGCCGCCCCGCGGGTGCGGGGCGGCCTCCGGTCGCGCGGTGATCAGCGCGGAGCGATGCTCAGCGCAGGTCCCAGCGGTCAGCGTCCATGACCTTGGTCCAGGCGGCGACGAAGTCGCGGACGAACTTCTCCTTGGCGTCGTCGCTGGCGTAGACCTCGGCGACGGCACGGAGCTCGGAGTTGGAGCCGAACACCAGGTCGTTGCGGCTGCCGGTCCAGGTGCGGCCGTCCTCGGTGGTGCCCGAGAAGACCTCCTCGGAGGCGTCCGTCGCGGTCCAGGTCGTGCCGAGCTCGAGCAGGTTGACGAAGAAGTCGTTCGTCAGCACGCCCGGCTGGTCGGTGAGCACGCCGAGGTCCGAGCCGTCCCAGTTGGTGCCGAGCACGCGGAGGCCGCCGATGAGGACGGTGAGCTCCGGCGCGCTGACGCCCAGCAGGTTGGCGCGGTCGATGAGCGCGAACTCGCTCGGGTACTTGCTCGACTTGGGCAGGTAGTTGCGGAAGCCGTCGGCCTTGGGCTCGAGGTAGCCGAACGACTCGACGTCGGTCTGCTCCTGGGTGGCGTCACCGCGACCGGTGGTGGTCGTGACGGTGACGTCGACGCCCGCCGCGGCGGCGGCCTGCTCGACACCCACGGAGCCGGCGACCACGATCGTGTCGGCCAGCGAGGCACCCTGAGCAGTAGCGATCTCCTGGAGCTTGGCCAGGACCGGCGCGAGCTCGGCCGGGCGGTTGATCGCCCACGACTTCTGCGGCTCCAGGGCGATCCGGGCACCGTTGGCGCCACCGCGCTTGTCGGAGCCGCGGTAGGTCGACGCGGAGGCCCACGCGGTCGAGACGAGCTGGGAGACGGTCAGGCCGGCGTCGGCGATCGCGTTCTTGAGCCCGGTGACCTGGGCGTCGGTGAGCGCCGTACCGGTGGGGATCGGGTCCTGCCAGACGAAGTCCTCGGCCGGGACGTCGGCGCCGAGGTAGCGCGACTTCGGGCCCATGTCGCGGTGGGTCAGCTTGAACCACGCGCGGGCGTAGGCGTCGGTGAACGCCGCCTGGTCCTCCTTGAAGCGCAGCGAGATCTCGCGCATCTCCGGGTCCTCGCGCAGCGCGAGGTCGGAGGTCAGCATGCGCGGCTCGCGCTTGCCGTCACCGAACGACTCGGGCACCAGGTCGGCACCGCCGTTGTTGACCGGACGCCACTGCTGCGCGCCGGCCGGGGAGTGGAAGAGCTCCCAGTCGTAGGCGAAGAGGATGTGGAAGAACTCGTTGTCCCAGCGGATCGGGTGGTAGGTCCAGGTGACCTCGAGGCCCGACGTGATGGCGTCGATGCCCTTGCCCGAGGCGTGCGAGGACTTCCAGCCCAGGCCCTGCTCCTCGATCGGGGCGGCCTCCGGCTCGGGGCCGACGGCCTCGGCCGGGCCGTTGCCGTGGGTCTTGCCGAAGGTGTGACCACCGGCGATCAGCGCGACGGTCTCCTCGACCGTCATGCCCATCCGGCCGAAGGTGTCCTTGATGTCGACGGCCGACGCCAGCGGGTCGGGGTTGCCGTTGGGGCCCTCGGGGTTGACGTAGATGAGGCCCATCTGGACCGCGGCGAGCGGGTCCTCGAGGTCGCGCTCACCGGTGTAGCGCTCGTCCTCGAGCCACTCGGTCTCGGGACCCCAGTAGATGTCGTCGTCGGCCTCCCAGACGTCGGAGCGACCGCCGCCGAAGCCGAAGATCGGCAGACCCATGTCCTCCTGGGCCACGTTGCCGGCCAGGATCAGCAGGTCGCCCCAGGACAGGGACTTGCCGTACTTCTTCTTCACCGGCCACAGCAGGCGGCGGGCCTTGTCGAGGTTGCCGTTGTCGGGCCAGGAGTTGGTCGGCGCGAAGCGCTGCTGACCGTGCCCGGCGCCGCCCCGGCCGTCGGTGGCGCGGTAGGTGCCGGCCGCGTGCCAGGCCATCCGCACGAAGAACGGGCCGTAGTGGCCGAAGTCGGCCGGCCAGAAGTCCTTGGAGTCGGTCAGGACGGCCGTGATGTCGGCCTTGACCGCCTCGAGGTCGAGCGCGAGGAACGCG
This sequence comes from Pimelobacter sp. 30-1, assembly GCF_018831735.1. Classification (NCBI taxonomy): domain Bacteria; kingdom Bacillati; phylum Actinomycetota; class Actinomycetes; order Propionibacteriales; family Nocardioidaceae; genus Pimelobacter; species Pimelobacter sp. 30-1. Next base: position 116,444 of record NZ_NHTS01000012.1, read on the forward strand.
CGCTTGTAGTCGAAGTCGCCACCGAACGGGTCGGCCACGGCCGGGTTCTTGGCGAGGATCTTGAGGTTGAGCTTGTTCGGCCACCACTGCTGGTTCGGCGAGCCCGTGGTGGGGTGCGTCAGACCGCCGTGCATGACCGGGCACTTGCCGCCGGACTGCGCGGCGTCCTGCGGCTCCTCGGTCACGAGGGGTTCGGTGTGTTCGGTGCTCTCGGGCATCGGGTTCCTTTCGGGAACTACAGGGGGCGGGATGTGCAGTCGGGGCAGAGGCCCCAGTAGATGACCTCGGCTTCGTCGATGACGAACCCGTGGGAGTCGGAGGCGGTCAGGCACGGCACGTGGCCGACGGCGCAGTCGACGTCGGCGATCTCGCCGCACGAGCGGCACACCACGTGGTGGTGGTTGTCGCCGGTGCGGGTCTCGTAGCGCGCCACCGAGCCGGCGGGCTTGATGCTGCGCACCAGGCCGGACTGGGTGAGGGTGTGGAGCGAGTCGTAGACCGCCTGGTGGGACACCTCGGGCAGCAGCGCGCGAGCGGCCGCGATGAGGGTCTCGGTGTCGGCGTGCGGGGCCGCGTGCACCGCCTCGAGGACGGCGAGGCGGGGCCGGGTGACCCGGAGCGCGACGTCCCGCAGCTGCTGCTGGAAGTCGGGCGCGGTCATGGGTCCAGCATGCCACTTATCTTGAATGAGTCAAGACTCGGGGTGCGTGTCGCAGCCGGCACCGGGCCCGGATGCGCCGGAGGGCGGCGGGTACCGCTCCGGACATGATCCTGACCCTCGCCATCATCGCCGGAGTGCTCGTCGTGGCGTTCGTCGCCCTCGGCCTGGTGGGGGCGTTCGCGGCCGACCGCCGGCGCAGCGAGGAGGTCGCCCACGACCCCGAGCGCCTCGACACCGAGCCCGGCTCCTCGGAGTCCGGCTCCCCGGAGTCCGGCCCCGCGACGGACCCCTCGACCGGCCCGGACGAGCGGCCCTGACGTGCCGAACGGCCGGCCCGCGCGCCGTTGGGGACTCGCGGACCGGCCGTTCCCGGCCTGACTAGGGGGGCTCAGGCCTGCTTGGTCGCCCAGAAGATGTCGGCGATCTCGTCGATCTTGGCGAGGAGCTCGTCGGCCTTGGCGGCGTCGAGGGTGCCCTTGGTGCCGGTCGCGCCGGCCAGCTTGGTGGCCTCGTTGACCAGCGTGTGGAGCTGGGGGTACTTCTCGAAGTGCGGGGGCTTGAAGTAGTCGGTCCACAGCACCCAGAGGTGGTGCTTGACCAGCTCGGAGCGCTGCTCCTTGATGAGGATCGCGCGGGTGCGGAAGTCGGGGTCGTCGCTGTCGTTGGCCTTGGCGATGACGGCCTTGATCGACTCGGCCTCGATGCGGGCCTGGGCGGGGTCGTAGACGCCGCAGGGCAGGTCGCAGTGGGCGGCGACCTCGACGGTGGGCGCGAAGAAGCGCATGGATGTTCCTTTCCGGTGATGGGTACGACGGGCGGCGCCGGCCGGCGCGCTCAGCCCTCGACCACGCGCAGCGGGCGCTGGGCGCGGGTCTCCGGCACGGGGGCCGGTGTCCAGTAGGCACGGTCGTGGTGGACCAGCGGCGCGTCCGGGGCACCGAGGACGACCTCGTCGACGTCGAGCAGCACCAGCCAGGAGCTGCCGGCCGGGATCACGTGGGCGGGGCGGCCGCGGAAGGTGGCGACGGCACCGGGCAGCACCAGCCCGCGCTCGTCGCGCACCCAGCCCTGCTCGGCGGTGAACCGCTCGGTCTGCCGGTCGGCGAAGGTCGCGGCGAGCCCGTCCTGGCGGGCGGCGAGCACGAACACGGTCAGGGCGGAGCAGCCGACCAGGCGGGCGCCCGTCGTACCGGTGCGGGCGAGGGAGAGCGAGAGGATCGGCGGCTCGGCGCTGACGGATGCGACGCTCGACACGGTGGTGCCGACCGGGCCGTCCGGGGTCTCCCCCACGACGATCGCGACGCCCGCGGCGTGCCGCCGGAAGCCCGCCTTGAACCGGTCCCCCAGCGATCCCGTGCCGCTCACGACGCCGCCTCCTGGGGCGGCAGGGCGGCGACCAGCGGGTGGTCCGGGGCGGCCCCGAAGCGGGCGGCGCCGCCCGGGGAGCCGATGGTGTCGAAGAAGGCCGTGTTGACCTCCAGGTAGACCTTCTGGTCCCCCGGCAGGTCGTCCTCGTAGTAGATCGCCTCGACCGGGCACACCGGCTCGCAGGCGCCGCAGTCCACGCACTCGTCGGGGTGGACGTAGAGCATCCGCTCCCCGTCGTAGATGCAGTCCACCGGGCACTCGTCGACACAGGCGCGGTCCTTGAGGTCCACGCACGGCTGCGAGATGACGTACGTCATGAGGTCTCCGTTCTTCTCGGAACGAAGGCTAGAACCTCAACTGGACTTGAGGTCCAGGAGAAGCGACGCAGGTCACATGATGCTGACGACCAGGTGCTGCCCCGCGGCCAGCGCCGCGCGGTGCACCTCGAGGAGCAGCCCGAACGCCTCGGCCAGCTCGGCGCGCAGCCCGTCGGGATCGGCCGTCCAGGTCCGCGGGTAGACCCCCGCCCCGTCGTACGACGCCAGGTCGGCCGCCGCCAGCAGCCCCGCCAGGTCGACCGCCTCGAGCGCCGCGACGACTGCCGCCAGCTCGTCGGCCTCGGTGCAGCCGGCGTACACCTCGGCGTCGAAGACGTGCACGCCGACGACCGCCTCGCTGAGCGGATCACCCTCGCGCGGCTCCGACGCACTGACCCCGGTGAGCAGGAAGTGCAGGCCGTCCCACAACTTGTCGAGGTAGGTCGTCGGCGCACCGGACTCCTCCAGCGCGTCGAGCGCGTCGCCCAGGCCGGCCGGGTCGAGGCCGACCAGCCGGTCGAGGGTCTCCTCGTCGACCAGCGTGTACGCCGCCTGCATGCCCACGGTGCGGAGCGTAGCGCCGTGCTCCGGGACCTTCGGCCCCTCGCGCGCCGACCTGCGGCCCTGACCCCGGCACCGCGCCCGGTGGTGCACTCGAAGCACCCCACCACCAGAAGGAGGAGACCATGGCCACCATCGCCACCCATCTCCACAGCATCGTCGACCACGACGAGGAGTCGGCCGTCACCGGCCCGGCCGTCCGCCGGGCACTGGCCGCACTCCGCATCGCCTTCGGCCTGACGTTCCTGTGGGCGTTCTTCGACAAGCTGCTCGCGCTCGGCTACCACACCGGCTACGACCAGGCCGGCACGCTCGACCGCTTCGGTCCCGCGGCCTGGATCCACGGCGGGAGCCCCACGGAGGGCTTCCTCGCCTTCGGCGCCGACGGTCCGTTCAAGGGATTCTGGAACAGCCTGGCGGGCACGGCGTTCGCGGACTGGGCGTTCATGCTCGGCCTGCTCGGCATCGGCGTCGCGCTGACCTTCGGCATCGGCATGCGGCTCGGGACGATCGCCGGTTTCGTGATGTACCTGCTGATGTGGACGGTCGTGCTGCCGCCCGCCAACAACCCCGTCCTCGACGAGCACGTCCTCGGCGCGATCAGCATGGCGGTGCTCGGCCTCGCCGGAGCCGGCGCCACCTGGGGCCTGGGGCACGCGTGGTCGCGGACCGCACTGGTCCGGAGGTTCCCCGTCCTGCGCTGAGCAGTCCGGCCCGAACGACCCGGCGCGCTCGTCCTAGCGGGGCGGGCGCGCCACCGAGATCCCGAGCGCGACGCCCAGGCCGGCGATCAGGGAGCCGAGCATGGACCAGGATTGGCTCGTGTCCGAGCTCGATCCGACGTAGCCCATCCCCGCGAGCGCGATGAAGCCCCCGCCCAGCACCATGGCGAGCGCGATGAGGAGGCCGACGATCCGCATGGTGCCGGACAGTACCGGAGGCCTCAGCGCCGAGCGGACTCGCCGTCGTAGAGCGGGTACGCGGCGACGAGCCGGTCGACCCGGGCGCGCAGCGCGTCCGGGTCGGCACCGAGGAGCGCCTGGGCGACGACATCGGCGATCTCGGTGAAGTCGGCGTCGCCGAAGCCGCGGGCCGCCAGCGCGGGCGTCCCCAGTCGCAGCCCCGAGGCGACCGAGGCCGGGCGCGGGTCGAAGGGGACGACATTGCGGTTGGTGGTGATGCCCAGGTCGCCCAGCCGGCGCTCGGCGTCGAGGCCGGACAGCGTCGCGTCGCGCAGGTCGAGCAGCACCAGGTGGACGTCGGTGCCGCCGGTCAGCACCGAGATCCCGGCCGCGGCGAGGTCGGGAGCGGTGAGCCGCTCCGCGACGATCCGGGCGCCCCGCACGACGCGCTCCTGGCGCTCGCGGAACTCCGGGGTGCCGGCGAGCAGCAGGGCGGTCGCCTTGGCCGCGATGACGTGCATGAGCGGCCCGCCCTGCTGACCGGGGAAGACCGTCGAGTCGATCTTCCGGGCCCGGTCGGCGCCGCACAGGATCAGCCCGCCGCGGGGACCGCCGAGCGTCTTGTGCGTGGTCGTGGTGACCACGTCGGCGTACCGGACCGGGTCGGGGTGCAGACCGGTCGCGACGAGCCCGGCGACGTGCGCCATGTCGACCCACAGCACCGCGCCCACCTCGTCGGCGATCGAGCGGAAGGCGGCGAAGTCCAGGTGCCGCGGGTACGCCGACCAGCCCGCGATCAGCACCCGCGGCCGCTCGGCGAGGGCACGCTCGCGGACCTGCTCCATGTCCAGCCGGTACGACGACCGGTCGACGCCGTAGGAGCGTGCGTCGTAGAGCCGGCCCGAGAAGTTGGCGGGCATCCCGTGCGTCAGGTGACCGCCGTGGGCGAGCTCCTGGCCGAGGATGACGTCGCCGGGCTGGGCGATCGCGGCGAGCACCGCGGCGTTGGCCTGGGCACCCGAGTGCGGCTGGACGTTGACGTGCGCGGCCCCGAAGAGCGTCTTGGCCCGCTCGATGGCGAGGCTCTCGGCGACGTCGACGTGCTCGCAGCCGCCGTAGTAGCGCCGGTCCGGGTAGCCCTCGGCGTACTTGTTGGTGAGCACCGATCCCTGCGCCTGGAGCACCGCCCGGGGTGCGACGTTCTCGCTGGCGATCATCTCCAGGCCGCGCCGCTGCCGGCGGAGCTCGGCGTCGAGCACCTCGGCGATCGCGGGGTCGATCTCGTCCAGGTCGGCGTTGAGCACGCGCGCGGTCGGCGTGGGGTCGGTGACGGTCATGGTGTCCTCTCCGGAGGGTGGGGGGTGTCGGCGGCGGCGACGGCGGCCGCCACGTCGGCGACGAGCGCGGCGGCGCCGTCCTCGTCGAGGTCGTGGACGGTGAGCCGCAGGTGCCGCGCCGCACGACCGCCCGCGACGAGGCCGAAGTCGTCGCCGGACCGGGCGAGCCAGCCGCGGTGCATGAGGCGCCGGGCGACCCGGGTCGCCTCGTCCTGGACGTCGACCCACACGTTGAGCCCGTCGCCGGCCCGAGCGTCGACGCCGTGCTCGGCGAGCGCGGCGACGAAGGCGGCGTTGCGCTCGGCGTAGTGCGCGGCGGCGGACGCGACCTGGCGGCCGGCCTCGGGGTCGAGGAGCAACGTGCGCGCGAGCCGCTGGAGGAGGTGGCTGACCCAGGTCGTGCCGGGGCTGATCCGGGCGGCCAGCCGGCCGCCGGTCTCGGGGTCGGAGGCGACGAACGCCAGGCGCAGGTCGGGGCCGAGGAACTTCGAGACCGACCGCACCAGCGCCCAGCGCTCCTGACCGGGGCCGATGATGCTGTGGTAGCCGGTGGTCGCCAGGCGCGAGAAGTGGTCGTCCTCGATGACCAGGACGTAGGGGTGCTCGGCGAGCACCGCGCGCAGCGCGGCCGCGCGAGCCGCGCTGAGGCTGGTCCCCGTGGGGTTGTGGGCCCGCGGCGTGCACACGACGGCCCGCACTCCTGCGCGCAGCGCGGCGCGCAGGCCGACGACCGTCATCCCCTCGTCGTCGATCGGCACGGGCACGGTGCGGTAGCCCGCCAGCCGCACGGTGTGGATGCTCGCCAGGAAGCAGGGATCCTCCAGCGCCACCGCATCGCCCTGGGTGAGCGCCTGGGCGAGCAGCCGCTCGACCGCGTCGACCGCACCGTGGGTCACGGTCAACCGGAAGTCGCGCGGCTGGTCGGCGGCGAGCCACCGGGTCGCCCACTCGGCCAGCTCGGGGTCGATCACCGGCTCGCCGTAGAGCGTGGCCGGCCGGGACGCCGCGGCGAGGCCGGCCGCGAGGTCGGGCAGCAGCCGGGGCGCCGGGTTGCCGTGGCCGACGTCGCGCAGCACGGTGTCGCGCGCGAAGCCCTCCTCGGCGCTCTCGCGGCGCTCGGCGACGGTGGTCCCGGCCCGGCCGCGGGTCTGGGCGACGCCGGCCTGGACGAGCTGGCGATAGGCCGAGACGACCGTGTTGCGGTTGACGCCCAGCACCTCGGCGAGGTGGCGCACCGGCGGCAGCGGTGCCCCCGGGGCCAGCGTGCCGCTGTCGACGTGGGCCCGGACGCTGGCCGCGATCTCGCCCGCCGTCCGGCCGGTGATCGGCGTCCCGGAGGCCTGTCCGCCGTCGTTCCCCTTTGGCATAGGCCAAAGGTAGCATCTGGCCTATGCCAAACCCCTACCCCCCTGCGCGCACCGCGGCCGAGGTGGCGGCCAACTTCGCCGCGGTCCGGGCACGCATCGACGCCGCCGCCCGGCGCGCCGGGCGCGACCCGGCCGGCGTCCGGCTGCTGCCGGTCAGCAAGACCGTCCCCGAGGACCGGGTCCGGCTCGCGGTCGCCGCGGGCGCCACCCTGCTCGGGGAGAACAAGGTGCAGGAGGCCCAGCGCAAGCACCGAGCGCTCGCCGACCTGCCCGTCGCCTGGGCGGTGATCGGGCACCTGCAGTCCAACAAGGCCAAGGACGTCGCCGCCTTCGCCACCGAGCTCCAGGCCCTGGACCGGCTCAAGGTCGCCGAGGCCCTCGACCGCAGGCTCGAGGCCGCCGGGCGCACCCTCGACGTCCACGTCCAGGTCAACACCTCGGCCGAGGACTCCAAGTTCGGGCTGCCGCCCGAGGAGCTGCCGGCCTTCCTCGCGGCGCTCCCCCGCTACCCGACGCTGCGGATGCGCGGCCTGATGACGCTGGCGGTGCTCTCGGCCGACGCCGATCGCGTGCGGACCTGCTTCCGGCTGCTGCGCACGCTGCGCGACCGCGTCCGGGCGAGCGATCCCGCCCTGATCGGTCCGGGCGAGCTGTCCATGGGCATGTCCGGTGACTACGAGATCGCCGTCGAGGAGGGCGCGGGCTGCGTCCGGGTGGGGCAGGCGATCTTCGGCGCCCGCACCACCCCGGACGACCACTACTGGCCCACGTAGGTCTCCAGCCAGGCCTCGAAGACCGTCGTCGCCACCTTGCGGTTGGCCTCGGCGGTCTCGGCCAGCTCGTCGAGGACCCGGCGCGTGCCGGCGGCGCCGTACAGGTCCTCGAGCGCGGTGCGGTAGGAGTCGACGAGCGCCCACTCCGCCGCCAGGTCGGCGCCGACCTCGACGTGGAACTGCACGCCGTAGGCCGACCCGACCGCGAACACCTGGTTGTCGTACGACGCCGAGCGGGCCAGCCGCCGAGCACCCGCGGGCAGGTCGAAGGTGTCGCTGTGCCACTGGAAGACCGAGAACCGGTCGGGCAGCAGGCCGAACACCGGGTCCTGCGCGGCCTCGGCGGTCAGCTCGACGTCGTACGTGCCGACCTCGGGGACCTCGCCGGTGTAGACCCGGGCGCCCAGCGACGCCGCCAGGAGCTGCGCCCCGAGGCACACGCCCCAGTACGGCACGCCGAGCGCCACCGCGCGCGCCAGGTAGGCCCGCTCCGCCGCGAGCCAGGGGTGCTCCTCGTCGTCGAGCGCGCCCATCGGCCCGCCCATCACGACGACCGCCGCGAACTCGTGGTGGTCCGGCAGCGGCTCGCCCTCGTCGAGCTCGACCCGGTGCACCGCCAGGCCGTGCGCGGTGAGGATCTCCTCATAGGTGGCCGGCGGCTCGCAGCCGATGTGCTGGAGCACCAGGACGGTGCGGTCGATGGGGTTCATCTTCTCCTTCTCCTGAGGGTGGGTTGTTAGAGTCCGGGCGGGCGGCTCACGAATGCTTCTACCGTTCGTGAGCCACCCGCTCCGCTCCGGCCGCTTCTACCGGCCGGGGCGGTCAGTACATGCGGAAGTACTCGCGCTGCTCCCAGTCGGTGACCTCGTCCTGGTCGTCGGCGATGCCGTCGGCCGCGAGCGACGCGGTGTAGCGACGCCACTCGTTGCGCTTGAGCCGCAGGTAGTAGTCGACGAACTCGTCGCCGAACTCCTTGCGGAACAGGGCGCTCTGGTCGAGCTCGTCCGCGGCCTCGGCGAGGCTGCCGGGCAGCCGCGGCAGGCTCGTGTCGTGCGGGTCGACCGACATCGGGCCGGGGTCGGTGCCCTCGTCGATGCCGTTGAGCCCGGCCACCAGCTGCGAGGCGATGTAGAGGTAGGGGTTCGCGGCCGGCTCCCCCACCCGGTTCTCGAAGTGGGACGCCGGGTCGTTCGCCTCGCCCAGCACGCGCAGGTACGTGCCCCGGTTGTCGGCCGACCAGGTGGCCCGGTCGGGCGAGAGCGAGAACCGCTCGCTCAGCCGCTTGTAGCCGTTGACCGTCGGCGCCGCGAAGATCGTCGTCGCCGGCGCGTGGGCCAGCAGGCCGCCGGCGTACGCCCGGGCGAGGTCGGAGACGATCCTGTCGTCGCTGGTCGACATGAACGCGTTGGACGAGGTCGCGGTGTCGAAGATCGACTGGTGCAGGTGCCAGCCGCTGGCGTCGAAGCCGGACAGCTTGGGCGCGCACATGAAGCTCGCGTGCAGGCCCTGGCGGGCGCTGACCTGCTTGGCCGCGGTCCGGAAGAGCACCATCGCGTCGGCCGCCGCCAGCGCGTCCATCGGCGCGAAGGTGAACTCCATCTGCCCCGGCCCCGACTCGTGCTCGGTCGTGCGCAGCGGCATCCCGAACGCGGTGATCGCGCGCCGCAGCTCGCGGATGTGCTCCTCGGCCTCGTCGCAGAGGTTCTCGCTCATGAACTGGTAGCCGAGGTTGAGCGGCGCGACGACCGGCGCCTCACCGGGGCTGCCGAAGCCGCCGATCGCGTCGACCTCGTAGCGGCGGTCGACGAGCTGGGTAAGGTACCACTCGACCTCGAGCCCGACCACCATCTGCAGGCCGCGCTCGGCCAGCCGGGCCAGGGCCTGCTTGAGCAGCAGCCGCGAGGAGTACGGCAGCGGGGTCGCCGACTTGAGGTACTCGTCGGCCAGGATCCAGCCGGTGCCCGCGCACCACGGCAGCACCTGGAAGGTGTCCGGGTCCGGCACCAGCAGGAAGTCCGCCGCGCCGGTCATCCCCTCGTTGCCGAGGCCGCCGCCCTCCTCGAACGGGTTGAACACCAGGTCCAGCCCGGTGTCGAAGATGACGCCGCCGGGGCTGGTGTCGATGCCGTTGCGCATCGTGGAGCGGAACGCCGACGGCGTCAGCGACTTGCTGCGGGTCAGTCCGTGCGGGTCGACGTACACGACCCGGATGACGTCGAGGTCGTGCTCGTCGATCGCGGCGAGCACCTGCTCGGCCTTGCGCTGCTGCGCCTCGGACCACAGCCCGTGGTCCGCGATGAAGCCCACGCGGCCGGTGGCCAGGTCCTCCAGACGCGGGTTCGTTGCTTCGTTCATCGGCCTTCTTCTCCTTCGGTTCCTTCGGTTGGGTGGTCGAGCTGCGGGTCGAGTCCCGGGTAGTCGGGACGCCACAGCCGGTTGGCCTCGTAGTCGGCGGCGGTGGCGAGGACGTCGCCGTCGCGGTGCAGCCGCCCCACCAGCTGGACGCCGAGCGGGAGTCCCGCGCGGCTGAGCCCGGCCGGGACCGAGACGGCAGGCTGCCCGGTCAGGTTGAAGAGGTAGGTGAAGGGCGTCCACCCGAGGCCCACGACATCTGCAGCCGCCTCCTCGGGCGGGGCGTCCAGCCCCAGGGGGAACGCCGTGCCGAGCATCGTCGGGGTGAGCAGGAGGTCGAACGCCTCCAGCTCCTCGCGCATCCGCTGGCGCAGCGCGGCCCGCCGCTCGTGGGCACCGGCCAGGTCGCGCGCCGAGAGCGTGCGGCCGTACCTGATGAGGGCGAGCAGGCCCGGGTCGAGCCGGTCGGCGACCTGGTCGAGGTCGTCGCCGTAGGCGACCGACTCGTGGCCGGCCCAGAGCGTCATCATCGTGCCCAGCTGGTCCGGGAGGTCCAGGTCGAGCTCGACCACGTCGTGCCCGGCCCCGGCCAGCACCGCGGCCGCCGTACGGGTCGCGGCGCAGGCCTCGGGTCCGGCGGTCGCGAACCCCAGCGAGGTGACCAGCCGGATCCGCAGCGGCCGCCGCGAGGCCGGGACGACGGCGCCCCGGCCCGGGACGCTCGTCGGGTCCCGCGGGTCGTAGCCGGCCATGTGCCGCACCGCGGTCACCGCGTCCGCGACGCTGCGGGTCAGCGGGCCGACGTGCGAGAGCCCCTCGGGCGAGGCCGGGTAGTACGGGATCCGGCCGAACGTCGGCTTGTAGCCGACCACCCCGCAGAACGCCGCGGGGATCCGCACGCTGCCGCCGCCGTCGGTCCCCACCGCGATCGGCCCGAGCCCGAGCGCAGCCGCCACCCCGGCACCGCCGCTGGACCCGCCCGAGCTGAAGCGCGGGTCCCACGGGTTGGCGCTGGGACCGATCAGCCGGTTGCCCGCATCGCCCTTCCAGCCGCCCTCGCTGGTGTTGGTCTTGCCGACCACCACCGCACCAGCGGCCCGCAGCCGGGCCACGGCCGGCGCGTCCTCGTCGGGGACCAGGCTCGCCGAGACCAGCGAGCCGCGCGTGGTGCGCAGTCCCTTGGTCCGCAGGAGGTCCTTGATCGTGACCGGTACGCCGAGCAGCGACCGGGCCGGCTCCTGCGCGCCCCGGGCGTAGCCGTCATCGGCGATCCGGGCGGCCCGGCGAGCGCCGTCGGCGTCCAGGGTGAGGAACGGCTTGAGCGCGGCGTAGCGCTCGGCCCGGGCCAGCACCTCGTCGAGGACCTCCGAGGGCGAGAACGCCCGGGACCGGAAACCCGCGAGCAGCTCGTCCACCGAGCGGAAGGCCAGCTCGGCTCCGGCCACCGGGGCCGGCGGTGCGACCTGGCTCATGCGCTCGCGACCTCCAGCGTCGCGACCGGCCGGCGCACGGTCGCCACCGCGACGAACACCACGACCACGGCGACCTGCGCGGCGACCACCACCGCGGTGGGCACGTCGGCCCAGCGCCCGGTCAGCATCAGCGCGCCGGGAAGGGTCGTGGTCGTGAAGGCCTGGAGCACGGTGAGCCAGCCGGTCGCCACGGTGAGGTTGTCGAGCCCGAGGGCGAGCACCAGGAAGAACGCCGAGAACAGCACGGCCCACGACAGCCAGATCGCCCCGAACTTCGGGTCGTCGAAGCGGTCGAAGTTCACCCACGCCAGCATCAGCGAGACCAGGACCGCCCAGCCGCAGTACCAGCCCAGACCCTGGCCCGGCAGGTCCCGGAAGTTGTTGAGGGCCACGTAGAGGTAGGTGAACGCGAACAGCAGGAAGCCCGCACTGCCGAGCACCGTCGACAGCTCGGCCTCGCTGCCGCCCGCGACGGGCAGCGCGGTGACCCCGACGGTCGCGACGAGCGTGAGGCCGATGAACAGGTTGATCGGCGCGGTGTCCTTGGGGCTGAGCCGCCCCAACAACCCGAGGCCGTTGCACAGCAGGACGGAACCCACGAAGAAGAGGGCCAGGCTACTCATACCGAAACTCCTTGATGATCGTGCTGAGGGAGGGCGGACGTGCCGAGCCACGTCGTGCGAGGGCGCACGCCGGCAGGTCGGCCGGCGCGCGCGAGGGCGACGGGCGGCGCGAGCGCGGCGGCGAAGACCAGTCCAATTTGGCACCTCCATCACCCGTCCGATTGGCCCGAGGTGTCGGTATCGTTGCGATGTGACGGGGGTCATGCAAGAGGCCAATTCGAGGTAATGGACATCACATGATGGATCTGTCCGCGGCGTTGACCGCCGAGCTGAGCACCCGCCTGCGCGGCGAGGGCGAGCGCCACCGGATCGTCAGCGACACGCTCCTCGAGCTGATCCGCGACGGGCGGATCGCGGCCGGCCAGCGGCTGCCCGCCGAGCGGACGCTGGCGACCGCGCTCGGCGTCTCGCGCACCACCGTGGTCCGTGCCTACGCCAGCCTGGAGGCGATCTCCGCGCTCGACCGCCGGGTCGGCAGCGGCAGCTACGTCACCTCCGCGCCCGGCGCCGCGACCCTGCCGCGGATGATGGACCTGACCGACGGCACCGCCGACCGCGAGCCCGCCCACAGCCAGGGCCTGATCAACCTCTCGATCAGCACGCCGGCGGTGCTGGGCGAGATGCGCGAGGCGATCCGCTCGACCGCCGACGAGGTCTTCGCCCGCGCGATGCTCGCCACCCAGCACACCGAGGGCGAGCCCGAGCTGCGCGCATGGGTGGCCGACTGGTACACCCGCCGCGGCCTGCCGACCGATCCCGCGCAGGTGCTGATCACGGCGGGCGCCCAGCAGGGCCTGGCGATGAGCACCCAGCTGCTGCGCCGTCGTACGGCGCCGTTCGTGGTCGAGGCGCCGACCTACCTCGGCCTGCTCGACCTCGCCCGGATGCGCCGGGCCCGGCTGCTGAGCGTGCCCGCACTGACCGACCCCGAGCGGATCGCGGCCGCCGCCGAGCACGTCGCCGGCCAGGCGCAGCCGCTGTTCTACGTGATGACCACCTGCCACACCGTCACCGGGCACTCGATGCCCGCCGGCGACCGCGAGCTGCTCGCCCGGCTGGTCCACGACAGCGGCGGCCTCGTGGTGGACGACGACATCCTGGCCGACCAGCTGTTCGAGCCGGCGCCGGCGCCACCGCTCGCGGCCTTCCTCGACGAGCGCCGGGTGATCACCGTGGGCGGCACGAGCAAGCTGCTCTGGGACGGGCTGCGGGTCGGCTGGCTGCGCGCCCCGCAGTCACTGATCCAGAGCCTGGTGCGGATGAAGAGCGCCTACGACCTCGGCACCTCGGTGATCTCCCAGCTGGTCGCGCTCGAGCTGCTCCAGCGCGCCGACGAGATCGGCGCCCGCCGGGTCGACGAGGCCCGGACCAAGCTCGCGCTGACCACCTCGCTGCTGCGCGAGCGGATGCCGGAGTGGTCCTGGCAGGAGCCCCACGGCGGACGCTCGCTGTGGGTCGAGCTGCCCGCCGGCAGCGACGCGGCCCGGTTCGCCGCCCAGGCGGTCGGCAGCGGCGTCGCGGTCGCCACCGGCGAGACGTTCACCGGCAACGGCTCCCACCGCGACCACCTGCGGATCGGCTTCGTGCAGCCGGCCCCGGCGCTCGCCGAGGGGCTCGCCCGGCTGGCCGCGACCTGGGCCGGCTACGCCGACGACTCCGCGCGCTCGGCGACGAGCCCGGCCAGGCGTCGTACGCCCTCGGCGATCTGGGGCTCCGACGCGGCGCTGTAGGACAACCGCATGTACGGCGCGGGCGGCTCGTCGACGAAGTAGTGCGCCCCGTCCCCGACGAGCACCCCGGCCGCCTGCGCCGCTCCGGCCAGGGCGGCCGTGTCGACGCCCTCCGGCACCCGCACCCACAGGTGGATGCCGCCGCGCGGCGGATGGGTCAGCCGCAGGTGCGGACCGTGCGCGCGCACGTGGTCGATCATCGCGTCGCGCCGCTCGGTCAGCCGGGACCGCAGGACCTTGAGGTGGCGCGGCCAGGCGGGCGCGGTGAGCAGCCCCAGCGCGGTCTCCTGGAGCAGCGCCGGCACGCACATGTCCTCGGCGATCCGGGCCGTCCGCAGCCGCTCCCCCGCCGGCCCGCGGGCGACCACGGCGGCGATCCGCAGACCGGGCGCGACCACCTTGGTCAGCGTCGCGATCGACACGACGTGCCCGTGCGGGTCCTCGGTGAGCAGCGGGAGCGGCGTCGGGCCGTCGAGCCCCAGGTGCCGCGCCCAGTCGTCCTCGACGACGAACGCGCCGTGCTCCGCAGCGAGGGCCAGCACCTCGGCCCGCCGCTCCGGGCTGAGCACCGCGCCGGTCGGGTTCGCGCAGCCGGGCTGCAGGTAGACCACCCGGGCCCGGGTCCGCTCCAGCGCGTCGGCGAGCAGGTCGGGCCGGATGCCGTCGAGGTCCGCAGGCACTGCGGCGAGCTCGAGGCCCGCGGCCTGGGCGGCGAGGACCGCGCCCGGATAGCTCGGGCTCTCGACGAGCACCGTGTCCCCCGGCTCGGCCAGGGTGCGCAGCACGAAGACCAGCGCCTGCTGGCCACCGGGGACGACGAGGACGTCCCCGGGCTCGGCGTCGTAGTCCGCGGCGAGCACCCGGCGCAGGTCGGGCAGGCCGGCGACCGGCACCATCGACCACGCCCGGGCACTGCGCACGGCCCGGCTCGCCTGGGCGCGCAGGGCCTCGGTGGGCTGGAGCTCGGCCGCCGTGTAGCCCCAGGAGAGCTGGATGTCCTCGGCGCCGCCGTGGGCGCCGAGCCGGCCGGCGCGGCGCGGGTCGACCCGGGCCCGGCCCAGCGCCTGCGACTGCCAGCTGTAGTCCGGCTCGGGCTGCGCCCGGCGGCCGGCGACGAACGTGCCGCGCCCCGGCTCGGCCCGGACCAGGCCGAGCGCGGTGAGCCGGGCGAGCGCGGCCGAGACGGTCGCCGCGCTCGCGGCAAGCTCGCGGGAGAGCTGACGCACCCCGGGCAGCCGGTCGCCCACCGCCATCGTCTCAGCCCGACGGCGCAGGAGCTCGGCGATCTCCGCGGCTCTGTTATCGTCGTTCATGAAGGCAGTAGATAACGTTACTCACTCTGCACGCAAGGCGTTACGCGCCGTCGGCCGGGACGCCTCCGTCTCCGCCGTGGTGGCCGGGATGATCTCGGCGCTGGTGAACTACTCCGGCCCGTTCCTCATCGTGCTCGCGGCCACCCGGGCCGCGGGTCTCGACGAGGCGCACACGGCGTCCTGGGTCTGGGCGGTCTCGATCGGCAACGGCGCGTGCAGCATCGTGCTGAGCGCCTGCACCCGGATCCCGGTCATCGTCGCCTGGTCCACCCCCGGCGCGGCCCTGCTCATCGCCTCGCTGGAGGGCATCGCCTTCTCCGACGCCGTGGGCGCCTTCCTCGTCGCCTCGGTCGCCGCGGCGGTCGTCGGCTGGACGGGATGGTTCGGGTGGCTGCTCGACCACATGCCCGCACCGGTGCTGCAGGCCCTGCTGGCCGGCGTGCTGCTGCCCTTCGTCGTCACCGCGACCGGCGCCTTCGCCTCCGCTCCCCTGCTGGCCGGCAGCGTGATCGTCACGTTCTTCGCCGGCAAGCGCTGGTTCGACCGGTACGCCGTCCTCGCCGCGCTCGTCGTCGGCATCGTCGTCGCCGCGGTCACCGGCGCCTTCGAGCCGATCAGCACCGGCCTCGCGGTCACCGTCCCGGTGCTGACGATGCCCACCTTCGACCCCGCCGCCCTGGTGAGCATCGGGCTCCCGCTGTTCATCGTCACGATGGCCTCGCAGAACGCGCCGGGCCTGGCCCTGCTGCGGGCCGAGGGCTACCGCCCCGACGACCGGCTGCTCGTCGGCTCGATCTCGACGGCGTCGGCGGTGCTCACGCCGTTCGGCAACCACGGCATCAACATCGCCGCCATCACGGCCGCGATCGCCACGGGTCCCGAGTCGCACCCGGACCGGGACCGGCGCTGGATCGCGGGCCTCTCGGCCGGGACGGCGTACCTGCTGGTGGGGGTGTTCGGCGGCTTCCTGGTCGCGGGCTTCCAGTCGATCCCGGCCGAGACGATCACCGCGCTGGCCGCCGTCGCCCTGCTCGGCTCGACCCTGACCGCGCTCAGCGGTGCGACGAGCGGGGACTCGCGCAGCGGCGTCGCCGCGCTCACCACCCTGGCCGTCACGATGAGCGGCGTCGTGCTGCTCAGCGTGGGCAGCGCGTTCTGGGGCGTGGTCGCAGGATCCGCGGTCTACGTGGCGCTGCGGCCCATCTCCTCGCGCAGGGCGCCGACGAACGCGTCCACGTCGTCCTCGGTGGTGTCGAACGAGCACATCCAGCGCACGTCGCCGGCCGCCTCGTCCCAGAAGTAGAACCGGTGCCGCTCCATGAGCCGGCGGCTGACGTCGTGCGGCAGCCGGGCGAAGACGCCGTTGGCCTGCACCGGGTAGAGCACCTCGACCCCGTCGACCTCGCTCACGCCGGCGGCGAGCCGCTGGGCCATCGCGTTGGCGTGACCGGCCAGGCGCAGCCAGAGACCGTCGGCGAGCAGCGCCTCGAACTGCACCGAGACGAAGCGCATCTTGCTGGCCAGCTGCATCGAGAGCTTGCGCAGGTGCTTGAGGTGGCTGACGCCCTCAGAGTTGAGGACGACGACAGCCTCGCCGGCGAGCGCGCCGTTCTTGGTGGCGCCGAACGAGAGCAGGTCGACGCCGGCGTCGGTCGTGAACTCCCGCACCGGTACGCCGAGCGCCGCGGCCGCATTGGCCAGCCGGGCCCCGTCGAGGTGCAGGCGCAGACCCAGACCGTGCGCGTGGTCGGCGAGCGCCCGGATCTCGCCGGGCGTGTAGAGCGTGCCGAGCTCGGTCGACTGGGTGATCGAGACGACCTGCGGCATCGCGCGGTGCTCGTCGTCGAAGCCCCAGGCCTGCCGGTCGACCAGCTCGGGGGTGAGCTTGCCGTCGGGGGTCGCCACGGTGTGCAGCTTGAGCCCGCCCATCCGCTCGGGGGCGCCGCCCTCGTCGACGTGGATGTGCGCGGACTCGGCGCAGATCACCGCGCCCCACCGGTCGGTGAGCGCCTGGAGGCCGACGACATTGGCGCCGGTCCCGTTGAACACCGGGTAGGCCTCGACGCCCGGGCCGAACAGCCCGGCCATGATCGTCTGGAGGTGCTCGGTGTAGACGTCCTCGCCGTAGGAGACCTGGTGGCCCCCGTTGGCCAGCGCGATCGCGGCCAGCACCTCGGGGTGCGCGCCCGCGTAGTTGTCGCTCGCGAACTGGCGGGCCTCGGGATCGTGCCGCCGCTGCGCGGCGGTGGTCCCGGAGGTGGTCAGGGTCGCGGCGTCAGCCACAGGCGCTCTCCGTTCAGCTCGGCGGTCGGCCGGTCCCACAGACCGGCGATGGTCGCGGCCAGCTCGTCGACATCGGTGAACCCGGCGAACGCGGCGTCCGGACGGGCCGCCCGCATCGCCTCGTCGACCAGGGCCTTGACCACCACGATCGTAGCGGCGGCCGTCGTGCCGGCCTTGGCGAAGGCATGGCCCAGCGCGAGGGTCCAGGCCTCCGCGGCGGCCTTGGCGGCGGCGTACGCCGCATTGCCCGCGGTCGGCGCGCCCGCACCGGCCGCGCTGACCACCACGAACCGCCCGGCGGGCGCCGCGGCGAGCGCGTCCTGCGCGGCGAGCGAGGTGTGCTGGAGGGTGCGGACGAGCAGCGGCTCGAGCACCGCCCAGTGGTCGAGCGCCTCGGCGGTGAGCCCCTTGCCCCCGCGCCAGCCCCCGACGAGGTGGACCATCCCGTCGAGCCGGCCGTGCCGGGCGACGACATCGTCGACCCACTCGCGCGTGGCGGCCGCGTCGAGCAGGTCCACCACCGCACGGTCCGTCGCTGTGGTCGCCTGGTCGAGCCGGACCGGGTCGGCGTCGGCGGCCGCGACCGTGAAGCCGGCCGCGGCGAGCCGTCGTACTGCTGCCTGGCCGGCGGGACCACCGGCCCCGGCGACCGCGACGACGCGGGTCATGCGGCGGCCGTGATGCCGCGGGTCTCGGCGATGACGTTCTTGAGCTTCTTGGCCAGCGCCTCGAAGAACATGCTCAGCGGGAACTCGTCGGGCAGCACGTCGTCGACCAGCTCACGCGGCTGCTTGGTGAGGTCGAGCGCCTCGGCGCCACGGGCCCACTTGGATGCCGGGTGCGGCGCGAGGTAGCGGCTGACCAGCTCGTAGCCGGCCTGCCAGTGCACGAGCTTGGGCCGGTCGATGCCGTCGCGGTAGAGGTCCTCGATCTCGGTGCACAGCGCGTTGGTCACCTGGGGCGCGAGGTCCCAGTCGATGCGCAGCTTGTTGTCGGTCCAGCGCAGCGCGTCGTGCTGGTGCAGGTAGGCGAAGAGCAGCTGGCCGCCGAGGCCGTCGTAGTTGCGGGTGCGCGTGCCGGTCACCGGGAACCGGAACATCCGGTCGAGCAGGATCGCGTGCTGCACGTCCTTGGCCTGGGCCACGCCCTCGGCCTCGAGCTCGACGGCCGCCTTGAACGCGGTCAGGTCGCAGCGGAGCTCCTCGAGCCCGTACATCCAGAACGGCTGGCGCTGCTTGATCATGAACGGGTCGAACGGCAGGTCACCGTGGCTGTGGGTGCGGTCGTGGACCATGTCCCACAGCACGAACGCGTCCTGGCTGCGCTGCTGGTCGTCGATCAGGTCGCGCACCTCGTCGGGCACCTCGACCCCGAGCAGGTCCACCGCCGCCTCGCTGACCCGGCGGAAGCGCGCCGCCTCGCGGTCACAGAAGATCGCACCCCAGCTGAACCGGTCCGGCACCTCGCGCACGGCGACCGTCTCGGGGAAGAGCACCGCCGAGTTGGTGTCGTAGCCACTGGTGAAGTCGTCGAAGGTGATCCCGCAGAACAGCGGGTTGTCGTAGCGCGTCGCCTCGAGCTCAGCCAGCCAGTCGGGCCAGACCATCGTGAAGACGACGGCCTCCAGGTTGCGGTCGGGGTTGCCGTTCTGGGTGTACATCGGGAACACGACCAGGTGCCGGCGCCCGTCGGTGCGCTCCCGGGCCGGCTCGAACGCCATCAGCGAGTCGAGGAAGTCGGGCACCCCGAACCCACCCTCGGCCCACCGCCGCAGGTCGGCGCCGAGCGCGCGGTGGTAGGCGGCGTCGTACGGGAGGAGGGGCGAGAGCACCTCGACCGCCTCCACCACCCGGCCGACCGCCGCGGACACCGTCTCGCGCGCGGGCGCCTCGGGTGCGTCGAAGTCGATGGACCCGTCGGCGCGCTGCCACGGACGGATCTCCTCGACGGCGTCCTTGAGGGTCCGCCACGCCGGCTGGGCGACGAGGGAATCACGGTCGGTCGAAAGAATCTCCGTCATGAGACCCATTAGACAGGAAATCTTCCTGTCCGTTCAACTCCTGTGCGGGTTCTAGCTGGTCATCGACATCGCGAAGACGGCGAAGACGAGCACGAGGAGCGCGAAGGGCGCGAGCGCACCCCAGCGGACCGCCCGCGCAGCCGGTCGGCCCCACCGCCGCCGTACGAGGGCCGCGACGAGGACCGACAGGGCGAGCGGCGCGAGCGTGAGCGGGAGCCACGGCGTCCCCTCGTCCAGGAAGTCGTCGCGGTCGACCATGAAGCGCAGGGCCGCGAGGTTGAGCGCCGTACTGAGGAGGAAGCAGGCGACCACCCGGGGCCGGCCGCCTGCCCGCCGGCCGGGCGTCGTACCGGTGGCGGGGATGGGCGACCCCGTCACCGAGAAGTCGCCGACCTGGATCCCGTGGGTCCCGTCGGCCCGCACGGGCGCCTCGATCTTTCCCTTGGTGACGCGCACCTTCTGCGCCTGCTCCCACAACGACGAGCCCCAGCCGGTGTTGGACATGCCGCCTCCTCGTTCACCTCAGGACGATGCTGCTCCCGCTCCCCCAGCGTAGGCGCCGCCCGCCGATCCAGCCGGGAGACGCGGACCGCAGTGTTAGCGTGCTGGCCATGCGCGCCATCGCTCGGGCCCTCACCGTGCTCCTCCTCGCCCTCGGTCTCCTGCTCACCGCCTCCCCCACCCCGGTCCACGCCACCGGCACCCCCGGGTCCGTCGCGGTCGCCGAGCGGGCCAAGGCCAAGAGCCCGAACGGCACCTACCGCGGCGCCGAGACGCCCACCGAGCCCAACCCGCTCGACCGGCTCGAGATCAAGTTCAAGGTCGCCAAGAACGGCCGCGTGATCAAGAAGTGGATCGTCACGATGAACGTGATCTGCGGCCTCGACGTCCGGCTCATCGTGCAGTCCATGCCCACGATGAAGGTCAAGAAGAACGGCCGCTTCAACCGCGTCTACGCCGGCACCCTGGCCAACGGCACGCAGTACCGCCTCCAGGCCACCGGCAAGCTCGTCGCCAAGAAGCGCAAGGTCACCCAGGGCACGTTCTCCTACAAGGTCGGCGCGTGCCAGCGCGGCACCAGCACTCCCCTGCGCTGGGCAGGCAAGCGCGTCTCCCGCTGACCCCACCTCGGCTTGGCACAGAGGACGACGATCAGCAGGCCGATCGCGAACCCGATCGCCAGCACGAGGCCGTACCTCGCCCGGCGCACCTGCCGCCCTCACCTCGCAGCGGCCCGGAGCTGTGCCACATCGCAGCGATCGTCGCCGCCAGCCCTCGGGGTCGGCGGCATCCTCCAGCGCACGCTCGGACATCGGCCCATCGCCCGCATCTCCTGATGCGACGGCCACGGGTGTCGAGCACGAGCTGATCGATCGTGGACGTGCGGTGCGTAGTCCGGGTCACCGGCCCCAGGTCAGATCAGCGCTGCCTCAGGAGGCGACCGCCGTCCGGAGAGACCAGGTCAGTGCAGAACTGGACCTCGGCCGCGGCCTATTGCCAGCGGCCGTGATCACGGGACCACCAGCGATGTAGGCGAAGGAGCTGCCCTCGTGGTCAGAGCGCTCAAGCCGGCGGCCGCGTCGATTGCATGCAACGTCCTCGGCTCCGCGGCCGGCCACCAGGACGGTGGCGCCGACGTCGAGGCCGGTCTGCCGAATCACCCCCACCTCTGGTTCCGCCTTCTCGAACGCAGGCGACAGAAAATCCGGGGCATGGAGATCGAGCGCCCCTGGAGCGCTCCCGATGCCACTCGCTCGACAACGACGACGACCTACCCCTCAGCCAACAGCTCGCCGACTCAGCCCGAGCGACTCCGATGAGCCGAGTGACCGGCTTGCCCTCCATGTGCTCGAACCGAGGCGCGGACCCGCGGTCCCTGTCCTGCGCACCACGGCCGGCCGTCGTATCTCGCCCCGAGCGGAATAGCACCTTGTGCGGCTCGGCCGCTGCCGGGACGTCTGCAAGGTGGGCCGAGACAGCGATCCTCCAATGACGACGAAGGACGAACCAGGCATCCGGGACAGCGTGCCCCCGGCTGAGCTGCCAGACGCACAACCAGAGACAGAGGAAGTGGCCGCACAGAGGGCCTAATGCGAGTCCGCACGAAAGTGCGTACCCAGGATGCGGACAAGCACGTCCTCTGTGGGAGCGATTACATCTCACCCGCATTGCAATATGCCAAAGGCGTCCTAGCCCGGGGCGCACCACGATGCGCACGTGCGACAGGTCGCCCTAGGAAGGTCGAGGAGTCATGACGCTTCGATCTCCCCCAAATCCCAGAGAATCCTCTCAAATTGGTGCTGGAATTCCTCGGCGAGAAGAGTGGAACCTCCGACGTCGAAGCCCCCTCAGGAGAGTCGGCTCTCCTTGGCGGCGCAGATCTGGGCCGCGGCTGGCCCGCTTCCACTGGAAGTGGGCCAGCCGTAGCACTGAACCGCAAGGCACCTTGGGCCCTCGGGTCCTCGCGGGAGGTTCGCTAGGCGTCGCAGCGCTTGCTGGCGGCAGTGGATCCGCCGTCGTTGAGGTTCTCGTTCCAGACCCAGCCGTACGTCTCCGAGTTCGCGACGCGCACGTGGGTCCAGTAGTTGCCCTCAGTGTTGCGAACCCAGCAGTGGTAGAAGAGATCCTTCGAGTTGGAGATGGTCACTCCTGAGCACGCGGCGTACGGCCCTGACCGCAGCGGCGTCCCCCCAGTCTTGGTTCCCTTGCCCGCGCCGGCGCTCTTGTTCTGCCACGCCGGGTGCGTGCACGTCGCAGCGGTGGCGGGCGCGCTGGGCGACAGCACGACCAAAGACGCCGCAAGCAAGGGCAGGGCCGCCGAGGCCGCCAGCGCTCGCCCTGTTCGCCGAATTGTCATGATTCCTCCGAGAAAGGTGTCGAAATAATAGGTCACTGACTTTCAACCAAACAGGAGCGGGCCAACGCGGAAAGAAGTAGCAAGTCCATTGCGTGAACCCGTCGTCAGTGGAGGGAACTTTAGACATACGGCAGCTCGGATGTAAATGGAAACTGCACAGCCAAAACACGGCTTCCGCCGATCGCCGGCAGAAGAATTCACATGAATCCTCTGGGGACCGAAGGTGAGTCGAACCGTAGGCAAGACCGGTGATCTTTCCAGATCGATGCGAGGGCTTCGCTTACATATCGGCACCTAGAGAGGGCGCGACTCGACTTGAAGAGCAAACTTCGGAGCTCGCGCTATCGGCGTCCCGATCAGAGAGGGCGGCCATCGCCCCAGAAGGCGCCCCCAAGGCGTGGACGAGCGCCAGGGAGCCGATGACCGACCGCCCTGCCCAGATGAGCATCCCGGCGAGTCGGCTGCCGGAGCATGCGCGAGCACGGCGGGTTCTGACCAGCCCGGGAGCTCGACCTCGACCGACGACACCGAAGGTCGCCTGAGCCCCGAAAGCGGTCACCCGTGCACCGCTCCCACGAAGCACCGCGCCCTCCCGCCCACCTGCCCGCAGACCGAAGGCCAAGGTTCGCCGCATCGCGCCTGAGCCGGAAAAGCACGAGAGCCCGGCCGCTTCAGCGGCCGGGCTCTTCGTCATCCGGTGGAGGTGAGGGGACTCGAACCCCTGACCCCCTGCATGCCATGCAGGTGCGCTACCAGCTGCGCCACACCCCCGGGGTCATCGCCGCGCCCTGGGGCGAAGCAACGACCGGAATACTAGCCAAAGGATCCCCGCGAGGTGAAATCGGGGTGCCTCACAGGTTGTACGACGCCAGCGCCCACTCCCCCGAGGGCCGCTGGTCGAGCACGACGCGGCCGCAGTTGCCGAGGCCGCGCAGGTCCTGGGCGACGGTGAGGGGCCAGCCGAGGAAGCGGACCAGGCCGACGCGGGTGGCGGCGCCGTGGGAGACGGCGACGCCGGTCTCGCCGGGGGCGAGGGCGGTGGCGAGGTCGGTGAGGGCGGCGGCGTAGCGGGTGGCGACCTCGTCGGCGGTCTCGGCGCCGGGGATGTCGTCCCACTCGCCGAGGCGGAAGCGGGTGAGGGCGTGGCCGTCGGTGGCGCCGAGCTCGGTGTGGGTCAGGCCCTGGTACTCGCCGAGGTGGAACTCCCGCAGCCGCGCGTCGTACGACGGCACGAGCCCGGCTTCCTTGGCGATCTCCTCGGCGGTCGACCGGGCCCGGGCGAGGTCGCTGGACCACACCAGGGCCGGCGACAGCGCGGCGACGAGGGGCGCGACGGTGCGGGCCTGCTCGAGGCCGACCTCGTCGAGCTCGACGTCGGTCTGGCCCTGGATGCGCAGGGCGGCGTTCCAGGCGGTCCGGCCGTGCCGGACCAGCACGAGGCGGCGGTCGGGCGCGACCGTCACGCTCAGTCCTCGGCCGGTGCGGCGGGCGAGGAGGGCGACGAGGGAGCGGTGGGCCAGTTGATCTCGGCCGGGAGGTCGATGACCGGGCAGTCGCGCCAGAGCCGCTCGAGGGCGTAGAACTCGCGCTCCTCGGCGTGCTGGACGTGGATCACGACGTCGCCGTAGTCCAGGAGCACCCAGCGGCCGTCGCGGTGGCCCTCGCGGCGGATCGGCTTGGCGTCGAGCTCGCGGAGCTTGTCCTCGATCTCCTCGACGATGGCGCGGACCTGGCGGTCGTTGGCGCCCGAGGCGAGCAGGAAGGCATCGGTGATGGCGAGCTGCTCACTGACGTCGAAGGCGAGCTGGTCGGTCGCGAGCTTGTCGGCGGCGGCGAGGGCAGCGGTCCGGACGAGGGTCACGGCGTGGTCGGTGGCGGTCATTGTTCTCCGGTCGAGTGGGTGGCGGGGTAGAGCCCGTGCTTGGTGATGTACTGGACGACGCCGTCGGGCACGAGGTACCAGACGGGCTGGCCCGCCCGCTGCCGCTGCCGACAGTCGGTCGACGAGATCGCCAGCGCGGGGATCTCCACCATGGTCACCCGGTCGTGCGGAATTCGCGCAAGTGTCGCGGGGTCCATCTCCGAGCCGGGCCGGGTGCAGCCGACGAAGTGGGCCAGGGCGAACAGCTCGTCGGCGTCGCGCCAGCTGAAGATGTCGGTGAGCGCGTCGGCGCCGGTGATGAAGTACAGGTCGGCGTCCGGCCGCTCCGCGCGCAGGTCGCGCAACGTGTCGATCGTGTACGTCGGCCCGTCCCGGTCGATGTCGACGCGGCTGACCGTGAACCGCGGGTTGGCCGCCGTGGCGACCACGGTCATCAGGTACCGGTGCTCAGCCGGCGAGACCTGCCGGTCCGCCTTCTGCCACGGCTGGCCGGTCGGCACGAAGACGACCTCGTCGAGGTCGAACCAGCCCTGGACCTCGGACGCGGCCACCAGGTGACCGTGGTGGATGGGGTCGAACGTGCCGCCCATCACCCCGATCCGGGTACGACGGCCGGCGGCCGGCGCGGCGGATGCCGACCCCGTCACGAGAGGCTCAGCTGTGGTCGCGGCCGCCGCCGAACCACACCAGTCCGAGCAGCAGGAACAGGAGGAAGGCCAGCACGGCGCCGCCGATGTACCACGGGTTCACGGCGGGCTCGCCGTGCTCCTCCGCGGCGCGGACGGCGAGGACGGCGGCCTGGCTGATCTGGCTGAGCATGGGCGCATCGTATCCAACCCCGGCCGGGGCCCGCGCACTCCCTAGTGGATCGCGAAGTCCACGCCGAGGAAGAGCAGGGTGAAGCGGATGGTGCGGCCCACGAACACGGTGGGCACGAAGGCCCACATCGGCATCTTGAGGATGCCGCCGATGGCCGCCATGGCCAGCAGCGGCGGGATGCCGACGGAGGCGGCGAGGAACATGATGGCCGCGGCGTACCAGGGGCGGCCCTGCATGCGGCCCATCCACTTGTCGTAGCTGGCCTTGATCTTGGGCCCGGAGAGCTTCTTCTGGGCCCACTTCGACTCCGAGCCGCGGCGGGCGGCCTCGTAGACGATCACCTTGCCGACGGTGGCGCCGGCGCCGGCGGCGATCCCGAGCGAGATCGCGGCGGCGGTGCCACCCTCGGCGGCACCGGCACCGAGGATGTAGACCTCGATCGGCAGGAACGGGAGCAGGGCGGACGCGATGCTGAAGGCAAACGTCGTCAGCCACAGGATCATGCCGCCGCAGCCTTCCCGTTCACGTCGGTGCGCTCCGGCACGGGGACGCCGAGCTGGAGCAGCCAGCGCAGCGAGACGCACTTGAGCACCAGCAGCCCGATCGCGATGATCGCGCCGAGCCAGACCCAGCCGGTGACGAGCAGGATGACCGCGAAGGCCCCGGAGTTGGCGGCCTTGCCGACGCGCGACCAGTTCCAGAGGTAGATCCGGCGGTCGATCACGTGGAAGTAGTTGGGGCTGCGGATCGGCCAGGCGAGGAAGGCCAGCGACAGGTACATGTCGATGACCATGAACTCGAAGAGGTAGATCGCGATCGGGATCCCGATCCACGTCATCGGCTCGTCGCTGATCCACCCGCCGGGCTGGAGCCAGATCAGGCCGACGTAGAGCGCGCCGCAGCTGAGCCGGTCGCACATCATGTCGACGACCGCGCCCATCCGGGTCTCGCAGTCGCGCCAGCGCGCCCACTCGCCGTCGATGCTGTCACCGACCCAGTAGGTCACCAGGCCGATCACGATCCAGGTCAGGCTCTCGTCGTACGCCGCCCAGACCGCGATCGCGAGGGTGATGACGGTACGGACGAACGTGATGATCGTGGCTCCGGTGAAGAGCCGTTCGTCGGACGGATCGGCGTAGATCCGGTCCGGGGAGCCTGCCATGGGCGCAACCTATCGCGGGACCCTCGCGGATCCGGGTATCGGGAGGTGAACGGGGAGGAACGGGGTGCGACGCCGCTAGCGGACGTGGCCGTCGCCGATGACGACGTACTTGGTCGAGGTCATCTCGGGCAGGCCCATCGGGCCGCGCGCGTGGAGCTTCTGGGTGCTGATGCCGATCTCGGCGCCGAAGCCGAACTCGCCACCGTCGGTGAACCGGGTCGAGGCGTTGACCAGCACGGCGGCCGAGTCGACCTCGGCGACGAACCGGCGGGCAGCGCCCTGGTCGTCGGTCACGATGGCGTCGGTGTGCCCGCTGGACCAGGTGCGGATGTGCTCCAGCGCCCCGTCGAGGTCCGGTACGACGCGCGCGGCGATGTCGAGCGAGAGGTACTCCTGGCCCCAGTCGTCGTCGGTGGCCGGCACCACGCCGTCGTACCCGGCGAACGCGCCGTCACCGTGGACGAGGACGTCGGCCGCCTGCAGGGCCGCCACCACACGGGGCAGGAACGCCTCG
Organism: Pimelobacter sp. 30-1; assembly: GCF_018831735.1. Taxonomy (NCBI): domain Bacteria; kingdom Bacillati; phylum Actinomycetota; class Actinomycetes; order Propionibacteriales; family Nocardioidaceae; genus Pimelobacter; species Pimelobacter sp. 30-1. The sequence continues at coordinate 142,757 of NZ_NHTS01000012.1, forward strand.
GCGATGTCGGCGTGCACCAGCAGCGACTCGGCGGCGTTGCACACCGAGGTCCGGTGGGTCTTGGCGTTGAGGACGATGGCGAGCGCCTTGTCGAGGTCGGCCGCGCGGTCGACGTAGACGTGGCAGTTGCCGACACCGGTCTCGATCACGGGCACCGTCGACTCGTTGACGACCGACTGGATCAGGCCGGCTCCCCCGCGCGGGATGAGGACGTCGACCTGGCCGCGGGCGCGCATCAGCGCCTTGACGCTGTCGTGGGTGTCGCCGGGGACCATCTGGACCACGTCGGCGTCGAGGCCCGCGGCGGTGATCGCGTCGCGCAGCACGGCGACGATCGCGGCGTTGCTCGAGCGGGCGGAGGAGCTGCCGCGCAGGAGGACCGCGTTGCCGGACTTGAGGCAGATGCCGGCCGCGTCGGCGGTGACGTTGGGCCGGGCCTCGTAGATCATCCCGACGACGCCGAACGGGACGCGTACCTGGCGCAGCTCGAGCCCGTTGGCGAGCACCCCGCCCCGGACCACCTCGCCGACCGGGTCGGCGAGCCCCGCCACGTCGCGCAGGCCCTGGGCCATGGCGTCGAGGCGCTCGGCGGTCAGCCGGAGCCGGTCGATGATGTTGGGCGGCGTGCCGTCGGCCTCGGCCCGGGCGACGTCCTCGGCATTGCCGGCGAGGATCTCGTCGGCGCGGGCGACCAGGGCATCGGCCATCGCGTGGAGCGTGGCGTCCTTCTGGGCCCGGGTGGCCAGCGCCAGCCCCCGGCTGGCGACACGCGCGCGCTGCGCGACCTCACGGACCTCGACCTCGGCAGTCATGGGGCCAGGATAGATGTGTCAGGGCGTGGCTCTTGAGTCAGCGTCGTCGCGAGCGGTGTTTGCGGCCGATCGGGCAAGGCGGAGGGCCGAAGGCGGGCCGGAGGCCCGTCGAGTGCCCGACAACGCCGCCCGATCGAGTCGCAAGCACCGCGCAGCAGGCGCTGGCTCGAGAGCCGCGCCCCTAGGCGCAGGGCCGGGACGTCGGCTTGCTCCCCGTGCGGTGCGTGGCTCGCGGGCTGCGCCACATCCGCCACCACTGGGCGTCGTACGCGCGGACGGCGGCGGCGTCGTGGACCTCGAAGGTGACCTCGTCGCTGCTGAGCCCGGGCGCGGACCAGTTCTCCGAGCCGGTCCACACCACGCGGGTGCCGCGGCCGCGGAAGAGGCCGTCGACGGTGACGTACTTGAGGTGGGAGTAGCAGCGCGAGCCGAAGACGATCTCCTCGCCGCTGGTCGCGGGCTTCTCCCCCCAGTCCCAGTCGGCGGCGCGGACCGGGATGCCGACCTTGCGCAGGATGCTCACCACGGGCGCGCTGATGACCGCGCCGATCACCGAGATCTGGCAGCCCTCGCGGCGCATCGAGGCGAGCTCGCGGGCCAGGCGCTCGCCGCGGGCGCCGTACCAGGCGTACATGTTGACCCGGACGACGCTCCGCCCGCCCGCGCCGTAGCCCGCCGGCGCCCGGCAGCCGACCTGGCGCAGCCGGCGCAGCTGCGGGTCGCCGGAGCGGGCGACGAGGACCCGGCCGGGCGCGGACGCCGGCCGCTGGAAGTCGGCCCGGAGCGTGTCCGACTGGTAGGTGACGTAGCGCGGCGCGACCGCCCGGTCGCGCTTGAGCTGGTCGAAGACCGAGACCCAGGCCGAGAACAGGGCGTCGTCGCCGTAGACGGTGATCGCGTCGTTCCACTGCCCGTTGGCGGCGGCGCGGCCCAGGTTGCTGGAGCTGTTGATCACCACCGAGCGCGCGGCGCCGGACTGGGTGAAGGCGTAGACCTTCATGTGCAGGTTGCCGGTGCGCGAGCCGTTGCGGCACGCGGCCTTGCAGATCACCAGGAAGCTGCTGCGCGACGGGTTGCGGCCCAGGCGGCGCTGGAGCCGCTTGATCACCGGGTTGACCAGGTTGTCGTTGACGACGATCTGGACCGCGACCCCACGGGCGCGGGCCTGGAGCAGCAGGTCGGCGGTGTCCGAGCGGTCCACGTTGTACGTCGCCACCCGGATCGTCGCGCCCGCCGGGGTGTGCCGGATCGCCTGGTGCACCCGCTTGACCACCTGGCGGCGCTGGGCCGGGCGTCCGGTGGGGTCGTTGAAGACCGGCCCGGTCGCGGGCAGCCAGGCGGCGCGGGCCGCGGCCGGTCCGGAAGGGCCCGGCGAGGGCTGCTCGTGGGCCGCCGGGGCGGGCGCCGTACCGGACGTCGCGAGGAGGCCTCCGGCCACGATCGCGACCAGCAGTCTGCGTCCTTGGGTCCCGAGCACCGAAGCAATGTATATCGATGGACTTAAATCACTCAATCGCGAGCGCAACCAAAGGGCGACGGTGCGCGTCGATGTAGGCAGGGGATCCCCCCACCCACCCCCATCCCCACCCCCCATCCCCACCAGGAGGAAACGTGAAGCTGCGTCTCGGAGCCGCCGTCGCGGCGCTGACGGTCGCCGGGCTCACCCTGCCCGGCTCCGCCACGGCCACCACGGCGACCACGCCGACCGCCGCCAAGGCGGCACCGACGGGCTCGCCCGTCGCGCTGCGCGGCCCGGCCAAGGTCGTCGCCTACAGCGAGGGCGGCCGGGTCTACGGGGACCTCGGCATCAACCTCGCCGCCGCCACCGACCACGCCTTCGAGGTGCGCTCGACCCGCGCCGACTGGAACAGCCCGATCCGCACCGTGTGGCAGTCGCCGTCCGGCCCGGTCGCGCTGCCGGCCCAGACCAGGTGGGACGCCCTGAGCCGCTTCGTGCGGCTCACGATCCGCCGCGCGGACGGCTCGGTCGCCCGCACCCGGTACGTCGACACGTGCCTCAACTCCTACAACACCCAGCGCACCAACCCGGACGCGCCGCTGCGCTCCCCCTATCCGGAGAGCTGCCCGGCCAACCCGTTCACCATCGGGGCGGTCCAGGGCATCCAGGCCGGGTGGGTCTCGGGCATCGAGACCTGGAACACCAGCTTCAAGCTCAAGCCGGGCAAGTACACGATCACCGCCGACATCAACGCCGCCTACACCCGGGCCATCGGCATCGCCCCGGCCGACGCGACGCGCACCTACAAGCTCGTGGTCCGCAAGACCCAGGGCGAGGGCGAGGAGCCGGGCCACCGCGGCGGGCACAGCGCCGCCGAGCGTCCCTCGGCCACCCGGCCGAGCAGCGCCCGCTCCGGCGCGCCCACGGACGCCGTACCGGACCTGCGGTCGCTGCCGGCCTTCGGCATGACGCTCTCCCCCAACAGCAAGCGGCTGCGGTTCTCGGCGACCGTGTGGAACGCCGGGGACGGCCCGATGGTGGTCGACGGCTTCCGCCGCGGGCGCTCGGACATCATGGACGCCTACCAGTACTTCATCGACTCCGACGGCAACCAGACCGGCTACCGCCAGGTCGGCACGATGATCTGGCACAAGGCGCCGAGCCACAACCACTGGCACTTCCAGGACTTCGCCCGCTACACGCTGCTCAAGGCCGACATGAGCGAGGCGGTGCGCTCGCGCAAGGAGTCCTTCTGCCTGGCCAACACCGACGCGGTCGACTACACGGTCCCCGGCGCCGACTGGAAGCCCGAGGGCACCGACCTGCACACCGCGTGCGGTGACCGGAGCACCGTCTCGCTGCGCGAGGTGCTGGCGTCGGGGTCGGGTGACACCTACTCGCAGTTCCGCGCGGGCCAGGCGTTCCGGATCGACAACCTGCCCAACGGCATCTACTACATCTCCGTCGAGGGCAACCCCGACCGCAACCTGGTCGAGTCCGACACGACCAACAACGTCGCGCTGCGCAAGATCAAGCTCAGCGGCAAGCCGAAGCACCGCAAGCTCACGGTCTTCCCGGTCGGGATCATCGACGACTCGGGCTACGGCTACGACGAGGAGTGAGCGCTCCCCCGAGATGACGAACGCCGCGGCGACCAGGTGGTCGCCGCGGCGTTCGCCGTTCAGTACGTCGTACCGGTGGGCTCAGCCCTTGCGCTTCTCGATCTCCGCGGTCACGGCCGGGAGGACGGCGTGGAGGTCACCCACGACACCGAAGTCGACGAGCTCGAAGATCGGCGCCTCCTCGTCCTTGTTGACGGCCACGATGGTCTTGGAGGTCTGCATGCCGGCGCGGTGCTGGATCGCACCGGAGATGCCGTTGGCGACGTAGAGCTGCGGCGAGACCGTCTTGCCGGTCTGGCCGACCTGGAAGGTGTGCGGCTTCCAGCCGGAGTCGACGGCGGCACGCGAGGCGCCGACGGCGGCACCGAGGCTGTCGGCGAGCGCCTCGACCGCGGTGAAGTCACCGCCGGTGCCACGGCCACCGGAGACCACGATCGCGGCCTCGGTGAGCTCGGGACGACCGGTGGCCTGACGCGGCTGGGCGGCCACGATCTGGGCGGTCTTGGCACCGTCGGAGATCGTCGCGGCGAACTGCTCGACCGCACCGGCGGCCTTGCCCTCGACGGGCGCGGCGGCGTTGGGCTTGACCGCGATGATCGGGGTGCCCTTGACCACGCGCGAGGCGACGGTGAAGTTGCCGGCGAAGACGGACTGGGTGGTGACGATCTCGCCACCCTCGACCTGGACGTCGACGGCGTCGGTGATCAGGCCCGAGGAGAGCTTGATCGCGAGGCGACCGGCGATCTCCTTGCCCTCGGCGGAGGACGGGATCAGGATCGCGGCGGGCGAGGTCTTCTCGGTGAGCTGCTGGAGCACCTCGGCCTTGGGGGCCACGAGGTAGCCCTTGATCTCGGCGTCGTCGACGACGTAGACCTTGGCCGCGCCGTAGGTCGCGACGCTCTCGGCAACGGCGGCGGCCTGGTCGGCACCGCCGATGAAGACGGCCGAGGGCTCGCCGATGCGCTGGGCGATCGCCAGGAGCTCGTAGGTGGGCTTGCGGACCGCGCCATCGACGTGGTCGACCAGAACGAGAACTTCAGACATGGATCAGGCTCCTCAGATGAACTTCTTCGAGGCGAGGAACTCGACCAGCGCCGTGGCGCCGGACCCGTCCTCGTCCTTGACGATCTCGCCGGCAGTCCGCGGCGGGCGGGCGGTCACGGTGTCGACGGCCGTCCACGCGGCGTCGAGGCCGACCTCGGAGGCGTCCACGCCGATGTCGGCGAGGGTGAGCGCCTCGAGCGGCTTCTTCTTCGCGGCCATGATGCCCTTGAACGACGGGTAGCGGGCCTCGCCCGACTGGTCGGTCACGGACAGGACCAGCGGCAGCGTGCCGCCGATGACCTCGGTCGCGGTGTCACCGTCACGCTTGATGCGGACCTGGTCGCCCTGGGTCTCGACGACCGCGGCGAGGGTGACCTGCGGGAGGCCGAGCCGCTCGGCGAGCATCGCCGGGACGACGCTGAGGCCGCCGTCGGTCGACGCGAGGCCACCGATGACGAGCTCCGGGACGCCGATCTTCTCGATCGCCTTGGCGAGCACCAGCGAGGTCGCGACGGCGTCGGAGCCGGCGATCGCGTCGTCCTGGACGTGGACCGCCTTGTCGGCGCCCATCTGCAGCGCCTTGCGGACGGCGGCCTCGGCCTCGGCCGGGCCGACGGTGAGGGCGGTGACGGTGATCTCCTCGTCGGCGCGCTTCTCCTTGATCTGGAGAGCCTGCTCGACGGCGTACTCGTCGAGCTCGGAGAGGAGACCGTCGACGCCGACCCGGTCGACGGTGTTGTCCGCCTCGAACTTCCGGTCGGCCGTCGCGTCGGGGACGTACTTCACAAGGACGACAATGTTGGAGAGAGTCATGGTTGTGGCCGGACCGGCCCCTTCCTGTGCATCGTGAGCCCTGCCGCGTAGCCCGGGGCAGGGAACAGCTGTGGTCCTGAGAAGGACAGCGTCTCGCAGGCTACCGTCCGGTCACCAACGACGGGAACCGCGTCTCAGTGGACTACCTCACAACCCACGCCCGGCAGGACGTGGCGTGCGTCACGGCCGGATGATCCGCTCGAGGATCCGGCCGAGGACCAGGTAGACGACGGCGCCCAGGCCGTAGTTGAACAGGGCGGTCTTGACCGCACCGTTGGGGTCGTCGAAGGCCTTGACCGGGTTGTCGAGGTCGAAGAACCCGAGGTCGAAGACGTCGGCCAGGTCGCGCGCGAGCTTGACCAGGCCGTTGTCGCTGTTGGCCTCGAGCGCATAGGTGAACGCCGCGATCGCCAGGACCAGGGCCAGCACCATGCAGACGATCCAGACGCCGCGGGCGACGATGTCGCGCACCCGGGCCACCGCCAGCGACCGGGTCGGGGCGGCCGGCGTCGCCGGGGCGGCCGGCGTGGCCGCGGTCGGGGGCGGGGTCACCTTCTCGTCCCGCTCGTCCTTGCTCTCCGCCATGGGGATCACCGTCCTCCGAAGGTGGCCTTGCCCGGGCCGTTCTCGATGAAGGACGCCATCCCGGTGGCGCGGTCCTCGGTCGCGAAGACGCCCGAGAACGCCTGCCGCTCGATCGAGAGCCCGGTCTCCAGGTCGACCTCGAGACCGCGGTCGACGGTCTCCTTGATCGCCCGCAGGGCGTAGGGGGCGGCGGTCGCGAACGTCGTGGCCCAGGCGAGCGCCTCGGCGTAGACGTCGGCGGCCGGGACGACGCGGTCGACCAGGCCGATCGCGAGCGCCTCGTCGGCCTTGACGAACCGGCCGGTGAAGAGGAGGTCCTTGGCCTTGCTCGGGCCGATCAGGCGCGGGAGCCGCTGGGTGCCGCCGGCGCCGGGGGTGATGCCGAGGAGCACCTCGGGCTGGCCGAGCACCGCGTTGTCGGCGGCGAAGCGGACGTCGGCGGCCAGCGCGAGCTCGCAGCCGCCGCCGAGGGCGTAGCCGTTGACCGCGGCGACCACGGGCTTGGGGATCCGGGCCACGGAGTTGACCGCGTCCTGCAGGGCGCCGACCCGGTCGACCATGTCCGTGTAGGACATCGTCGACATCTCCTTGACGTCGTTGCCGGCGGCGAACACCCGCTCGCCACCCCACACGACCACGGCCCGTACGTCGGCCCGCTCGGTGGCCTCGGCCGCCGCCACCCGGAGCTCGTCCTGCACCTGGATGCTGATGGCGTTCATGGCCTTGGGTCGGTCGAGCCGGATGGTGCCGACGCCGTCGGCGACTTCCAGGCGGACGAACTCGCTGGTCATCTGATCCCTCTCGTCAGGGCCGTGGCGGCATGCGGGAGCACGAGTGGTGCCCCCGCTGCGCATTGTGCCGTACCCAGACGGCCGTTGGGCAGAATGGACCAGGTGTCCCCCGTTCTGTGGCGCTCCCTCGGCGAGCGCGCCCCTGTCTGGCCCGGGCGCAACTGGCCGCTGGGGGCCACCTGGACGGCCGAGTCGACCAACTTCGCGGTCTACTCCCCCCGTGCCACCGCGGTCTGGCTGTGCCTGGCCGACGACGAGCCGGACGAGTCCGGCGCGGCCGCCACCGCCGAGCGCCGGCTGCCGCTGACCGAGCAGTCCCTCGGCATCTGGCACGGCGCCGTGCCCGACATCGCGCCCGGCACCCGCTACGGCTTCCGCGTGGACGGACCGGCCGATCCCGCCGAGGGCCTGCGCTTCGACCCGGACACGCTCCTGCTCGACCCCTACGCCCGGGCCGTCTCCGGGACCGCGGGCGACGCGTGGAGCGTCGTGGTCGACCCCGCCTTCGACTGGGGCGAGGACGCCCCGATGCGGCGGCGCTGGCGCGACTCGGTGATCTACGAGCTGCACGTCAAGGGCTTCACCCGGCTGCACGACCGGATCCCCGAGGAGCTGCGCGGCACGTACGCCGGCCTCGGGCACCCCGTCGTGACCGAGTACCTGCGCGACCTCGGGGTCACCGCGGTCGAGCTGCTGCCGGTGCAGCAGTTCTTCTCCGAGCCGGCGCTGGTCGAGCGCGGGACCGTGAACTACTGGGGCTACAACCCGATCAGCTACTTCGCGCCCGACGCGTCGTACTCGTCGGCGGGCGACCGGGGCGGCCAGGTCGCGGAGTTCAAGGAGATGGTCCGCTCGCTGCACGCCGCCGGGCTCGAGGTGATCCTCGACGTGGTCTACAACCACACGGCCGAGGCGGGGCCGGAGGGGCCGACGTACTCGTTCCGGGGGCTGGACGACCGCGGCTTCTACCGGCGGGTGCCCACTGCCGAGGGCTTCGACGACACCTACTGGGACGTCACCGGGTGCGGCAACACGGTCAACTCCGAGGACCCGCTCGCGCTGCGGTTGATCCTCGACTCGCTGCGCTACTGGGTGACCGAGATGCACGTCGACGGCTTCCGCTTCGACCTGATGTCGGCGCTGACCCGCACGGCCGGCACGGACGCCGTGCCCGTCGACATGGCCTGCAAGCTGCTCATCGCGATCGGCCAGGACCCGGTGCTGCGCCACGTCAAGCTCATCGCCGAGCCCTGGGACGTGTCGATGGACGGCTACCTCGTCGGCGACATGCCGCCGCCCTGGGTGGAGTGGAACGACCAGTACCGCGACACCATCCGCGACTTCTGGCGCGGCCGCTCCGACGGTACGCACGCGGTCGCGACGCGGCTCGCGGGCTCCTCGGACCTCTACGCGGACGACGGGCGCTCGGCGTACAACTCGGTCAACTTCGTCACCGCCCACGACGGCTTCACCGTGCGCGACCTCGTGTCGTACGACCAGAAGCACAACGAGGCCAACGGCGAGGACAACCGCGACGGCACCGACAACAACCGCTCCTGGAACCACGGCACCGAGGGCGAGACCGGCGATCCCGACATCGTCGCGCTGCGCCGGCGCCAGGCCGCCAACCTGATGGCGACGCTGTGCCTGTCCAACGGCGTACCGATGCTCACGGCCGGCGACGAGCGCGGGCGCACCCAGCGCGGCAACAACAACGCCTACTGCCAGGACAACGAGATCTCCTGGATGGACTGGCGCGCCGACGACGCCTGGCTCGACGTGTACGCCGTGACGCGCGCCGCCCTGCGCCTGCGCCGCGAGCACCACGCCCTGCGCCAGCGGCACTGGTTCGAGGGCCGGCCCGCCATCGTCGGCGGCCCCAAGGACCTCGCCTGGCTGCACCCGTCGGGACGCGAGATGACCGACGACGACTGGTACGACCCCGCGCTGCGCACCATCGGGATGTTCGTGTCCGGCAAGCCGCTGCGCGAGCCCGGCCCGCGCGGCGAGCAGCAGCTCGACTCGTCGTTCCTGATCTGGTTCCACGCGGGCGCCGAGGACGTCGAGGTGCACCTGCCCGAGAACGACTGGGTGCGCTCGGGCGCGGTCGTGCTGTCGACCGACCCCGGGCTGCCTGCCGAGACGCTGCTGGAGGTCGGCGGGACGGTGGTGCTCGGGGCGCGGAGCGTCGTGGTGATGCAGGAGACCGAGACCCCGGACTGACCGTCCTGGGCCCTGGGCCCCGGGCTCACGCCTCAGGCGAGCGCGACGACCCCCAGCTCGGCCGGCGCCACCAGCAGCGGGTGGGCCGGGAGCACCCGCACGGTGTAGCCGAACGGACCCGGGCGGGAGAGCGCGACCTCGCCGTCGAAGCGGTGCCGGCCGCCGTCGTACGACTCGACGAGGCGCAGAGGCACGATCTCGGAGCCGACGATGTCGTCCTCGCCGTCGACCTGGCCGTGCACGAGCTGGACCTCGACGTCGGACGGCGCCAGGTCGCCGAGCGCGACGTAGGAGTGCACGCGCAGGACCGCGCCGACCTCGGCGGCGTCGCCGACACCCGCGGCCTCGACGTGCTCGACGCGGACGCCGCCCCACGAGCCGCGGACCCGGGCCTTCCAGTGGGCCAGGTCCCGCGCCCCACCCGGTACGGCGGCCAGGGCGCGGGCGTTGCGCGCGGCCGGGGCGTAGAGCTGGGCGACGTAGTCGCGGACCATCCGGGTGGCCAGCACCTTGGGGCCGAGCGAGGCCCAGGTGTGGCGCAGCATCTCGATCCAGCGGCCGGGCACGCCCTCGTGGTCGAGGTCGTAGAAGCGCGGGGCGACCTCGGTCTCGATCAGGTCGTAGAGCGCCGCGGCCTCGAGGTCGTCGCGCTTGTCGGGGTCGCCGGCGAGGAGCGGGCTGTCGGCCGACGGGATGGGCCAGCCGAACTCCGGCTCGTACCACTCGTCCCACCAGCCGTCGAGGATCGAGAGGTTGAGGCCGCCGTTGAGCGCGGCCTTCATGCCGGACGTGCCGCACGCCTCGTAGGGGCGCAGCGGGTTGTTGAGCCAGACGTCGCAGCCGGGGTAGAGCGGCTGGGCGAGGGCGATGTCGTAGTTGGGCAGGAAGACGATCCGGTGGCGCACGTCCTCGGCGTCGGCGAACCGGACGAGCTCCTGGATGAGTCGCTTGCCGCCGTCGTCGGCGGGGTGGGCCTTGCCGGCGACGACGAGCTGGACCGGGCGCTCGGGGTGGAGCAGCAGCGCCTTGAGCCGGGCGGGGTCGCGGAGCATCAGCGTCAGCCGCTTGTACGACGGCACCCGGCGCGCGAAGCCGATCGTCAGCACGTCGGGGTCGAGCGCCTCGTCGATCCAGCCGAGCTCGGCGGGCGCGGCGCCGCGCTTCTCCCAGGACCTGCGCAGCCGGCGGCGGGCGTCGTCGACGAGCCGCTCGCGCAGGGCGCGCTTGGTTCGCCACACGTCGGGGCCGGGGACCTTGGCGAACGCCGCCCAGAACGCCGCGTCGTCGTCCCCGTGGGGGTCGCCGCCCTGGGCCTCGGCGAGCGCCGCGACCTCGGGCGCGACCCACGTGGGGGCGTGCACGCCGTTGGTGATCGAGCTGATCGGCACCTCGGCCTCGTCGAACGCGGGCCACAGGCCGTTGAACATCCCGCGGCTCACGTGCCCGTGGAGCTGGGAGACGCCGTTGGCGCGCTGGGCGAGCCGGAAGCCCATCACCGCCATGTTGAACACGCCGGGCTCACCGCCCTCGTAGTCCTCGGCGCCGAGCGCCAGCACCTGGTCGACGGGGACGCCGGGCGTGGCGCCGTGCTCGCCGAGGTACTGCTCGACGAGGGTCCGCGGGAACCGGTCGATGCCCGCGGGCACCGGCGTGTGCGTGGTGAAGACCGTCGAGGCGCGACCCGCCTCGAGCGCGGTCGCGAAGTCGACGTCGCTGTCGGCCGTGAGCTCACGGATCCGCTCGACACCGAGGAAGCCGGCATGACCCTCGTTGGTGTGGAACACCTCGGGCTCGGGCGCCCCGGTGATCCGCGCGTGCACCCGCAGCGCCCGGACGCCGCCCACGCCCAGCAGCAGCTCCTGGCGCAGCCGGTGCTCGGTGTTGCCGCCGTAGAGGCGGTCGGTGATGAGCCGGTAGGGCTCCGGGTTCTCCTCGAAGTCGGTGTCGAGCAGCAGCAGCGGCACCCGGCCGACCGACGCCACCCAGATCCGGGCGAGCAGGTCCGGGCCGTCGGGCATCCGGATCGAGATCGTCGCGCGCGTGCCGTCGTGCTCGTGCAGCAGCGACAACGGCAGCCCGTCGGGATCGAGCACCGGGTAGCTCTCCTGCTGCCAGCCCTCGTGCGACAGCGCCTGCTTGAAGTAGCCGTGCCGGTAGAGCAGCCCCACCCCGACGATCGGCACGCCGAGGTCGCTCGCGGCCTTGAGGTGGTCGCCGGCCAGGATGCCGAGGCCGCCGGAGTACTGCGGCAGCACCGCGGTGATGCCGAACTCCGGGGAGAAGTAGGCGACCGCGGCCGGCCACGTCGCGTCCGGCTCCGCGGCCCGGGCGCGCTGGTACCAGCGGTCGTGGGTGAGGTACGCCGTGAGGTCCTCGCGCAGCTCGGCCGCCCGTCGTACGTAGGACTCGTCGGCGGCCAGCTCGGCCCACCGCTCCCCGCCCACCTCGCCCAGCAGCCGGACCGGGTCGTGCCCGACCGCCTGCCACAGCTCCGCGTCGACCGCCTCGAACAGCGCCTGGGTCGGCGGGTGCCAGGACCAGCGCAGGTTGGCCGCGAGCTCGCCCAGCGAGGCGAGCGCGTCGGGCAGGACGGGGCGGACCGTGAACCTCCGGATCGCACGCATGGACCGACCGTAGCCAATCGGACTTGAACGTTCCAAGAGGACGCCGAGAATGCGTGCGTAACGCGACGGTGGGCGGGGCCGTTGTGCAGACATAGACGGGCGGGGCGGAGTCATGGGGGCTGCCTCGCCCGTCGTTGTTTTCGCGCGAGCTCGCCTTCGGCGGCCGCAGGGCAGCAAGCTGCCCGGGAGCCGCCTCTCGGCGCGCTGCCGCGCTCGCGGTTGACGCAGGCTCGGTGCCAGGTTCGCCTGGCGGCCAGACCCAGACCCAGCCGCGCGGGGCGGCCGCCGGACCCGTGCCATACTCCGGCGATGGGACTCCTCTCCCGCTTCCGCCGCCGCGGCAAGCCGGTCCGCAACGGCGTGCTCGGCACGGCCGAGATCGTGTCCGTGGCGGGGTTCGAGCCGCAGTCGGTCTACCAGCGCTGCGAGCTGCACCTGGTGGTGCGCGCGCCGGGGTTGGCGCCGACCGCCGTGGAGCACCGGAGCACGGTGCACCGGCGCCAGTGGCCCACTCCCGGTAGGACGCTCCCGGTCTCGGTCGACCCGGCCGATCCGGCTGGCAAGGGCGGGCTGGTCGTGCTGTGGGACCAGGTGCCCGACCGCCGCGAGGTGCGGCGGGCCGAGGCGGAGGCCGCCGCCGAGGCGATGCGCCGGTCCGAGGGTGGGTCCTAGGCTGAGCGGGTGAGTGCGTCCCCCCTCCGCTCGGTCGCCGAGCACCAGCAGCACGTCGCCGCCCTCCTCGCCGCCCCGCACGGCTCCGCCGACGGGTGGCCCACCGAGGCGATCCCGGTCGCGGACGCCCGCCACCGGGTCCTCGCCGCGGCGGTCGTGGCGCCGGAGCCACTGCCGAGCTTCGACAACTCCGCCATGGACGGGTACGCCGTCCGCGCGGGCGAGGTCGCGTCCGCGAGCCCCGAGCAGCCGGTCCGGCTGCCGGTGGGCGAGGACATCCCGGCGGGGGCGCCCACGGGTGAGCTGGCGCCGGGCACGGCGCGGCGGATCATGACCGGGGCGCCGGTCCCCCGGGGTGCCGACGCGGTGGTCGAGGTCGAGGTGACCGACGGCGGCACCGAGGACGTCGAGATCCGGGAGGCGCGGGCGGCGGGGACGTTCGTGCGGCCGCAGGGCTCCGACCTGGCCGTGGGCCAGGAGGTGCTCGCGGCGGGCACGCTGCTCGGGCCGGCCCAGCTGGGGGTGCTGACGGCGCTCGGCATCCGCGAGGTCGTCGTACGGCGCCGGCCCCGGGTGCTCGTGTGCTCGACCGGGTCCGAGCTGGCCGAGGACCCCGTACCGGGCTCGGGCCAGATCCGCGACGCCAACGGTGCGCTGCTCGCGGCCGCGGTCGAGGAGGCCGGCGGCGTGGCGGTGCGCCAGCTGTGGGTCGCCGACGACGTCCCGGCGTTCCTGGCGCTGCTCGACGAGCAGCTCGCGGCCGGGGACGTCGACCTGGTGCTGACCTCCGGCGGGGTGAGCGCGGGCGCCTACGAGGTCGTCAAGGAGGGCCTCGGGCCGCGCGGCGTGGAGTTCACCAAGGTCGCGATGCAGCCCGGGATGCCCCAGGGCTCCGGTCTGGTCAGCGGCGTCCCGGTCGTCTGCCTGCCCGGCAACCCGGTCAGCGCGCTCACCTCGTGGGAGGTGTTCGTGCGCCCCGGCCTGCGGCGCGCGTTCGGGCACCCGGTCCCCGACCGCCCGGTCGTGCGGGCCCGGCTGACCGAGCCCGTCGAGGGACTGCCCGCCAAGCGCCAGATCCGCCGCGCGCGGCTCGACCGCGCCACCGGCAGCGTCACCCCCTGGGGTCCGCCGGGCTCCGGTTTCCTGGGCTGGTTCGCCGGTGCGGACGCGCTCGTCGACCTGCCCGCAGGAGGCGCGCCGCTCGCCGCCGGGGACACCGTCGATGCGTGGGATCTGCTGTCTGGGTAGGTTCGACGCATGGTCGGACGCATCCCCGTGATCGACGTCATGCCCCTCCTCGAGGCGGGCCCCACCTCAGGGCGCCTGCCCGCGAAGGCCAGCCTCGGTGAGCCCTTCCCGGTCAGCGCGACCGTGTTCCGCGAGGGACACGACCGCCTGGGTGCCGAGGTCGTGCTCCTCGCCCCCGACGGCGTACGACGACCGCCGGTGCGGATGAGCCCGCTCCCGGCGCGCGACCGGCGCACGGTCGACCGCTACGAGGCCTGGGTCGCCGCGGACGCCGAGGGCCCGTGGTCATTCGAGATCCACGCCTGGTCCGACCCGATCGTCACCTGGGAGCACGCGGCCGGCATCAAGATCCGCGCCGGGATCGACGTCGAGCTGATGTTCGCCGAGGGCCGGCTGCTGCTCGAGCGCGTCCTCGCGGAGGCCAAGCCCCCCAAGGCCGCGCGGGCCACGGTCACGGCCGCCATCACCGCCGCGACCGACACCAAGCGCCCGGCCGAGGCGCGGCTCGCCCAGCTCGAGTCGCCCGAGCTGCTGGCCGTCCTCGCGGCGTACCCGCTGCGCGACCTGCTGACCGTCGAGGGCCCCTTCCCGGTCTACGTCGACCGCTCCCGGGCGCTGTTCGGCAGCTGGTACGAGCTGTTCCCCCGCTCCGAGGGCGCGACCTACGACCCCGCCACCGGCGAGGTCGTCAGCGGCACCTTCCGCACCGCCGCCGAGCGGCTGCCGGCCGTGGCGGCGATGGGCTTCGACGTCGTCTACCTGCCGCCGATCCACCCGATCGGCGAGGTCAACCGCAAGGGCCCCAACAACACGGTGCTGCCCGAGGGCGAGCCCACGCCCGCCGACTGGACCGGCTCCCCCTGGGCGATCGGCAGCAAGGACGGCGGGCACGACGCGGTCCACCCCGACCTCGGCACGATCGCGGACTTCGACGCCTTCGTCGCGGCCGCGCACGCCGCCGACCTGGAGGTGGCGCTCGACCTGGCGCTCCAGTGCGCCCCCGACCACCCGTGGGTCGAGGCGCACCCGGAGTGGTTCACCACGCGCGCCGACGGCACGATCGCCTACGCCGAGAACCCGCCGAAGAAGTACCAGGACATCTACCCGGTCAACTTCGACAACGACCCCGACGGCATCGCGGCCGAGGTGCTGCGCGTCGTGCGCCACTGGATGGCCCACGGCGTGCGGATCTTCCGCGTCGACAACCCCCACACCAAGCCGGTCGCCTTCTGGCAGTGGCTCCTCGCCGAGGTACGGCGTACCGACCCGGACGTGCTCTTCCTCGCCGAGGCCTTCACCAAGCCGCCGATGCTCCAGACCCTCGGCGCGATCGGCTTCCACCAGTCCTACACCTACTTCACGTGGCGCACCGAGAAGGTCGACGTCGAGGACTACCTGCGCGAGGTGTCGGCCGAGTCGGCCCACCGGATCCGGCCGAACTTCTTCGTCAACACCCCCGACATCCTCCACGAGTTCCTCCAGTACGGCGGCCCCGCGGCCTTCCGCGTGCGCGCGGTGCTCGCGGCGCTGTCGTCGCCCACCTGGGGCATGTACGCCGGCTACGAGCTCGGCGAGCACGTGGCGGTGCGGCCCGGCAGCGAGGAGTACCTCGACTCGGAGAAGTACCAGATCCGGGTCCGCGACTGGGAGGCCGCGCGGGGCAATGCGCACGGCCTGCCGGCGTACATCACCCGGCTCAACGAGATCCGCCGCGCGCACCCGGCGCTCCAGCTGCTGCGCAACCTGACGGTGCACCCGACCGACGAGGACCACGTCATCTGCTGGTCCAAGGTGGCCGGCGAGGACCGCGTGGTCGTCGTCCTCAACCTCGATCCGCACCAGCCCCGCGAGACGATGGTGCACCTCGACCTCGCCGCGCTCGGCCTGCCGCCGGGCGCCGCGTTCGAGGTGCACGACGAGATCACCGGCAGCGACTGGACGTGGGGCGAGCACAACTACGTCCGGCTCGAACCCGCGCAGCCCGCGCACATCCTGGTCGTGAGGGGGAACCAGTGACGTTGTCCGACGCCGTGGTCGTCAACGAGGAGCCCGAGTGGTTCCGGACGGCCGTGTTCTACGAGGTCCTGGTCCGGTCGTTCCGCGACGCCGACGCCGACGGGACCGGTGACTTCCAGGGCCTGACCGAGAAGCTCGACTACCTGCAGTGGCTGGGCGTCGACTGCCTGTGGGTGCCGCCGTTCTTCTCCTCGCCCCTGCGCGACGGCGGCTACGACGTCGCCGACTACACCAACATCCTTCCCGAGATCGGGACCGTCGAGGACTTCCACGCCTTCCTCGATGCCGCGCACGAGCGCGGGATCCGGGTGATCATCGACTTCGTCATGAACCACACGAGCGACGCGCACCCGTGGTTCCAGGCCTCGCGCAGCGATCCCGACGGCCCCTACGGCGACTTCTACGTGTGGTCCGACACCGACGAGCTCTACCAGGACGCGCGGATCATCTTCGTCGACACCGAGCCGTCGAACTGGAACTGGGACCAGGTGCGCGGCCAGTACTACTGGCACCGCTTCTTCCACCACCAGCCGGACCTCAACTTCGACAACCCCAAGGTCCACGACGCGATGCTGGAGGCGATGTCGTTCTGGCTCGACATGGGCCTCGACGGCTTCCGGCTCGACGCGGTGCCCTACCTCTACGAGCGCCCGGGCACCAACGGCGAGAACCTCCCCGAGACCCACGAGTTCCTCCGCAAGGTCCGCAAGTTCGTCGACGACAAGTACCCCGGCCGGGTCCTGCTGTGCGAGGCGAACCAGTGGCCCACCGACGTCGTGGAGTACTTCGGCGATCCGGCCGTCGGCGGCGACGAGTGCCACATGGCGTTCCACTTCCCCGTGATGCCGCGCATCTTCATGGCCGTACGGCGCGAGTCGCGGTTCCCGATCTCGGAGATCATGGAGCAGACGCCGGACATCCCGGACGGCTGCCAGTGGGGCATCTTCCTGCGCAACCACGACGAGCTGACACTCGAGATGGTCGCCGACGAGGACCGCGACTACATGTGGGGCGAGTACGCCAAGGACCCCCGCATGAAGGCCAACATCGGCATCCGCCGCCGGCTCGCTCCCCTGCTCGACAACGACACCAACCAGATCGAGCTGTTCACCGCGCTCCTGCTGTCGCTGCCCGGCTCCCCCGTCCTGTACTACGGCGACGAGATCGGGATGGGCGACAACATCTGGCTGGGCGACCGCGACGGCGTACGGACGCCGATGCAGTGGACGCCCGACCGCAACGCCGGGTTCTCCGCGGCGACGCCCGGCAAGCTGCACCTGCCGGTGATCCAGGACCCCGTCTACGGCTACCAGAGCGTCAACGTCGAGGCCCAGCTCGAGAACCCGTCGTCCCTGCTGCACTGGACCCGGCGGATGATCCACATCCGCCGCCAGCACGACTGCTTCGGGCTCGGCACGTTCACCGACCTCGGCGGCTCCAACCCGACCGTGCTGTCGTACGTGCGCGAGCTGCCCGGCAGTGCCGACGACATGATCCTGTGCGTCAACAACCTCTCCCGCTTCCCCCAGCCGGTCGAGCTGGACCTGCGCCGCTTCGAGGGCAGGGTGCCGGTCGAGCTGCTCGGGGGCGTGCCGTTCCCCCGGATCGGGGAGCTCCCGTATCTCCTGACGCTCAGCGGGCACGGCTTCTACTGGTTCCGGCTCACGGATCCGGAGACGACAGGGAGGCCGGTGCTGTGATCGAGACGTTCCTCGCCCAGAGCCGGTGGTTCGGCGGCAAGGGCCGCGCCTTCAGCGTCAGCGGGGTGCGCGAGCTCGGCCGCCTGGGCACGGCTCCCGAGGTCGTCCTGCTCCTGGTCGAGGTGACCTACGACGGCACCCGCGACCGCGAGCTCTACCAGGTGCCGCTCGCCCTGTACGACGAGCCGCAGGAGCGTCTCGAGCACGCGCTGGCCGCGCGCTGGCCGCTGGGGCTCGCCGACGGCGCCTACGCCTACGACGCCGTGCAGGACCGAGCCGCGATGGCCCACTTCCTGCGGGCGTTCGGCGAGCGTCCGGGCTTCCAGACCCTTCTCGGGCACGAGCTCGACCGGGAGGCCGTGGCGAGCCCGTTCAGCGGCGAGCAGTCGAACTCGTCGGTGTTCTTCGGCGAGGACGCCGTGCTCAAGCTGTTCCGCAAGGTCACCCCCGGCGAGAACCCCGACATCACCA
Organism: Pimelobacter sp. 30-1; assembly: GCF_018831735.1. NCBI lineage: Bacteria > Bacillati > Actinomycetota > Actinomycetes > Propionibacteriales > Nocardioidaceae > Pimelobacter > Pimelobacter sp. 30-1. The sequence continues at coordinate 160,837 of NZ_NHTS01000012.1, forward strand.
CCCACCGGGTGCTCACCGAGGCCGGCTCGACCCACGTCGCCCAGCTCTACGGCTGGATCGAGGCCGACGACCTGCACCTCGGCATGCTCCAGCAGTTCCTGCGCACCGCCAGCGACGGCTGGGACCTCGCCCTGGCCAGCGTCCGCGACCTCTTCGCCGAGGCCGACCTGCACGCCGAGGAGGTCGGCGGCGACTTCGCGGCCGAGGCCGCCCGGCTCGGCACCGCCCTCGCCGAGGTCCACGCCCAGCTCGCCGCGTCGTTCCCGGTCACCGAGGCCTCCGGCGCGGCCCTGTCCGCCGCGATGACCGACCGGCTCGCCGCCGCGACCGACGTGGTGCCCGACCTGGCCGCTCATGCGCCGGGCGCGCGGGCGGTCTTCGACGCGGTGGCCGGCCTGGACGCCGTACCGGTGCAGCGGATCCACGGCGACCTGCACCTGGGCCAGACCCTGCGCACCGTCCTGGGCTGGAAGCTCGTCGACTTCGAGGGAGAGCCCGCCAAGCCGCTCTCCGAGCGCCTGCTCCCCGACTCCCCCTGGCGCGACGTCGCCGGCCTGCTCCGCTCCTTCGACTACGCGCCCCACGCGGTCGCCGAGTCGATCGGCGACGACGAGCCCGACGCCGCCCACCAGCGCGCCCACCGGGCCGACGAGTGGGCCCGGCGCAACCGCAAGGCCTTCCTGGCGTCGTACTGCGGGGACGAGGGGTTGAGCGCGGAGGACCGGACGCTGCTGACGGCGTACGTGGTGGACAAGGCGGTCTACGAGTGCGTCTACGAGGCACGCAACCGGCCGACCTGGCTGCCGATCCCGCTGGCGGGGGTGGCTCGGCTCACTGCTCGCTGACGGCGGCGGCGCAGGGCCCGACGGACGCGGCGCCGGCCGGACCACCGGCCAGCAGGTCGGCCTGGTCCCCCAGCTCGATCACCTCGCGCTCGGGCGGCGGGCGCACGTCGACCGGGGCGCCGTGGTCGGCGTACTCGAAGCGGACGAGGACCCCGTCCGTCTCGTCGCCGAACGCCGCGATCTCGTCGGGGACATCGGACGGGTCGAGCGCGCCGAGCACGTCGCCGAGTCGGTACTCCAGCGCCGCGTAGCGCCCGTCGCGAACCGTGACGACACCCGGGACGGTCGCGGCCGGATCGATCCCGCCGGCCGACTTGTTGGCGATGCGGGGCATCACGGCCGGTGCCGCCTCGTCGAGCAGCAGGTCGACGGCCACCCGCTCGGCGCCGTCGTCCGCGGCACCGGCGACGAACCCGTCGGCGGCCGGGTCGACGAGCATCAGCGCCGGGGGCGGCACCGCCGCGAGACGTGCGTCCTCGCCGTCGCCCCGGGTCATGTGGATCCAGCAGCCGGCGAGCGCCTCGCCCTCCGAGGACGCGGCCAGGGCCCAGGCGTGCTCCTCGACCAGGCGGTACTCGACTCGGAACTCCCCCGGCAGCTCGACCACCTGGGAGGCGGCCGGCACCAGCAGGTCGAAGTCGCCCGTTCCGATCTCCAGGCCCCCGGTCGTCGAGGCCGGCGTCTCCCACCACATCGTGTAGCGGGCGCTCCCGTCCTCGAGCAGCCGCTTCTCGGCGGCGTCGACCACCCGCTGGGCACGGGCCTGGGAGCCCGGCACCACGCTGGGCGCGGGCGCCGAGGTCGCGGCCGGTCCGTCGCTCGACCTCAGCCGGTGGATCTCGGAGGAGCCGGTACCGCACCCCGTCAGTGCGACCACCGACGAGACGACGACCAGCAGGGTGAGCACGCGGGAGCAGGCGGCCATGGGCACATCCTGGCAGCCGGACGCCCGTCCGGCCGTGGAATCCGCTCAGAGCATCTCGGTCGGCTCGAGCTCGGCGGCGTCCCTCGACACCACGCAGTCCCGGTCCTCCACCGCGCAGTGCCAGGCCCACAGCAGCTGCCCCGCGCCGACCCCGACCAGCGCCGCGGTCGCGAAGCCGAGCGCCGACCCCCCGATCACCGGTACGACGGCCACGGCGGTCACCGCGTTCAGGACGAGCGCGAGGAACGAGCCGAGCGAGACCACCGCGCCGCGGCGGGCCGGGAAGCGGTCGAGGAGCAGGAGCTGGAGGGTCGGGTAGGTGATGCCGTTGCCGAGGGCGATGAGGCTGACGCCGATGACGGCCCAGGGCAGGTCCGTGGCGGCGGGGGTCGCGGCCACGATGACGCCGACGACGCCGCCGATGAACGAGGTGGTGCAGCCCAGGGAGACCAGGCGGCGGGCGGTGATCCGGCCGGCGGCGCGGCCGCACAGCCAGGAGCCGAGCATCATCGAGCCGATCATGGGGACGAAGAGCTTCCAGAAGTCGAGCTCGCCCTGGCCGAGGACGTCGACGACGAAGACGGCGGCGCCGCCGATGTAGAGGAACTGGGCGCCGAAGATGAGCGCGGTCGACCAGCCGAGGCGGTGGAAGGCACCCTCGCGGGCGACGGCGCCGAGACCGCGCATGATCTCGCCGACGTTGAGGGGCACCCGGCGCTCGCGCGGGTGGGTCTCGGGCAGCAGGAAGACCACGGCGAGGACGAGCACGACGCCGAGGCAGGCCTGGAAGACGAAGATCAGCGGCCAGGAGCCGACCTGGAGGATGGCGCCACCGAGGATCGGGCCGATCGCCGGGGCGATGCCGAAGATGATCGCCACCCGGCTCATCAGGCGCTGCGCCTGCGGTCCCTCGAAGAGGTCGCGGATCACGGTCCGGCTGACGATGGTGGCGCCACCGGCGCTGAGTCCCTGGAGGGCGCGGAAGACGAGCAGCACCGCGAGGCTGCCGGACAGCGCGGCGCCGATGGACGCGGCGACGTACACCGCGATCGAGACCGCCATCACCGGGCGGCGGCCGACGGCGTCGGAGAGCGGTCCGTGGAAGACGCTCATCAGGGCGAACGAGCCGAGGTAGACGGTGACGACGAGCTGGAGCTCCTCGGTGCCGACGCCGAGGTCGCGTCCCATCGCGGGGAAGGCCGGGAAGGGCGTGTCGATGCTGAAGGGACCGATCATCGACAGCGCGGCCAGGACTCCCGGGATGAGGACGGCGTAGCGCCAGCCCATACGTTCTGTCACCCCCGCATCATTCCGTATCGCTACTATCGGAGAGATGCCGCCCGCACAGAGCAGCAACAGCAGCCCGCTAGGGTCCACGCTCGGCGAGATCGACCTCCACCTCGTCGCGGAGGGCCGGCACGAGCTCCTCTGGCACGTGCTCGGCGCCCACGTGCGCGCCACGCCCGAGCCCGGGACGAGCTTCGTGGTCTGGGCGCCGAACGCCCGCCAGGTCAGCGTGGTCGGCGACTTCAACGGCTGGGACGGCAACGCCGATCCCCTGCACCGGATCGGGTCCGGGCTGTGGGAGACCTTCGTCCCCGGTGTCGGTTCGGGCGCGGGCTACAAGTACCTCGTCGAGGGGGCCGACGGCGTCTGGCGTCAGAAGGCCGACCCGATGGCGTTCCACGCCGAGGTGCCGCCGGCGACGGCGTCCCGGGTCTTCGCCAGCACCCACGTCTGGCAGGACGACGCGTGGCTCGCGGCGCGCGCGGCGAAGCAGCCGGTCAACGAGCCGATGGCGACGTACGAGCTGCACCTGGGCTCGTGGAAGCGCCATCCCGACGGCTCCTTCTGGACGTACGACGAGCTGGCCGCCGACCTCCCCGCCTACCTCGCCGACCTGGGCTTCACCCACGTCGAGCTGATGCCCGTCATGCAGCACCCGTTCGGCGGATCGTGGGGCTACCACGTGACCGGCTACTTCGCGCCGGACGCGCGCTTCGGCGACCCCGACGGCTTCCGCCGCCTCGTCGACGCGCTCCACGCGGCCGGGATCGCGGTGCTCCTCGACTGGGTCCCAGGGCACTTCGCGACCGACGAGTGGGCCCTGGCCCGGTACGACGGCACGCCCCTCTACGAGCACCCCGACCCCCAGCGCGGGTGGCACCCGGAGTGGGGCTCCTACATCTTCGACTTCGGCCGCCCCGAGGTGCGCAACTTCCTCGTCGCCAACGCGCTCTACTGGCTCGAGGAGTTCCACGTCGACGGGCTGCGCGTCGACGGCGTCGCCTCGATGCTCTACCTCGACTACGGCCGTAAGCAGGGCGAGTGGACGCCCAACGAGCACGGCGGCCACGAGCACCTGGAGGCCGTGCGGCTGCTCCAGGAGCTCAACGCGACGGCGTACAAGCGGGTGCCGGGGATCGTCACCATCGCCGAGGAGTCGACCGCGTGGCCGGGCGTCACGGGCGCCACGTCGGGCGGCGGGCTGGGCTTCGGGTTCAAGTGGAACATGGGCTGGATGCACGACAGCCTGCGCTACCTGGAGCACGAGCCGGTGCACCGCTCGTACCACCACGGCGAGATGACGTTCTCACTCGTCTACGGCTTCTCCGAGAACTACGTGCTCCCCCTCAGCCACGACGAGGTCGTCCACGGCAAGGGCTCCCTGCTGCGCAAGATGCCCGGCGACCGCTGGCAGCAGCTGGCCACGCTGCGCGCGTACCTCGCCTACATGTGGGCCCACCCCGGCAAGCAGCTCGTGATGATGGGCACCGAGCTGGCCCAGGAGTCGGAGTGGGCCGAGGCCCGCGAGCTAGACTGGTGGCTGCTCGACAAGCCCGGCCACCGCGGGATGCGCGACTTCGTCCGCGACCTCAACCACCGCTACCGCGACGAGCCGGCGCTGTGGCGCCTCGACAACGACCCGGCCGGCTTCGCCTGGGTCGACGCGCAGGCCGCCGGGCACAACGTCTTCGCGTTCACCCGCACCGCCGGGCAGGACGGCGTGCCCGACCTGGTCTGCGTCACCAACTTCGCCGCGGTCCCCCACGACTACCGGCTCGGCCTCCCCCTCGCGGGGCCGTGGGCCGAGCTGCTCAACACCGACGCGACGTCGTACGGCGGGAGCGGGGTCGGCAACCTCGGCACCGTCCACGCGCTTCCGGCCGGGCCACTCGAGGCGCGGGCGCCCGGCGGCAGCCCGGCGTACGCCGACCTGGTGATCCCCCCTCTGGCGACGCTGTGGTTGCGAGCACCCCAGGGCCTGCCTCCCGGCACCGCGCCGTAGCGAGCGGTGTTGGCGGCCGATCGGGCAAGACGGCGGAGCGACGACGTGCCGGATCGCCCTTCGAGCGACGCCGCCGCAGCCCGATCGCGCCGCAAACGCCGCGCAGTAGGCGGGGTGCTGGGAGGCAGGCCCTAGGGTGATCCTCGTGTCCGAGCAGCCGGAGATCACCCATGCGACCGTCGACGACGGGATCGCCCGGCTGACCTGGACCTCCGGCCTCACCGAGCGCGGCTGGCAGGCCGCCGTCGACGTCGTACGACGCCAGGTGGCGGCCGCGCTGACCGACCACGACCGGGTCGAGGTCAAGGTGGCCGTCGACGACGCCGAGGGTCAGCGGATCGCGACGTGGTCCGGGCTGCGCCGCGAGGGCGTGCAGCGGCAGCGGACCGGTGACGTGGTGGTCTACGCGCGGCTGGCCGACGACACCCCGGTGCACGAGCCTGGTGGCTTCCGGGCGCTGCTCAACTCGTTCCTGCCCCGCAAGCGCGGGATCGGCCAGATGCTCATCCGCGACAGCGACGGGCCCGAGCCGCGGGTGCTGCTGTGCCAGCTGACCTACAAGAGCGACTGGGACCTGCCTGGTGGCGTGGTCGAGGTCGGTGAGTCGCCGCGGGTCGCGGTCAGCCGTGAGGTCGAGGAGGAGCTCAGCCTCACCATCGAGGCGGGCGCGCTCGTGCTCACCGACTGGCTGCCGCCGTGGGGCGGCTGGGACGACGCGCTGTGCCTGGTCTTCGACGGCGGGGTGCACCCGGCCTCGATCGTCCAGCAGGTGGTGCCCCAGGCCCGCGAGATCAGGAGCGCGGAGTTCCTGACCCTCGCCGAGGTGGACGAGCGGGCCGCCGACTTCACCGCTCGGCGGGTGCGGGCTGCGCTGGAAAGCCTGGCCGGGACGGGTCCGGGCTACACGGAGTCGGGGCGCTAGGAGTCTGCTGAGCAAGGGCGCCGTCGCGAGCGTCGCGAGGCGCGTGCGATGGCAAGGCGGCGGAGTGAGGCGGTCTGGTTGACCGTTGATCGACGCCGCCGCAGCCAGCGTGCGTGCATCGCGGCGCGCAGCAGGCGGGCTTGCTCAGCGGACTCCTGGCGCCGCGCCGCTGGGCCACCAGCACGCCCAGCACCAGGATCGCCCCGCCGAGCAGCTCACCGGTCGAGGGCACCTCGTCGAGCAGCAGCCAGGCCGAACCGATGGCGACCGGCGGCACGAGCAGGATCCACGGCACGACCGCGGCCGACGGGTTGCGCGAGAGCAGTCCGTTGAAGATGCCGTAGCCGACGAGTGAGGCCAGCGCGGCGGTGTAGAGCGTCGAGACGATCGCCTGCCAGCCGAAGGCGCCGAGGCCGTCGGCCACCGCCGCCGGACCGTCGACGACGAGCGAGAGCCCCACCAGCGGCACCGGTACGACGAGCGCCGACCACACCGTCAGCGCCAGCCCGCCGGTCGCTCCGGACGCGCGCGAGACGACATTGCCGATCGCCCACATGAGCGCCGCGACCAGGCACAGCAGCAGCGCGAGGGCCGGCACGTGACCGCCGCGGCCCAGGCCGACGACGACCAGGCCGGCCGCGCCGAGCACGACGCCGGCGGTCTGCGGGCGGGTGGGGCGCTCGCGCAGGGCGACGGCGGCGATGAGGATCGTGAGCACCACCTGGGCCTGGAGCACCAGGCCGGCCAGTCCGGGCGGCATGCCGGCGTCCATGGCGACGTACAGGAAGCCGAACTGGCCCAGCGACATGAATGTCCCGACCGCCACCACCGTGCGCCACGGGACCGGCGGCGGGTCGAGCAGGAAGACCGCGGGCACCACGACGGCGAGGAAGCGCGCCGCGACGAACAGCAGCGGCGGGACCTCGCCCATCCCCCATTCGATGACGACGAAGTTGAAGCCCCAGATCACGGCCACGAGGGCGGCGAGGGACTGGTCGCGTCGGGTCACCGGTCCAGGATCCCCGCCCTGACCTTGAAGCACCAGCGAATGATCATGCACCTTTTGATGTAGCGTCGCTGCATGATCGATCTCGACGCCCTGGTCGGCCTGCGAGCCGTCGCCACCCACGGCTCGGTGGTCGCCGCGGCGGCCGCGACGGGCTTCACGCCCAGCGCGATCTCGCAGCAGGTCAAGCGCCTGGAGCGGCAGACCGGCGTCCCGCTGCTGGAGCGGGTGGGCCGCGGCGTCATGCTGACCAGCCACGGCCGGCACCTCGTGGACGCCGGCGAGCAGGTGCTCGCCGACCTGGAGCAGCTCGAGTCCCGGCTCCAGCAGCGCGCGGGCGTGGTCGCGGGACGGGTCCGGCTGGCCGCCTTCTCGACCGCGATGCGCGGCCTGGTCGCCACCATCGCCCGCGACCTGCGCGACGCCCACCCCGACCTCACGCTCACCCTGCGCGAGGGCGAGCCGTGGGACGTCGTCGACCTCGTCGCCAGCGGTCAGGTCGAGCTCGGCATCGTGCACCGGTGGGGCGGCGTCCCGCTCGCCGTGCCCGACCACGTCGTGGCCACCCGGCTCGCCGACGACCTGGCCGAGCTCATCGTCCACCGCGACGACCCGCTCGCCGCGCGCTCCCGGGTCACCCCGCACGACCTGGTCGACGTCGACTGGATCGCCACGCCCGAGGGCACGATCTGCCGCCAGTGGCTCTCCCGCATGTACGACGGCACGGGCCGCCCGCCGCGCATCGCCCACATCTCGGCCGAGTTCGACTCGCACCTGGCGCTGGTCCGCGCCGGCCTCGGCGTCGCGCTCGTGCCCCGCATGGGGCGGGCTCCGCTCGGGGACGACCTGGTCGCCGTACCGGTCGCGGAGCCGGAGCCGATCCGCCTCGTGGACGCCCTGCACCGCCGGACGATGGCCGAATCGCCGGCGGTGCAGGCCGTGCTCACTGCCTTCAGCAGGATCAGCGGCTGAGGCTCACTCCTCGCGCAGCCGGCGGTTGACCACCAGCAGCCAGGCACCGAGCAGGAGCATGACGCCGGCGAGCAGCGAGAGCTGCACGGCGTACGTCGGGGCGCCGGTGTTGGGCAGACCGCCACCGGAGACGTGCCCGCCCTTCTCCTCGTCGATGCCGCCGACCTCGCCGGGCTTGTCCGGCTTGCGCTCGTTGGTGACGTCGATGGTGAGCGTGGTGCCGGCGTTCTCGGTGGTCACCTCGACCGCGTGCTCGGCGTCCTTCGGCAGCACGTAGCCGGTGGGCGCGGCCACCTCGACCGCGACGTAGGCACCGTGGAGCAGCTCGCTCCAGCGGATCGTGCCCTGGGCACCGGTGGTCCGGGGACCACCGACCTTCGGCTCGCCGTCGTCGACCGCGCCGTTGCCGTCGGTGTCGGCGTAGAGCTGGAAGACCGCGCCGGCCAGCGTCTTGCCGTCCTTGGCGTCGGTCTTGACCAGGTCGAGCGCCGAGCGCAGCTGCGGGTCGGCCACCGGGACGGGCGTGAACGTCGAGCCCGCGTTGGCGGCGCTCACCACGACCGGGTCCGAGACCGGGTTCGCCGGCAGCTCGTAGCCCTGCGGCGCCTTGGTCTCGACCCAGAAGTAGGTGCCGAAGCCCACCGGGTCGACCGTGCACGGGTCGGTGCCGGCCGTGGTGCACTCGGCGACCTTGACGTCGTTCGCGCGGTCGAAGGTCCCGCTGCGGTCGGCGTCGCGCCAGATCTCGAAGGTGGCGCCCGCCACCACGGCGCCGGTCTCGGCGTCGTGCTTGAGGACGGACAGCTCGCTCTTCTTCTGCGGGTCGCCGATCACGGTCACCGGGAACGTGGTGCCGGCGTTCTGCGCGGTCACCACGATCGGCCCGGACTGGGCGTCCACCGGCAGCTCGTAGCCCTGCGGGGCCGCGGTCTCGAGCCAGTAGTACGTGCCGTGCGCGAGGCCCTCGATCGTGCAGGGCTCACCGCCCGACGTCGTGCACTCGCTGACCTTGGTGTCCGAGCCGGGCTGCAGGCCGGGCGTCCCGTTGGTCTCGCTGAACAGCGCGAACGTGGCGCCGTCGACGGTCTCCTTGGTCTCGCCGTCCTGCTTGAGCACGGAGAGCGCGCTGGTCGTCTGCGGGTCGCGCATCGTCGTCACCGCGAAGTCCTCACCCGCGTTCTGCGGGGTGATCTCGATCGGGTCGGAGTCACGGTCGGCCGGCAGCTCGTAGCCGACCGGCGGCGTCCGCTCGTGCCAGTAGTAGGTGCCGAACTCCAGCTCGCCGATGGTGCACCGACCGCCCTGGGTGGTGCAGGAGCCGTACGTCGACTCGCTCCCGTCGGCCGCGACCTTGCGCAGGTCGAAGACCGCACCGTCGAGCTCGGCGCCGGTGACGGCGTCCTTCTTCTCGATGGTCAGCGCGGAGACCACCTGCGGGTCGGAGAGCCCGGACTGGATGATCGGGCCGCCGGCGTTGACCGCGTTGACCTCGATGATGCCGACGATCGGGTAGCCCGGGATCGTGTAGCCCTCGGGCGCCGCGGTCTCCAGCCACCAGTACTGGCCGAACGGCAGGTCGTCGACCGTGCAGGTGCCGTCGGCACCGCTCACGCACGTCTCGACGAGGGTGTCGCCGCCGGGCTGCGTCGTCTGCAGGCCGTTCTGGTCGTTGCTCTCGCGGTAGAGCGCGAACGTGGCGCCGGGCAGGGTCTTGCCGGTGATGGCGTCGTACTTCGTGATGGTCAGCTCGCTGCGCTTCTGCGGGTCGCCGATCACGGTGACCGGAGCCTGGCCGCCGGCGTTGGCGGCGTCGATCACGATCGGGTCGGACACGGCGTCCGGCGGGAGCTGATAGCCCTGCGGAGCCTGCGTCTCCTGCCAGTAGTACGTGCCGAAGTCGAGGCCGCCGACGGTGCACGGGTCGGTGCCCGTCGTCGTGCACGGCACGCCGACCTTGGTGTCACCGGCGGTCTGGAGACCGGCCTGGCCGTTGGTCTCGCGCCAGAGCTGGAACTGCGCGCCGGGGACGATCTTGTCGGTCACCGTGCCGTCGGGACGGGACTCGTGCTTGATCACCGACAGGCTCGACTTCTTGCGGGTGTCGGTGAAGGCCGGCACCGTGACCGGCGTCGTGTCGTCCGCGCTCACCGTGAAGGCGACCGGGTTCGGGTTGTCGATCTCGTAGCCCTGGGGTGCCTGGGTCTCGGTGACCGTCCAGGTGCCGGGGATCAGGCCGCGCACCTCGACCCGGCCCGCGGTCGGGTCGACGTCGGGGGCCTGGTTGTCGGTGACGACGATCGCCGGGGCGGCACCGCCGGAGCCGCCGGGGCCCGTGGTCTTGTCGAAGCGGAAGGTCGCACCGCCCAGGAGCGCGTTGCCGTCGGCATCACGCTTCTCGACGATCGCGCCGCCCTGGGCGTTGGTGAAGGTGCAGTGCACGTCGCCGCCGACGGCGCCGACGTCGAAGCGGGCGTTGTCCTTGTCGATCCGCACGCCGCTGGTGTCACCGGTGCAGGCGAGGTCGGTCAGCGCCCAGCCGGCGCTGGCGCGCTCGGTGAAGCTCGCGTCACCGGCGATCTCGTAGGTCTTGGTGTCGCGGTCGCCCAGCGTCGAGGTCGCGGGCAGGTTGCCGTCGATCGTCGGGCCGGTCTGGTCGAAGGTGAACCTGTCGGCCGCGCCCTGCGGACGGGTCCGCTTCTCGATGGTGACCTGGCGGACCGGGTCGAGGGTGCCGTAGACGCAGCCGGT
>NZ_NHTS01000013.1:0-154059 GCF_018831735.1 Pimelobacter sp. 30-1
AAGCCCCAGGCCCTCGACCGCGACGAACCCCGCCGCGTCGCCGAATCCGTCCAGACCATGGGACTCAAGTACGCCACCATCACCGGCGTCGCCCGCGACGACCTCCCCGACGGCGGCGCCTGGCTCTACGCCGCGACCGTCCGCGCGATCCACGACCTCAACCCCGACACCGGCGTCGAGAACCTCATCCCGGACTTCAACGGCCGACCCGAGCTGCTGACCGAGGTCTTCGAGTCGCGCCCCGAGGTCCTGGCCCACAACGTGGAGACGGTGCCGCGGATCTTCAAGCGCATCCGGCCCGCGTTCCGCTACGAGCGCTCGCTCGACGTGCTGACCCAGGCCCGGGCCTTCGGACTCGTCACCAAGTCCAACCTGATTCTGGGCATGGGCGAGACCCGCGAGGAGGTCTCCCAGGCGCTGCGCGACCTGCACGAGGCGGGTTGTGAGCTGGTCACGATCACGCAGTACCTGCGGCCCAGCCCGCGTCACCACCCCGTGGAGCGGTGGGTCAAGCCCGAGGAGTTCGTCGAGCTCGCCACCGAGGCCGACGAGATCGGCTTCAGCGGCGTCCTCTCCGGCCCCCTCGTGCGCTCCTCCTACCGCGCCGGACGGTTGTACCGTCGAGCCATGGAACGCAGAAGCCGGTGATCACGTGGCGCTGAGCGTCTTCGACCTCTACTCGATCGGCATCGGGCCGTCGTCGTCGCACACGGTCGGACCGATGCGCGCGGCCCGGATCTTCGCCGAGGGTCTCGCCGACGACGGCGAGATCGGCACCGTCGCCCGGGTCCGGGCCGAGCTCTTCGGCTCGCTCGGCGCGACCGGGCACGGGCACGGCTCGGTCAAGGCCGTCATCCTCGGGCTCGAGGGGGACGATCCCGCGACCACCGACACCACGACGTACGACGCCCGGGTGGCCGCGATCCTCGACCGCCAGGAGCTGCGGCTGGCCGGCAGCCACCCCGTCCGCTTCGAGGCCGACGACGTCGTCATGCACCGGCGCAAGTCGCTGCCCGCGCACCCCAACGGCATGATCTTCACCGCGTACGACGCCGCGGGCGCCGAGCTGCGTGCCCGCACCTACTACTCGGTGGGCGGCGGCTTCGTGGTCGACGAGAACCAGGCCGGTGCCGACCGGGTGGTCGCCGACGAGACCGTGCTGCCGTACCCCTTCAGCACCGGTGCCGAGCTGCTCGCCGTCTGCGCGCGCGAGGACATGAGCATCTCGGACGTCATGCTCGCCAACGAGCTCACCTGGCGCTCCGAGGCCGACGTCCGGGCCGGGCTGCTGGAGATCTGGCGCGTGATGGCGGCGTGCGTCGACGAGGGCTGTCACCGCGAGGGCGTGCTGCCGGGTGGGCTCAAGGTCCCGCGGCGCGCGCCCGAGCTGTACACGAGCCTCTGCGCGCGCGGCGGCACCGATCCGTTCGACGTCATGGACTGGGTCAACCTCTACGCCCTCGCCGTCAACGAGCAGAACGCCTCGGGCGGCCGGGTCGTCACCGCGCCGACCAACGGCGCGGCCGGCATCGTCCCCGCGGTGCTGCACTACTGGGTGCGCTTCGTGGCCGCCGGGCGCCCGCAGGACGAGGTCGACGACGGCATCGCGCGCTTCCTGCTGACCGGCGCGGCGATCGGCATCCTGGCCAAGATGAACGCCTCGATCTCCGGCGCCGAGGTGGGCTGCCAGGGCGAGGTCGGCTCGGCGTGCGCGATGGCGGCCGGGGCGCTGTGCGAGGTGATCGGCGGTACGCCGGCCCAGGTCGAGAACGCCGCCGAGATCGGCATCGAGCACAACCTCGGCCTGACCTGCGACCCCGTCGGCGGACTGGTCCAGATCCCGTGCATCGAGCGCAACGCGATCGCCTCGGTCAAGGCGATCAACGCGGCCCGGATGGCCAGCCACGGCGACGGCTCGCACAAGGTCAGCCTCGACAAGGCGCTCAAGACCATGCGCGAGACCGGCCGGGACATGATGACGAAGTACAAGGAGACCTCGCGCGGCGGCCTCGCCGTCAACGTCATCGAGTGCTGAGCCCCTCAGCCCACGCGCTCAGCCCATGCGCTCGGCCCCGGTCCGGATCGCCTGCCGGATCCGCGGGTAGGTGCCGCACCGGCACACGTTGCGGAGGGCGTCGAGGTCGTCCTCGGTGATCGCCCGCCCCTCCTTGCGGACCCGGTGGACGAGGGCGACCGCGGCCATGATCTGGCCCGGCTGGCAGTAGCCGCACTGGGCGACGTCGTGCTCCAGCCACGCCTCCTGCATCGGGTGCAGGCCGTCGCCGGGCGCGGTGTCGGCCAGCCCCTCGATGGTGGTGATCTCGTCGTCGGGGCCGACGTCCTGGACCCGCACCGAGCACGGGTTGAACGCCTTGCCGTTGAGGTGGGAGGTGCAGGCCTTGCAGACGTTGATCCCGCAGCCGTACTTGGGCCCGGTGACGCCGAGGACGTCGCGCAGGACGCACAGGATCCGGACGTCGTCCTCGACGTCGACGGTGACGGTCTCGCCGTTGAGCTGGAAGGTGTGCTTCGGCATCGCGGGCTCCTCAGGAGAGGTGGTCGAGGCCGTCGACCGGCGACTCGGGGACGGAGGGGACGAAGGGCTTGGGCTCGAAGTGCAGCGGGGCGCGGAAGTTGATCGGGAACTCGGTGGGCATCGTCCCGGTGGCCCGCGCGTAGGCGCAGGCGACGGCGGCCATCGAGGCGGCGACGCCGGCCTCGCCGATGCCGCCGGGCTCGCGCCGGTCGGACTCCATCACCTCGCAGCGGAAGTCGGGGGGCGTGTTCCACTGCCGGGTGTAGGCCGAGTTGTCCCAGCTGGCCTCCAGGAAGTGCCCGTCGACGAGGTGGTTGCCGTAGGTCAGCGCCTGGGCCATGCCGTCGGAGAAGCCGCCCATCATCTGGGCCTCGACCCCCAGCGGGTTGACCACGAGACCGCAGTCGACGACCACGATCGCCTTGGTGACCCGGGGCCCGGTGACGGCGTCGCGGACCGTGCGGTCCACGGTCGCGGGCCGGCAGTCGATCTCGACCAGGACGGCGGTCGCGCCCTTGTACTCCTTGTGGATCGCGATGCCCTGGGCCGTGCCCGCGGGCATCGATCGGCCCCACTCCCCCAGCTCGGCGGCCCGGGCGAGCACCCGCTTGACCACCCGGCTCTTGAGGTGGCGGCGGCGGAACTCGACCGGGTCCTGCCGGAGCCGGGCCGCGAGCTGGTCGACGATGAGCTCGTTGGCCGTGCGGACGTCGGGTGAGTAGATGTTGCGCACCGAGCTGGTGTTGAACCGGTCGACGTCGTTGTTCGACTCGTTGAGCAGCTGGGTGACGACCCCGAAGTTGTAGGGCAGCTCCTGGCTGAGCAGGAAGATCGTCTCGGAGAACCCCAGGTTGGCCAGCCCCGTCGGCAGCGCGGCCACCTCGGCGGTGAGCCGCTCGCCGAGCCCGTGGGTGAAGTCGGTCGAGACCGAGGTGTGCCGCTGCTCGAAGGTGACCACGCTGCCGAGCAGCACCGTGGCCCGGACCCGCGAGGTCGCCATCGGGTGCACCCGACCCTGGCGCGGCTCGTCGGCACGGTGCCACATGAGCTTGACCGGGACGCCGAACGCCCGCGACGCCTGCGCGGCCTCGATCGCGGCGTCGCTGAAGAGCTTGCGGCCGAACGAGCCGCCACCCTGGACCACGTTGACCGTCACCTTGCGCTGCGGCAGCCCGAGCGCTCTGGCGACCTTGGACTGGGCATCGATCGGCGACTTCAGCCCGCCCCAGATCGTGGCGCTGCCGTCGCGGACGTCGGCGATCGCGCAGTTGGGCTCGAGCGCCGAGCCGCTACGGAAGTGGAAGGTGAAGTCACCCTCGACCGTGGTCGCGCCGAGCTTGGGCACCGCGAGCGGCAGCTGGGCGCGGCGCAGCTCCAGAGCGATGTCGTCGGCCGACTTGCCGGGCACCGACCCGGCCTTCCAGGCGACGTCGAGCGCCCGGACGGCGTCGATGCACTGGCCGAACGTCCGAGCCCGTACGGCGACCCCGGTCGGGATCACCGCGACATGGGTGACGCCGGGCAGCGCCAGGACCGCGGCCCGGTTGCGGACCTCCCGGACCGAGCCGTTGAGGCCGGGCGGGCGGCAGACCATGGTCGGCAGCGCACCGGGGACGTCGAGGTCCATCGCGTACTGCTTGCGGCCGGTGACCGCGTCGAGCGCGTCGACGCGCCGCTGCGGCGTACCGACGAGCCGCTGCTCGGCCGCGGCCTTGAGCGAGACCCGGACCCGGCGCGTCGTCGGCGGCGCCGCCAGCGTGGCCGCCTGGCCGTAGGTCAGCGACGAGCCGAGGCTGTCGAAGATCGTGCCGGCCTTGACCACGAGCGTCTCGACCAGCGCACCGAGCTCGATCGCGGCCGCCTCGAGCAGCGCCTTGCGGGCCACGGCGGCCGCCACCCGGATCGGGGTGTACGTCGAGATGGTGGTGTTGGAGCCGCCGGTCAGCTGGTTGAACAGCAGCTCGGGCCGGGCCGGCGCCAGCGTGACGTGGACGCGGTCGAGCGGCAGGTCCAGCTCGTCGGCGATGATCATCGCGGTCGAGGTGGTGATCCCCTGGCCGACCTCCATCCGCGGCAGCGCGAAGTGCGCGTCACCCTGGTCGTCGACGTGGATCGCGACCAGCGCCGAGGTCGGCAGCGCGCAGTGGGTGAGGAAGTCGTTGAGGTCGTAGATCTCGGGCACCTGCGGCACCGACGGGATCGGCAGGGCGTGCGCCGGCGCGGAGCCGAGCGTGAGGTCGGCGGCGACGACGAGGCCGGTGCCGCCGAGGACGTAGCCGACGAAGGAGCGGCGGCTGAGGTGCCCGGGCGACCGGTGCGACGAGCTGGTGGTGCGCGCGGAAGTGCGCGCCGGAAGGTTCCCCATGAACGATCTCCCCGAGTGAGAGTGGCGGTCCGCACAGCAGAGCAAACGGAGATTGGTCGAAGGTTGGTCACGCGAGCCTCCGGCGGCCGCGAAGTCCTCCGATCCGGCCGCAGACGGCCGATCGAAGCGGTGCACCCCCATCCATCCGAACGGAGCAGCACCGTGGCACGACGCCTCGTCCGGGCAGCGTTGCCCGCGCTGGGTTTCGCCGCGGCCGAGGCACTGGCCGTGGTGGCCGGCCGGGCGGTGCGCGTCGACCACGGCGAGGTCGCGCTGGTGTGGCCCGCCGCGGCCATCAGCGTGCTCTGGGCGCTCCACGCCCGCGGACTGGGGCCACGCCGGGCGGTGCCCCACGCGGTGCTGCTGTGCCTGACGAACTTCGCCGCGACCCTCGCGACCGGGGCCACGGTGGGCCTGGCCGCGTGGTTCACCGGCGTCAACGCCGTGCTCGCGGCGGTCACCGCGCTCCTGCTCACCCCCGGGCGTCGTACGGCGGTGCTGCGCGAGCCCGCCGACCTGGCCCGGCTCGTGGTGGCGGTGAGCACCGGGACGGTCTGCTCCGCGGCCCTCGCGGTCGCCTACCTCGCGCACGCCGGGCACGACGGCCTGGTGCAGACGTTCGCGCTCTTCGCGGTGCGCAACGGTGTCACCGCGCTGGCCGGGGTCGCCCTCGTGCTCCGGCTCCAGGACGCCCGCTGGCGCCGCCCGGTGATCACCGGGCCACGGGTCGCCGAGACCGTCGCGTGCGTGGTCGTCACGCTCGCCGTGTTCGGCCGGGTCTTCTGGGTCAACCCGGGCGAGCCGATCGCCTTCGCCATCATGCTGCCGGCGATGTGGGTCTCGCTGCGCTACTCGACCACCACGAGCACGCTGTTCCTGGCCGCCGCCGCGGTGTGCGTGCTGGTCGGGACGCTGCTCGACCTCGGCGCGCTGCAGGGTCTGCCCGCCGAGAACCAGGCGCTGCTCGCGCAGGGCATGATCGGCAGCCTGACGCTGGTGGTGCTGAGCCTCGCGCTGTTCCGCGACTCGCGCAACGCGCTCATCAGCGAGCTGCGCCACCTGGCGCTGCACGACCCGCTGACCGGGCTCGCCAACCGCACCCTGCTCACCGAGCGGCTGGAGGCGGCGCTCGCCCAGGGCGCCCCCGGCACGGTGGGGGTGGTCGGGCTCGACCTCAACGGCTTCAAGTCGGTCAACGACGCCTGGGGGCACCAGGAGGGCGACCTGCTCCTCGTCGAGATCGCCCGCCGGCTCACCGAGACGGCCGGGCCGGAGGACACCGTGGCCCGGGTCGGCGGCGACGAGTTCGTCGTCCTGCGCCCGCGACTCGGCGGGCCCGCCGACCTGGAGCGGTACGCCGACGAGGTGCGGGCCCAGGTGGCGCTCCCCTACGGCCAGGCCTCCGACGCGCCGTACGACCGGATCACGGCGAGCGTCGGCACCGCCGTCTCCGAGCGCAGCGAGAGCCCGCGCAGCCTGCTGGCCCGCGCCGACCAGGCCATGTACGACGTCAAGCGGGCCGCGCCCGGCCGGCCCGGCAGCGCCCGCGCGCTCAGAGTCGTGGGAGCACCGCTCGCACGATGACCAGCAGCGCCTCGCGCAGCAGCAGGTGCGCCTGGTCGCGGGTGAGCGCGCCGTCGCGCGACCACTCCCGGATCGCGCCGCGGGCCAGCTCGCCGTACGCCCGGACCGTGGCCCGGGCCGCGCGATCGGCCGGATCGCCGCCCACCATCTCCAGCACCCGGCGGGCCGCGAGGTCGTGGGCCTCGTCGAGGATGGCGCGCATCTCGGCGTCCTCACCCACGCCCTCCGCCGCCCGCACCGTCAGGTACGTCGCCCGCTCGGGCGTGATCGAGCCGAGGAACCATGTCACCGCGACCTCGACGCGCTCCTCCAGCGAGCCGGTCGGCAGCGGGACGTCCTCGAGCGTCGGCAGCAGCGCGGCCCGGCGGACCACCTCGAGGTAGAGGGCGCGCTTGTCGCCGAAGTAGTGGTTGAGCAGCCCGCGCGCGACCCCCGCCTCGCGGGCGATGCCGGTGGTCGCCACCTCGGCGTACGGACGCTCGGCGAACAGCCGCTCGGCGGCGGCCAGGATCTGCTCGCGCCGCTCGTCGGGCGGGAGCCGGCGCCGGTTCGCTGCTGCGGTCATGACCCGCACCCTACTATTGGCAGCGTGCCAACAACAGGCTAGCGTGGACGGCGTGACCTCCACCGCTCCCTCCGCAGCGTCACCGCCCGCGCGCAAGCCACGCGACCTGCCCGTGCCCGCCGGCTTCGACATGCGCGACCACGTCTCCGGTCTCGGCGCCCACCTCGCCGGTCCCGCCAACGTGATCCTCCAGCTGAGCTGGCCGGGTGTCGGCCACGGCGTGATGAACAGCCGGGTCCACGACGGCTCGGCGATGAAGCGGCCCTTCAAGCGCGGCCGCACGACGTTCACCTACCTCGCCGTCGCACTGCTCGGCGACGACACCGATCGCACCGCCTTCCGCCAGGCGGTCAACAAGCAGCACGCCCAGGTCTACTCGCGCCCCGGCGAGAAGGTCGAGTACCGCGCGATGGACCCGCGGCTCCAGACCTGGGTCGCCGCCTGCCTCTACTACGGCACCGTCGACATGATCGACAAGATGCACGGGCCGCTCCCCGACGCCGAGGCCGACGCGCTCTACCTGCACTGCGCGCGCTTCGGCACCACGCTGCAGATGCCGGCCGAGGCGTGGCCGGCCGACCGCGGGGCCTTCGACCGCTACTGGGAGGAGTCGCTCGCCGAGGTCGACATCGACCCCGCCGTGGCGTCGTACCTGCTGGAGCTGACGACCCTGCGCAACTTCCCCCGGCCCTTCCGGCTGCTCGCGCCGTTCCTCGTCTTCGTGACCACCGGCTTCCTGCCGCCGCCCTTCCGCGAGGCGATGGGGCTGCCCTGGAGCACGCGCCAGCAGGCCCGCTTCGAGCGGCTGATGCGGCTCTTCGGCCGGTTCGAGCGGCTGCTCCCCCGCCCGCTGCGGATCTTCCCGTTCAACCTGTGGCTCGCCGACACCCGGCTGCGCCGCCGGTTCCGCCGTCCCCTCGTCTGAAGGAGCCTGATGGACTTCGACCTGCCCGAGAGCGCGCTCGCCGTCCGCGAGGGCGTCGCCGCCGTGGCCGCCAAGTACGACCACGCCTACTGGTCGCGCTGCGAGGAGCAGCACCGCTTCCCCCAGGAGGTCTTCGACGACCTCGGCAACGGCGGCTGGTTCGGGCTCTGCATCCCCGAGGAGTACGGCGGTGGCGGCCAGGGTCTGCTCGAGCTGGCGGTCGCCAACATGACGCTGTGCGCGTCCGGCGGCGTGGCCGGCACGTTCTTCTACGTCACCACCCCCGGCTTCGGGGCGATGACACTGAGCCGGCACGGCACCGACGAGCAGAAGCAGCGGATCCTGCCCGGCCTGGCCACCGGCGAGCTCCAGTTCTGCCTCGCGCTCACCGAGCCCGACGCCGGCAGCAACGCCATCGAGATCAAGACCGCCGCGCGCCGCGACGGCGACGAGTTCGTCATCAAGGGCCAGAAGGTCTGGATCTCCAACGTCGAGAACGCCGACTGGATGGTCGCGGTCACCCGCACCGTCCCCGCGGCCGAGACGCGCGAGCGCGGCCTGCCGCGCACCGCCGGCTTCACACTGTTCCTGGTCGACGTCAAGGAGGCGCTCGCCGCGGGCACGCTGTCGTACACGCCGATCCCCAAGATGGGCAGCAACATCCTGCAGTCCAGCCAGGTCTTCCTCGACGACGTCCGGGTGCCGGCGGCCAACGTGATCGGCGAGGTCGACGCAGGCTTCGCGGTGCTGTGGGACGTGCTCAACCCCGAGCGCATCCTCGCCGCCTCCGGAGGCATCGGTACGGCGGACGCCGCGCTGCGCATCGCCTGCGACTACGCCCGCGAGCGCGAGGTCTTCGGCCGCCCGATCGGCGCCAACCAGGGCCTGCAGTTCCCGCTCGCCCAGATCAAGGCCAAGACCGAGCTCGGCCGGCTGATGACCTACCAGGCCGCCTGGCTCTTCGACCAGGGCCGCCCGTGCGGCAACGAGGCCAACGTCGCCAAGCTGACCGGGGCCCAGGTCGGCTGGGAGGCCGCCAACCAGGCCTTCCAGACCCTCGGCGGGATGGCGTACTCCAAGGAGTACCCCATCGAGCGGATCTTCCGCGACGCCCGGATCGCCAAGAACATCCCGGTCGCCGAGGAGCTCGTCCTGGCCCACATCGGCACCGCGATGCTGGGGCTGCCGAAGAGCTACTGACGAAGTGCGGCGGTTGCTGCCGCGAAGTGCGGGGGTTGCTGCACCGAGAACGGGACCTCGGTGCAGCAACCCCCGCACTTCGTCGGGCCGGAACCTCAGCCTGACAACGCCCGGGTCACCTGCACGACGTCGTCGACCGCGACGCCGGGGCTGTAGCGGTAGCCCTGCACCTCGTCGCACCCGCGCTCGCGCAGGTAGCGCTCCTGCACCGCGGTCTCGACCCCCTCGGCCACGACGGTCATGCCGAGCGCGTGCGCCATCACGATGATCGCGTCGACGATCGCGGCGTCGGTGTCGGCGCAGGTGATCTCGGAGATGAAGGAGCGGTCGATCTTGATCTTGTCGATGGGGAACTTCGTCAGGTACGCCAGGCTGCTGTAGCCGCGGCCGAAGTCGTCGACCACGATCGAGACGCCCAGCGAGCGCAGTGACTCCAGCATCGCGACGACGTCGCCGTGGTCCTCGATGAGCAGGCCCTCGGTGATCTCGACCTCGAGCTGGGCCGGGGCGATGCCCGCGGTCGCGATCGCGTCGGCGATCTCGTCCAGCCACGCCCGGGCCTGGAGCTGGCGCGGCGAGACGTTGACCGCGAGCCGCAGCGGGTGACCGAGCTCCTCCTGCATCCGCACGAGCGCCTCGCACGCGGTGCGCAGCACCCAGTTGCCGAGGTGGGTGATCATGCCGCCGTCCTCGGCGACCGGGATGAACCGGTCCGGGGGCACCGGGCCCAGCGTGGGGCTCGTCCAGCGGGCGAGCGCCTCGACGCCGACCACCTTGCCGGTCGCGAGGTCGAGCTGCGGCTGGTAGGCCAGCGAGAGCTCGCCCTGCTCCAGCGCCTGGCGCAGCGCGGCCGAGAGCGCGAGCCGGCCGTCGTCGTCCTTGAGCATGCCCGCCTCGAACCAGCGTACGGCGTTGCGCCCGGCCGCCTTGGCCTCGTACATCGCGATGTCGGCGTGCTTGAGCAGGGTCGCCGGGTCCTCGCCGTCCGCGGGATAGCGGATCCCGCCGATGCTGCCCGTCACCGCCAGCTCGTAGCCGTGCACGACGACCGGGGCGAGCACGTCGACCATGAGCTCCTCGAGGCGGCGCTCCAGGTCGGCGTACGGCGGGACGTCGTGGAGCACGATCGCGAACTCGTCGCCGCCGAGGCGCGCGACCAGGTCCCCCGCCCGGGTCCAGGCGAGCAGCCGCTCGGCCACCACCACGAGCAGCTCGTCACCGATGTGGTGGCCCAGTGAGTCGTTGATCCGCTTGAAGTGGTCGAGGTCGAGCAGGACGAGCGCCAGGTGCAGCGAGGTCTGCTGGGCCCGCTCCAGCGCCCCCTCCAGGTGGCGCAGCAGCAGCGAGCGGTTGGGCAGGTTGGTCAGGCTGTCGTGGGTCGCGAGGTGCTCCACGTGGTCGCGGGTCTGCGCCCGGTGCGTGATGTCGTAGGCGACGACCAGGAAGCCCGGCTCCACGCCGTCCTCCCCGTCGAGCGGGACGATCGCCTCCTGCACGGGGACCTTCGTGCCGTCGCGCCGGCGGTAGACCCACTCGATGTCGTGGCCGCCCGCGTCCGCGAGCGCCGGCGCGCCGTCCGGGTACAGCCGGCGACGGGCGCCGTCGACGACGGTGAGCGGAGCTCCGACGAGCTCGTCGTGGTCGTAGCCGAGCAACGCCGCGGTCGCCGGGTTGACCGTCACGATCCGGCCGCGTGCGTCCGTGGCGATGATGCTGAACGGCAGGGTGTCCAGGATCGAGCGCCGCAGCGCAGCCCCCTCCGTGCGGGACTCCATCGCTCCTCCGTCCGGTCCGGGCGGTGGCCCGGCCCACCTGCCTGTGCTCGTCCATCGGCCGGAACGGGAGGGACCGAAGGAGATCGGGACCTTCGTCCCGGCCCGGTCTGCCGAACGGTCGGTTCCGCAGGCTCCGGCTGCGGCCCGGCGCCGGAATTGCCTAGTCTCGAACGTGGAGGGACGTGCCAGGTGGCGACGAGAGGGAGGGAAAACCGTGCGCGGATTGCAGCGAGCCGTCGGCCTGCTGATCTTCGGGACCGCCGCGGCCGGAGCAGGACTGCTCTGGTGGTCGGTCTCGGGGACCCCAGGACGTGAGGAACGACCAGCGGACGGCCTGGTCCTGGGTGCCTGGCACCTGCTCTACGACACCGAGGCACCCAGCGTGCCGACCCTGAGCGCGGCCGCCGGGCTCGCGCTGCTCTTCGCCGCCGGCGTCGCGCTGCTCGAGCGGCGCATCGCCAACCGCGCCCGCCGCAGCGAGGACGGCGAGCGCCTGCCGCTCGCGCCCAAGCACGTCATGACCGAGACCCGCGGGGTCTTCCACGGCCCCGTCACGCTGACCGTGCTGGTCCCGGCCCACAACGAGGCCGCCAGCATCGGCGCCACCCTGGCCTCGCTCTTCGCCCAGTCCCGGCCTCCCGAGCGGGTGGTCGTCGTGGCCGACAACTGCACCGACGACACCGCGGCGATCGCCCGGGCCGGCGGCGCCGAGGTCTTCGCGACCGTCGCCAACGAGCACAAGAAGGCCGGCGGGCTCAACCAGGCGCTGCGCGACCTGCTGCCCGGCCAGGGCGAGAACGACCTGGTCATGGTGATGGACGCCGACACGGTGCTCGACGCCGGCTTCCTCGACTCCGTCGTGCGCCGGATGAGCGAGGACCGCGCGCTCATGGCGATCGGCGGGCTGTTCTACGGCGAGGACGGCAAGGGCCTGATCGGCCAGTTCCAGCGCAACGAGTACACCCGCTACGCCCGCGACCTCCAGCGCCGCCGGGGCCGGGTCTTCGTGCTGACCGGCACCGCGACGGTGTTCCGGCCACGCGCGCTGCGCACCGTCGCCGCCGAGCGGGGCCGGATCCTGCCCGGCGTACCGGGCGATGTCTACGACACCCTCGTGCTGACCGAGGACAACGAGATCACCCTGGCCCTCAAGACCCTCGGGGGCCTGGTCATCTCCCCCAGCGACTGCACCGTGGTCACCGAGGTGATGCCCACCTGGCGCACCCTGTGGGCCCAGCGGCTGCGCTGGCAGCGCGGCGCCCTGGAGAACCTCGGCGAGTACGGCATGCGCCCGGCGACCTTCCGCTACTGGGCCCAGCAGCTCGGCATCGGCTACGGCGTCATCGCGCTCGGCGCCTACCTGCTGCTCATGGCGCTCATGGCGCTGTCGTTCGACACCTGGGTGTGGTTCCCGTTCTGGCTCGGCACGGGCCTGATCTTCACCGTCGAGCGGATCGTCACGGTCTGGAAGGGCGGCTGGCGCGCCCGGCTGCTCGCGGCGACGCTGTTCCCCGAGCTCTTCTACGCGCTCTTCCTCGACATCGTCTACCTGAAGGGCATCATCGACATGTCGCTGGGCCGCACCGCCACGTGGAAGCACGTGGTCGCCACCCCGCACGGCCTCCGGGCGGACTCATGACCAGCCTCGGCATCCTCCTCCCCGAGGCGCTGGTGCGCAGCCACGCGTTCGGCATCCTCGCCGCGTTCGTGGCGATCAACACCGTCATCTACGTGGCGCTGTCGATCGCCAAGGCGCTGCCCAAGGTCTACGTCCGCGACCACCTGCCGCGCACCTACGAACGGGCCGAGACGCGCAGCATCCACCCGGACGGGCCGCGCTGACGCGCAGCGCGGACCCGTCGGCGGGTGGATGCGGGGAGGTGCTGCCTCCGGGCTACTTGGCGACGACGCCGGCGAGCGTGTCGATGAGGGACGGCAGGCCGTCCTTCCAGTTGTAGCTCAGCGCGGTCGGCGGCGAGACCGACGAGACGTTGACCCGGCCGACGACCTGGGCGACCGAGCCGCTCTTGACCGCGGGGATGGCCAGGGCCTTCTGGTCCTTGAGCATGGCCGCGGCCTCGTCGTCGTTGTCGTGGTAGCTGATGATCACGTCGGCGTCGAGCTCGTCGGCCTTCTCGTAGCTCATCTCGAAGAAGAAGCCGCCCTTGGAGCTGTCGAGCTTGGCCACGCTGGGCGCCACCTCGAAGCCGAGCTTGGCCATGATCGCCACGCGCGGGTCGAGGGCGGTGTAGATCGACAGCGCGTTGGGGCTGGCCCAGATGCCGGCGATCGTCTTGCCCGCGAACTCGGGGTGCTTCTTGGCCTCGTCGGCGAAGAAGGTGTCGATGTCGCCGAGGATCTTCTCGCCCTGCGCGCTGCGGCCGAGGGCCTTGGCGGTGATGCTGATGGTCTCGTCCCACGGCGTGGTCCAGGGACCCTCGGGGAAGGCGACGACCGGGGCGATGTCGCTGAGCGTCTTGTACTGCTCCTCGGTCAGGCCCGAGTAGGGCGCGAGGATCAGGTCAGGCTTGGCCGCGATGAACTCGTCGTAGGGCACGGTGGTGCCCGAGCCGTCGTCGGTGAGGAGCGCCGGGTGCTCGACGTCGGCCTTGTCGTAGGCCTCCTCGACCCAGGGCAGGAGGTTGTCCTTGCCGACGGTCCACAGCTGCTCGGCCACGGCGACCGGGTAGACGCCCGAGGCGATGGCGGCCTCGGTCGAGCCCCAGCCCCAGGTGGCGACGCGCTTCGGCTCCTCCTTGATCACGGTCTCGCCGTAGGCGTTCTCGATCGTGATCGGGAAGCTGTCGGTGGCCGCACCGGTGGTCTTGCCCTCGTCGGCCGCCTTGTCGTTCTCGCTGCCGCAGGCCGTCAGGGCCAGGGCCGCCGTCGTGGCCGCCACCAGGGCGGCCGCACGGCGGAAGGCACGTGTCGTACGCACGCGTCTCTCCTCGTTGGTTCGGGGTTAGGTAAGCGTAACCTAACAGTAGTCGGTCAGGACGCCGCGATCGCGGCGGATCGTGGACGCCCCCGCGGGACGACGAGCGGTCCGCCGGTCACCGGGTCGGGGATGATCTCGGCGTCGAGGCCGAAGGCGTCGCGCACCGAGGCCACGGTCAGCACCTCCCCCGGCGCTCCCTCGCCGACGACCCGGCCGCCGGACATGACGACCATGTGGTCGGCGTAGCGCGCGGCGTGGTTGAGCTCGTGGAGCACCATCACGACGGTGGTCCCCCGCTCGGCGTTGAGGTCGGCCAGCAGGTCGAGAAGCTCGAGCTGGTGGGTGACGTCGAGATAGGTGGTCGGCTCGTCGAGCAGCACCGCGCTGGTCTCCTGGGCGAGCACCATCGCGATCCAGACCCGCTGGCGCTGGCCGCCGGAGAGCTCCTCGAGGCGGCGCTCGGCCAGCTCGGCGACCCCGGTGGCCTCGAGCGCACGCATCACGACGACGTCGTCGTCGCTGGAGTGGCGGCCGAACCAGCCCTGGTGCGGGAACCGGCCCCGGCTGACCAGCTCGGCCACCCGGACGCCGTCCGGTGCGACCGACGACTGGGGCAGCACGCCGATCAGCCGGGCGAGCTGCTTGCGCGAGAGCGCGCCGATGTCCTGGCCGTCGACCGTGACGCTGCCCGCGGCGTGGGGGTGCAGCCGGGCCAGGCCGCGCAGCAGCGTGGACTTGCCGCAGGCGTTGGGCCCGACGATCGCGGTGACCTTGCCCGGGGGCAGGACCAGGTCGAGGTTCTCGATCACGTGGTGGTTGCGGTAGCCGAGCGAGAGCCCGGTGGCGGTGATCGCGGTGCTCATGAGGTCGCCTTTCGGTCGCTGCGGGCGAGCAGCCAGAGGAGGTACGGCGCGCCGATCAGGCCGGTGACGACGCCGACGGGCGCGTCGAGCCCGAACGGCGCCGCCTGGCCGACCACGTCGGCGGCGAGGGTGAGGGTGGCGCCGACGACCGCGGAGGGCAGCAGCGCGGCCCCGCCGTCGTCGACCAGCCGGCGGGCGATGGCCGGCGAGACGAGCGCGACGAAGGCGATCGGTCCGGCCACCGCGGTCGCGAGCGCGACGAGGCCGACCCCGACCAGCAGCGCCAGCGCACGGGCCCGGTTGGGGGCGACGCCGAGGCCGCTGGCGTGCTCGTCGCCGAGCGCGAGCGGACGCAGGTCGCGGCCCACGATCAGGC
This sequence comes from Pimelobacter sp. 30-1, assembly GCF_018831735.1. Lineage (NCBI taxonomy): Bacteria > Bacillati > Actinomycetota > Actinomycetes > Propionibacteriales > Nocardioidaceae > Pimelobacter > Pimelobacter sp. 30-1. Next base: position 15,128 of record NZ_NHTS01000013.1, read on the forward strand.
CCAGCACCAGCAGCACACCGACGCCCAGCGCGAGCAGGCCGAGCATGCCGTCGCGGATGTCGGCCACGCTGCCGACGGTCCACAGCAGGACCGTCCCGCCCTCGCGCAGGTCGGCCTCGGAGAGCCGCCAGGCGATGAGCGAGGCGCAGACGTACGACAGGCCGACGCCGACGAGCACGAACCGGATGCCGTGCAGTCCCCCGCGCCAGGCCAGCGCCCAGATCGCGACCGCCGTGGCGAGCCCGCCGAGCAGGGCCGAGCCGGTGATCGCGAGCCCGGTGGCGCCGTACGCGGTGATGGCGGTGATCGCGCCGAGCGAGGCACCGCCGGAGATGCCGAGGATGTCGGGGCTGGCGAGGTTGTTGCGCAGCGTGTACTGGAAGAGCGCACCGGCCAGGCCGAACGCGAGCCCGGCCAGGATCGCGGCGAGCCCGCGCGGGAGCTGGAGCTTCTGCACGACGAGCAGGTCGAAGCGGTCGCCGACCCCGAAGATCGCGGGCAGCGCCCGCTCGGGCGGTACGCCGGCCATGCCCATGTTGAGGCTGACCAGCACCAGCACGAGGCAGGCGAGGAGACCGACGAGCACCACCGCACCCGCCCGGGTACGACGGCGCCGGCGCAGCCGGACCAGCGGCAGGGTGGTCAGCGTGGTCACAGGCCCGCCACCCGTCGTCCGCGGGCGACCGCGACCAGCACCGGGGCACCGATCAGCGCGGCGACGACACCGGCCTCGAGCTCGTCCTGGCGGACCAGCCGGCCGATGATGTCGGCCGCGACGAGGAGGATCGGGCCGAGCAGCGCGCACAGCGGCACCACCCAGCGGTAGTCCTGGCCGATCAGGCGCCGCGCCGCGTGCGGCACGACGAGGCCGACCAGGGCGATCGGTCCGGCCAGCGCGGTGGCGGCACCGGCGAGCGCGACGATCGCGACTCCGGCCAGCAGGCGCGTCGTACCGACGCTCTGGCCGAGGGCGGCCGCGACGTCGTCGCCGAGCGCGAGGCCGTTGAGGCGGTGTGCGACGAAGAGCGCCAGCACCAGGCCGACCAGCAGGAAGGGCCACAGGCCGGCGACCGCGTCGACGTCACGCCCGGTGAGCGCGCCGACCGACCAGAACCGCAGCTGGTTGAAGGCGTCGACGTCGCGGAAGAGCAGCAGCGTCGAGATCGGCACCATGAGCGCCGTGACGGTCGCCCCGGCCAGCGCCAGGTGCACCGGGCGCCCGTGCCCGATCGCGAACACGAGGACGAACGCGAGCGCGGCGCCGAGGAAGCCGAACCACACCGAGACACCGGGGTTGACCACGCCGAACGCCGTCGCCGCGACGACGATGCCGAGCGAGGCACCGGCGTTGAGGCCGAGCAGTCCGGGGTCGGCCAGCGGGTTGCGGGTGATCGCCTGGGCGAGACCGCCGGCCAGGCCGAGCGCGGCTCCCGCCAGGACGCCGATGATCGTGCGCGGCACCCGCTGCCCCCGGATCACGTCGTGGTCGACGTTCCCGGCGACCGGGTCGACGAGGGCCTGCCAGGTCTCGCGGAGGGCGACGCCACGCACGCCGAGGGCGAGGCTGAGCGCGACCGCCACGAGGAGCAGCACGACGGCGGCGACGATCACGGCGACCCTGCGGCCGCGGCCGGTGCAGACCGCCCCGGCCGGGCCCGTCGGACCGGCTGGCGCCTCCGGGGACGGCTCCGGTGACGCCTGCGCCGAGGCCTCCGGGGACGCGGGTGGCTCCACCCCGCCACCCGCACGAAGTGAGGTTTGCATTACCTAAGCATCGCACAGGCGGACCGGTCCCCCGGCCGGGTGCCGGTGTGCCGGGGCTCAGGGGTTGGCGAGGGCGAGCGGCGGCATCGCGGTGTTGGTCCAGTAGCCGCCGACCGCGACCGGGTCGCCCACGACGACGTCGATCGCCACGCAGGGAGCGCCGCCCACCGCGGCCGTGACGCCGAGGCCGGAGGGCCCCGCGACCGGGGTGAACCGCTGGCTGCCGACCGCGAAGGTGCCGTCGACGACCCCGGTGACCTCGATGGCGCACCCGGCGACGTTCCCGCTGATCTTGACCTGGCTCAGCCGTGCGGGCCACAGCCCGCCGCTCGGGTCGCCGGTCATCGCGAGCCGCCAGGTCGGGGCCAGCGCGAAGGTGACCGGACCCCAGAAGGTGTTGGTGCAGCCGGCGCTGGCCAGCGTCGGCAGGTTGACCGCCGGGGTCGGGTAGGCGCGGCTGAGACCGGGGCTGCTCACCCCGCCGGCCATGGTGAACGACGCGCACGTGATCGTCTGGCCGTTCGGGATGTCGGTCAGGCTGATGCCGGTACCGACCAGGTTGACCGCCGGACCGCCCGTCGGCGTGTAGGTCGTGAAGGCCTGGGCCGGGGGCGTCGCCGTCAGCAGCACCGTGGCCACCGAGGCGACCGCGACGAGCCGGCCGCGCAGGCTCCGCGTGATCGTCATGCGGCCACCCTCGGCACCGCCCTCGCGAGGGTCAACGCCGGGCGCGGCGGACCGAGCAGAATCCAGACGCACGTCCGGAAAAAGGGCGTCGGGCCGCGACCTCTGGGGGGGTCGGTCGCGGCCCGACACCGCACATCATGACATATCGATCGCGCCTGCGGGCGAGGCCTGGCAAACCTCACTCCCAGAAGACGCGGTCCACCACGGCATGGGCGCGACGGGTCACCCGGAGGTAGTCGTCGAGCAGCCGGTCGGTCTCGACGAGCTGGTAGCCGAGCATGGCCGCGACGGCCCGGCGCTCCAGCGTCGCCATCGGGAACTGGTCCCCCGGACGGCCCCGCGCGAGGAGCAGCGCGTTGCGGACCCGGGTCGCCATCCGCCACCCGGTGCCGAGGGTCTCGGCCTCCTCGTGGGTGATCAGGTCGGCCTCGGCGGCTGCGGCGAGGGCGGCGAGGGTCTGCGCCGTCCGGAGCCCCGGTACGGCGGCGCCGTGGCGCAGCTGCAGCAGCTGGACCGTCCACTCGATGTCGGCCAGTCCCCCGCGGCCGAGCTTGAGGTGCAGGGCCGGGTCGGCACCGCGCGGCAGCCGCTCCTTGTCGACGCGGCCCTTGATCCGGCGCACCTCGCGCACGGCGTCCTCGTCGAGTCCCTGCTCGGGGTAGCGCAGCGGGTCGATGAGCGCGGTGAACCGCTCGCGCAGGCCCGGGTCGCCCACGACCGCATCGGCACGCAGCAGCGCCTGGGCCTCCCACACGTGCGACCACTTCGCGTAGTAGGCCGCATAGGCGTCGAGGGTGCGCACCAGCGGGCCGTTGCGGCCCTCGGGGCGCAGGTCGGCGTCGACGACGAGCGCCGGGTCGGGGCCCGGGGCGCCGAGCACCCGGCGCAGCTCCTCGGCCACCGCCCGGGCGTACGACGCCGCCTCCTGCGGGTCGGCACCCGCGACCGGTTCGTGCACGAAGAGCACGTCGGCGTCGCTGCCGTAGGACAGCTCGAAGCCGCCGTAGCGCCCCATCGCGATGACCGCGAGCCGGGTCGGCGCCGCGGTGAGCCCGCGCTGGGCGGCCACGGACTGCTCGGCCACCTGCAGGGTCGCCTCGAGCGTGGCGTCGGTGAGCCGGGTGAGCGCGAAGCCGACGTCGGCCACGTCGACGAGGCCGAGCACGTCGCCGGCCGCGATCCGCAGCAGCTCGCGCCGGCGGACGCCGCGCACCGCGCGGACCGCCTTGTCGCCGCCCTCCTGGCGCCGCGCGGTGGCGACCATCTCGTCGACGAGCGCCGCGGAGCCGAGCGGGGTCAGGTCCCCGGCGAGCAGGCGCACCCCGGCGGGCTCGCGCTCCAGCAGGTCGGTGCAGTAGCGCGAGGTGCCGAGCAGGTGGGCCAACCGCTCGGCGGCCTCGCCCTCGTCGCGCAGCGTGGAGAGGTACCAGGGCGTGCGGCCCAACGCCTCGCTGATCCGGCGGAAGCCGAACAGCCCGCCGTCGGGGTCGGGGCACTCGGCGAACCACTGGAGCATCGCGGGCAGCAGCGTGCGCTGGATGGTCGCGGTCCGCGAGACCCCGGCGGTCAGCGCCTCGAGGTTGCGCAGGGCGGCGCCCGGGTCGGCGTACCCGAGGGCGGAGAGACGGGCACCGGCGGCCTCGGAGGAGAGGCGCACCTCGTCGGACCCGATCCGGGCGACGGCGGAGAGCAGCGGGCGGTAGAAGATCTTCTGGTGCAGCCGGCTGACCTCGCGGCGGTGGTGCTGCCAGGTGTCGTCGAGCCGCTTCTCGGACTCCTTGAGGAAGCCGAGGCTGCGGCCGAGCCGGCGCAGCGACGCCTCGTCGGCCGGGACGACGTGCGTGCGCTGGAGGCGGTGGAGCTGGATGCGGTGCTCGAGCTGGCGCAGGAAGGCGTAGGCCCGGTGCAGCGCCTCGCCGTCCTCGCGGCCGACGTACCCGTTCTCGGTGAGGCGGGCCAGCGCGCTCAGCGTGGTCGGGGGGCGGATCCGCTCGTCGGCCCGGCCGTGCACGAGCTGGAGCAGCTGGACGGCGAACTCCACGTCGCGCAGCCCGCCGGCGCCGAGCTTGAGCTGGCGGTCGGCCTCCTTGGCCGGGATGTGGTCGAGCACCCGGCGGCGCATCGCGCGGGCGGCGTCGACGAAGCCCTCGCGGTCGGCGGCCGACCACACCATCGGCGCGACCATCGCGACGAACTCCCGGCCCAGCGCCAGGTCGCCGGCCACCGGCCGGGCCTTGAGCAGCGCCTGGAACTCCCACTGCTCGGCCCACCGCTCGTAGTAGGCCTGGTGGCTGCTGAGCGTGCGGCTCAGCGGACCGGCCTTGCCCTCGGGGCGCAGCGCCGCGTCGACCGGCCAGATCGTGCCCTCGGCGGTGTGGTCGGAGCAGACCTGCATCATCTGGGCCGCGAGCCGCGCGGCGACCCGCTCGTCGCCGTCGTGGACGAAGATCACGTCGACGTCGGAGACGTAGTTGAGCTCGTGCCCGCCGCACTTGCCCATCGCGATCACGGCCAGGCGCGGACCCTCCGTGTCGGCCCCGATCCGGGCCCGGGCCACCGCGAGCGCCGCGTCGAGCGTGCCCGCGGCGAGGTCGGAGAGCTCGGCGGCGGCATCGTCGACCGCGAGGTCGTGGGCCAGGTCGCGCGCGGCGAGCCGGAGCAGCTGGCGGCGGTACTCCACCCGCAGCGCGTCGACCGCCTCGCGGTCGGGCAGCCCCGCGACCGCGTCGAGCAGCGCCGCCCGCATGGCGTACGCCGCCGGCCGGGTCGAGCCCAGGGCCGGGTCGGTCAGCTCGCGCCAGTGCTCCGGGTGGTGACCGAGGTGCTCGGCCAGCGCGGCGCTGGCGCCGAGGACCGACAGCAGCCGCATCGCGGTGCCCTCGTCCTCGCGCACGGCACGCACCAGCGCGGCGCGCTCGTCCTCGCCCTGCTGCTCCCCCGCCGCGTCGGCGAGCCGGACCAGCCCGCGCAGCGCGGCGTCCGGGTCCGCCGTACGGCCGAGGTAGGCGAGCAGGTCCGCCGCCCCCGGGCCGAGCTCGGCCAACCCGGTCTGGGCTCCGTCGAGGTCGACGAAGCCGAGGCGGATGAGCTCGGTGCGCGGGGTGGCGCGGGGCATCGGCGTGGGCGTCGGGCTCAGAGGACGGGAAGCATCCGGTCGCGCTCGAACACCGAGACCTGGCCGCGGTACTCGTCCCACTCCGCGCGCTTGTTGCGCAGGAAGTAGTCGAAGACCTGCTCGCCCAGCGTCTCGGCGAGGAGCTCGGAGCGCTCAGCGACCACGATCGCCTCGTGCAGGCTCTTGGGCAGCGGCTCGATGCCGAGGCTGCGCCGCTCGCGCTCGGTGAGCGCCCAGACGTCGTCCTCGGCCTCGCGCGGGAGCTCGTAGTCGTTCTCGATGCCCTTGAGCCCGGCGGCCAGCACGGCGGCGTAGGCCAGGTAGGGGTTGCACGCGGAGTCGACGCTGCGCAGCTCGATGCGGGTCGACTGACCCTTGAGCGGCTTGTACATCGGGACCCGGATCATCGCGGAGCGGTTGTTGTGCCCCCAGCAGATGTACGACGGCGCCTCGCCCCCGAACATCATCCGCTTGTAGGAGTTGACCCACTGGTTGGTCACCACGCTGATCTCGCTGGCGTGCTTGAGCACCCCGGCGATGAACTGGCGGCCGGTCTTGGAGAGCTGGTACTCCGCGCCCGCCTCGTAGAAGGCGTTCTGGTCGCCCTCGAAGAGCGACACGTGGGTGTGCATGCCGGAACCGGGGTGGTCGGTGAACGGCTTGGGCATGAACGTCGCCCAGATCCCCTGGTTGAGCGCGACCTCACGGATCACCGTGCGGAAGGTCATGATGTTGTCGGCGGTGGTGAGCGCGTCGGCGTACCGCAGGTCGATCTCTTGCTGGCCCGGGCCGCCCTCGTGGTGGCTGAACTCCACCGAGATGCCCATCGCCTCGAGCATCGTGATCGCCTCGCGGCGGAAGTCCGAGCCGTGCGAGTGGGCGGCGTGGTCGAAGTAGCCGCTGCGGTCGATCGGCACCGGCTCGACACCCGGCTGCGGCTCGTCCTTGAACAGGTAGAACTCGATCTCGGGGTGGGTGTAGAAGGTGAACCCCTGCTCGGCGGCCTTGCCCAGCGTCCGCTTCAGCACGTTGCGCGGGTCGGCGTAGGACGCCGAGCCGTCGGGCATCACGATGTCGCAGAACATCCGCGCGGTCGCCGGACCCTCCATGCTGCGCCACGGCAGGATCTGGAAGGTCGTCGGGTCGGGCAGCGCCAGCATGTCGGCCTCGTAGACCCGGGCGAAGCCCTCGATCGCCGAGCCGTCGAAGCCGATCCCCTCGGAGAAGGCGCCCTCGAGCTCGGCCGGAGCGACGGCGACGGACTTGAGGAAGCCCAGCACGTCGGTGAACCAGAGCCGGACGAACCGGACGTCGCGCTCCTCGAGCGCGCGGAGAACGAAGTCCTCTTGCTTACCCATGGGCACACCCTAGGGGGTGTCGGTCTCCTGGGCGCCGTCGCGAGCGGTGTTTGCGGCCGATCTGGCAAGGCGGAGGAGCGAAGGCGGGCCGGAGGCCCGACGAGACTCCGACAACGCTGCCGGATCGAGTCGCAAACGCCGCGCAGCAGGCGACCAGGAGACCGACACCCCCTAGGGCGTGCGTGTTTCGGGCAGGAGTCGGACACAGCAGCCAGGCCCCGGCGGGACCGCCGCGACGGTGCTCCCCGTACCGCCGAGGCGACCTGCCAGACCCGTGACGAAGGCGCGGTTGACGCCGCAGACCAGGTCGCGGTGGCCCGCGGCGAGCAGGTCGAAGGGGCAGTTGGTCAGCTCGACGGCACCGTCCTGGTCCGCCCGCGGCTCGTAGCCGAGCGGCACCAGGGCCTCGGCCAGCGTGGCCTCCCCGGCGTTCCCGGCGACCTGGTCGGCGGCGTGGTCGGCCGCGGCGGTGAGTGCGGCGCTCATCGGCGTCCCGGCCAGCGCGCGCTCGGCCGCGTCGGCGAGCACCTGCCCGGCCAGGTCGTAGCGCCGGCTCGGGACGCTGACCACCAGCTCGCGCCGGGCGCGCCGGTAGAGCTTGGCCGGGCGGCCCGCGCCGGGACCGGTACGGCCGGTGAGCCGGCGGAACTCGGTGACGAGCAGGCCCTCGTCGACCAGGCGCTCGAGGTGGAACTTCGCCGTGTGCCGGGGTACGTCGACCCCGCTCGCCGCCTGGTCCCGGCTCACCGCGCCGGGCTGCTCGGCGACGAACCGGTAGAGCGCCCGTCGTACCGGGTCGGCCAGGCTGCCGACCCGCGCGACCCGTCGTCCGAACGCCTCGTCCATGGCTCGGTCCCCCTCCAGGTTCTCGCTCGAGTTTCTAGCGGACACGAGTCTTGTCGAAAGATCGACCCAGGTCTACCGTCAAAGGTGATGTCCCTTACAAAAGGACCGCTCGAGAAAGGGGCCAGCCATGGCCAGCACCCACGCGTGGGACTCCCTGTCCCACGACATGCGTGAGGAGATGCACGACCTCACGCACTTCGCCACCATCGACGCCGCTCACCAGGGCCGCGTGGCCCTCTGGGCGACCTTCACCGTGCTCCCCCTGCTGTGGGGGCTCGACATGATGACCCACCTCGTGACGGACAGCGCCACGTGGGAGGCCACCATCGCGACCTGGACCAACAACCTGCTGCCGGGCAACGCGGCCGACGCCGTGGTGTGGATCGGTGCGATCACGGTCCTCGCCGGACTGCTCGTCGCCGCCATGCCGCACCTCGGCGGCGACGTGCTCGGCGTCTGGTTCGTGCTCCTCGCCGCCAACCTGTTCAGCGTCGACCAGATGGCCTACCAGGCCGTCGGCATGGTGGCGCTGGCGATCTGCAGCTTCGCGATGGCGCGGATGATGCGCGGCGACCACCGCCGGGAGGCCTAGGCGGAGCGCCGGACCCAGTCGGTCGGGAGGGCGATGCCGTCGAGCCCGATGCCCTGGTAGATCAGCCGGTACGCGTCCGGGTCGGCCTGGCGCTGCCGCTCGAACATCCGGTGCAGGTTCGCCCACAGCGGGGTGCTGGTCGCGGAGCCCAGGTACTCCCCCGTGGAGGTCGCGGGGAGCACCTGGGTCTGCAGCCCCAGCGCCGAGAGCAGGCGCCGCGCGCCCGAGTCCATGATCATCACGACGAACTCGATGCCGTTGGCGAACGCCGCCGTGACGATGCCGTGGTAGAGCGCGGCGGCGCAGAGCCCGCCCCGCCCCGACCCCGGCCGTACGGCGATCGTGGCGATGTCCCAGGTCTTGGCCACGTCGACGCCGGCCGAGCGCGCCGAGCGGAGCCCGTCGACGCCCCACGGCTCGCGTGCGGTGTCGTTGAGCGTCTTGAGGCCGGCCGGCCCGGGCTCGATGATGCGGGCCGTGGCGACGGCCTGGTCGTTCTCGTCGAGCACCGTCATGAATCCGGTGGCGCCGAGGTAGGGGCCGTACTCACGGTCCATCTCGTCGGCGGTGTTGCCGTAGGTGGCGAGGAAGACGTCGGCCTCGCACCGCAGGGCGGCGGCGAGCTCGGCGCCGACGGGATCGAGGACGAAGCGCAGGGGGGCGGCGTTCATCCCTGCATCATCACCGCGGCTTCGCCGGCACGCCAATGCCGGACCCACGCGTCGATCTCGGTGGGCGGCATCGGGCGGGCCACGTGGTAGCCCTGGACCGTGTCGATGCCCATCTCGGCGAGGGCCACGAGGTCCGCGGCGTTCTCGACGCCCTCGGCCACGATCCGCATGTCCAGGGCGTGGGCGAGCTGGATCGTGGAGGCCACGATCTCGCGGCTGCGGGCGTCCTCGGCGACGTTGCGGATCAGCGAGCGGTCGATCTTGAGCTCCTGGACCGGCAGGTTGCGCAGGTAGGTCAGCGACGAGAAGCCGGTGCCGTAGTCGTCGATCGAGACCTGGACGCCGTGCTCGCGCAGGCCGAGCAGCACCTCACGGGTGTGGTGCGGGTCGGCGAGGAAGGAGTCCTCGGTGATCTCCAGGACCAGGCCCTCGGCCGGCACCTGGTGCTCCTCGATCGCGGCGTAGAGCTGGGGCAGGAACGCCTGGCCGAGCAGCTCGGTGGGCGCGCAGTTGATCGCGACCCGCAGGTCGACGCCCGCGTCGAGCCGGCGCCGGTGGTCGTGCACCGCCTGGCGCGCGATGGTCTGGGAGAGGGTGGTCATCAGCCCCGCCCGGCGCGCGGCCGGGAGGAACGAGACCGGGCTGATCACGCCCTGCACGGGGTGCCGCCAGCGCACGAGCGCCTCGACGCCGGAGATCCGCATGGAGGCGACGTCGAGCTGCGGCTGGTACCAGACCTCGATCTGGCCGTCGGCGATCCCCTTGCGCAGCTCCTCGGCGAGCTGGAGGCGGGAGCGGGAGAAGTCGTCGAGCTCGACGTCGTAGAGCGCGGCGCCCATGCTCGTCGCCTTGGCCTGGTACATCGCGACGTCGGCACGGCGCAGCATCTCGCCGCTGCCCTGCTCGTCGGGCCCGGCGACGGTGATGCCGATCGAGCCGGACGGGCAGATCTCGATGCCGTCGACCGAGACCGGCTTGCCCAGCTCGCGCAGGACGTTGTGCGCGGTCTCCATCAGCTCGATCTCGTCGCAGCCGGGCACGATGATCGCGAACTCGTCGCCGCCGAGGCGCGCGACGACGTCGCGCGGCCCGAGGGCCTCGCGCATCCGCAGCGCCACCAGGCGCAGCACGGTGTCGCCGACCTGGTGCCCGAGCGCGTCGTTGATCTCCTTGAAGCCGTCGAGGTCGAGCAGCATCAGCGCGAGCGGTTCGCGGGCGGCGATGCTGTCCTCGAGGCGCACCCGCACCGCCCGCCGGTTGGGCAGCTTGGTCAGGTCGTCGGTGCGGGACAGGGCGAACGCCTCGGTCGCCCGGTTGGCGTCGCGCAGGGCCAGGCCCATCCGCCAGGCCACGGTGACCATGGTGAGCACCGCCGGCGGCACCGTGTAGTAGGCGAGCTCGTCGTCGGGACGCAGCATCAGCACCGCGGTCGCGACGGCGCCCGCGGCGACGAGGACCGTCGTACCGGCGGCCTTGGGGACGGTCCGGATGACCGACGTGGGCGGCCGGCACGCGGCGGTGACGAGCAGCGCGAACGCGCCGCCCCAGAGCGCGATGCTGACGTTGCCGAAGTCGTAGGTGCTCGCCGAGGCCTGGAGCGCGAAGGCCGAGTCCGCGGCGGCGAGCAGCACGAACGCGACGCCGAGCATGACCGACTTGCCCAGGTCGGTGCGCGCGAGCAGGAGCGACTGGCCGAGCACGGCCAGCGCCAGCACCAGGTCGGCCAGCGGGTAGATCAGCGCCAGCAGCAGCGGGACGCCCTCCTGCCCCGAGGCGAGCCGGATGGGCGTGACGAGCAGGAGCGAGGCCACGCAGGAGGTGCCGCCGCAGATGACGGCGATGTCGAGCCAGCCGCGGGTGGGCCGCAGCTGGCGCCGGTCGACGTCGAGCATGAGGTAGCCGGCCATGCCCAGGTAGGACATCAGGAAGAACCACTCACCGGTCGCCGGGAAGTGGTGCTGCGAGGCCACCCCGCCCGAGTTGACCGACATCGAGCCGATCGCCCACGCGGTCACCGCGGCCAGCAGCAGGAGGAGCCCGGCCCGGCGCCCGGCGTACAGGCGGACGGCGAGGGCCAGCCGCAGCACCAGCATCGGGAAGAAGACGGTCAGGGTCGCCAGCAGGATCGTCTGGCTCGTCTGGTGGGTCGCCGACGCGGCGACCTGGTTGGCCAGCAGCCCGAAGATCAGCCAGCCCCACGAGGCGTACGCCACCACCCGCTCGGCGGTGGCGACCCGGGGAGCCCCCGAGGCGGTGGCAGTCCTGCGGCCCACGGCTCGTCGACCTCCCTCGTCCCGTGAACGGGCCCTGGTCAGGCCCTCGTGTGTCCTGTCGGCAGGCGTCTGCCGATTCTTATGCGTCCGGCACGTTCGCCGTCAGCTCGGCCAGCCAGGCGGCCGGGCTCGCGTCGGACGGCATCCGCCAGTCACCCCGTGGTGACATCGTCCCGCCCGGGCTCACCTTGGGCCCGTTGGGCAGCGCCGAGCGCTTGAACTGGCTGCTGAAGAAGCGCCGGACGAAGACCTCGAGCCACTTCCGGATCGTCGCCAGGTCGTACGACGCCTCGCCGCTCCCCCACGCGTGGTGCGCCAGGAACGCGATCTTGCTCGGCCGGTAGCCGCGGCGCAGCACGTGGTAGAGCGTGAAGTCCTGCAGCGCGTAGGGCCCGACCGAGTCCTCGGTGCGCTGCTCGCCGCCGGGGATCAGCTCGGGGGTGATCTCCTGCCCCAGGATGGCCTGGAGCACCTTGTCGGCGTCGTCGTCGTAGTGCCCGTCGTGGAGCTGGTCGGTGTCGATCACCCAGCGGATGAGGTGCTGGATGAGCGTCTTGGGCACGCCCGCGTTGACGTTGTAGTGCGACATCTGGTCGCCGACGCCGTAGGTGCACCACCCGAGCGCAAGCTCGGAGAGGTCGCCCGTGCCGAGCACGATCCCGCCGCGGTGGTTGGCGAGGCGGAACAGGTAGTCGGTGCGCAGCCCCGCCTGGACGTTCTCGAACGTGATGTCGTAGACCGGCTCGCCCTCGGAGAACGGGTGCCCGAGGCCCTCCAGCATGGTCCGCGCCGCGGGCTTGATGTCGAGCTCCTCGAACGTGCACCCGAGCGCCAGCGAGAGCCGCGTGGCGTAGGCCTTGGTGGTCTCGCCCGTCGCGAAGCCCGGCATCGTGAACGCGTGGATGTCGCTGCGCGGGCGGCCGAGCCGGTCCATCGCCTTGGCCGCGACGATCAGCGCGTGGGTGGAGTCGAGGCCGCCGCTGACGCCGATCACGATCTTGGGCTGGCCGATCGCGCTGAGGCGCTGCTCCAGCCCGGAGACCTGGATGTTGTAGGCCTCGTAGCAGTCCTGGGCGAGCCGGGCCGGGTCGTCGGGGACGAACGGGAAGCGGTCGACCCGGCGGCGCAGCCCGATGTCGCCGGCCGGCGGGTCCAGGGTCAGCTCGACCCAGCGGAAGTCGTCGGCCTCGACCCCGGTCCCCCGGCGGTTGTCGTCGAACGTGCCCTGGCGCAGCCGCTCCTGGCGCAGCCGGTCGAGGTCGACGTCGACGACCGTCCGCCGCGGCCCGTCGGGGAAGCGCTCGCCCTCGCCCAGCAGGTCGCCCATCTCGTAGACCATCGTCTGGCCGTCCCACGACAGGTCCGTGGTCGACTCGCCCTGGCCCGCCGCGGCATAGACGTACGCCGCGTTGCAGCGCGCGCTCGCGCTGCGCGCCAGCAGGTGCCGGTCCTCGGCCCGCGCGATCGTGATCGGGCTGCCGGAGAGGTTGGCCAGCACGGTGGCCCCCGCAAGCGCCGCCTGGGCGCTCGGCGGCACGGGCACCCACATGTCCTCGCAGACCTCGACGTGCAGGTGCAGCCCCGGTACGTCGGTCGCGCTGAAGATCAGGTCCGGCCCCAGCGGGACGCGCGTACCGGCGACCACGATGTCCTGCCCGTGCAGGTCGTCGCCCGGCGCGAACCAGCGCCGCTCGTAGAACTCGCGGTAGGTCGGCAGGTAGGACTTCGGCGCCACCCCCAGCACCTCGCCGCGGTGGATCACCACCGCGCAGTTGAGCAGCCGGTTGCCGTGGCGCAGCGGCGCGCCCACGACCAGGATCGACATCAGGTCGCCCGAGGCCGCGACGATCTCGGCGATGCCCGCGTGCACCGCCTCGAGGAGCACGTCCTGGAGGAAGAGGTCGTCCACGGCGTACCCGGTCAGGCCCAGCTCGGGGAAGACCGCGACCGCCACTCCCTCGTCGTGGCAGGCGCGCGCCTGCTCGATCGTGCGGGCGGCGTTGGCTGCCGGGTCAGCGACGGCGACAGGCAGTGTCACCGCGGCGACCCGGGCGAACCCGTGGGCGTAGGCCGAGTAGAAGTCCACAGGGCGAGTCTAGGGATCTAGGGATCGGCCACGGCCCCCACGGCGACAACCAGGCCGCTCAGGATCGCGGGGCCGCTCGCCAACCGCTCGAGCTCGCCGGTCGCGAAGCGCCAGGCGACGAGGTGCCAGGTGACCTCGTCGAGGTCCATCCGGGAGAGGTCGACCGGGCCGACCTGGATCAGCAGGGTGTCGGCATCGAGGAAGCCGAGCGCCCGCACGTGGCGCCCGTCGCTGTAGGCCTGGTCGGGATCGGGCGCGAGCACCGCCCCGAGGAGCCGGCCGTCGTCGGCGTCGAGCACGATCGGGCCGGTCCGGCCGGTGGGCAGCGAGCTGCCGCCGCCGACCAGGGCGATCCGGCCCTGTCCGACGGCCGCGCCGCCCAGCCAGTAGCTGGTCGGCAGCGAGCGCACCTTCGTCAGGCCGCGCCAGAACGAGATCCCCTCGTAGGCCTTCTCCTGGACCGCCACCGTGCCGTCGGGGTCGACGGCGACGCCGGTGCCGCCCAGCGTCCCGTAGGGCGAGCGCTGCCCGGTCCCGTCGGGCCGCACCAGCCACCCACCGCTCCAGTGCGCCACGTACCACCCCTCGTCACCCGGCAGCCAGGTCAGCGCCGGCGGGTTGTCCCAGCGCTCCGCGATGGGCTTCGGCCAGGGCACGGTGCGGTCGGCACCGGTCGTCACGTCGACCACCCGGATGCCGTCGTAGGTGGCGAACGCGACCTGCGTGCCGTCGTACGACAGGGCGGGGGCGAGGGTGCCCCCGAGCGTGTCGGCCAGCAGGTCCGCGGTCCCGGCGATGCAGCGCCAGGTGCCGTCGGTGCCGAGCAGGCGCAGGTCCGCGCCCGGCTCGGGCAGGGCGAGCACCGCGCCCCCGGGCAGCGGCTCGCGCAGCACGCTCGGCACGCTCCGGGCCGGCGGCGGGTCGAGGCGGCGGGGCAGCACCGAGGCCCGGACCGGGGCGTCCACGACCGTGAACGGGTCCCAGCGCTCGATCCGGGGCGCAGCCGCGGCGGTCCCGCTCGGCACCGGCGTCGGCACCGTCGTCGGCGCGATCGGCGGCGGCTCGGCGCCCCGGTCGCCGCGGGTCACCAGGACCCCGGCCAGCACCACCAGGACGACGGCGAGCGCGGCCCCGCCGACCACCCGGCGCTGGGCCCGGCGCCGCCCCGCCTCGCGCACGGCCCGCTCCCCCAGCCCCGCCGGCACCACCAGGTCGAGCAGCTCGGGCGCCCCCGAGCGCAACCGGGCCAGCGCCGCGGAGTTCTGGCTCTTGACCGTGCCCACCGAGACGCCGAGCGCCTCGGCCGTCTCGCGCTCGCTCAGGTCGTCGAAGTGGCGCAGCACGACCACCGCGCGCTGCGACGGGGTCAGCCGGGCGAGCGCCTTCTGCACGACGAGCACCGCCTCGGGGTCCGACGAGACGCTCGCGGCCGCGACCACCGCCACCGCGCCGTCGTGCACGTCGGCGACGGGGACCTCCCGCCCGTGCCGGCGCCACCACGACACGTGGTCGTTCGCGATGATCCGCCGCGCGTACGCCGTCGGGTACCCCGCGCGCAGCCGCCGCCACCGCAGCGCGACCTTGACCAGCGCCTCCTGGACCAGGTCCTCGGCGCGGTGCAGGTCGCCGGTCAGCAGGTACGCCGAGCGCAGCAGCGGCTGCTCCGCACCCGCTGCCCAGGCGGTGAAGTCGTCGTCCATCGCGTGCCGTCCTCCGGTCGGTCCGCCCATCCAACGCGAGCCGCACCCGGATGGTTGGCACGACCTGCCGATGAGTCCCGCGTCCGGCAGCGGTCTGCCCCCGCATGAGCCTCGCGAGCAACCACATCCAGCCGTGCCTGTGGTTCGACGACACGCTGGAGGAGGCCGCGCGCTTCTACACCGGCATCTTCCCGAACTCCTCGATCGACCACCTCAGCCGCTACGGCGACGCGGGCCCGGGCACGCCGGGCAGCGTGATGGCCGGGGCGTTCACGCTCGACGGGCTCACGTTCCGCGGGATCAACGGCGGGCCGGCGTTCCCGTTCACCGAGGCGGTGTCGTTCTCGGTCACCTGCGACGACCAGTCCGAGGTCGACTACTACTGGGACTCCCTCGCCGACGGTGGCGAGGAGTCGGTGTGCGGGTGGGTCAAGGACCGCTTCGGGCTGTCCTGGCAGATCGTCCCGGCGCGGCTCTACGAGCTGGTCGCCGACCCCGTCCCGGAGCGCGCGCTCGCCGCCACCCGGGCGATGCTCGGGATGCGCCGGATCGTCGTCGCCGAGCTCGAGGCGGCCGCCGACGCGGCCGCCGCGGCGACCGCTCCGGGGTGACCGAGCACACAGCGCGCGGAGGGCTCTCCCGCGACTAGCCTCGTCGTGTCCGTCAACGAACGTGGACCCGCTCGCGCGGGCCGCGAGTCACCAGAAACGGAGCTCGATGATGAGCAACGCCCCCGAAGAAGCCGCCCCCTACGGCGGTCCCGCGGCAGCCGCCGCACCCAGCGCGTCCGCGCCGATCAAGCGGATCCGCACGCACCACCTGCGCGAGATGAAGCAGCGCGGTGAGCGCTTCTCCATGCTCACCAGCTATGACCAGTACACCGCGCAGATCTTCGACGAGGCCGGGATCGAGGTCCTCCTCGTCGGCGACAGCGCGTCCAACAACGTCTTCGGCAACACGACCTCACTGCCGGTCACGGTCGACGAGCTGCTCCCGCTCACCCGGGCCGTGAGCCGCTCGGTCTCCCGGGCCCTCGTGGTCGGCGACCTGCCGTTCGGCTCCTACCAGGCCTCGCCCGAGCAGGGCTACCTGACGGCCGTGCGGTTCATGAAGGAGGCCGGCGCCCACTGCGTCAAGCTCGAGGGCGGTGCCGAGATGGCCCCGCAGATCGAGCGGATGACCCAGGGCGGCATCCCGGTGATGGCCCACATCGGCTTCACCCCGCAGTCCGAGCACACCCTCGGCGGCTACCGGGTCCAGGGCCGCGGCGACACCGCGGCCCGGGTCCTGCGCGACGCCGAGGCGGTCCAGGAGGCCGGCGCCTTCGCCGTCGTCATGGAGATGGTGCCCGGCGACGTCGCCGCCGAGGTGACCGCGAAGCTCGAGATCCCGACCATCGGCATCGGCGCGGGCAACCAGTGCGACGGTCAGGTCCTCGTCTGGCAGGACGCCTTCGGCCTGCGCACGGGCCGGCTCCCCCGGTTCGTCAAGCAGTACGCCGACGTCCGCACCACGCTGCTCGACGCCGCCCGCGCGTTCGACAGCGAGGTCAAGGACGGCAGCTTCCCGGCGCCCGAGCACACCTTCTGAGCGGCCCGGGCTGAGCCCACCGACCGGCAGGACGGCGTACGGTCGTCGCATGCGTGCGCGTCGACTCGTCGTCCTGCCGGTCCTGGCCCTGCTCGCCACCACCCTCTCGGCCGCGGGCTGCCGCGCCGACGAGCCGCGGGCCGCGGCGGCCGGCCTGCGCGTCGCGGTCGTCGCCGACGGCCTCGACCACCCGTGGGAGGTCGCCGAGCTGCCGACCGGCGACCTGCTCGTCACCCAGCGGGAGCGGCGGGCGCTGACCCTGGTCGACCCGGCCACCGGCAGCCACCGCGACCTGGCCTTCCCGAGCGCGAGCGTCTGGGCGCGCGGCGAGACCGGCCTGCTCGGGCTCGCGGTCGACCCGCAGTTCACGAGCAACCGCCGCATCTACACGTGCCAGGGCTGGCGGCTGGCCGGCGGCGGCCACGACATCCGGGTGATCGCCTGGACCCTCGACGCCGGGCTCACCCGGGCCACCCCGGCCCGCACCCTGCTGACCGGGCTGCCCTCGAACTCCATC
Organism: Pimelobacter sp. 30-1; assembly: GCF_018831735.1. Classification (NCBI taxonomy): domain Bacteria; kingdom Bacillati; phylum Actinomycetota; class Actinomycetes; order Propionibacteriales; family Nocardioidaceae; genus Pimelobacter; species Pimelobacter sp. 30-1. The sequence continues at coordinate 32,327 of NZ_NHTS01000013.1, forward strand.
GGCCGCCACGGCGGCTGCCGGCTGCTGATCCTGCGCAACGGCGCCCTCGTCGTCGGCACCGGCGACGCGGCCCAGGGCCGCAACCCCCAGAACCTGCGCTCCCTGGGCGGCAAGGTGCTCCGCCTGGACCGGATGACCGGCCGGGCCTGGCCCGCGAACCCGTGGGCCGACCGCAAGGGCAAGCGCCGCTACGTCCTCAGCTACGGCCACCGCAACGTCCAGGGACTCGCCCAGCGCGCCGACGGCACGCTGTGGTCGGTCGAGCACGGCACCTCGCGCGACGACGAGATCAACCTGATCCGCAAGCGCGGCAACTACGGCTGGAACCCCGTCCCCGGCTACGACGAGACCCGCCCCATGACCGACCAGCGCCTGCCCGGCAAGCAGCTCGCCGCCCGCTGGCGCTCCGGCGACCCGACGATCGCGCCGTCCGGCGCCGCCTTCGTGCGCGGCTCCGCCTGGGGCCGGTACGACGGCGCGCTCGCGGTCGCCGTCCTCAAGGACCAGCGGCTGCTGTTCGTCCGGTTCAGCGCCCGGGGCAAGCTGCGCTGGACCGACGCCCCCGCCGAGCTGCGCGCCTACGGCCGGCTGCGCGACGTCACCGCCGCGAGCGACGGCTCGCTGCTCGTCACCACCGACAACGGCGACGGGCACGACGTCCTGCTGCGGGTGCGTCCACCCGCCTGATCCCGCTGTGACAGCATCGCGGCCATGGCTGACACCCCCGACCAGGTCCGTGGTCGCGCCAAGCTCAAGCACCAGCGGGTCTCGCGCGTGCGCATCGAGGCCCCGGTCTGGTTCATGGGGCTCACCGTGTCCAAGACCGCCCTCGAGATCGGCGCCTTCACCTACCTCGTCGGCGGCGTGATCGACTCCTGCTCCTCGATCGGCCGCTACTGCTCGCTCGCCGCGGGCGTGCGGATCGGCGAGCCGGACCACCCCACCGACTGGCTCTCCACCTCCCCCTTCCAGTACGACGCCGGCCGGTTCGGCTGGCACCCGGCCGCCGCCGAGGGCACTCCCCTGGAGCCGGCCGGCTTCCCGCGCGGGCCCGCGACGATCGGCAACGACGTGTGGATCGGCGCCAACGCCGTCGTGCTCCGTGGCGTCCACGTCGGCGACGGCGCGGTGATCGCGGCCGGGGCCGTCGTGACGCGCGACGTGCCGCCGTACGCGATCGTGGGCGGGGTGCCGGCCAAGGTGATCCGCTCGCGCTTCGCCCCGGACCTGGTCGCCGCGCTCCAGGAGGTCGCCTGGTGGCGGTTCAGCCCGAACCAGCTGGCCGGGCTGCCCTTCGACGACCCGGCCGCGGCGGTCGCCGAGCTGCGCCGGCGCATCGACGAGGACGGGCTGACGCCGTACCCCGGGGAGTGGCGGACCTACCAGGACGAGGACGCCCAGCCCCCGGCCCCCGAGCCGGCGCGCTCGCGCTGGCGCCGCGGCTGAGCCGCCCGGTCCCCGTCAGTCCAGCCCGCGGCGCGCGAGCAGCGGCTCGATCGGCGCCGGCCGGCCGCGCCACTCCTCGTAGGACTCCAGCGGGTCGCGGGTGCCGCCGATGCCGATCACGTGGCGCAGGTACTGGTCGCCGTTGGCGCGGGTGAGCCCGCCGTTGTCCTTGAACCAGGCGACCGTGTCCGCGTCGAGCAGCTCGCTCCAGATGTAGGAGTAGTACGCCGAGGCGTAGCCCGAGCTGAAGCTGTGGGCGAAGTAGGGCGTCGCGTAGCGCGGCGGCACCGCCGGGTTGTCGAGCCCCGCGGCGGCGAGCGCGCGCTGCTCGAACGCGGCGACCTCGTCGACGTCCGCCGGCACCTCGTCGGGGCCGAGCTCGTGCCAGGCCAGGTCGATGAGCGCGGCGGCGAGGTACTCGCTCGTCGCGAACCCCTCGTTGAACGTCTCGGCCGCACGCAGCCGCTCGACCACCTCGGCCGGGATGGGCTCCCCGGTCTCGTGGTGGATCGCGTAGCTGGCGAGCACCTCGGGCCACAGGATCCACATCTCGTTGACCTGCGAGGGGTACTCGACGAAGTCGCGGAAGACCGCCGTCCCGCCGAACTTGGGGTACGTCGCCCGCGCCAGCAGTCCGTGCAGCGCGTGCCCGAACTCGTGGAACAGCGTGCGGGTCTCGTCCCAGGTCAGCAAGGTGGCCTCGCCGTCGGCGGGCAGGGGGACGTTGAGGTTGTTGACCACGACCGCCGTCTCGACCCCGAGCAGCGTCGAGGGCGTGACGAAGCTGCTCATCCAGGCCCCGCCGCGCTTGGAGTCGCGGGTGTAGAGGTCGAGCAGGTAGAGCCCGATCGGCACACCGTCGCGGCTGACCTCGAAGACCCGGACGCCGGGGTGGTAGCCGGGCAGGTCGGGGCGCTCCTCGAAGGTCAGCCCGTAGAGCCGCTCGGCGGCGAAGAAGACGCCGTCGCGCAGCACCCGCTCGGCCTCGAACCACGGACGCAGCGCGGCCAGGTCGACGTCGTAGCGGGCGGTGCGGACCTTCTCGGCGTAGAACGGCCAGTCCCACGGCTCGACCGCGAAGCCGGCCTGCGCCGAGAGCGCCTCCTGCTCGCGGCGGGCGTTGCGGGCGGCCGGCGCGGCGAGCCGCTCGAGGAGCGAGCGGACCGCCTTCGGCGTACCGGCGGTGTTGTCGGCGGTCACCACGGCGGCGTGGTTGTCGAAGCCGAGCAGCCGGGCCCGCTCGGCGCGCAGCCGCAGCACGTCGAGCGCCAGCGCCCGGGTGTCGTGCTCGCCGCCGCGGCTGCCCCGGCTGCGCTGGGCCTCGGAGAGCCGGCGGCGCAGGTCGCGGTCGGTCAGCGCGGCCAGGTGCGGGTGGGCGGTCGGCAGCACGAGCGTGAGCAGGTAGCGCCCGTCGAGCCCGCGGCTCGCGGCCGCGGCGGCGGCCGCGGAGACCTCACCGGGGGTGAGCCCGGCGAGCTCGGCGGCGTCGTCGACGACGACCGCGAGGTCGTTGCTGTCGGCCTGGAGCGCCAGCTCGAAGGCGGTCTCCTTGGTGGAGATCTCCTCGTTGAGCGCGCGCAGCCGCGCCTTGTCGTCCTCGCCGAGCGCGGCGCCGGCGAGCCGGAACTCGGTGACATAGCGGTCGACCAGGTACGCCGCCTCGGCATCGAGCGCGCTGCGGTCGGCGTGGACCGCCTGGAGCCGCGCCCACAGCGCCGGGTCGAGCAGGATCGCGTCGCTGTGCGCGGCCAGCCGCGGCGCGAACTCCGCCCGCACCGCGTCGACCGCCGGGTTGGCGTCGGCGCTGGCCTTGTTGCCGAACACCCGCAGCACCCGTGCCAGCGCGGTCCCGCTGCGCTCGAGCGGCTCCATCGTGTTGGCGAAGGTCGGTGGCGCCGGATCGGCCGTGATCGCGGCGATCGCGGCGATCTGCTCGGCCATCGCGGTCGCGATGGCCGGCGCGTAGTCGTCGTCGGTGATATCCGCGAAGCGCGGCAGCTGGTGGGGGAGGTCGCTGGGCCCGAGAAGTGCGTCCGTCGTCACGGAGCCCACTCTAGGACGTGGGCGCTGCGCCGGGGTCCGGCTCTGGTGAGGGTTCTGGAGAAGGTTCGGGCGACGGCTCGGGGGACGGCTCGTCCTGGGGGTCGGGCGTCGGCGTCGGCGTCGGCTCGGGGGTGGGCGTCGGCTCGGGCTCGGGTTCCGGCTCGGGCTTGGTCTCCGGGTCGGGTGTCGGCTGCGGCGCCGGCTTCGGCGGCGTCACGAAGACCGGCTCCGGAGCCCGGACGAAGCGCTTGCGCGGCGGCCGCGCGATCATCGTGACCACGGTGTCGCCGGTCAGCCGGGCCGGCACCGGCGCGAGCCCGGAGCCGGGCGCCAGCGCGACGTCCGCGGCCAGGTCCTTCTCGTAGCCGGCCACCAGCCGGCGCACGGCCGCCGGGAAGCCGCGGGTCGCGTCGTACCTCGCGAGGGCGGCGCGCAGGTCGGCCGGCTCGGCCAGGTCGTGCCCGTCGGCGCACAGCAGCACCGCCGCGCCGAGCGCGGCGTCGTCGAGGTCCTGCGGGTCGCGGACCCCGTCGCCGTCGGCATCGACCGCGACCGTGCTCCAGGTCGCCGGCAGCAGCCCCATCGGGCCCACCGGCGCGTCCCACAGCGGGCGGGCGTCGAGGCGTCCGCCGTCGGAGTCGGAGACCGCGGACCGGCCCTGGCGACCGTTGAGCGGCCGCCCGACGTACGCCGGCTCGACCTTGCCCTCGGCGCTCACCCGGTACTTGCCCGGCTCCCCCAGACCCAGCCCGTGACCGGACTCGATCCGGCCGAGTGCCGCGAGCACGAGCCAGTCCAGGTGGCACGAGGTCGCCGTGTCGATCACGGTCGCGGCCCGCTGGTAGGCGACGACCGCCTGGGGCGGCGCGGCGGCCAGCCGGTCGGCGGGCGGACGCGCATCCACCTCCGGTACGACGAGCAGCCCGGCCGCCTGCACGGTCGCGGTCCGCTCCGCACCGGCGTCCGGCGCCGGGTCCGCCGCAGCCGGCGGCGGAGGTGCCGGGCTCGCCGGCGGGTCCGCCGCGGCCGACGGGCTCGCCGGTACGGCGTCCGCAGGAACAGCCGGGCCCGCCTCCCGCTGCGGCGCGCCGCCGCGGTGCAGGATCCCGGTGGTGGCGAGGACGACCGCGACGAGCGCGAGCACCACGGCGAGCAGGAGGGCGCGCCGAGCGCCACGTCGTACGAGTGCGGCGACGTCCCCCACGTGCCCCACCTCCCTTGAGTCGGGCTGGATCCTCCAGTGTTCGCCCGGATCGCCCCGGACGCACGCGTTTCACCAGAACTTCACCGACCCGGCGCCGACTCATCCCCAATGTTGGGGCGATGAGAGGATGCGCGGGTGGCCGAGCTGACCTTCCGCACCGGGACGATGGACACGGGGAAGTCGACCCTGGCCCTCCAGACCAACCACAACCACGCCGCCCGCGGCCGCGTCGGCCGCCTCTTCACCTCGCACGACCGCGCCGGCGTCGCGATCGTCTCCTCGCGCCTGGGCCTGAGCGCCCACGCCCAGGAGGTCGACGACGTCTTCGACTTCTGGCGCTTCACCGTCGAGGCCCTCACCCAGGGCGCCCGGATCGACTACATGATCTGCGACGAGGCCCAGTTCTACACACCCGCCCAGATCGACCAGCTCGCCAAGGTCGTCGACGAGCTCCAGATCGACGTCTTCTGCTTCGGCATCCTCACCGACTTCCGCACCCGCCTCTTCCCCGGCGCGGCCCGCCTCGTCGAGCTCGCCGACCGCACCGAGGTCCTCCAGGTCGAGGCCCTGTGCTGGTGCGGCAAGCGCGCCACCCACAACGCCCGCACCGAGAACGGCGTCATGGTCACCGAGGGCGAGGTCATCGTCGTCGGCGACGTCGACGCCGCCGAGCAGCTCCCCGCCGTCGACGACGAGGTCGAGGTCGCCTACGAGGTCCTCTGCCGCCAGCACCACCGCCGCGGGCTGACCGCGGCCCGAGCCCGCGCGGTCAGCCTCTCCCCCGAGCCGCTGCCGTTCTCCTAGGCAGGACGCGGGGGCGGTCGACGGCCAGTCGTCAGCGGCAGGCGCTGTAGGCCCGGACGACCTTCGCCTTGCCGCCGCCCTTGAGCTTCACCACGGCCTTGATCGAGGTCGCCGTGGCGGGGATCTTCTTGAGCTTGATGTTCTGCCCGGGCCGCACGCGCTGGACCGAACCGACCTTCTTGCCGCCGGCCTTGAAGACGATCGACTTCACCTTGCGGGCCTTGCCGGTCGCCTTGACCGTGGCCTGGTGGCTGCTGCAGCTGACCTGCTCCGGCAGCTTCACGTACGACGCGCCCTTGCCCGCGGCAGCGGCGTTCGCCGTACCGGGCTGGAAGATGTCGAGCTTCCACGGAACCGTGGGGACGCCCCCGTTCAGGTAGAAGAACCTGATCAGCACCTTGTCGCCCTTGGCGAAGACCACGTTGTCGAGGTCCACGATGCCCTGGCTGGCCTCGGCAGCATCGTCGGGCTGGTAGTCCGCCGCGACGCAGGTGCCGTTGCGGTAGGCCCAGATGGCGAACGGGGCGTCCGGCATCGCGGCCGTGCTCCGGATCACGATCCGGCGCGGGCCGTTGGTCCGCGAGGTGAACGTGACCGTGTCATAGCGGGCGGCCTGGTTGCCACCGCCCGGCTTGAGGCACTGATCCGTGTCCGGATTCGGCTCGGGGAAGTTCATGCTCGGGTCGCTGAGCTCGATCACGCCCGTGTACGACGAGTCCGCGTGCGCAGCCGGAGCGACCAGGGCGAGCGGCACGATGACGGCAGCGGCGAGCGCTGCGATTTTGTGGGGGGATTTCATGAAGTTCGAACCTAGGCCCCCGTCCCAGTCGGCGGAGGTGATTTGCCGAGATTCGCCGCCACCAACCGGATCAGTCGGGGCGGCGCGGCTCAGCCACAGGCGCTGCAGGCCCGGACGACCTTGGCCTCGCCGCCGCCCTGAGCTTCACGACCGCAGAGCCTTCAGCTTGCCGAGCTTCTGCCGCTGGCCTTGAACGCGATCTTGCGCGCCTTCACTTGCCCGCGGCAACCACGGTCGCCCTAGTGGTCCGGGATGCCTGTCAAGGCGCCAGGCGATCGGCGGCGGCGCAAGGACCGTTGCTGTAGCCCACCACGAGGTAGCCGGTCGGATCAGGCCGAACCAGCGCGGACCGCGAACCGGCACGGACCGTCAGACCTCGAGACGAGGCTGATCATGGGGGCCGGGACCACGACCGGGGCGCCCGCCGTGCCACACCGCTCGTTCAAGCGGTCCGGGAAGTGAACCGGTGAGCGGGGCATGGTGTCGTCATCGCGCCGGCGCTGCCAGGGTCCGTGTCGATCGGTCACGACGCGAGGTGCCGGAAAGGTTCAGTCGAGCAGGACGGGAATCAGCATCTCGTCGGGCGTCAGCGACCCGTGCATGCCGATCAACCGCGACTCGTAGGGGAATCCCTCGGTCGACAGCACCGCGAACTCGCCCTTGCAGGCGACGACGACGTCGCCGATCCGCGGCAGCACCGACGGGTCGACCGGGCCGAACCAGCCGCGGCCGATCGCCTCGGCCCGGGTCAGGACGTCGGCGCGCTCGCCGAGCACCTCGCGCCAGGTCGTCACGACGTCGGGGACCGCGCCGCCGGCGCAGTAGAGGTGCCGGAACCGGGCCTCTCCCCCGACCAGGGCGACGCCGGAGCGCAGGTCGTCGTGACCGGCGACGTCGATCCGGCTGTCGGGGCCGACGTCGACCATGCCGTGGTCGGCGATGACGACGAGCCGGCGGTCGGCCGGCAGGGCCTCGCGCAGCTGCTCGGCCTCGTGGTCGATCATGGCGAGCTGCTGGAGCCACTGGCTGGAGGCGACGCCCCAGCGGTGACCGGTCCAGTCCAGGTCGCCGTCGTAGACGTAGGTGAGTGCCGCCTGGCCCGCGTGGGGCGTCGACGCGCCGATGACGGCGGCGATCCGCTCGCCGACCCGGTCCACGCCGACGTAGTCGGCGCCGCGGTGGGCCGCGACGGTCAGCCCGCTGCCGTTGAACTCACGCTTGTTGACGACCGTGACCCGCACGCCGGCGTTCTGCAGCGACGAGAACGCGGTCTGGTGCGGCTGCCACTGGGTCGGCTCGATGTCGTGGTCCCACAGCAGCGCGTTGAGCAGCTCGCTGGTGCCGGGGATCCGCGTGGTGAACCCGACCAGGCCGTGCGCGCCCGGCGTCAGGCCGGTGCCGAGCGAGGTCAGCGAGGTCGAGGTCGTCGACGGCACGCCCGCGGTCGCGGGGGTCGAGCCCGCCAGCAGCGACGACAGGTACGGCGCCGCGTGGGCGTAGCGCTCCAGCAGCCGGGCACCGAGCCCGTCGATGAGGAAGACGACGTACGACGACGCGTCCGGCAGGCTCAGCCCGCTGGGGGTGGCGCCGACGGGACTGCCGAGTGCCCGGGCGATCGCGGGCACCACGTCGCCGAGCGAGCGGACGCCGTACGCCGGCTCGCAGAAGGCAGCCTGCTCCACCCGGTCAACCCCTCGTCAGCGCGGAGAGCGACGCGGCGAACGAGAGCAGCCCGCCGACCGCGTCGGTGCCGTCGGCGGCCGCGGAGACCCGCAGCGAGAAGTCGTCGGACGACGACGTGCCCGTGTAGCCGTGGTCGGCCTCGCACTGGGGGTCGCTGCACGCGGCCGGCTCCAGGTCGATCCGGCTCACCGCGCCCCACCCGATCGTCAGCACCGCCTCGGCAGGCGGACGCGGTCCGGCGGTCGGGTTGGTGGTCATCCGGGTGACCACGACCGAGGCGACGGCGCGCAGGCTGACCGCCTCGGTGGAGGTCGAGGTGTAGGGCTCGGGCAGCAGGTCGTCGCCCGCGTGCTCGTCGGTGTGCGCGAGGATCAGCCGGGTCGGCGTCAGCACGATCACCGTCTGGTGCCGGCGCACCTCGTCCCGCTCGAAGGTCGGCTCGTGGTGCACGTAGTACGACACCACGGCCTCGCCGCCGAGCGCGTCGGTGACCGCGTCGGAGACGACCTCGGGGTAGTAGCCGGTCCGGTCGATGGCGGCCTGGAGCTCGGTGATCCGGTCCCCTTCGTGAGAGCGGGCACGTGTGGGCATGCGGGAATCCTCGCACGACCAGCGCGGCAGCGCGGCGGGAGGCGCCATCCGGGCAGCTTGCTGCCTCTTCGAGGCGCCGGAGACGCGCTCGCGCCGACGAGGTCAGTCCGGGATGGTCGTGGCGAGGTCGGGCATCCGGCGCACGAGCGAGTCCGGCCGCGGGTCCTTCACCGCCGCGACCCGTCCGGACGCGGTCAGCACGGTCGCCGTGTCGACCCCGGCCAGCACCAGCGAGAGCTCGAGCGAGGCGACCTGGGGCAGGTCGTTCTGGAGCTCGGCGACGCGGGTGATGAGGTCCTCGATCGCACCGACGTCGACCGGGTCGGCGCCGCGGTAGCCGAACAGCAGCGGCGAGCTCTTGACCTCGCGCACCATCGCGGCGACCTCGTGCTGGCCCAGCGGCGGGATCCGGTAGGACCAGTCCCCCAACAGCTCGATGACGGGCCCGGAGATGCCGAACGACACGACCGGCCCGAAGAGCGGGTCCTCGAACGAGCGGACCGAGATCGGCACGCCCGTCGGGGCGTTGCGCTGGACGACGAACCGCCCGATGCCCGGGTCGATCAGGCCGCCGAGGTAGTCCCACGCCTCGCGCATCTCGGGCGCGGTCGGGATGTTGCGCCACACGTGGATCTGGTCGGGGCGCTCGCGCACCGCCGGCAGCGTGGACTTGAGGACGACGTCCCAGTCGAGCCGCTCGCCGGCGGCGATCGCCTCGTCGAGGTCGGAGACCGGGATGGTCGGCCACAGCTGGATGCCGTAGGCGTTGAGCAGCGTCGTGAGCTGGGCCTGGTCGAGCTCGACCTCGCGGTCGTTGGCGACGACCTCGGGGTCGGCGAGGATCCGGTCGACCAGCCGCTTGGCGCTGCGCGCGTCGACCTCGCCCGCGTCGGCGGACGGGCCGTCGGGGGCGTGGAGCCACACGGCGTACTCGACGACGCGGGCCAGGGCGCGCACCGCCGCCTCGACCGCCGGGTACGACGGCACGGAGCCGCGTCCGGCCGAGGAGCCCGCGACGTCGGGGACCCGCAGCAGCTCGGGGATGCCCTCGGCACCGAGGAAGGACGACACGAGCGGCTTGTCGGACTGCTCCCCCACGGCCGCCAGCACGTTGGCGACCTCCTCGCCCGACACGTCGAGCGGCGGGATGTAGACGGCGATGACCGAGTCGACGTCCGGGTCGTCGATGGCGTCGTCGAGCGCGTCCTCGAAGTCCTCGGCGGTCGCGTCGGCACCGAGCGCGACCGAACGGTTGACCACCAGGCCGACCGCGGACGCCGCGTCGGCGGCGAGCAGCCCCAGCGCGTCGGAGTTGCCGACGATCGCGACCCGGCGCCCACGCGGCAGCGGCTGGTGGGCGAGCAGCTGGGCGACGTCGAACATGTCGTCGAGGGTGTCGACCTGGATCACCCCGGCCTGGCGGAACATCGCGTCGACCGCGGCCTGGGGGGCGCCGATGCGCCGTACCGTGTGGCCCATCGGGACACCCTGGGTCGTCCGGCCCGACCGGACCGCGACGATCGGCTTGCGGTGCGAGACCCGGCGCGCGATGCGGGAGAACTTGCGCGGGTTACCGATCGACTCGAGGTACATCATGACGACCTCGGTGGAGTCGTCCTCCTCCCAGTACTGCAGGAGGTCGTTGCCGGAGACGTCGGCGCGGTTGCCCGCGCTGACGAAGGTCGAGATGCCGAGGCCCCGGTTCTTGACCTTCTCGAGGATCGCCGAGCCCAGTGCACCGGACTGGCAGAAGAAGCCCGCACGCCCGCGGGCCGGCATCACCGACGACAGCGAGGCGTTGACCTGGACCGTCGGGTCGGTGTTGAGCACGCCCAGGCAGTTGGGCCCGATCAGCCGCAGCCCGTAGGAGCGGCACAGCCCGGCCAGGTGACGCTGCCGCTTGCGGCCCTCCTCGCCGGTCTCGGCGAAGCCGGACGAGATGACGATCAGCCCGTGCACCCCCTTGTTGGCGCAGTCGAGCACGACGTCGGTCACCGCGTCGGCCGGGACGGCGACGATCGCGACGTCGACCTCGTCGGGGATGTCGTTGACGTTCTTGTACGCCGGCATGCCCGACACCGCGGGCGCGCTCGGGTTGACCACGTAGACCCGGCCGGTGAAGTCGGCCGTCACCAGGTTGCGGACCAGGACCTGGCCGATCGTGTCCTGGCGACGGCTCGCGCCGATGATCGCGACCGAGCGCGGGTTGAAGAAGCGCTGGATCGACGCCGCCTCGGCGGCGTGCTCGCGGTCGCGCATCACGCCGATCGCCGTGTCGGTCGGGTCGATCGAGAACTCCAGCGTGATCACGCCGTCGTGGTAGCCGCTCGCGACCCGGTAGCCCGCGTCGCGGAAGGTCTGGATCATCCGGTTGTTGTCGGGCAGCACCTCGGCGGTGAACCGCTCGACGCCGCGCTCCCGGCCGGCCTGGGCGAGGTGCTCGAGCAGCAGCTGGGCGATCCCGCGGCCCTGGTGCTCGTCCTCGACGAGGAAGGCGACCTCGGCCTCGCGGTCGGCGACGACGTCGTAGCGGCCGACGGCGATCATGCGCTCCTGGAGGATCAGCACGAGCGCGACCCGGTCGCGGTTGTCGACGTGGGTGAACCGGCGTACGTCACGGTCGGAGAGGACCGGCATCGGCGAGAAGAACCGGTAGTACTTGGACTCGTCGGAGACCCGCGCGTAGAACTCCACCATCAGGTCGGCGTCCTCGGGCCGGATCGGCCGGATGTGCGCCGTACGCCCGTCGCGGAGCAGGACGTCGCCCTCCCAGTGCGCGGGCGGCGCCTCGATCTCGTCCGTGGGGGTCGGGTCGCCGGGGCTCACAGGGAGAAATCTATCGGCCCCGGCCACACGCGTCAGCGCCGCACGCGGTACTTCAGGTGTAGGACCCGGTCCCCTTGCACCACGACGTCCGGATCCTCCAGCATCCGCTGCCCCGCGAACGACCCGAAGTAGCGCTTCCCGGACCCGAAGACCACCGGCACGACGTCGATCGCCACGACGTCCACCAGGCCTGCGGCTAGCGCCTGACCGCCGATGTCCCCGGCGCAGATCGCCAGCACCCCGTCGTCCCCCGCCCGGCGCTTGCCCTCCGCCACCGCCGCCGCGATGTCGTCGAAGAAAGGCACATCTGCCTCCGGGTGCCACCCCTCCGGCTTCGGCCGGTGCGAGACCACCAGCAGGTGCTCCCCCGCCGGCGGGCGGGCGTCCCACCCGTTGGTCAGGTCGAAGAGCCGCCTGCCCTGGATGATCGCCCAGATGCTGCGCCACATCGGCCACACGTAGTCGTGCGAGGCCTTCGAGACCGCGAACGGCCCGGGCTCGGCGCCGTCCTCGCTGAGCGGGAGGCTGCCGTTGAAGTACCAGTCGAAGAGCGGGCCCACGTCGTCGTTGTCGTCCGCGATGAAGCCGTCGAGGGAGGCCACCGCGTGCATCATCACCGTCGTCATACCGGGACAGACGGGCGCACCGGGCGAATCTCATCGGCAACTCTTGTACAACTCAACCCCCGACTTGTACCGTTGCTCCATGTCCACCGTGCCCGTCTCCGCTGCTCGTAGCGATCTCGCAGCGGTCATCGCCTCCGCGGCAGACGAAGCCGTGCACCTCCAGCGTCGCGGACAGACGGTCGCGGTGCTGATCAGCCCGGAGCGCTACGACCAGCTCATGGAGGCGTGGGAGGAGATGGAGGACGTCGCGGCGTACGACGAGGCGGCGGCCTCCGACGACCCGCGCATCCCCTGGAACCAGGTCCGGGCCGACCTTGGCTGGGTCTGAGCCGCAGCGCTACCGGATCGAGCTGACGACCGCCGCCGCGCGCCAGCTCCGGCGCCTCGATCGGCCCACCGCACTGCGGATCCGTGGCGCGATCGAGCTCCTCGCCCGCGATCCCCATCCACCGGCGAGTCGCCGGCTCGTGGGACGCCCCGCCTACCGCGTGCGGGTCGGCGACTACCGCATCCTCTACACCGTCGAGGACGACGTGCTGGTCGTCGCCGTCTTCCGCGTGGGCCATCGTCGGGACGTCTACGAACACTGAGCCTCGCCCCTCATCGGCGAGCCCCCGCCCGACCTGTCGGACCCACCCGGAAGAATGCCCCCCATGGCAAGGCGTACCCAGCAGGATCCCCTCCCGGAGGACTTCGAGGAGCACATCCTCGACACCGACATCCGCGACGAGATGCAGTCGTCCTTCCTGGAGTACGCCTACTCGGTGATCTACTCCCGCGCGCTCCCCGACGCGCGCGACGGTCTCAAGCCCGTCCAGCGGCGCATCCTCTACACGATGAACGACATGAGCCTGCGCCCCGACCGCGGCCACGTGAAGTCCGCGCGCGTCGTCGGTGAGGTCATGGGCCGGCTGCACCCGCACGGTGACGGCGCGATCTACGACGCCCTGGTCCGCACCGCGCAGTCGTGGTCGCTGCGGCTGCCGTTCGTCGACGGGCACGGCAACTTCGGCTCGCCCGACGACCCGCCGGCGGCCATGCGATACACCGAGTGCCGGATGGCGCCGGCGGCCATGGCCATGACGGAGTCGATCGACGAGGACACGGTCGACTTCAAGCCCAACTACGACAGCCGCGAGTACGAGCCGACGGTGCTGCCCTCGGCGATCCCCAGCCTCGTCGTCAACGGTACGACGGGCATCGCGGTCGGCATGGCGACCAACATGGCGCCGCACAACCTGGTCGAGGTGGTCCAGGCGCTGCGCCACCTGATCCAGCACCCGAAGACCGACATCGACGGCCTGATGAGGTTCATCCCCGGGCCCGACCTGCCGACCGGCGGCAAGATCGTCGGCCTCGACGGCATCCGCGACGCCTACGAGAGCGGCCGCGGCGTCTTCAAGATGCGCGCGACCGCACGGGTCGAGACGATCGGGCGGCGCAAGGGCATCGTCGTCACCGAGCTCCCCTACGGCACGGGCACCGAGAAGATCGTCGAGCGGATCAAGGTCCTCGTCCAGTCCAAGAAGCTCCAGGGCATCGCCGACATCAAGGACCTCACCGACCGCGAGAACGGCCTGCGCCTGGTCATCGAGGTCAAGAACGGCTTCGTCCCCGAGGCGCTCCTGGAGCAGCTCTACAAGCTCACCCCGCTCGAGGACTCCTTCGGCATCAACAACGTCGCGCTCGTCGACGGCCAGCCGCGCACGATGGGCCTCAAGGAGATGCTGGAGGTCTTCCTCCAGCACCGGTACGACGTCGTCCGCCGCCGTTCGCAGTTCCGCCGCAACAAGAAGGCCGCTCGCCTGCACCTGGTCGACGGCCTGCTGCTGGCCCTCCTCGACATCGACGAGGTCATCCAGGTCATCCGCACCAGCGACAACTCCGCGGCCGCCAAGGAGCGGCTGATGAGCGTCTTCGAGCTCTCCGAGATCCAGGCCGAGTACATCCTCGAGATGCAGCTGCGGCGCCTGACCAAGTTCTCCCGCCTCGAGCTGGAGAAGGAGCAGGAGGAGCTGCGCAAGGAGATCGAGGAGCTCGACGCCATCCTCGGCGACGAGGGCCTGCTCAAGAAGCTCGTCTCCTCCGAGCTGGGCGACGTCGCCAAGACCTTCGGCACGCCGCGGCGTACCGTCCTGCTCGAGTCGGCCGGCACCACGGCGGTCGCCGCGGCCGCCGCACCGCTCGAGGTCGCCGACGACCCGTGCTTCGCGCTGCTGTCCGCGACCGGCCTGCTGGCCCGCACCAGCTCGGCCGACGAGATCGGCACCGGCGGCGGCCGGGCCAACCACGACGTCATCGTCTCCGCGGTGCGCACCTCGGCGCGCGCCGACCTCGGCGTGCTGACCTCGGCCGGCCGGCTGCTGCGCCTCGCGGTGCTCGACCTCCCGGCGATCCCGCCCTCGGCCAACGAGCCCAACCTCCAGGGCGGGCTGCCGCTCAGCGAGGTCCTCGAGCTGGCCAAGGGCGAGCGGGCGCTCGCGCTCACCACGCTGACGACCGAGGGCCCGGGCCTCGCGCTCGGCACCCGCCAGGGCGTCGTCAAGCGGGTCAACCCCGAGGTCCTCAACAAGGACGAGTGGGAGGTCATCTCGCTCAAGGACGGCGACGAGGTGGTCGGCGCGGTCCAGCTGACGACCGGCGCCGAGGAGCTCTGCTTCGTCACCTCCGACGCCCAGCTGCTCCACTACCCCGCCGACGGCGTCCGTCCCCAGGGTCGCTCCGGCGGCGGCATGGCCGGCGTCCGGGTCGCCGACAAGGAGCGCGTCGTCTGGTTCGGCGTGCTCGACATCAACGCACCGGGAGGCGTGGTCCTGGTGACCGCGTCCGGCTCCGCCACGGCGCTGCCCGGCACCGAGCCCGGCTCGGTCAAGGTCACCGACTTCTGGGAGTACCCCGCCAAGGGCCGGGCCACCGGTGGCGTGCGCTGCCACCGCTTCCTCAAGGGCGAGGACACCCTGGTCTTCGCCTGGGCCGGTCCCGCCCCGGCGCGGGCGACCGCGGCCAGCGGCGCGCCGGTCGACCTGCCCGACGCCACCGGCCGGCGCGACGGCTCCGGCCTGCCCGGCAGCCAGCCGATCGTCGCCGCCGCGGGTCCGCTCACCGCGACGCTGTCCGTCGCCCCGTCGGCGGATGCCGCGCCGCCGGCCTCGGGCGATGTGTCAGGGTGAGCGCATGACGACCTCCACCCGTGTGGCCGCCGGCCTGCTCTCCACGCTCGTCGCCGTCGGCGGCCTGACCGCCTGCTCCGGGGACGACGGCGGGGGCAGCGACGCCCCCTCGTGGTCCGACGCGGGCAAGAAGGCCAAGGACCTGCTCGACGGCACCTCCGGCGTCGAGGTCTCGATCTCGACGAACGACGACCCGGGCGTCGACTACCTCTCCGCGGCGACCGGCACGATCGTCGCCGACCCGGCCTCCTTCGAGGGCACCGTCGACGGCAAGGTCTCCGGCTTCGCGGTCTCCGACGTCCCGGTGATCTCTGTCGGCGGCACGCTGTGGATCAACCACCTCGCCCTCGGCGGCTGGAGCGACCGGTTCCAGCCCAAGGAGCTGTGCGCGCCCGACCCGGCGATGCTCCTCGACCCGTCGAGCGGCGTCTCGTCGGTGCTGACCAGCAGCACCGACGTCAAGGCCGGCAAGTCCGAGCGCGGCGGCACCGACAACAAGGAGGTCTTCCACTCCTACGCGGGCACCGCGACCGGCGACGCCATCCGCAAGATCCTCCCCTGCGCCGAGGGCGACGGCTTCGACGCGAAGTACCGCATCGACGACAGCGGCCACCTGCGCACGGCCGAGCTGACGGGCACCTTCTTCCCCGACGCCGACCCGATGACCTACACCATCGACGTGACGAAGTACGACGTCGAGAAGGACATCACGGCCCCCAAGTGAGCCACGAGTGAGCACGGCGAACCGGCTGCTGCTGGTCTTCTGCGCGGTCGCCGTCGCCTTCGCGGCGGTCGACACCTACGTCGTCGTCCTGGCGCTGCCGGACATGATGGCGGGCGCCGGGATCCCGGTCGAGGAGCTCCAGCGCGCCGCGCCCATCGTCTCCGGCTTCCTGCTCGGGTACGTCGCGATGCTGCCCCTCATCGGGCGGATCGCGGACCTGCGCGGCCAGGTCCCCGTGCTCGCGATGTCGCTGGTCGTCTTCTCGGCCGGCTCCCTGGTCACCGCGCTGTCCTACGACCTGCCGAGCATGGTCGCGGGCCGCTTCCTCCAGGGCGTCGGCGGTGGCGGGCTGGTCCCGGCGACCATGTCGCTCGTCGCGGCGCTCTACCCCGTCGAGCGGCGCGGCCTGCCGCTCGGGCTGGTCTCCGCGGTCCAGGAGTTCGGCAGCGTCCTCGGCCCGCTCTTCGGCGCGCTCGTCCTGTCGTTCACCAGCTGGCGCGGGATCTTCGCGATCAACCTCGCCGTCGGCGCCCTGCTCGCCGTCGCGGTCGGCGTGGTGGCGCGGGTGGCGACCACCCCGGCCCCGGACGACCCGCCGCCGCCCCGGCGCCGCCGGCTCCCGGACGTCGTCGGCCTGGCCCTGCTCGCGGTCACGCTGGCCGCGGGCTTCCTGACGTTCGTCGAGCCCGGCAGCCTCCAGCGCGACCTCACCTGGGGACAGCTGTTCATCCCGTACGCCGACGGCGGCAGCCGCTGGATCACCCCCGTCGGCGTCACCACGATCGCCGCCTTCGTCCTGCTGACGCTGTGGTGCTGGTTCGGCCGCTGGCTCGGCGGCCCGCCTCTGGCCGACCTGCGCGGCTGGTTCGGCCACCTGCTCGCCGCGGACCTGCTCGGCGCCGGGCTGCTCGCCCTCGCGCTCGGCGGCGTGGTCCTCGCGTTCGCGACCGCGGACCCCGAGGTCGCGGTGTTCTCGCCGCAGGGCCCGTGGTTCCTCGCCGGCTCCGCGATCGCCGTCGTCCTGCTCCTACTGCACCTGCGCCGCGCCAGCGCGCCGATCGTCCCCCGCGGCGCCCTCCGCCCGACGCCGGCCTGGGGCGCGCTCGTCGTCAGCTTCCTGGTCGGCTGGTCGCTCATCGCGGCGCTGGTCGACATCCCGCTCTTCGCCCGGACCACCACCGAGCGCTCCTCCCAGCTCGGCGCCGCGCTCGTCCTGCTCCGTTTCCTGGCCGCACTGCCGGTCGGCGCGGTGCTCGGCGGCTGGCTGCTGCGCCGGGTCAACGCGGGCGTCCTCACCGCGGCCGGCATGGTCGCCGCCGGCATCGGCTTCCTGATGATGGCCCAGTGGGGCGAGCACAGCCTCGACGGCTTCGCCTCGAACATCCCGCTCGTCCTCGGCGGGCTCGGCTTCGGCGTGGCCCTGGCCCCGGTCAACGCCGCCATCCTCGCCACCACCGACGACGACACCCACGGCCTGGCCAGCGCGCTCGTCGTCGTCGCCCGGATGGTCGGCATGCTCGTCGGCATCTCCGCCCTGACCACGATCGGCCTGCGCCGCCTCTACGCGGCCCAGGAGGCCGACCCCGACCTCAGCATCACCGAGCTCGGCATCCTCCAGGAGCACTCGGTCTTCCTCGGCGCGGCCGGCGCCGCGTTCGCCGCCGCCGCCCTCGCGCTCGTCGTCCTCGCCCGGGCCCGGACTCGCGAAATGGACACCGCCGAGGTGCTCCGCGCCGGTGGCTAACCTGGGAACCATGGGCGATTTCGATGATCTGCTGAAGGCCAACCAGGACTACGCCGCGACGTTCGACCAGGCCGGTTTCGACGGAAAGGCCCACGCCGGGGTCGCCATCGTCACCTGCATGGACTCCCGCATCGACCCGCTGCGGATGCTCGGCCTCGACTACGGCGACGCCAAGATCTTCCGCAACCCGGGCGGCCGGGTGACGGAGGCCGCGCTCGAGGCACTCGTCCTCGGCGCCCACCTGCTCAACGTCGACCGGATCCTGGTGATCCCGCACACCCGCTGCGCGATGGCCTCCAGCACCGAGGCCGAGATCCACGACAAGATCGGCGCCGCCGTGGGCCACGACGTCACCTGGCACGCCTTCCACGTGATCGCGGACCAGAAGCAGTCGCTCGCCGAGGACGTCCGCAAGGTCCGCTCGCACCCGCTCATCCCCGAGTCGGTCAAGGTCGGCGGGTTCATCTACGACGTCGACACCGGGCTGCTCAGCCAGGAGGTCTGAGCCCCGGCCACCCGTCGGGCGACGGGCGACGGGCCGGTACGCGCGGGCTAGAGCAGGTCGCGCAGGGCCTGGTCGACCAGCGCCCCCGGCAGGTCGCCGAGCGCGCCCGCCAGCGTCGCCAGGTCGCCGATCGCGCCGACCTGGGCGACGAGCTCGCCGGTGCGCGCGACCGGGTCGGAGCCCAGCGGGACGTCCATCAGCAGCGGGCAGTCGACCGCGCCGCCGTCGGGCTCGGGCGGCAGCGCCGGCGGCCAGCAGCCGACCTCGAGGCGCAGCGCGGCGCTCGGTCCGGTGCCCTCGACCCGCGGGTCGACGTACCAGAAGAGGTCGCCGACGGCGATCCTCAGATGGCCGCGACGTGCCTTGGCGCCGTGAGACTTGAGCGCTTTGACGACGGCCGCGCGGTCGGCGCTCATCACCACTATCAACGTATAGCGCCCATGGGGGCTTGCCGCAAGGCCCCGTCCGTACCGGAGAATCTCCCGCCGTGACGCCTCGGACCGCTTCTCCCTTCGCCCTGCCCGACCGCCTCTCCGCCAAGACCGACCCGTCCCTGATCACCCACGACGAGGCGCACCTGGGCGCCATCGCCGCCAGCATCGAGCACACCGTCGCCGACCTCACCGCCCGCCTCGACGAGGCCCGCCGCGCCCCCGGCGGCAGCGGGACCGAGGCGCTGGAGCGCGACCAGGAGGTGCACCGGCTCAGCAACCGGCTGCGCGCGCTGCGCCGCTTCGGCTGGGACCTGTGCCTGGGCCGGATGGTCGCCGCCGACTCCCCCGAGCCCGTGTACGTCGGCCGGCTCGGCCTGACCGACCCCGACGGCCGCCGCCTGCTCGTCGACTGGCGCTCGCCCGCGGCCGAGGCCTTCTTCGCCGCCACCCACGCCCACCCCCTCGGCCTGGTCAGCCGGCGCCGCTACCGCTGGACCGGCGGCCGGATCACCGACTACTGGGACGAGGTGTTCACCGCCGAGGGTCTCGACGACCCCGGCAACCGCGCCGCGCTCGACGACCAGTCCGCCTTCATCGCCAGCCTCGGCAGCGCCCGCTCGGAGCGGATGCGCGACGTCCTCGGCACCATCCAGTCCGACCAGGACGCGATCATCCGGGCCGGCTCGCGCGGCACCCTCGTCGTCGACGGCGGGCCCGGCACCGGCAAGACCGTCGTCGCACTGCACCGCTCCGCTTACCTCCTGTACGCCGACCCGCGGCTGGGCCGCGAGGGCCACCACCGCGGCGGGATCCTGTTCGTCGGCCCGCACCGCCCCTACCTGGCCTACGTCGCCGACGTGCTGCCGAGCCTGGGCGAGGAGGGCGTCCAGACCTGCACCCTGGCCGACCTGGTGCCCGAGGGCGCGGCCGCCGTACCGGAGGCGGACACGGAGGTGGCCCGGCTCAAGTCCTCCGCCGCGCTCGTCGGCGCGATCGACAAGGCGGTCGCGATCTACGAGGAGCCGCCGGCCCAGGGGATGCCGGTCGACACCCCGTGGGCCGACTTCTGGGTGAGCACCGCGGACTGGGCCGAGGCGTTCGGCGCGCCCGAGCCCGGCGTCCCCCACAACGAGGCGCGCGACCAGGTCTGGGACGCGCTGCTCGACATCCTCGTGGACAAGCTCGACGCGGAGTCCACGGACGTTCCCGAGGACGCCCTGCGGGCCGCCCTGCGCCGCCACCCCGAGCTCGTCGACACCCTCCACGGCGCCTGGCCGCTCCTGACCCACACCGACGTCGTCGCCGACCTGTGGGCGGTCCCCGCCTACCTGCGCGCCTGCGCGCCCTGGCTCTCCCCCGAGGAGCAGCGGGCGCTGCGCCGCCCGGAGGGATCCCCCTGGACCACCGCCGACCTCCCCCTCCTCGACGCCGCCCGCCTGCGCCTCGGCGACCGCACCGCCTCGGCCCGCCGCCAGCGCCAGGCAGCGCAGCGCGCCGCCGACCGCGAGGAGATGTCCGCCGTCGTCGACCACCTCATCGCCAGTGACGACTCGGACCTGATGATCATGTCGATGCTGCGCGGCGAGGACCTCCGCGGCGCCCTCGACGACCCCGCGGCCGTCCCCGACGCCGACCCGGACCTCCTGGCCGGCCCCTTCGCCCATGTCGTCGTCGACGAGGCCCAGGAGCTCACCGACGCCGAGTGGCAGATGCTCCTGCTGCGCTGCCCCTCCCGCAGCTTCACCGTCGTCGGCGACCGGGCCCAGGCCCGCCACGGCTTCACCGACTCCTGGACCTCGCGGCTGACCGCCGCCGGCCTGGACCGGATCTCCCTCGCCTCGCTGAGCGTGAACTACCGCACCCCCGAGGAGGTCATGGCCGAGGCCGAGCCCGTCATCCGCGCCGCCCTCCCCGACGCCAACGTCCCCACCTCGATCCGCCGCTCGGGCGTCCCCGTCCGCCACGGCTCCCCCGCCGATCTCGACACCGTCGTCGACACCTGGCTCGCCGAGCACCCCGACGGCGAGGGGGTGGCATGCGTGATCGGGGCGCCGTCGTACGTGGTGCGGTCGGGGCGGGTCCGCTCGCTCCCGCCCGAGCTGGTCAAGGGGCTGGAGTTCGACCTCGTCGTGCTCGTGGAGCCGGGCGCCTTCGGGGACGGCATCGAGGGCGCGGTCGACCGCTACGTCGCGATGACCCGGGCGACAGGTGAGCTGGTGATCCTGGCTGGCTGACCGCCGGCGCTCGCCCGGTCAGGCGTCGAGCGCCTCCATGTCGACCTCGTAGGCCCCCTGGATGATGAACTCCTTGCGCGGCGCCACGTCGCTGCCCATGAGCAGCTCGAACACCTCCGAGGCCACCTCGAGCTCGTCGACCGTCAGCCGCCGCAACGTACGACGCCGCGGGTCCATGGTCGTCTCGGCCAGCTGATCTGCGTCCATCTCGCCCAGGCCCTTGTAGCGCTGGACCGGGTCCTTCCACTTGACGTTCTTCTTCTTGAGCTCGGCGAGCTTGCGCTGCAGCTCGTCGTCGGAATAGGTGTAGACGTACTTCTCCTGGCCCTTCTTGGGCGCGGAGATCTCGATCCGGTGCAGCGGCGGGACGGCGGAGTAGACGCGGCCGGCCTTGACCAGGTCGGGCATGTACTTGAAGAAGAGCGTCGCGAGCAGGGTGCGGATGTGGGCGCCGTCGGAGTCGGCGTCGGCCATGAAGATGATCCGGCCGTAGCGGCGGGCGTCGAGCTCGAAGGTACGGCCGGAGCCGGCGCCGACGACCTGGATGATCGAGGCGCACTCGGTGTTCTTGAGCATGTCGCCGACCGAGGCCTTCTGGACGTTGAGGATCTTGCCGCGGATGGGCAGCAGAGCCTGGAACTCGGCGTTGCGGGCGAGCTTGGCGGTGCCGAGCGCGGAGTCACCCTCGACGATGAAGAGCTCGGTGCGCTCGTTGTCGCCGGAGCGGCAGTCGGCGAGCTTGGCGGGCAGGGACGAGGACTCCAGGGCGTTCTTGCGGCGCTGGGTCTCCTTGTGCTGACGCGCGGCGATGCGGGTCTTGGACGCCGAGACGACCTTCTCCATGAGGAGCTTGGCCTGCGCCTTCTCGGCGCGCTTGGTCGAGGTCAGGAACTCCTTGAGCTCCTTGGCCACCACCCGGCGGACGACGGTCCGCGCGGCCGGCGTACCGAGGATCTCCTTGGTCTGCCCCTCGAACTGCGGCTCGGCGAGGCGGACGGTAACCACGGCGGTCATGCCCTCGAGGATGTCGTCCTTGATCACGTCGTCGTCGTTGACCTTGAGCGCCTTGGAGGCGCGCATGGCGTCGTTGAACGTCTTGGTCAGGGCGGTCTCGAAGCCGGAGACGTGGGTGCCGCCCTTGGGGGTGGCGATCACGTTGACGAAGGAGCGCAGCTCGCTCTCGTAGCCCGAGCCCCAGCGCACGGCGACGTCGACGGTGAGCTCGCGCTCGACGTCCTGGGGCGTCATGTGGCCCTTGTCGTCGAGCAGCGGGACGGTCTCGGTGAAGACGTCGCTGCCCTGGAGCCGGAGCACCTCGGTGACCGGGTCCCCGGTGGCGAGGTAGTCGCAGAACTCGCCGATGCCGCCGTCGTGGCGGAACCTCTCCTCGGTCCACTCCGCCTTGTCGGCGGCGCGCTGGTCGCGGATGACCAGCTCGAGCCCGGGCACGATGAACGACGTCTGGCGGGCGCGGCCGATCAGGCCGTCGAGGATGAAGTCGGCGTCCTTGGTGAAGATCTGGCGGTCGGGCCAGAACTGGATGCGGGTGCCCGACTTGCCCTTGGCCACCCGGCCGCCCTTGCGGGTCAGGCCCGAGCGCGGCTCGAAGGACGCCGTCGGGCCCTCGCCGTCGAAGACGCCGGGGACGCCGCGCCGGAAGCTCAGCCCCTGGCGGGCCGGCGAGCGGTCGACGTCGATGTCCATCCGGCTCGAGAGCGCGTTGACGACCGAGAGGCCGACGCCGTGCAGACCACCGGTGGCGACGTACGAGCCGCCGCCGAACTTGCCGCCCGCGTGGAGCTTGGTCGCCACGACCTCGACGCCGGGGAGCCCGGTCTTGGGCTCCTTGTCGGTCGGGATGCCGCGACCGTCGTCGTAGACCTCGACGGAGTCGTCGGGGTGCAGGGTGACCTCGACCGTGCGCGCGAAGCCGCCGAGGGCCTCGTCGACGCCGTTGTCGATGATCTCCCACAGGCAGTGCATCAGCCCCCGGGTGTCGGTGGAGCCGATGTACATCCCGGGACGCTTCCGCACGGCTTCGAGGCCCTCGAGGACCAGCAGGTGGGCGGCGTTGTAGGTGTTGTCGGCGATGACCGGCTCCTTCATCGGGGGCGCTGCGGCGAAACGGTGTTCCAAAGGGATGAATCTACCGGCGACACGCCGGGACGTGGTGCAGGCACACCCGGGTCGCCGGGAGGACCATGACGAGCATCGGCCGGGTGAGTCCGCTCGGGTCAGGGGATCCTGGTCGATCGGATGATCACAGCCTGGTTTCAGGCAGTGGAAAATCAAGCACCGGACGCGATCCGGATGCTTGGATGGAGTTGTGGTGAACGTGGCATGGACCACCCGGAGACGGGAATCTTTGACCTAGTCGCTACGTTGATCCGGACGACATCCGATAAGGATGGCGATCGCTAGAAAGTGAGGCCGAGAGATGACCACTGCTGTTGCTCCCAGCGCTCCGCTGACCGCGGAGGACCGCTGCGACCGTTGTGGCGCACAGTCCTACCTCCGGGTAGAGCTCGCGTCCGGCGGCGAGCTCCTCTTCTGCGCCCACCACGCCCGTGAGCACGGTGACGCGCTCAAGGAGATCGCGGTCAGCTTCCACGACGAGACCCACAAGCTCTCCGACAAGCCGGCGCCCGTCGCCGACTGACCCACGTCGGACCCGAGGCCCCGAGGCACGTCCTCGGGGCCTCGCGCGTTTTTCCGGACGCCTGCCAGGGCGAGGATCGCTTAGGTTAGCCTTTCCTCATGAGATCCCCCCTGTCGCTGGCCGTGGCCGGTGCCCTGGCCCTGGCGCTGACCGCCTGCTCCTCCGACGTCAAGGGCGACGACGACGCCAAGCCCGCCTCCGGCGCGTCCGCCACCCCGGAGGGCCCGTGGTCGTTCACGGACGGCTCCGGCGAGAAGGTCGAGCTCGACGAGGTGCCGACCCGGATCATCGCCCACTCCGCCGAGGCGGCCGCGCTGATGTCGTACGGCATCCGCCCGGTCGGGATCTACGGCGACGAGTCGGTCAAGACCGACCCGAACCTGCAGGGCCTGGACCTGAGCGGCATCGAGATCCTGGGCGAGGAGTGGGGCTCCATCGACGTCGCCAAGGCGTCCACCCTCTCCCCCGACCTGATCGTGGCCGACTGGTGGCCGGCCGAGAAGGCCCACTCCGGCATGGAGGAGGGCGTCAAGGCCAAGAGCAAGAAGATCGCCGAGCTCGCCCCGGTCGTCGGCGTCTCCCAGGGTGACTCGATCCTCGACCTCGCCGAGGGCTACGAGGACCTCGCCGAGAGCCTGGGCGCCGACGTCGAGAACTCCCAGGGCGCCAAGGACAAGGCCGCCTTCGAGAAGGCGCGCGACACCTTCGTCGCCGCGATGGACGAGAAGGACTTCACCGCGCTGGCCGTCTCCCCCGCCAGCGACCTGCTCTACGTCGCCAACCCGGAGTACGCCCCCGAGCTGCTCGACTTCGACCGCTGGGGCCTCGACATCATCGAGCCCGACTCCCCCGACAAGGGCTTCCCCTACTGGGAGAACCTCAGCTGGGAGAACGCCGACAAGTACCAGCCCGACGTGCTGATGTTCGACAACCGCAGCATGGCCGCCGACCGCAAGACCGTGCAGTCGCAGCCGACCTGGAACTCGATCCGCGCCGCCAAGGCCGACCAGATCGTGGAGTGGCCGGGCTTCTGGCTGCACACCTACGGTCACTACGCCACGGCGCTGACCAAGCTGACCGAGCAGCTCTCCGGACTCGACGACTCGATCGGTGACTGACGCTGCTCGCGGCGTCCGCGCACGCGCCCGTCTGAGCCGGCCGGGCGGCCTCGTCGCCCTGCTGCTCCTGCTGCTGGTCGTCTCCTTCCTCAGCATCACCCAGGGCTCCCGTGAGATCGGGCTGCACGATGTCGTCGACGCACTGCGCCACCTGGGCACGGTGACCACCGACGACACCGTGACGGTCCGGCTCCGGGTCCCCCGGACGATCCTCGGCGTGCTCGTCGGCGCCGCGCTCGGCGTGGCCGGGGCGATCCTGCAGGGACTGACCCGCAACGCCCTGGCCGACCCGTCGATCATGGGCATCGAGGCCGGCGCAGCGTTGGCGGTCGTCCTCGGCATCACCGTCGCCGGGCTCACCGCCATCGAGGTGCACGTGGTGCTCGCGTTCGTCGGCGCCCTCGCCGCCACCGCCCTCGTGTACGGCGTCGGCTCGCTCGGGCGCGACGGCGCGACGCCCGTCAAGATGGCCCTGGCCGGCGCCGCGATCACCGCGGGGCTCAGCGCGGTCACCATCGGCCTGCTGCTGACCGACCTCCAGGCCCAGAACGAGTTCCGGTTCTGGCAGGTCGGCTCGCTGGCCGGTCGCTACGCCCCCATCGTCACCGGCGTCGCGCCCGTGCTGCTCGTCGCGCTCGCGATCGGCGTGCTCTGCGGCCGTCCGCTCAACGCCCTCGCCCTCGGCGAGGACGCCGCCCGCGGCCTGGGCATCTCGCTGACCCGGACCCGGATCGGCCTCTTCGCCGTCGTCGCCGTGCTCTGCGGCGCGGCGACCGCCGCCTGCGGACCGATCGTCTTCGTCGGCCTCGTCGTGCCGCACGTGGCGCGCGCGATCTGCGGGCCGGACTACCGCTGGATCCTCCCCTACTGCCTGCTGCTCGGCCCGCTGCTCCTGCTCGGCGCCGACATCCTCGGCCGGATCCTCGGCTCGCCCGGCGAGCTCCAGGTGGGGGTCGTGCTCGGCGTGCTGGGCGCCCCGTTCTTCATCGCGCTCGTGCGCTCGACCCGGCTGGCGGAGCTGTGAGCGCCCCGGCGGCGACCGGCACCCCGGCCGCGACGACCGCGACGACCGCGCTGCGCCGGGTCCGCCGCAGCCGCGCGCGCCGAGCGCTCGTCGTACCGGCGGTGCTGCTGGTGCTCACGGTCGTGCTCGGCCTGGTCACGCTGTGCTTCGGCTCGGTCCGGCTGAGCCTGGACCAGGTGCTCGGCTCGCTGCTGGGCACCCGCGAGAACCCCGCGGTCGACTTCATCGTCCAGGACCTGGTCTTCCCCCAGGTCAAGGCCGCGATCGGCGTCGGGATCGCGCTCGGCGCCGCCGGCACGATCTTCCAGCAGCTGCTGCGCAACCCGCTGGCCTCGCCGGACTTCGTCGGGATCTCGGCGGGCGCGAGCGTGTTCGCCGTCGCCGGCATCGCGGTCCCCGCGCTGGCCGGCCTCAGCATCCCGCTGCTCGCCCTCGTGGGTGCGCTCGTGTTCGCGCTGGCGATGTACCTCCTGGCCTGGCGCGACGGGGTCAGCGGCTACCGGTTCATCCTGATCGGCATCGGCATGTCGGCGTTCGCGACCGGCATCACCGGCTACCTGCTGACCCGGACCTCCCTGACCGAGGCGCGCGAGGCGCTGCACTGGCTGACCGGCTCGATCGGCCAGGCCGGGGACGCCGAGAACGAGGTCCTGCTCTGGTGCCTGCTCGCGCTGGCCCCGACCGTCCCGCTGCTCCAGCGGATGCTGCGCTCGCTCGAGCTCGGCGACGACACCGCCCGCGGCCTGGGCACCCGCCTGGAGCCGAGCCGGCTCGCCCTCATCGGCGTCGCCGTGCTGCTGACCGCGCTGGCCACCGCGGTCGCCGGACCCATCACGTTCGTCGCGCTGGTCGCCGGCCCGGTCGCCGACCGGCTGCTCGGGCCCGCACGCGGCAGCATCGTCGCGGCCGGCGCCACCGGCGCGATCCTGTGCCTGGTCGCGGACTACATCGCGGTCAACGTCCTGCCCGTCGAGATGCCGACCGGCGTCGTCACCGGCGCCGTCGGGGCGCCGTACCTGCTGTGGCTGATCGCCACCACCAACCGGAGAGGGATGGGCGGATGACCGCGACCCCACGACTGGCAGCGCGCTCGCTGTCCCTCGGGTACGACGACCGGACCGTCGTCGACGCCCTCGACCTCGACGTCCTCGACGGCCGGGTCACCGCGATCGTCGGCGCCAACGCGTGCGGCAAGTCGACCCTGCTGCGCGGCCTGGCCCGGCTGCTGCGCCCCTCGAGCGGCGAGGTGCTGCTCGACGGCACCCCGATCCTCGACCGCGCCTCGCGCGAGGTCGCCCGGATCCTGGGCCTGCTCCCCCAGACCCCCGTCGCCCCCGACGGGATCACCGTCGCCGACCTCGTCGCCCGCGGCCGGCACCCGCACCAGGGCTGGTTCCGCAGCTGGTCCACCGGCGACGAGGCCGCGGTCGCCGCCGCCCTCGACGCGACCGACACCGTCGACCTCGTCGACCGCCCCCTCCACGCGCTGTCCGGGGGCCAGCGGCAGCGGGTCTGGATCGCCATGGCACTCGCCCAGGAGACCGACCTGCTCCTCCTCGACGAGCCCACCACCTATCTCGACATCAGCCACCAGGTCGACCTGCTCCGGCTGCTGCGCAGCCTCAACCGGGCCACCGGGCGCACGATCGTCACCGTGCTGCACGACCTCAACCTGGCGTGCCGCTACAGCGACCACCTCGTCGTCATGGCCGGCGGGCGGATCCTCGCGGAGGGGCCGCCCGCCGAGGTGGTGACCGCCGCGGTGGTCGAGGAGGCGTTCGGGCTGCCGTGCGTCGTCGTACCGGATCCGGTGGCAGGGACGCCGATGATCGTCCCGGCCGGCGACTGAGGCTGGACCCGGCCCGACCGGTCGGCGACGATGACGGGCGTGACCCGGCGCCACCGTGCTCTCGGGCTCGGCATCCTCGGCGCCGGGCTCGCGCTGGTGCTCGGCTGCACGGCCCCGGCCGAGCCGCCGCCGGACCCACCCACGCCCGCCGGCACTCCGGCGGTCACCTCCCGCGACCCCCTCGTCGTCGCCGTGCACGCCTCACGGCCCGCGCCGCGGATCACGCTCGCCACGGCGGAGGCACTCGTCGCCGGCGAGGTCACCAGGTGGCGCCCGCTCGACGGGTCCGACCGGCCGCTGCGGGTGGTCCCCGGCCTCCGCGAGGTACGCCGCGACCGCGACGCCGTCGCCCTCGTCCCCGCGTCCGAGATCGACGCGACGGTACGGCCGGCCCGGGTCGCCGGCGTGGACCCGCTGCGCCGCCCGGCAGACTACCCGCTCCGGGTCGCCGGCCCGCCACCGCCGGAGGTGACGACGCTGAGCGTGGTCGGCGACGTCATGCTCGGCCGCCGGGTCGGCGCGCGTGCGGCCGCCGCCGGCGACCCGAGCCTGCCGCTGCGCCCGCTCCAGCGCCGGCTGCGCTCCGCCGACCTGACCCTCGGCACGCTGGAGAGCACGCTCTCCGACGACGGGACGCCCCAGCAGGGCGACGACTCGTTCGCCGCGCCACCCACGGTCCTCGACGGGCTCGCCGACGCCGGCTTCGACGCGCTGTCCCTCGCCGACAACCACACCGGCGACTTCGGCGAGCGTGCCCTCCTGCGCACGCTCGACCTGCTCGCCGACGGACCGGTGCGCTCCTTCGGCGCCGGGCGCGACCGGGCCGAGGCGAGCGCGGCGTACGTCGCCGAGCGCCACGGCGTGCGCTTCGCGGTGATCGGCTTCAACGCGATCGGCGAGACCCCGCGGGCGACGTCCCGTCGTCCCGGCGCGCTGTCGGTCCGGATGCCCCCGCGCACCGGCCCGCTCGTCGAGAGCGACCTCGCCCACGTCGAGCGCCTCGTCCGCCGGCTCGACCAGGAGGCCGACGTGGTCATCGTCCTCCCGCACTGGGGCACCCAGTACACCCACGTCGCCGAGCCGATCCAGCACCGCGTCGCGCGCCGGCTCACCGGTGCGGGCGCCGACCTGGTCGTCGGCGGGCACCCGCACTGGGTCCAGGGCGTCGAGTGGTACGACGGCGCGCTGGTCGCGCACTCGCTCGGCAACTTCGTGTTCGACATGGACTTCATGACCCAGACCCAGCAGGGCGTGGTCCTGGAGGCCGTGTTCTGGGGCACCGAGCTCAAGGGCTTCGACCTGGTCCCCTACGCGATGGACGGCGACTTCGCGCCACGCCCGGTCCGGGGCCCGCTGGCCGCCGACATCCTGGGCGACGTCTGGGGCCACAGCACTGGACCGTTCCGCGCCTCAGCCCCGTAGCCAGGCCAGCACCAGCCGGCCCACCCGGTCGAGCTGGCCGGCGTCCACGAGGCCGGGCAGGTCGCGGGCGTTGTGGTAGCCCGCATAGGGCGTGCTGCCCACGCGCAGCCCCGGCAGCCCCGCGCGCACGAACGACCAGTGGTCGCTGGAGCGCTGCCCCGTCTCGGCCGCGTGCGGCACCCCGGCGCGACGCGCCGCCCGGACCAGCGCCGCCGGCGGGTCCGCGGTCGCGCTGCCCACCGGGACGACGGCGCCCACCCCGACCCGGTCGAGCGCCAGCATGCCGCGCACCGCGCGGCGCTCGGGCGCGGTCAGCCCGGCGACGTAGTGCCGCGAGCCGTAGTGGTGGTCGTCGTCCCCGGTGCCCCGCGGCTCCTCGGCCCCGAAGAGCACCAGCACCACCGGCAGCCGCGCCCGCAGGTCCGTGCGCGCGAGCGCGAGCAGCACCCCCACGCCCGAGGCGTTGTCCTCAGCGCCGGGCGAGACCGCCACGGTGTCGAGGTGCGCGCCGAGCACGAGGTGCGGTCGCCCGGGGTCGAAGCCGCGCGGCACGGCGACCACGTTCTGGCTGCGCCCGGCCCGTACCGGCACGCCCCAGGAGTCACCGGCCGGGACGGCGTACCGCTGTCGCGACACCTGGTAGCCCGCGTCCTCCAGCTCGCCCGCCGCCCAGTCGGCGGCGCGGCGGAAGCCGGGCCCGGTGGCCAGCCGTGGGCCGATCCGGACGGCCAGGTGGCGCACGGCGGCGTACGCCGTCGCGGGGTCGAAGGTGGCCGGCCGCTCAGCCTGCGTCGTCGGGGCCGGCGCGGCGGTCGCGGACACCTTCGGCGGCGTCCGGTCCCGGGTCGGTTCGGCGCTGCAGCCCGCCAAAAACACGGCGAGGACGACCACGCTGGTGGTCGTCCTCGCCGGCACGGCTGGTTCTCGTCAGTCGAGGTAGTCGCGCAGGACCTGCGAGCGCGACGGGTGCCGCAGCTTCGACATCGTCTTGGACTCGATCTGGCGGATCCGCTCGCGGGTCACGCCGTAGACCTTGCCGATCTCGTCGAGCGTCTTGGGCTGGCCGTCGGTGAGGCCGAACCGCATCGACACCACGCCCGCCTCGCGCTCGGAGAGCGTGTCGAGGACGGCGTGCAGCTGCTCCTGCAGGAGCGTGAAGCTGACCGCGTCGGCCGGGACGATCGCCTCGGAGTCCTCGATCAGGTCACCGAACTCCGAGTCGCCGTCCTCACCCAGGGGGGTGTGCAGCGAGATCGGCTCACGACCGTACTTCTGGACCTCCACGACCTTCTCGGGGGTCATGTCGAGCTCCTTGGCGAGCTCTTCGGGCGTGGGCTCGCGGCCGAGGTCCTGCAGCATCTGGCGCTGGACGCGGGCGAGCTTGTTGATGACCTCGACCATGTGGACCGGGATCCGGATGGTGCGGGCCTGGTCGGCCATGGCGCGGGTGATCGCCTGCCGGATCCACCAGGTCGCGTAGGTCGAGAACTTGTAGCCCTTGGTGTAGTCGAACTTCTCGACCGCACGGATCAGACCGAGGTTGCCCTCCTGGATCAGGTCCAGGAAGAGCATGCCGCGGCCGGTGTAGCGCTTGGCCAGCGAGACGACGAGACGCAGGTTGGCCTCGAGCAGGTGGTTCTTGGCGCGGCGGCCGTCCTCGGCGATCCACTCCAGCTCCTCGAGGAGCTTGGGCGCGATCTTGCCGCCACGGGCGAGCTTCTCGTCGGAGAAGAGGCCGGCCTCGATCCGCTTGGCGAGGGAGACCTCCATCTCGGCGTTGAGGAGCGGCACCTTGCCGATCTGCTTGAGGTAGTCCTTGACCGGGTCGGCCGTCGCACCGGCGACCATGACCTGCTGGGCAGGCTCGTCGGTGTCGTCGGCGGCCGAGACCACGAACGAGGACGTGGCGCTGGCCTCCTCCTCGTCCTCCTTGATGGTGGGGTCGGCGGCGACGTCCTTCTCGAACTGCTCGTCGGAGATGTCCGGGAGCACCTTCTTGCCGTCGGGGCCCACCGCGGGGGCGGCCTCGGCCGGCGCCGCGGCGTCGGCGGCGGGCGCGTCGGCCTTCTTGGCCGGCGCGGCCTTCTTCGCCGCGGCCGGGGCCGCAGCCGCCGGTGCCGCCGGAGCCGCCGCCTTGGGCGGAGCGGGCTTCGGGGCCGGCTTGGCGGCCTCGGGCTTCTTCGCCGGCGCCTTCTTGGCGGTCGTCGCCGTGCTCGCCGCCGTCTTGCGCGCGGCCGCAGCCACGGCGCGCTGCTCGACGGGCGAGCCAAGCGCGACGGAGATGCCCAGGCCGGCGAGGTGCGCCATCAGGGCCTTGAGCTGGGCGGGCGCGACTTCAGCGGCGGCGAAAGCCTGCCGGACGTCCTCGGCCGTGACGCTGCCCACCGGAGTTCCGCGCTCGATCAGCGCGACGATGGACGGGTGGCCGAGCAGGGCGGGCGGGACCGAACGATGGTTCGAGGACACGAACACCTCTCGATGCTGACGGTTCTAGGGCGCGGCAAAGACCGGAGGTGTCAAGACCGCTGAAGTTATTCTGCCACGGGCACTGAAGGACTCGTGCCACCGGGCCCTCAGGATGCTCTCAGGCCAGTCTCACCCGGCGTTCAACCAGGCGGGCCTCATCCGGCCTTGGCCGCCGCCTTGGCGGCCTTCTTGTAGTCGCGCACCTTCTGCAGCGAGACCGGGTCGACGACGTCGGCGACCGAGCGGAACCCGTCGAGCGCGTAGTCGCCCGCCGCCTTCTCCCACCCCGCCGGCCGGACCTCGAGCTGCTTGGCCACCAGCGCCACGAAGATCTTCGCCTTCTGCGCGCCGAAGCCCGGCAGCGCCTGGAGCCGCTTCATCAGGTCCTTGCCGTCGGCCGCCTCGGTCCAGATCCGCTCGGCGCGACCGTCGTACTGGTCGACGACGATGCGGGCCAGCTCCTGCAGCCGGGCCGACATCGACCCCGGGAAGCGG
Source organism: Pimelobacter sp. 30-1 (assembly GCF_018831735.1). NCBI lineage: Bacteria > Bacillati > Actinomycetota > Actinomycetes > Propionibacteriales > Nocardioidaceae > Pimelobacter > Pimelobacter sp. 30-1. Next base: position 64,193 of record NZ_NHTS01000013.1, read on the forward strand.
TGGATCGCCGGCGTCGTCGCGCACAGCGCCGCGAACTCCTCGGGGTCGGCCACGGCGATCGCCGCCGGGTCGAAGCTGCCGAACCGGCCGAACACCTTCTGGGGGCCCATGAAGGCGTGCTCCATCGGGTACTGCTGGTCCAGCATCATCCCGACCAGGAGCGCGAAGGAGTTGGTCGTCAGCAGCTCGTCGGCGGCGGCGTCGTCGGTGATGTGGATGGCCATGGCGCCATTGTGCCGGGTGGGTTCGCTCGGGTCACCCGCGCGCCCGCCGGCCGGTCTGGGGTATCGCGAAGGTGCGACGCCGCTCGATCACCCGCACCCCGCCACCCCCGGAGCGCACCAGCGCCGTGTCGTTGCCCCTGGCCAGGCTCAGCTCCACGCCGGGCCCCGGCACTGGGAGCCCGAGCGCCGGCCCCGAGGGGGCATCGACCGGGCGACTCGACGAAGGCCGGGACCGGCTCAGGTCGCTGCTCGCTCACGATGCCTCCTCGGCGTGCACGGTGCCGGACATCCTGCCCCACGCGACCGCTACCCCGGCCGCACCGGCCGACAGGCCCGCGGCCAGGGCGAACGGCAGCGCCGCTCCTCCGCCCGCGACCAGCCCGGCGAGCGCCGTACCGAGGGCGCTGCCGCCGTTGACGCCGACGTTGACCCACGTCGACATCTCGGTACGACGAGCGGTCGGCACCCGCTCGTCCACGGCGGCGTAGGCGACCACGAAGACGGGCGACGTCGCCAGCCCGCCGACCGCCAGGACGAGCGCCGCGACGAGGAGCCCGCCCGCGAGCGCGACGACGCCCTGGGCGAGGGCGAGCACGACGAGGAGCAGGGCGAGCACCGCACCGGCGGGACGGTTCCGGCCGTGCCGGGCCCACAGCAGGCCGCCGGTGACGGCGCCGACCGCGAGCGCGGCCTCGACCAGGCCGGCCAGGCCGGGGCGTCCGGCGCGGTCGGCCAGGGCCGCGATGCCGACGAAGACCGCCGCGCTGCCGGCGCCGAACAGGGCCAGGGCGGCGACGAGTCCGCCGAGCGCCGCCGCGGGACCGCCCCGGGATCGCTCGCGGCCGGCGCCGGTGACCCCCACCGCCGGCCGGTACGGCGACCCGACCAGCCCGAGCGTGCCGCACCACACCAGCGTGGCCGCGACGAGCAGCCCGGCCCAGGCGGGTCCGGTGGCGAGCACCAGGCCCGCCACGATCGGGCCGACGAGGTAGAGCGACTCCTCGCCGATCGCGTCGAGCGCGTAGGCCCGCCGCCGCTGGGGTCCCTCAGGTGCGATCTCGCGCCACTGCGCGCGCATCGAGGGGCCGAGCACCGGGCCGCTGAGCCCGGTCAGGAAGGCCAGCGCGAGCCAGGCCGCGGGCGGGTGCTCGCCCTGGGCGAGGACCACGCCGGCGACGAGGCAGGCGGACCAGCAGGCGGCCGCGACCGGCAGCACGCGCTGCTGGCCGAGCCGGTCGATGAGCCGTGCGTGGACGGGCATCGCCAGCGTGGCGAGCCCGAGCAGGGCCGAGGCGGACGCCGCGAGTGCCAGGGAGCCGGTGGCGTCGCGGACGGTGAACAGGAAGCAGAGCGGGAGCACGCCGTAGGCGAGCCGGCCGAGCAGGGCGCACGCGAAGGTGCGCGCGACCGCGGGGCCGGCGAGAAGCAGGCGGGTGCTCCCGGCGTCGGTGACGCCGGACATGGGTGTTCCTCCGGAACGGGAAGGGTGAGCAGGGACGCGGGAACGAGCCGCGGCGTCCTAGTGCTTCCGGAGGGTCATGCGGGTGAGCCTAGCCGCTCCAGGCTCCCCAGGAGGTGCGCCTTGAGCGCCGGCCACGACGGGTGCGCTGCGGTGGCGCCGGGGATCGCGGCGACGACGACGGTCCCGCGGACCGTGGCCATCGCGATCTGGATGAAGTCCCCGAACCCCTCCCGCCCCGCGTACGACGGCAGCGCGGCCGCCGCGAGCGCCTCGATCTCGCCCATGCCTGCGCAGATGATCTCGGCGACCCGCTGGGCCAGGACCGGCTCGGTGCGGGCCACGTTGAACAGCTCGAGCACCGCCGGGGTGATCGGCAGGTGGTGGATCTCCCAGATCAGCTCGAGCAGCGCCTCGGCGCGCCCCCGCTCGGTGGCGGCCTCGACCCCTCGGGCGGCGGCGTCGGCGAGGAGCTGCTCGACCAGCCGGGTCATCGCGGCGTCGACGAGCGCGGCCTTGGTCGGGAAGTAGTGCTGCTGGGCGCCCTGGCTGACGCCCGCGCGCTCGGCGACGCGGCGGGTCGTCGTGGCGACGTACCCCTCGGCGGCGAGGCACTCGATGGTCGCGTCGAGCAGCCGCTCGGTCGTCGCGGCGCGACGATCGACCTGGCGGCGGCCCCTGGTGCTCATGGCGCGATCGTGGCGCAGGTCTCGCGAAGTTTGCAAGTCGGATGACTTGTCAAGTCACTCGACTGGGAACTAGGTTCGGCGCCCATGAAGGACTTCCAGGACAAGGTCGCCGTCGTCACCGGAGCCGGGTCGGGCATCGGCCGCGCCCTCGCGCTCCAGCTCGCCGCCGAGGGCGCCCGGGTCGCGCTCAGCGACTGGGACGCCGCCGGTCTCGCCGAGACGGCCGCCCTCCTCGAGTCCCGCGGGACCACGGCGCACACCACCGTGCTCGACGTGCGCGACCGGGCGGCCGTCCACGCCTGGGCGGACGCCGTCGCCGCGCACTTCGGCACCGTCAACCTCGTCGTCAACAACGCCGGCATCACGATCTTCGGCACCGTCGAGGAGAGCCCCTACGAGGACATCGAGAAGGTCCTCGACGTCGACTTCTGGGGCGTCGTCCACGGCACCAAGGCGTTCCTCCCCCACTTGGTCGCCTCGGGCGAGGGTCACGTCGTCAACATCTCCAGCATCTTCGGGCTGTTCGGCGTACCGACCCAGAGCTCCTACAACGCCGCCAAGTTCGCGGTCCGCGGGTTCACCGAGGCGCTGCGCCAGGAGATGCTCCTGGCCGGGCACCCGGTCGGCGTCACCTGCGTGCACCCCGGCGGCATCAAGACCAACATCGTCAACAACGCGACCGCCAGCAACGCGGCCGACACCTCCGGCATCGCGCGGACCTTCAACGACAAGCTCACCCGAACCTCGCCCGAGACCGCCGCGCGGACCATCCTGCGCGGGGTCCGGCGGCGCCGACCCAAGGTCCTCATCGGCGCGGACGCCGTCGGGGTCGACCTCGTCGTCCGGGTGCTCGGCGCGGCCTACCAGCGACCGTTCGCAGCCGTCTCGCGTCGGCTCACCGTCTCCCTCGCCGCGCCCACGAAGAAGAAGGTCGACGCATGACCACCCACCTCTCCTCCCCGCTCACCCTCCCCAGCGGCCAGCAGCTGGCCAACCGGTTCATGAAGTCGGCCCTGAGCGAGTCCCTCGGCGAGCGCGACTGCGGTCCGTCCGAGCGGCTCCAGCGCCTCTACGCACGCTGGGCGCGCGGCGGCTACGGCCTGGTCGTGACCGGCAACGTCATGGTCGACCGCCGCCACCGCGGCGAGCCGGGCAATGTCGTCATCGAGGACGAGCGCCACCTCGACGGCCTGCGCGCGTGGGCGCGCGACTTCCAGGACGGCGGCACGCCGCTGTGGATGCAGGTCAACCACCCCGGCCGCCAGGCCAACGCCCTCGTCGGCCGGACCCGGCCCGTCGCACCGAGCGCCGTCACCGCGCGCGTGCCCGGCGCGGTCAAGCCCCGCCCGCTCGAGGACGCCGAGATCCGCGAGATCGTCGAGCGCTACGCGACCGCCTCCTCGGTCGCCGAGAGCGCCGGCTTCGCGGGCGTCCAGATCCACGGCGCGCACGGCTACCTCGTCACCCAGTTCCTCTCCCCGCTCACCAACCAGCGCGACGACGACTGGGGCGGGGACGCCGAGCGCCGCCGCCGGTTCGTGATCGAGGTGCTGCGCGCGATCCGCGCCGCCACCTCCCCCGGCTTCGCGGTCGGCATCAAGCTCAACTCCGCCGACTTCCAGCGCGGCGGGTTCACCGAGGACGAGTCGCGCGAGGTCGTCGCCGCTCTCGTCGCCGAGGGCATCGACCTCATCGAGATCAGCGGCGGCTCCTACGAGGCGCCCGCGATGATGGGCACGATGCGCGCCTCGACGGCTGCGCGCGAGGCCTACTTCCTCGAGTACGCCGCCTCGGTGCGCGACCTCGCGGCCGGCGTACCGATCGCGGTGACGGGCGGCTTCCGCTCCAGCACCGCCATGGAGGCGGCCGTCGCCTCGGGCGACTGCGACCTCGTCGGCCTCGGCCGACCGACCTGCCTGCTCCCCGACGCCCCGCGCGCCATCCTCGAGGACGGCCGCACCACCCTGCCCAGCGCGCAGGTCAAGGCCGGGCTGCGTCCCGTGCTCGGCAAGGTCGCCAACCTCAAGCAGCTCGACGGCGCGCTCGACCTGTCCTGGCACACCGACCAGCTGCACCGGATGGGCGCCGGCAAGGAGCCCGACCCGCGTCGTACCTGGGGCGAGGCGGCGCTGTGGCTCGGCCTGCGCAACGGGCCCGGAGCGTTCCGGGCCAAGCGCGGCTAGGCCTCGTCGGCGATCGCCCGGAGGCCGGTCCAGAGCGCGTCCATCATCCGCTCGACGAGGACGTCGACCGCGACCTCCGGGTGCCGGCGCCACCACTTGGCGAGCTGCTCGGCGGCACCCGAGATCGCGTGGGCGTACGCCGACGCGGACTCGTCGTCGACGTGCGGCGCCGCGGCCCGCACCAGCACGGCGATCGCCTCGGCGGTCGCGTAGCGCAGCTCGGCCGCCGCCTCCACCACACCGCCGGCGACCGCAGCCCCGCCCCCGAAGAGCACGTCCCAGGTCGAGCCACGGTCGCGGACGAACCGGAAGTAGGCCCGCAGCCCCGCCCGCAGCTGGTCCTCCGGCGTCGCCGCTCCCCCGGCGGCTGTCACGAGCGCGGTGTCGAGCTCGTCGCGCGCGGCCCGCAGGCACTCCAGGTAGATGGCGTCCTTGTCGGCGAAGTACTTGTAGATCAGCGTCCGGGTCACCCCGGCCGCGGCCGCGATGTCCTCGACCGCCGTGCCCTGGTAGCCGTGCTCGGCGAACACCCGCTCGGCGACCGCGAGCAGCTGGGCCCGTCGTACCTCGGGGGCGAGGCGGCGGCGCGGCGCCCCGGCGGTGACCACCTCAGGCGGTCCAGTCGAGGAACACCCCGCCGGCGGTGATCGCCGCGAACCACCACACGAACGAGAACAGCCCCAGCGTCACCGTCCAGCGCGGGTGCGAGGTCCACCAGGCGAAGCAGAGGGCGAGCATCACCAGCCAGGTGAGCATCAGCACCGCGACGCCCCACCAGGGCGCGAGCAGGCCCGAGGCGGCGTACAGGAAGAAGGACGAGACGAGCAGCACGAGTCCCGCGAACGGCCACGGCGAGATGCGCCGTCCTGTCGCAGGATCGATCGCCACCGGACGGATCCGGCGGCGGCGCGAGAGCACCAACGGACTACTTGTCCTCGACGTCGTCGTTCCAGGCCGGGTCCTCGTCCCAGGCCTCGGTCCGCTCGGCGGCCTTCTCCAGCGCCCGGGCGGCCTCCGCCTCGGTCGGGTAGGGACCGAGGCGGTCCTTGTTGGGGCATCCCTCGACGCCCTCGACCGTGTGGTGCTTGAGGCAGAACCAGTACTCAGCGTCCGTGGACATGCCCCGAACCTACTCCAGACGACCCGCCAGGCGCTCGACCCGCAGCACGTCGTACTCGTGCTCGGGGTCGCCGCTCATCGCCGCCGCCAGCCGCAGGTGCGGGAGCGCGTCGTCGTACTTGGCCTGGCGCTCGAGCGCCCGCCCCAGCGCATGCCGGCTCCACACGTCGGCCGGGTCGTCCGACACCAGCGCCGCCAGCTCGTCCGACGCCTTCACCAGCTGCGCCCGCATCAGGTAGGCCCACGCCCGCAACGACCGCAGCCCCCGGTTGTCCGGCTCCTGCTCCAACGCCGGCTCCAAGACCTGGAGCGCCTCGCGCGGCGCCCTCCGGGAGAGGAAGTCGTGGGCAGTCCGGTACGCCGTCTCGTGACGTGCCGTCGTACCCGGGAACACGATCGGCGGAAGGATCCGGATCTCGGGCGTCTCGTTCATGTGCCCCTCAACTGTCGGACCCACCCCGTTGTTCCCTAGAGTGAGCGCGGACGGGCTGGCCGGGCGACCGCGTGACCCCCGCCGCGAGGCGACGGGTCCCGAGGAAAGTCCGGGCTCCACAGAGCAGGGTGGTGGGTAACACCCACCCGGGGTGACCCGCGGGACAGTGCCACAGAGAACAGACCGCCTCCGGCTTGCCGGAGGTAAGGGTGAAACGGTGGGGCAAGAGCCCACCAGTGCGCCGGGAGACCGGCGCAGCTAGGCAAACCCCACCCGGAGCAAGACCAGACAGCACACGACGGCCTCGGCCGAGAGGGCGGCTCGCCCGAGTGTGCGGGTAGGTCGCTGGAGGCTGCCGGTAACGGCAGTCCTAGATGGATGGTCGCCACGACAGAACCCGGCTTACAGGCCAGCCCGTCCCCAAAGTGGCCACTCACCTGCGCAGACTCCGAGACGAGGCTCCGCAGCCGCCGCGCCCGAGTCGCTCGCCTAGACCCCACCAGCCCCTAGCCGGGGCTCCTGGTTCCCGCGCCGGAAGCCGCCCGCCTCCCACGATGGGGGAGGCGGGCGGCTTCCGGCATGGGGGTCGCGCTTCGTGCGGTCGCTGGTGCCCGCGCCACTAGGGGCCAGTTGTCTGGCTCAGTAGTTGGCCGTGCCGTAGGTGCACGTGATGCCCACGTAGCACGTCCACGACTTTCCGTTGTCCCACACGACCGTGACGGGGACGTCCCCAGGGACGACGCCGCCCCAGTACTTGTGCGTCTTGGTCTTGCTCACGGCGTGCGTGACCGTGGCGGAGCACGCACTCTTGTTCTTGCACTCGACAACGCCGCTGTAGTTGGAACCCTCGCCGCGGCTGATGAACGCCTGGACACGGATCCGGTCGACGACACGGTTGCAGCTGACCTGCGCACGAAGCTGGACGTAGTTCGGCGAAGGCTTGGTGAAGCTGATGACCTTCCCCTTGCACCCTGGGGACGCCACGGCAGCCTTGGACACCGTCGCCGGCGCGCGGTGGGGCTGAGTGATGGCCGAGGCGGAGGAGACCGGCAACATCAGCATGGACATCGCAGCAATCAGAATCACTGCCTTGAGAGATTTCAACTTCCTTACTCCTGTTCGTGTTGCAAAGGAAAGGTGAGCATGTCTCTTTTTGTCTTACGGTGCAAGGAGGCGGCCGGCTCTCGGCGCTTCGGGTGCGCGGCCGTCTGAGGACCCCAGCGGAGGTGGTTCTCCCCTGTCGACGGGCCGGTGATCCCGTTCGCGCCGCCGACGGAAGAGGGACCCAGAGTCGACCGACCAGGGGATGCACGTCCCCCGGATGGGTACTGCGGTCAGCGAGTCGGCAGGGTCCTCTGGCCACGTCGACAAGGCTCCGACCGGGCCGAGAGGCGGACTCCTGACACGGCCGGGGCCGACCCTGCTTGCAACAGGCCCAAGCCGCCCACCCCGTACGCCGGAGGTGGGCGGCTTTCGTCGGGCGCTCAGCAGGTCGTCAGCCGTCCGGCCCGCTCCACCTCTACGCTCGCCGGCCTGAGCCGTTCGATCGGCACCCCGTCGGTCTGGACATGGCCGTCTGTATCCGCCTGGTCGTCATCGACATCAGCTCGCTCGAGGCAACGAGGGTCCTCGTCCTAGTCGCCCAAGCCCACGTATCGCTCGAGGACGGTCTCGGCCAGGTCGCTGATCTGGTCGGCGTCCGGGAACGCCATGCCACCGACGGCGGCCGTCGTCTGGATCATGGCGGTGCCCTGCAGCCAGTAGAACTGGTGCATCACCAGGTCCACATCGTCGATCGTGCCGGTGATCTCGACCGCCGCCGAGTCGTCACCGAGGCTCGGCCCCGACATCATCTTGTACTCGAACTCGTTGCCCGCGTCGTCCTCGTCCTTCGTGCAGGTCTCGAGCACCTCGACCATCTTGTCGAAGTTGGCCCTCGCATCGTCCGGCGTCGCGTACCGGTCGATCGCGGACTTCACCAGGAACAGCGAGATCCCCTCGACCTTCTGGAACTGGCTGCCCACCATGTCGGTCGGCTTCCTGGGCGGCGCGTAGTCGCAGTAGTAGTTGCGATCCTTCGGGTCGTCCTCGAACGACGTGAACCCGGCCTCGGGCATGTCCCTGAGCGTCAGCAGAACGCTCTCGAGCTCGGCGGGGCGATAGGTATCCGTTGCCGGGCCTGCACTCTCGCTCGGCCCCGACGGCTCGCGAGTGGTGGCGGCCGGGGCCTGCGGCTCAGCCGCCTCCTGATCGCCGTCGGAGCACGCGGTCAGGCCGAGGACAGGCACGAGGGCGAGCGAGGTCAGGAGGAGACGCATGGGACCGGACCCTAGTGCGCCCCACGACCACGCCGCCGGGTTCCGGTGAGATCCGCCCGCTCTGAGCGGCGTTGCTCAGTTGATGATCTCGCCGCGCTCGTCCGCGGCCAGCTCGGCCAGCCGGTCCCGCCACCCCTGCAGCGCCTCGGGCGTCAGCCGCGTCCAGTCGGTGACCTCGCCGACGACGCGGAGCGGCTCCCGGCTGCGGTAGGACCGGGTCGGGTTGCCGGGGAACTTCTTGTCGGTGACGTTGGGGTCGTTCTCGAACGCGCCGGTGGGCTCGACGGCGTACACCCGGGGTGGGTGGTCGCCGGGGGCGAGCTCGGCGGCGAGGCCGGCGCCGTCGACGAGGGCGGTGAAGTAGACGTGGTTCATCACGACCTCGGGCCGGTAGTTGGACCGAAAGCCCGCGGTGAGCAGGTCTCCGGTGCGCAGGTCGGCCTTCGTGCCGTGGAAGAACGGTCCGTCGTCGAGCGCGTCGGTCACCGCCTCAGCCTAGGCGGCAGTACGGCGGGACGACGGCGCGCGGGCCTCAGCGCTCGCAGGCGGTTCCGTCGCGGTCGCGGTCGAGGCGGGACTTGTTCCGGGCGTAGACGTCCCGGGCCTTCTTCGAGTACGCCGGCGACCCGTACCCCTCGCGCACCTGCTTGAGCGCGGCCGCGCGGCCCTTCGCGACACCGTGGGGGAAGTCGCGGGTGAGCTTGGCGCAGCTGCTGTAGTACTTGCCGGCGGCGGCCGTGGCCGGGGCGGTGGTGAGGGTGGTCGCGATCGGGGCGGCGAGGGCCAGGACGGCGACGGCAGAGGCGATACGACGGGGGGTCATGCGCGGAACGGTAGGGCAGGACAGGGCCGGGCAAGGGGCGATTGCCCCGATTGCCGAAAAGTCAGACGCCCGTCCGCCCGTACGCCGCCACCGCGCGCCGCAGGTCGTCCGAGTCCACGATCTCCCGCCCCAGCGGCAGCAGGCTCACCGGGATCAGCTTGAAGCTCGCCAGCCCCAGCGGGATCCCGATGATGGTGATGCAGCACAGGACGCCGGTGATGGCGTGCCCGATGGCGAGCCAGATCCCCGAGAACACGAACCAGAGCACGTTGCCGATCCCGCTGCCGACGCCGGCGCCGGGCTTCTTGACGACCTCGCGGCCGAAGGGCCACAGCGCATACATCCCGATCCGGTACGACGCGACGCCGAACGGGATGCCGATGATGGTGATGCACCACAGGGCGGCGGCGAGGAGGTAGCCGAGGCACATCCAGAAGCCGGCCAGGACGAGCCAGATGATGTTGAGCACGAGCCGCATGGCCGAAGGCTACGCGGGCCACTATCCTGGGCCCACGGCCTGTGACGGCCGCCGGACGAGGGAGCCGTACCCGGAGCGCGACAAGACGGCCACGAAGGAGTGGTCATGGCTTGGATCGTGCTGGTGGTGTCGGGTGTCCTGGAGGCGGTGTGGGCCACCGCGCTCGGCCGTTCGGAGGGGTTCACCCGGTTCGTGCCGTCGGCGGTGTTCGTCGTGGCGATCATCGCGAGCATGGGCGGGTTGGCCTACGCGATGCGCAGCCTCCCGGTCGGCACGGCGTACGCCGTGTGGGTCGGGATCGGTGCGGCGCTCACGGTCGCCTATGCGATGGCGTCCGGTGACGAGTCGGTGAGCGTGCTCAAGATCGCGCTCATCCTCGGGCTGATCGGCTGTGTGGTCGGGCTCAAGCTCGCGCACTGAGGACGACAGCGAGCCCCCGGCGCCGCAGTGCGGCGCTGGGGGCTCGTCCGTTCGGCGGGCCGAGCGTCAGCGCCGGCGCCGGGGCGCGCGGACCCGGACGGTGACGGCGTCGCTGCGCGAGCCGGTGGTGGTCGCGGTGCCGGACCACTCGGCGGTGAAGCGGTGGGCGCCGCGCCGGGTGAGGCGGACCGTGAAGACGACGCGGCCGTCGCGGCCGAGGGACTTCTTGGCGACCACGCGACCGCGTGAGCGCAGCCGCACCACTCCCCCGGACCCGCGCGGGACGCGGACGACGAAGCGAACCGTCTGGCCGCGCCGGACCTCGCTGCGGGTCGCGCGCAGGCGGGTGGTGCTCGGCGTCTTGACCGGCGGCTTGACGGGGGGCTTGACCGGCGGGGTGGTGCCGGGCTGGGGCACGACCTCGACCTCGGCGCCGTTGACGACGACGCGGACGGGGCGGCGGTCGGGGGCGCGGTCGGCGACGATCGCGTAGTCGGTGACCCGGCCGTCCTGCCACGCGACGTCCACGCGGTAGCCGCCCCGGGCCCGCAGGCCGTGGAACGAGCCCTTCGCCGCCCAGGCCTGGGGCAGCGCGGGGAGCAGCCGGATGGTGCCGTCGTGGCTCTGGAGGAGCAGCTCGGCGAGGGCACCCGTCATGCCGAAGTTGCCGTCCATCTGGAACGGCGGGTGGGTCGCCCACAGGTTCGTCAGGGTGTTGTGGCGGAACAGCCCGCGGACCATCGTGTACGCCTTCTCGGGCTCCTGGAGCCGGGCGAAGAGCGCCGTGCGCCACGGCCAGGTCCACGACCGGCGGCTGTCACCGCTGACCGAGTCGACCGTGATCTCGCCACCGTCGGGTACGCCGCACCGGGCGTTGAGCGAGACCAGCGCGGCCGCCGCGAGCTCGGGCGTCTCCTCGACGCTGATCTGGCGGCCCGGGTAGACCGCGAACAGGTGCGAGGTGTGCCGGTGCAGGGCGTTGATGCCGCCGGCCGAGCCGGTGCGGACGTCGCGGTCGGTCTGCCACTCCTGGAGCTGGCCCCAGCTGCCGATCTTGTTGCCGGCGAGCTTCTCGCGCATCGCCGCGACGCTCGCCCGGTAGCCCGCGTCCGTGCCGAGCGCGTCGGCCATCTCGAGGTAGTTGGTGAAGAGGTCCCAGACGATCTGCTGGTCGTGCATCACCCCGTCCTCGCGCGGTCCCTGCTCCGGCGACCAGCCGTTCGGCGCGTAGAGCCGGCCGTCCTCCTTCTCGACGAGCTCGTGCTCCCAGAACTGGCAGATCTCCTTGACCAGCGGGTAGAAGCGGCGCAGGAAGGCCTGGTCCTGGGTGAAGCGCCAGTGCTCGTAGAGGTGCTGCGCGTACCAGGCGCTCGACACCGTGTTCCACTCCCAGCCGTTGCCGCCGAAGATGCTCTGGCTGGTGCGCGCCGTCCAGCCGGGGACGTCGTCCCCGAACGCCTTGCGGGTGGCGACCCGGCTCGGTACGGCGACCTGCTCGATGAAGTGCGCGAGTGCCTCGTGGCTGTCCCCGAGGTCGGTGGTCTCGGCCGCCCAGTAGTTCATCTGGATGTTGATGTTGGTGTGGTAGTCCGAGGCCCACGGCGGGTTGTTCTCGTTGCACCACAGGCCCTGCAGGTTGGCCGGCAGGCCGTCCGGCCGCGAGGACGAGGCGAGCAGGTAGCGCCCGTACTGGAAGTGGAGCTGCTCCAGCTCGGGGTCGGCGGCGTCCGCGGAGTCTGCGTAGCGGCGCAGCCGCTCGGTGAGTGGCAGGGCGACGATGTCGTCGGCGCTGGCGCCCCAGTCGACCGAGACCCGGTTCATGATCGCGCCGAGCGCCTTGGCGTGGGCCTCGAAGAGCGCCTCGAACGCCCGGTTCTCCACCGCGTCGAGGGTCTGCTGCGCCACCGTCGCCGGGTCCCGGCCCGTGCGCCAGCCCGCCGCGGCGTCGAGGCGGTAGTCGGTGCGCAGGTCGATCCGCAGCTCGAGCTCGGCGACGCCGGTGAAGGCGACCGCGGCCCCCTGGGGCGCGACGGTCCCGCCCTCGTGCCGGACCCGGACCTCGGCCGCGTGGCGCAGCTCGTTGGCCATCTCGCCGGCGAAGAGGATCCGGTCGCCGGCGGTGGAGACGACGGTCGGTGCCGGGCGGCGCGGGCTGTCCCCGTTCTGGGCCGACCTCAGGTCGATCGTCCCGCTCATCCCGCCGGGCGCGTCGGTGCGGTAGCGCAGCACCAGCAGGTCGGCGGTCCGGCTGGCGAACGCCTCGCGGACGTGCGTGCCCCCGTCGCGCTCGTACGACGTCGAGTGCAGGCCGGTCATCGGGTCGAGGAAGCGCCGGTAGCCCTCGGGGACCTGCTCGGCCGGCCCCGCGAAGGTGACCCCGTCGAGCGCGATCTCGGCGACCTGGAAGTGCGAGGTGCCCACCTTGGGCCGGAACTCGAAGCGGTAGAAGCGGTAGGCGGTGGTGTTCGTGGCGGTGAACGAGCGCGCCTGGCCGCGCGCCGTGAAGGGCGTCGCCGCGTGCTGCCGGGCGTCGAGCTCGGTCCAGTCCTGGCCGTCGGCCGAGCCGAGCAGGCGCCAGTCCTGGGGGTCGCGCGCCGGGACGTCGTTCGCGCTGGTGAAGGTGTACTGCGCGACCGCGACCGGCGTCGGCAGGTCGACCGTCCAGGTCGCGGTCCAGGCCTGGGTCCCCTCGTCGGGCGCGATGATGCACCACTTGGAGGAGACGCTGCCGTCGATCGTGCGGGCGGCGGTCTCGCTCGCCGAGGTCGTGCCGCCGCCGAGGTCGGAGGTCAGCGTGGGTGCCGCGGGCAGCGCGCCCAGGGTGACGACGAGCTCGCCGAAGTCGCGGTAGGAGCCGAAGCCGGTCACCCCGGTGTCGTAGTCGCCGTCGTAGTCGTTGAGCCCGCCCCACAGGCTCTGCTCGTTGAGCTGGACCCGGTCGACGGTGGCGCCGGCGTGGAGCATCGCGCCGACGCGGCCGTTGCCGAGGGGCAGCGCGGCCGGCTCGGCCGTACGGCGGTCGCGGTCGGCGCCCTCCCAGGAGACGCCCGCCGGCCAGCTCCACACCGTGGCCGGCCGGTCGAACCAGAGCGCGCGGCGCGGGACGGGCGGGACGACGAGCGGGCCGGCCAGGGCCTGGTCGGGCACGAGGGCGGCCGCCGCGGACGGCGCCGCACCGCGCGCGGCGAGCAGGGCGCCCGCGGCGCCGCCGGCGAGCAGCAGGCCACGACGCGGCAGGGTCGGGTTCGGTCCCATGCGGACCTCGCTTTCGAAGCTGGTGTGATCGGGGTCACCCAGCAAACATCCCATCTATCGCCGCCGTCAACCCCCTTGTTACGCTCAGACTCTGGTCGAGAAGCCGCCTTTCACCCGATGTTTGGCGGAACAAGCGCGGAAAGGCACCGAAAAAGAGCCGAACCCCCGGCGCCGCTGAGCGGCGCCGGGGGTTCGGTCAGGTTGAGTCGTCAGACTCGATCAGACGAGCTGATCAGAGCGGGCGAACGTTCTCCGCCTGCAGGCCCTTGGGGCCCTGGGTGACGTCGAACTCGACCTGCTGGTTCTCGTCCAGCGACTTGTAGCCGTTGCCCTGGATGGCCGAGAAGTGGACGAAGACGTCCGGGGTGCCGTCGGCCGGGGCGATGAAGCCGAAGCCCTTCTCGCTGTTGAACCACTTGACGGTGCCCTGAGCCATGATTTTCTCCTTGGTGTTCGTGTTTCGTGGTGTCGACGGGCGCCGACACCGAGTGCTGAAACATCTGTACCGCCCTGATGCCCAGCTGAACCGAAGACCAAGTACCACGAGATGTTCCGGGCCCGTTGAGGCCCGGGGGGACCTTGCGATCCCTTTCAACGCCCCCAACGCTAGCACCGTGCGGGCTCATCCGCTGCATGACCAGCCGAGGAGAAATCGACAGTTCATCTCCTCGTAGCCGTGCAGCTCGACCCGATCGGCGCGCAGCGTGACCGGGAGCACCCCGGCGAGGTCCCTCTCGACCGTCGCCACGGACACCCCGGGACCGACCCGGTCGAGGGTCAGGTGCGGCACCACGGCGCCGTACTCCCCCGCGTAGGGAGGGCACTGGGGGAAGGCGCGCCACAGCCGGTCGGTGAGCTCGGCGAAGGGGCCCGCGGGCTCGGGGACGAGGTGCACCAGGCCGTCGGGGAAGGTCGCGACCTCGGCGAGGCGGAAGTCGAAGGCCGCAGTGGTCTGGACGACCTCGGCGACCCGGTCGAGATCGGCGCCGGTGGGCTCGGGCAGGAAGGGCGCCAGGACGGTGATGTGGGCGTGGGTGAAGGCGGGGTCGCGGGAGACCCAGGCCGGGTCGTAGTGCTCCCAGCGGCTGCGGACGTAGGGCTCGAGCGCCGGGACGGGAACCGCCAGCACGGAGTGGGCCACGTCGGGAGGATAGGCGGATCCAGGCTAAGTTGCGGGTCATGACTGCCGCTGTCGTGCCGCCGCCCGCTCCCGAGGTCCGCGCCCGCGCCGCCGAGCGCCTGGCCGGCCTCGCGACCCCGGCCGGCGCGCTCGGCCGGCTCGGCGAGCTGGGCGTGTGGGTCAGCGCCACCCAGGGCGTGTGCCCGCCGGAGCCGCTGACCGAGGTCCGGCTGGTGATCTTCGCGGGCGACCACGGGGTCGCCCAGCACGGCGTGTCGGCCTATCCCCCGGCGATCACCCCGGCGATGGTGCGCACGTTCGTGCTCGGCAAGGCCGGCGTGTCGGCGCTGGCGGCCGCCCACGGCGTCCACGTGCGGGTCCTCGACCTCGGGGTGGACGACGACCTCGAGGGCGTGCCGGCCGACGTCCAGGCCCACAAGGTACGACGCAGCAGCGGCGCGATCCACGTCGAGGACGCGCTCAGCGCCGACGAGACCGCCCGCGCCTTCGAGGTCGGCCGCACCGTGGCCCGCGAGGAGATCGCCGCGGGCGCCCAGCTGCTGCTCTCCGGCGACATGGGCATCGGCAACACGACCCCCGCCTCGGCCATGGTCGCCGCCGCGCTCGGCCTCCCGGCCGACGAGGTGACCGGGCGCGGCACCGGCGTCGACGACGCCGCGCTGCGCCACAAGCAGGCGCTGGTCCAGCAGGCGCTCGACCGGGCCGGCGACCGGGTCGCGGACCCGATGGACGCGCTGGCCGCGCTCAGCAGCGCCGACCTCGTGGCGACGACGGGCTACCTGGTCCAGGCCGCCGAGAGCGGCGTCCCGGTGCTGCTCGACGGGCTGATGTCGGTCGCCTGCGCGCTCTACGCCGAGCAGATCGCGCCCGGCGCGACCGCCTGGTTCGCCGCCGGGCACCGCTCGACCGAGCCCGCACAGGCGCTGGCGCTCGACAAGCTGGGCCTGTCCCCCGTGCTCGACCTCGGGCTGCGGCTCGGCGAGGGCTCCGGGGCGGTCGCCGCCGTACCGGTGCTGCGCTCGGCGGTCGCCCTGCTGCGCGACGTCGCGCTGCTGGCCGACCTGATGCCGCCCGAGTGAGCGGCGCCGTGGACGTCGCCGTCCTCGGCCGCAGCCTGCGGCTCTCGATCGGCATGCTGACCGCGCTGCGCGTGCCCGTCGTGCTGCGGGTCACCCCGGGGGTCGCGACCGGCGCGCTGCTGCTGGCCCCGCTCGCCGTGCTGCCGCTCGGCGTCCTGGTCGGCGCGGTGGTGTGGGCCGGCGGACGACTCGACCTGCCGGCGCTCGGCGTCGCGTTCGCCGCGCTCGCCGTCCTCGCGGTCGGCAGCCGGGCCCTGCACCTCGACGGGCTCTCCGACGTCGCCGACGGGCTCACCTCGTCCTACGACCGCGAGCGCTCGCTCGCCGTCATGAAGAGCGGTACGGCGGGCCCGGCCGGCGTCGCCGCGCTCGTGCTCGTGCTGGGCGCGCAGGCCGCGGGCCTGATGTGGTTCGTCGGCCTCGACGGCGAGCTCCGCTCCGCGGTCGTCGCCGGCGCCGCGGTGTGCGCCTCGCGCGCGGCCCTGTGGATCACCGCCTGCTCGGTCGTGCCCCCGGCCCGTCCCGACGGGCTGGGCGTGACGTTCACCCGGCGGGTCCCGGTCGTCGTCGCGGTGCTCGGCTGGGCCGGGCTCGCCGCGCTCGCCGTCCTCGTCGACCCGGTCCGCGGACCGGTCACCGTCGCGGTCGCGGCCCTGGTCGTCGCCGCGCTCACCGCCCACACCGTCCGGCGCTTCGGCGGTGTCACGGGGGACGTCTTCGGCGCCGGGATCGAGATCGCCCTCGCCGTCCTGCTCGTCGGACTGGCCGGTGCCTGAGCTCGAGGACCGGGCCCCCACCGCGCACGAGCGGCTGCTCGTCGTCCGCACCCTGGCCGACGCCCGCACCCGCGGCGACCTGGACGAGGACGACCAGCTCGAGCGCACCGACATGGCGGTACGGGTGCCGACGCTGGTCGAGCTCGCCGCGCTGGTCGAGGGACTCCCCGGCGCGCCGGCCCTGCCCGCCGTACCGCCGCCGGACCCGAACCGGCGCCGGTTCGTGCTGGGCGCGCTGGGGCTGCTCGCCGTCGGTGCCACCGGCGGGATGCTGTGGGCCCGCCGGGACGACCCGCCGCCCACGAGCGCGCCCGGACCCGCACCCGCTCCTGCTCCCCGGCCGACCCGGACCCCGCCGTCCACCACGCCCCCGACGACCCCTGCGACGCCGGAGCCGGCCCCCGACCTCTACACCGTCGCCGGGCTCACGCTGCTGCTCCGCGAGTACCGCGAGCTGACCGGCACCTGGCGGGCCTACGTCCTGGCCGTCTCCGAGCCGCACCAGGCGAGCGCCACCGCGCCCCACGGCCCGCTGGGCAAGCGCCGCGAGCGCTGGTGGAACTGGAACGCCCAGGACCGCTGGAACACGATCTTCGACCCGCACGCCGTCACCGACCCCACCGACCGGGCGGTCGACCTGCGGCGCTTCGACCTCGCCGCCGCCGTGGCCCACGTGGCGCGGGCGCGCCGGACGCTGCAGGTGGAGAAGCCGACCAGCGTCTACCTGGCGCTCGGGCACGAGCCGGACGTCGGAGCGATCGTCGAGATCGTCGTCGGCAACGCGTACGGCGAGCGCGGCCGTCTCGTCACCGACGCGGCCGGGCGGGTCCTGGCACGCGAGCCGTTCGTGCGCTCCTAGCGTCCAGGGTCAGAGCCGCAGGACCCGGCCCGCGACGACCAGGTGCACCTCGCCGCAGACCTCCGCGACACGCTGGTTGACGGTGCCGAGCAGGTCGCGGAACAGCCGTGCCGACCGGTGCTCCGGTACGACGCCGAGGCCGACCTCGTTGGTGACGAGCACGACGTGCCCGGTCTCCGGCCCGCGCTCGCCGAGCGCGGCGACGAGGTCGTCGAGCAGGCCGAGGACGTGCGCCTCGACGTCCTCGACGCGCGCGTCCCAGAGGCCGGCGTCGTCGATCACGCCGGTGAGCCAGGTGCCGAGGCAGTCGACGAGGACCGGGGCCGCGCCGGAGGCGCGCAGCACCCCGGCGACGTCGCGGGTCTCGGCCGTGGTCCAGGACGCCGGGCGGCGGCCGCGGTGCGCGGCGATCCGGGCGGCCCAGTCGGCGTCGTCGTAGACCGGTCCGGCCGCGACGTAGGTGACGTCGCCGGACCCGGCGACGAGGGTCTCGGCGTGGCGGGACTTGCCGGAGCGGACGCCGCCGGTGACGAGGATCTTCACTGGAGCGTGAACGCGACCTTGCGGGCCGCGAGGTCGGCAGTGGTGAGCGTGACCCGGACGTCCTCGCCCAGCGGCAGCGGGGATCCGCCGGCCGAGGTGACCGGTGCCTCCACACCGATCTCGGCGAGCACCACGACGCCGGTGTCGGGGTCGTCCTCGCGCACGCTGGTCACGACGGCGTCGAAGCTCTCGCCGACCCGGTCGGCGAGCACGGCGGCCTCGACCAGGTCGAGCACCGCGCGCTCGTAGGAGCCCGCCCGGCGGGCGGAGTCCTGGAGCGTCTTGGGCAGGCCGGGCAGGGCCTCGAGCACCCAGGCGGGCACCGCGGTGCCGGCGCAGATCGCGAGGCAGACCTCGCCGGCGTACCGGTCGCCGAGGCGGCGCAGGGGCGCGGTGACGTGGGCGTACTCGGCGGCGATCGCGGAGTGGCGGGTCTGCTCGGGGAGCTCGCCGTCGAAGACGGCGTACCCGCTGCCGCGCAGGAGGCGGGTGCACGCCACGACCATCGCCTGGTGCTGGGAGACCGCCGGGTCGAGCGAGCGCACGAAGCCCGGGTAGTCGAGGTCCTGGGGCCAGGTGATCCGCAGACCCTTGGCGACCCGGCGCAGGCGGGCGACGTCGCGCGGGTCGGGCGGCGGGAGCGTGCGCAGGATGCCGACCTTGGCGCCGATCATCAGGCCGGCCGCGGCCATCCCGGTGAGCAGCGAGATCTGGGCGTTCCACTGCTCGACCGGGAGCTGCTCGCGGAACACCAGCCGCAGGGCTCCGTCGGCCTCGTCGATCTCCTGCTCGGGCAGCGGCAGCGAGATGCCGCCGCGCTCGGTCTCCTGCTTCAGGCGCAGCTCGCCGACCTCGCGGAGCAGGGTGAGCACCTCGCCCGCGGTGCCGTCGGCGAGGGCCCGGTCCGCGTCGACGTAGGACCAGCGCGCCGTCGAGCGCACCCGGGCCCGCTCGACGCGGACCTCGCCCAGCGTGCCCGCGGCGTCGAGGTCGAGCGACCACAGCAGCGCCGGGCGGACCTGGTCGGGCAGCAGCGACGCCGCGCCCTCGGAGAGCTCGGCGGGGTGGAGCGGGATGCGGGTGCCGGCGCCGTAGAGCGTCTCGCCGCGGCGGTGGGCCTCGACGTCGACCGGGTCGCCCGCGTGGACGAACGCGGCGACGTCGGCGATCGCGTAGTGCACCCGGAAGCCGCCGCCGTCCGCGGCGCGCTCGATGTGCAGCGCCTGGTCGAGGTCCATCGAGCCCGCCGGGTCGATGGTGATGAACGGCAGGTCGGTGCGGTCGAGCTCGGGCGGGACGGCGCTCGCGGCGGCCCGCTCGGCCGCGGCGGTGACCTCGGCCGGGAACTCCCCGGGCAGGTCCAGCTCCTTGGCGATCGCCTCGAGCCCCTGCTGGAGCTCCGGCGAGCCTGCCTTGACCCGGACCACGACGTTGCTCGGCATGCTGGTGACCCTATCCTTGCGGCCGTGCTGATCCTGCTGCCGCCGAGTGAGGGCAAGTCCGTTCCGAAGCGTGGGGCGGCGCTCGACCTGGCCGGTCTCTCCCTCCCCGAGCTGACCGATGCCCGCCGCCGGGTGCTCGACGCGCTGGTGACGCTGTGCCGCGACGACGCCACCAAGGCGGCCGAGGTGCTCGGCCTGTCCGCGGGCCAGCTCGACCTCGTCGACCGCAACGCCGACCTGCCGGACGCACCGACCGCGCGGGCCGACCGGATCTACACCGGCGTCCTGTACGACGCCCTCGACGTCGCGACGCTGTCGGCCGCGGCCAAGCGCCGTACGGCGACGCGGGTAGCGGTGGCCTCCAGCCTGTTCGGGATGGTGCGCTTCGGCGACCGGATCCCGTCGTACCGGCTCTCGGGGGACGCCTCGCTCCCCCACCTCGGCCCGGTCGCCGCGACCTGGCGCGAGGCACTGCCGCCGGTGATGACCGCGGCCCTCGGCCGCGGGCTGCTGGTCGACCTGCGCTCGGGGATGTACGCCAACTTCTGGAAGCCCGGCCCCGAGCTCGCCCCGCGGGTGGCGACGGTGCGCGTGCTGCACGAGCACCAGGGCACCCGCAAGGTGGTCAGCCACTTCAACAAGGCGACCAAGGGCCGGATCGTCCGTGCCCTGCTCGAGGACGGCGCCGACCCGCGCACGCCTGCGGCGCTCGCCGAGGTGCTGGAGCGGCTGGGGTGGGTCGTCGAGGTGGGCGCGCCGGGCAAGAACGGCACGCAGCTCGACGTCGTCGTCAGCGAGCTCTGAGCCCGGGCCTCACCAGCGGCCGGTGTCGCGCAGCGTCCGGCGTCCGGGCGCGAGCGCGTTGAAGAACCGCATCGAGCCCTTCTGCTCGCCCGTGCGCGGGTCCGGGTAGAACGCCAGCACCGACACGGCGGCCGGGGCGAGCTCCATCCGGAAGAGCGTCTCGAGCGGGGCGTCGAGGGCGTGCGCGACGAGGGTCTTGATGGGCGTCACGTGGCTGACCAGGACGACGGTGCGCCCGGCGTGCTCGGTGAGCACCCGGTCGAGCCCGGCCAGGACGCGCTCGCGGACGGCGACGAACGACTCGCCGCCCGGCGGCGGGGAGGCCATGTCGGCGAACCACGCCTCGAGGCGGTCCTTGTCGCGCTCGGCGACCTCGGTGAAGGTGAGGCCGTCCCACTCGCCGAACTCCATCTCGGCGAAGCCGGGCTCCTCGGCGACGGGCAGGCCGAGGACGGCGCCGATGATGTCGGCCGTCTCGCGGGTACGGCGTACGGGCGAGGCCACGACGACGTCGATGCTGTCGCGCAGCTCGGTGAGCCAGGCCGCGACCTCGGCGGCCTGGGCGCGGCCCTCGTCGGACAGCGACGGGTTGTCGCCGCCGAGGCCGCCGGAGAAGCGGCGGCCGGTGGTGTGCGGGGTGACGCCGTGGCGGACCAGGACGATGGTGGTCGGCTGGCCGGGGCCGGTCGCCGGGGAGGACGCCTCCTCGGCGGCGGACTCGGGCTCGTCGGGGATGCCGTCGCCGGGGACGCTGGCGCCGCCGGCCACGGTGACGCCCTCGCGGACGCCGTCGAGCGCCTCGTTGGCGAGCCGGTCGGCGTGGGCGTTGTCGGCCCGCGGCACCCAGGTGTACGTCGTCCCGGCGGGCGCGATCGCCGCCGCCTCGGCCGCGAGCGCGCGCATGTCGGCGTGCTTGATCTTCCAGCGCCCGGACATCTGCTCGACGACGAGCTTGGAGTCCATCCGCACCTCGACGCGCGCACCCGGCGCGTGGTCCACGGCGAGGTGCAGCCCGGCGACGAGGCCGGAGTACTCGGCGACGTTGTTGGTCGCGACGCCGAGCGTGCGGGCGTCCTCGGCGATGACCGCTCCGGTGGCGGCGTCGCGGAGCACCGCGCCGTAGGCGGCGGGACCGGGGTTGCCGCGCGACCCGCCGTCGGCCTCGACGACGACCGCGGCGGGGCTCGGCACTAGATGCCGCTCTCGGGGGTGCGGACCAGGATCCGCTGGCACTCCTCGTGGCGCAGCACGACGTCGGCCGGGGTCGCCCGGATCTCGGCGATCTCGCCGGCGTCGAGGGTGAGCTGGCAGCCGCCGCACTGGCGGGCCTGGAGCGCGCCGACGCCGACGCCGCCCTTGCTGGCGCGGAGCTTCTCGTAGAGGGCGACGAGGTCGGCCGGGATCTCGGCCACGATCGCGGCCCGGCCGGCGGCGACGGAGGCGCTCTCGGCGTCGATCGTCGCGCCCTTCTCGTCGCGGGAGGTGGTGAGCACGCCGAGGCGGCTGTCGAGGTCCTCGATCGCGGAGGTCAGCTCGGCGAGCCCGGACTGGGCCTCCTCGAGCTGCTCCATGACCTCGAGCTCCTCGTCCTCGAGCGTGGAGATCCGCCGCTCCAGGGACGCGAGCTCGTGCTGCATGCGCTCGAGGTCCTTGGGGTTGGTGATGGCGCCGGAGTCCATCCGGTCGCGGTCACGCGTGCGCCGCGCCTTGACCTGCTCGACGTCCGCGTCGGCCTTGGCCTGCGCCGAGGCGAGGTCGTCGACGACGATCCGCTGGTCGCGCAGCCGCCCGTCGACGTCGGCGCGCTTGCCGAGGAGGTCCTTGATCTCCGCGGCCTCCACGGGGTTGCTGCGCTGGTGGCGCAGCTGGTCGACCTGGGAGTCGAGCGCCTGCAGGTCGAGCAGGCGGAGCTGGGCTGCGGGATCGGCGTTCACAGGTGCATTGTCCAGGGATCCGTGACGGCCGCGCTCACCCGGGTCTCCACAGCGTCACCGAGGGCCTCGCGGAGGCGTTCGGCGAGCACCGGGAGCCAGGTCCACTCCGCGGCCCAGTGGGCCACGTCGACCAGCGCCGGGCCGCCCTTCTCGACGAACTCGGCGGCCGGGTGGTGGCGCAGGTCGCTGGTGACGTAGACGTCGACACCGAGGCCCGCCACGCGGTCGAGCAGGAAGTCGCCCGCGCCCCCGCACACCGCGACCCGCTTGACCGGGCGGTCCGGGTCGCCGGCGACGCGGACGCCGCCGTGGGTCTCGGGCAGCGCCTTCTTGACCACCTCGGCGAACTCGCCCAGCGTGGTCGGCGGCACCACGCCGACGCGACCGGTGCCGGTCTCGGCCAGGGCCGGGTCGGCGAGCTCGACGACGTCGTACGCCGGCTCCTCGTAGGGGTGTGCGGCGAGCATCGCGCGGACCACGGCCGGGCGCAGGTCGCGGGCCAGGACCACCTCGATGCGGACCTCGGCGACGGTCTCGAGCTCGCCGACGGTGCCGATCATCGGGTTGGCGCCGTCGAGCGGGCGGAAGCGGCCCTCGCCGGGAGCGCTGGTGAAGGAGGCGAAGTCGTAGTCGCCGATGCGCCCCGCGCCGGCCTCGGCGATCGCGGCCCGGACCGGCGCCGCGGCGTCGGCGGGGACGAAGACGGTGAGCTTGTCGAGCGGCTGCTCGCGCGCGGGGAGGATCGGGCGCAGGTCGGTCAGCCCCAGCGCCACGGCGAGCGCCTCGGAGACCCCGCCGAGCGCCTGGTCGGCGTTGGTGTGGGCGGTCAGCAGCGCGCAGTCGGCCTTGACCAGGGTGTGCAGGGTGCGCCCCTTGGGCGTGGTGGCGGCGACGCCGTGCACGCCCTTGAGGAACAGCGGGTGGTGCACGATCACGAGGTCGGCCTTCCACTCCGCGGCCTCGGCGGCGACGGCGGGCGCCGGGTCGACCGCCAGCAGGATCTTCTTGACCGGCTGGGCAGGGTCGCCGGTGACGAGCCCGACGGCGTCCCAGCTGTCGGCCGTGGCGGGTGGGTACCAGCCGTGGACCAGGGCGACGACGTCCTCGAGGGAAGGCATGCCGGTCAGGCTACCGAGGACGGGCGACAGAACCGGATTGCTAGAGTGACCGCTGCCAGTCGACGGGAACCCGGTGAGAGTCCGGGACTGACGCGCAGCGGTGTGGGTGACGGACGGAGCACGACGTCACTGGATCTCCTCGGGGATCTGGGAAGACGCTCCGGGCCGGGTGATCCCGAGTCCGAAGACCTGCTGGCCCTTGCGGCACAACCGCCGTGAGGTCGATGGGGGCGATCGCGAGGAGCCCCGGCCTCGAAGGACTCCACCCATGGCGCGCAGCCGTCCGGACCGGTGCCCCGGCATCGTGCACCCGTGGCCGGCCGACGACGGCGGCCTGGTCCGGATCCGGGTGCCCGGCGGTCAGGTCCGGCTCAGCGCGCTGCGCGCGCTCGCCGCCGTCGCCGACCAGTACGGCGACGGGCGGGTCCGGCTCACCGGCCGGGCCAACCTGCAGGTGCGCGCCATGCCCCTCGGCGCCGACGGCACGCTGGCCGAGCCGGCGCTCGCCGCGCTGGAGGCGACCGGCCTGCTGCCCTCGCGCGCGCACGACCGGGTCCGCAACGTCCTGGTCTCCCCCCAGACCGGGCTCACCGGGGGCCGCGCCGACCTGCGCCCGGTGCTCGCCGCGCTCGACGCGCTCCTGCTCGGCGACCCCGCGCTGGCCGCCCTGCCCGGACGCTTCCTGCTCACCCTGGACGACGGCCGCGGCGACCTCGCCGACCGGCACAAGGACCTCGGCCTGGTCGCGCTCGACGCCGAGCGGGCCCAGCTCCGCATCGGCGAGGCGTACGGCGACGTGGTCGCCCTGGCCGACGCCCCCGCGGCCCTCGCCGCGCTCGCGCACCGCTTCCTGGCCGCGCGCGGCACCGGACCCGACGCGGCCTGGCACGTCGACGAGCTGGCCGGGCCGCTCGTCGTACCGGCGGGGGTGGCGGCGGGCGCCGACGTCGCGACCGGCCCTCTCCGCTTCGGCCCGGTCCCCGGCGGCGAGCACGTCGCCGTCGGCGACGACGGGCTGACCCTCTCGACCATCGCCGGCTGGACCGCCGGCACCGTCGTCGTCACCCCGTGGCACGGCGTGCTGATCCCCGAGGAGAACTCATGACCGACCTGACCGCTCCGCCTCGTCGGTACGACTACATCGCCGACGGTCCGGCGATCTACGTCGACTCCTTCGCGACCATCCGCCGCGAGTCCGCGCTCGACCGGGTGCCCGCCGAGGCCGAGAAGGTCGCCGTGCGGATGATCCACGGCAGCGGCCAGACCGACCTGGTCGACGACCTCGTCATCCACCCGGGCCTGGTCGCCGCGGCGCGCGGCGCCCTGTCCGCCGGCGCACCGATCCTGTGCGACGCGCGGATGGTCGCCATGGGCATCACCGCCGGCCGCCTGCCGGCCGACAACCCGGTGCACTGCTTCCTCACCGACGAGCGGGTGCCCGAGCTGGCCCGGCGCTGGTCCACGACCCGCACCGCGGCCGCCGTGTCGCTGTGGGAGCCCCTGCTCGACGGCGCGGTCGTCGCGATCGGCAACGCCCCCACCGCGCTCTTCCACCTGCTGGAGATGATCCTCGACGGCGGACCGCGTCCGGCCGCGATCGTCGGCTGCCCGGTCGGCTTCATCGGCGCCGCGGAGTCCAAGGACGCGCTCGCGGCCTTCGCCGGCGAGCACGGCATCGACATCCCCTTCGTCACCGTGCGCGGGCGCCGCGGCGGCTCGGCGATGGCCTCGTCGGCGGTCAACGCGCTGGCCCAGGAGGAGGAGTGAGCACCGTGCCCGGCCGCTTCCTCGTCGTCGGGATCGGCCCCGGCGACCCCGAGCTCATCACCCGCAAGGCCGAGCGGCTGATCGGCGCCGCGCCCGTCATCGCGTTCCACGCGGGCGTCCGCAAGGAGTCCCACGCCCGCCGGATCGCGGCCGAGCTCATCCCCGCCACGGCGGTCGAGGAGGAGCTGCGCTACCCGGTCACCACCGGCGCGACCGACCACCCCGGCGGGTACGTCGGCGCGCTCGCCGACTTCTACGACGAGTGCGAGGCCCGGCTGGCCGCGCACCTCGACGCGGGCCGCGACGTCGTCCTGCTGGCCGAGGGCGACCCGCTGTTCTACGGCTCGTCGATGTACCTGGTCGACCGCTTCCGCGACCGCTTCGACGTCGAGGTGGTGCCGGGCGTCCCGGCGTTCGCCGCCGCGACCGCGACCGTCCCGGCGCCGCTGGTGCGCCAGAACGACGTCCTCACCGTGCTGCCCGGCACCCTCCCCGAGGCCGAGCTGGCCCGCCGCCTCGCGGACACCGACGGCGCGGTGATCATGAAGCTCGGGCGGACCTTCCCTGCCGTCCGATCGGCCCTCGCCCAGGCCGGCCGCCTGGAGGGCGCGCTCTACGTCGAGCGCGCCTCGCAGCCCGAGGAGCGCTGGCTGCCGGTCGCCGACGTCGACGCCGACGCGGTGCCGTACTTCTCGCTGATCGTCGTGCCCGGCGACTCGGCGGGCCCCGCATCCGCTGAGCGGATGCGCGAGCATGCGGTTTGGTCCCAAACCGCAGGTTCTGACCCCGAAAACATGCGGTTTGGGACCAAACCGCAGAGCGCGGAACTGCTGGTGGTCGGGCTCGGCCCCGGCCCGGACGGGTGGCTGACCCCCGAGGCGAGCGCCGCGCTGGCCGAGGTCGACCACGTGGTCGGCTACGCGCCGTACGTCCACCGGGTGCCGCAGCGCGAGGGACTCCAGCGCCACGCCTCGGGCAACACCGTCGAGGTGGACCGGGCCCGGTTCGCGCTCGACCTGGCCCTGCGCGGGGAGCGTGTCGCGGTCGTGTCCGGCGGCGACGCGGGCGTCTTCGGCATGGCGGCCGCCGTCTTCGAGGCCGCCGCCGATCCCGAGCACCCCGAGCACGCGGGCGTCCCGGTGCGGGTGCTGCCGGGCGTGAGCGCGGTCCAGGCCGTCGCCGCGCGGGCCGGTGCACCGATCGGCGCGGACTTCGCGGTGGTGAGCCTGTCCGACCGGCTCAAGCCGTGGCCCGTCGTCGAGCGCCGGCTGCGCGCGATCGCCGAGGCCGACCTGGTGCTCGGCATCTACAACCCGGCCTCGCGCTCGCGGCGCGAGCAGGTCGTCGAGACCCAGAAGATCCTGCTGGAGCACCGCTCCTCCGACACCGTGGTCGTCGTCGGCCGGGACGTCGGCCGGGCCGAGGAGTCGCTGACCGTGACCACGCTCGGGGCGCTCGACACCGACAGCATCGACATGAAGTGCCTGCTCATCATCGGCGCCTCCAGCACGCGCGTGGAGCCGAACGGCACGGTCTGGACGCCGCGATGGGTGGACTGACGCCCACGATCACCGTCGTCGGCATCGGCGCCGACGGTCACCTGAACCCCGAGGCCCGCGCCCTCGTGGGCAGTGCCGAGGTGCTGCTCGGCGGCGAGCGGCACCTGGCGCTCGTGCCCGCCGTCCCCGGTCAGGTACGCCGCCCGTGGCCCCGGCCGCTGGCCGCCCTGCCGGACGTCCTGCGCGAGCACGCCGGGCGCACCGTCGTCGCCCTCGCCTCGGGCGACCCGCTCGTGTCGGGGATCGGGACCACACTGATCCGGATGCTCGGCGCGGAGGCCGTCGCCGTCGTCCCCGCCGTCTCGTCGGTCTCGCTCGCCCGCGCCCGGATGGGCTGGTCGGCCGAGGAGTCCGCCGTCGTCACGCTGGTCGGCCGCGACACCGACGCGCTGCGCCGCGAGCTCGCGCCCGGACGCCGGCTGCTGGTGCTGTCGTCCGACGAGAGCACCCCCGCGGCGGTCGCCGCGATCCTGGACGAGACGGGCTTCGCCGCCACCGCGATCCACGTCCTCGGTGACCTCGGCAGCGCCGACGAGACGCACACCCGGTACCCCGGTCCCGGCACGGTGGTCCCGCGGCTGCACGTCCTGGCGCTGGAGGTGGCGGGCGCCGGACCCGCGTCCTGGACGCCGGGCCTGCCCGACGACGCCTTCGAGCACGACGGCCAGCTCACCAAGCGCGACGTGCGCGCGAGCGCGCTGTCCCGGCTGGCCCCGGTTCCCGGGGCGCTCCTGTGGGACGTCGGCGCGGGCGCCGGGTCGGTCGGCATCGAGTGGCTGCGCGCGCACCCGCTCACCGCGGCCGTCGCGGTCGAGGCCGACCCCGAGCGCGCGGCCCGGGTCGGCCGCAACGCCGCCACGCTGGGCGTCCCGCGCCTGGAGGTCGTCACCGGTCGCGCCCCCGACGCACTGGCCGGTCTCCCCCGGCCCGACGCGGTCTTCGTCGGCGGCGGCGCCACGGCCCCCGGCCTGCTCGACCTGTGCCGCGACGCCCTCGCCCCCGGCGGACGGCTCGTCGCGCACGGCGTGACGCTGGAGACCGAGCGCCTCCTCGTCGACGCCTTCCACACCCACGGCGGCGAGCTGACCCGGCTCGCGGTCGAGCACGTCACCCCCCTGGGCGGACGGTTCACCGGCTGGACGCCGGCCCGCGCCGTCGTCCAGTGGACCTGGACCAAGGAGCCGCAGCCGTGACCGTGCACTTCGTGGGCGCCGGACCCGGCGCCGCGGACCTCATCACGCTGCGGGCCGCGGCGCTGCTGGGCGCCGCCGACGTCGTCCTCTACCCCGGCACCTACCTCGACGCCGAGGTGCTCGCGCACTGCCGCCCCGACGCGCGGCGCGTGGACACCCAGGAGCTCGACCTGGACCGGATCACCGCCACGATGGTCGAGGCGCACGCGGCCGGGCTCGACGTCGTACGGCTGACGTCGGGCGACCCGTCGCTCTACTCCGCGCTGCACGAGCAGACCCGGCGGCTCGACGCCGCGGGCGTCGCGTGGGACGTCACGCCCGGCGTCCCGGCGTACGCCGCGGCGGCGGCGACGGTCGGCCGCGAGCTGACCGTCCCCCTGCTCGCACAGTCGGTCGTGCTCACCCGCACCCAGGCCCGCTCGACGGCCATGCCCGAGCGCGAGTCGCTGGCGGCGTACGCCGCGACGGGGGCGACGCTCGTGCTGCACCTGGCGATCACCCGCACCCGCACGCTGATGGCCGAGCTCGACCCGTTCTACGGCGCCGACTGCCCCGTCGCGGTGGTCGCGCGCGCCTCGCAGCCCGACGAGCTCGTCCTGCGCGGCACCGTCGGCACGATCGCAGCGCTCGTCGAGGAGGCCGGCCTGCGCCAGGCCGCGGTGATCCTCGTCGGCCCGGCCCTGGCGTCCGCCTCGGACGCCGAGTCGTACCTCTACTCCACCGAACGCGTCACCCGAAAGGAGCGTCTGCGATGAGCCAGCAGTTCCCCTTCAGCGCGGTCGTCGGAGCCGATGGGCCCGACGGGCCCGACCCGATGGCCCTCGCGCTGATCCTCACGACGATCGCGCCGGAGGTCGGCGGCGTCCTCGTCCGCGGCGAGAAGGGCACCGCGAAGTCGACCATCGTGCGCGCCCTCGCCGCCGTCCTGCCGCCGATCGAGGTCGTCGCGGGCGACCGGTTCTCGTCCGACCCGCGCGACTCCGGGCTCTCCCCCGACGGTCCCTTCGGCCCCGACGCGGCGACCGAGACCCGCCCGGTGCGCCTGGTCGAGCTGCCCGTCGGCGCCACCGAGGACCGCGTGCTCGGCTCGCTGCACCTCGAGCGCGCACTGTCCGAGGGCAAGGCCGAGTACGAGCCGGGCCTGCTCGCGCGCGCCCACCGCGGCCTCCTCTACGTAGACGAGGTCAACCTGCTCCACGACCACCTCGTCGACCTGCTCCTCGACGCCGCCGCCATGGGCCGCGCGACCGTCGAGCGCGACGGTGTCTCCGTCGAGCACGCGGCGCGCTTCGTGCTCGTCGGCACCATGAACCCCGAGGAGGGCGAGCTCCGGCCCCAGCTCCTCGACCGGTTCGGCCTCACCGTCGAGGTCGCCGCCCCGCGCGAGCCCGCCCTGCGGGCCGAGGTGGTCCGCCGCCGGATGGCCTACGACGCCGACCCCGCCGGCTTCTGCGCGCGCTACGCCGAGGCCGAGGCCGCGCTGCGCTCGCGGATCGCGGACGCCCAGGCCCTCGTCGGCTCCGTGCAGCTCACCGACGCCGGGCTGCTCAAGATCGCCGAGGTCTGCGCGGCCTTCGACGTGGACGGCCTGCGCGCCGACATCGTCACCGCCCGGACCGCCGTCGCCCACGCCGCCTGGTCCGGCCGTACCCAGGTCACCCTGGAGGACATCCGGGTCGCGGCCCGGCTCGCGCTGCCGCACCGGCGCCGGCGCAAGCCGTTCGACGCACCGGGGCTGGACGACGAGCTGCTGGAGCAGGCGCTCGGGGGCGAGGACGACCTGCCGCCCGAGCCCGATCCCGAGCCCGACCCGGAGCCCGACGGTCCCGGTGGCCCCGACGGCCCGGCGCCCGACGGCGACGGCGAGGGCGACCCGGTGGACGGGCCCGCCGCCGAGGCGCCGGAGGCCCCGGAGGCGCCCGCTCCTCCGCCGTCCGCCGCCGACCACGGCGGCGACACCCCGGCTCCGGCCCCCAGCAGCGTCGCGGGCACCGGAGCGACGTACCGCACCCGGCTGCTGACCGTCCGCGGCGTCGGCACCGGCACGGCCGGACGCCGCAGCCGTGCCCGCACCACCAACGGCCGGCGGATCGGCGCGACCACGCCGCTGCCTGGCCAGGGCGGCGCGATCCACCTGACCGAGACGATCCGTGCCTCGGCAGGCCACCAGCGGGCGCGCGGGCGCGACGGCAGCGGACCGCTCGTGCTGCGCCCGGCCGACCTGCGGGTCGCGGTCCGGGAGGGGCGCGAGGCCAACCTGGTGCTGTTCTGCGTGGACGCCTCGGGCTCGATGGCCGCACGGCGGCGGATGGAGCAGGTCAAGACCGCCGTCCTCAGCCTGCTGCTCGACGCCTACCAGCGCCGGGACAAGGTCGGTCTGGTGACCTTCCGCGGCGCCGAGGCCGAGGTGGCGCTGCCGCCGACCCACTCGGTCGACGCGGCCGCGCAGCGGCTGGAGGAGCTGCCCGCAGGGGGACGAACCCCCCTTGCCGAGGGACTTCTCGAGGCCGCGCACCTGCTCACCGTCGAGCGCACCCGTGACCCTCAGCGCCGCGCGCTGCTCGTCGTCGTCACCGACGGCCGGGCGACTTCGGGGGCCGACGCGGTCGCGCGATCCCGCAGGGCGGCGGGGATCCTGGCCGAGACCGGCGTGACCAGCGTCGTCGTCGACTGCGAGAGCGGTCCGATGCGGATGGGGCTGGCCGTCACGCTCGCCGAGCACCTGGGCGCGGAGCACGTCCCCGTCGGCGAGGTCAGCGCCGAGGCCTTGGTGGACGCCGCGCGGAGAGCCGCATGACCGCCGCCCTGTACGACGTCATCGCGCGCCGCCGCGACGTCCGCGCCGAGTTCACCGGGTCCCCCGTGGCCGAGGACGTGCTGCTGCGCGTCCTCGACGCCGCGCACCGCGCTCCCAGCGTCGGGATGACCCAGCCGTGGGACTTCGTCGTGGTGCGGGATCCCGCACTGCGCCGTACGTTCCGCGACCACGTGGCGTCCGAGCGCGACGTCTTCGCGGCCTCGCTCCCGCCCGAGCGGCGCGACACGTTCGACAAGATCAAGGTCGAGGGGATCTGCGAGTCCTCGCTGGGTGTCGTCGTCACGCACAGCCAGGCGCGCGGCGGGACGCACGTCCTGGGCCGGCACGCGATCGCCGACGCGGGGCTCTACTCCACCATCCTCGCCATCCAGAACCTCTGGCTCGCCGCGACCGCCGAGGGGCTGGGTGTGGGCTGGGTGTCGTTCTACCGCGAGGAGTTCCTCCAGTCCCTGCTGGGGATCCCGGACGACGTACGCCCGGTCGCCTGGCTCTGCCTGGGCACCGTGAGCCACCTGGAGACCGTCCCCGACCTCGAACGGCTCGGCTGGCGCTCGCGCCGGCCGCTGGCCGAGGCGATCCACCACGACACCTGGAGGAACCATGCCTGAGGGCAAGCCGCTCGTCGTACCGCAGGACGGGCTGACCACGCGCCAGCGCCGCAACCGACCGCTCGTGATGGTCCACACCGGCGACGGCAAGGGGAAGTCCACGGCCGCCTTCGGCCTGGCCCTGCGCGGGTGGAACCAGGGCTGGAACATCGGGGTGTTCCAGTTCGTGAAGTCCGCGAAGTGGCGCCTGGGCGAGCAGACGGCGTTCGAGAAGCTCGGCATCGAGTGGCACAAGATGGGCTCGGGCTGGTCGTGGTCGCGCAAGGCCGGGTCCGAGGAGGACCACGCCGCCGACGCCGCCGAGGGCTGGGCCGAGATCAAGCGCCGGATGGCCGCGGAGACCCACGACCTGTACCTGCTCGACGAGTTCACCTACCCGATCAACTGGGGGTGGGTCTCGATCGACGACGTCGTCGAGACGCTGGCCAACCGGCCTGGTCACCAGCACGTCGTGATCACCGGCCGCCGGGCCGACCCCCGGCTCATCGAGCTCGCCGACCTCGTCACCGAGATGACCAAGGTCAAGCACCCCATGGACGCCGGCCAGAAGGGCCAGAAGGGCATCGAGTGGTGACTCCGCTGCCCCGCGTCGTCGTCGCCGCCCCGGCCACGGGCCAGGGCAAGACGACCGTCGCCACCGGCCTCATGGCCGCGCTGGCGGCGGCGGGGCACGCCGTGAGCGGGCACAAGGTCGGTCCGGACTACATCGACCCGGGCTACCACGCGCTCGCCTGCGGCCGTCCGGGGCGCAACCTCGACCCGCACCTCGTCGGGGAGTCCCTGGTCTCCCCCCTGCTGCTGCACGGCGCGGCCGGCGCCGACGTGGCCGTGGTCGAGGGCGTGATGGGCCTGTACGACGGGCGGATCGGCGGCGACGGCTTCTCCTCGACCGCGCACGTCGCGGCCCTGACCCGCACGCCCGTCGTGCTCGTCGTCGACATCTCCCGCTCCTCGCGCTCGATCGGCGCGGTCGTGCACGGCATGGCGACCTGGGACCCGACCGTCTCCGTTGCGGGGGTGATCCTCAACCAGGCCGGGTCCGTGCGGCACGCGGACGAGGTCCGCTCCTCGATCTCGCTGCCGGTCCTCGGCGTGATCCCCCGCGACGCCACGATCGCCACGCCCTCGCGGCACCTGGGCCTGGTCACCGCCGCCGAGCGCGGCGAGTCCGCGGAGGTCGTCGCCCGGCTCGCGTCGGTCGTCGCCGACACCGTGGACCTGGACGCGGTCCTCGCGATCGCCCGGTCCGCACCCGCGCTCGACGCCACCCCCTGGGCGCCGCCCCCGTCCGCCGCCTGGTCCGGGCCGCGGCGCACGGTGGCCGTGGCGGCCGGTCGCGCCTTCACCTTCCAGTACGCCGAGACCGCCGAGCTGCTCACCGGGCTCGGCTGCGACGTCGTCCCGTTCGACCCGGCGCTCGATCCCGCGCTGCCGAGCGGGACGTCCGGGCTCTACCTGGGGGGCGGCTTCCCCGAGGTGCACGCCGCGGACCTGTCGACGAACACCCCGCTCCTGGCGGAGATCCGGGCCGCGGTGCTCGACGGGCTACCCACCGTCGCCGAGTGCGCGGGCCTGCTCTACCTGTGCCGCACGCTCGACGGCGTACCGATGACGGGGGTGCTCGACGCCGACGCCGCGATGGCCGCGCGCCTGACGCTGCGCTACCCCACCGCGACGGGTGCCGCGGACACGCTGCTCACGCGCGCCGGCGAGACGGTGACCGGGCACGAGTTCCACCGCACGACGGTGACGCCGGGCGTCGGCGCGACCCCGGCCTGGACGGTCGAGGGCGCGGGGGTCGGGTTCGCGTCGGCGAGCCTCCACGCGTCGTACCTGCACACGCACTGGGCGGGACACCCCCAGCTGGCCGAGCGCTTCGCGGCTGCGGTGCACGGTGGCTGACCCCCTGCGGCACCACGGCGACGTCGAGGCGCGCGGCGCCACGCTGGACTTCGCCGTCAACGTGTACGACGGCCCGCGCCCCCCGTGGCTCGACGCGGCCCTGCTCGCCTCGTTGGCCGAGGTCGGGACGTACCCCTCGGCCGACCGCGCCCGGGCCGCCGTCGCCGCCCACCACCGCCGTCCCCTCGACGAGGCCCTCGTCACCGCGGGCGCCGCGGAGGCCTTCACGCTCGTCGCCCGGCTGCGCCCGTGGCGGCGTCCCGTCGTCGTGCACCCCCAGTTCACCGAGCCCCACGCCGCGCTGGAGCAGGCCGGCCGCACGGTGACCCCGGTCGTGCTGGCCCCGCCGTTCGTCCTGCCGGAGTCCGCCGTGCCCGACGACGCCGACCTCGTCGTCGTCGGCAACCCGACCAACCCCACCGGCGTCCTGCACCCCGCGGCCTCGCTGCTCGCCCTCGTTCGCCCGGGCCGCCTCGTCGTCGTCGACGAGGCCTTCATGGACTGCGTCCCCGGAGAACCCGCCTCCGTGGCCGCCGAACGCGTGCCGGGCCTGCTCGTGATCCGCTCCCTGACCAAGCACTGGGGCATCCCCGGCATCCGCGCCGGCTATGTCGTCGGCGACCCCGCCGTCGTCGCCGGCCTCGCCCGCGCCCAGACCCCCTGGTCGGTCGGCACGACCGCCGCAGCCGCCGTCGAGGCCTGCCTCACCCCCGCCGCCCTCGACGAGGCCCACCGCCGCGCCTGCGAGATCGAGGAGTGGCGCAAGCACCTCGAGCACGGCCTGTCCGAGCTCGGCATCCACCACCTGCCGTCGTCGGCGTCGTTCGTGCTCGCGCGCGTCGGAGCCGGCGTCCACGAGCGGCTCCGGTCCTCGGGGATCGCGCTGCGACGGGCCGACACCTTCCCGGGGCTGGACGGGACGTGGGTGCGGATCGCCGTGCGGGGGGCGGAGCAGACGGACCGCCTGCTCGCCGCGCTGGGAGACGCGGGCTAGGCGCTCCCGCCACCCCCGTCACCGGCCGCCGACGCCGCGACGATCGCCGCCGTGGCGGCCGCCGTCGCCGCCGCACTCGCCGCAGCCACCGCCGCCGCAGCCGCCGTCCCGGCCCAGTCCCCCTTGGCGATCGTCTTGGCCCGCCGGGTCGCCGCCTTGCGCTGCTCGCCCGGCACCAGGTGCTTCACCAGGTCCCCCGCCGACGCCAGGCCCACCAGCGGCCCGGTGCGCTCGTCGGGCTCGGTCTCGCCGACGAGCACGCGTCGTACCTCGGCGACGAGGGCGTCGCGGCGGGCGGGGTCGGGGATGTCGTACCGGGTGACGGTGAGGAAGCCCAGCCGCTTGTGCCGCGTGGCCACCATCTCGCCCTTCGCCACCAGCCCGGCCAGCACCCCCGCGTGGGCGCCCTTGCCCAGGCGCGGAACCAACCGCGACGCCGCCTGCCGCTGCCCGACCTTGAGCCGGCTCAGCGCCCGGTCGTGCACCGGGGAGCCCACGGGCGTCGTACTGGTGGTGTGGACGCGAGCCTTCTTGGCCGGCCCCTCCACCTCGCACCGCTCCGCCACCACCAGGTCCACCAGCACCGCCCCACCCACCACCGCATCCGCCGCCCCCGACCCGAGCAGGCTGCGGCGCTTGATCGGATCGACCGCGATCAGGACGAGGTCCTCGGCAATCGCCATGCCCGGACCCTAGGCGAGTTATCGACGGTCTGCGAACAGGTGTGTCGCGCGGCGGGGGCGCGGTGGGGGCGCGCGGTTAGCGTCCTCGGGTGCCTGGTCCGGGCACGGTCTCTCGGGAGGACCTTTGATGGCTCTGATTTCGGGTTGGTCTGCGGCGGTGCGTGCGAAGCGCCGGCGTTTTGTGGTGGCGTTGGCGCTCGTCGTACTGGGGGCGGGGGTGGGAGGCTGCAACGCCGACCCGCCTGATCCTGGGCCCACTAGGTCGGAGTCCGCTTCGGCGGACGGGACTGCCAGCGGGTCGCCGACCGCGGCCCCTGGCCCCGCGGTGCCAGTGCTGCCCGAGGCGGCGCGAGAAGCCAGTGAGGCCGGTGCTCGGGCGTTCGTCGAGTACTACTGGGAGCTGGTGAACTACGCGCAGGCGACCGGGGATGTGAAGGCGCTGCGTCAACTGTCTGCGTCAACCTGTGATGTATGCCTGGCCTTCGTCAAAGAGATCCGGAGCCTGTACTCGCAGGGAGGACGCATCCTCGGTGGCATCAACACGAGTCGCATCACCGAGGTCGTCGACCTCGACCTCAAGTCCGGCGACTATGGCCTCCGAATAGAGCAGGACGTCTCGTACAACGCCCAAACCATCATCGACTCCACAGGCAAGAGAGACGTGCGTGGCGAAGGGACCGACCGATTCACGGCATACCTACTGTGGACTGAACAGCGGTGGCGCCTGGATGTCATGGAGCTGCGATGAAGACCTTGGCGGCGCTGCTGATGCTGGTCTCCACGATCCTCGGCAGCACCCCGGCCGTAGCCGACCCCGGTCCGACGCCTGACACGAGCGGCGGAGCTGGCCAGGGCAACTTCTACGTCACTGTCGCCGAGGAAACGCGAGATGGTCGCAACAACGGCCCCAGCGACGTTGGTCATGCCGCTCCTGGGGGACCAGTGATTCTCCTCGGGAGCCAGGTATGTGGCGCGGCCGACACGATTGCGCAGAGCACCAGCGAGTCGTCGAGCATCACCTTCTGCCCCGGCACCACCCCCACCCCCGACCAACCCACCCTCACCCTCACCGACATCCGCCACGCCTTCGCCGAGCTCCCCCTCCCCCGCCCCACCCTCGTCATCCAACCCCCCGACGGCCTCACCCTCGTCAACCTCGACACCAACTTCTACACACCCGACCCCCGCCCCCTCACCCACACGGTCACCCTCCTCGGCCACCAGGTCACGATCCGCGCCACCCCCGCCACCTTCACCTGGCACTACGGCGACCAGACGACAAGGACCACGACCGACCCCGGCGCCCCCTACCCCCAGCTCCGGATCACCCACCGCTACGAGCGCAAGGGCCGCTACCACCCGAGCCTCGCGACGACCTTCACCGGCGCCTTCCGCCTCGACGGTGCGGGGCCGTGGCGGACGATTCCGGGCACCGTCACGCTCACCAGTACGCCGCAGGCGGTGCGCGCGATCGAGGCGACGCCGACGTTGGTGGGCTACTGAGGGCGTCCACCCACCAACCCGCCCCTGCCGGGCGGGGCGGAATTGCCCTAGAGTCCGTACTTGCAGGCTCGAGGAAGCCGGTGAGATTCCGGCACAGTCGCGCTACTGTGACACCGCCTCCGACGTGAGGACGAGAGCGGTGGAGTCAGACCCGAAGGCCTGCCACCTCATCACTACGTCACAGGGACGCAGAATCCCTCAGGAGGATCCATGTCGCAGTCGTCTGCTGCTCCGGTCGCGCCGGTCATCCAGCTCCCCACCGTGCCGCTGCTCCAGCTGGGTACGTGGGTCGTCTTCTTCGGTCTGCTGGCGATGCTGGCGATCTTCTTCGTGAGCGCTGACCAGGGTGCCATCTCGATCCCGGCGGGCAACGCCGTGCACGAGTGGGTCCACGACGCCCGGCACCTGCTGGGCTACCCCTGCCACTGAGCGGCGGGGATCATGACGAGCACCGTTCCTGGGGAGAAGTCTGCCCTGACGCCGGCGGCGTTCCTGCTGCGCGGCCTCATCGCCGGTCTGGTGGCCGGCCTGTTCACGTTCGCGGTGGCGTTCGCCCTCGGTGAGCCGCACGTGGACGACGCGATCGCGCTCGAGGAGGCTCAGGCCGCGGCGGAGCCCGCGCCGGCGCCGGCTGCCGAGGAGGCCGAGCACGAGGAGTCTGGGATGGTCGAGATCTCCCGGGAGAACCAGAAGAGCTGGGGGCTGCTGACCGGCACCCTCGCCATCGGTACGGCGCTGGGCGGGCTCACCGCGCTGGCCGCGGCCGCGGTCGTGGGTCGTCTCGGCGGCCTCCGCGCGCGGGGGTCGACGGCTCTGGTGGCGCTGATCGGGTTCGTCTCGATCGCGCTGGTCCCGTTCCTCAAGTACCCGGCGACGCCGCCGGCCGTCGGCGACCCCGACACGATCAACAGCCGGACCACCGAGTACTTCGGGATGCTCCTGGTCTCGGTCCTCGCCGCGATCGCGGCGGTCGTCATCGCGCGCCGGCTCAGCCAGCGCCTCGATGCCTTCACCGCCATCGTGGTGGCGGGCGCGGGCTACCTCGTGGTGGTCGGCGTGACCGCGGCGCTGCTGCCGACGGTCGACGAGCTGGGCACCTTCCCGGCCGACACCCTCTGGTACTTCCGCCGCTCCTCGCTGCTCACCCTCGCCACCTTGTGGGGCGTGATCGGGGTCGTGCTGACCGGTCTGGTCGGCAAGCTCTACGACCGCGCCACCGCGGACGCCGAGCGCCGCGCCCTCGCCGCCAGCCTGTGAGCCGGCGGCGCGGACGACGCCGCGGTACCGCGACCGGACTGCTCCTCGGCCTCGCCGCGGACCGCCTCCTCGGCGATCCGCGGCGGGGCCATCCCGTCGCCGGCTTCGGCCGGGTCGCGGCAGGGCTGGAGCAGCGGACCTGGCGCGACGACCGGGTCGCGGGCGTCGTCCACGTCGGGGTTCTCGTCGGCGGCACCGTGGCGCTCGCCCTCGCCCCCGAGCAGGTACGACGCCCCGTCCCCCGCGCCCTCCTGACCGCCGCCGCCACCTGGGCCGTCGTCGGCGGTACGTCGCTCGACCGCGAGGCGGCCGAGGTCGGCCGGCTGCTGGCCGCCGGCGACCTGCCCGCGGCCCGGGTCCAGCTCACCCACCTCGTCGGCCGCGACACCTCGCAGCTCGACGAGGCGGAGATCGTCCGGGCGACCCTGGAGTCGCTGGCCGAGAACACCTCCGACGCCGTCGTCGCCCCGCTGGTCTGGGGCGCGATCGCCGGGATCCCCGGCCTGCTGGGCCACCGCGCCGCCAACACCCTCGACGCGATGGTGGGCCACCGCAGTCCGCGCTACGAGCGCTTCGGGTGGGCGGCGGCCCGCTTCGACGACCTGCTCAACCTGCCGGGCGCGCGGCTCACGGCGGCCCTCGCCGTCGTCCTCGGCGACGACCCCGCGAACGCCTGGCGCACCTGGCGCCGGGACGCCTCGGGTCACCCGAGCCCCAACGCCGGACCCGTCGAGGCGGCGTTCGCCGGGGCCCTCGGCATCCACCTCGGCGGGACCAACGACTACGCCGGCCGGGTCGAGCACCGGGCCGTGATGGGCGACGGTCCGGCCCCGACCCGGGCCGACCTGGAGCGGGCCCGGGTGCTCGCCCGGCGGATCGGTCTCGCGGCGGGTCTCACCGCCTGGTTGACGCGATCGTCCATCATGGGCGCGTGAGGCTGACCGTCGGCGTCTGCGAGGACGACCCCGCGCTGCGGCGCGTCGTGCGCCACGCGCTCGAGCTCGACGGGCACGAGGTGGTCCTGGCCCACAACGGTGCCGAGGCGATGAGCCGGTTCGGCGCGACCGCCGGGCTCGACGTCGTCGTGATGGACATCGGGCTCCCCGACGCCGACGGCCGCGACGTCTGCCAGGCGCTCCAGGCCGCCGGGCAGGAGGCGCCCGTGCTGTTCCTGACCGCGCTCGACGCCGTCCACCAGCGGCTCTCGGGCTTCAGCGCCGGGGGCGACGACTACGTGACCAAGCCGTTCGAGGTCAAGGAGCTGCTCGCCCGGGTCGCCGTCCTCGGCCGTCGCGGCCGGCACCACCGCCAGGTCGCGCCGCGCCCGGACGGTACCGGGATCGAGCTCGACGCCGCCGCCCACACGCTGCGGGTGGCCGGGCGCGAGGTGCTGCTGTCCCCCACCGAGTTCCGGATGCTCGCCGCGATCGCGGCCCGCCCCGGCGAGGTCGTACGACGGCGCGCGGTCGTCGGCGCCGCCTGGCCCGACGGCGCCGCGGTCAGTGAGAACACCGTCGACTCGCTGATGCGCCGGGTGCGCGCCAAGCTCGCGGAGGTCGGC
The DNA here is from genome assembly GCF_018831735.1 of Pimelobacter sp. 30-1. Lineage (NCBI taxonomy): Bacteria > Bacillati > Actinomycetota > Actinomycetes > Propionibacteriales > Nocardioidaceae > Pimelobacter > Pimelobacter sp. 30-1. The sequence goes on from NZ_NHTS01000013.1 coordinate 103,135, forward strand.
TCGCCGGCGACGATCGAGACGGTGCGCGGCGTGGGCTACCGCATCCAGCACCCGGGCAGCGCACCCGCATGAGCCGGTGGCGGGGCGCCGGGGACTCCTTCCGCACCCAGCTCGTCGCACTCACCGCCTCGATCACCACGCTCGCCGTGATCGCGCTGACGGTCCTCGTCCAGCTCGTCCTCGCCCAGTCCACCAACCGCGGGATCGACCGGGTGCTCGCCGACCGCAGCGCCGCCGTCGTCTCGGCGCTGACCGTCGACGACCAGGGGCGTCCGGACGCGCCGGCCGACCAGCTCGCCGCCGGCGTCGCCGTGTACGACGGCACCGGGACGCTCACCGCCGGCAGCGTCCCCGACGCCGACCGCGACACGTACGCCGACCTGGCGACCGCCGGACGCCCCCGCAACCTGACCCCGGCCGGGACCGACGACATCCGGCTGCGCGCCGAGCCCTTCACCGTCGCGGGCCCCGGCGGGACGCGGGTCACCGGCGTCGTCGTGCTCACCGAGCGGCTGGCGCCGTACGAGCGAAGCGAACGCCTGGCGCTGCTCGTCTGCATCGGTGCGGGCATCCTCATGGTGCTGCTGGCGTCGGGGCTCACGTGGTGGGTCACCCGCCGGGCGCTCGCGCCCGTCGCGGAGATGACCCGCACCGCCGACGACTGGAGCGAGCGCGACCTCGGCCAGCGCTTCGACCTCGGCTCGGGCAACGGCGAGATCGCGGGCCTGGGCCGGACCCTGGACCGCCTCCTCGACCGGGTCTCCGCGGCGATCCGCTCCGAGCAACGACTCACTGCCGAGGTCGCCCACGAGCTGCGCACGCCGCTCACCGCCGTCCAGGCCAATGCCGACCTCGCGCTGCTGGAGGACGACCTCCCGCCCCGCCTGGAGGAGAGCCTCCGGGAGATCGCCCAGGCCGCCCGGCGGATGGGCGCCGCGATCCAGGACCTGCTGGACCTGGCCCGCGCCGCAGGCGGCACCGGCGCGGCGGAGCGCTGCGCCCTCGGCGAGGCCGTCGAGGAGGCGCTCGCCGCCACCGGCGCCGAGACCGATCGCGATGTCGGGCTCGTGGTCGACGTCGATCCCACGATCCAGGTGCTCGTCCCGGCCCCGCTCGTGGTCCGCGCGCTCGCGCCGGTCCTCGACAACGCCCGGCGCCACGCGGCCGGCCGGATCGAGGTCTCGGCCCGGGTCGTGCGCCCCGGCCTGGTCGCGGTGAGCGTCGACGACGACGGCCCGGGCGTACGGCCGGACGAGCGCGAGACGATCTTCGAGCCCGGCCGCACCGGCAGCAGCAGCGGCGGCGACAGCGGCCCGAGCGGCACCGGTCTCGGCCTGTCCCTCGCCCGCCGGATCGCACGGAGCCTCGGTGGCGACGTCGCGGTCGCCGACGGTCCGCTGCGCACCCGGTTCGTGCTCACCCTCCCGGCCGCACCCCGGTGATCGCGGTGACCTCGGTGACCTCGGTGATCGCGGTGGTCAGGTCGCTGTCAGGTTCGCCCACCGATGCTCGGCGGCATGGCAACTCATCTCTCTGCGGCGACACCCCTGATGTCGCGTCGGCTGCTGAACAAGGTCCCCGAGGTCACCGTCTGGTTCTGGATCATCAAGATCCTGTGCACCACCGTCGGTGAGAGCTTCGCGGACTACATCAACGGGACGCTCGGCGTCGGCCTGGTCAACACCGCGCTCCTCTTCACCGTCCTCCTGGGCGCCGTGCTCTACGCGCAGATGCGGCTCCCGGCGTACAAGGCACCGGTCTACTGGCTCGCGGTCGTGGTGGTCAGCATCACCGGGACGCTCTACACCGACATCCTCACCGACCAGCTCGGCGTCCCGCTCTGGATCAGCTCCACGGCGTTCGCGGTGCTCCTCGCCGGCGTCTTCGCGCTCTGGTACCGCAAGGAGCGGACCCTCTCGATCCATCACATCGACACCACCGCGCGCGAGACCTTCTACTGGCTGGCGGTCCTGGTCACCTTCGCCCTCGGTACGGCGGTCGGCGACTGGACGCTCGACCTGACCGGCTGGGGTCCCGGCCAGGCGGTGCTCCTGCCGCTCGGCCTGATCGCGGCGATCGCCGCCGCGTGGCGCTTCGGAGCGGGGCCGGTGCTCACCTTCTGGCTGGCCTACGTCCTGACCCGGCCGCTGGGGGCCAACATCGGCGACTGGCTCGCGACCCCGGCCCGCGAGCAGGGGCTGGGCCTGGGCACCGCGGGGACGAGCGTGCTGTTCCTCGGCGCGATCCTGGCCACGGTGACCTACCTGAGCGTCTCGCGGGTCGACGTGGTCAGGAACAGATGATCAGCCGATGATCTCGTCGGCGTTGCGCCCCACCCACCGCAGCAGCGGCACGAGCACCTCGGCGAGCTCCTCGCCCAGCGGGGTCAGGCTGTAGTCGACCCGGGGCGGCATCACCGGCTGCTGCTCGCGGTGGACCAGGCCGTCGGCCTCCAGGGTCTTCAGCGTCTGGGCCAGCATCTTCTCGCTGATCCCCTGGGCCCGGCGGCGCAGGTCGCTCCAGCGCTGGGTGCCGTCGGTGAGGGACACGAGGACGAGGACGCCCCACTTGCTCATCACGTGGTCGAGCAGGACCCGGCTGGAGCAGGCGGCCGGGAAGACCCCGCCGGGGAACTGCTCGAAGATCGGCTGCTCGGCCGTAGCACTCTCTCCCACGGAAGTACCTTACCTCAAAGTGCGTACTAACCAATGGGAAGTAACTCCCCCAAGCGCCCGTTGACACCGACGAACCCCACCGAAGACCTCCGAAAGGAACCACCTCATGTCTCTCGTCGTCACCGGAGCCACCGGCCAGCTCGGCCGCCTCGCCGTCACCGCGCTGCTCGCCAAGGGCGTCCCCGCCGACCAGATCCTCGCCCTGGGCCGCGACGAGGAGCGCCTCGCCGGTCTCGCCGCCCTGGGCGTGCGCACCCAGCGCGTCGACTACGCCGACCGCGCCTCCCTCGACGCCGCGTTCGCCGGCGCGGAGCGGGTCCTCTTCGTCTCCGGCAGCGAGGTCGGCAGCCGGCTGCCGCAGCACCGCAACGTCATCGAGGCCGCCAAGGACGGCGGGGTGCGCCTCCTCGCCTACACGAGCATCTCCAACGCGGACACGGCCGGCCTCGGCCTCGCCGCCGAGCACAAGGCCACCGAGGAGGCGATCGTCGCCTCGGGCGTCCCGCACACCTTCCTGCGCAACAGCTGGTACCTGGAGAACTACACCGACCACCTCGCGACGTACCTGGAGCACGGGGCGGTCCTCGGCGCCGCCGGCGACGGCAAGGTGAGCGCGGCGACCCGCGCGGACTACGCCGAGGCCGCCGCGAGCGCGCTGCTGGCCGAGCAGCCGGCCGCGGTCTACGAGCTGGGCGGCGCCGCGTTCGGGCTCGCCGAGCTGGCCGCCACGGTCGCCGAGGCCACCGGCCAGGACGTGACGTACGTCGACGTCCCGGCGCCCGAGCTCGTCTCGGCCCTCGTGGGTGGCGGCGTCCCGCAGCCGTTCGCCGAGGTCCTCGCCGACGCCGACCTCGGCCTGGGCCGCGGCGAGCTGTACGTCGACCCGGCCGACCTCGCGGGCCTCCTCGGCCGCCCGGCGACCACCCTCGCCGACGCCGTCCGCGCGGCGGCCTGACCGGTCTGAGCCGCCTGACCGGCTAGGACCCGGGCGCGAGCCCGTCCAGCCAGGCGACCACGGCGTCGACACCGGTCACGGTGTCGACGCCGTCGGGCGCCGGGGCCCGGCGCACGACGACGACCGGGATGCCGCGCTCGGCGGCGGCCTCCATCTTGGGCCAGGTGAGGGCGCCGCCGGAGTCCTTGGTGACGAGCACGTCCCGATCGGCGAGCAGCACCCGCTCCCCCTCCAGCGTGTAGGGCCCGCGCGAGGTGAGCAGCTCCCAGGCCGGCGGCACGTCGAGGTCCGGCGGGTCCACGACCCGGGCGAGCACCTCGTGGTCGTGCAGCACCGGCACGAAGCGGGCGAGCTCCTGGCGCCCGACGGTCAGGAACGGCCGGCTGCCGAGCTCGCCGGCCACGACCGCGGCCTCCTCGTGGTTGCGTACCCAGATCCACGAGGGCGTCGCGCGATCGGCCCAGCCGGGTCGTTCGAGCCGCAGCAGCGGCACTCCGGCGGCAGCGCAGGCCGCGGCCGCATTGCGCGAGATGCCCGCCGCGAAGGGGTGCGTCGCGTCGACCACGACGTCGAACTGCGCCAGCGCCGTCTGCAGCCCCGGCACGCCGCCGAAGCCGCCGATCCGCACCTCGCCCACCGGCAGCCGCGGACGGGCGACCCGGCCGGCGAGCGACGAGACGACGGGGACGCCGTCCTCGACGAGACGGGCCGCGAGGGCGCGGGCCTCGCCGGTACCGCCGAGCAGCAGCACCCGCGGCCCGGTCACCGGGTCAGCTCCAGCAGTGCGTCGAGGTCGAGGTGCTCCTCGACCAGGTCGCCGAGCAGGTCGAGCCGGGCGGCCCGGGCGGCCGGGAACGACGCTCCCGAGGCCACGCCGAGCGCGGACTCCAGGTAGGCGCCCCGCGTGGCGTCGTCCTCCAGGCTGCCGTGCACCATCGTGCCGGTCACCGACCCCGCGGTCGTCGCGCCGGTGATCCGGCCGTGGTGGATCTCGTAGCCGGCCGGCTCGTGCAGCGCGAGGCGTTTCTCCGGCGCGAACCGGGTGGTCAGGTCGAGCAGGCCGAGGCCGTCGACGGCCGCGCCGGCCGTGCCCTCGGTGCCGTCGGGGTCCTCGATCCGGCGGCCCAGCATCTGGCAGCCGCCGCAGATCCCGAGCACCGGGCGGCCGGCCGCGGCGTGCCGCTGCACGGCGACGTCGAGCCCGCGCTCGCGCAGCCAGGCCAGGTCGGCCAGCGTCGCCCGGGTGCCGGGCAGCACGACCAGGTCGGCATCGGCCAGCCGGGCCGGGTCGGAGACGAACTCCACGTCGAGGGCGGGCTCCAGCCCGAGCGCGTCGACGTCGGTGAAGTTGCTGATCCGCGGCAGCCGGACGACGGACACCTTGCGCACGCCCGCACCGACCTTGGCCCGGCGCCCGGCGAGGTCGAGGGCGTCCTCGGAGTCGAGCCACAGGTCGGGGTGCCACGGCAGCACGCCGTACGTCGGCCGGCCGGTGCGGCGCTCCAGATCGGCCAGCCCCGGCCGCAGCAGGTCGACGTCACCGCGGAAGCGGTTGACGACGTACCCCTTGACGAGCGCCTGGTCGGCCTCGTCGAGCAGCATCAGCGTCCCGTACGCCGACGCGAACCACCCGCCGCGGTCGATGTCGCCGACCACGATCGTCGGCACCTCACCGTGCTGGGCCAGCCCCATGTTGACGTAGTCGCTGGAGCGCAGGTTGATCTCGGCCGGGCTGCCCGCGCCCTCGGCGACGACGAGGTCGAAGCGCGAGCGCAGGCCGTCGAACGCGGCGAACGCGGTCTCGGCCAGGTGGGCGCGACCGTCCTGCCAGTTGCGCGAGGACACCTCGCCCGCGGGCTGACCCATCAGCACGACGTGGCTGCGCCGGTCGCTGCCGGGCTTGAGCAGCACCGGGTTCATCGCGACCTCGGGCGTCACGCCCGCGGCGACCGCCTGCACCCACTGGGCGCGGCCGATCTCGCCGGGCACGCCGTCGGGTCCGGTGACGACCATCGAGTTGTTGGACATGTTCTGCGCCTTGTACGGCGCCACCCGGATCCCGCGCCGCGCGAACGCCCGGCACAGCCCCGTCGTCACCACGCTCTTGCCGGCGTCCGAGGTCATCCCGGCGACGAGCAGCGCGGCGCCGCGGGTCATCCGCGCTTCCCGCGGAACAGGTGGCGCTGCAGCGAGGCGGGCACCGGACCACCCTCGCGCACCCAGTCGACGACCGCCTCGGTCGCCGCGCCGGACAGCACGCCGCCGAGCCAGAAGTCCTTGGGCCGCCGTCCGCCGGGGAACCAGGTGAAGTCGCGCACCAGCACGACGTTCGAGCGGTCGCACTCGTCGAGGCAGTCGACGACGCGCACCCGGACCCGCGGCCCGCGCCGGCCCGCCGGGTCGTCGAGCGCCTCGATCTCGTCGCGCTGACCGGCGTGGTCGGCGTCGGGGTGCTTCTTGGTGGTGCCGCAGCAGCAGTCGCGGCAGAGCAGGACGTCGCGCTCGGGCAGGGCCACCTCAGGCCTCCGGACCGCGGAGCAGGAACAGGTCCATCACCCAGCCGGCCTCGGCCTTGGCAGCGACCCGCGCGGCCTCGATGTCGGCGACGACGTCACCGACCCGGCCGGCCACGAGCCGCTCCCCCGCACCGCCGAGGTTGGCGCCCCACCAGATGTCCCAGTCGGCGAAGCCGTCGAGGTCGATCCCGGCGGTGAGCATCACGACGAGGTTGCGCTGGCCCGCGGCGACGTCGCCGCGCAGCCGGCGAGCGGTGGTCACGTGGACCGGCTGGCCGACCTCGTGCAGCACGACCGCGTGCCGGGCGGCCAGCACCTGCGGGGCGCTCACCCCGGGCAGCACGTCGAAGGGGACGCCGAGCTCGCCGACCACGCGGATCGTGCCGTCGTAGAGCGACGGGTCGCCCCAGACCAGGAAGGCGCAGGTGCCGCCGCGCTCCTCCAGCACCGCACGGTAGGCGGCCAGCCGGGCGGCGTACCAGTCGGCGACGGCGCCCTCGTAGCCCGCGCGGTCGAGGCCGGGCGAGCGATCGCGCTCCGGGTCCCGGACGACGACCAGCTCGACGCCGTGGGCCGCGCACACCGCGCGCCGGGCCTCCAGCAGCGCGTCCTCGTCGCCCTTCTGGACCGCGAGCGCGTAGTCGCAGCCGCGCAGCGCCTCGGCGACCTCCGGCGTGACGTGCTGCGGCCCCATCCCGAAGCCGAGGATCCTGACCCGCGCGCTCATCGGTCCTCGAGGTCCCCTTCGACCTCGAGGTAGGCCGCCTGGAGCGCCGCGAGCACCTCGGGGTCGGGCTCGGCCCACAGGCCGCGGTCCTTGGCCTCGTGCAGCCGCTCGACGATGCTGCGCAGCGCCCAGGGGTTGGACTTGCGCAGGAACTCCTGGTTGGTCTCGTCGAGGACGTACTCCTTGGCCAGCGACTCGTACATCCAGTCGTGGACCACACCGGCGGTCGCGTCGAAGCCGAAGAGGTAGTCGACGGTCGCGGCCAGCTCGAAGGCGCCCTTGTAGCCGTGGCGCTGCATCGCGCCGATCCAGCGCGGGTTGACCACGCGGGCCCGGAAGACCCGGTTGGTCTCCTCCTGCAGGGTGCGGGTGCGGACGGCGTCGGGCGAGGTCGAGTCGCCGACGTACGCCTTGGGGTCGGCGCCGGTCAGCGCACGGATCGTGGCGACCATGCCGCCGTGGTACTGGAAGTAGTCGTCGCTGTCGGCGATGTCGTGCTCGCGGGTGTCGATGTTCTTGGCCGCGACCTTGATCCGCTTGTAGTTGGCGCGCATGTCGTCCGCGGCCGGTACGCCGTCGAGGTCGCGGCCGTAGGCGAAGCCGCCCCAGGCGGTGTAGACCTCGGCGAGGTCGGCGTCGTCGCGCCACGAGCCCGACTCGACGGCCTGGAGCATGCCGGCGCCGTAGGAGCCCGGCTTGGAGCCGAAGATCCGCGTGGTGGCCCGGCGTGCGTCGCCGTGCTCGGCGACGTCGGCCTGCGCGTGGGCGCGCACGAAGTTGACGTCGAGCGGCTCGTCGAGGTCGGCGACCATCCGGACGGCGTCGTCGAGCATCGCGACCACGTGCGGGAAGGCGTCGCGGAAGAAGCCGGAGATCCGCACGGTGACGTCGATGCGCGGCCGGCCGAGCTCCTCGAGCGACATGATCGTCAGGGAGTGGACGCGCTTGGACGCCTCGTCCCACTCGGGACGCACGCCCATGAGCGCGAGGACCTCGGCGATGTCGTCGCCGGAGGTGCGCATCGCCGACGTGCCCCAGACCGACAGGCCCACCGACTCCGGGTAGGAGCCCTCCTCGTCCAGGTAGCGCTGGACGAGCGACTCGGCCATCGCCTGGCCGGTCTGCCAGGCGAGGCGCGAGGGCACCGCGCGCGGGTCGACGGTGTAGAAGTTGCGGCCGGTCGGCAGCACGTTGACCAGGCCGCGCAGCGGCGAGCCGGACGGGCCGGCGGGCACGTAGCCACCGGAGAGCGCGTGCAGGGTGTGGTCGAGCTCGTCGGTCGTCCGGGCCAGGCGCGGGACCACCTGGGTGGCGGCGAACGCCAGCACCTGGCGCACGCTCGGGTCGGCGTGGAGGTCGTCGACGCGGGCCGGGTCCCAGCCGGACTTCTCCATCGCCTCGACCAGCTCGCGGGCCTCGGCCTCGACCCGGTCGACCTCGGTCGTGGGCGCCTCGGGAGCGAGGCCGAGCGCGGCCCGCAGCCCCGGGACGGCGTGCGACTGGCCGCCCCAGACCTGGGCGGCGCGCAGGATGGCGAGGACCAGGTTGACCCGGGCCTCCCCCTCGGGTGCCTGGCCCAGGACGTGCAGCCCGTCGCGGATCTGGACGTCCTTGATCTCGCACAGCCAGCCGTCGACGTGGAGCAGGAAGTCGTCGAAGTCGTCGTCCTCGGGCTTCTCGTCGAGGCCGAGGTCGCGGTGCAGCTCGGCGGCGTGCATGAGCTGCCAGATCTCACCGCGGATGGCGGCCAGCTTGGCCGGGTCCATCGCGGAGATCTTGTCGTACTCCTCCAGCAGGCCCTCGAGCCGCGCGATGTCGCCGTACGCCTCAGCGCGCGCCATCGGGGGGATGAGGTGGTCGATGATCGTGGCGTGGGCGCGGCGCTTGGCCTGCGCGCCCTCGCCGGGGTCGTTGACGAGGAACGGGTAGATCAGCGGCATGCTGCCGATCGCCGCGTCGGTGCCGCAGGACGCCGACAGTGCGGCGTTCTTGCCCGGCAGCCACTCCATCGAGCCGTGCTTGCCGAGGTGGACGACGGCATGGGCACCGAAGCCGTGCTCGACCCAGCGGTAGGCCGCCAGGTAGTGGTGGGACGGCGCGAGGTCGGGGTCGTGGTAGATCGCGACCGGGTTCTCGCCGAAGCCGCGGGGCGGCTGGATCATGAGCACGACATTGCCGGCCTGGAGCGTGGCGAGCACGATCTCGCCGCTGTCGTTGACGAACAGCGTGCCGGGCGACTCGCCCCACGCCTCGACCATGTCACCGCGCAGGTCGGCCGGGAGGTCGGCGGTCCACGCGTCGTAGTCGGCCTTGCTGATCCGCACGTGCGCGTCGGTGAGCTGGACCTGGGTCAGCCACTCCTCGTCCTGGCCGCCGGCCGCGATGAGGGCGTGGATCAGGGTGTCGCCGGCGACCGTGTCGTCGTCCAGGTCGAGGACGCCGAAGCCGTCGCCCACGTCGTACCCGGCGTCGCGCAGCCGGCGCAGCATCCGCACCGCGGAGACCGGGGTGTCGAGACCGACGGCGTTGCCGATCCGGGAGTGCTTGGTCGGGTAGGCGCTGAGCATCAGCGCGATCCGCTTCTCGGCGTTGGGGACCCGGCGCAGCCGGGCGTAGCCGACCGCGAGACCCGCCACCCGCGCCGCGCGCTCGGGGTCGGCGACATAGGACGGCAGCCCGGCGTCGTCCAGCTCCTTGAACGAGAACGGCGCGGTGCTGATCCGGCCGTCGAACTCGGGGATCGCGACCTGGTTGGCGTAGTCGAGCGGCGAGACACCGTCGTCCGAGGCCTCCCACTCGGCACGGCTGCTCGTCAGGCACAGGCCCTGCAGCACGGGGATGTCGAGCGCGGCGACCCGCTCCACGTCCCAGGTCTCGTCGTCGCCACCGGCGCTCGCACCGGCCGGGACGCTGCCGCCGGCCGCGAGGACCGTGACGACCAGCGCGTCGAGCTCGCCGAGCGCGTCGAACAGCGCGTCGGGCGCCGCCCGCAGCGAGCCCGCGAACACGGGCACGCCGACGGCCTCACCGGTCGCGTCGATCGCGTCGCACAGGGCGTGGGCGAAGGCGGTGTTCCCGCTCGCCTGGTGCGCGCGGTAGAACAGCACGCCGACCTTGGCGAGGTCCGCGGCGGCAGGCGCGGCCGGCCGCTCGACCAGGCCCCACGCCGGGATCACCTCCGGCGGCTCGAAGCCCTCACCGGTCAGCAGCACCGTGTCGGACAGGAAGGCGTGCAGCTGCGCGAGGTTCCGCGGGCCGCCCTCGGCCAGGTACCGGTGCGCCTCGGCCGCGAGACCGACCGGCACGGTCGAGGTCTCCATCAGCTCGGCGCTCGGCGTCTGCTCGCCGCCGAGCACCACGAGCGGACGTCCGGTGGCCTGCAGCGCGGCCAGCTCGCCGTCGTACTGCTGGGGGGAGCCGAGGAGCCGGATCACGACCAGGTCGCTGTCCTCGGCCAGCGCGACGAGCCCGTCGAGGCCCGACCGGCTCGGGTTGGCCCACCGGTAGTCGGTGCCGCTGGCCCGTGCGGAGAGCAGGTCGGTGTCGGACGTGGACAGCAGTGCGATGCGCGCCATGACGCTCAAAGCCTCCTCGGGGTTCTCGCCCCTCATCGGTAGGTGTGTCCGTGGCCAGTGTCTGGCTGCCCGGCGGCGCCCTCGCGGGGGCCGTCGGGATCACAGTGGCGGAACCGCCCCGGTCTCACACCGGGTTCCTGGGCCACGGACCTGTGGGGGCTCAGCCTACGGTGGTCCCGTGACTTCCCCGCAGGCGCCTGGTCTCAATGTGGCCGTGCACGGCCACCCCAACCTGGACACCCTCCTGCTGTGGCACCCCGCGGTCCGCACCGACGCCGAGGCCGTCGGCGCGCTGGCGAGCCGGATCGCGACGCGCGGCGGGGTCCGGGTCGTCGTACCGACCTGGGAGGACGGGCGCGACCTGCTGCGCTCGGTGCGCTACGCCCGCGGGTCGGCGGTGCACCCTCCGGACCAGCTCTCCGTCGTCGGGTACGGCGCCGCCGGGATCGCCGCGCTGAGCCTGGCCCAGCACCAGCGGCGCCTCGGCATCGGCCTGCGCCGCGTCACCTGCGTCGACGGCGCGGCCGACCTGGTGGACCCGATCAGCGGGCAGCCGCTCGGCGTACCGGCGGCCCGGCCCGACCGGGTCACGACCGAGGTCGACGTCGTCGTCCCCGCGGTGGGCGGGGACTGGGCCGAGACGACCGTGACGGCGTGGCAGGGCGCGGGATGGGCCGCCACGCTCGTCCCGGCCGATCAGTTCACCTGGCGGGTGAGCCCCTCCCAGTAGGGCGCGCGGAGCTTGAACTTCTGGAGCTTGCCGGTCGCCGTGCGGGCCAGCTCGTCGCGGAACTCCACCGATGTCGGCGCCTTGTAGCCGGCCAGCCGGTCCTTGCACCAGCGGATCAGCTCGGCCTCCATCTCGGGGCCGGCGGTGGCGTCGGCGGAGAGCACGACGAGCGCCTTGATGGTCTCGCCCCACTTCTCGCTGGGGACGCCGATGACCGCGACCTCGGCGACGGCCGGGTGCGAGAAGAGGGTGTCCTCGACCTCGATCGAGGTGACGTTCTCGCCGCCGGTGATGATGACGTCCTTCTTGCGGTCGGCGATGATGAGGTAGCCGTCGTCGCCGACGAAGCCGCCGTCGCCGGTGTGGAACCAGCCGTCCTTGAGCGCGGCGGCCGACTCCTCGGGCTGCTCCCAGTAGCCCTCGAGGATCACGTTGGAGCGGGCCAGCACCTCGCCGGCGCCCTCCTCGGACTCGTCGATCGCCAGCCGTACGCCGAGCGCCGGCGCGCCCGCCCGGGTCAGCCGGGTGGCGCGCTCCTCGGCGGACAGGTCGTCCCACTCGGCCCGGGTGCGGTTGATGGTGAGGAGCGGGGAGGTCTCGGTGAGGCCGTAGATCTGGATGAACTCCCAGCCCAGCTCCTCCTGGACCCGGATGACGGTCTTGGTCGGCGGCGGGGCGCCGGCCATGATGATCCGCACCTTGTCGCGCCCGGGGATCTCGCCCTCCCAGGTCTGCGCGGCCTCCAGGACGGCGGCCGCGACCGCCGGCGCCGCGCACATCACGGTCACGCCGTGGTCGCGGACCCGGCGCAGGATCTCGGCGCCGTCGACCTTGCGCAGGATGACGTGCCGGGCGCCGACGCCGGTCATGGCGAAGGGCATCCCCCACCCGTTGGCGTGGAACTGCGGGAGCGTGTGGAGGTAGACGTCGCGGTCGCTGATCCCCGCGTGCAGGCCGAAGGTCAGCGCGTTGACCCAGATGTTGCGGTGGGTGATCTGGACGCCCTTGGGCCGCGCGGTCGTGCCGGAGGTGTAGTTGATCGTCGCCGTCGCGCCCTCGTCGTAGGCCCACGGACGCGGCTCGGTGCCCGGGGCGGCGTAGAGCGCGTCGTCGTCACCGAGGACGTACTTCTGCTCGCAGGTGACCCCGGCGAGCGACTCCTCGAGCTCGGGGTCGACGTAGAGGACGCGGGCACCGGAGTGCTCGACGATGTACTGCACCTCGTCGGGGCTGAGCCGGAAGTTGACCGGCACCAGCACCCGGCCCCACCCGCTGACGCCGAAGAACGACGTGAGCAGCCGGCTGCTGTTGTGGCTGACGACCGCGACCCGGTCGCCCACCCCGATCCCGAGCTCGTCGAGCCGGGCGGCCTGGCGGCGCGCGAGCGCACCGATCTCGGCGTAGGTCAGCTCGCCCTGGCTCGGCGCGGGCTGGGTCGGCTCGTCGACGACGCCCACCCGCTCGCCGTACACCTGGACGGCGCGGTCGAGGAAGTCGTTGACGCTGAAGGGGACGAACACGCGGGGGCCTCCCAGGGTGTGACACGGGTACGACGCGGGTGTGACACGGACCACCCTAGGCCCGCGGGCCAGGCGTCCGCTCCCTCCCAAAGGATGCATTCAGGCAGATGAGAGTCCTCTCATCCGGCTCTCACCGGCGGCCCACGGTGGGGCAGGATGATCGACGTCATGGGACGGGTCGGGAAGGTGCTGCTGCCGCTCGCGCTGCTGCTCGTGCTCGTCGCGTTCGCGGCGGGCGCGGTGGTCGCCGCGGGCGCGGACGACGAGCCGCCGGCCCGGCCGCCGGTCGACCTGCCGACGGCACCGGCCCCGACCACCCCGACCACGCCCGGCACGCCGACGCGGCCGACCGGCCCGACTGCGCCCCGGACCACCGACGAGGTGATCCGGCCGCAGCCGGACCTCGACGACGATGACGATGACGACCACGGCGACGACGACCGCCGGGACGACGACCGGCGAGGCGGCCGGGACGACCGGGACGACCGCGACGAGCGCGATGACGACTGAGCCCCGCCGCGGGGTCTCCGTCCGGACCCGGATCACCGCCGCGGTCGCCCTCCTCGTCACGGTCGCGCTCGCCGGCGCGGGGCTGATCGTCTACTTCGTCGAGAGCCGCTCGCTCACCGAGTCCACCCAGCGCGAGGTCGAGCAGGAGCTCGACGAGTTCGTCGCCCTGCAGAAGACCGGCGACTTCGCGTCCGTGCGCGACCTGCTCAGCGGCTTCCTCGAGCGCAACGTGCCCGACGAGGACGAGCTGCTCGTCGGCTGGGTCGGCGACGGCCGGATCGTGCGCTTCCCCGACGATCCGCTGGTCCGTGACCAGCGGTTCCTCGCCGCGGCCGCTCCCCTGGTCACCGACGGCGGTACGGCGTACCTCGACACCGACCGCGGCGAGGTCCGGATCACCAGCCAGCCGGTCACCCAGGGCGACCAGCGCGGGGCGCTGCTCGTCGTGACCTTCCTCGACGAGGAGCGCGGCGAGCTGCTGCGCACGATGCGGACGTACGCCCTGGTCGCGGTCATCGCCGCCGTCCTCGTCACCGCGACCGCGGCGTGGCAGTCGGGCCGGCTGCTGCGCCCGCTGCGCAGCCTGCGCACAGCCACCGAGAGCACCAGCGCCACCGACCTGTCCCGGCGGCTGCCCGAGCGCGGCAATGACGACATCACCGCGCTCACCCGGACCGTCAACGGCATGCTCGACCGGCTCGAGCACGCGTTCGCGGGGCAGCGGCAGTTCCTCGACGACGCCGGGCACGAGCTGCGCACGCCACTGACGATCCTGCGCGGGCACCTCGAGCTGCTCGACCCGCACGACCCGGTCGAGGTCGCCGAGACCCGCGCGCTGCTGCTCGACGAGGTGGACCGGATGGCGCGCCTGGTGGGCGATCTGATCCTGCTCGCCAAGAGCGACCGGCCCGACTTCCTCTCCCCCGCGACCACCGACATCGCCGACCTGCTCGCCGCCGTGGTCACCAAGGCCCGCGCCCTCGGCGAGCGCGACTGGGTGCTCGCCCTCGGCGACGACCTCCCGGCGGACCTGGTCCTCGACGCCCAGCGGATCACCCAGGCGCTGCTCGCCCTGGCCGACAACGCGGTCAAGCACACCGGCCCCGGCACCCGGATCGAGATCGGCGCCGGCCTCAGCAGCGGCGGCACCGGGACCCCGCTGCACTGCTGGGTGCACGACGCCGGGCCCGGGGTGGCCCCCGCGGACCGGGAGCGGATCTTCCAGCGGTTCGGGCGGGCCGCCGTACCGGAGGGGGACGAGGGGTTCGGCCTCGGGCTGTCCATCGTCGCCGCGATCGCCGAGGCCCACGGCGGCCGGGCGTACGCCGACCCGGCGCCGGGCGCCGGCGCCCGCTTCGTGGTCGAGGTTCCGGCCGTCCGCCCCGACCCGACCGACACCGAGGAGCTCCCGTGGCCCGCATCCTGATCGTCGAGGACGAGGAGCGGATCGCCTCGTTCGTCGCCAAGGGCCTGCGCGCCGAGGGCCACCAGACGACCGTCGCCGGCGACGGCCTGACCGGGCTCGACCACGCGCTCTCCGGCGACTTCGACCTGCTGGTGCTCGACATCGGCCTGCCCCGCCTCGACGGCTTCGCAGTCCTCGACCAGCTGCGCGCCCAGGGCTCGCGGATGCCGGTCATCGTGCTCACCGCCCGGGACTCGGTCACCGACACGGTCACCGCGCTCGAGGGCGGTGCGGACGACTACATGCCCAAGCCGTTCCGGTTCGCCGAGCTCAACGCCCGGGTCAAGCTGCGGCTGCGCCGCCTGGCCCCGGCCGACGGCGCGGGCGACGTCCTCGACCACCTCAGCGCCGGCCGCGTCCACCTCGACCTGCGCACCCGCCGGGCCACGGTGGCCGGGCGCGAGGTCGAGCTGTCCGCGCGGGAGTTCGCGCTCGCCGAGATCTTCCTGCGCCATGCCGGCCAGGTGCTGTCCCGCGAGCAGCTCCTCGACCACGTCTGGGGGTTGGACTTCGACCCGGGCTCCAACGTGGTCGACGTGTACGTCGGCTACCTGCGCCGCAAGCTCGGCGCCGACACGATCACGACCGTGCGCGGCATGGGCTACCGGCTCGACCGCTAGCCGCTAGCTCTTCCAGCTCAGCCGCGGCGCCGGCAGCGCGGCCAGCTCGGGCTCGAGCGCCTCGGCGACCTCGCGCGGCGCGGGCCGGTCGGCCGGGTCGGGCTCCAGCATCGCGTGGACGACCTTCGCCACCGCCGCCGGTACGTCATCGGGCAGCTCGGCCGGCGCGTCGAGCAGCTGCGGGAAGCGGGCCGCGGGCTCCGCGGCGTCCGGGTCGCCCTCGCGGAAGGCGCGGACGCCGGCCACCGCGTGGAACAGCGTGGTGCCCAGTCCCCAGACGTCGCTGGCGTAGCCCGGCACGCCGTACGCCGTCCCGGGCGCGGCCTGCTCGGGCGCGAGGTAGGCGTCGGTCCCGATCGGCGTGGTCAGCGCCGCCGCCTCGGCGTCCGGGCGCGCCACGGACAGGTCGATCATCCGGGCCGGGTCGCCCATGATCACGTTGCTCGGCTTGATGTCGAGGTGGCACACGTCCGCGTGCCGGAAGAAGTGCAGCGCCGAGGCGAGGTCGATCGCCAGCGGGAGGTACTGCTGCGGCGAGAGCCGCCGGTGCCGCCGGATCAACCGGGACAGGCTGGGCCCCTCGACGTGCTCGAGGACCAGGTGCGGACGCGGCCCCTCGGCGTCGTGGCGCAGGCCGCGGACGACCACCGGGTGGTGCGCGACGTCGAGCGCGGTCGCCTCGCGCACGAGGGCGCGGACCGTGCGCTCGTCGTCGGCCTCGGCGGGCCGGACGACCTTGACCACGACGGGACCGTAGGTGATCTCGTCGAACGCGAGGTACGCCTCGTAGGCGGAGCCACCCCCGAGCAGCCGCTGCGCGGTCAGCTCGGGGGTGATCGCGTCACCCTCGGCGAAGTGCCAGGAGGACAGCTCCACGGTGCTCACCCGCGGGTGTTGTGCCGGCTGCGGTCGTTGGTGTGGTTGCGCGACCAGTCGCGGACCTTGGGGCCGGGGCCGTCCTGGGTCCAGTCGCGGACGGCACGGCCCGAGCGGCTGTCGTCGCGACCGCTGCGCGCACCGGTCCGGGTGTTGTCGCGGCTGTTGCCGGTCCGGGTGACCCGGGTGTTGGTCCGGGTCTGGGCCTTCGTGCCGGTGTGGGTGTCGGCCACCTGACGGGCGCGGAGGGCGTCGGCCGGGTCGTCGTCATCGTCCTCGACGACGAGCACGACGTCCGGGGTGTCCTCCTCGCGCTTGACGGCGAGGTCGCCGTCCGAGCCGCTGCCCGCGTCGGCGGGCCAGGCGAGCAGGCTCACGGTCAGGCCGGAGGCCATCAGGCCGACCAGTCCGGTCGCGACGGCGGCGATGGGCTTCTTCTTCATGGGTGCTCCTCGGTCCGGGGGGACGTCGACCCTGCGTCGACGTCCCTCACCCTTCCGAGCGGCCGTGAGGTCACCATGAGCCGACCATGAGAGGGCTCTCATGGTCGGCGTCGTGCCGGTGCGCTCAGCCGTGCTTGATCTTCGGCGACATCTTGCCCGGGCCGAAGCCGGCGCCCATGCCCCCGCGCAGGGCGTCGTCGCTGTAGCTGTAGTCGTCGTCGCTGAAGATGTCCATCGTCGTCACGTCGAGGCTGAACCGGACCCAGCGCGGGTTGCCCAGGCAGGAGCGCGGGATCTTCGTGGTCATCACCGTGCGGCCCTTGTCGAAGGAGCGCTTCAGCCCGGGGCAGCGGACCGTGGGGTCCTTGCGCTTCGAGCTGAGGTCGAGGAGCTCGACGCTGTTGCCGAGCATCGGCATCCGCATCGACATGAGCAGGAACCGCTTGTTCGGCGTGCGGATCAGCGAGTTCACCATGAGCGCGCCCTTCATCGCGGTCCGGGTGCGGACCTTGATGGTGAGGTGACGGCCCCGGTGGTTCGCGACCACGCGCGTGACGTCGATGTCGGTGCGATCGGGCACGGGCGTCAGCTCGCCGACCTCCCCCATCGTCTCCCGGACGACATCGCCCACGGCGTCGTCGTGGGTCCACCGCTCGGCCTGGGCGGGCGCGGCGAGCGCGGCGGTCGTGCCGACCAGCGCGAGGGACAAGGACAGGGTGGCGACGGTACGCCGGACGGTGCTGAGCATGGGGATACCTTGGCAGAGGCTCACCATTCTCGGGACAGGACCCGGCAGAAGACGCGTGTCCCGAGGCTCCGCAGGCTCACGAGGACCGCGCGCGCCGGTGCCGCCGTACGGCGTCGCGGTTGGCGCAGGCGTGCGAGCAGTACCGCTGGCGCCCCGGCCGGCTGTGGTCGGCGAACGCCCGCCCGCACTCGTCGAGGGCGCAGCGCCCGAGCCGGTGCATGCCGTGCGCGGTGAGGTGGTCGGCCGCGGCGACCGCGCTCGACGCGGCCAGGATCTCGCCCAGACTGGCGTCGTCCGGGCGGTGGTGGACGTGCCAGCCGCTGCCGTCGTGGTCGGTCACCGTGGGCGGCCCGGCGTACCGCGCGAGCAGCTCGTTGAGGACGACGACCCGCGCCGCCTCGTCCACGGCGTCGACCATCCGGGCCCACGCCGCCAGGCACGCGCCGACCACGGCGAGGTCGCTCTCCCGCGGCCGGCTCTCCAGCGGCATGCCCGCCGCGACCCAGCGCGCCGCGACCTCGTCGGCGTCCGCCGGCGGCTCGTTGAGCAGGCCGATCATCACGTCCAGCAGCGGGCGTGCGTAAGGCTTTACAAGCACAAGAGCATTACACCACGCTCCGAGCCATGGCCCCCACCCCACCGCGTCCCCCCGGTTGGCAGCCGCTGGTCGCCTGCTGCCTGAGCACCTTCCTCCTGCTCCTCTACACGTCCGTCGTCACGGTGGCGCTGCCCAGCATCGGCGCGGACCTCGGCGCCGGCTTCGCGGCCCAGCAGTGGGTGGTCGACGGCTACACCGTCGCGCTGGCCGGCCTCCTGCTCGGCGCCGGAGCCCTGAGCGACGCCGCCGGGAGCCGCCGGGTGCACCTGGCCGGCCTGGCCGGGTTCACCGCGGCGACGCTCGCCTGCGCCCTGGCCGGATCGCCCGGCTGGCTCGTCGCGGCCCGCGCCGCGCAGGGCGTGGCAGGTGCGGCCCTGTTCGCGACGATCCTGCCGCTCATCGCCCAGACCTACACCGAGCCACGGCGCCGGGCGAGCGCCTTCGGGATCTGGGGCGCCGTGGCCGGCGGCGCCTCCGCGGTCGGCACCGTGGGCGGCGGCCTCCTCACGGCGTACGCCGGCTGGCGGTGGCTCTTCGGGGCCGGACTCCCCCTGTGCGCGCTCGCCCTCGTCCTGGCCCACCGCTCGCTCCCCCGGACACCTCAGGCGACGGCGCGGCCCCCGGCGGACCGGCGCGGCATCGCCCTGATCACCGTCGCGATCACCGCGGCCGCCACGGCCGTGATCGGCGGCGGTTCCTGGTGGGCCGCCGCCGTCGCCGCGCTCGCCCTGGCCGGCTTCGTGCACACCGCGCGGCGCTGCCCCCAACCCGTGCTCCCGCTCGGCCTGCTCACCTCGCCCCGGTACGCCGCGGTGCTCCTGACCGCCTTCGGCTACTACTTCGCCGCGTTCGGCGCGCTGCCCGCCCTGGCCACCTGGCTCCAGACCGACCTGCACCTGGGCCCGCTGACCACCTCGCTGGTCCTCGTCGCCCAGCTGCTCGTGTTCATCGCCGTCTCAGGCCTGCTCACCCGGCACCTGCACGCCCTCGCCCCCACCTGGACGCTCGGCGCCGGCACCGTCCTGGTCGGCCTCGGCGCCCTCGCCGGGACCGCGCTGGCCCTCGGCCCGGCCTGGCCGGCCCTGGCGCCCTTCCTGGTCCTGACCGGCTTCGGCGCCGGCCTGGTCTCCCCCGCGCTCCCGGCGCTGGCGATCGCCGCCGCCCCCGCGCACCAGGCCGGGGTCGCGAGCAGCGCCGCGAACGCCGTACGCCAGCTCGGGCTGGCGCTCGGCATCGCGGCCTGCGGGACGATCGCCGCGACCTCGGGCGGCACGGTCACCCGCGCCGGGCTCTCGGCCGCTCTCGCCGCATGCGCCCTGACGGCGCTCGGGACCGGGGTCCTCGCGGCGGTGCTGCTGAGGGGTGGTGGGCGCAACAGGGATCGAACCTGTGACCGCCTCGTTGTAAGCGAGGAGCTCTACCGCTGAGCTATGCGCCCCAGAAGCCGGGACAGCGTACCGAAGCCTGCTCCGGGCACCGAAACGAGGCGCACTCAGGAGAAAGCGTCAAAAATGAGCCGAACCGCTGGCGTCTCGGGTCACCAGCGGTTCGACAACAGGAACATTACCGGCCACCCCCGGCCCATCCAACCGTTCCCGGGGATTTGGGCCAAAAATGATCCGAAAGAACTAGACGACCTACCCGACCGGCCTATCCCGCGGCCGCGCGGAGCGCCTCGAGGAGCTCGTCGGCGCTGCGTGCGGCGGGCTTGGGGTGGTGCACGGCCCAGGTGAGCCGCCCCGCCTTGTCGACCACGTACGACGACCGCTCGGCCGACCCGCCCCGCTCGTCGAAGACCCCGTAGGCCCGGGCCACCTCGCCGTGCGGCCAGAAGTCGCTGAGCAGCGGGAAGTTGAGCCCGTCGGCGTCGCTGAACGCCCGCAGCGCGTAGACCGGGTCGCAGGAGATCGCGAGCACCTCGGTGTCGAAGGTGAGGAACTCGTCGAGGCGGGTCCGGAAGGCGTTCATCTCACCGGTGCACACGCCGCTGAACGCGAACGGGTAGAAGACCAGGGCGACCGCCTTGACCCCCCGGTACGACGACAGCGTGGTGTCCTGCCCGAACTGGTCGCGCAGGGTGAAGTCGGGGGCCGGGCCGCCGAGCTCGATGCCCAGCGCGCTGGTGGCCGGTCCTGCCGCGTCGGGCCTCACTCGGCAGGCTCGATCGCGGCGAGCTCGCGCTTGAGGACCTTGCCGGTCGCGTTGCGGGGCAGCTCGTCGAGGAACACGATCTCGCGCGGCACCTTGTAGCGGGCCAGGTTCTGCTTCACCAGGTCCTTCAGCTCGTCGGCGGAGACCGGGTCGGCGTCGGGCACGCGGACCACGAAGGCGCGCAGGCGCTTGCCGAAGTCGGGGTCGTCGACCCCGATCGCGGCGACCTCGGCGACCCGCTCGTGACCGGCCAGGCAGTCCTCGATCTCCTTGGGGAAGACGTTCTCGCCGCCGGAGACGATCATCTCGTCGTCGCGGCCCTCGACGTAGAGGCGGCCCTCGGCGTCGAAGCGGCCCACGTCGCCCGAGGACATCAGGCCGTCGACCATCTCCTTGCCACCTCCGCCGGTGTAGCCCTCGATCTGGAGGCTGTTGCCGACGAAGATCCGCCCGGACTCGCCCCGCGGCACCTCGCGGCCCTCGCCGTCGAGGATCCGGACGACGGTCTGGTGCGGGAGCCGGCCGGCGGTGCCGGGCGCCTTGCGCAGGTCGTCGGGCGAGGCGATCGAGGCCCAGGCGACCTCGGTCGAGCCGTAGATCGAGTAGAGGTTCTCGCCGTAGCGGTCCATCCACTGGGTCGGCAGGTCGCCGGGCAGCGCGGAGCCGGACGAGGCGACCGCCTTGAGCTGCGGCAGCGGGTAGCGGTCGAGGGTCTCGGCGGGCAGCGCCAGGATGCGCTGGAGCATCACCGGGATGACCGCGAAGGAGTCGCACTTCTCGTCGCGCAGCAGGCGCAGCGCGTCCTCGGGGTCGAACTTGCGGGTCAGCACGAGCGTGGTGCCGAGCATCATCGAGAGCTGGTAGTGCGCGAAGCCCCAGGTGTGGAACAGCGGCGCCGCGACGTGGCAGCGCCAGCCGCTGCGCAGCGGCATCCGGGACAGCAGCGAGATCGCCGCCGGCAGGCCGCCCTGGGGGCGGGGCGCGCCCTTGGGCGTACCGGTGGTGCCCGAGGTCAGGATGATCGTGCGGCCCTTGGCGGACGGCGGCGCGAGGTCGTCGGTGCGCCCGGCCGCGAGCCCGGCGCCGATGATCCCCTCGAGGCTGTCGGCCCCCGCCTCGCCGTCGGTCCAGCCGAGCACCCGGTCGGCGATGTCGGCCCCGGCGAGCAGCCCGGTGAACTCCTCGTCGTGGATGACCACGCGCGGCTTCTCCCGGGTCAGCACGTCGGCCAGCTGCGGGCCGGCGAACGCGGTGTTGAGGTAGAGCACGTCGGCGCCCAGCTTGCTGATCGCGATCGACGCCTCGATGAACCCGCGGTGGTTGCGGCACATCACCGCGACCCCGTCGCCGGGCGCGACGCCCCGGGCACGCAGCCCGTGGGCCAGCGCGTTGGTCCGCGCCTGGAGCTCGCCGAAGGTCAGCGCACCGCGCTCGTCGATGATCGCCGTCTGCTCGGGCATCCGCAGCGCGATCGTCTTGAAGCCGCCCGCGGGCGTGGTGCTCCACTGCCGCAGGGCGTTGGCCATGCCAGCCAGGACCTGCGGCGAGTAGGGCCGGACGATCCCCGACTCGGTGAGGATCTTCAGGCTCGTCCTGGCGTCCTTGACCTTGCCGGTGACCCGATCGGCGATGTTACTCATGAGTTCAGTCTAGAGGGGGTCAGGCGATCGACTTCGGGGCGACCAGCCGGGTCGCCGCCCAGTCCTTGCTGACCGTGGCCGCGGTGGTCTGGGCCAGCCCGGCGACCGGAGCCGCCTCGGCGATGTCCGCGGCGTCGACCGCCCCGGGGCGCCCGATCTTGGGCGTGAGCAGCCAGATGACCCCGCCGCCGACCAGGTCGGTCAGCGCGTCGACGAGTCCGTCGACCAGGTCGCCGTCGTCCTCGCGCCACCAGAGCAGCACGGCGTCGACGACATTGCCGTAGTCACCGTCGACCATGTCCCCGTCGATCGCGTCCTCGAGCGCGACCCGCAAGGCGTCGTCGGTGTCGTTGTCCCAGCCGAGTTCCTGGACCACCATGCCCGGCTTGAGGCCCATCCGCTCGGCGGGTCCGGTCGGGGTGGTGCCGCCAGGGGCGGTCGAAGTCACGGTGAGTCCTCCAGTGGTTCGGGGTACGACGACGGTCCCGCGAACGTGCGGGTTGGGGAGTAGTCCAGCGGAGTCAGGTACCCAGGCGCAACCCTCTGGCACTCCGAGCCCCCTCCGCGACCGTACTCATGGGTAGATTTTCAGCCCTGGAGCGAGGTGCAACGATGGGCAGCGTGACCTCCGACACGAACTCCGGTGGCCCCACCCCGGCCGCCCGCGCAGGTTCGGCACCCTCGGTCATCCATGAGGGCCTGCCCACCCAGCTTCCCGACATCGACCCGGACGAGACCCAGGACTGGATCGACTCGTTCAACGCGCTCATCGACGAGCGCGGCCGCGAGCGCGCCCGCTACGTGATGCTGCGCCTGCTGGAGCGGGCCCGGGAGGCCCAGGTCGGCGTCCCGGCGCTGCGCAGCACGGACTACATCAACACGATCCCGCCCGAGCGCGAGCCGTGGTTCCCCGGCGACGAGGACGTCGAGCGCCGGATCCGGGCGTTCATCCGCTGGAACGCCGCGGTGATGGTCTCCAGCGCCAATCGCAAGGGCCTCGAGGTCGGCGGGCACATCGCCACCTACCAGTCGAGCGCGAGCCTCTACGAGGTCGGCTTCAACCACTTCTTCCGCGGCAAGGACCACCCGGGCGGCGGCGACCAGATCTTCATCCAGGGCCACGCCTCCCCCGGCATCTACGCCCGGGCCTACCTCGAGGGCCGGCTCTCCGAGGAGCAGCTGTTCCGCTTCCGCCAGGAGGTCCAGCACGGCAAGGGCGCCGGCCTGTCGTCGTACCCGCACCCGCGGCTGATGCCGGACTTCTGGGAGTTCCCGACGGTCTCGATGGGCCTGACCGGCATCAACTCGATCTACCAGGCGCGGTTCAACCGCTACCTGCACAACCGCGGCATCAAGGACACCGCCGCGCAGCACGTCTGGGCGTTCCTGGGCGACGGCGAGATGGCCGAGCCCGAGTCGCTCGGCGCGATCCGGATCGCGGCCCGCGAGGAGCTCGACAACCTCACCTGGGTGATCAACTGCAACCTGCAGCAGCTCGACGGCCCGGTCACGGGCAACGGCAAGATCATCCAGGAGCTCGAGGCCAACTTCCGCGGCGCCGGCTGGAACGTCATCAAGGTCGTCTGGGGCCGTGAGTGGGACGCCCTGCTCGCCCGCGACGTCGACGGCGTGCTCGTCAACCAGATGAACTCCACCCCCGACGGCGCGTTCCAGACCTTCTCGGTCGAGGACGGCGCCTACACCCGCGAGCACTTCTTCGGCCCGGACCCGCGGCTGCGGGCGATGGTCGAGCACATGAGCGACCGGCAGATCGAGAAGCTGCCGCGCGGCGGCCACGACTACCGCAAGGTCTACGCCGCGTTCGACGCCGCGACCAAGCACGTCGGGCAGCCGACCGTGATCCTGGCGCACACCGTCAAGGGCTGGACGATCGACGCCCTCGAGGGCAAGAACGCCACCCACCAGATGAAGAAGCTGACCCAGGACGACCTGAAGAAGTTCCGCGACCGGCTCTACCTGCCGATCAGCGACCGCGACCTCGAGACGGCCTACGACGCCACGGGCGCGGCGCCGTTCTTCCACCCGGGCGCGGACTCGCCGGAGATCGAGTACATGATGGAGCGGCGGCGCCAGCTCGGCGGCTCGCTCCCCCGGCGCGTCGACCGCTCGACGATGCTGACCCTGCCCGGCGACAGCACCTACGCCGAGCTCAAGAAGGGTGCCGGCAACCACAAGGTCGCCACGACCATGGCCGCCGTCCGGCTGCTCAAGGACTGGATGAAGGACCCCGGCATCGGCAAGCGGATCGTCCCGATCGCGCCCGACGAGTACCGCACCTTCGGCATGGACGCGATGTTCCCCTCGGCCAAGGTCTACGACCCGCACGGCCAGCAGTTCGAGTCCGTCGACCGCAACATGCTGCTGCAGTACAAGATGTCCGCACAGGGCCAGATGCTCCACGAGGGCATCTCCGAGGCCGGCGCGATGGCCTCCGCGATCGCGGCCGGGTCGTCGTACACGACCCACGGCGAGCCGATGATCCCGTTCTACATCTTCTACTCGATGTTCGGCTTCCAGCGCACCGGCGACTCGATCTGGGCGATGGCCGACCAGCTCTCCCGCGGCTTCCTGGTCGGCGCGACCGCCGGCCGGACGACGCTCACGGGTGAGGGTCTGCAGCACGCCGACGGCCACTCGCCGCTGATCGCGGCGACCAACCCGGCCGTCGTCCACTACGACCCGGCGTTCGGCTACGAGGTCGGCCACATCATGCGCTCGGGCCTCGAGCGGATGTACGGCGCCGGCCCCGAGCACCCGCGCGGCGAGGACGTGATCTTCTACCTCACCGTCTACAACGAGCCCGTCGCCCAGCCCGCCGAGCCCGAGGGCCTCGACGTCGCGGGCCTGCTCAAGGGTCTCTACCGGGTCACCGAGTCGGCGCCCGCCGAAGGCCCGCGGGTCCGGCTGCTCGCCTCCGGCGTCGGCTTCCCGTGGATCGCCGAGGCCCAGCAGATCCTCGCCGACGAGTGGGGCGTCCAGGCCGAGACCTGGTCGGTCACCTCGTGGAACGAGCTCGCGCGCGACGGCATCGCGACCGAGAAGTGGAACCTCCTGCACCCCGACGAGGCCCACCGCACGCCGTACGTCGCGACGGCGCTGGGCGAGGGTGCCCACGCCCAGGCCCCCGTGGTCGCGGTCTCGGACTACATGACCGCCGTCCCGCTGCAGATCGCGCAGTGGGTCCCGGCCGACTACCGGGTGCTCGGCGCCGACGGCTTCGGCTTCGCCGACACCCGTCCGGCCGCGCGGCGCTTCTTCCAGGTCGACGCCCCGTCCGTCGTCGTCGCGGCGCTCGCCGCGCTCGCCGACGCCGGCGAG
Organism: Pimelobacter sp. 30-1; assembly: GCF_018831735.1. Classification (NCBI taxonomy): domain Bacteria; kingdom Bacillati; phylum Actinomycetota; class Actinomycetes; order Propionibacteriales; family Nocardioidaceae; genus Pimelobacter; species Pimelobacter sp. 30-1. The sequence continues at coordinate 128,223 of NZ_NHTS01000013.1, forward strand.
ATCGACCCGGCCCGGGTCAAGGAGGCCGTCGAGCGCTACCGCATCGACGACCCGACCGCCGCGGCCGGCGTCCTCCAGGAGGGCGGCGACGCCTGAGCCCACCGGCTCCTCGTCCGTGCGGGCGTCCTCGCGAGAGGGCGTCCGCACGGCTCATTCTCCCGGCGGGTCAGACCCGCAGCCCGGTGGAGGCGCGCAGCGCCTCCGCGAAGACCGGGAAGTTGGCGATCCCCGACTGCTGGACCTTGACCCGGCCCCGGCGTCCCCGGACCCGGACCACCACGTGGGTCCAGTTGTTCTCGCCGTCGTGCTCGTAGGTGACCGCGTCGATCCGGTCCCACCGCACGGGCTCTCCCTCCAGCACCAGGACGTCCGCCTGGAGGCTCACCGCGCCGAGGTCGATCGTGTCGCCGGCGCGCAGCCGCTCGGCGTACGTCGCGAGCCCGGCGGCGACGGCCGCCTCCTCGATGCGGGTCTCCACCGCGCCGCTCACACCGGCCCGGTCCGGCCGGCCCTCGATCCCGGCCTGCCCGCTCTCGAAGTACAGGACCTGTGACCAGGGTGCGGCCTCGAGCCGCCCGCGCCGGACGATCCGGACGCCCTCGGCGTGCACGCCGACGTACTCGTTGCCGCGCCAGTGCACGAACACACCGACGCTGATCGCGACCAGGCCCAGGAGCACCGGCGTCAGCCAGCCCCACGCCGCGCCGTCCGCGGCGGCCGGCACGACCACGATCCCGAACACCCCGACGGCCAGCGCCGCCAGGACCGCCCACCACGGGACGTAGCCCTCGGAGAACATCGCCGCCCCGCCCTGCGCGAGCTCGGGACGATCACCGGCGACGAGCGGGGCCGCGCGCAGGTCCCGCCGCCACGCCACCACGAGCGCGACCAGGAAGCCCAACGCGACGAGCACCAGGCCCGCACCGACGACGAGCCCGACGAGGCGCACCTGCGCGCGGTCGCTGGTGCCCAGCGTCGCCAGGTAGCCGGCGCCGCCGATCGCGATCAGCCCCAGCCACCCGGCCGAGCCGGCCGAGAAACGCGTCAGCCTGCGCAGCGCCGCGGCGTGCATGTCGGTCCCGGGATCCATGCGTCACGGTAGCCGTCGGGCGTCGCGCGATGTCAAGCGGTCCGGGGCCGCCGGGCCTCGCCTCAGCTGTTGCCGATCGCGTCGAAGTGCTCGTCGACGGCGCGCATCGCCGCGTCGGGGTCGCCGGCGACGATGGCGTCGTAGATCCGCGTGTGGTGGTCGACCAGGAGGGCCTGGCGCGAGGTGCTCAGCCGCTCCTGGCTCAGCCGCTCGCTGCGCTCGGCGAGGTCCTTGGTGAGCACGTTGGACAGCGCCTCGGCGAAGAAGGTCAGCGACGGGTTGCCGGCCGCGCGCAGCAGCGACTGGTGGAACGCGCGGTCGGCGACCAGGACGTCGGCGCTCAGCTCGGTCGCGGCCATGGTGTCGATCGCGCGCTTCATGTAGGCGATGAGCACCGGGTCGGCCCGGCGGGCCGCCTCGGCCGCGGCCTGGCGCTCCAGGGCGATCCGGACCGACTCGAGCGAGGCCAGCGGCAGGTGCGAGCTGCTGATCGCGAGGTTGAGCGCGAACGCGAGCGCGTCGGGGCGCAGGGTCTCGACGAACGTCCCCGCCCCCGTACGACGGCGCAGCACCCCCAGCCCCTCGAGCATGCCGAGCCGGTCGCGCAGCGCGGTCCGGCTCACGTCGAGGCGGACGGCGAGGTCGCGCTCGCTCGGCAGCCGGTCCCCCGGCTGGATCCCCTGGATCAGCTCGGCGAGCGCGACGGAGAGCGGGTCGTCGGCGAACAGCTCGCTGAGCGAGGACCCGGCGTCGTTCTCGATCGTCATGGCATCGGCCTTTCCTGGGTGGGGCGCAGCGACTGTAGCCGGAGGCCCTTGACATCCGGCCGTGGGCCAGATCACTATTCATTCAATTGGTAGTACCACTTTGCGAAGCGGTAGCACCACTTTAGCAACCCCTATCCCCGACCGAAAGGACTTCGGTGAGCACTTCCGTCTCGATCACAGAGCTGGGCGACGGCGTCGAGGAGGCCGTCCTCGCGACCTGGCTGTGCGCCGTGGGCGACACCGTCGCCGCCGGCGAGCCGATCGCCGAGGTGATGACCGACAAGGTGAACCTCGAGATCGAGGCCCCGGTCGCCGGCGTCGTCACCGCGCTGCACGGCGAGCCCGAGGACACCGTGCGGATCGGCCAGGTCATCGCCGAGATCGGCGACCCCGCATGAGCCTCACCGAGACCGGCCTCTGGGAGGCCATGGTCGAGGCCCGCGCCTTCGACCAGGCGATGTGCCGGCACAACGGCCACTGGCACGAGGCCCGCGGCGAGGAGGCCGTCTTCGTCGGCGCCTTCGCCGACCTGGGCGCCGACGACGTGGTCGCCCCGCACTTCCGCGGCGCCTGCGCCGTCGCGCTCCACCGCGGCGCCGACCCCGCGACGCTCGCCGCCGGGGTGTTCGGCACCGACGCGAGCGGCTCGGGCGGGCACTGGCGCGGGGACATCTGCCCGGCTCCCGGCACGCACGCGGTCGGCATGTTCTCCGGCTCGCTCGGTACGTCGGTCGCCTACGCCACCGGCGCGGCCCTGCACCTGTCCCGGACCAGCCCCGGCGCGGTCGCCGTCTGCGGCTTCGGCGACGGCACCGCCAACAGCGGCATCGTCGCGGAGTCGCTCAACCTGGCCGCGATGCTCGCCCTGCCGATCGTCTACGTCTGCCAGGACAACCAGTACGCCACCTCGCTCCCCTCGTCGGTCGCGCTGGCCGGCGAGCGGGTCTCCGACCGGGCCCGGGCGCTCGGCATCACCGCCACCGACGTCGACGGCAACGACGTGCGCGCCGTGCGGGCCGCCGTCACCGCGGCGGTCGACCACGCCCGCAGCGGCGGCGGCCCCGCGTTCGTGCACGCGCTGACCTACCGGATGGGCGGGCACTACATGAACGACCCCGAGACCTACCGGACCCCCGAGGAGGTCGCGGCCTGGGCCGAGCGCGACCCGATCGCCCGGCTCGAGGACGACCTGGTCGCCACCGGGCTCCTCGACCGCGCCGGCGCCGAGGCGCGCTCGGCCGCCGCGCACGAGCGGATGGACGCGATCGTCGCCGCCGCCAAGGCCGCGAGCGATGCCGCCCTCGTCCGCGCCACCAGCCCCTACGCCGAGGACCTGAGGAGCGCGTCATGAGCCGGATGACCATGAGCGAGGCGATCGTCGCCGCGATCGCCGACGCGATGGCCGAGGACGACTCGGTCTACCTGATGGGCCAGGACATCGGCGTCTTCGGCGGGCCGATGCAGTCGGCCAAGGGCCTGTGGGACGCGTTCGGTGCCCAGGGCCGGGTGATCGACTCCCCCATCTCCGAGGCCGCCATGGTCGGGACGGCGGTCGGGGCCGCGATGGCCGGCAGCCGGCCGATCGTCGACCTGATGTTCGCCGAGTTCCTCGCCCTGACCATGACCCCGCTGGGCCTGGAGGGTGCGGCGGTCGCCTTCCGCACCCGCGGCGAGGTCACCGTGCCGCTCGTCGTCCGCGCCAAGTGCGGTGTCGGGCCGCACCGCGGCCACGCCGAGAGCTGCGTCGGCATGCTGCTGGCCTTCCCCGGGCTCAAGGTCGCGATGCCGACCACGCCGCAGGACGCCTACTCCCTGACCCGGGCCGCGATCCGCGACGACAACCCGGTGGTGCTGCTGGAGCACATGAGCCTGCTCCACGGCGCCAAGGCCGAGGTGGACCCCACGCTGGAGGTGCCGCTCGGCGCGGCCGTCGTACGGCGTCCGGGGGCCGACCTGACCGTGGCCGCCTCCGGCCTGATGGTCCAGCGCGCCGTCCGCGCCGCCAAGGACCTCGCCGCCGACGGCATCGAGGCCGAGGTCGTCGACCTGCGCTCCCTCGCCCCGCTCGACACCGCGCTGGTCCGGGCCAGCGCCGAGCGGACCGGCGCGCTCCTGGTCGTCGAGGAGTCGTGGCCGGGCTCCGGTCCGGCCGCCGCCCTCTGCGCCGCCCTCCTCGGCGACGGCGACCGGCTCGGCTTCCCGGTCCGGCTGCTCCAGCCGCCCGCGACGCCGGTGCCCTTCGCTGCGTCCCTGGAGGCCGCCTTCGTCCCGTCCGTCGCCGACATCGTGGACGCCGCCCATTCCCTTCACCCGTCCCTGAGAGGAACGGTGTCCGCATGAGCACCTCACCGGCCAGCCAGGTCTTCCACCGCGACCTGGTCCACTCCGCACCCGCGGTCAGCCACGCCTCCGGCGTGCACGTGTGGGACGCCGACGGCAACGAGTACCTCGACGCCTCCTCCGGCGGCAATATCGTCATCAGCATCGGCTACGGCGTCCAGGACGTCCTCGACGCGATGGCCGAGCAGGCCGCCAAGGTGAGCTTCTGCGGCCAGTTCACCAGCGAGCCGCAGGAGCAGCTCGCCCGCGAGCTCGCCGACTTCGCGCCCGACGGCATGGACTACGTCCGGTTCACCTCCGGCGGCTCCGAGGCCAACGAGACCGCGATCAAGCTCGCCCGGCACTACTTCGTCGAGTCGGGCAAGCCGTCCAAGCACAAGATCGTCGGGCGCTGGCGCAGCTACCACGGCAACACGCTCGGCGCGCTGTCGGCGACCGGGCACGTGATGCGCCGGACCGGCTACGCGCCGATACTCCTGCCGTTCGCGCACGCGGCGCCGCCGTACCGCTACCGGTGCACGTTCTGCGCCCAGAGCAACGCCTGCACGCTCTCGTGCGCCGACGACGTCGAGCGGGTCATCCTCAACGAGGGCCCCGAGCACGTCGCGGCCTTCATCGCCGAGCCGGTCGTCGGCGCGGCCGCGATGGGCATGGTGCCGCCGGACGGCTACTTCGAGCGGGTCCGCGAGATCTGCGACAAGTACGACGTGCTGATGATCGTCGACGAGGTGCTCAGCGGCATGGGCCGGACCGGGCGCAACTTCGCGATCGAGCACTTCGGCGTCGTCCCCGACCTCATCACCTGCGGCAAGGGCATCAGCAGCGGCTACTCCCCCTTGGGCGCGGTCATCGCCCGCAACGAGATCTACGACGCCGTCGCCAACGGCAGCGGCATGTTCGAGCACGGCTTCACCTACGGCGGCAACCCGCTCTCGTGCGCGGTCGGCCTGGCCGTGCTGCGCCACATCGAGAAGCACGACCTCGTGGCCCGCGCCGGCGACGTCGGCTCCTACCTGCTGGCCGAGGTGCGCCGGGCGATCGGCGACCACCCCCTGGTCGGCGAGGTGAGCGGCCTCGGCATGCTCGTCGGCGTCGAGATCGTGGCCGACCGCGCCACCAAGGAGCCGTTCCCCTACGAGGCCGGCGTCAGCAAGCGGATCGCCCGGGCCTGCCAGGAGCGCGGCGTCCTCATCAACCCGTCGTTCAGCGGCAACGCCGACGGCTATCGCGGCGACCGGTTCGGCATCTGCCCGCCCTACGTCTTCGAGCGCCACCACGTCGACCAGACCGTCGCGGCCCTCGCCGCGGCCGTCGACCAGGTCGCCGCGGAGCTCGCCTCTCGGGTCCCCACCACCACCAAGGAGTCCCAGTGAAGCGCACCCACCTCACCCTCGCCGCGTCCGCCCTCGCGGGCCTCGGGCTGTCCACGCTGACCGCCTGCGGCGGCGACGGCGCCGCCGGGGCCACCGAGGTCGCCGACGCCAAGGTCTGCATCGACCAGTACGCCACCGCCACCGTGATCGACGACCTCCTCACCGGCATCAAGAAGGGCCTGAAGAGCGCGACGGACGACGGCCTGGAGCTCGACATCCAGAACCCCAACGCCGACGCCGCGACCGAGCAGACGCTGGCCCAGAAGTTCATCTCCGGCGGCTGCGACCTCATCGTCCCCGTGGGTACGTCGGCCTCGCAGCTGATGGCGACCGCGTCCAAGGACATCCCCATCGTCTTCGCCGCGTCCTCGACGCCGGTCGAGGCCAAGCTGGTGAAGTCCATGGACGAGCCGGGCGGCAATGTCACCGGCGTCGCCGACGTGATCGACCCGGTCCCGGACATCGACGCGATGACCGAGCTCGTCCCCGGGCTCGACAAGGTCGGCCTGATCTGGAAGCTCGGCGACCCCGCCGGCGACGCCCAGGCCGACAAGGTCCGCGCCCACCTCGACGACCTCGGCATCGAGTACGTCGAGGCGACGATCAGCAACGGCTCCGACATCACCCAGGCCGCACAGAGCCTGGTCGGCAAGGTCGACGCGATCGAGATCCCCGGCGACACCACCACGATCAGCGCGGTCGAAGGCCTGATGAAGGTCGCCGACGACGCCGAGATCCCGGTCTTCGGCGGCACCAGCGAGGCCGTCGAGGCCGGCGCGGTCATCTCCTCCTCCTACGACTACGAGGTCGTCGGCCAGGCGGTCGCCCAGCTCGTCCTCGAGGTGCTCGACGGCGCCGACCCCGCGACGACGGCGGTCGTCGTCCCCGAGACCGGCGGCTTCGACCTCAACCTCACCAAGCTCGAGCAGCTCGGCATCGACGTCCCGGCCGAGATCCGCGACGCCGCGCTCACCACCCACTGACGAAGGGCACACCATGATCTGGAACCTGTTCGAGATCGCCGTGCAGGTGGGACTGCTCTACGTCCCGCTCGTGCTCGGCATCTACCTGGCGATGGGGGTGATGAGCCTCCCCGACCTGACCCTGCAGGGCTCCTTCGGCGTCGGGGGCTCCACGGCCGCGGTGCTCACCGTCCACGGCCACCACCCGCTGGTCGCGCTCGGCCTGGCCATGCTGGCCGGCGCCGCGACCGGCCTGGTCACCGCGATCCTGCACATGACGCTGCGGCTCAACGTGCTGCTGGCGAGCATCCTGGTCGCCACGGCGGCGTACTCGATGTGCCTGGTGATCATGAGCTCCGGCAACGTCTCGCTGTTCGGCGCCGACACCGCGTTCTCCTGGGCCGCGGACGCCGGGCTGACCTACCGCCAGGGCACGATCGTCACCGGCGTCGTCGTCGCGGCGCTGCTCGGCGTGGCGATGCTCTGGTTCCTGCGCACCGACTACGGCCTCTCGCTCATCGCGTCCGGCCAGAACATCCAGACCGCGCGCGGGCTCGGCGTCCGTACCGAGTCGCGCCAGGCCGTCGGCCTCGCCGTCGCCAACGCCTTCGCGGCGCTCTCGGGCGGCCTGGTCGTGCACAACCAGGGCTTCATGGACGTCACCATCCAGAACGGCGTCATCGTGATCGGCCTGGCCGGGATGATGCTCGGCCTCAGCTTCACCCGCTCCAGCCGGGTGCTGCCCATCGTGCTCGCGCTCGTCGCCGGCGTCGTCGTCTACCGCTTCGCGGTCGCGGCCTCGCTGCAGATCGGGCTCGACCCCAACCTGCTCCAGCTGCTCACCGCCGCTGTCGTGGTGATCGTGATCGCCGTGCGCAGCCAGGGCCGCAGCTGGCTCAGCTCTCTCACGACGAGCGGACGGCGCCAGCGGCGCATCGCTCGTACCAGGTTCTACGAGGAGGACCGCGTTGCCAGCTTCATCTGATTCCGTCCCCGACCTGCTCCTGGAGGGATGCACCAAGCGGTTCATCGCCCCCGGACGCGAGCTCGTCACCGCCGTCGACGACCTGAACCTGGAGGTGGCGGCCGGCACCTTCGTGTCGATCATCGGCTCCAACGGGGCCGGCAAGTCGACCATGCTCTCGATGGTCGCCGGCAACCTGCTGGCCGACGAGGGGCACGTGACCGTCCGCGGCCGCGATGTCACCACGCTGCCGTCGTGGCGCCGGATCGGCCTGGTCTCGCGGGTGCGCCAGAACCCGCAGGACAACATGGTCTCCAACCTGACGATCGAGGAGAACTTCGCGCTCGCCCTGGCCGGACGACGCGGGCGGTTCCCGCTGCGCCGTACGTCGCCGAGCAAGGTGCGCGCCGCCGCCCAGGAGCTCCTCGAGCCCCTCGGCATGGGCCTGGAGGACCGGCTCGGCGCCATCTCCGGCTCGCTCTCGGGTGGTCAGCGCCAGGCGATCGCCGTGGCCATGGCGTGCCTCGGCTCGCCGGCGCTCATGCTCCTCGACGAGCACGTCGCGGCGCTCGACCCCAACAGCGCGGCGCGGGTCAACTCCGCCACCGAGCGGCTGGTGCGCGAGCGGAAGATCACCACGATGATGGTCACCCACGACATGAAGCACGCGCTCGACCACGCCGACCGGCTGCTGATGATGCACCAGGGCAAGGTCGTCGTCGACGTGAGCGGCGAGCAGCTGACCGGCATCACGCCGCGCGACCTCCAGCAGCGCTTCGCCGCGCTCTCGGGCGGCAGCCTGTCCGACGCCAGCCTGCTCGCGGAGAGCAGCCCGGCATGAGCACCCCGACGGTCACCCGCACGCCGCTGGTCGGCATCCGCAAGGCGATCGCCCAGCGGATGGCTCAGTCCCACGCGCAGATCCCCGGCGTGCACGTGGTCGAGGAGTGCGACGTCACCCGCGTCGACATGCGCCTGCTCCTCGCCCACGTCTGCCGGGCGGTCGCCGCGCTCGCGGCCGAGCACCCCGTGTTCAACGCGCACGTCGTCGACGACGAGATCCTCGCGTACGACGACGTGGCGGTCGGGTTCGCCGTGGACACCCCGCGCGGGCTCGTCGTACCGGTGCTGCGCGACCCGCTCGCCCACTCGGCCGAGGACCTCACCGCCCAGGTGGCGGACCTCGCCGAGCGGGCGCGGGCCGGCCGCCTCGCCGCCCGCGACATCAGCGGCGCCACGGTGACCGTCACCAGCCCCGGCAAGAGCGGCGGCGTGCTCGCCACCCCGCTCATCAACCCGCCGCAGACCGCGATCATCGGCGTGCACCGGGCGACCGACCGGGTGGTCGCGGTCTCGGGCGGGGTCGCCGTACGCCGGATGCTCAACCTCACCGTCACCTTCGACCACCGGGTGATCGACGGAGCCGAGGCCGGGCGCTACGCCCGCGAGCTCCGCGCCCTCCTGGAGCAGGAGCCGGCTGCCTGATGACCGCCTCCCCCGAGGGACGCCGGCTCCTGCGCGTGGAGGTCCGCAACGCGCAGGTGCCGGTGGAGCCCAAGCCCGCCTGGATCCGCACCCGGGCCCGGACCGGCCCCGCCTTCCGCGAGCTCACCGACCTGGTCCGCGCCGAGGGCCTGCACACGGTGTGCCAGGAAGCGGCCTGTCCCAACATCTTCGAGTGCTGGGAGGACCGCGAAGCCACCTTCCTCATCGGCGGCGACCAGTGCACCCGACGCTGCGACTTCTGCCAGATCGACACCGGTCGCCCCGCCGCGCTGGATCGCGACGAACCCCGCCGGGTCGCCGAATCGGTTCAGACCATGGGCCTCAAGTACGCCACCATCACCGGCGTCGCCCGCGACGACCTCCCCGACGGCGGCGCCTGGCTCTACGCCGAAACCGTCCGCGCCATCCACGACCTCAACCCCGACACCGGAGTCGAGAACCTCATCCCCGACTTCAACGGCCGCCCCGACCTCCTCACCCAGGTCTTCGAGTCCCACCCCGAGGTCCTCGCCCACAACGTCGAGACCGTCCCCCGGATCTTCAAGCGCATCCGCCCCGCCTTCCGCTACGACCGCTCCCTCGACGTCCTCACCCAGGCCCGGGCCTTCGGACTCGTCACCAAGTCCAACCTCATCCTCGGCATGGGCGAGACCCGCGACGAGGTCTCCCAAGCCCTGCGCGACCTCCACGACGCCGGCTGCGAGCTCATCACCATCACCCAGTACCTACGCCCCAGCCCCCGCCACCACCCCGTCGAACGCTGGGTCAAGCCCGAGGAGTTCGTCGAGCTCGCCACCGAAGCCGACGAGATCGGCTTCAGCGGCGTCCTCTCCGGCCCTCTCGTGCGCTCCTCCTACCGCGCCGGACGGCTCTACGAGACCGCCCGCCGCGCGCGCCGGGACCTGGAGGCGGCCCGATGACCGAGCTCACCGCCCGCCCCTGGCTGTCCGGGCTCGCCCCCTACCGCCCGGGCGCCGCCGCGCCCTCCGCCGCCGGCTCGCTGTCGTCCAACGAGTCCGCGCTCGGCGCCAGCCCCCACGTCGTCGACGCGGTGGTGCGTGCCGCCCGCTCGGCTCACCGCTACCCCGACGCGCTGGCCACCGAGCTGCGCGCGGAGATCGCGGCGCGCCACGGCATACCGACGGAGCAGGTGCTGGTCGGCAACGGCTCGGACGAGCTGATCTTCCTGCTCGCCCTCGCCTTCCTCGCCGGCGGCGGCACCGCCGTCTGCGCCGACCCCGCCTACCGCGTCGACGAGATCAGCACCCAGGTCGTCGGCGGCACGGTCGTCTCGGTCCCCCTCGCCGAGGACCAACACGACCTCGCCGCCATGGCCGCCGTCCCCGCCGACCTCGCCTACGTCGTCAACCCCCACAACCCGACCGGCACCCTGGTCCCCCGCGACGCCGTCCGCCGCTTCCGCGAGCACTCGCCCGCCGGCCTGGTCGTCGTCGACGAGGCCTACATCGACTTCGCCCCCGACCCCCTCGCCGCCACGGCCGTCCCCCTCCTGCGCGAGGGCGGCCTCGCCGTCCTCCGGACCTTCTCCAAGGCCTTCGGCCTGGCCGGCCTCCGCGTCGGCTACCTCCTCGCCCCCACCCCCGTCATCGACGTCCTCAGCGGCATCCGCGCCCCCTTCTCGGTCAACCGCCTCGCCCAGGCCGCCGCCCTCGCCGCCCTCCGCGACCGCACCCACCACGAGGCCGTCCGGGTCCACACCATCGACATGCGCCGCCGGGTCAGCGACCTCTTCACCCGCCACGGGTACGACGTCGTGCCCTCCCACACCAACTTCGTCCTGGTCCGCGTCCCCGACGAGGCCGGCCTGGTCCGCCGGCTCGCCGCCGCGGGGATCGCCGTACGGCCGGGATCGGCGCTCGGCGTACCGGGGGCGGTGCGGGTGTCGGTGCCGGGTGACGAGGGCTGGCGTCACCTGCAGCGGGCGATGGCGGATCCCGGCATGCTTCCGAGAACATGAGCAGTTCACCGACCTGTCTCACCCTGTCTCGATTCTGACCACTGGCGACGAAATCTCCCCTAGCCTGGCCCCGCGGCTGAGAAGCATGCCGCCCAGCACAAGGAGAAGAACCATGACGGACCAGTCCCCGCCGCCTCCCCCGCAGCAGCCCATGCCGCCGCAGGGTGGTCAGCCGTACTACGGCCAGCCGATGATGCCGCCGCAGAAGAAGTCCAACACCCTGCGCAACGTGATCATCGGTGTCATCGCGTTCTTCATCCTGATGTGCGGAGGCTGTTTCGCCGTCGTCGGCCTGAGCGCCAACGAGGTCGCCAAGGAGTCGGACAAGATCAAGTCGTCCGACGCCACCTCCCCCAAGGACGAGAAGAAGCCCGGCGACGCCAAGCCCGAGGGCAAGAAGGACGAGCCCGAGGACGCCTCGAACAACGAGCCCGTGGGCAGCAAGGACAACCCCGCTCCGCGGGGCAAGGCGGTCGAGAACAAGAGCGCCAAGTACCAGATCGACAAGGTCGAGGTGCGCGACTCCCTCGGCCAGTTCTCCGACGCCCCGGGCGGCAAGTACGTCGTCGTCACCCTGACCGTCCAGAACGTCAAGGACGAGACCATCCAGGTCAGCTCCGAGGACTTCAAGCTCCAGGTCGGCGGCAACGAGATCGATGCGTCCGACCAGGCGTTCATGCTCGACAACGCCTTCAGCTACGACGACCTGAGCCCCGGCCTCAAGCGGACCGGCGTCGTCGTCTTCGACGTCGCACCGAAGGACGCCGGCAAGGGCGTGCTCAAGGCCCAGGCCATGCTCAGCATGGACGAGGCGATCTACCTCGTCGTCGGCAAGTAGCCGACCCGCGGATCTCTCGGCTCAGCCGTCGGCGCTCTCGGGTGCCGACGGCTGAGGTGCGTCCGGGGAGGGGAACCGCCCCCTAGACCCAGCCCGCCTCCACCGCACCCCGCATCACCACGACCAGCACCACCAGGAACCCCACGTTGACCACCGTGAACAGCCGCAGGAACGCCCCCGACTCCCCCGGCCGCAGCGCGGCGTACTGACGCAGCGTGATCAGGCTCGCCAGCGACGCGATGATCGTGCCGACCCCGCCGATGTTGACGCCGATGAGCAGCTGGGCGTGGGCGTCCGTGAACGGCGCCGCCAGTACGGCGGTCGGCACGTTCGAGAGCACCTGGCTGGCGAACGTGCTGACGAGGAGCGGGTCGTGGGCGAGCAGGTCGCCGAGGGCGGTGGCGACGGCGGGCACCCGGGACAGGCCCTCGGCGACGACGAAGAAGCCCGCGAGGATCACCAGCAGCAGGTAGTCCACCTTGGCCAGGGCCGCCCGGTCCACGACGAGCAGCACCGCGACGACGACCGCGCCGGCCCACCAGGGCACGATCCGCAGCACGATCGCCACGGTGAGCGCGAAGAGCGCGAGGTGCAGCAGGGCCGGGCGCCAGGCGACCTCGTGGGGGAAGACCACCGGCTCGTGCCGGGTACGCCGGACGAACAGGCAGGTCAGCACGACCAGCACCGCCGACACGGCGAACGGCAGCGCCATGATCCGCAGGAAGTCGCCGATCCCGAGCGCGTAGAACTGGTAGAGGTACAGGTTCTGCGGGCTGCCGAACGGCGTGATCATCCCGCCGAGGTTGGCCGCGACGGTCTCCATCACGAACACGAACGCCAGCAGGTCGTCGTTGCCGGTCGCGCGCAGCGTGACCGCGGTGAGCGGTAGCAGGGTCAGCAGCGCCATGTCGTTGGTGATGATCATCGACGCGACGAGCGTCAGCAGCACCAGGCCGAGCACCAGCGAGCGGCGGGTGCGCAGCAGCCCGATGATCCCCTCGGCGACCGCGCTGAAGAAGTGCACGCCCTCGAGCGCCCGGACGACGGCGAGCAGGCAGAAGACGCTCGTCAGCGTGATCAGCACGGGCGCAGGTCAGGCAGGGGTGATCGCCTCGTCGCGTGCCTCGGCGGCCGCGACGGCGGCCAGCGGGCCGAGCGGAGCGGTGGCACCCGCCTTGAGCATGCGCCGGAACCGCGCCCGGTTGTACGACGCCGGCTCGGTCGTCGAGACGAACTCGTCGAGGATGCGCACGAACTCGTCGGGGTGGTTCTTGTGCGGGAAGTGGCCCGCGTCGGCGAGCAGGTCGACCCGGACGTCGGGCGCGAGCTCGGCCGCGTTGCCCGCGTGGCGCACCGGCAGGACCTGGTCCTCCTCGCCCCACACCACGGCCATCGGCATCGCCTCGGAAAGGTAGGCCCGGTCGGACATGGTGACGATCTGGCCGCGCCAGTCGATGACCGCACGGACCAGGTGCCGGATCGCGAAGCGGGTGCGCCGGTCCTTCCAGGACTCGACGATGTCGGCGACCTCGTCGAGGTCGCGGGTGTACTTGCGCAGGGGGCCGACGTCGCCGTACCGGGCGGCGGTGCGGAGCGCGAACGTCTCGGCGTGCCGGATGCCGGGCAGGGTCAGCACGCCGACCGCCCGGAACCAGCCGGGCACCTGGATCAGCCGGATGAGCGGGGTCACCTCGGCGCCGAGGCCGCCGGTGGCGACGAGCATCACCCGCTGGGTGCGCTCGGGGAACTGGTAGGCGAACTGCATCGCGATGCCCCCGCCGAAGCTGTGCCCGACGACGGTCACCTTGTCGACGCCCAGCACGGTCAGCAGGTCGCGCATGCCGTTGGCGTAGCCGCCGAGGGTGTAGTCGGCGCGCGGCTTGTCCGAGAGCCCGTGCCCGAGCAGGTCGGGCGCGATGACCGTGTAGCGCTCGGCGAGCTTGTCGATGACCGGCGACCAGGTCGTGTGGTCGCACGCGAGACCGTGCAGCAGCAGGAGCGCGGGGCCGGAGCCCTTCTTGACGTACGCGCGCCGCTTGCCGTGCAGCGTGACGTACTGGACGCCCTGGTCCGGCTGCTCCGTCATGACGCCCCCTCCGAACGACGTGCAGATGGTGGACGATTCAACCACGCCCGACCGGGCGCCGACACCCGGGATCTCGTTCCCGCACCGGGTCCTACGCTGGTCCCATGTCCCCCATCGGCCGCTCGACCCGCGCCAACGCCACCCAGCAGCTGCGCGCGGCGTCCGGCTCGCTGGGCTCGGCCGCGATCGCCCGGATGGAGTCCGACCGGCCGTGGTTCCGCGACCTGACCGCCGAGGAGCGCTCCTGGGTCGGGATGATCGTCCAGGCGGGCGTCAAGGGCTTCGTCGACTGGTTCGCCGAGGGCGGCGGCGTCGACCCGCAGGACGAGGCGGTCGTGCTCCAGGTCTTCGGTGTCGCGCCCCGCGCGATGGCCGGCGTGATCGACCTGCACCAGACCGTCGACCTGATCAAGCTGACCATCGACGAGGTCGAGCGCAGCGTCGAGCGCCTGCTCGACCCGGACGTGCTGGCCGAGGTCCACGCCGCCGTCCTGCGCTACGGGCGCGAGGTGGCCTTCGCGACCGCCGAGGTCTACGCCCGCGCCGCCGAGGTCCGCGGCCGCTGGGACGCCCGCCTCGAGGCGCTGGCGGTCGACGCGGTGCTGCGCGCCGAGACCGACGAGTCGGTGCTGTCCCGCGCGAGCGCCGTGGGCTGGTCCTCGCGCGGCGAGGTCGCCGTCGTGGTCGGGCCGGCCCCGGCCGAGGCCAACGGCGACGGCGTCTTCGAAGAGGTACGACGAGCCGCCCAGGAGCACGGCCTCGACGCGCTCAGCGCCGTCCAGGGTCACCTCCTGGTGGTCATCCTCGGCGGGGTCACCGTGCCCGAGAAGGACGCCGGCTCGGTCGTCCACCTCTTCGGCGAGGGCGCCGTCGTGGTCGGCCCCGCCGCCGCCGACCTGGCCCAGGCCCACGTCTCGGCCACCGTCGCCCTCGGCGCCCTGCGCGCCGCCGTCGGCTGGCCCGACGCCCCGCGCCCGGTCTCGGCCCACGACCTGCTCCCCGAGCGGATCCTGGCCGGCGACGACGTGGCCCGCCAGGACGCCGTCGTCCAGATCTACCGGCCCCTCGCCGACGCGCGCGGCGAGCTCGTCGCCACCCTGGTCGCCTACTTCGCCAACGGCGGCGGCATCGAGGCCACCGCCCGCGCGCTCTTCGTGCACGCCAACACGGTCCGCTACCGCCTCGGCCAGATCGCGGACCTCACCGGCCTGACCCCCGCGGTCCCCCGCGACGCGCTCGCCCTCCAGCTCGCGCTCGTGCTCGGGAGGCAGAGTGCGGCCTGAGCCCGACGGCTACGCGTTCTCGGCCGACCGCGACCGGATCGACGCCGGCTGGATGCACCGCCAGCTCTCCGAGCACGCCTACTGGGCCCTCGGGCGCCCGCGCGAGCTCCAGGACGCCGCCAACGCCGGCTCGCGCTGCTACGGCGTCTACGACGCCGCGAGCGGCGCGCAGGTCGCGTTCGCCCGGGTGGTGACCGACGGCGCGACCTTCGGCTGGCTGTGCGACGTGATCGTCGACCCGGAGCTGCGCGGCCACGGCCTCGGCACGACCCTCGTCGCCGGGGTCGTCGCCGACCTCGAGCCGCTGCGGCTCAAGCGGCTGATGCTGGCGACCAGCACCGCGTCCGGGCTCTACGCCCAGCACGGATGGACGCCGCTACGGGCGCCGGAGACCTGGATGGAGCACCCCGGCAGCGCAGACTTGTAGGACTCCCACAAACCGCGTGGCCCATCTTCGTGGGCGGCGCAGGCGCGTTCCCCGTACGGCGCCAGGCAGTCTGGTTGCGTGCTCGTGATCGTCGCCCCCGGCCAAGGGGCACAGACCCCTGGTTTCCTCTCGCCGTGGCTGGAGGACCCGACCTTCGCCGCGCGCATCGAGTGGCTCTCGGCCGTCGCCGGCCTCGACCTGGCGCACTACGGCACCGAGGCCGACGAGGCCACGATCCGCGACACCAAGATCGCCCAGCCGCTGCTGGTCGCCTCCGGGCTGGTCGCCGCGCTGCAGCTCTACCCCCACCCGGCCGACGCCTACCGCGGCCTCGGCGCCGTGGCGGGCCACAGCGTCGGTGAGATCACCGCCGCCGTCGGCGCCCGGGTGATCACCGCCGAGCAGGCGATGGTCCTGGTCCGCGAGCGCGGCAACGCCATGGCCGCCGCGGCCGCGGTCACCCCGACCGGCATGACCGCCGTCCTCGGCGGCGATCGCGACGAGGTCCTCGCCGCGATCGAGGCCCACGGCCTGACCGCCGCCAACGACAACGGCCCCGGCCAGATCGTGGCCGCCGGGACGATGGAGCAGCTCGCCGCCTTCGCCGAGAACGCCCCCAAGGGCGCCCGCCCGCGGCCGCTCTCGGTCGCCGGCGCCTTCCACTCCCCGCACATGGCTCCCGCGGTCGACCACGTCGCCCGCCTGGCCCAGTCGGTCTCGACGCACGACCCGCGGACCCGGTTCATCTCCAACCGCGACGGCAACGTCGTCCACGACGGCCGCGACGTCCTCGGCCGCATCGTCGGCCAGATCGCCCGCCCCGTGCGCTGGGACCTGTGCCTGGAGACGATGGCCGACATCGGCGTCACCGGCATCCTCGAGATGCCGCCGGCCGGCACCCTGACCGGCATCGCCAAGCGCTACTTCAAGGGCCGCGACATGAGCGTCGAGACGTTCGCGCTGACCGGACCCGAGCAGCTCGACGAGGCCCGCGCGTTCTGCGGGCGCCACGTCGAGACCTCCCTCATCGACAGCTCCCCGACCTGGCGGATGGTCGTCTCCCCCGCCAAGGGCCTCTTCCACCGTGCCGAGACCGCTACCGGCGCCGACCGCTTCGACGCCGGTACGCCGATCGGCGAGGTCGCCAGCCTGCGCGACCGGATCACGGTGACCGCGGCCCACGGCGGCCAGGTCGTCGAGTGGCTCGTCGAGGACGGCGACCCGGTCGCCCCCGGCCAGCCCCTGCTGCGCCTCCACCCCGAGGTCGTCCCCGCATGAGCGCGACGCTCCGCACCGAGACCGGCGCCGCCCACGCCGCTCTCCTCGGCGTCGGCGCCTACCGCCCGCGCCGCGTGGTCCCCAACGCCGAGGTCGTCGACGCGATCGACTCCAGCGACGAGTGGATCCAGCAGCGCTCGGGCATCAAGACCCGCCGCTTCGCCGAGGACGACGAGACCGTCGTCTCGATGAGCGTCGCGGCCGCCCAGGACGCGCTCACCGCGGCCGGCATCGACGCCCGCCAGATCGACTGCGTGATCGTGGCGACCGTCAGCCACCTGCTGCAGACCCCGTCGGCGGCGACCGCGATCGCCCACGAGCTCGGCACCGACCAGGCGGCCGCCTTCGACATCTCCGCGGCCTGCGCCGGCTTCTGCCACGGCGTGGCCCTGGCCAACGACATGGTCCGCGCGGGCAGCGCCGGCTACGCGCTGGTCATCGGCGTCGAGCGGCTCTCCGACATCACCGACCCCACCGACCGCGGGACGGCGTTCATCTTCGCCGACGGCGCCGGCGCGGTCGTCGTGGGCCCGTCCGAGACGCCGGGCATCGGCCCGGTCGTCTGGGGCTCCGACGGCGAGCACTACGACCACATCCGCACGCCCGACTGGCGCGACATCCTCGAGTCCGGCGAGAAGAAGATGCCGTGCCTGTCGATGAAGGGCAACGAGGTCTTCCGCTGGGCGTCGTACGGGATGGCCAAGGTCGCCCAGCAGGCGCTCGACCGGGCCGGCATCACCGCCGACCAGCTCGACTGCTTCGTCCCGCACCAGGCCAACAACCGGATCACCGACGCGATGGCCCGCTCGCTCAAGCTGCCCGACACGGTCAAGATCGCGCGCGACATCATCGACGCCGGCAACACCTCCGCGGCCTCGGTCCCGATGGCCCTGCAGCGCATGATCGACGACGGCGACGCGAAGTCGGGCGACACCGCCCTCCTCATCGCCTTCGGCGCCGGCCTCGCGTACGCCGCGCAGGTCGTCGTCGTCCCCTGACGGGTCCCGCGACCCGCCCACGGATCAGCACCACCCCCGCACCACCCAGCACCACCCATCAACCAGGGAGAACACGAAGAATGAGCACCGAAGAGATCCGCGCCGCCCTCGCCGAGATCGTCAACGAGGTCGCCGGCATCCCCGCCGACAGCGTGCAGCTGGACAAGTCGTTCAGCGACGACCTGGACGTCGACTCGCTGTCCATGGTCGAGGTCGTCGTCGAGGCCGAGGAGAAGTTCGGCGTCACCATCCCCGACGACGAGGTCAAGAACCTCAAGACCGTCGGCGACGCCGTGGCCTACATCGAGCGCAACCGCGCCGCCTGATCCACCCTGACTCACTAGGAGACCGACAGCCATGTCCCGCACTCGTGTCGTCGTGACCGGCCTGGGCACCACCAGCCCGCTCGGCGGCGATGTCGCCAGCACCTGGGAGGGCCTGCTCGCCGGTCGCTCGGGGGTTCGTCCCCTCGGCGACATGGCGGAGGGTCTCCCCGTGACCATCGGCGCCCCGGCCGCCGTCGACCCCACCGAGGTCCTCGACCGCGTCGTCGCCCGTCGGCTCGACCGCTCCTCGCAGCTCGCCCTCGTGGCGGCGCTCGAGGCGTGGGCCGACTCCGGGCTCGACGTCGTCAAGGACGCAGGTGAGCTCGACGGCGACCGGTTCGGCGTCGCCTTCGCCTCGGGCATCGGCGGTGTGCACACGCTGCTGTCCAACCACGAGGTCCTGCTCGAGAAGGGTCCGCGCCGGGTCTCCCCGATCTCGGTCCCGATGCTGATGGCCAACGCCCCGGCCGCCACGATCAGCCTCAAGCTCGGCGCCCGCGGCCCGGTCAACACGCCGGTCTCCGCGTGCGCCTCCGGCAACGAGGCGGTCTCGCTGGCCGCCGACCAGATCCGGCTCGGCCGGGTCGACGTCGCGATCGCCGGCGGCACGGAGGCGGCCATCCACCCGCTGCCGATCGCCGCGTTCGCCAACATGATGGCGCTGTCCAAGAACGACGGCGACCCCACGACCGTCTCGCGTCCCTTCGACACCGCCCGGGACGGCTTCGTCCTCGGTGAGGGCGCCGGCGCCCTCGTGCTGGAGTCGCTGGAGCACGCCCAGGCGCGCGGCGCCCGGATCTACGCCGAGGTCCTCGGCACCGGCATCACCGCCGACGCCCACGACATCGCCCAGCCCGACCCGGCCGGCCGCGGCGGCGCTCGCGCCATCCGCCTCGCCGTCCAGGACGCCGGGGTGGCGCCGAGCGACATCGCCCACGTCAACGCCCACGCGACCTCGACGCCGCAGGGCGACGTCGCCGAGTCGCTCATGCTCCACGCCGTCCTCGGCTCGGCCGCCAACGACCTCGTCGTCTCGGCCACCAAGTCGATGACCGGTCACCTCCTCGGCGGTGCCGGTGCGCTCGAGGCCGTCGCCACGGTCCTCGCGATCAAGAACCGCACCGCTCCCCCGACGATCAACCTCGACGAGCAGGACCCGCGGGTCGAGCTCGACGTGGCGACCAAGCCCCGGGACCTCCCGCTGGGCGACATCGCCGCGATCAACAACTCCTTCGGCTTCGGTGGCGCCAACGTCGCCGTGGTCTTCGGGTCGGTCAGCTGACGTGACGTCGGCTCCGACCGCCCCCAGCTCGGCCAGGCCCGCTCGCGAGGACGACCCCCGTCATCCTCTGCGGCGGCTGGCCGCGCTCCTCGATCCAGGGTCGCTGGAACTCCTCCCGTCCGGCGACCCTGACTGCGGAATGATGGCCGCGACCGGCACGGTCGACGGCGCTCGCGTGGTGGCGTTCTGCTCGGACGCCACCGTCATGGGTGGCGCGATGGGCAACGACGGCTGCACCGTGGTCGTCGATGCCTATCACCGCGCGCTCACCGACCGCATCCCGATCATCGGGCTGTGGCACTCCGGTGGCGCGCGTCTCGCCGAGGGCGTGCTCTCCCTGCACGCCGTCGGCCGGATCTTCGAGGTGATGACCCGGGCCTCCGGCGTCATCCCCCAGGTCTCGGTGGTGCTCGGCCCGGCCGCGGGTGGCGCGGCGTACGGCCCGGCCCTGACCGACGTCGTGATCCTCGGCCCCGAGGGCCGGATCTTCGTCACCGGTCCCGAGGTCGTCCGCTCGGTGACGGGCGAGGCCGTCGACATGCTGCGCCTGGGCGGCCCCGAGCCGCACGGACGCCGCTCCGGCGTCGTCCACGTCGTCACCACCTCCGAGGAGGAGGCGCTCGGCAAGGCCCGCTCCGTGGCCGCGCTCGTCGGCGCCCAGGGTCGCCTCGACGCGACCGCCGTGCCCGACACCGACCTCGGCGCGCTGCTCCCCGAGTCCCGCAAGCGGGCCTACGACGTGCACCCGCTCGTCACCGGCATCCTCGACGACGACTCCAGCGTCGAGCTCCACGCCGGCTGGGCGCCCAACATCGTCACCGCCCTGGGTCGCCTCGGCGGTCGCACCGTCGGCGTGGTGGCCAACAACCCGCTGCGCCTCGGCGGCTGCCTCGACTCCCCCTCGGCCGAGAAGGCCGCCCGCTTCGTGCGGATGTGCGACGCCTTCGGCATCCCGCTGCTCGTCGTGGTCGACGTGCCCGGCTACCTGCCCGGCGTCGGCCAGGAGTGGGACGGCGTCGTACGCCGTGGCGCCAAGCTGCTCCACGCGTTCGCCGAGTGCGAGGTCCCCCGGGTCACCCTGGTCACCCGCAAGTCCTACGGCGGCGCCTACATCGCGATGAACTCGCGCTCCCTCGGCGCGACCAAGGTCTTCGCCTGGCCCGGCGCCGAGATCGCCGTGATGGGCCCGCTGGCCGCCGTCCGGATCCTGCACCGCCGGCGCCTCGCCGAGGTCGCCCCCGAGCTGCGCGACCAGGTCGAGGCCGAGCTGGCCGACGAGCACGAGCGGATCGCCGGCGGCGTCGAGCGCGCCGTCGAGATCGGCGTCGTCGACGAGATCGTCGACCCCGCCAGCACCCGCTCCGCGCTGACCGCCGCCTTCCTCGAGGCGGTCCACGCCCAGGGTGTGCGCCGCGGCACCCACGGCAACATCCCGCTGTAGGAGAAACGCGGCCTGCAGGCCCCCCGACCCGCAGGCCGCGCGCTAGAGCCGGCCGACCCCGGACGCGACGTCCGGGTCGATCCGGAAGCTCGGCCGCAGCGCCTGCTGCTCCCCCGTGCGGAGCAGCCCGGCCTTGCGGCCCACCCGCATCGCCGCCACCTTGCCGGCCGCCAGCACGCCGTCCTCGCGCGTGGAGCGGGCACCGCGGCCCAGTCGCTCGCGCAGGTGGTGGTTGGCGGTCCAGACCCGCTCCCGGCGGACCGAGGCGGGCGTCCAGTGCTCGGTCGAGAGCGAGACGTTCATGCCGTCGAGGTTCTCGACCCGGTGCGGGCAGTTCTGCGGCCACCAGGCCACCTGACCGGGCTCCAGGTCGAGCACCTCCGCGTGCGCGTCGAAGCCCGCGTCGTACGGGAGGCCCTCGGTGCTCGCGCCGGCCACGACCTTCTCCAGGTCCGCCCGCGAGGCGAACCGCTCGGCGCGCGGGTAGACGTACGCGCGCTTGCGCCCGCGCAGGTGCCAGAGCAGGTTCGGCTGGTTGTCGGCGTGGTAGTAGACCATCGCCGTGGGTGAGGAGATCAGCAGCGTCGCCTTGATCTCCAGCGGGTCGAAGCCGGGCACGAGCGTGCCGATCTCGGCATAGGCGTCGGCGACGAGGCCGGCGAGCGCGGCGTCGTACCGGCTGACGCCGACGAGGTTGAGCCAGAGCCGGCCACGACCGACCACCTCGAGCAGCTCCTTGCCCGGCAGGTCCGTGGTCTCGCCCCGGCGCCACTCGCCGGTCGTGGAGGCGTCGGTGCCCATCGTGTAGGGGTGCACCGCCTCGCGGGGCAGCCGGTCGAGCAGGTCGGCGAGGGCGTCGTCGGTGAACATCGGCTGCTCGTGGAGCAGGTGGGCCGCGCGGTGGGGCGCGGCGCCGAAGGCCTCGATGTCACGGAAGGTCCACGGGAGCAGTGTCGGAGCGGGCACCGGGCGACGCTAGCGTCCGGCGCGGCGGCTGCCGAGGCTCCCGCGGCTTTCGTGACCAGATCGGAGAACGACGCAGCGCCCCGGCTCGGGAGCCGGGGCGCTGCGTCGTTGTCACGGGGGCGGGTTCGGACCGTCCAGGCCGTTCAGACCACCTGGTGCAGCCAGCGGACGGGGGCACCGTCGCCGGCGTGCCGGAAGGTCTCCAGCTCGTCGTCCCAGGGCTTCCCGAGCAGCTTGTCGATCTCGTTCTCCAGGGTGACCTCGCCGAGCGCTGCGCGCACGACGGCCGCCTTGAGCCGGTCCTCGGGGATCATGATGTCGCCGTGGATGCCGGTGACCGCGTGGAAGACACCGAGGTCCGGGGTGTACGAGAAGCGCGCACCCTCGGTCGCCGAGGTGGGCTCCTCGGTGACCTCGAACCGGAGGTGGTTCCAGCCACGCAGCGCGGAGGCCATCTCGGCCGCCGCCCCGGTCTTGCCGGTCCAGGAGAACTCACACCGATAGCTGCCGGACTGAGCCGACTGCGGCGTCCAGTCAGGGTTGACGGGTACGCCGAGCACGCCGCCCACCGCCCACTCGATGTGCGGGCACAGCGCGGACGGCGCGGAGTGGACGTAGAAGACGCCCCTGGTTGCACTCATTCCGGTCACCACGAACTCCTCGAACTATCCCTACCTCCGGCGTGAGATACGCCTTCCCCAGCGGTCTCCACGGAGGTGTCGGGCAGTCGCGGACGGGTGGCGGGCACTCGTGCAGCGTGACACCTGTGTAGTTGTGGTCCCATTGTGACCCATGGGACGGTCCGACACCAGCGTCTCCGCGCGTGTCTGGTCACACCCTGCCGCATCGGGCGGGTGCTCCGGAAGAGGGCCGGCGGCTCAGGCGCCGAGCGCCAGGAGCTCGGCCATCACCTTCTGGGCGATGCCGAGGCCGCCGAGATGGCTCTCCCCGTCGATCGTGGTCATCGTCGCGTCCGGGAGCCGGTCCACGCAGTGCTGACCGTGCCGGAAGGGCACGATGTGGTCGTCGTCGCCGTGCCACCAGCGCACCGGCACCCGGACGTCGTCCAGCGCGAAGCCCCAGTCCCGGGTGAACAGCAGCAGGTCCGCCAGCGGCGCCGAGGTCTGGAACCGGCTGCCGTTGAGCAGGTCGTCGAGGAACATCGCCTTGAACTCCGGGCGGCCCAGCAGGTTCTTGTCGCCCGGCGGCTGCACCGCGGCGTACAGGTCGAGCGCGGGGCCGGCCAGCGGCTTCACGGTGCGGATCGCGCCGGTGAGCGCCATCCCCAGCGGTACCCGGGTCGCGGCCAGCACCGGCGCCGCGTGCACCGCGAGCCGGATGATGCCACCCTCGGCCGCGTCCGGCCCCCGGGTGGGCGCCACGCCCCCGAGGACACCGACCCCGCGCACCCGCTCGGGCATCGCGGCACCGGCCGCGAGGGCGTAGGGCCCGCCACCGGAGAGACCGATCACCCGCAGGGTGTCGATCGCCAGGGCGTCGAGCAGGAGCGCCAGGTCCGCGGTCCAGTCCCGCACGTCCGGGTAGAGGTACGGCGTCGACGAGCCGATCCCGGGCCGGTCGATGCCGATGATCCGTACGCCGGCCTCCGCGGCGTACGCGCGGGCGTCGACGGGGATCTGGCGCCGGGCACCCGGCGTCCCGTGCATCCAGACGATCGCCGGACCGCGCGGGGAGCCGTACTCGGCGAAGCTCAGCCGCCGCCCGTCGCGCACCGCCACGCTGCCCTCCAGCGTGGGCCGCTTGGGCTGCTCGGCGATCCGGGTCCCGGGGAACGTCATGCGCAGGAGTGTGACAGGTTCTACCCCGCTCCGGAGGGCGGTCCACGACCAGCCGGACGCCGCGAATGCCCTAGGGTGCGGGCATGACCATGGGGGCATCAGAGCGCCGCGCGCCCGCACCCGGCCGTCGCAAGGCCGAACGGCCCCGGCGACGCCGCGGCGGCGACGGCGACCTCGACTCCTCCCGGATCCCCCGGCCCTCGTTCCGCTCCCGGACCTGGCGCTACGCCGTGCTGGCCCTGGCGACGCTCCTGGGGGCCGCCTGGCTGGTCTGGTACGCCCTGACGCCCGAGCAGCTGCCCGTGAGCGACAAGGCGCTCAACGCGAGCGGCGTCGTGGGGACGCCGCTCTACGTCGGCATGTTCGCTCCGCCCGCGGACTTCGGCCGCACGCTGCGCATCGCCGGGGTCAAGGTGCACACGACCGCCGACGTCAAGATCGGCGTCACTCCCCTGCTCTGCCGGCGCGGGACCGTGGGGGTGACCACCAAGCCCGAGCAGTTCTGCGCGGAGCTGGTGAACCCCGAGGGCCAGCGCCTGGTCGGCGGGGACTCGATCGTGCTCAAGGTGGACGCGCCCGAGGCGGCGCTCGCGGTCATCGACCGGATCCGGATCGCCTACCGCGAGGACATCCGCTGGGACACGCAAGCGGCCGGCAACCACCAGGCGATCGTGATGATCGCCGGGCGGCCGCCGGCCTGAGTCCTGCACCGCGGCAGTGCCGCGGGACTACTCCGCGTTGCGATCGACGCGCTTCTCGAGCGACTCCGCCCGCTCGGCGGCGTCGGTGTACTCCTCGGCGTCGATCGCGTTGACCTTGTGGAACCAGGTCAGCGCGTCGTTGAGCCGGCCGGCCTCCTCGAGCGTGTCGGCGTACGCGTAGCGCAGGCGGACCACCCAGGGCTCCCGGCTCTTGCTGTTGAGCGGGGAGACCTCGAGCGTGCGCAGGGCAGCGTCGAGCTGGCCCAGGTCGCGGCGAGCGCCGGCCTCGACGATCACCATCTCCGCACGCGCCGCCGACGGGAACTTGGCCACCGACGGGCTCTTGGCGAGCTCGAGGGCACGCTTGGGGTTGCCCAGCGCGCGGTGGCAGTCCGCCATGATCGGCAGGTACGCCGTGGCGCCGTTCATCCGCTTGGCCGCGCGCAGCTCGGACAGCGCCTCGGCGTAGTGACCGGCCGCGTAGGCCGCCTCACCGACGGCCTCGCGCACGACCGCGATCCGCGACGCCCGGGCCTTGGCCGCCAGCGCGTGCTGGTAGGCGGTCTCCGGGTCGTCGTCGACGAGCTGCCCGGCCGCGGCCAGGTGGCGCGCCACGCGAGCGGCGAGCTTCTCCGGCAGACCCTTGAGGTGGGCCCGGACCGAAGCGCTCAGCTCCGCACCCGTGATGTCCTCGGGCAGCGTGGGGCCGTCGTACACGGCCTGCTCGGCCGTCCGGTCCCGCTGCTCGCGCGCCTCGCGCGTCTTGCGCTGATCCGACGTCCCCGGGCCACCGCTGCGCGGTGCGCGGCGCTTGTCCGCTCCCGCAGCCGGCTTGCCGCGCCGGTCGGGGCGCTGCTCGTTGCGGTCGTCTCGGTCACGGCTGTAGGGCCTGCGCCCCTCACCGCTGCTGCTGGCTCCACCGGTCTTGCCGGCACCGCCGGTACGCCGGGGGCCGCCGCTGCCGGCACCACTGCCGGTCGGCTTGCTCCCGGACCCGTACGGCTTGCCGCCACCGGTCGAGCTGCTTCGGCCTGCACCGCCCTGTCGAGCACTGCCGCCCTGTCGCGCGCTACCGCCCTGTCGCGCGCTACCGCCCTTGCGGGGGGCCGCACCGCTGTCGCGTCGGCCTCGCTGGTCTGCCACGTCGGTCTCCTGGACGTCGAATCGCTATTGAGGAAAGAGGGTGCAAAACAGAGTAGAGGCCACCCGAGGGTGGCCTCTACCTGAATGTATGTCCGGCGGCGTCCTACTCTCCCACAGCCTCTCGGTTGCAGTACCATCGGCGCTGGCAGGCTTAACTTCCGGGTTCGGGATGGGACCGGGTGTTTCCCTGCCGCTATGGCCGCCGTAACTCTATGAACCCCATGTATGTCTGGGGTTGGTCTTCATGTGGACGCGCAGCACACCAAGTGTTCATCTTGTGTGTTGTTGG
>NZ_NHTS01000014.1:0-47516 GCF_018831735.1 Pimelobacter sp. 30-1
TCGTCGGTGATCATCCTGCGTCCTCCCAACGGGAAGTGGGGTCTACGTGTCGCCGATCACACCACCAGAGGCGGACCTGCCCGACAAGGGACATACTGTCCGGCATGAGGTGCATTCTGACTGACACCATGGACGACTGACGTGGGCGCGAGCCTGGCCGAGGTGCTCTCGCTGCCGTCCTTCCGGGCCGCCGGGACCGAGGTCGTCCACGGGGACGTCGGCCGGGTCCAGGTGCGCTGGGTGCACTCCTCGGAGGTCTTCGAGATGGGCTCGCTGCTGGCCGGCGGCGAGGTGCTGCTGACCTCCGGGCTGGGCCTGCACGGACGCACGGCCGAGCACCTCGCGGCGTACGTCGACCAGCTCGCCGATGCCGGCGTCGCCGCGATCGGGCTCGAGGTCGGCCGGACGTTCTTCACCGTCCCCGACTCGATCCTGGAGGCCGTCCGGCGCCGGGACGTGCCGCTCCTGGTCTTCCACCGGGTGGTGCCCTTCGAGCGGATGGTCGAGGACTTCCACGAGTTGCTGGTACGCCGCAAGGTCGAGGCCGGCACCGGGGACGCCGGGTGGCGGGCGCTCACCCAGACCGTGATCGAGGGCCGGGGCCTGCGCGCCCTGCTCGACGAGACCTCCCGGCTGGCCGGGTGCGCGGTCGAGCTGCGCGACCCCGAGGGGCAGACCGTCGAGCGCAGCCGGATCGCGTCGGTCAGCGGCGAGGCCGGCGTCCAGGTGCAGGTACGCGGTGAGGCCGGTGTGCACGGCACCCTGCGCCTGCTCGGCGCGGAGACCTCGCACCGGGTCCGCGTCGCCGAGGCGGCCGGGATCGCGGTGGCGCTCGAGCTCGCCCGCGGCACCGGGGGAGGGCACCGGCCCGGCCTCGCCCAGTCGCTGGTCGCCGACCTCGCGGCGGGCGTGGTGGTCTCGCGCGCGGACGTCCTGCACCGGCTCGGCGACCTGGGCTGGCCGCCGCTGGAGGGGCGTCACCTCATCGTCGCCGCCGTCGAGGTCGACGCCGCCGTCCCGCTCACCGACGCGGCCGCCGCCACCGAGCAAGCCCTCCTGGACGACGGCCGCGCCGACCCCGCCGTCCTCGTCGGCACGAGCGGCGGGCACGTCGTCGTGGTGCACCGCGGGGGACGCCGGGCGGTGCCGGCCCAGGTCCGCGACGACCTCACCGCGGCGGCCGAGCGGATCGCCGCACGGCTGCCGGGTCGGGTCCTGCTCGGCGCGGCCACGCCGGTCGCGGACCCCGGTGACCTGTCCGCCGCGGTGGGGCGGGCACGCCAGGTGGTGCGCACCGCGCGGCGCTACGGCCGTCGTACCGGGGTCGTGATGGAGCGCGACGTCGCCCCGCACCGGCTGGTCACCCGGGCCATCGACCCGCAGGTGCTCAGCGACTTCGTGCACGAGCAGATCGGGCCGCTCATCGACCACGACCGCGAGCACCGCAGCGAGCTGCTGCGCACGCTCGACGCCTACCTGGCCTGCTCGCTGTCGAAGGCCCGGACCGCCGACCTGCTCGGGCTGCGCCGGCAGTCGCTCTACGACCGGCTGGCCCGGATCGAGCGACTGCTCGGCGTCTCGCTCGACGAGGCCGACCACCGCACCGGGCTGGGACTGGCCCTGCTCGGCTGGCGGATGCGGACCGGGCTCGATCCGCAGGTCGGCTTCGGCGGCTGACTCAGCGGGCTCCGGCGGCCAGCTTGGCCCAGGTGGCGCTGTGCACGACGCCGTACGCCGGCAGCCCGACCTGCTTGCGGTAGGCGGTCACCGCCGAGGCCATCGTGGCGTCGTACACGCCGTTGACGACCACGCGCGAGCCCGGCACCGCGATCTGCAGCGCCCGCTGCACCCGCCGTACGTCGCTGCCGCGCGAGCCGATCTTGAGGACCGGGCGGGCGCCGGCGGCGTGGAGGCTGATCCAGTCCTTCTTGCGCCAGCTCGTGCTGACGCCGAGGCCCGAGGAGCGCTGCCAGGCCTGTGCCGAGGCCCGCGTCTTCTTGTTGAAGTTGCCGGTGAGCTTGCCGGCGTACCCGGCCTTCTCCTTGAGCAGGCACTGCAGCGCCTTCACCAGCGTCGGGTCCGCACGGTAGGAGCCGGTGCGCGGCATCACCTTGCGGTAGGCGACGTCGACGCGCACGCCGCCGCAGTGGGTCTCGGCCGCGGGGGTGGAGTTGCCGAGGTCGAGGTAGTTGCGGTCGATGTTGATCGTCACGCCGCCCCAGGTCTCGTTGTGGCCGCCCTGGTACTGCTTCATCCGGCGGCCGGGGAGCCACCCGTCCGAGCGCAGGTACGACGTCGAGGTGTTCGCGACGTTGTCCCACCGGGCGACCCAGATCTGGTCGGGCACGACGACGTCGGTACGCCGCGCCGCGCGGGCGTCGTCGAGGATCTTCATGCCGGAGCCGGCGCTGGAGTAGACGCCCGAGACGTAGCCGCGGTTGCGGATCCGCTGGGTCCACTTGGTCAGGAAGGCCAGCGCGGACTCGCGGCAGGTCGCGTTCTTGTAGTTGGACCAGCCCTCCAGGTCGTACCAGAGCGTGCTGCCCGGGACGATGCCCAGCGCCTGCGCCGCGGCGACGGCCGTGTCGGCCTCGGCCTTGCCCTGCGCGCGGGCGGCGGCGTAGCTGTTGGTGCTGGAGTTGCTGATCGTCGGGTCGATCTTGGCGCCGTAGCGCGGGAACCGGCCCACGCAGCTCGACTGCGGGCCGAGCGAGATCGGCAGCAGCCGCCAGCCCTTGGTGAGCTGGGTGCGCACCCAGGTGGGGGTGAGGTTCGGCTGGCTGCGGCAGGCGCGGGAGTTGCCGGAGATGTAGATGCCGACCGCCAGGAACGGCGAGTGCTCGAGCCAGGCGTCCATCTTCTTCTGGCTCGGCGCCAGGCACTGGTCGAAGCCGTAGCCGGTGAAGTTGCCGGGCGTGACCGGGTTCGTGCTCTTCGCGCTCAGGTCGACCGGGGCGTCCGTCGTGGGCGCGGCGTCCGGGCGCAGCGGCCCGAGCAGGGCGAGCGTGACGACGATCGCGAGGGCGCCCGTGGTGAGCGTGACGACGCTGGCCAAGGACGCTGGGAAGCGGCGGTGGGGACGAACGGTGACGGGCCGGGCAGGCATCGGAGATCTCCAGGGGAAGGTGGGGCGGTCCGGTGAGTGCCGAGTCACGATAACCACAACATTCACACGAGTAACAGGGGTTCACTTGAACTACAACCGTGTAATTCAGTCCTGGCCGAAGATCCTCCGGTCAGGGTTCCGATCGACCGGTCGGTCCCCGGACTGAGGTGAGCGGTCTCATGGGGGAGCGGCGGCGGCCCCGCGGAGCCGGAGCGATAGATTTGCCCCCGTGGCCGACACCGCTTCCGCACCTGCCCGTTCCACCCTCGACACCGTGGCCGTGGCGGCCGGTGACCCGGAGCGGGAGCAGCCCTGGGCCGAGCTCGGGCTCAAGGCCGACGAGTACGACCGGATCAAGGAGATCCTCGGTCGCCGTCCCACCAGCTCCGAGCTCGCGATGTACTCGGTGATGTGGAGCGAGCACTGCTCCTACAAGTCCTCCAAGGTGCACCTCAAGCAGTTCGGCGAGATCCCCCAGGAGACGCCCATCGGCCCGATGCTCGCGGGCATCGGCGAGAACGCCGGCGTCATCGACATCGGTCAGGGCTACGCGGTCAGCTTCAAGGTCGAGTCGCACAACCACCCGTCGTACGTCGAGCCGTACCAGGGCGCCGCGACGGGCGTGGGCGGCATCGTGCGCGACATCATCGCGATGGGCGCCCGCCCGGTCGCCGTGATGGACCCGCTGCGCTTCGGCCCCCTCGACGCCGACGACACCCACCGTGTGCTGCCCGGGATCGTGGCCGGCGTCGGTGGCTACGGCAACTGCCTCGGCCTCCCCAACATCGGCGGCGAGGCGGTCTTCGACGAGACCTACCTCGGCAACCCGCTCGTCAACGCGCTCTGCGTCGGCGTCCTGCGCCACGAGGACCTGCACCTGGCCAAGGCGTCCGGCACCGGCAACCGCGTCATCCTCTACGGCGCCCGTACCGGCGGCGACGGCATCGGCGGCGTCTCGGTGCTCGCCTCCGAGACCTTCGACGCCGACGGCCCGGCCAAGCGCCCCAGCGTCCAGGTCGGCGACCCGTTCATGGAGAAGCTGCTCATCGAGTGCACGCTCGAGCTCTTCCGGGCCGGCGTCGTCAACGGCATCCAGGACCTCGGCGGCGCGGGCCTGTCGTGCGCCACCTCCGAGCTGGCCTCCGCCGGTGACGGCGGGATGCGCTGCGAGCTCGACCGGGTCCCGCTGCGCGACTCCACGCTCTCGCCCGAGGAGATCCTCATGAGCGAGAGCCAGGAGCGGATGATGGCCGTCGTCGAGCCCGGCGACGTGGCTGCCTTCCTCGCGATCTGCGCCAAGTGGGACGTCGAGGCCGTCGACATCGGCGAGGTCACCGACACCGGCCGCCTCGAGATCACCTGGCACGGCGAGATCGTCGTCGACGTCCCGCCGCGGTCCGTGGCGCACGACGGGCCGACGTACCAGCGCCCGTTCGCCCGGCCCGCGTGGCAGGACGCCCTCCAGGCCGACGGCGCCGAGGCGCTCGCCCGGCCCGGCACCGGCGACGAGCTGCGCGCGACCCTGCTCCAGCTCGTGGCCAGCCCCAACCTGTGCGACAAGTCCTGGATCACCGACCAGTACGACCGCTACGTCCAGGGCAACACCGTCCTGGCCCAGCCGGCCGACTCCGGCATGGTCCGCGTCGACGAGGAGACCCACCTCGGCGTCTCCGTGTCCACCGACTGCAACGGTCGCTTCGCCAAGCTCGACCCCTACGCCGGCGCCCAGCTCGCGCTCGCCGAGGCCTACCGCAATGTCGCCACCGGCGGCGCCCTGCCGCTCGCGGTCAGCGACTGCCTCAACTTCGGCTCGCCCGAGGACACCGACGTGATGTGGCAGTTCGCCGAGGCCTGCCGCGGCCTCAAGGACGCCTGCCTCGAGCTCGGCATCCCGGTCACCGGCGGCAACGTCAGCCTCTACAACCAGACCGGCGAGACCGCGATCCTGCCGACGCCCGTCGTCGCCGTGCTCGGCGTGATCGAGGACGTCCGCCGGCGCACGCCGTCGAAGTTCCAGGCCGCCGGCGAGCGGATCGTGCTGCTCGGCACCACCCGCGAGGAGCTCTCCGGCTCCGAGTGGGCCCATGTCGTCCACGGCCACCTCGGCGGCACCCCGCCCCAGGTCGACCTCGCCGCCGAGCGCGCCCTGGCCCGCCTGCTCAAGGACCTGGTCGGCGTCGCCACCAGCGCCCACGACCTCTCCGACGGCGGCCTGGCCCAGGCGCTCGCCGAGGCCGCGATGGTCTCCGGCATCGGCGCCACCGTCGCCCTCGAGGGCGACGCGTTCGTCGGCCTGTTCGCCGAGTCGGCCGCCCGCGCGGTCGTCACCGTCGCGGCCGGCGACCTCGACGAGCTGCGCGCCCTGTGCGCGCGCCACGACGTCCCGCTGACCGAGCTCGGTACGACGGGCGGCGAGGCGCTGGTCGTCGAGGGGGCGTTCGACGTACCGCTGGCGGAGCTGCGGGACGCCTGGACGGCGACCCTGCCCGCCGCTCTGGGCTGAGGCCCTACTTCAGCGTGGTGGTCGCGGTCACCGGCAGGTCGAGGTTCTGCTCGGTGTCGGTGCCCGTGCCCCACGCGGAGGTCAGCAGCAGCGTGTAGTCCTGCTCGATCCGCAGCTTCTTGGGCGCCTTGTCCCCGACCGGGAAGATCACGTGGAACTCGGTCGTGCAGCTGCCGCTGGTCGTGCTCGGGCAGGTGGTCTCGCCGTTGTCCTGGTAGGCCTGCGCGGCCTCGACGTCGCCGAGGCGGAAGCTGCCCACGACGCCGGTGGCGTAGTAGACGCCGCCCGACTTGAGGTCCTTGGCGACCTCGTTCCAGCGGCCGAGCGTGGTGCGGACGGTGACCGCGAGCCAGCCCTGGCCGTCCTCGGCCCAGGCGTCGCCGGCGTAGGGCAGGCGCACGGGGCGGGTGACCGAGCAGGTGAACGTCGAGGAGCCGACGAGCTTGCGGCCGTACTCGATGGCGCCGGTGCAGTCGGTGCGCTTGGTCTTGGGGGAGGGCAGGTCGTAGAGGGCCTCGGCGGCGCCCGCGTCGCGGTCGCCGGTGGTGAGGTCGACGGTCTGGGTGACGCCGTCGAAGTCGATCTTGAGGCTGGGGTCCTTGCCAGGGCCGCCGACGACGACGTAGAAGGACGTCGAGCCGGTGCCGGAGTCGTCCGGCGGGGGGATCCGGTAGGTCGCGCCGTCGGCGATCAGGTCGACGTCGGGGGTGGCTTCGGTGTCGATGAAGTCGGCGTAGCGGCCGAAGGAGCTCGCGTCGTACTGCCAGGTGATCGGGACGAAGGTGCCGCCGTCGGGGGCGTCGATGGCCTCGGCCTGGCGGGTGTCGTCGGCGCTGAGCTTGTCGGTCGGCTTGCCGAGGGTGATCTCGAGGCTGCCGATGGGCAGGGCGACGATGGACTCGTTGCCGGCGCCGGAGAATTGCGCGTCGTCCCGAGCCGGTACGACGTCGCCCACCGCCACGCCCGTGTCTCCCCCGCACGCGACGAGAGCAGGGGCGAGGGCGATCAGGCCGGCAACGGCCACGGCGCAACGGCGAGGGAGCATGGGCCCCATTGTGACGGGCGGAGCCCGGCGGCGTGCGGAAGCGTCCGGGAAAGCCGTGGTGTCCGGGTCGGTCAGGGGCCGGCGAGGGTGAGCGTGTCGTCGTACCGGGGCCATGCGGAGGGGCGGGGGACCGACCGCACCGAGCGCGACAGCGTCGGCGCGAGCGCGGCCAGCCCGGTCAGGACGGCGAGGGTGAGGATGGCGTCGCGGCCGCCGAGCCCGGCGAGCAGCAGGCCGGCCAGGACCGGCGCGAGCGGCATCGAGATCATCGAGACGAACTGCATCGCCGACTGGACCCGGCCGATGAGCGCGGGCGGCGTGGTCGCCATCCGGTAGGCGCTGACGCCGGCATTGCCCGCGGGGTTGAGGAACATCCCGAGCGCACCGGCCAGGGCCATGCTCAGCGGGTGGTTCCACAGCGCGAGCGGGATCGCCAGCGGGACCCAGCTCCACGCGACGAGCACGGTCAGGGTGCCGGTGGCGAAGCGCTCGACCAGGACCGGCGCGACGATCGCGCCGAGGACGCCGAAGCCGCCGATCGCGGCCTGGGTCAGGCCGATCTGGGGTGCGGAGAAGCCCGCCTCGATCAGCCGGAGCAGGGCGACGAAGAAGAGCGCGTTGATGGTGAGGTTGACCGTCGGCGACCAGAACAGCAGCACCCGCAGGAACGGCCGGCGCCACACGAACCGGATCCCCTCGCCGACGTCGCGCAGCGGGCGGGGTCGGTCGCGGTCGGGGTCGGGGCGTGCGGAGAGGTCCGCGCGCACCCGCCCGAGGAGCAGCCAGCCGAGTGCGTAGGTCACCGCGTCGGCCGCGAACGGCGCCCAGCGGGCGATGCCGAACAGGGCGCCGCCGAGGGGCCCGCCGAGCAGGGCCGCGACGTGCTGGCGCGCCTGCTGCTGGCTGAGCGCGGTCGGCAGCTGCTCGTCGCTGACGATCTCGCGGATGGCGGCGTACTCGGCCGGCCCGAACAGGCCGGTGACCACGCCGGTCACGAACAGCACGGCCAGCAGGTGGGGGAGGGTGAGCATCCCGGCCGCGCCGGCCACGGCGAGCGAGGCGTAGAGCGCGAAGCCGGTGCCGAGCGAGAGCCGCATCAGCCGCAGCCGGTGCCAGCGGTCGGCGAGCACGCCGGCGGGGAGCAGGGCGCCGACCATCCCGACGAGGAAGACGCCCTCGGCGGCGGCCGCCCACAGTGCCGACCCGGTGAGCGCGTAGGCGACGAGCGGCGCGGCGAAGATCGTCACCCGCGAGCCGAGCTCGGCCACCGTCGCGCCGACCCAGAGGGCGGTGAAGTCGTGGTTGCGGGCGAGGGCGCGGAAGGCGGGCACGATCCGCACACTATGTTGCGCAACGTATGTTGCGCAATAGGTGCTGCGCATTCCGCTAGGCTCGCCCCATGGTGATGTACGACGACCCGCGGATCCTCCGCGCGATCGCGCACCCCACCCGCAACCGGGTGCTCCACGAGCTGTCCGCGGCCGGCTCGCTGCGGGCCGCCGACATCGCCCGGCGCATCGACATCCCGGCCAACCAGGCGAGCTTCCACCTGCGCCAGCTCGCCAAGTACGGCCTGGTCGAGGAGGACCCCGACGCCGCCCGCGACCGCCGGGACCGGGTCTGGCGGATGGTCGACCCCGACGGGATCCGGTTCCGCACCTCCGACATGCTCGCCCAGCCGGGCGGCCGCGCGGCGTACGCCGTCTTCCAGCGCAACGCCGTCGAGTGGGGCCAGCACCTGCTGGAGCGGGCCTATGCGCCCACGGGGGCCGACGAGCCCGGCCGCAGCATCTCCGAGTGGGCGCTGCTGCTGACGCCCGCCGAGGCCGAGGAGCTGATGCACGAGATCGCCGTGCTCGTCGAGCGCCGCCGTGCCGCGGCCCAGGGCCCGGGGGCCGGGGGCAGCGACGACGAGCGCGCGACCTACTCCGTCTTCCAGCTCATCCAGCCCTATCCCGAGCTGCCCGTCGACCCGACCCCCGAGGACCAGGACCACTGATGCCCGCGCGCCTGCGCCCTGCCGATCCCGCCCTCGTCGCCGAGGCCCTCGCCCGGGTGGCCGCCGACGCCGCCGAGCGCGGCGACCTGCGCCTGCTCACCAAGCACTTCCTCGCGGTCCTCGAGACCCGCGCTCCGGGGCGCTCGGTCGAGGTCCGCGTCCCGCCCTACGCCGCGGTCCAGGTGATCGAGGGCGTGCGCCACACCCGGGGCACCCCGCCGGCCGTCGTCGAGACCGACGCCGCCACCTGGATCGCGCTCGCCACCGGCGAGCTCGGGTGGGACGCGGCTCTCGACGGCGGGCGCGTGCAGGCGAGCGGCGAGCGGACCGACCTGACGCCGTACCTGCCGCTCAGCGCTTCGTGAGCTGGGCGGCGATCTCGTCGGCCTGGTCCTGCGTGAACGTGCCGCCGATCTGGACCTTGCCGTCCTCGACGGCGTCCTGGATCACCGGCGCGGTGAGCACCTGACCGTCGAGCACGACCGCGAGCAGCGTGTTGGTGCCGGCCAGCTCGCGGGTCATCGTCGCGAACTTCGGCGTGGCCTGGTTGTCGAAGCTCAGCGCGACGACCCAGTCGGTGAGGTTCGCGGGCTTCTCGGCCTCGGCGGCCTCGACGCCACCGGTGATCTCGGCCGGCGCGAGCCGGTAGACGATGCCCGACTCGTCGCACGCGATCGCCTCGGCGGCCGGCTTGGGCTGACCGGCCGGGACGTCGCTGCAGTCCTCGGGCAGGGGAGAGGTCGCGGCGCCGTCGGCCGGGATGCCGGTCGCCTCGATCACCCGGCGGAACTGGACCGGGCCGCTGGGCGCCGCGTCGCCGGAGGCCGTCGTACCGGTTGAGGGGGCGTCGGTGGGGGCCGTGGTGGAGCTGGTGCTGTCGGTGGTGGCGCCGTCCTTGTCGGCGGCGTCGCCGTCGTCACCGCCGCCGCAGGCGGAGAGCGCGAGGGCGAGCGTGGCGGCAGCGGTCGTGGCCTGGAGCATCCGAGAAAGTGCCATGCCGCGATCATGCCTGACGGGGGTTCCGCACTAGGTTGGGGGCCATGACCGGACCTGTCTCCACCACTGACCTGCGCGCGCGCCTCGCCGAGCTCCTGCCCGGCGTCCGATCGGACCTCGAGGCCCTCGTTCGCATCCAGTCCGTCAGCGCCGACCCCGACCGCCTCGACCAGGTCGAGGTGAGCGCGCGGGCGACCGCCGACCTCTTCGCAGCCGAGGGGGTGGACGTCCAGATCGTGCGCGCCTTCGACGGTGCCCCGCCCGCCGTGATCGGCGAGAAGAAGGGGCCCGAGGGTGCGCCCACGGTGCTGCTCTACGCCCACCACGACGTGCAGCCCGAGAACGACCACGCCGAGTGGGACAGCGCGCCGTACGAGCCGACGGAGCGCAACGGCCGCCTCTACGGCCGCGGTGCCGCCGACGACAAGGCCGGCATCATGACCCACGTCGCCGCGCTGCGGATGCTCGGCGACGCGCTGCCCGTCACCGTGCGCCTGTTCATCGAGGGCGAGGAGGAGGTCGCCAGCGCGACCCTCCCGCAGCTCCTCCAGAAGTACGTCGAGGAGCTGCGCTCCGACGTCATCGTGATCGCCGACTCCGGTAACTGGGACATCGGCGTCCCCGCGCTCACCACGAGCCTGCGCGGCCTGGTCCGGGTCAACGTCGAGGTCCGCACGCTGACCCACGCCGTGCACCAGGGCATGTGGGGCGGTCTCGTCCCCGACGCGCTGATCACGCTCTCCCGCCTCATCGCGAGCCTCCACGACGACGCCGGCAACCTCGTGGTCGCGGGTCTGCACTCCGGCCCGGCCGCCGACGTCGACTACCCCGAGGAGCGGCTGCGCGCCGAGTCCGGTGTCGCCGAGGGCGTCCAGTGGGTCGGCACCGGCCCGGCCGTCGAGCGGCTCTGGACCCAGCCGGCGCTGTCGGTGATCGGTCTCGACGCCCCCAAGGTCGACGGCTCCTCCAACACGCTCATCCCGTCGGCGCGGGCCCGCCTCGCGCTGCGCACCGCGCCCGGCGAGACCTCCGAGAACGCCGTCGCCTGCCTGCGCGCCCACCTCGAGAAGCACGTCCCGTGGGGCGCCCAGCTCTCCATCGAGGTCGTCGACACCGGCGAGCCGATCGCGCTCGAGGTCACCGGCCCGGCGTACGACGCCGCGCGCTCGGCGTTCACCGAGGCCTGGGACGGCACCGCGCCGGTCGACATGGGCGTGGGCGGCTCGATCCCGTTCATCGCGGAGTTCCTCGAGAGCTTCCCCGACGCCTCGGTGCTGGTCACCGGCGTCGAGGACCCCGACACCCGCGCCCACGGCCCCAACGAGGGCCTGCACCTGGCCGAGTTCGAGAAGGTCCTGCTCGCCGAGGCGCTGCTGCTGCGCAACCTCGGCGCCTGAGGCCCGAGGCGGCCGACCGCGCCGCGAGGTCCGCAAAAGTGGAGTGATTCGCTAGACTCACTCGCATGACGTCGATCCAGGCCCCCGCGCCCGCCCCCGCACCTCTCACCGCGCGCACCCGCGTCGCGGTGATCGGCGGGGGCGCGAGCGGGGTCCTGACGGCGATCAACCTGCTCGTCCGCTCCGACGACCCGGGCCTCGAGGTCGTCATCCACGAGGCCAGCGGGATCGTCGGGCGCGGCATCGCCTACGGCACCAACGACCGGCGGCACCTGCTCAACGTCCGGGCCCGGCACATGAGCGCCTTCCCCGACGCGCCCTCCGACCTGCTCGACTGGGCGCTGCGGACCGGCCGGGGGAGCGACCCCCAGGCCTTCCTGCCCCGGGCGGACTTCGCGATCTACCTCCAGGACCGCCTGGCCGACGTCGCCGACGACCGGCTCCGGATCCGGGCCGGCCGGGTGCAGGACGTCATCCCGAC
Organism: Pimelobacter sp. 30-1; assembly: GCF_018831735.1. NCBI lineage: Bacteria > Bacillati > Actinomycetota > Actinomycetes > Propionibacteriales > Nocardioidaceae > Pimelobacter > Pimelobacter sp. 30-1. The sequence goes on from NZ_NHTS01000014.1 coordinate 11,528, forward strand.
CGCGACCGGCTTCGACGTCGTCACCGAGCGCTCGACGGCCCCGGCCGACGCCGTCGTCCTGTGCCACGGCAACCAGCCGCCGCGCCCGCTCGCCGGGCTGCCCGACGCCCCGTGGCACATCGGCAACCCGTGGGAGCTCGGCCGGCTCCGCGCCCTGCCCGCCGACGCCCGGGTGGTCGTGGTGGGCACCGGCCTGACCGCCGTCGACACCGTCATCACGCTCCTCGAGGACGGCCCCGAGCGCCACGTCACCATGCTCAGCCGCAGCGGCGTGCTGCCCAAGCCGCACGTCGAGCAGGCGCACACCGCGTGGGTCACCAAGGTCCCCGAGGACGCGGTCACCGCCGACGCCGTCGCCGCGGCGGTCGCCGACGAGTGTCGCGCCGCGGCCGAGCGCGGGGTCGGCTGGCGCGCGGTCGTCGACGGCCTGCGCCCGCTCACCCAGGAGCTCTGGCGCCGGATGCCCCTCGACGAGCGGCGCCGCTTCCTCGACGTCCACGTGCGCGACTGGGAGATCCGCCGGCACCGGATGGCGCCCGAGGTCGCGCTGCGCCTCCAGCGCTACCGCTACGACGGCCGGCTGACCATCCGCCCCGGCCAGCTCCACGAGGTCGCCGACCTCGGCGAGCGCTGCGCGGTCACCCCCGCGACCGGCGCCGAGCCGTTCGAGGCCGACGCCGTGGTCAACTGCACCGGCCCCCTCGCCGACGTACGGCGCAGCGCGGACCCGCTGATCCAGGCGCTCGTCGCGCGCGGCACGGTCGCCCCCGACCCGCTCGCGCTCGGCATCGACAGCACGGTCGACGGCCGGGTCGTGAGCGCCTCCGGTGCGGTCGTCGACGGCCTCTACGTCGTCGGCCCGCCGCGCAAGGGCACCCTGTGGGAGTCGACCGCGATCCCGGAGATCCGGGCCCAGGCGGCGCAGGTCGCGAGTGCCGTGGTGCAGCGCACGTCTCGGCCGGTCGCCGCCAACTGAGCGGATCGGCGCTTCGCCGGTAGGCTGGAAGCCGTGTGCGGAGTCTTCGGCGTATGGGCCCCGGGTGAGGACGTCGCCAAGCTGACCTACTTCGGCCTCTACTCCCTGCAGCACCGGGGACAGGAGTCAGCCGGTATCTCGGTCAGCAACGGTCGCCAGATCCTCGTCTACAAGGACATGGGACTCGTCTCCCAGGTCTTCGACGAGAACACCCTCGAGTCGTTCGCGGGTCACCTCGCGGTCGGTCACTGTCGCTACTCGACCACGGGCGCGAGCACGTGGCAGAACGCGCAGCCGACCTTCCGGCCCACCGAGGACGGCTCGATCGCGCTCGGCCACAACGGCAACCTGATCAACACCGCGGCGCTCGCCGAGATGGTCAAGGGGCTGCCGAGCGACGACGGCGAGCTCGACATCCACGCCCGTGACCTCGAGGCGTCGACCAACGACACCAGCCTGGTCACCGCGCTGCTCGCGCACCACCCCGACCAGTCGCTCGAGGCACGTGCGCTCGAGCTGCTGCCGCAGGTCCAGGGCGCCTTCTCGTTCGTCTTCATGAACGAGAACACGCTCTACGCCGCCCGCGACCCCGAGGGCATCCGCCCGCTGGTGCTGGGCCGCCTCGAGCGCGGCTGGGTCGTCGCCAGCGAGGACGCCGCCCTGGCCACCACCGGCGCGAGCGTCGTGCGCGAGGTCGAGCCGGGTGAGCTCATCGTCATCGACGAGGACGGCCTGCGCTCCCACAAGTTCGCCGAGCCGCGCCGCAAGGGCTGCGTGTTCGAGTACGTCTACCTCGCCCGCCCCGACGCCCGGATCGCCGGGCGCAGCGTCCACGAGGCCCGCGTCGAGATGGGCCGCCAGCTCGCCCGCGAGTTCCCCGTCGAGGCCGACCTCGTCATCCCGGTCCCCGAGTCCGGTACGCCGGCCGCGTCCGGCTACGCCCTCGAGAGCGGCATCCCGTTCGGCCAGGGCTTCGTCAAGAACGCCTACGTCGGCCGGACCTTCATCCAGCCCAGCCAGACCCTGCGCCAGCTCGGCATCCGGCTCAAGCTCAACGCGCTCGAGCACATGATCCGCGGCAAGCGCATCGTCGTCGTCGACGACTCGATCGTGCGCGGCAACACCCAGCGCGCCCAGGTGCGCATGCTCCGCGAGGCCGGGGCGCTCGAGGTCCACGTCCGGATCTCCAGCCCGCCGGTGAAGTGGCCGTGCTTCTACGGCATCGACTTCGCCACCCGGGCCGAGCTCATCGCCAACGGCCTCGACGTCGACGAGATCGCCGCGTCGGTCGGTGCCGACAGCCTCGGCTACATCTCGCTCGACGGCATGGTCGAGGCGACCGGCCAGCCCCAGTCGACCCTGTGCACCGCGTGCTTCACCGGCGCCTACCCGATCGAGCTGCCCGACGAGAGCCTGCTCGGCAAGCACCTGCTCGAGGCGACGCTCACCCCGAGCACGCACGGCGAGGCGCTGCCCGTCTTCAACAACCCGTGATCGAGACCAGAGGGACCAAGGGGAATCGTGGCTGACAACGCCTATGCCCGTGCCGGCGTCGACATCGAGGCCGCGGACCGCGCCGTCGACCTGATGAAGGAGTGGGTCGAGAAGGCCCGCCGCCCCGAGATGCTCGGTGGCCTCGGCGGCTTCGCCGGCCTCTTCGACGCCTCCGCGCTGCTGGCGTACAAGCGCCCGCTGCTCGCGACCTCGACCGACGGCGTCGGCACCAAGGTCGCCGTCGCGCAGATGATGGACAAGCACGACACCATCGGCTTCGACCTCATCGGCATGGTCGTCGACGACCTGGTCGTCTGCGGCGCCGAGCCGCTGTTCGTCACCGACTACATCGCCACCGGCAAGGTGGTCCCCGAGCGGATCGCCGCCATCGTCAAGGGCATCGCCGAGGCGTGCGTCGAGGCCGGCTGCGCGCTGGTCGGCGGCGAGACCGCCGAGCACCCGGGCCTCCTGGCCCCCGACGAGTACGACGTCGCCGGCGCCACCACCGGTGTCGTCGAGGCCGACGCCCTGCTCGGCTCCAACCGGGTCCGCGAGGGCGATGTCGTCCTCGCGATGGCCGCCAGCGGCCTGCACTCCAACGGCTACTCCCTGGCCCGCCACGTCTTCTTCACCCAGGCCGGCTGGACCGTCGACCGCCACGTCGACGAGCTCGGCCGCACCCTCGGCGAGGAGCTCCTCGAGCCGACCCGGCTCTACACCAAGCCCTGCCTCGCGATCGCCCGCGAGACCGAGACCCACGCGATGGCCCACGTCACCGGCGGCGGCCTGGCCAACAACCTCGCCCGGGTGATGCCGCCCGAGCTCAAGGCCACCCTCGACCGCGGCACCTGGACCCCCGCGCCGGTCTTCGACGTCGTCCGCCGTCTCGGCGACGTCGCCCAGCCCGACCTCGAGGCCACCCTCAACTGCGGCGTCGGCATGGTCGCCCTGGTCGCCCCCGACGCCGTCGACGCCGCCCTGGCCCGCCTCGGCGAGTTCGGGATCGACGCCTGGGTCGCCGGCGACGTCGCCGTCGATCCCGACCAGAAGGGCACGGTCGAGCTGGTCGGCCAGCACCCCGGTTGGTGATCTCCGCCTCAGCCACACGCCGGGGGTCACCCTGACGTGCGGGAACACCCATGCGCCATGTACCGTTGGACCCACGAGACTCTGATTCAGCAGTCCGGGGCCCGGAGGGTCCCCGGCCAAGTGTGCGAGGGGGCTGGACCCTATGGGCCGCGGCCGAGCGAAAGCCAAGCAGACGAAGGTCGCACGCGACCTGAAGTACCGCACTCACGACACGGATCTCAGCGCCCTTGCGCGCGAGCTCCACGGTGAGCCGGACGACGTGGGCACGACCGATGAGGTCGATGCCGATGTCGATGTCGACAAGTGGTCGGACTACGCCGACCGTCGCGACTGAGCTGGTCTGGCGCGAGCCCGTCCCACGCACTTCGGCGGGGCTAGTGCTCGCGCATCACGACGACATCGCCGTGGGTGCCGTAGCCGGCCAGTGAGCCGCCGTACGGGTGGCCGTTGAAGGTGACGAGCCGCCAGGTGTCGCCACCGACCTCGGGGTCGGGCGGGACGACGGTGGGCCAGGGGATGTTCGTCGGGTACGGCGCGTCCACGGTGCCCTGCTCGCGCAGGGCGGTGTCGAAGATCGGGAACCTGCCGCGGGTCGCCCGCCGGTTGTCCCGGCCGTCACCGGCCAGCACCCGCCAGGTGTCGCCGACGCGCAGGAGCGTGGTGCCCTCGGTGGCGCGGCGATCGGTCGCGGCGCCGTGCAGGGTGAGGTCGTCGAGGCTCGGGCCCGCGGCCAGGACCGGGTGGAAGTCGAAGAACCGGCGGGCGCTGACGTAGCCGACCAGCCAGGTGCCGGTCGCCGGGTCGCGCACGAGGTGCGGGTCCCAGGTGCCGACGCTGGGGACGCCGGGCGCGGTGGGCAGGGCGAGCTCGCGGGTGGCGAGCACGTGCCGGCCGGTGGTGAGGTCGGCGCCGGACTCCGCGAGGGTGACCCGCAGCGCGCCGGGCACCCGCTCCTTCTTGTCCGCGGGGAAGTCCGACCAGGTGCTGGTCGCGACCAGCCAGCGGTCTCCGTCACGAAGCAGGTGGGTCGCATGGTCGCCGTACACGCCGGGGCGGTCGGGGCGCCCGAAGAAGAGGTCGGCACGGTGCTCGACCCGGTCGTCCGGGGTCAGCGCCCACAGCGAGGTGTGGGCCGTGTCGAAGAAGCCCGGTCCCGCGCTCGTCGCGGTGAGCAGCACCGCGCCCCCCGTCCGGTACGGCGTCCCGTCGGCGTGCGAGACCATCCGGATGTCGCGCAGCCCGAGCTGGCCGAAGGGCCCCGTGCGGACGCCGGTCACCGCGCCGGAGCCCGCGCCGCGCAGCGCTCCGATCCAGTCGGCGTCGCGGGTGTCGGGCCCGCCGGACGTGCGCAGGTCGATCCGGCCGCGCACCACCCAGCGCTCCTTCTCGTGGGTGAGCACGGCGAGGTGGCTCCCGGTCAGGGTGAGCCCCAGCCGGTCGGGCGGTACGCCGGTGCGCCCGTGCCGCCGGCTGCGCGCGGTCTGCTCGGTGCCGTCGGCCCGGCGGACCGCGAGCGCGGTGCGCCCGTCGTCGAGCCGTACCGTCAGGCAGGTGCCGTCGGGGTGGGCGAGGGAGAGGGCGCCGCGGGTCCCGGTGAGCGTCGCCTCGACCGCGGCGTACGGCGCGAGGAGGGGTGCGTCCGGGCTGGTGACCAGGGCGATCGGGCGGTGCCGGGCGACGATCTCGAACGGCGGAAGCACCCGCGCACCCTACGCGGTCGGGCGTGTCCCGGGCGCTCGGACCGGCGTGGGGAGCGCCGGTGAGGCCGACCTAAATTGGATATTGCCTCTTGCCTCCTGGATCCAATCAGTGATTCACTCCCTCCTGTCCGGCAAAGAATTGAAGGAATGGTGCTCATGCGACGGTTCAGTCATCGCCGCGGCTCGATGGCAGCTGCAGTGCTCGTGGGAGCGCTCGCGCTCCTGACCGCCTGCGGCAGTGGGTCGAGCTCGAACGACTCGGACGGAAAGCCGCAAGGCGAGTACGGATTGCCCTCGGGGGTCAGCACGGTCAAGATCGCGACGGCCGTCGGCCTCGCGCCCTACGAGGTCTTCGGCTCCGACGGCAAGACGATCGAGGGCTACGAGCCCGACATCCTCAACGAGATCGCCAAGCGACTCGGCGTCAAGCTCGAGTGGACCGCCGCCAAGTTCGAGACGATCATGCCGGGCGTCAACGCCGACCGGTACGACATCGCGATCAACGGCATCTTCTACACCGAGGAGCGCGCGGCGCAGTTCAGCCTGCTCAGCTACTTCGGTGACTCCGCGACGGTCCTGGTGCCCAAGGGCAACCCCGAGGGCATCGCCACGCCCGCGGACCTGTGCGGCAAGAACGTCGCGGTGCAGACGGGGACCATGTACCCCGACGCGATCACCAAGCTCTCCAAGGAGAACTGCGAGGCGAAGGACCTGCCCGCGATCAAGCAGGTCGTCTACGGCGACTCCGCCGGTCACGTGCTCCTGATGAACCAGGGCCGGGCCGACGCCACCGCCACCGCGCGCCTCGTCGCCGATTACGCGTCGCACGCCGGTGACAGCGACCTCGAGACCGTCCCCGGTCTCGACTTCGAGAAGGCCACGTACGCGATGGTCTTCAAGAAGGACAGCAAGCTGGTCGCGCCCTTCCAGAAGGCGCTGCAGTCGATGATCGACGACGGCACCTACGGCAAGATCGCGGACGAGTGGGGTCTGAGCCAGAGCCAGATCTCCGACGCGTCCACGGACGCGCCGACCCCGTGACCGTGTCCGACCTGCGCCCCGACGAGCAGTCGGCGGCACCCGTGGCTGCCGGCGAGCGAACCATCGCTCGCCGGCAGTACGGCCGTTGGGTCGCGGCCGTCGTCATCGTCGCGCTCGCGGCGGTCGTCGTCCGCCAGTTCGCGGTCGCCGACATCGACTGGGGGGTCATCCCCGACTACCTGACCTCGGGCACGATCCTGCGCGGGCTGTGGGGCACGGTGTGGCTCACCGTCCTGGCGATGGTCGTCGGCATCGTGGTCGGCGTCGTCGTCGCGGTCATGGGGCTCTCGGACAACCCCGTGATCAAGGCGGCCGCCAACTTCTACCTCTGGTTCTTCCGGGGGATCCCGGCGCTGGTGCAGCTGCTGCTGTGGTTCAACATCGCGCTGGTCATCAAGGACGTCCACCTGCCGCCCTTCTACGAGGGGACGACGAACGACCTGGTCACGCCGCTGCTGGCGGCGGTGCTCGGTCTGGGTCTCTCCGAGGGCGCGAGCATGGGGGAGATCGTGCGCAGCGGCATCCTCTCGGTCGACCCCGGCCAGGCCCAGGCGGCCAAGGCGCTCGGGTTCACCCAGGGCCAGACGATGCGGCGCATCGTGCTGCCGCAGGCGATGCGGGTGATCGTGCCGCCCACCGGCAACGAGGTCATCAACATGACCAAGTACACCTCGCTCGCCTTCGCGGTCTCCTACTCCGAGCTGCTGAGCAGCGCGACCGGCATCTACTCGATGAACTTCAAGGTCGTCGAGCTGCTGCTCACCATCACCATCTGGTACCTCGCGCTCACCACCGTGCTCATGGTCATCCAGGGCTGGATCGAGCGCCGGCTGGCGCGGAGTCGAGGCGCCGGTCCCGCACGAGCGGGTCGCCGCAAGGAGGTCAAGGCATGAGCGCGCTGGTCCAGGTCAGCGGCGTCCGCAAGAGCTACGGGGCGCACGAGGTGCTGTCGGGCATCGACCTCCAGGTCGAGCAGGGCAGCGTGCTGTGCATCATCGGGCCCTCGGGCTCGGGCAAGTCGACCCTGCTGCGGTGCGTCAACCACCTCGAGAAGGTCGACGCGGGCCGGATCGAGGTGTGCGGCGAGCTCATCGGGTACGAGCGCCACCGCGGTCACCTGCGGGAGATGCGCGAGCGCGACGTCGCCCGGCAGCGCCGCAAGATCGGCATGGTCTTCCAGAACTTCAACCTGTTCGCGCACCGGACGGTCCTCGAGAACGTCATCGAGGCCCCGGTCCGGATCAAGGGGGAGTCGCGGAGCGAGGTGGTCGCCCGCGCGGTCGAGCTGCTCGACCGGGTCGGCCTCAAGCACCGCCAGGACGCCTATCCCTCGCAGCTCTCGGGCGGTCAGCAGCAGCGGGTCGCGATCGCGCGCGCCCTGGCGATGCGTCCCGAGCTGATGCTCTTCGACGAGCCCACCTCGGCGCTCGACCCCGAGCTGGTCAGCGAGGTCCTCGCGGTGATGAAGGACCTGGCCGAGTCCGGCATGACGATGCTCGTGGTGACCCACGAGATGGGCTTCGCCCGTGAGGTCGCCGACGAGGTGGTCTTCATGGACGGCGGCGTCATCGTCGAGAAGGGTCCGCCGGACCAGGTCATCGGCAACCCGCAGGAGCCGCGCACGCGTGCGTTCCTCGGGCGCGTGCTCTGAACGCCGGCGCGCACGAACGCTGAAACGACAAGATCCCGGGTGCCGCGAGGCACCCGGGATCTTTCGCGTTCCCCGTGGTCAGTGGTGGCTGCCCGAGCGCATCCACTCCAGCGTGGTCGGGGTGCGCCACGGGTCGAAGGCGGCGGCGTCGATGCGCGGGTCCGGGTCGGTGCCGCCGGTCATCAGCCGGGCCAGGAACTCCGCGAACGGCGGGCCCATCATCGTGCCGTGGGCGTCGAAGCCGCTGAGCACCCACAGGTCGTCCTCGACCTGGCCGGCGAAGGGCTGGCCGTCGCCCCCGGTGGCGTCGGCGTAGGTCGTCGTCGTGGCGTGGACGTCGGCCTCGGTGAAGACCGGCGCGCGCACCTCGGAGGCCTCGGCGAACTCCTCGAGCATGTCGAGCGCGGAGTAGGTCTCCGGCGTCCGGCTCGACGCGATCGTGAAGCAGACGCCGTCCTGCTCGCGCTCCACCTCCCAGCCGCTGTCGAGGTCGATGGTCAGCGGCAGGGGCTGGTCGCCGAGCATCGGCGTGGTGAAGCCGGTGTGGATCTTCATCGGCGTGATCGGCAGGTCGAGGCCGAACGCCTGCGCGAGCGCCGGCGAGCCCAGGCCCGCGGCGATCACGACCCGGCGGGCTGAGCCGACCTCGGTGCCCTCCAGACGCCACCCGCCCGGCGTCCGCACGATCGCGGAGACCTTCTGGTCCTGCTCGAAGCGGACGCCGAGGCGGCGCGCCGCGCGCACGAGGCCCTGGAGCCCGTCGGTCGGGTTGGTCCGGCCGTCACCCGGCGTCCAGCTGCCGCCGAGCAGACCCTCGGGGGAGAGCCACGGGACGATGCCGGGCAGGTCCGCCGCGGCGACCAGCTCGACGGTGGCCGCGCCGGCCGCGCGCTGGACGTCGGCCGCGGCGCGCAGCGCGTCGTACTTGCGCGGGTCGCCGGTGACGAGGAGGTAGCCGTCCTCGTGGAAGGGGCACGGCCAGTCGAAGACGTCCTCGAAGGTCTTCCAGAACCGCAGCCCGCGCAGCCCGAACTCGACCGCCTGGGGCGTGCTGAACTGCTGGCGGACGCCGCCGAAGGAGCCGGCGGTCGCGCCGCTCCCGAGCGTGCGCTCCTCGAGGACGACGACGTCCTCCTCGCCCTGGCGCGCCAGGTAGTAGCCGAGGGCCACGCCCGCGATCCCGCCGCCGATGATGACGGTTCCCGCTGTGGTCATCGCCGTCCGTCCTTTGTGCTCATCCGGGTGCTCACGCCTCCTGCATGGTCCCTTTGACAGAAGCGTAGAGCAATGTACATTGGATCCAATAGCCATGCGCCAGACTGATTTCGCCTGAGGGGGCCCCTGGATGACCTTCGCCATCGGCAGCGGTTGCGTCGACGTACGAGACCGGTCCTGCGTCGACGTCTGTCCGGTCGACTGCATCTACGAGGGTGACCGCAAGCTCTACATCAACCCGGACGAGTGCATCGACTGCGGCGCGTGCATGACCGAGTGCCCGCAGAACGCGGTCGTCCGGCTCGGCGAGGTGCCGGCCGGTGAGGAGGAGCTCGCGCTCGACAACGCGACGTTCTTCCTCGACGTGCTGCCCGGTCGCAGCGAGCCGATCGGCGCCCCCGGCGAGGCCGCCCCGCTCGGGCGGATCGGGGTCGACACCCCGCTCGTCGCCGCCCTCGCCGGTCGATGAGGAGGAGCCCGGAGATGGAGATCAAGCCCGTAGGAATCGCCCTCGTCGGCTGCGGCGGCATGGGACTGCGCCACGTGCGCGGCTATGCGGCCCTGCGCAACGCCGGTACGCCGGGCGCGGTGCTCGCCGCGGTCTGCGACACCAACGCCGCCCGGCGCGCCGAGGCGGTCGAGCTCTACCGGGCGCTGACCGGCGAGGTCGTCCCGGCCGTGGCCCGGATGGAGGATCTGACGGCCCTGCGCGACGTGGTCGCGGTCGACGTGGCCGTGCCGACGGCGTACCACCTGCCGCTCGCGCTCGAGGCCTTCGGCCGCGGCCTGCACGTCATGGTCGAGAAGCCGATCGCGCTCACCGTGCGCTCGGCCCGGCGGATGACCGAGGCCGCCGCGGAGGCCGGCCTGGTGCTGGCGGTCGCGGAGAACTTCCGGCGCGTGCCCGGCAACCGCGCCTTCCGGGCGCTGCTCGACCAGGGCGAGATCGGGCGGCCGTACTTCACCACGAGCACGCTCTCGATCCCGTCGTCGATGCTGCACCCCACCGGCGGCGAGGTCGCCTGGTACCGCGACCAGAGCCTGTCGGGCTCGCTCGTCGCGCTCGAGATGGGCGTGCACGAGATGGACCTCCTCCAGTACTGGTTCGGGCCGGCCCGCACCGTCGACGCCGTCGTCCGCACCTACGAGCCCGAGCTGGTCCACGCCGACGGCTCGACGACGACGGTGACCAGCGAGGACACCTGCCTGGCCCGGGTCGACTTCGACGACGACCTCTCCGCGCAGGTCACGCTCACGATGGCCGGGCACGGCGAGCCGCTCGGGCAGCGGCTCGTGGTCGGCTCGCGCGGCAGCGTCAGCTCGGCGTGCTGGGAGGGCTGGCAGGACGGCTGGATCGCGCTCGACGACGGCACCCGGGTGCCGGTCGAGGACCGGATCCGGGCCTGGGTCGACGGCCTCGACGCCGACGCCCGGGAGCACTGGCTGCCGCTGGGCACCTGGAACCCCGACGACATCACGCTCGACGTGCAGGACCCGGTCCGCTACGGCGTGGCCTACGAGATCCACGACTTCGCCCGCGCGGTCGCGACCGGCGGCCGGCCCGAGATCGGTGGCCCCGAGGGCACCGACGACCTCGCGGCGGCCATCGCGCTGCTCGAGTCGTCGCTGTCCGGCGGGCCGGTCCAGGTCGCCGACGTGGCCGCGGGTGTGGTCACCCGCTGGCAGGACCCGCTGGACGAGCGGCTGCTCGCCGCCGACGGGACGCGCGATGGCGCACGCTGAGGACCAGCAGACCGTCGGCACGCTGCTGCGGGGCGCACAGGTGTGCGGCCCGTCCGGCGTACCGGAGGTGGGCGACGTGCTGCTCGTCGGTACGGCGATCGCCGCCGTCGCCCGCGACCTCGGCGGCGTGCCCGGCGCGCTGCCGGTGGCGGAGGTCGACGCGGCGGGGCACCTGCTGGTGCCCTCGTTCGTCGACCAGCACTCCCACCCCACCGGGGGCGGGGGAGGGGGCGGCCCCGAGACGCTGAGCTTCCCGATCCCCTTCGAGCGGTACGCCGCCGCCGGGATCGGCACCGTCGTCGGCTGCTCCGGCAACGACTCGGTGGTCCGGCGGCCCGAGGCGCTGCTCGCCCGGGTCAAGGGGCTGCGCCGGCTCGGCCTCAACGCGCACCTGTACACCGGCGAGATCGGCTACCCGCCCGAGACCATCACCGGCTCGATCCGCCGCGACCTCGCGCTCGTCGACGAGGTGCGCGGCGTCAAGGCCGCGATCGGCGGCCGCGGCAGCATCGTGCGCCGCAGCCAGCTCGCCGACCTCGCCGGCGAGGCGGCCCGCGGCAGCCGGAGCGCCGGCCGGGCGCCGGTCCTGCACCTGCACGTCGAGCCCGACGTCGCCGGCATCCGGCTCGTCGCCCGCGCGATCGCGCACGGTGACGTCGCGCCCGAGACGGTGACCGTCACCCACGTCAACTGGAACGACGCCGTGCTCGACGAGGCGATCGGCCTCGCCGAGCGGGGCGTCAACGTCGACGTCACCGCCTGCATCCGCCCCGAGTTCTTCCCCGGGACCATCGATCCGCTCGTCGCGCTGCGCGCGCTCCTCGACCAGGTCGACGCCGCGCGCGTGACGATCTCGTCGGACGCGGGCGGCAACCACCCCGACGGCCACGGCGGCCCTGACGGCCACGGCGCGCTGGTGATGCACCAGCCGGACCTGCTGGCCGACATCTTCGCCGCGGGCCTGCGGACCGGGCTGCTCGCCGTGCCCGAGCTGGTGCGGGTCTTCGCGGCCAACCCGGCCGCGCGGCTCGGGCTCACCGACGTGGGCGCGGTGCGGGTGGGGGCCCGGGCCGACGTGCTGCTGGTCGAGGCGGACAGCGGGCGGATCGCGTCGGCGTACCTGGCCGGGCGGCGGGTGGTCGCGGCCGGTCAGCCGGTCGTGCGCGACCAGGCCCAGAACCTCCCGGCCGAGGGCTCCCGGTGACCGGGGCTCCGGGGGATGTCGTCGGCTGGCGGCGCCGGTTCCACCGGGAGCCCGAGCTGGGCTTCCTGGAGTACCGCACCGCGGCGGCGGTCGCCGAGCGCCTCGAGACCCTCGGGTACGACGTCCGCCTCGGCGCCCGCGTGCTCGACCCCGCCCTGCGGATCGGCGTCCCCGAGGACACCGAGACCGCGTGGCAGGCCGCGCTGGACGACGGCGTGCCGCGCCGCCTGCTGGACCCGATGCGCGGCGGCCTGACCGGCGTCGTGGCCCGGCTCGACGGCAACCGGCCGGGGCCGTGCGTCGCGCTCCGGTTCGACCTGGACGCGCTGCCGATCGCCGAGGCGGCGACGGCGGACCACCCTCCGGCGGCGGCCGGCTTCGCCTCGGCCCACCCCGGCGTGATGCACGCCTGCGGCCACGACGGGCACACCGCCGTCGGCCTGGCACTGGCCGAGCGGCTCGCGGACGGCGACTTCCCGGGCTCGGTGCGGCTGGTGTTCCAGCCCGCCGAGGAGGGACTGCGCGGCGCTCGCGCGATGGCGATCGCGGAGAACCTCGACCAGGTCGACCTCTGCTACGCCTTCCACCTCGGCATGGGCGCGCCGACCGGCACGGTCCACGGCGGGACCACCGGGTCGCTGGCCTCGACCAAGCTGCGGGTGACCTTCACCGGGGCCGCCGCGCACGCGGGCATGACGCCGCAGGAGGGCCGCAACGCCCTGCTCGCGGCCGCGCACGCGACGCTCGCGGTCCACTCGCTGGTGCAGCACGGGAGTGCGAGCACCCGGGTCAACGTCGGCGCGCTCGTCGCCGACGGGACCTCCAACGTCATCCCCGCGCACGCCGTGCTCCGGCTCGAGGTCCGCGCCGACGACTCCGCGGCCTGCGCCGGCCTGGAGGAGCGCGTGCTCGTCGCGATCGAGTCCGCGGCCGCGATGTTCGGCGTCGCGGTGGCGATCGAGGTGACCGGCAAGGCGCCGGCCGTGGTCTGCGACCAGGACCTCGTCGAGCACGTCGTCACCGTCGCGACGGGCGTCCCCGGTGTCACCGAGGCGCACGCGCGGCTCCACGACGGCGGCAGCGACGACGCCTCGTGGCTCATCGACGCGGTCCGGGCCCAGGGCGGGCGCGGTACCTACCTCGTCGTCGGCGCGACCCACCCCTCCGGGCACCACAGCGACCGCTTCGACCTCGACGAGCGCGCGCTGCCGATCGCCGTCGACTTGCTCGCGCGGCTGATCGGCGCCCCGCCGGCCCGATGAGGCCGGGCTCAGTCGACGTGCGTGGTGGTGGCGCGCCAGGAGGGCTCGGTGCCCTCGGGCGCGGCCAGCCGGTCGCCCAGCAGGCTCAGGAGCGAGCGCAGCTCACCGTCGCGGTGGGCGTTCTGGAGCTCGACCACCCGGCGTACGTCGCCCGCGGCGGCCGCGTCGGCGATCGCGAAGTGCTCGTCCGCGCTGGCCCGGGCGGCGTCGACGTCCTGGAGGTAGAGCGACCGGTAGGCGTCGGCGTTCCAGGCCTGCCGGATCGAGTCGACCAGGTGCTCGTGGCGCTCGGCGGTGCAGAGCTCGAAGTGGAACTCGCGGTTGGCGTAGGTCGCGGCGACCCGGTCGTTGCGGGCCAGGGCCGCGGCGGTCTCGTCGGCGGCGCGGCGGATCTTGGCGATGCGCTCGGGGGTCAGCCGCGGGACGGCCAGCGCGACCGCCTCGGTCTCGAGCAGCTCGCGGATCCGGTAGAGGTCGCTGAGGACGTCGAGGCTCATCACGGCGATCTCGTAGCCGCGGTGGGGTTCGTAGACGACCTGGCGCTCGCCCTCGAGGATGCGCAGGGCGTCGCGCACGGGTGCGCGGCTCACGCCGAGCTCCTTGGAGATCGCGTCGACGTTGAGGCGCGAGCCCACGACGTACTCACCTTCGAGCAGGGCGCGCCGCAGCTCGGAGAGCACCGCCTCCACCTGGGTGGGGGGTTTCTGGAACACGCCGGTCGTCATGGAGCTCCTCTTGCATCCAGGATCCAATGGTCGGACTGTAGCAGTGTGCACGCTAGCGGCTCGGCGCTCGCGATGGGTGGTACGTGCCACACAACGGTCTCCGCGGCCGGTCGTATCGTGGGCGCGGGCACCGGCCGGGAGCCCGAGCAGGGGGAGTGCAGTGACCATTCGTGAGGTGGCCGCCTTCGTCGCGCGCCTGTCCGTCGACGACCTTCCGCCGGCCACGCTGCGCCGGGCCCGCGAGGGGCTGCGCGACACCGTGGGCGTCGCCGTCGCCGGGTCCACGACGAGCGCGGCCCAGGCCGCGGCCCGGGCGTTCGCCGAGGACACCGGCCCCTTCCGCACGCTGGTGCCGGGAGCGCCCCGGCACGGCGCGACCGGCGCGGCATTCCGCAGCGCCGTGGCCGCCAGCGCGCTGGACTACGACGACGGCCACTACCAGGGCGGCGCCATCCACGCGGCGTCCGTCATCGTCCCGACGATCCTCGTCGCGGCCTCGACCCGGCCGGTCGACGGGGACCGGCTCGTCGAGGCGCACGTGGCGGCGTACGAGGTGGCGATGCGGCTCGCGCACCTGCTCTGGCCGCGCGACGAGGCCGTCGACCGCTGGTACTGCACCGGGACGGCGGCCGCGGTCGGCGCCGCTGCCGGTGCGGCCAAGGTGCGCGGCGCCGACGAGGACGGCATCCGCCGCGCCCTCCAGATCGCCTGGGCGCACGCGCCGATGGCCGCGCTGCAGTGGCCGATGGTCAAGGAGGCGATCGGCTGGTCGGCGGTCACCGCGCTCAACGCGTGCCTGCTCGCCGAGGCCGGCTTCATGGCGGGCACCGGGCCGGGGCCGGTCCCGGACGCGCCCGCGATCTTCCCCCCGACGCCGTTCGACGAGCCGCGGGCGGCCGACGACCCGTTCGTCACCTCGCTGGGCACGACCTTCGAGATCGAGCGCTCCTACCTCAAGCCCTATCCGGCCTGCCGCTACACGCACACCGCGCTCGACGTGGTCGGCGAGCTGCTGGCCGACGGCCTCGCTCCCGGCGAGGTCGACCGGATCACCGTGCGCACCCACCGGTGGGCGACCTTCCTCGACTACCGCCGCCCGCCGAGCCTGGAGCACGCGCAGTACAGCTATCCCTTCGTGCTCGGCACCCTGCTGACCCACGGCCGGGTCACGCCGGTGGAGATGAGCGACGCGGCGATCGCCGACCCGCGGGTGCTCGCCCGGGCCGACCGGGTCGAGGTGGTCCACGACCCGGCGCTCGACGCGCACCTGCCCGACCACTACGCCACCCAGGTCGAGGTGACCCTGACATCGGGCCGGCGGATCGTGTGCCCGCCGCGGCTCGACGCCCGCGGCGACCTCACCCGGCCGCTGCCCGAGGCCGAGCTGCGCGCCAAGCTCCTCGCCTGCGTGGGCCCGCACCTCGGGGACGCCGCCGAGCCGCTCGCCGACGCCTTCGCCGCGGGCGCCGGGTCGGAGCGGCTGTGGGAGCTGCTGGGCTAGGTCCCGCAACATCGCATCCTGTACATTGGATCCAATAACGGATTCAGAGGAGCGGGTCATGCGCACGTTGAATGTCGCGGTCATCGGGGCCGGACCGGCCGGGGCCTACGCCGCCGAGGCGCTGCTCAAGGCGGACGTCGCCGAGCTGGCGGCCACGGTCGACGTCATCGACCGGCTGCCCACGCCGTGGGGCCTGGTCCGCTCGGGCGTGGCTCCGGACCACCCGCAGATCAAGTCCGTGACCCGGGTCTTCGAGCGGATCGCCGACCGGCCCGGCTTCCGGTTCGTCGGCGGGGTGCGGGTCGGGGCCGATATCGCCCACGACGAGCTCCTGGAGCGCTACGACGCGCTCGTCTACTGCCTCGGCGCCGAGGCTCCCCGGCACCTCGGGGTGCCGGGCGAGGCGCTGGCGGGCGTCGTACCGGCGATCGATCTGGTGCGCTGGTACAACGCGCACCCCGACGCGGCCGGTTCGCCGCTGCCCGCGGGAGCCCGCCGGGCGGCCGTGATCGGCAACGGCAATGTCGCGCTCGACTGCGCGCGGATGCTCATCCAGGACCCCCGGCGCCTGCACGCCACCGATGCCTCGGTCACCGCCGTCGCCGCCCTCGCGGAGAGCCCGGTCGCCGAGGTCGTCGTGGTCGGCCGGCGAGGCGCCGCCGACGCGTCGTTCACGCTGGCCGAGCTGCAGGAGCTCGGCGGCCTCGACGACGTCGAGATCGCCGTCGAGGGCGACGACCTGGTCGGCGACGAGCCGGCGGTCGCGCTGCTGCGCACCTACGCCGAGCGCCCCGCCCGCCCGGGCGCGCGCCGGCTGGTGTTCCGCTTCCACGCCGTGACGGTCGGGATCGCCGGCCAGGGCGCCGTCACCGGCCTCCAGGTCGTGCCGAACGGCGAGGGCGTGGCGACGATCCCGTGCGACGTCGTCGTCCCGGCGATCGGCTTCGAGGTGCGCGCCCCCGAGGGCCTGCCGCTCGACGAGCGGGGCGTCGTCGTCCACGAGGACGGCCGGGTCGCCCCCGGCGTGTACGTCGCGGGCTGGGCCAAGCGCGGCCCCTCCGGCGTGATCGGCACCAACCGCCGCGACGCGGCGCAGACCGTCGCCGTCCTGCTCGCCGACGTGGCGAGCGGCGCGATCGCGGCCGGGCTGCGCACCGACGGGATCGACGACCTGCTGCGCGAGCGCGACGTCGTACCGGTGCCGCTCGAGGGCTGGCGCGCGATCGACGCCGCCGAGCGCGAGGCCGGCGAGCGGTCTGAGCGCCCGCGGGTCAAGCTCGCGACGTACCCGGACCTGCGCGATGCCGCCGCCGGTCAGCGCTTGCGCGGCCGGTAGCTCAACGCCGAGTGCCAGGGCGTCCCGGCCGCCGCCTCCTCCGCGGGATCGCTCAGGTGGGCGAGGAGCACCGCGAGCTCGTGGTCGCGGTGCTCGTTCTGGAGCTTGATCACCGCGCCCGCATCGCCTGCGGCCGCCGCATCGGCGATGCCCGCGTGGTCGGCGGCGATGCTCAGCGCGGTGTCGAGGTCGCGCAGGTAGAGCGACCGGTAGGCGTCGGCGTTCCACATCCCGGTGATCGCCACGACCAGCTGCTCGTGGCGCGGCGCCCGGAACAGCCCGAAGTGGAAGTCGCGGTTGGCGTACGTCGCCGCCACCCGGTCACCGGCCAGCAGCGCCGAGGTGATCGCCGCCGCCTGCTCGCGCAGGGTCGCGACCGCCGCGGCCGACAGCGTCGGTACGGCCAGCGCGACGGCCTCGGCCTCGAGCAGCTCGCGTGAGCGGTAGAGATCGAAGAGGGCGTCCATGCCCATCTCCGGCACGAGGTAGCCGCGGTGCGCCTCGTAGACGACCTGCTGCTCGCCCTCGAGGATGCGCAGGGCATCGCGCACCGGCGCCCGGCTGGTGCCCAGCTGCTTGGAGATCGCGTCGACGTTGAGCCGCGCGCCGGCGGGGTAGTCGCCCTCGAGGAGCGCCCGGCGGAGCTCGATGAGCACCGCCTCGACCGTGGTCATGGGTTTGTGGAAGGACCCTGCTCCGGGCACGCGTGGCTCCTCTCGGTGGCGGTCAGGGTACTCCGAGTGGGGTGCTTGGTGGGTGAGCGTTGTTGCGGTGGCGGCCGCGCTTAGCCGACCGTCCCCCGCCGTCAAGGCCCTCCGCTTCGCTCCGGCCGCTGCGCGGCGGGCTTCGCCCGGCCTTGACTGCGGGGCCCTGACGGCCGGCTGGGGGCGCGACAACGGCACGGGCTCCGCCCGCGCCGCCGCTGTGCGGCCGCCACCTTCGCCGCCCCTGCCGCGTCCGCCGCCTCGTCGGCTTCGCCGCCTTGGCGGCTTCCGTCGCCGCCCTCGCGGCCTCCGGCGCTCCTGGGGCCTGGCCTGGCTGGGCGGGCGGGCGAGCTGCCCTGCGCGTCGCTCGGGGTGGCCAGGGCTTGACATAGGATATTGGCTATTGCATCGTGGATCCAATACTGGATCTTGGAGGTAATACATGTCGCGTCCCGACCCTGAGGCGATCGAGCGCTACCGGGTGGCCATGGAGAAGTTCTGGCACCCCGTGTCCCGGTCCGAGGATCTCCTCGACCAGCCGGTGAAGGTCGAGATCCTCGACCAGAGCATCACGATCGTGCGTCTCGACGACGAGGTCGCCGCGTTCCCCGATGTCTGCCGTCACCTCGGTGCCGCGCTGTCGCTCGGGGACGTCGTCCAGGGTGGTCAGGCGCTGCGCTGCCGCTACCACGGGTGGTCCTACGACAAGTCGGGTCAGTGCGTGGACATCCCGCTGCGGGCGTCGGAGAAGATCCCCGCCCAGGCCCGGGTACGCCGCTACCTGACCCAGGAGCGCTACGGCCTGGTGTGGGTGTGCCTGGCCGAGGAGCCGGCGGCCGACCTGCCGCCGTACCCGGAGTTCGACGACGAGGACTACTACAAGAACGAGCTCGTGGTGCACGAGGAGTGGGCGGCCAGTGCGCCGCGCCTGGTGATGGCCGCGCTCGACGACACGCACTTCGCGTGGGTGCACCCGGGGACGCTCGGGGTGGCCGAGCAGCCGACGATGCCGCAGCGGGTGGGGGACATCCCGGTCAAGGTCGAGGGTGCCGAG
Source organism: Pimelobacter sp. 30-1 (assembly GCF_018831735.1). NCBI lineage: Bacteria > Bacillati > Actinomycetota > Actinomycetes > Propionibacteriales > Nocardioidaceae > Pimelobacter > Pimelobacter sp. 30-1. The sequence goes on from NZ_NHTS01000014.1 coordinate 30,223, forward strand.
CTGACCTCGCAGTACCGGACGGTGCTGCCGGCCGGGCCGCTGGCGGGGGTCATGGCCGAGGAGGGCGACGGGGCGGTCGCGACCGAGGTCGAGGTGGCCGACGTGGAGTTCATCAACACGGCGACGCCGAACTCGATGAAGAACGTCCTCGTCTCCGAGCACGGGACGTCGGTGACGTGGAACGTCTACCTGCCGATCTCCTACAACCGGACGCTGACGTTCACCCAGCTCTCGCGCACGTACGACAAGGACCCGCGCTTCGACGCCGAGATCGAGGAGTTCAACCTCGGGGTCAAGCAGGAGGACAAGGCCATCGTCGAGAGCCAGCAGCCGTGGCTGCTGCCGCCGCTCAAGGCGCAGATGATCCTCTACGTCCGCCCCGAGGACGTGCCGCTCATCGAGTTCCAGAAGATGGTCGAGCGCCACGGCATCCCGCAGGTCTGAGAGGTACGCCGTGACGACCGACGAGCGGACCCGGCCCGAGCTCGACTCCAAGGCGCTGCTGACCTCCATCCTCCAGGCGGGCGCGCGGATCTACATGCACATCGCCGAGGCGACCCTGGAGTCCGGGGCGCCGCAGGCCGAGGCCGCCGTCCGCGCGCACCTGCGCGGGTACGGCGGCTGGCGGGGCCAGGAGATGCGCCAGGCGCACGTCGCGCTGGGCGGGACCGTCGACATGCAGACGCTGATGCAGCGCTGGGACAGCGCGAGCACCTACGTCGTCAAGGACGAGATGGAGGCCGACGGCACCTACACGCCCGGGGACGTGCAGTTCGACGTGCACTACTGCCCGGCGTCGTTGGCGTGGAAGGAGGCCGGCTTCCACCGGTGGGGCCACGTCTACTGCGACGAGGTGCACCAGTCGATCGCCGGCAGCTACCACCCCGACGGGGTCGTGGTGATCCCGCTCAACCTGATGAAGGGCGACAGCCACTGCGCCTTCCGCTGGGTGCTGCCGCCGACGGCCCGCACCGTCGAGCAGGAGGTGACGCCGCTCGGGCGCGAGCTCGCGCAGATGTACCCGGACGCCGACACCGGGCCCGAGGACGGCGCCCGGCTCGCCCAGACGCGGACCTCGCGGCTCATCGCCGGGCGGTTCCTCACCTTCGCGCGGGCGCTCGAGGAGCACGACGTGCCCGAGAGCGTCCTGGTCGAGGGGATGCGGCGCTGGGCGACCCACCGCGGCACGCTGCTGGCCGAGGCGATCACCGGGCGGTCCGCGTACGCGTTCCTGGCCAACCTCGACCTCGCGCCGCTCACGGTGTGGCGCCACGAGCTGGTCGAGACGGGGTCGTCGCTGGTGGTGCGGGTCGCGGGCACCCCGATCGACGACATGTTCGGGCACTACGAGGTGGGCGAGCGGGCGCGGGTGTTCTGGGACGCGTTCCCGCACCTGGTGCGGGCGTTCGACCCGAGCCTGGAGTGCGAGGTCCGGCTCAGCGACGCCGCGACGCCGGCGCTGCGGGAGATCGAGCTCCGCACGACCTGAGCCCCGGGCGGTAGGTTCCGCGCATGTCCGTCACCCTCCAGCCGCTCACGGGCGGCAACGGCATCGCGCTGACCTCCGCCCGGCCCGGGCCCGACCTCGCGGCCGCGGGCTGGACCGAGGTGGAGTACGCCGCCTCCGGCACCGCACGCGCGGCCGATCCCGCCCTGGGGTCGGCCGCGTTCAGCACCCGGGTGGTTGTCCGGCGGCCGGAGTCGGTGCCCGCGAGCGGCACCCTGGTCGTCGAGTGGCTCAACGTGAGCAGCGGCGCCGACGCGGCGCCGGACTGGACCTACCTGGCCGACGAGCTCGTCCGCCAGGGCCATGCCTGGGCGGGCGTCTCGGCCCAGTACAACGGCATCGCGAGCGGCGCGGCCACGGTCGCCGTCGAGGGCGTCGCGCTCCAGGGGCTCACCGGCGTCGACCCCGAGCGGTACGGCGGCCTGCGCCACCCCGGCGACGCCTTCGCGCACGGGATCTTCACCGAGGTCGCCCGGGCGCTCGCCGCGCAGACCGGTGCCGAGCGGGTGCTGGCGATCGGCGAGTCGCAGTCGGCGTACCTGCTGACGACGTACGTCAACCGGGTGCACGACACGGAGCGCTTCTTCGACGGCTTCCTGATCCACAGCCGCGGCGACGTCGCCGCGCCGCTCGGCGAGGCCGGCCGCGGGATCGACCTCGTGGCGGCCCGGGAGAACCGGGAGCCGGAGCCGCTGCGCGACGACCTCGACGTGCCGGTGATCGTGCTGCAGGCCGAGGGCGACCTGCTCGGGCGGCTGAACTTCCTGCCCGCCCGGCAGCCCGACCACGCCGGGCTGCGGGTCTGGGAGATCGCGGGCGCGGCCCACGTGGACCTCTTCCAGATCGGCGAGTTCGAGGCCTTCCTCGGCTGTGCCGACCCGGTCAACCGCGGCCAGCAGGCCTATGTCGTCCGGGCCGCGCTCCGCCACCTCGACCGCTGGGCGCGCGGGGGAGCGCCGGCCCCGTCCGCGCCGCCGCTGGAGATCGCCGGCGGTGCGTTCGTGCGCGACGAGCTCGGCATCGTCCGCGGCGGCGTGCGGACGCCGGTGGTGGACGCGCCGGCCGACGTCCCGTCCGGGCAGGCCGGGCCCGGGGCGTCGGTGATCTGCGAGCTGTTCGGGCGGACCCTGCCGCTGCCGGACGGTGCGTGGGAGCGGCGCTGGGCGAGCCGCGCGGACTACCTCGCGGCGTACGAGCGCGCCACGGACGCGGCGATCGCCGCGGGCTTCGTCGTACCGGAGGACCGGGCGGCGGTGCTGGCGGAAGCACGTCCCCAACCTCAAGGAACCTAGAGCACGCGTGCCGCCGACTACCCGGTCACTTCTTTACCAAGTGCCACCGGGCCCTTGGGCAACGCTCGCCGGTGCTGGCGTATAGCACGCGGCACCAAACTCCTCCGAAAGTGACGCCCGACACACCCGCTGCGGGCGGATCCTGCACACCGGTTGTCGGGCGAGGGACGCACCTCGAAGGGGCAATCATGCGTGGACTGATTCGTGTGCTCACCGGTCTGGTGGCGGTGATGCTGGTGGCGGCCGGCTGCGGTGGCGGCGGGGGCGGCGCCGACGACGGGAAGACCCGCATCGCGGCGATCTTCTCCGGACCGACGACCGACGCCGACTACAACGCGCTCGGCCTGGAGGCGCTCAAGGCGGCCGAGAAGGACGGCGCCGAGGTGTCGTACTCCGAGAGCGTCGCCGTTCCCGACATCGAGCGGGTCCTCCAGGAGTACGTCGCCGACGGCTTCAACGTGATCTGGACCCACGGCTCGCAGTTCTACGAGGCCACGGCCAAGATCGCCGAGCAGAACCCCGACGTGCGCTTCATCGGTGAGTTCGACGGCGAGCCCGAGGGCCAGCCGGACAACGTGTGGGTCATCGACCGCAACTTCCACACGGTCTTCTACCCGATCGGCGTGCTGGCCACGAACCTCACCAAGAAGGGCGAGGTCGGCTACCTGGGCGGCCTGAGCCTGCCGTTCTCGTACTCCGAGGTCCACGCCGTCGAGCAGGCGATCAAGGACAGCGGCAAGGACGTCGAGCTGAACCCCGTGTGGAGCGGCGACTTCAACGACACCGTCAAGGCCCAGCAGCTCACCAGCCAGCTGATCTCCGGCGGCGCCGACGTCATCATCACCTCGCTCAACCTCGGCGTGGTGGGCGCCTTCAAGGCCGTCAACGACACCGCTCCGGGCGCGGCCTGGGTGACGGTGAAGTACACCGACAAGTCGCAGAACGGCCCCGACCACTACGCGGCCACCGTGCTCTACGACTTCAAGCTGCCGCTGACCGAGATCCTCGCGGACCTCGACAAGGGCACCACCCAGGGCCACTACGTCATCGGCTTCGGCAAGGGCGCCAGCGTCGACGTGGGCGACAACGTCCCGGCCGAGGTCAAGGCGGAGGTCGAGAAGGCGGTCGCCGGGATCACCGACGGGTCCATCAAGGTCGAGCTCGACCAGGCCGAGGTGAAGTGACCATGGAGAACCCGCGTCTGGAGATGCGGGGGATCGTCAAGACCTTCGGACCGGTCACCGCGCTGGACTCCGTCGACCTCGTGGTCGGGCGGAACGAGGTGCACGGTCTGCTCGGTGGCAACGGCGCCGGCAAGACGACGCTGATGAACGTCCTCTACGGGCTCTACCGGCCCAACGCCGGCGAGGTCCTCCTCGACGGTCAGCCGGCCAGCATCGGCTCGCCCCGGGACGCCATCGCGGCCGGGGTCGGCATGGTCCACCAGACGTTCCTCCAGGTCGACAACTACACCGTCACCGAGAACATCGTGCTCGGGACCGACGTACCGGGAGCGCTCCGGCTCGACCTCAGCGAGGCGCGGGAGCGGATCCGCGAGCTGAGCGAGCGGTTCGGGCTCACCGTCGACCCCGACGCGGTCGTCGAGGAGCTGCCGGTCGGCGTGCGCCAGCGGGTGGAGATCCTCAAGGCGCTCTACCGCGGGGCCAAGGTCCTCATCCTCGACGAGCCCACCACCAACCTCACCCCGCAGGAGGTCGACGACCTCTTCGGCTCGATGCGGGCGATGGTGGACGACGGGATGAGCGTCGTGCTCATCACCCACAAGATCCGCGAGACGCTCAGCGTCTGCGACCGGATGACGGTGATGCGCGACGGGCGCCGGGTCGAGACGATCGAGCGCGCGGACACCGATGCCGAGCACCTCGCCGAGAAGATGGTCGGCAGCACCACGGACCCGGGAGCCGCGGTCGACGCCGCGGCCCTCGGGGCGGTCGACGCCGACAAGGTCGAGGAGTCCCTCTCGTCCGTCGGTACGACGACCGCCGTCGCCGTGCGCGACCTCGTCGTGGTCAACGACCAGGGCCACGAGCTGATCCAGGGCTTCGACCTGGAGCTGCGCGAGGGCGAGATCGTCGGCATCGCCGGCGTCGCCGGCAACGGCCAGGTCGAGCTGGCCGAGGCGCTCGCCGGTGTCCGGCCGCTGCGCGCGGGAACGGTGGAGGTCGGGGGTCGCGCCATGGGCGGGCTCGCCACCTCGGCCTGGCTCGAGCACGGCGTGGCCTACGTCCCCGAGGACCGGCACCGCGACGGCATCCTGCCGACGGCGAGCATCACCGAGAACCTGGTGCTCGGCTCGCAGCGCAGCCCGAAGGTGCGCCGGATGGGGCTGATCGACTGGGGTGCCGCCAAGCAGCGGGCCGTCGAGGCGATCGCCGAGTTCTCGGTGCGCGCCAACGGTCCCGGCACGCTGGTGGGCGACCTGTCGGGCGGCAACATCCAGCGGGTGATCCTGGCCCGGGCGTTCGCCCGGCAGCCGCGGATGCTGATCCTGCACAACCCGACCCGCGGTCTCGACATCGGCTCGACGCGGTTCGTCTACCAGCAGGTCCGCACGGCCACGGCGGCCGGCTGCGCGGTCCTGCTCATCTCCGAGGACCTGGACGAGGTGATCGCCCTGTCCGACCGGGTGATCGCGCTCTACCAGGGGTCGCAGGCCGGTGCGTGGCCGCACGGCTCGGTGGATGCGTACGAGGTCGGCCGCAGCATGACCGGACTGGGAGAAGCTCGTGTCTGAGACGACGATGACCGCTCCGCCGTCGGCACCGCCGGCGGCCCCCGAGGCCCGCGGCTCGCGCCGCGTCGCCGACGCGCTGTGGCTGGTGGTGCCGTACGTCCTGTCCGTGGTGGCGGCATTCGCCGTCGGCGGCCTGATCATCCTCGCCCTCGGGCAGGACCCGGTCGCCGCGTTCGAGTCGGTGCTCACGACGAGCTTCAACACCCGGTTCGGCACGGTCGAGACCCTCCACAAGTGGGTCCCGGTGCTGCTGTGCGCCTATGCCTTCGCGATCCCGCTCGCGACCGGCAAGTTCAACATCGGCGCCGAGGGGCAGCTGCTCGTCGGCGCGACCGGAGGTGTCGCCGTCGGCATCCTCTGGTCGGACCTGCCGATGATCGTGCTGCTGCCGTGCGTCCTGCTCGCCGGTGCCCTCGCGGGCGCGGTGTGGTCGGGCATCGCGGCGTTCCTCATGGTGAAGTTCAACGTCAACGAGATCCTCAGCACGGTGGTGCTGAACTTCATCTCCTTCCAGCTCATCGACTACGTCGCCAGCCACGTGTGGCCCGACCGGGGTGCCGGTCACCCCGCGACGGTCCGGGTGGGGGAGGGCGCGCTGCTGCCGGGCATCGGCCAGGCGCCGCCGCTGCACTCGGGCGTGATCATCACGCTCGTGCTGGTGGTCGTCATCGCGATCTTCATGCGTCGTACGTCGACGGGCTTCGAGATGCGCGCGGTCGGCGCCAACCTGCGGGCCGCGCAGGTGCACGGCATCCGGACCTCCCGGCTCGCCGGGGCGGGTCTGGTCGTCGGTGGTGCGGTGGCCGGCCTGGCCGGTGCGATCGAGGTGGCCGGCGTGCACGGCAAGATGCTCGAGGGGATGCAGTCCAACTTCCTGATCCTCGGCATCATCGTGGGCCTGATGGCCCGCGGCAGCATGATCGCGATCCCGTTCATCGCCTTCGGCATCGCCGTCCTCGAGGTCGGCGCCGGGTCGATGCAGCGCACCGCGCAGGTCCCGGTCGAGATGGTGCTCATCATCGAGGCGCTGATTCTGCTGTTCCTGCTCCTGTCCGACATCGCCCGCGCCAAGCTCAGGAGGAACTGACATGGGAGAGATCACCGAGCTCCTGACCCTGATGATCCCGGCGATGGTGCCGTTCCTGCTCGCCGCGCAGGGCACCGTCCTGAGCGGCCGGGCCGGCGTCTTCAACGTCTCGCAGGAGGGCCTCATGGTCCTCGGCGCGGCGGTCGGCTTCCTGGTCAGCTTCAAGGTCGGCAGCAACACCGTCGGCATGGCCGCTGCCTTCGCGATCGCCGGTGTCTTCGGCCTCGTGCTGGCGTACATGACCACCCAGCTGCGGCTGGACCAGTTCGTCGTCGGCCTGGCGCTGTACTTCGCCGCGCTCGGCGCCGCCGGTCTGCTCTACCGCGAGGTGATCGGCGTGACCATGGAGCCGCCGCTCATCCCGACGCTGGAGGACAAGCCGATCCCGCTGCTCTCGGACATCCCGTTCCTGGGAGAGGTGCTGTTCGACCACGACCTGGTCGTCTACCTCGCGTTCGCGATCTCCGTGGGCATCTGGTGGTTCATGTACAAGACCCGCAGCGGGCTGGCGTTCCGCTCGATCGGCGAGAACCCCAAGGCGGCCGACAGCCTCGGCATCAACGTCACCTGGGCGCGGACCTGGTCGACCGTCGTGGGCTCCGGCCTCGTCGGCATGGCCGGTGCCTACCTGCCGATGGTCTACACGGGCCTCTACACCGAGGGCATGGTGGCCGGTCGTGGCTGGCTGGTCATCGCGCTGGCCTTCCTCGGCGGCTGGCGTCCGCACCTGGTGATCGCCGGGGCGGCGTTCTTCGCCGGCATGGAGGTGCTCGCGCTGCGGGCCCAGGTCGCGGGGATCGGCATCCCGCACCAGTTCGTCCTGATGCTGCCGTACGTCGCCACGCTGCTGGTGATGGTCTTCGCGTTCCGCTGGGCGCGGCAGCCGTCCTTCCTCGGCCGCAACTACGACCGGGAGAGCCGCCTGGTGGGCTGATCCACGCTCAGCTCCACCAGGAGACGGAGAACCAGGGCGGTGACCTCACCAGGTCGCCGCCCTGGTTCACGTCCGGGCCTCCGCCGAGCGCGCGTCAGGCGAGCCCGAGGTAGTTGAGCCAGAGCCGGGTCAGGTCCTCGGTCGCCTGGTCGACGTCCTCGCGGTGGCCGAAGACGTACCAGAGGTAGGCCAGGCGCTCGGTCATCGCGCCGAGCAGGAACGCGGCCGTGGCCGGGTCGACCTCGGGCGCGACCTGGCCGGCCGCCTGCCAGCGGGCGATCGCGCGCTCGGTGCGGCTGCGGTAGTAGCGGTTGCGCTCGGCCAGGACGCCGGGCACGTCGGGCTGCTCCAGCGCGGCCGCCTCGACGCAGGTCCAGAAGGCGGCATTGCGCTTGAACGCCGTGAGGTAGAGGCGGTTGGTCTCGCGGATCCGCTGCGCGGGGTCGACCGCGCCGGGCTCGGCGGGCACCAGCTCGCCGTAGACCTCGTCCTCGACGGTGATGAGCAGCTGGCGGAACAGGTCGTCCTTGTTCTCGAAGTGCAGGTAGAACGTGCCGACGGAGACGTCGGCCTCCTTGGTGATGTCGGAGATGCGGGTCTTGTGCAGACCCTTGCGCTCCAGCACCCGCCGTCCGGCGCGCAGCAGCGCACCGCGCGTCCGGCTGCCCTGGGTCGTGGCCGCGGCCCGCTCGCTCATCGGCCCGCTCCTCGTGGCGGCATCCGCAGCAGCGCCGTCCAGGCGTCGGCGACGGCGGCCGTCGCGGCCTCGACGTCGAACCCGTCGCCCTCGTGGGACCACTGCTGCACGGCCTGCTCGGTCAGCGCGATGAGGGCGTCGACCACGACGGCGCTCGCGACGCCCGGGTCGATCCACCCCTGCTCGGCCCAGAAGCCGAGCTCGTCGGTGAGGGTGCGCGTCAACGGGTCGGGCTGGTCGCGCAGCGCGGTGGCGACCTGGACGTTGCCGAGCGCGGCGGCGTTGATCATCCGCCAGGTCGCGGCGCCCTCGGCGAGGCGGCCGACCTGGAGCCGGACCACCTCGTGCAGCCAGGCCCGGGCGCTCTCGGCATCGGAGAACCGGGCCCGCGGGACCTGGGCGGCCAGCTCGTGGCGGGCCTGCTCTACGACCTCGAGGAAGAGCCCCTCCTTGGTGTCGAAGTAGGTGTAGAAGCTCCCCGCCGCGACGCCGGCGCGCTTGGTCACGTCGATCACCCGGGCGCCGTGCAGGCCCTTCTCGGTGAAGACGTCGACGGCAGCGTCGACCAGCGCCTGCCGGGTCGGAGGGAGGGTCACCGGGCCGCCTCTCGGGGACGTGGTTGGTCGATCGGACTGCCCGAAGGCTAGCCAGTGCATCGGCGGGACGCCAGAAATGAACACCAATTCAGAGCATCTGAATTTCGCGTCACCACCTGTGGCATCGAGTGCCGAATTGCCGTTTCCCGCCTGGGCAGGCGGGATTCTCTGTGCCTGGATCGACCTCCTGTGTCCCTTGACACACCTTCCGGCGGCGCGATAGGACTACCCACATGAACGGAAATTCAACGCGCTTCGAGGGCCGTCGGGTGCTCGTCACCGGTGGTGCCCGCGGGCTCGGCGCCGCGATCGCCGCGTCCTTCGTCGCGGCCGGCGCCCGGGTCGCGGTGTGGGACGCGCCCGCTCCGATGGAGCTCGGCTACCCGCTCGCCGGGAGCGCCGAGCTCGACGCGGCCCGGGCCGCGGTCGGCCCCACCGGTCACGTCGCGGCGGTCGACGTCCGCGACGTCGCGCAGGTCCGCGCCGCCGTGCCCGCGACCGGCGCCGCGCTCGGCGGCGGGCTCGACGTCGTCGTGTGCGCGGCGGGCGTGCGCACCGCGGCCACCGCGGCCACGATGACCGACGCCGCGTGGGATGCCGTCGTCGACACCAACCTGCACGGGACCTACCACGTGCTGCGCGAGTCCCTCGCCCACCTGGAGGAGTCCGGCCGTGGCCGGATCGTCGTGGTCGCCGCCGAGGAGGGACGCCGCGGCGCCTTCGGGCTGAGCCACTACGCGGCCGCCGCGTGGGGTCAGATCGGGCTGGCCAAGTCGCTGGCCCACGAGGTCGCCGGGCACGGCATCGCGGTCGGGGTCGTGTGCCCCGGCGTGATGGACACCGCGATGAGCGACGACCCGTCGTACTGGGCGGTGCTCCAGGCGGGGCGCGACGGCTCGCAGGCCGTGACCGGTCCCGACCGCGCCGCGGCCGAGCACGCGCTGCGCGTGCGCCACCCCAGCAGCACGACGTACGTCGACGTCGACGCGGTCGTCCGCGCCGTCGAGCAGCTCGTCGCCGAGCCCGGCCTCGACCGCACCGGCGCCGTCGTCGACGTCTCGGCCGGCCTGGCCGCCACCAACACGGCCTGAGCCGCCGACCGACCACGACATCGAGGAGACAACGATGAGGAATTTCGACGGCCGGACCGCCCTGGTCACCGGCGCCGCCAAGGGGCAGGGCCGCTCCCACGCGATCGCGCTCGCGCAGCGCGGCGCCAACGTGGTGCTGGTCGACATCGCCGCGCAGATCCCCTGCGCGTCGCGGATGGGCACGCCTGAGGAGCTCGACGAGACCGCACGGATCGTCGAGTCGCTCGGCGCGCCCTGCCTGACCCTCAAGGCCGACACCCGCAGCCCCGAGCAGATGCGCGACGTCGTCGCCGCCACCGTCGACCGGTTCGGGCGGGTCGACGTGCTGCTCGCCAACGCCGGCATCGCCGCCTTCGGCCCGGTCCGGGAGATGGCCGACGACGTGTGGCGCGACGTCGTCGACGTCAACCTGGGCGGTGTGGCGGCCAGCATCCGCGCCGTCGCGCCGGTGATGGCCGAGCAGCGTGCGGGCCGGATCGTGGCGACCGCCTCGGCGGTCGGTCGCGAGGGCGGTCCCAACAATGCCAACTACGCGGCCTCGAAGTGGGGTGTGATCGGACTCGTGAAGTCCGTCGCGATCGAGCTGGCGCCCTACGGCGTGACGGTCAACGCGATCTCGCCCATGTCCGTGTCCACCGACATGTGCCACAACGACCTCACCTACGGCCTCTTCCGTCCCGACCTGGCCGCGCCCACCACCGACGACGTCCGCGACACCTTCGCCACGCTCAACCCGATGGCCGTGCCGTGGCTCGAGGTCGGCGACGCCACCGAGGCCGTCCTCTTCCTCGCCTCCGACGAGGCCCGCTACATCACCGGTACGGCGCTCGACGTCGCCGGTGGCTGGAACGCCTTCCACAGCGCCTGACGCGCACCCGCTGCACGAACCCGACTACCCAGGAGCCTCCCCGTGACCTTCGACCCGACCGACAAGCTCTCCGACCTCGCCGCCGGTGGCCCGGCGCTGTTCTTCCCCGACCCGCCGGCCCAGGTCACCTTCAACTTCGACCAGGGCATCGCGGCCGAGGAGACCTTCCCGCTCGACGACTTCCGCCGGCTGATGGGCGAGGTCCTCGACCGCGACGGTGGCCGGGCCCTGGAGTACATCTCCTTCGGCTACGAGGAGGAGACCGACCAGATCGTCTACCTGCCGTCGTACATCGAGCTGATGCTGGGCCACACCGGGCTGCGCGAGAAGGTCGCCGCCTGGATCTCCCGGACCCAGGACGTGCCGGACCTCGGCGCCGACAACCTGATCCTGACCTCCGGTTCGGTGCAGGCGATCGCGCTCGCGGTCAACGCGCTGGTCAACCCCGGTGACGGCGTCCTGGTCGAGAAGGCGACGTTCCCCTACGCCATGCGCTTCATGCAGATGCGCGGCGCCGACCTGCGCACCGTCGAGATCGACGAGCACGGCCTGGTCATCGAGTCGCTGGTCGAGCGGCTCGAGGAGATGCGCCGCGACGGCGTGACGCCCAAGCTGCTCTACGTCATCCCGACCTTCCAGCTGCCGACCTGCGTGGTCATGCCCGAGGACCGCCGGCGCCGCCTGCTCGAGGTCGCCGAGGAGTACGACTTCGTCATCCTCGAGGACTCGATCTACGCCGACCTGCGCTACGGCGGCGACCCGGTCCCGTCGCTGCTGAGCATGGACACCAACGGCCGGGTGATCCAGAGCCACGGCTTCTCCAAGGTGCTCGCCCCCGCGCTGCGGATCGGCTGGATCACCGCACCGGAGCCGCTCATCCACGCGCTCGCGTCGGTCCGCCAGGACCTCGGCGTCAGCCAGTGGATCTGCCGGATGCTCGAGCAGTACCTCGAGGAGGGCCTGCTCGACCCGCACATCGAGCGGGCCAACGCGGTCTACCGCCGCAAGCGCGACCTCGCCGTCAAGGCGGTGCGCGAGCACTGCGGCGGGCTGGTCAGCTTCGACGTGCCCGACGGCGGCTACTACCTCTGGCTCAAGATCGCCGAGAACGTCGACTGGGAGAAGGCCCAGCACGAGGCCGCGATGGCCGGTGTCTTCTGCCGTCCCGGCGAGAAGTTCCTCGGCCAGGAGGCCGGCCAGGGCTACCTGCGCCTCGCCTACAGCCACGCGCCCGACCACGAGCTCGAGCGCGGCATCAAGGCCCTCGGCGAGGCGATCGTCGCGAACGCACGCTGACCGGCCGCTGACCCACCCCCACCTGCTGTTCCCGGCGCCCGCGCCGGGGACGGAGCTCGGGCGCCCGAAAACACCCGACCCAACCCCACGAGAGGAATGCCCGTGCCTTCCAACAACCTCCCTCGCGCACGCCGCCGCCGCGGCGCCGCGATCGCCGCCCTGGTGGTCGCTGCCACCGTGGCGCTCGCCGGCTGCAACAGCTCCGACTCCGGTTCCGACGACGGCCCGGCGGCCAGCGGTCCCTGGCTGGACGAGGCCAAGGCCGCCGCCGAGACGGCCGTGCAGGTGCCGACCGAGATCGCCGTCAAGGCGCTCGGGCCGGTCGAGCCGCCGGCGTCCATGACCGTGTACTTCGTCGGCTGCGACCAGTCGATCCCGGGCTGCGTGGCCCAGGTCGAGGGCGTGCGCCAGGCCACCGACGCCCTCGGCTTCGACCTGGAGGTCTGCGACGCCAAGAGCGACGTCGCTTCGTTCCAGAACTGCATGAGCCAGGCGGTCAACGCCAAGCCCGACGTCATCGTCAACAACGCCCGGCCCTCGGCCGACGCGTCCGAGGCCTACGCCAAGGCGCACGAGCTGAAGATCCCGGTGATCGGCCAGTTCACCGCGCAGCTCCCAGACCCCGCGAAGGGCAACACCGTCGAGGTCGGCAACGTCTGCCAGATCGAGGGCGAGCTGCTCGGGAACTACATCGTCTCGGAGTCGGGCGGCAAGGCGAACGTCGCGATCTTCGCCGACACCGTCTACCAGTGCAACGGCCAGCGGGCCGACGGCGTCAAGGCCGCGCTCGACAAGTGCCCCAGCTGCAAGGTGAGCGTCGACCGGTTCAGCGTCGCGACCGCGCAGACCGACCTGCCGCCGGCCCTCCAGGCCAAGATCCAGTCGAACCCGCAGCTCAATTGGGTGGTCAGCACGCCCGGCTTCTCCGGCGTGATGGCGGCGGACGCCGTGCGCCAGGCGGGCAAGGAGGACGGCATCTCCGTCGGCACCTTCGACGGTGACGAGCCCACCCTCGCGCTGGTCCGCCAGGGCGACATCATCAAGGCCGACGTGGCCTCCGGCGTCTACGAGAACGGCTGGACCGTCGTCGACGCGGCGCTGCGGCTCAAGGCGGGGCAGACCATCCCGGACAACATCGAGAACCCGACCCAGCTCCTGATGACCCAGGACAGCGCGCCGAAGAGCGGCACCTACGAGGGCGCGGACGGCTTCCGCGACCAGTTCAAGGCGCTCTGGGGCGTCAGCTGAGTCCTGGGTGAGGAGAGCGGAGACCACGATGACCACGGACGACACGGCAGCCCTGGAGCTGCACGGGATCGTCAAGACGTTCCCCGGGCAGCGGGCCCTCGACGGCGTCGACTTCACCGTCGCGCGCGGCGAGATCCACGCCCTGCTGGGCCACAACGGCTCCGGGAAGTCGACCCTGATCAAGGTGCTCTCCGGGTTCCACCACCCCGACGACGGGCGCTGCTCCGTCGCCGGATCGCGACTGCGGTTCGGCGACGGGGTGGCGGTCAGCCGGGCCGGCGTCCGGATCATCCACCAGGACATCGGCCTGGTCGACGAGCTGTCGGTGCTGGAGAACCTCCGGCTCGGCGTCGGCACCTACCGGGCCGGGACGCTCGGGGCGATCCGCTGGCGCGGGGAGCGCTCGGCGGCCCGGGCCCGGCTCGACGACCTCGGGCTCGGGCACCTGGACCCCGACGCCGAGGTGGCCGGACTCTCCGCGGTCGAGCGCACCGAGGTCGCCATCGCCCGGGCCATCGACGACCCCGACGCGATCCGGGTCCTCGTCCTCGACGAGGCCTCGGCGGCGCTGCCCGAGGAGCAGGTCCAGCACCTCTTCCGGCTGGTCCGCACGCTCGCCGCCCGCGGCGTCGGTGTCGTCTACGTGACCCACCGGCTGGAGGAGGTCATCGACCTCGCCGACCGGGTGACCGTGCTGCGCGACGGCGCGGTGGTGCTCCAGGAGAGCGTCTCCACGCTCACTCGCGAGGACCTCGCCCGGGTGATCGCGGGCAGCGAGGTCGGCGCCGTGCACGCGAGCGACCGCGCCGCCGGTCGTACGACGGGCGCCCCGGTGCTCGAGCTCGACGACGTCGTCGCCGGGCGCGAGCTCGCCGGTGCCAGCCTGTCCCTGCGCGAGGGCGAGGTGCTCGGCGTGGCCGGCCTGGCCGGATCCGGCGTGCACGAGGTGGTCCGCCTGCTCCAGGGCAGGGCGCCGCTGCACCGCGGCCGGGTCACGGTCGCCGGCGCGCCGGTGCCGCGGCCCGGCGTCCGGTCGCTGCGGCGGCTCGGCGTCGCGGTGCTGCCCGGCGAGCGCGACCAGAAGCGGATCACGGGCATGACCGTGGCCGAGAACATCACGATCGCCGACCTGTCGCCGTACTGGCGCGGGGGGCGGTTCCGGCACCGTGCCGAGCGCGCGGACGCCGTCGCCCTCGTCGAGCGCTACCGGATCCGGCCGCCCGACGTGCAGCGGCCGATCGAGCTGCTCAGCGGCGGCAACGCCCAGAAGGCCTACGTGGCGCGCCTCCTGCGCACCGCACCGCGCGTGCTGGTGCTGGAGGAGCCCACCCACGGCGTCGATGTCGGCGGTACCGCCGAGATCCTGCGCCTCCTCGTCGAAGCGGCACGCACCGAGGGCACCGCCGTCCTCCTGTGCTCCTCCGACACCGACGACCTCGCCGCCACCTGTGACCGCGTCCTGGTGCTGCGCGACGGCGTCGTCGCCGACGAACTGACCGACAAGGAGATCACCCGTGAGCGAATCGTTGAGCTCTGCTACGCAGCAGGCTGAGGAGGTGCCGGCGGCGCGGCCCGCCGAGCACCGGGCGGGCCGGCTCGGCCTCGACCTGCTCGACCGCTGGGCCGGGCCGCTGCTGCTCGTCGCCATGATCGTGGCGTTCACCATCGCCTCGCCCGGCGTCTTCCTCACCAGCAGCAACCTGCTGGCGGTCGTCAACAACCAGACGATCACCGCGGTGGTCGCGCTGGGGCTGCTGTTCCCGCTCGCCGCCGGGGTCTTCGACATCTCCATCGGCGGTGTGCTCACGTTGTCGGTGATCACCTCGGCCTGGACCTTCCAGCAGACGGCCGGCTCGATGCCGGTGCCGCTCGCCATCTTGATCACCCTGGCGGTCGGCTCGTGCGCGGGACTGGTCAACGCGCTGCTCGTGGTGCGGCTCAGCATCGACCCGTTCATCGTCACGCTCGGGTCCGGCTCGATCTTCCTCGGGGTCTCCCAGCTGGTCGCCAACGGACAGGTCGTCTCGCGCGACATCCCGACGTCCTTCACCGACCTCGGCCGCGGTGAGCTGTTCGGCATCCCGAACCCCATCGTGCTGGTCGTCGTGCTCGCGCTGATCGTGTTCTACGTGCTGGAGATGACCCCGCTGGGCCGGATGATCTACGCCACCGGCTTCGGCCGCGAGCAGTCCCGGCTGGCTGGCGTACCGACCAACCGGATCCTGGTGCTGGCGTTCGTCGTCTCCGGCTTCTGTGCCTCGCTCGCCGGTCTCGTCTACACCTCCCGCATCGGCACCGGGCAGCCGGACGTCGGCGCGCAGTACCTGCTGCCGTCGTACGCCGCGGCGTTCCTCGGCTCGACGATGATCAAGCCGGGCCGGTTCAACGTCCCGGGCCTGCTGGTCGGCCTGGCGATCCTCGCCATCGGCATCAACGGCCTGCAGCTGCAGGGGATCCCGTTCTGGGTGATCTCCACCTTCCAGGGCGGCGCGCTCATCCTCGCCGTCGTCCTCACCAAGCTCCGCAAGCTCTCGGTGCGCGCGGACGGCTGACGCCGCCCGCCGCCGTACCGACCACCTGACAAGGAGAACGACATGGGCAAGCTCGACGGCAGGACCGCGCTGATCACCGGCGCCGCCCGCGGACAGGGACGCTCCCACGCCCTGGCCCTCGCCGCGGAGGGCGCGAACGTGGTCGCGGTCGACCTCTGCGCCGACCTCGCGACCATCCCGTACCCCCTCGCCACCCCCGAGGACCTCGCCGAGACCAAGGCGCAGGTCGAGGCGCTCGGCGTCGTCTGCCACACGGTGCGCGGCGACGTCCGTGACACCGACGCGATCGAGGCGGTCGTCGCCGACGCGGTCGAGAGGTTCGGCTCGCTCGACATCGCCGTCGCCAACGCGGGCGTGTGCGGCTTCGCGAAGTTCTGGGACCTCGACGACGCGGCCTGGGACGAGATGATCGGCGTCGACCTGACCGGCGTCTTCAAGACGATGCGCGCCGCGGTGCGGCCGATGCTCCGCCAGGGACACGGCCGGATCGTCGCCACCTCGTCGATGGGCGGCCGGATGGGCAATCCCAACCTCGCCCACTACGTCGCCGCCAAGTGGGGCGTGATCGGCCTGGTCAAGACGCTCGCCCTGGAGGCGGCCTCGTCGGGGATCACCGTCAACGCGGTCTGCCCGGCCACGGTCGACACCGGGATGGTCCACAACGACGCGCTCTACGGGCTGTTCTGCCCCGACCTCGACGCCCCGACGCGCGAGCAGGTCGAGCCGGCGTACGCCGCGATGAGCCCGATGGGCGTGCCCTGGGTGGCGCCCGAGGACATCTCGAAAGCCGTGCTCTACCTGGTCTCCGACGACGCCCGCTACGTCAGCGGGACGACGATCGACATCAGCACCGCCGCGTCCGCGGGCATGCCGTGAGGGGCTTCAACCCGCCGCACCTGCGGTTCGACGGGATGTCCCAGGCCGTGCGCAGCGGCGACTTCGTGGTGCTCTCGGGCCAGGTGGCGCTCGACGCCTCGGCGCAGATCGCGACGGACGATCCGTACGAGCAGGCCCGGCAGTGCTTCGAGAACATCGGGCTCGCCCTCGCCGAGGCGGGCGCGACACTGGCGCAGGTCACCAAGCTCGTCTGCTACCTGACCGACGCGGCGCACTTCGCGTCGTACAGCAGGGCGAAGGGGGAGGCCTTCACGTCCGGCTCCGCCCCCGCCAGCACGACGGTCGTCGTCTCCGCACTGCTCGACCCGCGGATGCTGCTGGAGGTCGAGGCGTGGGCGTACGTCGGGGAGGCCTCGGCGTGAGCACCGGGACGACCCGGGTCAAGCGCGGCATGGCGGAGATGCTCAAGGGCGGTGTGATCATGGACGTGGTCACCCCCGAGCAGGCCAAGATCGCCGAGGACGCCGGCGCGGT
>NZ_NHTS01000015.1:0-31963 GCF_018831735.1 Pimelobacter sp. 30-1
GTTCCCGACCCTCTGTCGGTCGGGCCCTGGTCGTTCCCTCCCTGTGGGGAGGGGCGATTCCACCCGGAATCAGGCGGGGGTGGTTGAGCGATTCCGGGTGGAATCAGGGTTGTCGAACCGCGGTGTTGAAGCCGCCGGCGAGGAGGGGAGGGGCTCGGCTCCGAGGAGCGGGCTCTATCCCGCGGTACCGCTCGCGCATCTAGGACTTGGTGACGTGGCACGCGCTCCGCGCTCCTGGCGCGGCCGTGGGCGCGGTAGCCGGTGGTCGGGGCGCCCGGCGGCAGGTAGGGGACCGGGCGAGGCGATTCCACCCGGAATCGGTCGCCGATTTCGACCTGCGTGAAGGTCGCCCAACCGCTGTGTCCGCGCGAGAGAATGCGCAGCGTGACCAACGATCGAAGTGAGGACGATCGCCAGCGGGCGATTCGGGCAGAGTCCCGGCGGCTGTCGATGGAGGCCGGGCTCCGCGACACCAGGAGGCTCCTTGAGCAGCGGATCAAGGACTCGGAGGCAACCGAGGGGTCGCGTTCACTGACCAGGTTGGCGCTCGGTGCTGTGTCGACGTGCGTTGAGATCTTGTCCGCACTGATCCGCGAAGACCCGACCGACGACGGCGAGCGGTGGCCCGCACCGATGGACTCAGTGCCGTCCTCGATCGCTGACTTGTGGAGTACACTCTGGAACGAGATCGACCGGTTCTTGACCGACTGGGAGTGGTCCGTCGAGCTGGATGACGCCCATCTGACAGCACTGCGCGACGCCGTCGAGCGGAGCAGGCGACTGGTCCAAATCGTGAGGGCGGCCCCGGGCGTGCCCATGTCTCCGTTGCAGTCTGACATTCTCGACGCCGCGGTTGAGCAGGCGCTGTCGTCGGAGAGCGCGTTTGAGCTGGTTCTGGAGATGCGAACTCTGACGGGGCGCGCCACTTCCGCGGCCGATGCGGCGGAGGAAGCAGCTGGACGCCGGTCGGAGGTGTCATTGAGCGATGAGTTCGAGAAGTTGCGGAAGAACGAGGCTGAGGCGGCGAACTGGTTTCGGGGTTTCGCCATCGGACTGTTCGTCGCGGCTGTTCTGGTCGCCGGGTGGGTGGCGGTGGCTTCGGCCGACGCGACCGGAACGCAGGTGGCGAAGCGACTTGCCCTGGGCGTGCCGGTCCTACTGCTGGCCGGGTATCTGGGGCGAGAGGCGAGTCAGCATCTACGGACGGCGCGGTGGGCTGCGGTGAAGGTGGCTCAGTTGAAGTCGATCCGGGCTTACACCGGCGAGCTGAGCGCCGGCACGGCGGAGGCGTTGCGCGGCGAGTTCGGGCGTCGAGTCTTCCTCGAGACGCCGGAGTCGGCCGTCGGTGAAGGCCGTGGGTCCGGGGAAGCGGTGCCGCTGGACGTCGAGGCCTTGGTGGGGCGCGCGGTAGAGCAGGCAGTGGAGCGCGCACTCGGCGGCTCGAAGCCGTAGCGGGAAGCCGGACTGGGTCCCGTCGTCCATCGGGGTGGGCGAGGCCGAGCCGTGTCGAGCTCGGATCGTCCACGTGTGGTCGAGGGGTGGCGGCGCTAGGGGTGATTCCGGGTGGAATCAGCGGCCCGGGGGAGTGGGCTGGATGGGCGAGTCGGCTCCCCGCGGCCGCCGCAGGGACGGGGGAGCGCCGGTCCAGTTCGGGTCGACTGGCACGAGGATGAGGTCCTGGCGGCGGAAGCGGCCGAACTTCCAGACCGGGGTGGGGCCGGTGTCGTCGCGGTAGAAGACCAGGGCGCGGGCCTTGCGGTCGTGTGCGTCGGGTCGCTCGACGATGACGCCGCGGTTCGGCTTGAGGCGGCCGATGCTGGGGACCAGGACGAAGACGATGTCCTCGTAGGGTCGCCAGGCGTCGCGTTTGGGTGGGTTGGCCGCCACGAGGCCAGATTAGAACAGATGTTCGAACGCGGCGCGGGCGGCACTGCCGTACGGAGCGACCTGGGGCCCCTGGCGTCAGCCGGCGATCTGGGGTGGCTCGAAGAGGACCTGGTCGTTCTGGCCGGGATGGTCGGGCTGGTGCTGGCGGTCGAGGTGCTCCTGGTCGCGGCGCTCGGCGCCGTCGGGCAGGAGGTGGTGGGCGACGCGGTCGGGTCGCTCGAGGAGGATCTGCGCGGCGCGGGGGAGGCCGAAACGGTCGCGGTGTCGTGTCCAGGCGGCAACGTGAGCGGCCTGGAGCTGCGGCGCGAGGCCGTCGTACCAGGCTTGGCGTTGGAGGCTGCGACGTCGGAAGCGGTCGGGTGGCTGGTCGAGGGTCCAGGCACGGTGTCGGGCCTGTTCGTTGCCGCCGGCGGCGATCCTGGTGGTGGCGAGACGGGTCTTGGTGCGTTCTTGGTCGTCGACGCTGAGCGCGTGGAAGGTCGATGCCCACTGTGCGCTGCGTCGCCGGCGCTCGTCGGGTGCCAGGCGAGTCCACCAGGTGCGGTGACGCTCGCGGTCGGCGTGGAGGGCGCGGGAGCGCTGGAGCGACCAGGTCGACGTAGCCGCGGCTCGGTAGGCCTGGCGCTCGGCGGTGACCTGGTGCTGGAGCTCTGCGTGGCGTCGTGCTGCCGTGCGGAGGTGCTCGGGGGTGGGGGATGCGCCCTGCACCCACCCGGCAGGGGTGCAGCTGGCCAGGCCGGCGGCCGCGAGACGGCGGAGGAGACCGGTGGTCGACCGGCGCTGGCTCGGCGTCAGCCGTGCGGCCTTGTCGGGCTGGAGGGTGCTGCGGTGGGCGACCTCGTCGACGGTGTACGGCTGGTCGGGGTCGAGGGCCCGCCAGAGGCTGTGGGCGGAGGCGGGCAGGGGGCTCCAGGTGCCGCGGGGGAGGGGGGTGTGACACCTAGGTGGGGGGATTTGCCGCACCCCTGCCGGGGAGGGGGCGTCGTTGTCGGTCGGGATGCTGAACTCGAAGGACGAGCTCGCCCTGTTGGCGGTGTCGAAGGCGCTGGCGTCGAGCTGCCCGACGGCGGGAGCATCGGTGCTGCCGGGGCCGCTGAGGGCGCGGAGGCAGCGGCGGATGGTCTTGCGGTCGCCCAGGCCGGTGTCGAGGACGAGATCGCGCTCAGGGACAGGGATGGAGGTGCTGTTGTCGCGCTCCATCCGGTCCAGGACGTGGTGACCGACGAGCAGGACCGCGGGTCGCTGGCGGACCGGGAGGGTCCAGGCGAGCGCGGTGATGCGCTGACGGGCCTGGCTGACGGCGGTGGCGACCTCTGGCGAGCAGTCGAGGACCACCGAGCGGCTGGACGCTGACGAGGCCTCGGTGGCGGCGCTCGCGCTGGGCCGCGCCGGCGAGGGCGGGGGCTGGGCGTTGTCGTCGTCGACGGCGGGGTTCCAGACCCAGGCGGTCCAGCGACGACGGTTGCCCCGTGCTCGCGTCATCGCAGCCGAGTGGGCTGCGGTGATCGCCGCCCAGGCGCTCTCCGCGCTGTGTCCTGCTCGGAGGAGCTGCTTGGTGGCGATCGCCTCATAGGTCGAGCGCGAGTGGTCGGTGCCGCCGATCGCGGGGAGCTGGCCGGTGGCCAGGTACCGGGCCCAGGCCTCGGGGAGGGGCCGCAGGGTGCGCGGGCGGGGTGCGAGGGCGGTGACGGCGCCCCGGCTGCTCCGGCTGGTCCGGGCGGAGGAGCGTCCGCGCCGGTGCTCAGAACGTACGCGGTCGGGTGCCGTGGCGGACGCCGGCAGCGACGCGGCCGGGGTGCTGGTCGACGGCGAAGTTGAGGTGGCCTCGAGGAGTGGCTGCGCAGCCCTGGCAGCACGTCGGGCGGTCATGAGACGGCGCCCTGCGGCGCGGAGGTCGCCGTGCGGACGGGTCACGGCGCCCGTGCGGTGGGGTGCCGACAGCGGGCGGATGTGGCCGGAGCGACGAAGGTCGATCGCCTTCGCGCTGGCGCGAAGGGAGGCTCGGAGTTCGGTGACGAGCGCGGCCAGGCCGTCAGGGCCGTCGAGGTCCTCGGCGGCCGCGGTGTGCACGAAGACGTGCGTGCGGCCGTCCTCGCCGCCGGAGGGGCGCAGGAGGTGCCAGAGCCCGCGGGAGGTGCACCAGCTGGCGATCGCGTTGCTGACCTGGTGGCCTCGGTAGCCGGCGAGGTCGACGTCGACCACGGCGATGTCGGGGCGGAGCCTGCCGACGATCGTGGCGACGTCGCCGGTGTCGACGAGCTCGAGACCACGGTCGAGAGTCGGCACGACCAGGCGGGGGATCCGCTGGTTGTCCGCGTTGATCGCGAACCATGCGGCGGGGTCGAAGAGCAGATCGTCGAGACGGTCGCCGCGCTCGCGCGTGCGTCCTGCCGCCGAGGCGGTACCGCTCGTGGGCGTGCTCACGCCGTGGCCTGCCGGGCGGTGGGTGCCGGGCAAAGGCTCCGCGACACGCGGTCGCTGAGGTCCGCGACCGCTGGTTTTGGGGTCGCCAGGGGTGCTATCGTGGGCAGCACAAAGCCGCCTCCTCTAACGCAATGAGTGGGCTTATAGGGGCCGAGTTGGTAGCTCGACTTCTTGACTAGGGGCCATCCGATGCCGCGGGTGGTCCTTCAGTCATTTTTGGGGGCCGTTGGGCCCGCGGTGTCATCCGGTCAGGGGCAGCTCTCCCTGGGCCGGGTCCTGCTCCTGCCACCATAGGGGGCGGCCGTGCTCGTCGAGCTCGTCGTTGGCGATGAGCTGGGTGAGGTACTGGGCCATGGAGACCCCGAGGGAGTCTGCGACCGAACGTGCCTTCTCGCGCGTGGCGACGGGCACGCGGCCCTGCATCGGGACGGTGAGGACCTCGTCGTTCGACCGACGTCGGCGACCCTTCACTGCGGCCATGGTGTGCCACCTCCGAACTTGGGCGAATGCATTTCCCAGAATCCTTCCGCTGCGCCCGCGAAATTGGATGCATCTGCAATTCGTGGGCGTGTCGCGCCCTGAGAAGGGGATCGAGCCGGCCCTTTGGACTCTGGACTAGGTACGCGGGTCGCTCTTGCCGGCGCCGACGTAAGCGGCGAGCTCAGCAAGGAGCAGCTGGACGCGCTCTTCGTCGACGACGTAGCGGCCCGCGCGCCGGCCTCGGCCGGGCGGATCCCCGATGACGACGCCGAAGTTGATGAGGATGCGGGTGTTCGCAGAGATGAGCTGAGGAGGCAGGTTCAGCGCCTGCGCGGCCTCGATCTGGGGTCCGGGCGATTCGCGGTAGTGCCGGATGAGAGCCACCAGGACCTCCGAGCCGAAGACTCGGGTGGCGATCGCGACGCTCATCGGGAGCGGGGGATCGGGTCGGATGACGACGGGCACCCCGACATTGTGCCGGTGAGGAGGTCCGGGCAGATCGTTAGGCACATTGACGTCTTTAACACGCGATTAATGGTACCGTGTGTTCCTCGTCCTGCCAGTAGTTCCTGACCTGCTGGCGAGGGCGGGGGGACGGAGAGGCGTCCCGCGGTCGAGGTAGCTCGTGATGGGGGTACGGGTCCGCGGGGGAACGACGTCGCTTTGTCGGTGCGGACGGCATGCCGCACCCGGTGGGGCCGGGCGATCTCCTGGGGGAGTCGCCCGGCCCACCGCCGCCAAACACGGATGGAAAGTTCAAGCGGGGCAACGTTTTTCCTCGCCGAAACGTCGTAAGGGGATCGGGGGCTAGGGGTGTCCGTAGCAAGGGAGGCCATTACGCCTCTGCCCATGGGAGATAGATCACGGGGCCCTGCGGGAGGGACCTCCGCAAAGGAGTGGCAAGTCGTGACAAGTTCACCTACGTTGAGGTCTGTGACGATCACGGGGAGGATCTCGGGGACGCGGGCGGTCGCGGTTGCCCTGTTGCTCGCACTGACGACCGGCGTACTCGTCGGAATTGCTGCGCCGGGCCGGGCGGCGGCCGATCCGGCGTGCACCCCGTCGGCGACGGTAACGACCGTCAAGGGCGTGTCGTGGCTCGTGAGCTCGTACCCGCAGCGGCTGCGGTTCAAGGTCCGCAAGGCCGGGCGCACGTACAAGGTCCGCGCCACGGCGACGGTGCACGTGTCGACGACCGGCACCTACAAGGTGACCGGCGTGGTCGACCGCTGCACCGACGGCGCATCCGCGCCGGAGCCGGTCACGCTGACCATGCGCCCGGCCACGTCCCGGTCGACCGCGAAGAGCGCGGTCGCCAAGAACCGAAAGGTCACGCGCGCGAAGAAGGCCGCGCGAAAGACCGCAGTGACCTCGGCCCGCATCGAGGGCCGGACTCTGACCATCCGTGCGCTCGATGCCGGCGCGCGTGCCAACGCACAGCGCGAGCTGTCGAAGCTGCTCGGCGCCCAGGTCGACAAGGCCGCTGTGCGCGCCGCGGTGTTCGCCGAGGTGAACGCGCGACGTGCGGGGGAGGGGCTGGCCCCGATGAAGTACCTCGCGGCGGCCGAGCCTCTGGCTGACGACTGGGCGGAGCAGACGAAGGACGGTCCGTTCGAGCACGACACCGACCCCGTGGCCGGGTTCCGCGCTGACCTCGGCGGGCTCGGGTGCAACCCGCCACTCGACGGGTTCTCGCCGGGCTATTCCGAGAACCTCCACTGGGGATCGAACGGCACGCCGTCCGAGATCGCGACCTGGGTCGTCAACTGGTGGATGAACTCGCCTGGCCACCGGGCCACGCTGCTGTCGCCGTTCGACGTCTGGGCTGGCATCGGCCTGGCCTACTCCACCGAGAGCGAGACCTGGGCCGTCGCCTACCGGGCGACGAGCGCGGACTGCTCGAACATCGCCGGCTGAACGCCGCGCTGAGGACTCCCTGCTGGGGCCGCGACCGCGTGCCCGCAGGGCCCCGACGCATTCGTCGCAACGCAGCTCGGGTGCTGCGACGTTAGGTCGGACAACTGAAGAACCCCCGCCACCCGAGAACAGAGCTTGCCGGCATCAGCTCGGGTGGCGGGGTCCATCCCCTTGAGAGAGGACCCGAATAGTGTTCCACCTTCACCCCCCGCCGCGCCTCACCTGGCGTCGTGCGGTTCGCGTGCTGACCACGGCGTTGACGCTGACGCTCATGCTCAGCGGTCTGTCGCTGGTCAGCCTGTCCTCGTCGACGGCCGCCCCGGTGGCCGCTAAGGCGTCGGCGCCCAGCGCCCGGGTCGCGGCCAAGATGGCCCCGAAGGCCGACTGCCGCCCCTACGACCCGAACCTGAAGAACGGCGTCTGCGTCCGCTTCGCTGACGGCCGGGTGACCTGGCTGGGAAGCCTGGTCAACCCGAAGGGCCGAATCTTCTTCTGCATCGACAAGGGCAAGGACTCCCGCCTGCCCGCGACGGCGCCGATCAAGTCGACCAAGGACCTCAAGAGCCAGTACGGCAAGGCGATCCGCAAGCAGGAGCGCTCTGCACTCAACTACGTGATCCTCGAGTACGCCGCCGGCGCCGGGGACACCGACTCCGCGGCGATCCACTACCTGATCCGCCTGGTCATGTCCGACACCAAGGGCCAGCTCCCCGGCAACCTGCGCGTCGGCGACGAGGTCCCCGGCCAGGGCGCCGTCCCGGCCGACGTCATCCGCCGCGCGCGGGTGATGTGGAACAAGGCCTCGGCCTACTACGGCCCCTGGACGCTCCAGCTGACCGGCAGCACCGCCGACATCAAGGTCGGCCAGACTCGCACCCTGCAGGCCTCGGTCGTCTCGTCCGCGGGCAAGCGCGTCCCGGGCGCGAAGATCACCCTCACCTACAACGACCGGGTCTCCGGTCCCACGACGGTGACCAGCCTGGGCGACCGCAACGTCGCGTTCACGATCACCGCGCGCAAGACCGGCACCCTGGCGATCAACGGCTCGATCGTCGGCCCCGCCGGCGAGGGCAAGCTCTTCGACCCGCCGAACAACGGCATCCAGCGCGGCTGGATCGCAGAGAAGGAAGCCGACACGGCGCAGCTGCGCCTCTCCGGTGAGGTCGGGGCCGGTCTCCCGGAGATCGCGACGGCGACGTCGAGCAAGATCGTCGAGCCCGGTGTCGAGTTCCACGACAACGTCCAGATCCGCAACGTCCCGGCCGGGACCACGATGACCGCCACGGCCCGCCTGTACGGCCCCTACGCCGCCCAGCCGGCGGCGGCGGACTGCCAGGCTGCGCAGCTCGCCAAGACCGTGACGTTCCCGGTGAACGGATCGAACACGTACCCGACCCCGAACGTCTCGGTCACCGACGAGGGCTACTACACCTGGGTGATCTCGCTGCCGGCGACCGCGGACACCACCGCGGTGACCACGCCGTGCGGCATCGTCCAGGAGACCACCCTCGTCTCGCACCCGCTGCTCGAGGTCACCGCGGCGACGCAGATCTCCGCGCAGCGCAGCCGCGCTGGCGACGAGGTCTCCGACACGATCAAGCTCGCCGTGCCCGAGCACGACGAGCCGCTCACCCAGGACCTCCAGGGCACCTGGACCGTCGTCGGTCCGGTCGCCCCGATCGACGGCTCCTGCGAGGGCGTCGACTGGACCGGCGCCGGCGAGCTGGCCACCGCCCCGTTCACCGTCGCCGCCGGCGACATCGTCGACGGCCACGAGGTCACCACGCCGAAGGTGCTGCTCCCCGCGGCCGGCTGCTACTCCTACGGCGAGGAGATCCTCGCCAACGACGAGGTCGCGCCGTACTCGCACCCCGTGGGTCAGGTCTCGCAGACCACGCTCGCGGACAAGAACCTGCCCAAGGTCCGCACGCAGATCTCGGCGCAGAAGGTGGTCGTCGGCGGAACGACGTTCGACACCATCGAGGTCTCCGACCTGCTGCCCGGTCAGAGCGTCGAGATCGCCTGGACCTTCTACGGTCCGGTCGACGCCGTCAACGGCAAGTGCGACCTGCCCGTCTCGGCCTGGGTCGACGCGCCCGTGTTCGACGAGGGCACCGTGACCGCCACCGGCAACGGTCCGATCACCACACCGGTCAGCAAGCCGTTCCAGGCCCGTGGCTGCTACTCCTACGGCGAGCGCCTGATCGGCAACGACGTCGTCGAGGACGTCGAGCACCCGGTCGGCCACGTCACGCAGACCACGGTCGTCGACAAGGCCGCTCCGGCGGTCAAGACCCTGGTCTCGCGCCAGATCGCCAACACCGAGGGCCGCCTCTACGACACGGTCTGGGTCACCGGCCTCCTGCCCGGCGTCCAGGTCCGCGTCTACTGGACTCTCTACGGGCCGATGAAGCCGGTCAACGGCTCCTGCAAGAAGGTCAACTGGGATCGGCCCAAGGCGCGCGCCAAGGTCGTCGACAAGGGCTCGTTCATCGCCACGAAGAACGGCAAGTACAAGACCCGGCTCTCGAAGAAGCTCAAGGCCGCGGGCTGCTACACCTACGGCGAGTCGGTCAACGAGTCGACGACGAACTACCCCCACGAGCACAAGCCGGGCAAGAAGTCGCAGACGTCGCTGGTGAAGAAGCCGCGTCGTCCCGACATCCCGACCGGCCCGGCCGGTTTCGCCCGGACCGTCGCGGCCAAGTCCGTCGGCGCCTACCACCCGTTCTGAGGTAGGAGCCGATGAACAGCAGCCTCATGTACCGGGTTCTGGCCCGGGTCCGGCTGGCCCTCGGTCGTGGGGTTGCGCTCCTCGGGTTCGTGGGGATGGTCGGGGTGGTCGTCAGCCTGGTGCTGACGGCCGCTCCGGCCCCCGCGGCCACCGCAGGCCCGACGCGGTCGGCGCCTGGGGTCGTCGCGTCGACGACCGACCGTGCCGCGAGCTCGGCGACGCTGAGCATCCGGGCGCTGCGGGTGCAGGCCCCGGTACGGACGGTCGGCATGCACGCCGGCGCCGTCGCGGTGCCGGCAAACGTCGACGTCGTGGGCCGCTGGCGCGGCTCGCGGCCGTGGTCGGCAAGGACGGGCTCGAGCATCCTGGTCGCCCACGTCGCCGACGGCGCGGGGCGACCTGGTGCGTTCGCGTCGATCGAGCGGCTGCGCCGCGGTGCACGGATCGTGTGGACCGTCGACGGACAGCGCAAGGTGTTCCGGGTCGTGGGGAAGACCTTCACCAGGCGGACCGCGAGCCTGCCCGAGCGAATCTGGCGCCACGACGGCCCGAGGACGATCAACCTCGTCTCGTGCGCGCGCAAACGCGTCTACGCGTCGGGGTTCTACCACTACACGCACAACGTCACGGTGACCGCGCGCCTGGTGGGTCCCCGATGAGCCCGCGGGCTGAGCTGCGGACGCCCGCCGGCGCGAGCACGCGCTGGCGCGGCGCCGCACCGGCGATCGCGGCCGTGGTGGTCGCTGGGATGGGACTCATTGCAGCCGCCCTGGTGCCGGTGGTGGCGGCGGCGCTCAGCGTCGGCACGGTGCTGTTCGTCGCGTTCACCGCGACGGCGAGGAGGCGGCTCGCGTCGTGAGCACCACAGGCTATGCACGTCCCGGGGCGATCCCGCCGCCCCGGACGATGGTCGCGAGGCCACGACTGATCGGACTGCCCGGCGAGCCCCTCCTCGCTGGTGACGGTCGCTCCCGTCGCAGTGCCTCCGACCGCCACGGCGCCGCCGAGCTCCCTCAGCTCGGCGGCGCCACTCTGGCGTGTAGCCCGGCCGCCGGCACCGTGAGTGCTGGCGATCGACGAATTAAGATCGGTCTAAACCGGACTTTGTGTTACGTTGAAACAGCCTCGGACCGGGAAGACGGCGTGATGGGAACGCTCCCGGCAACGAACGTGGGCGTGAGTCGTGACTGCGAAGACCGCCATGGGGGAGGGAGTAGGACAGATGAGAAGACCTCGGTGGTCAAGGTCCTGCCAGCGGAAACGCAGGGGCGCGTCCTTGCCGGCGTGCTTACAGTTCGTTCCAATGTCGGCGGCACGTGCCTCGGAGCTGGCGGACTAAGGCAGAAGGATCTCGGGTGAAGAATCAGGCTTGCGCCTCGCTGCGCGCTACCGTCCGGACGGCCGAGCGATGAGCCCCGTGGCGCCCACGCCCGTGGTTCTCATCGAGATCAAAGGCTTCGAGGTCCGTGTCAACGGTGACCTCGTGGACCACGACGGCACCCGGTCTCTGCATGAGGTCGGCGTTCACGCCGCCGCAGAGCGGGTAGCTCAGGTTCTCGGCCGGCCCGTACGCGCGATCGCGGTCGACGCGGCAGCTCGGGTGAACTTGGTCGTTCACCCCGACGGGACCACCAGCGACGTCCAGGTCGTCGAGGACCTCGAGGACCTCAGGGACGTCCACGTTGACGTCGCCGTGCCGGCGGCAGAGGTCGCCGACGAGGAAGCGGCAACACTGGCCTCGATCATCAACTTCACACGCGACGTCGCGGTCGACGTCCCGGTCGACGAGCCGGTCGACGTCCCGGTCGACGTCCCGGTCGACGTCCCGGTCGACGTCCCGGTCGACGTCCCGGTCGACGTCCCGGTCGACGTCCCGGTCGACGAGCCGGTCGTACCCGGTCCCGTCGACCTACCGGTGGCGGGCGCCGCCGTCGGCCGACCTGCGCGGCGACTCTCTGTCGGCCGACCAGTCCTGGCGGCGGTGGCCGCGGCGACCGTGGTTCTGGCGCTCGCTGCCGTAGGCGCAGCGCTCCTCGCCGGGGGCGAGGACAAGGATGCTCCGACCGCGGGGACGACGCGCGGGGTGTCCGCTCCGAGCAGCAGTGAGCCGGCGGCGCCATCGGCGCCGGCATCTATTGAGACGACCGCACCGCCTGCACCTCAGGTCGTGACGGTGCGCGCTCACGCTCGCGTTGGTACTGCCGAGCTGCGGATCCGCGCGACGCGTCGGCCGGCGCACGTGGTCGTCGTGATCGACCCGGCCGGCCCCGGCAAGTCCGTGCGCCGCTCGCTGGTCCTCCGCGAGCGTTGGACCACGGTCGCGGTCCGCGGTCTGCCCGCAGGGCGAGCGAGCTGGAAGGTGATCGTCGATGGCGCGGCGCCGGTGAGCGGGGCGCTGCGGGTAGCGGCTCCGCCGCGTACCGACAGCGGAACGCCGTCCGGCACGACGGGCTCGGGCAGCAGCTCGGGCGGCTCGGGGACGCCCGGAGGATCCAGCAGCTCCGGAGGGTCGGGGAGTCCCGGCGGGTCCTCGGGGAGCGGCGGCAAGAAGCCGAAGGGCCCGAAGGGCATCAACGACAACCCCGCACCAGGGCCGCGGCCGTGAGCGGGTCGACCAAGTGCACGTTTCGAGGGCTCCGAGGGGCCTATGGGGGAAGGAAGAACTAATGAGGAACACACCCGATCTGCCCGGCGAGGACCGCTCGCTCTTCGCGGAGCGGCTGACGACGCCAGCCGGGCTGCCGTGGATTCTTGCGGGCGCCGCGCTGGCGGCGGTCGGTGTCGGCGTACTGTCCGGGGCGCGGCATCTCGACGCCGGATCGTCCGCGGAGGTCGTCCTGCTCCTCGCCAGCACGGTCCTGATCGGTGTCGGCCAAGGCCTCGTGCTCCTGGTGCTGCTGCGCTGGGGGCTCGTGTCGCGCCGGCACCGATGGACGTCGATCCTGCTGGTCACGGTGACCGTGGCGCTGACGCTGGCGCTGGTGACCGAGGGCATCCGGGCGGCCTCCGCGGAGGCCGCTGCGGGCGGAGCCTGGGCGGGCTACCGCATCAAGGCCGGCAAGCAGGCCGATTCGGCGTGGATCGGAGGCCGCAAGGTAGGCGGCCAGCGGGTGTACCGCATCGAGCCCACGAAGCGGAACGTCAAGTCGGGCTACGGAGAACCGGCGACCGTCGCCGACCTCAACGGAGCGAAGGCGAAGCCGTCGGCTCGTCGCACGAGCGTCGCGGCCTGCGTGCTGGCCACCTACGGCGCTCGCAAGGACAACATCCAGGCGGCCGCGGTGGACGCGACGACCTACCACCTGCTCAAGGGTGGGAAGTGGCGGATCACCAAGGCACGGGGTGCGCAGCGCATCCGTCAAGCCGGCAGCTCGAAGTACGTACGCTCGTACGCGAAGACGATGCTGGCGAACTGCGGCCGCCTGGCGGGCCCGTACCCCGTGAGCATGTCGTCGACGACGGCTCCAGTCGGGTCCGCGACGAAGGTGGTCTTCACCATCAAGTCGGCCACGGGGCACGGTCTCGCGAACGTCCCGGTGACCTTCAGCTACGGCGGCTCGTCGCCGGTGGCCTACACCGACAGCTCGGGGACCGCTACGACGTACTTCAACGTCACGACTGCCGGCGTGACGAGGGCGACGGCACGCGCCGATCGAGTTCCTGAGTGGCGCCTGACGGTGCGCAGTCCGAAGAACAAGCGCGCGTCGAAGGTCGCCGTCGCAGGTCGCCTGGCGGCCGTCGAGGCCAGCACGCCGGTGCGCGCCTCGGGCGCTCAGACCGTCGTGGTGGCCAACGGCAGCGCGACGCTGCGGGTGGGCCAGCCCCTCGCTGGCACCTACACCGTCGACGGCGGCTCGGGGACGAGGACAGTCGCTCGCAGCGCCTACGGTCCGTTCGATACCTCGGCGACCAACTGCAACGCCCCCCGGGCGTACACGTCGTCGACGTCGATGAGCAGCAACGGCCGCTTCGCGCTGCCGTCGTGGCTGCCTCCCAAGTCGGGCTACTACCGCTGGGGCGTCGCCGTGACCGGCAACGAGCTGAGCACGGCTGCCTCGACGTGCGGCGCCTCGGTTCGGGTCATCAAGCAGGCCGCGGTCGCGCAGGACCGGCCCGCGGGACGGTCCCGGACCGTGAAGGTCGGTCAGGGCTTCGATGTCGACGTGGTGGTCAGCGGCTTCGACCGAGCCGAGGGGCACAGCCTGGTGTCGAGGCTCTACGGGCCCTTCGTGAACAAGGACAACGCTCGCTGCGTCGAGTCCAAGCGCGTCGCCAGCAAGAATCAGACCCGCAACGTCTCGGGCAACGGCAAGGTCAACATGGGCAACGCCGCGATCAGCTCGTCGGCCAACACCGGCTGGTACGTCTGGCAGACCACGCTCTCGACCGGCGACCTCGTCGCCGGCGCGACGTCGGCCTGCGGCGTGCTGTACGAGGTCGTGCGCTGATGAGCGCAGCAAGGGCTCACCCCGACCACGGCCGAGGTGGCCGGGGTGCGAAAGGGTCAGGGGAGGATCCGCCGTCACCGTGGTCTGTGCCGGCGATCGGGGCACCGGAGCCGGTGACCGATCAGCCGGCTCCGCCGCGCGAGGAGGAGGTGGCGGAGGAGTTCGCGGTGCACGCACCGCAGCGCCCCTCCTCGCTCCGCAGGACGCCGCGGGTGACATGGCGGCCACCGGTGCCCGGCGCCGCTTTCACCTGGGTGAGTGCCCACGGTGGAGCGGGGTCGACGTCGCTCGCTCGCTCGAGCGGCGAAGGTATCGACCTGACCAGCTGCTGGCCAGACCCCGGCATGGGCTGGCCAGCAGCGGTCGCTCTGGTGTGCCGCAGCGACGCCGCCGGCGTCGCGGCGGCTGCACGGATGTTGGCCGAAGCCGCGTCAGGATCCGCGGCCGGCCTAAAGATCGTCGCGCTGGTGGTGGTAGCCGATATCGCCACCAAGCCGCCCAAGGCGGTACGCGAGCGGATCTATGAGCTGTCCTCCACGGTCCCGCAGCTGGTGCGGGTGCCGTGGGTTCGGTCGTGGCGGGAGACCCCGTACCAACGACAGAACGCCGCCGTCGAAGCGGCCGCCACGGTGGCGGCCGCTGTCAGCTTGAAGGAGCACCGATGAAGACCCTTATCCGCCGCATGATGACGAGCTCGCTGCTGGCAGTGCTGGCGGTTGCGGGTGTCCCCGTTGCCGCGTTCGCCGGGCCTGTACCGGACCCCAAGCCGCAAGCCCCCTCGGGGCTTCAGGACAAGGTCGACCTGCTCCTGGGCCTGCTGAAGTGGGGAGGGATCGCCGCGGTCGTGGCGGGCTTCATCATCGCGGGCATCATGCTCGCTCTCGGCAACGGCTCCGGCCACGGTGGCCGCGAGGGCCAGGACAGGCTCTGGAAGGTCGCGGCGGGCGCCATCGTGATCGGCGCCGCCTCGTCGATCGCCGGCTTCTTCCTCGCGTAGGACTCGATCGATGCCGCTCTTCGAGGAAGACACCCCCGGCTGGGTACGGGCTACCGTGCTCAGCCTTGCTGCGGCCGTAGTCGCCCTGGTCGCCCTGGTCGCGTTCCTGCTCATCGGAACGGGCGGTGACGACCCGGACGCTGGTCCGACGCCTTCCCCGTCCGGCTCGTCCGGCGCCACGTCGTCGTCGACGTGCGGACTCCCTGACGGAGACCAGACGGTTCCCACCGCGGCTCCGGCCGACGTGACCTGGGAGGTCGTCAACGGGATCGCCCTCCCGCGCAGCGCTGCCTTCGGTCCGGGTGAGGTGAGCAGCGGTGGCAAAGATCGCAGTTGCTTCGCCCACTCGCCGATGGGGGCGGTGTTCTTCGCGCTCAACGGCTCCGCGAAGTACGGCAAGGACCAGTCCGGTGTCGAGATCGCGGGCTTCCGAATGACCGACTACACCACAAACCGAGCGACCCTCGACATCGCGATCCGGGTGACAGAGGGACCGGGCAGCGGGCGGCTGGGAAGCGCCCCTGTCGTGATCGTCTGGTCCAACGGTGACTGGAGCCTTGACCCGGGATCGGAAAGCGTGGTCCCGATCGCGCTGGCGGACCTCACGGGCTTCGTGGCGTTCGGCGAGGGGGCATAGCCGTGGCGTGCGAGCCGCTGGACCTGAGCTGCTGGGGAGGTGAGATCAAGGATCTTCCCGGCACGATCGTTGACGGCGTCAAGGGGGGCGTCTCCGACGCCGCTGGGGGTCTGGCCGACTCGGCGTTCGACGGCTTCATCCAGAAGATGGTCGACGCCGCGAACTGGACGATCGAGAAGATCATGACGCTCTGGCTCAAGGCTCCGGACCCTGACGTGACGAGCGACAAGTCGCCGGTGCAGTGGCTCGACGCGCACCTGACGTACGTCATCGCCGCGACCGTGGTGGGAACCATGATCTACAGCGGGATCCGCCTGGCGATCTACGCGCGATCGAGCGACGCGGTGAACCTGGCGGAGACGTTGGTTCGGACGGTCGTGGTGTCGAGCATCGCGGGCTTCTCGGTGTCGATCGGGCTTGAGGCTTCCGACGAGTTCTCGAAGTGGATCCTCGACAAGGCCGATCTCGACTTGTCGCTCGAGGTGTTCCAGGCTGGCGTTGCCGTCGCCCCAGGGTTCTTGTTGGTGCTGGCCATCCTGGTTCTGCTGACACAGCTGATCCAGCTGTTGATCATGGTGTGCCGCAACGGCATCGTGATCATCCTGACCAGCACCGTCACCTTGGCGGCCGCGGCGTCGGGAACGAAGATGGGCCGGCAGGCCTACGAGAAGCAGATCAGCTGGCTGGTCGCCTTCATCCTCTACAAGCCGGTCGCGGCGGTCATCTACGCGATGGCGTTCAGGGCCGCCAGTTCCGATGACTTGTGGTCGCAGCTGTCCGGGATTGCGCTCATGGCCCTGTCGGTGTTCGCACTGAAGGGGCTCCACTCGTTGGTGGCGCCGGTGACCGCGTCGCTCGGCGGCGCGAACGCCGGCGCGCTGGCTGGTGCTGCCGTGGGGGCCGCCGCGGCCCTTGGCGCCATGGCGGCTACGGGCGGCAGCACCGCGATGGCGGGAGCCGGGAGCTCGGGCGCCGGCGGGTTCCTCGGCAACTCCGGCTCGACGGCGCTGCCCTCAGGTGCCGGTCCCGCTGGTGTCGCGCCCACGGGTCCGCCGTCGCCGGCAGGCGGAGGAGGGGGCAGCGCACCGACGCGGCCCGGCTCAGGCGGTGGACCAGGCGGAGCCGGCGGGGCCGGCCCGTCCAAGACGGGCGGCGCAGAGGCCTCCGGCCTGACGGGCGGCGAGGAGGGCTCCAGCCCCTCGGGCGCCGATGCCGGCGGATCGATCGGCGAGCAGAGCGCCGCCATGGGCGCCCCGGATACGTCGTCGGGCCCGTCGGGCGCCGACGCGGGCGGCACGGGGGACCTGGCCAGCGGCGGTTCCCTGGACCAGGCGGGCGGATCGCAGTCGAGTGGCCCCGCGCCGAAGGGCTCCTCGGGGGGCGGTCGCAGTATTGGAGGTGCCGCGTCGAATCTTCAGGCGGGGAGCGGCGTCGGGCGCCAGCTGGGGTCGCAGGCCGACGAGGTGGTCGACGACGGTCCGTCCGGCGCAGGGAGGGCTGACTCGTGAGCGAGATGACTCAGGAGCGGCCGCTGTACGGCAACTTCATCGAGCAACGCTCGTCGGGGTTGAAGGGAAGCGGTTCGATCGGCACCGCCGTCCTGCTGGTCGCCATGTGTGTCACGGCGATCGCCCTGATCGCCGGCGGCGTCATGACCGGCGCGATCGTCGGCGGGCTGGCAACGCTCGGCTTCTTGTCGACGACGCGGACCGCGCGACGGATCGGGCAGCGCATCGGATTCCTGGTCGGTCGCGCCCAGGGTGAGCATCAGTGGAGGAGTGGCGTGTTCAGTCGCAACAGTCAGCCGGAATGCAGGCTGCCGGGCATGCTCGGGACGCTTCGCGTCCTGGAGCGCTCGGACGCCTTCGGCGAGCACGGCGAGCGGTTCGCCGTGGTGAAGAACCCGCGGATGGGCGGCCAGTACACCGTCGTGGTCAAGTGTGTCGCTGACGGCCCGTCGATGCAGGATCAGCAGCAGATCAACGCGTGGGTGGCGTCGTACTCGCATGTCCTGGCCGCGATGGGCCACGAGCCGGCGCTGGTCTGTGGCAAGGCCATCACCGACACCGCGCCGGACCCTGGCGGCCGCCTGGCGACCATGGTCGAGTCGGGTCGAGCCGAGGGGGCGCCAGCAATCGCGCGCACGATCATCGACCAGGTCGTCGCCGCGGCCCCTGCCACCTCGAGCGAGAACGTGACCTACGTCGAGCTCACGTTCCGCGGCCGGATGCTGAACCGCAAGGGCAAGGAGGACGTGATCCTCTCCGAGCTCGCGCGCCGGGTCCCGAACCTGCGGGCTCGGCTCGCCGAGGCCGGTGGCGGTGCGGTGAGCATGGTCAAGGCGGCGGAGCTGGCAGCGATCGTTCGGGTCGCCTACGACCCGGCGACGCAGCCGTTCCTCGAGCAGGCCTCGCTGGCCGGCTACACCGACTCGGTCCCGTGGGCCGACGCCGGCCCCGTCGCGTCGCAAGAGTCGTGGGGCGAGTTCCTCCACGACTCGGGCCGGTCGGTGACCTGGGAGATGCTGGAGGCTCCCCGAGCGGCCGTCACCGAACGTTCCTTCACCGCGCTGCTGGCGCCGCGAAGCGACTTCGCGCGCAAGCGGGTGGCCCTGATCTACCGGCCGCACACGCCGGCAGAGGCGGCAGAGGTCTCTGAGAACGACGTCGACGCCGCGGTGTTCAACGCCGACCAGGGCAAGAAGAGGATCAGCGCCCGCTCCAAGCGCAAGGTGAACGCCACCGAGCGATCGCGCGATGAGGTGGCCGGCGGTGCCGGGATGACGCGGTTCTACGCGCTGATCACCGCGACCGTCCTGGCCGACGATCGCGGCGACCTGGACCAGGCGGTCTCGACGATCGAGAGCAACGCGGCCGCGGTCCTGATGGGACTGCGGCGCAGCTACGGCTCGCAGGCTGCAGCCTTCGCTGCGACGCTCCCGGTGGGCTTCGTACCGTGGGAGCACACGGTCGTTCCGGACTCGATCCGGGAGCAGCTGTGAACCCGCGTGGTCCTCGGGGCTTCAAGGGCCGCGGCGGGGGCCGCTGGCGGGTACTCCCGACCCCTCAGGCGTACCGCGGCACGACCGTGCAGGTATGCGGCTTGTGGCCGTTCGCGGCTGCGTCGGCGCGCCCGAACATCGGCACGCCGCTGGGGCCCGACATGGAGACCGGCGCAACGGTGTGCGGCGACGCGTTCGCCTACTTCCAGGCTGGGCTGATCTCGTCGGCCTCGATGAGCGTCTACGGGCTCAACGGCCTGGGCAAGAGCTCGTTCGTCGTGCGGCAGATGCTGGGCCTGGCCGATCGCGGGATCGTCAACGTCGTTGCCGGCGACCTCAAGGGCGAGTACACGCCGATCGTGCGGGCACTCGGTGGTCAGGTGCTGAACTTCGGCAGCGGCCAGCACCTGAACATCCTCGACCAGGGCGCGATGCTCGAGGCGGCACGCCGCATCGGCGGCGAACGCGGAGAGGCGCACCAGGCGCTCGCCGTCGACCGGGCGCTCGACATGGTCGTGACGCTGATCCAGATCGTGCGGCGCCGGTCGGTCGAGGACTGGGAGCGGGGGCTCCTACGCCGCGCGATCGCGCTGATGATCGACGACCACCAGCGCACCAAGGCGCCGCCCCCCGTGCTCCCTGACCTGGTGAAGCTGCTGCAGAACCCGACGCGCGGGCTGGTCACGTCGATCCTGGCCGACGACGAGAAGGACTACTGGCGCGAGACCAAGGACCTCAACCGGTCGCTGCAGGCCCTGCTGGAGGGCCCTTTGGGCACGATGCTCTCGGGCCAGACCAGCGAGCGGGTCCGGCTGGACTCGCCGGCAGTCAACGTCGACCTGCAGGTGATGCAGAAGAAGCCGGACGACGAGCTGGCAGCAGTGATGCTGGCGTGCTGGTCGGAGGTGTTCTCGACGATCGAAGCCGCGAACGCGCTCACCGACGCGGGGCTGCTGGCGCAGATCTACGTGAACACCGTGATGGACGAGATGTGGCGCGGGATGCGGCTTCCCGGCGCGAACCTCGTCGACAAAGCCGACAGGATCACTCGTCTGCAGCGCAACGACGCGCAGGGCAACATCTTCGTGACCCACTCATTGAAGGACCACTCCTCGCTCGGCTCCGAGGCTGACAACATGAAGGCGCGCGGCTTCGCCGAGCGCTCGGGCATCATCGTGACCGCCGGACTGGCGGTGCCGGATCTGCGCGAGCTCTCCGAGGTCAAGCGGATGAGCGAGAAGGAGATCCGCACCGTGTCGGGCTGGTCGACGCCGGCGGGCTGGCAGGCGCGGATGGTCGTCGACCCGGAGACCGGCCTGTCTCGTCCAGCGCCGCCTCCGGGTGCGGGCAAGGTGCTGCTCAAGGTCGGCGAGCGGGCCGGGATCCCGGTGCAGATGCAGCTGACGCAGCTGGAGAAGGAGCTGCACGACACGAACTCACGCTGGGTTGCTGCGTGACGATCAGGGAGCTCCGTCGACGCGCTGGCCGGCGAGCGGGCCGCGGGCTCGCCGCGGCGGCGATCGCCGCAGTGCTGGCGGCCGCGGGTACCGGCTGCAGCACGTCGGACGGTGAGCCGAAGGGGTCGCCGTCGACGAGCACGGCGCCGTCGTCGGCCGGAGGCCACGTGCACGAGGAGAACCCGCCGACCGGCAGCGCCGAGCAGCTCGACCCGGTCCGGTCGGCTGAGCGGTTCATGAGCGCGTGGACGAGCACCGAGCTGTCCTACGGCGCCTGGTGGTCCCGCGTCGAGCCGCTCCTGAACGCGCAGGGGAAGCAGGCCTACGCAGCGACGGATCCGGCACAAGTGCCTCGGCTGAAGATCTTGGGGCCGCTGACGGTGATCGCCTCGACGGTGGAGACGTCGACGTCGGTCGAGGTCCCGACTGATCAGGGCACGTTCACCCTGCGACTCTCGCGGCCTTCGGGACACTCGCCGTGGCTGGTCTCACGGATCTACTTCCCGTCGGACACACCGTGAACAGCCGCGGGGGAGTGGCGGCCGCGGCAGCGGGTGGCCTACTGATCGGCCTGCTGGTCCTGATCGGGGGCCTGTTCTCGGCCCAGGAGGAGATCGACGCCGCGGCGTGCACGACCTGGCCGGGTGACGCCGTCGCCGGCCCCGGGTCCGCCCCGGAAGGATCGATGACCGTCGTCCAGGCGAACATCAAGTACAACCTGCCAGGCCCGCGGTTCAGTGCGGACCTGGGCAGCGTCGTCGCTCAGCGTCCCGACTTCGTGTCGCTCAACGAGCAGGGCTTGCGCTCGGATGGAGCGATCACGCCGGCGGGATACACGTTGCAGCGCAACGAGCTGCCCGGCGACATGCCCCGGTCGACGCGCGCCCAGTTCCGCTCCACCGCGGTGCTGTGGCGCACGGATCGGTGGACCCGGGTAGCGGGTGGGTCGGTCGTGATCGTGCGCAGCGGCCCGCGGAGCACCGATGACGGCCGGGCCGTGACGTGGGTGACGGTGCGCGATGCCGACGGTGGCCAGGCCTCGATGGTGTCGGCGCACCACATGGTCAACCCGGCGCGGTTCGGTCCGGACCGGGCCCGTCGTCAGGTCCTGTACCGGGAGGGAATGGAGCGGATCCAGGCGCTGGTCAAGCAGCTCTCGACGAGCGGACCGGTGTTCGTCGCCGGCGACTTCAACAGCCAGTACACCGCCAACGACCCCTGGGGGCCGCGCACAATGCTCGGCCAGCTGGGCATGCGCTCGACGCGGGACGCTCTCGGGGCGATCAACGCGTCGATCGACTACATCTTCTACCAGCCCTCCGGCGCCCAGCCCGTCAAACAGGCCACGCGGCCGATGAACTCCGATCACCCGATGCTGATCGGCCAGTTCGCGATGGCCGGCGACAAGTCGCCCGAGGCCGGAGGCAACGGCAAGGGCACCGGGAAGGGCGGCGGCAAGGGCGGCGCCGGTACGGCCGATTCCAGCCGGAATCGGATCGCTCCGGTCGCCCTGCAGGCGTCCGGTGCGGCGCCGCGAGCCGGCGGCGTGCCG
This sequence comes from Pimelobacter sp. 30-1, assembly GCF_018831735.1. Lineage (NCBI taxonomy): Bacteria > Bacillati > Actinomycetota > Actinomycetes > Propionibacteriales > Nocardioidaceae > Pimelobacter > Pimelobacter sp. 30-1. Next base: position 21,535 of record NZ_NHTS01000015.1, read on the forward strand.
ACAGTGCCGGGCTTCACCGCCGAGCAAGTCCGCAACGCCGTGGCGATCGTCGCGGCTGGCCGCGAGCTCGGGGCGCCCGCTCGAGCCCAGGCGATCGCCGTCATGACGGCGATGGGCGAGTCCGGACTGCGCGTCATCGACTACGGCGATGCCGCCGGACCCGACAGCCGGGGGCTGTTCCAGCAACGCGACAACGGAGCGTGGGGCACCTACGCGGACCGGATGGATCCGCGCCGTTCGGCGCTGATGTTCTACAAGGCACTGCTGCGGGTGCCCGGCTGGCAGAAGATGCCACCGACGATCGCCGCACACACGACCCAGCGCAACGCCGACCCGTACCACTACGAGAAGTACTGGGAGGGCGCCGTGCGCCTGTTCCAGGCGATCACCGGTTCCGACGCGATCGCCGCGGCGATGCTGGGCGGTGCGACCAACGAGTGCGACCAGGTCGCGCTCGCTGCCGGCGTGACGGGCGGGGCCGTCACGTGGCCGGTTCCCGCGAGCATGCGAGGCACGGACCGGAAGAACTGGGGCGGCACCGGCGGCAGCTGGGCCTCCAAGCACACCGGCACCGACTTCTCGGTGCCCTGCGGGGTTCCGGTGTACGCCGCGACCGCCGGCAAGGTCGTGATCGACCGCAACAGCAGCTGGGCGGGCCCCCAACTGGTCAAGGTCAGTACCGGTCCCTCGAGCCTGACCACCTGGTATGCCCACATGCAGAAGGTCACGGTCAAGGAAGGCCAGCTGGTGGCCGCCGGCCAGCAGATCGGTGAGGTGGGTGCCGAGGGCAACGTCAGCGGCCCTACGGGCTGCCACCTGCACTTCGAGGTCCACCCGCGCAACGGGTCGATCTACGAGGACAACATCAACCCCTCACCCTGGCTGGCCGCCAACGTGGGCAAGAAGATCGGCGCCGGCTTCGGCGCCGGCTCGGAGAAGGGATAGGTCCATGGCTGACCGCCGCGAGCTGGACGCGACCAGCTACCGCCGAATGAACATCCTCAGGTTCGGCGCCCTGGGGCTCGTCGTCCTGGTCGTCGGCGTCGTGTGGATCTCCGCCCACACGGGTGCCGCGCTGGCCGGGGAGCCGGTGCCCCCGGCTAATCCGGCGCGCCTGCTGGCGGACTTGGCCTCAGGCAAGACGCCCTGGCCCGTTGAGGCGACCGCGGTCGCGGTCGGGTTCGGGCTACTGCTGTTCGCTCTCGTTCTCCTCGTGGCGCGCCGCGTCGGGGTCAGGCGCCGCGGCCGCAAGCGGCACGACGACGCTGCCCTGCGGATGTCGAGCCGGCGTGACCTCGCTCCGCTGACGGAAGCCGGCGCCCGGGCGGTCGCGGAGCGACTCGGCGTTCCGGCGGAGTCCGCTCCGGGTGTTCCGATGGGGCGAGCCCTTCCATGGAAGGTGTGGCTGTACTCCAACTGGGAGTACATGATCGTGGTGGTCGCCGGCCCTCGGACGATGAAGTCGACGGCGTACGCCATCCCGGCGATCATGGCCGCTCCGGCGGCCGTGCTGGCGACCTCGAACAAGCCCGACGTGGTGTTCGCGACCCGCGAGACGCGTGAGACGTTCGGCGAAGTCTGGACGTTCGACCCCCAGGGGATCGCGAGGACCCCGATCACCTGGTGGTGGAACCCGCTGACCTACATCGCGCCCTTCGACGGCCGGACCAAGTGCGCACGGCGTGATCCGCGGACGGGCTGGGTCGATGCCAGCGAAGCCCGGGCCGAGAAGCTGGCCGGGCAGTTCTGCGCGTCCGCCATCGTGCAAGGCGCGAAGACGGACGCCTACTTCGACGGCGAGGCCGAGAACCTCATCGGCCTCATGCTCTTGGCAGCCGCCTGCGGTGACGAGCAGCTGACGGTGGTCTACAGCTGGCTCGCTACCCCGACCAACGACACCGCGGTCGATCACCTGCGCGCGAACGGGTTCGAGCTGCAGGCTCAGTCGTTGTACGCACTGGCGAACCTTCCCGACAAGCAGCGCGAGGGCATCTACGGGACCGCCCGGGCGCGGATGGGCTTCCTGCGCAACCGCGAGCTCGTGGCATGGGTGACCGACCCGGCGACGAACGCGACGCTGCAGCGCAGCATGCGTGAGAGCGCAGCCCGGGTGACCTACCGCCAGTTCCACCCGGCCGAGTTCGCGACGTCGACCGACACCCTCTACCCGCTCTCGAAGGAGGGGGAGGGAAGCGCCGGCCCGCTGGTGGCCGCGCTCACGGTGGCGGTGGTCGACGCGCTCGTCGACCGCGCGAACGAGAACGGCGGCCGCCTGCCGATCCCGTTCCTCGCGGTCCTCGACGAGGCCGCCAACATCTGTCGCTTCCGCAACCTCGACTCCTACTACAGCTACTTCGGCTCGATGGGAATCGTCATCATGACGATCCTGCAGAACTGGGCCCAGGGCGAGGAGGTCTGGGGCGTCAAGGGCATGGAGAAGCTGTGGTCGGCGGCCAACATGAAGGTCTACGGAGGCGGCGTCGACGACGACCGGTTCCTCAAGCGCATCAGCGATCTCATCGGCCAGTACACCCTCCTACGTCGCAGCGAGTCCTACACGCCCGGCCGGGCCGGCAACAGGAGCAGCGTCAGCGTCAGCACGTCAACGGAGGAGCGGACGATCCTGACGATCGGCCAGCTCCGTGAGCTCGACAAGCGAGCCGTGTTGTTCGCGTCCGGCATGCCCGCGCTCCTAGTGGAGCCGCAGCCGTGGTTCGAACGACCCGAGCTGGTTCCGCTTATCGAGTCGTCGCAAGCCAAGTACCAGCATCGGTCGTCGCCGGCGGCCTCACCTGCAGGCGCCGCCCCGGGCGCCGACAGCGCGAGCCCGTGGAACGTGAAGGCGATCGGCGAATGACCTCCAACGAGAACGGGGCTGACGAGGACCTCCTCGCGGGCCTCGTCGACCTGGTCGACGAGAAGGACAGCGGCATCGGCGCCCCGCCGGCGGCGGAGTCTGCCAACGGCGGTACTCGGCGTCGTGTGCCGCTCGAGACCTACCTCGAGCTGGCCGCGCACCGCGACCAGCTCGACGACTCCGCAGCGACACTGCGCGCGAAGCTCCTCGAGGCGCTCGACAAGGTCGCAGACGCCGAGGGCGACCTCGCGATCGCGGAGACGAAGCGCCGGGCCGTGATGGCCGGCGTCGTCGACGACGCGGCTCTCCACGACGACGTCGCTGCGGTCGTGGCCCGCGAGGATGTCGCGAAGCGTGGCCGCGCGCTCGTGCGCGCCGGACGATCCGTGGAGGCGCTGGAGCGCCGGCTGGCGAGAGTCGACGACGAGCTCGCCGCCGCGGTCGACCAGGTCGACCAGGTCGAGCCGAACCTCGAGACCGAGGTGAGCGCCGAGGCGCCGGCTGACCTGTTCGACAGCGTTTACGCCTTCGTGCCGAACTTCCTCGCGATCGTCTACGCGCGTCCGATCGGAAGCCAGATCACCGGCTTCCGGTGGTGCTCGACCTGGTGGGAGCACCCCGAGGCGGTCTCACGGCTCGAAGCCCTGTGGAAGGCGTTCGAGACGTTGCGTCAAGACCCCACGACGGGAGCAGCCGTGTGGTGGCGCGACTTCGCGGATCCGACCATGAGCGCTCTGTGCAGCCCGGACGGGCCGTTCAAGCAGTGCAGCGACCAGGACCACAAGCTCAGCGCTGACCTCCCAACGAAGGAGGCCCCCAGGGGACTGATCCATCCCTAGCGCCGCGTCCCCCCTTGACCGAGATCCACCGCAACGCATCGCTCTGAGAGGAAGCACCAATGCACGTAGACCACACCAGAAACGACCTGCTCGAGCTGAGCCGCAACGATCGATGCGGCCGCGCTCGGCCGGCGGAACCCGATCGACGCCGAGGGCAAGGCGTACCAGGTGGGCAGCAAGACTCACGATGGGCGCGGGAGGGGGAGCAGCCATGGCTGAGGTAGCGGCGAACGCCGGCCAGGGGCTCTGGGAGCTGCCCCACGACGAGCGGCCGCCCGTGGCCCGAGGGATGGACGATCGGAGCCTGGCCTTCCTGCAAGGCGTCGACGAAGGCGTGCAGCGGCTCCTCGACGAGGCCTCGGAGTGCTCGGGGCTCAGCGATGCCGAGTTCGCGGGTCGAGCACCAGCGTTGGCCGCGAACGAGCTGCAGGCGCGCGAGGTCATCGCTGAGGGCAGCCTCCGGGTCCACACCATGGAGCCCGCCGAGCTGCGCGACTACGGCGCCGCCCGGGGGTACATCGAGATGCTGCGCGAGGCGAAGGTGCGAGACACCGTGGTCCTCGACCCTCAGCTGACCGAGCTCGAGTCCATTCCCCACGTCCTGTCCGCGGAGTCACTCTCAGCGCTGCAGCCAGCGCCGTGGTTCCATGTCGACGAGCCGACGCGGAGGGCGCACGCCGACCGCTACACCGAATTCGCACTCCGTGCGGCCTCAACGACCGCGGCACCCGCCGAGGTCGACGCTGCTGACAAGGCACGTGCGGTCGCCGGCGCACTTCGCCCAGAGGTGCACCGATCGGCGGGCTCGCCCGCACCCGCTGCCTCGTCGCCGGCGCCACCGGCTCGGGGCGCACGCTCGGCTCGGCCGAGCGTGGAGCGCTGACGGGTCGGGGGAGTGTCGCCCGGCACTCCCCCAAACGTCAGATTGCAGAGCCGATAATTTGTTATTACGTCAACTAGAGGCCTCCCCCGTCCGGGGTGGGCCGCCGCGAGGAGGCACGCGCATGAGGACGAGCAACACGAGCTACGGCACCAACGTCGGGACGGTGAGCACTCGGCTCGACCTGGCCGAGTTGCACCAGGAGATCTCCTGGGCAGTGCTGGGCCACCGGATCAAGACCGCACGCATCGCGGCCGGTCTGACCCAGGCTCAGGCCGTCGACGGCCAAGTTTCGGCGGCGTACCTGTCGAGGATCGAGTCCGGCGAGCGGCGCCCGGAGTTCACGCTGCTTGAGCGGATCGCCGAGCGAGTCGGCGTCAGCGTGACGCAGCTGCTCACGGGGCTCAGCGGGGACCGGCGATCGCGGGTGATGATCCTGCTCGAGCGGCTGCCGTTCGAGATCCGGACCGACCCCGCCGGCGCCGCACCGCGAACGATCGTCGAGGCCGAGACGCTGCTGGAGGGTACGAGCGACGCCGACCTGCAAGGCGAGCTCGCGCTCCTGCGCGCGCTGGCCAGCTTGGCCGCCGGCGACTTGCCCGAGGCGATCGAGGCCCTGCGCGCGATCGTCGCGGCGCCGTCGGGCGACGCGGCCGCGGCCGGGCACGTGGCGGCGTCGACCGCGCTCGTCGAGGCCTTCATCCAGGCACGACGACCGACGGACGCGGCCGCGGTCGGGGCCGCGGCCCTGGACCGGCTGGAGGCGGTCGGCCTGCTAGGTACGCCCGAGGCGGCGGCTCTTGCCACCGGCGTGGCCCGCGCGCACCTGGCGGGCGGGGCCCTCGATGCGGCGGAGGCGGTGGTGCGACGCGTGTCGGCGGACACCGGCTCATGGCTCGACCTCGCTGGTCGCTACCGCGCGGCGGCAGAGAAGTCCCTGGACGCCGGCGATGGCCACCTCGCGGTTTCCTACGCCGCCGCGGCGGCGGACCTCGAGCAGGGCGCGGCCCGTCGGCGGGACGAGGCGAGGTACCTAGCGATGCGCGGGGAACTCCTCCTGCACTACCCGCCGGGGCCAGCCGATCGTGAGGCGCAGGGGGTGCTCACGACCGCGCTCGAGACGCTGACGGCGACGGACGCGCCCACCGCGGAGGCCGACGCCGTCCGGGTGCTGCTCGCCCGCGCAGCGCTCAGGAGCGGCGACGAGGAGGCCGCCGTTGTAGTCCTAGACCACTGGACTGGCGAGAACGATCCGGCCGATCCGGTCGTGCGGGCCTCGTCCATGGTCTTGCGCGGTCAGGTCCTGCTCAAGACCGGCCTCATCGCCGACGCGAACGAGAGCTTTGACGAGGCGGCCGCCGCGCTCGGCAAGCCGGAGGGGATCGTGGAGGACCGGCGCGCCGCAGCGGCGCAGGTCTGGTTCGAGCTGGGAGGACTTCACGACGGGCTCGACGACGTCGAGCGGGCGCGAGTCGCCTACCGTTCAGCGGCCGCGCTGGCTGGCGCACCGACGAGGTGACCAGGTACGTGCGGCGCACGGGGTCTCTAGCGTTGTGTCGGACCCTCTAGAGAGGATGACGCCATGACTGAGTCGAGCCGACAGGACGCGACCCGAGCGGCGGAGCGTGACCACCAGCTGCGCCTGGTGCGGATCATCGCCTGGGGCACGGTGCCGCTCGGGATCGCGGTCGCGCCCGTCGCGCTCCTCACCGACGTGTCGGCCGGGGCCATGGCCGCGGTCGTCCTCGGGGTCCTGGCGGCGGTGTTCGCCTTCGCGCTGCAGCGGGGCCTGGTCCGGCGCAGCCGCGACACCGTGCTGTTGCTCGTGCTCGTCGGAATGGCGCTGGGCCTGGCGCTCGTGGCCGCCCTGGCGGGCTACTAGGCCCTGCTAGGACTGGGCCGGGCTGTCGAACCGCGGCCAGTAGCGGCCGGCCTCTGCCAGGGAGGCCAGGGACTCCCGTGCGCGGTCTTCAGCGCTCTGCGTGGGGAAGTGCGCGCCGGTGTTGTAGATCTCGCAGACCTCCACCATGTCGAGACCCTTCATGGGCACCTCGCGGCGCTCCTGGAGCTCAAAGACCCGGTAGTCCGGTTGGAGCCGGGTGCCCGGCCGAAGGATGTCGTCGAGCTGACGGTCGGCCCAGTCGGCGGCGGGGAAGACGATCGTCGAAGAGGCGCGGGGACCGTCCTCGGGCGGTCGTACGCTCGCGCACCGGGCAGCGAGAGCGACAGGTGCGCCGAAGACGGAGACGTTGTAGCGCAGCGGCGTGCCGGCATAGCCGACGATGACGGGGCCGGCGGCGATGCCCATGTGGGGCCCGTAGGCGTGGACGTCGTGACGGCTCATCGCTGCGGCGGCCTGGACGGCGTCGACGAAGGGATCCTCGGAACCGAACTCCTCCGAGAAGACCACCATCACCTCGTCGCCGATGTACTTGTCGACGATCCCGGGCCGACCGTTCAGCGCCTCGCCGGAGATCCAGGCGAAGAAGTTCTGGACGTAGACGAGGGTCTCTGCGGGCGAAAGGTCGAGCGTGCGCGTCGAAAAGCCGGTGATGTCGGCGAACAGCACAACGGCGTCGATCTCTCGTCCCTTGACCGGGAAGAGCGATCCCCAGCCGTCGTCCAGAACGCCGTCTAGGTGGGACATGGTCGACGCCAGGAAGTCCTCGAGCGAGTGGTACCGCTGGTCCGTGGCCATGGTCCGAGAGTAGGCCTGAGACCGGGGCTTTGGCTCCGAGTCGTTCGTCACGCGCGGTGTGACGGGCACTGCTGTGCGCTGGGCCGAAGGCGTCAGAAAGGCCTGCGTCGAGCAGATCAAGACGGCCCGAGGTTGTCGCTACTGGGTGAGGTCCATCCGGGTAGTCCGATCGGGTGCCTCGGCGGCCCTTCTGAGCTCGGGGACCGTGGTGAGGGACTTCACGAAGCCGGCCTCGTCGTCACCCAGTGCCGGGAAGTCGACCGCGCCGTCGGCGCCGACTGGCCCGACGAGGGCGGAGCCCATCACGGGGATCCACTCGCCCTTGTACCGGCCCTGAGCTGATTTCTTGAGCAGCCAGACCGACTCCTCGTCCTGAAGGCCTCGGAGTCCGGCCATGAAGTCGTAGGGGTCGCTGCCGGCGCTTCCCATCCGCACCTCGAGCGTCTCGCCGATGCTCTCTCCGGAGGACCAGGTGGGCTTGATCGTGACGATCACGTTGCGCTCGGCAGCGGTCAGGTCGTCGAAGTCGACGACCTTGATGGCGTCCTCCTCGTCGCCCTGGTAGGCAGGGTCCGCCGCGTCGGCGTAGCTGAGCGCGTCTCCGGGACGGACGTCGACGACCTTCCCGGAGAGGACCAGGTCAGTGAAGGACGTCTCGATGGTGCCCTTCTCAGTCTTCGCCACGACGCGGCTGTTGGGCAGCGAGTCGAGAAGCGAGTCCGGGTGGGCGACGAGCGCCACCCCGGACTCGCGGGCCGTCTTGATCTGATCGAAGACGTAGGCCGGATCGCCGACCTTGTTCGCCTCAGGATGGGCAGCGTCGGAGGTGTCCGCGCCGCACCCCGCGGTGAGCGTGAGCACCGCGGCGGCTGCGAGGCCGGCTGTCGCGCGGCTGATCGTGCTGCGTCGACGGGCCGGGGCTTGCTGGGGGGTTGTTATCATCTCGTTCACGTCCTTCTTTCCCGAGTCCATCACCAGGGGGCGTTGATGTGGCCGAGGTCGTGGGCGGTGTAGTTGTTCAGGGTCGAGATGCCCGTTCCGGTCCAGATGCAGCCTGACCCGGTGTTGCGGTGGATGAGGCCGATGGCGTGGCCGAGCTCGTGGCATACGACGAACCGGTCGCCCGGGGTCCCGCGGTAGTCGAACCAGGTGGTGCTGATCCGAACGACCTGCTGGTCGCAGCGACCGTTCGCAACTGTGCGGTAGCAGGCGGTGATACCGATCAGGCCGTACACCCCGTCGGTCGTCCAGTCTCCGTAGACGCTCGTGCACCAGTCGGTGTAGTAGCGGTCGCGGCTCACCACGTCCGTCGAATCGTTCAGCGATTCGGCGGGGAAGGTGTCGAGGGTGGTCGGGTTCAGGAGGGTGCTTCGGGTCCATGACTGCGCGGCCGCGTGGTCGGGCACGATGTCGATGTTCCAGAAGTAGATGTCCTTGTTGTCGGTCATGTTGCCGTTGAGGGGGCAGGTTGCGGTGTAGCCGGTGTTGCCGTACCAGTTGTTCGCTTGCGCGCTCGGCGCGACGGTGAGCAGCTGGGCTGCGAGCAGGATCGCTGCCAGCATGACGGCAGCGACCGACCCGATCTGGGCCCGGTGCCCGACGCGACCCTGACTCCGTAGGAACGTCACTCGATACCCCTGGTGCTGTTGAGATGCCGAGGTGGGACATGTGCCCCCATCTGTCCGGACAGTGTCGGTCTCAGGTGATCTCTTTGCAAGGGGTTCACGAGAAGCCCGGACGTCCGGCCTAGTTGGGGAGCTGCCTCACTCGTGGCCGCTCGTCGTGGTTGACGCTTGTTACGACGGGGCATTGCGCCGTGGCGGTTCCATGGAGGACGTAGTTCAACGGCGTCGCCGACCCCTCGGCTAGGTGATCGAAGGCAAGGCGATCCGCAAGCTCACCACGGTCCACGGGCACCCGTTCAAGCTGAGCGCCCGTGCTCGGGGTGCCGACAACGCGTTCTCGGTCGAGGAGTCGAACGTGTCGACGAAGTCGTGGTCATCCGTCGATTGCGCCTGCGGAAGGGCCAAGGGGAGCCCATTTCAGCCTTGAAATGTCGCAACGACCGCTGTGCGGCACTCGTGAGACGGGGGGGCTAGGAGGGCGTGAGCGGTACGCCGGCGGCGACAGCGTGTCGACGATTTAGGGGACGGTCGTGCCGAGTGTCGGGCGGACGTCGTAGCGTCTTCGCGACAGACCGCGGAGGTGCCGCGGGAACCCTCGATGAGGGCGACGAGAAGGACGATCGGATGGCCAACCCTGCAGGGAACGGCGGCGAGCCGCGCGCCGGCCGTCCCGGCGCGCACGTCTTCGTCGACGAGACGAAGAATCGCGACTACCTGATGGCGGCCGCCGCGGTCCTCCCCGGTGACGTCGTCGACGCGCGCCGGCAGCTCCGTGGGCTGCTGCTGCCCGGCGCCGAGCGAGTGCACTTCACGCACGAGCGCCCGAGTCGGCGCCGCGAGCTGCTCAACGCGATGCGCGAGCTTGACGTCCAGGTCACGCTCTACGTCGCCCGCACCCGCGACCACGCCGCCGGCCGCGGCTCGTGCATGAAGGCCATCCTCGACGATGTCCTCAAGGCGCGGGCCCAGATGCTCGTCTTCGAACTCGACGAGTCCGTTGCGCAAGCGGACCGGCGCACGATCGCCGACCGGTTCCGGCACGAGGAAAGCCCGCCGCTGTACCGGCACCTGCGCGCCAAAGAGGAGCCGCTCCTGTGGATCAGCGACGCCGTCGCCTGGTGCGCACAGCGCGGGGGCGAGTGGCTCGGTCTTTGCGACCCGCTCCTCGTTGGTCGTCGCGAGCTCTAGAGCTCGAAAAAGGCGCGAGCCCGGCTCGTTCACCGTCCGGAGAACTGCCGGGCCTACTTCGCGGGGCTACTGCCCTTTGCCCTTGCATTATGCACACCTCGGAGCCCACCTTTCAACCCACAACCTGACCCGCCCCATGCCGAACCGGCGAGGCCACGAGCGGATCGCCCGGACCTGGGCGCCGCTCGACACGAATGCCGCCGCGTCGGCCCATGGTGTCGGTCAGAACACACCTCATGCCGGACAGTATGTCCCTTGTCGGGCAGGCCCTCCTCTGGTCGTGTGATCGGCGACACGTAGACCCCACTTCCCGTTGGGAGGACGCAGGATGATCACCGACGA
>NZ_NHTS01000016.1:0-222767 GCF_018831735.1 Pimelobacter sp. 30-1
TTGACGCCGTCGGTCGCGCCGTAGGGGCAGTCGCCGGAGTTCGCGGTCTCCTCGAGCAGCCACGGGTAGGCGACCGTCGGGTTGCCCTGGAAGTCACCGAGCCGCAGCGTCAGCGTGCCGCCGATGTACGCCGAGCTCGTGCCCGCCGGATAGGTCAGGCCCTGGATCGGGTTGTTGTAGTGGATGATCGAGGCCAGCAGGAACGGCTGACCCGCGGTCACGCTGCCCGGCGCGCTGGCGTCGAAGCCCACGCCGCTCTGGCGGCCGAGGTCGAGCGAGCCCGGGCAGCTCTCCCCCGAGGGCCGGCCGTAGGCCACGTTCACCTCGCCCGCGGACGCCGTACCGGCGGCGGGGTTGTAGTTGATGCAGTCCGCGACCGTCCCGTCGACACCACCGACGCCGGAGACGGCGCCCGTGATGTTCGTCAGGGGCACCGCGGCCTGCGCCGGCGCGGCCATGGTGCCGGGCACCACGACTCCCGCCGCTGCGACCGCGAGCGCCGCGATCCAGCGCACCCCGCTCCCCCGAGTCCTTGCGTGCGTGTTCTTCCTGTGTGCGCGCATGACGGCGCGACCCATTGCCACCTGTCGGCTCCCTCGCCTGTTGTCCCTCATCAGCAGGGTGCGCTCCCCCCAGGCGCGCACCCTGTCCCGAGGGACAGACACCCCGGGACCTTGGTCCTTACGGGATGGCCGGGAAGTTTTTACCGACGCGGGTCGGTGGCGAGCGCCTCGCGCGCCAGGTACGTCGCCCCGGCCACCGCCGCGGGCATGACGAGGATGCCGCCGCCGGGCACCAGGAAGCAGGCCTGCACGCAGACCCCGAAGCCGAGCATCGCGCCGCGGTGCGGGCGCAGGAGCGCAGCCTGCGCGGCGCGGTCCATGCCGCGCGCCTCGAGGGCGCGCGAGACCAGCTCGCCGGCGAGCAGCCGGCCCGCGACGACGAGACCGAGCACCGCACCGACCACGGAGCCCACGACCGGCAGCAGGCCGATCACGAAGACCCCCACCGCGGTCACGATGCCGAGCCCCACGAGCACCAGGCCGTCGACCGCGCCGCGCACCCAGCCGACGCCCCGCTCGGGGACGTCACCGCCGAGCGAGAGCTCGACCTCTTTCCAGATCTTCTCGTAGAAGGGATCGCCCGCCGCGAGCGTGAGCCCGGTGAAGGTGACGATCGCGAGCATGCCCGCGCCGACGAGCACGAGGAGGTAGAGCGCGCCCCGGAACAGCCCGCGCGGGGCGTCCCCCCACCCGTCGGCGAACGGGGTCGCCCAGTCGATCAGGTCGTCGGCGACGAAGACCAGCGTCACCAGCGCCGCACCGACCAGGACGGCGACGATGAGCGCCGGCACGATGCCGAGCAGCATCAGGCGCGGCCGCTCCCGCCACATCCGCAGCCCGCGGAGGAGGAAGCCGACGCCGCGCCCGAAACCCATGGCCGTGCTCGTGCTCGCGCTCGGTGTCGCCGGTCGGCTCAGAAGAGCGCCGAGGCGAGGGCCTGGCGCCCCTTGAGCACCCGCGGGTCGTCGTTGCCGACCGCGCCGAAGAGGCCGATCAGGTGCTCGCGCACCCGATCGCGGTCCTTGCCCGCCGTCCGCCGGATCAGCTCGACGAGGCGCGCGAACGCGTCCTCGACGTGACCGCCGAGCATGTCGAGGTCGGCGACCATCGTCTGCGCGTCGATGTCGTCGGGGCTCGCCGCCGCGGCAGCCCGGGCCGCGTTGAGGTCGACGCCCTGGGTGCGCTGGAGGACCTTGGCCATCGAGAGCCCGGCCGCCGCCTCGTGGTCGGCGGGGTTGGCGTCGGCGAGCTTCTGGTACTCCGCGACCGCGGCGTCGATGTCCCCGGCGGCCAGCGCCTCTTGAGCCGGCGCGTAGCGCGGGTCGAGCTCGGGCTCGCCGTCCTCGCCCTCGGCGCCACCGGCACCGGCCCCGGCACCGCCGAAGGCGTTGGGCTGGTGCCGCCCGGCGATGCCCTGGGCGGTGAGCTGCTGGGCGAGCTGGTTGAACAGCGCCCGGATGTCGTCGATCGGCGCCGCCCCCGGGATGGGCTGGGTGGCCGGGCGACCGTCGAGGATCACCAGCATCAACGGCACCTGCGGGATCTGCATCGCCTGCGCGATCTGGGGCGAGGCGTCCACGTCGATGGAGGCGGCGAGGAACCGGCCGTCGTACTCGTCGGCGACGGTGGCGACGTCGCGCGCCATCTCGGTGCTCTCGGGCGACTGGGTCGGCGAGTGGAAGACCAGCACCACGGGCGCGGTCATCGAGGCCTCGAGGACCGTCTGGAAGTTCGCCTCGTCCACCGTGACCGAGTACGCCGTACCGCCGCCGGAGGCCGCGGGGGCGCTTCCGGCGGGGGCGGCGGGCCGCTGCTGCTTCAGTGCGGACAGGTCGATCGCACCGGGGCGGGAGAACGGCTGCTGCGTCATGGCGGCAATCCTACGGATCCGGCACCGGCACCCACGACAAGGCCACGGCGGGAACGCCGGACCAGACGCCGGACCAGGAGGTGGAGGGAGCGAGGAACGAGCGACCGGAGCCGACGCGGCCGGGGTTGCCGGCGTGCCGGGCGCCTCGACGACGCGCTCGGCCGGTCCGGGCTAGTTGGGCACGCGGGGCCCGCGCAGACCCGCTCGCTGGACCACCCGCTGGATGGCGAGGTCGCGGTCGTCGGGCCGCCCGACGTACCGGATGTCGCGCAGCCCCTGCTCCTGGGCGGCGGACTCGAAGCAGAAGTGCCCGAAGCCGAGCATCCGGCCGTGGAGCGGCTTCTTGACCGAGATGTCGAGGATCCGGCTCAGGGGCATGGTGGCCAGGCTCTGGGAGAGCACGCCGTGGACCCGGAAGACGCGCATGTTGGTGATCACGAAGCGGTCGCGCAGGACGGCGAGCCAGCCCCAGCCGGCGTGGAGCATGAGTCCGGCCGCGACGATGATGAGGAACCAGGCGACCTGGACCGAGACGAACCAGCTGCAGACGAGCAGCACGAGCGAGAGCGCCAGCTCGAGCGCGGGGCGGGTGTAGGCGAACCAGTGGTGGACCACCTCGTCGACGACGACCTCCCCCTCCTCGCGGAGCAGGTGCTTGCCGATCTTGGGATCGCCGAGCGAGCCCAGCAGGTCGGAGACGAACGCCATGGCAGGCGTCCCGTCAGTCCATCGCGCCGACGAAGTCGATGACGCCCTTGAAGGCCTGCGTGGCGAGGTCCCAGCCGCCGCCGGCGGCTTCCTTCGACGTGGTCGCCAGGCCCGAGGGGTCGGTGAACATCCAGAAGCCGAGGAACACGATCACGACGACACCGATGAGCTTCTTGGCGTCCATGTGCGGGTGTCTCCATCCTGGGTACGAGCGTGCCGTGGCGGCACAGGTCGACACATTCGTACCAAAGACCCCACCGGTCACACGGGAGGCGCGCCCGGGGGCGTCAGGCGCAGGCGTCGGTGAGGCCGTTGGCCGGCGTCGCGGCCGGGGCCTGCCCGCCGCGGAGCCAGGCGTCGAAGAAGCCGCTCAGGTCCGCACCGTGGACCTGGGTGGCGAGCGCCTCGAACTGCTCGACGGTGGCGTTGCCGCCGCGGTGGTCGCGGACCCAGGTCCGCAGCAGGGTGGTGAGCTGGGCCGGGCCGATCACGTTGCGCAGGGCGGCGATGACCATGGCGCCGCGGTCATAGACGGCGTCGTCGAAGACCCGGGCCGCGCCCGGGTTCGAGATGTCGAGGCGCCAGAACGAGCCGGTGTTGTCGCAGGTGGCGTCCCAGCGGTCGTCGAGCCAGGAGGCGACGCTCGGTCCGCCGTGCGCGGCGGCGTACTCGACCTCGAGGTACGACGCGAAGCCCTCGTTGAGCCAGATGTCGCGCCAGCGCCGCACCGCCACGCTGTCGCCGAACCACTGGTGGGCGAGCTCGTGGACCATCACGCTCGGGTAGATCCACGAGCCGTAGGTCGGGCGGGTCTGGTTCTCCAGCGCGAAGCCCACGTCGAGCCCGGTGACCAGACCGCCGGTCGAGCCGAAGGGGTAGGTGCCGAGGCGGCGCTGGAGCCAGTCGGTCATCCCCGCCGTACGCCGCAGCATCCGCACCGACTGCGCGCGCAGGGCGGCCGGGAGCTGCTTCGAGACCGCGTTGTAGAACGGGATGCCCGCCGCCGAGCGGCCCTTCTCGACCACGAAGTCACCGGCCGCGAAGAACGCCAGGTAGGTCGCCATCGGGTCCGTCATCCGCCAGTGGGTCGTCGCCCGGGCGCCGGAGACCTTGCGCGCCACCCGGCGGCCGTTGCTGATGACCTGCTTGCCGCGCGGCGCGGTCACCCGGATGTCGAAGGTCGCCTTGTCGGAGGGGTGGTCGTTGGACGGGAACCACCACGGCGCCATGTGCGGCTGGTTCATCGCGACGACCTCGCGCCGGTCGGCCAGCCAGTTGCGCTCACCGGCGTAGCCGACGGCGCCGGGGCGCCCGGCATAGGTCACCACGGCCTGGAACCGGCTGCCCTGGGCGATCGGGCGCTTCGGGACGATGCGCAGCTCGTGCTTGCTCGGCTTGCGGAAGCGCGCCGGCCGCCCGTCGACCGTGACCGCGGTGACCGGCAGCAGCAGGTCGAGCGAGAACGACTTGAGGTCGGCGGTCGCGACCATCGTCGCGGCCGTGCGCCCGGTCAGCCGGCCCGAGGCGAAGTCGTAGGCCACCCGGACGTCGTAGTGGCGCGCGTCGGTGCCGCCGTTGCCGTCGAGCGGCCAGTACGGGTCGCCGCCGCGGTCGGAGCCGGCGCTCGGCGTACCGGCCTCGGCGGACCCGGCAGGCTCGGCCTGGGCCGCGGGTACCGCCGCGAGGCCGGGCAGGCAGAGGACGAGCAGGAGCACCAGCAGGATCCGATTGCGCACCGACTCAACCTATGTCGCCGGAAAATCGGTTGCCACCCGATTCTCCGATCCGGCACGCTGGGCCGGTTCCGTCCGCGACCACCGCGGGCCCCCTCGAGAGGAGCGTGACATGTCGATCGCTGTCGTCGGCCTGCCCTCAGTCCGCAACCTCCTCTCGACCTCAAGGAACCACCGTGTCCCAGGAGCACTCCTCCACCCCTGATCTCAGCGCAGATCTCGGCGCAGACCTCTCGGACCTCGACGCCCGCTTCGTCTTCGACTACCAGGCGTACGACGACCTGGCCGCCGGCCAGCGCTGGTCCACCTGGCTCTCCGTCGAGCCGCTCTCCCGCGGCCCCGAGCCGCGCCCCGACTGGGTCGTCACGTCCCAGGGCGCGATCGACACCGAGCTCGGCATCCTCAAGACCGGCAAGGAAGCCGACGTCTTCCTGCTCGACCGCAGCGACCCGCACGACCCCGCCCAGTCGGTGGTGATGGCAGCCAAGCGCTACCGCTCGACCGAGCACCGCACGTTCCACCGCTCGGCGACCTACACCGAGGGCCGCAGCATGCGCCGCTCCCGCGACGAGCGGGCGCTCAAGCGCAAGAGCACCTTCGGCCGCGAGGTCGCCGCCGGCGAGTGGGCGGTCTCGGAGTGGACGGCGCTCAACCGCTGCTGGTCGCTGGGCCTGCCGGTCCCCTACCCGGTCCAGGTCGACGGCACCGAGATCCTCATGGAGTGGATCGCCGGCGCCGACGGCGAGACCGCGCCGCGGCTCGCCCAGACCCGGCCG
This sequence comes from Pimelobacter sp. 30-1, assembly GCF_018831735.1. Classification (NCBI taxonomy): domain Bacteria; kingdom Bacillati; phylum Actinomycetota; class Actinomycetes; order Propionibacteriales; family Nocardioidaceae; genus Pimelobacter; species Pimelobacter sp. 30-1. Next base: position 5,651 of record NZ_NHTS01000016.1, read on the forward strand.
GAGCCGGCCCTGCTCGCGTCGTACTACGAGCAGCTGCGCGAGGCGATGCTGACGCTCGTGCAGTCCGGGCTGGTGCACGGCGACCTGTCGCCGTACAACATCCTGGCGGCGGACGAGCGGCTCGTGATCATCGACCTGCCCCAGCTCGTCGACCTGGTCGGCAACGCCCAGGGCTTCGACTTCCTGCTCCGCGACTGCACCAACATCTGCACGTGGTTCGCGCGACGGGGGCTGGAGGTCGATCCGCAGGAGCTGTTCGGCGAGCTGATGGCGCACGCGTTCTAGGGGCGCGGGTCAGAACGCCGCTCCGACCAGCGCGCCGACGCCGCTGAGCAGGACGAGCCCGATCGTCAGCAGGTCGAACCGCCGGGCGTCCAGGCGCCCGGCCAGGGCCAGGCCGACGGCGTTGCCGACGAGCCCGGCGAGGAGCCAGCCCGCGGTCGTCGCGGTGACCGGCAGCACGAACGCGCTGCCGGTCACCGCGAGCGCCGCCAGCGTGAGGCAGTTGCCCACCGCGAAGAACACGCTCAGGTCGGCGAGCCGAGTCCGGACCGTCGCGCCGCTGCGGGCCAGCAGCACCGCGGGCGGGATGCCGTTGAGGCTCGTCGTGATCCCCATCAGGCCGCTGCAGGCGCCGGTGAGCGCGGTGGCAGGCACGGAGACGCCCGGGTGGTCCGCGGGCACCTCGCGGGCGGCGAGGAGGTAGAGCCCGCTCGCCAGCACGAGGACGCCGGCCGCCACCTCCAGCGCGTGCTGCGGCACCACCCGCGTGGTGACCACGCCCAGCGCGATGCCGGGGACCGAGCCCGCGACCAGCACCGCCGTCCGCCGTACGTCGACGTCGGCGCGCAGCGCCACCACCGAGGGCAGCCGGGTCACGATCGCCAGCACCAGGTTGAGCGCCACCGCCTCCGGCAGCGGTACGCCGAGCAGGAGCAGCACCGGGAGGAAGAGCAACGAGCTGGCGAACCCGACGAGGCCGCCCACGGCGTACGCGAGGAAGGCGCCGGCCGCGCCGACGACGAGCGTCACCATGCGGCGGACGCTAGGGGCGCCCGACCGGCCGTCCCGGGGCGCTTCCCGGTGAGCGGGATCGCTCGACGAGGCTCGGCGCCCGGCGCTCCTAGCGTGACGCGCAACACACCTCCGGACGCCGGCTCTCGGCGCTCCGGACGAACCCTCTGGAGGATCTGTGAGGAACCGCATCACGACACGGAGCCGGGTCGCCGTCGCTCTCCTGGCGACCACGCTGCTGGCTGCCGGATGCGCCGGCTCGGGCGGCTCGGACGACACGGACGGCACGGGCGGATCGCCGTCCGGCAAGCAGGAGATCTACGCCGCGGGCGTGGTCGGCGACCAGAAGGACGCGGGCGACCCGGTCGACGGCGGCACGCTGACGCTCGCCGACTACTCCGAGGCCCGCAGCCTCGACCCCACCAAGACCATCCCCAACGGCGCCGCGGGCGGCAACGCCCTCGCCGCCGTCTACGACGTGCTGATGCGCTACGACCAGCCCACCGACAAGTTCGAGCCCTGGCTCGCGAAGTCGCTCACCACCGAGGACAACGTCACCTGGACGCTCGAGCTGCGCGAGGGCGTCACGTTCTCGGACGGTACGCCGCTCGACGCCCGCGCGGTCGTCGGCAGCATCGGCTACTACATGCAGAACGCCGGTTACAACACGCTCCTGCTCGCGACCAACATCAAGGACATGAAGCCGCAGGGCGAGCGCACCGTGGTGTTCACCCTCCACCAGCCGTGGATCACGTTCCCCAACATGCTCGCCAGCGGGCCGGGCATGATCATGGCGCCCGCGTCGTACCAGGGCGGGCCGGACAAGTTCCGCCCCATCGGCGCCGGACCGTTCGTGCTCAAGGACTACAAGCCCGCCGAGGAGCTGGTCCTCGACGCGAATCCCCAGTACTGGGGCGGCAAACCGCACCTGGAGTCGGTCCGCTTCGTCTGGCTCGGCAGTGACGACGACCGGCTGAAGTCGCTCACCGACGGCTCGGTCGACCTCACCAGCATCCGCGCACCGCAGACGCTGGAGAAGGCCCGCAAGGACGGCTTCGCCGGCATCATGGCGCCCAGCGGCCTCGGCAGCCTCTACTGGCTCAACAACCGCGAGGGGCGCGCGGCGTCCGACGTACGGGTGCGCCAGGCGATCAACTACGCCATCGACCCCAAGGTCGTCGCCGAGCGCGTCAACGGCGGAGCGGGCCTGCCGGGACGCAACATCTTCTCCCCCAGCGCGCCGTACTACTCCGACGTGGCGACCTCCGACTACGACCCGGAGAAGGCCAAGGAGCTGCTGAAGGCCGCCAAGGCTGACGGGTACGACGGCACGCTGACCTACATCGGCCAGTCCGACCAGGCCTCGCAGACCCAGGCGGTCACCGTGCAGGCGCTGCTCGAGGCGGTCGGCTTCACGGTCAAGACCGACCTGCTCCGCAATATCGCCGACCAGACCCAGCGCATCTACGTCACCCACGACTACGACATCGCCGTGGCCGCGATGAGCATCCCCGACGAGGACCCGTACTCGCGCCTGGCCACCAACCTCAACAGCAAGTCCCCGCAGAACCCCTCCGGCTACGCCGACCCGAAGATGGACGACCTGATCGCCCAGCTGCAGGCCGCCTCCGGAGCCGACGCGACCGCGCTGCTCAAGCAGATCAACGAGCTGTGGCAGGAGACCGTCCCCGGTGTCGCCATGGGCGCGGGCGCGTTCTTCATGCCGTGGAACGACGACGTCCACGGTGTCTCCTCGACGTCCGAGACACTGCTGCTGCTCGGGCAGGCCTGGAAGAGCTGACCCTCCCCCTCCCCGCGCGCCCCACCCGACCACGTCGGGTGGGGCGCGCCCTTGTCCGAGGTGCGGGGGTTGCTGGCGCGAAGTCTGGGGGTTGCTGGTGCGAGGTGCGGGGGTTGCTGGCGCGAAGTGCGCGGGTTGCTGGCGCGAGGTGCGGGGGTTGCTGGCGCGAAGTGTGGGGGTTGCTGGTGCGAGGCGCGGATCACCGCCCCCGCCACCGGTACGACGCCCCGCCGCCACCCCCGTCCGGCCTCCGCACATAGCGCCGCTTCCCCACCCGCCCCGGCGTCCGTACGGCGATCGCCTCCCCCAGCTCGCCCAACCACCCCGCCCGCCGCTCCGCCGCCAGGTCACCCCGGCGGACCACGAGCACGATCCAGCCGCCCGCGTCGAGCGCCGCCCGTCGTACGTCATCGCGCTCGCGATCCTCGGGCAGCGAGTGGAACCGCTCGCCGTCGTACTCGATGGCGATGCGGAGGTGCTCGTAGGCGTTCTCGAGCCGCGCGCGCCCCCACCCGGACACCACGACGTCGACCTGCGCCGCCGGCATCGGGAGGCCCTCGTCGTGCACCATGAGGCGCACCCACGACTCCGGCTGGGAGTCCGCGCGATCCGTGGAGAGCGGAACCAGCTCGCGCAGCTGGATCACGCCGCGGCGGCCGCGGTAGCGCGGCAGGATCGCCTCGAAGTCGCCCAAGGTGAGGCCATAGGCACGGCGGAACTCGTCGATGGTCGCCAGCGCCCGGTAGCGCCCGTAGAGGCAGCCGATGTCGCAGGCGGTCCGCAGCGGCGTCGTCACGCGCACGCCGCCGGCAAGCGTCACGACGTCGCTCTCGGCCAGATCGCGCTTGCCACCGAGGATCCCGTCGCGGACCGACGGTCCCTTGCCCCCGGCCGACACGACCTCGAGCCGCGGCAGAAGGTCGTGCTCCTCGAGCGCGAGGACATCGATCCCCAGCAACCACGCGGCGGACCGATCACCGACCACCGCGTGCGACGGGAGGACCAGTGCTGCAGCCTGGGCACGCAGGTCGACCGAGTCAGGTACGACGGCGGCCACGTAGACGCCGTACAGGACGGGGCGGACCTGGCCGCTCGTGACGAGCGCACCCAGCCTGTTGCGGGTCAGCCCGGCGGCGCGCGCCATCGCCGCGGTGAAGGGGCGGCCGTCCATCTGGTGCACCAGAGTCATGCGCCCAGGCTGGGGGCTGGAACGCGGTCACCGGACCCGAGAAGGCGCGGGCTGGGGAAGACCGGCGGTCACCCGCCAGCGTGTGGACGTACGGTGGACGGCCCTGGGACCGGTGGGACACCTCGGCGCAGCAACCCCCGCACTTCGTGGGAAAGGTCAGCGGTAGGCCGGGGCCAGCAGCGGCCACGGCCGTGCGGCCTCGACCTGCGTGGCGAGCGCGAGGAGCGTCCCCTCCGCACCCAGGTCGCCGACGAAGTGCGCACCGAGCGGCAGGCCGGCTGCGTCGAGCCCGCAGGGCAGCGACATCGCGGGCATCCCGGTGGCGTTGGCGACCGCGGTGAACGACGAGTAGTCGCCGCCGCGCTGCCACATGACGGCCGGGTCCGTGGTGTCGAGGACACCGAGCTCGGGGACCGGGAGCGGCAGCGTGGGGGTGAGCAGGAGGTCGAAGCGGTCGAACATCGTGCCCACCTGCCAGCCGACCGTCTGCACCGCGGCGAGCGCGTCGTACACGTCGACGGGCGTCATGGTGGCGCGGTAGTGGTCGTGGATCATCCGGGTGAACGGCTCGAGGTCGTCGTCGCGCAGGTCCCGGCCGAGCTCGGCCAGGCGGTGCTCGACGTCGGCGAGGAGCGAGACGCCCATCAGGGTGCCGAACCCGCTCATCAGCAGCTCGGCGTCGTACGCCGGCTCGACCTCCTCGACGACGTGTCCCAGGTCCTCGCAGAGCGCGGCCGTCGTACGGACGGCGTCGACGACCTCGGGTGAGACGACGCCGCCGTCGGCGCGCCGGGTCAGCAGACCGATCCGCAGCCGCAGCGGCGCGTGGGCCGCCTGGGCGACGAAGGGCGAGGACGGCGTGGGCGCCGCCAGGGCGTCCCCGTGCAAGGGGCCCGACGACAGGTCGAGCAGGAGCGCGGAGTCCCGGACCGAGCGCGTGAGCGCGTGGTTGGCGGACAGGGGCGCGGCGAGCGTCCCCGCGACCGGGTACGTCGTCACCCGCCCACGGCTCGGCTTGAGCCCGAAGAGCCCGCACGCCGAGGCCGGGATCCGGATCGAGCCGCCCCCGTCGTTGCCGTGGGCCACCGGCACCAGGCCGGCCGACACGGCCGCGGCCGCACCGCCCGAGGAGCCGCCCGGTGAGTGCGTGGTCGCCCACGGGTTGCGGGTGGGGCCGTGCAGGAGCGGCTCGGTGCTGGCGTTCTTGCCGAGCTCGGGGCTGTTGGTGACGCCGAGCACGACCATGCCGGCCCGGCGGTAGCGCTGCACGAGCGCGCTGTCCTCGGTGGACACGGCGTCGGCCCACAGCCGGCTGCCCCGGGTCAGCGGCAGCCCGGCGACCTGCATGCCGAGGTCCTTCACCAGTGTCGGTACGCCGTGCAGCGGCCCCGCCGGAAGCCCGGCGTTCACCTCGGCGAGTGCCTGCTCGAAGCGTTCGGCCACGACGGCGTTGAGGACGCCGTCGTGCTCCTCGATCCGGGCGATGGCGTCTGTGACGACCTCGCGCGCGGACACCTCCCCCGAGCGGATGGCGGCAGCGGTGGCGATGGCGTCGTGCATCAGGACTCCTCGACGTGGTGGCAGGCGGTGAACTGGCCGGGCCGGACCTCGCGCAGCACCGGCTCCTCGGCCGCGCAGCGCTCGGTGGCGAGCGGGCAGCGGGTCCGGAACCGGCAGCCCGACGGCGGCGCCAGCGGCGAGGGCAGCTCGCCCACGACCGCGGCAGCAGGGTCCGCAGGGTCCGCCGGGTCCGCGGCGTCCTCGGCGCCGGAGGACTCGGGCACGGACGCGAGCAGCAGCCGGGTGTACGGGTGCAGCGCGGCCTCCAGGGACGCCGACGGGAGCACCTCGCAGGTCTTGCCGAGGTACATCACGAGCACCCGGTCGCTGATGTTCTTCACGACGGCGACGTCGTGGGCGATGAAGATCATGCTGAGCCGCAGCCGCTCGCGCGCCCGCTCCAGCAGGTTGAGGATCTGGGCCTGCACCGACACGTCCAGGCTCGACACGGGCTCGTCGCAGATGAGCACGTCGGGGTCGAGCGCGAGCGAGCGCGCGATGCAGACCCGCTGGCACTGGCCGCCGGACAGCTCGTGGGGCCGCCGGTCCCGCACGGTCGCCGGATCGAGCCCGACCGACGAGAGCAGCTCGTCGACGAACCGGTCCCGGTCCCGCTCGCCCCAGCCCCAGATCTCCAGGCCCTCGACGACGAGGTCCTTGACCCGGCGGCGGGGGTTGAGCGCGGAGACCGGGTCCTGGAGGACGAGCTGCATGCGGGCGCGGGCCGCGCGCATCCGGCGTGCGGGCAGGGCGGTCAGGTCGACGTCGCCCAGCCGCACCTCGCCGGACGTCGGCGGCGGCAGCTGCATCACGGCCCGCCCGGCGCTGGACTTGCCGCAGCCGGACTCGCCGAGGATCCCGAGCGTCTCGCCCGGCAGGAGGTCGAGGCTCAGCCCCGAGACGGCGTGGACGGTGCCGCGGCCCGCCGGGTACTCGACGACCAGGTCGTCGACGACGAGGGCCCGCTCGGCCTCAGGGCGCAGGTGCGCGGTGCCACTACCGGCCACGGGAGACCTCCAGGATCGGATGGTGGCAGGCTACGTCGCGCCCGCCCGGGACGTCGGTCACGGCGGGCTGGTCTGCCCGGCACCGGTCGGAGGCGGACCCGCAGCGCGGCGCGAAGCGGCAGCCCTCCGGGGGGCGGCCCATGTCCGGCGGGTTGCCCTCGATGGTGCGCAGCACCGTGTGCGGGGCGTTCGAGAGCCGCGGGATCGAGGCCAGCAGCGCGTCGGTGTAGGGATGCCGCGGTGCGCCGAAGACCGGGCGGGTGGGGCCGGACTCGACCGTGCGGCCGGCGTACATGACCTGGACGCGGTCGGTCCGGCCGGCGACGGCGCCGAGGTCGTGGCTGACCAGCACCAGGGCCATGGTGCGCTCGGCGACGAGTGAGCCGAGCAGGTCGAGGATCTGCTTCTGCACGGTCACGTCGAGCGCCGTCGTCGGCTCGTCGGCGATGAGCAGCCGCGGGTCGCACGCGAGGGCGGTGGCGATGACGACGCGCTGGCGCATACCGCCGGAGAGCTCGTGGGGGTACTGGCGCATCCGCCGGGCGGGCTCCGGGATCCCGACCTGGCGGAGCAGGTCGATGCCGCGCTCCGTCGCCTCCGCGCGCGAGCAGCGCAGGTGCCGGCGCAGCGTCTCGGTGAGATGGGTGCCGACCCGCTTGACCGGGTTGAGCGAGGTCATCGGGTCCTGGAACACCATCGCGACCTCCGGGCCCCAGAGCCGGCGGCGCTCAGCAGGCCGCAGGTCGTGCACCGAGCGGCCGTCGAGCAGCACGGATCCGGACACGGTGGTGGTCGCGCTGGAGCCGATCAGGCCCATCACGGTGCGTCCGAGCACGGACTTTCCGGAGCCGGACTCCCCCACCAGTCCGAGGGATTCTCCCGGCGCGAGCGAGAACGAGACGCCGTCCACCGCGTGCACGTCGCCGCGCGCGGTGTGGAAGACGGTACGGAGGTCGGTGACCTCCAGCAGGGGCGTGGTCACAGCTTGGCGCTCCTCGGGTCCCAGCGCTTCTGCGCCTTCTCCCCCAACAGGTTGAACGAGAACACGGTCAGGAACAAGCAGATCCCCGGCACCACCACGATGAACGGGTGCTCCTGCATCACGCCGCCCTGTCCCTCGGCGATCATGTTCCCCCAGGTGGGCTGCGGCTGCTCGATGCCGATGCCGAGGAACGACAGCGACGCCTCGGCGACCACGAGCACCGAGATCATCACCACCGACAGCGACAGCACCGGCAGGACCACGTTCGGCAGCACCTCGCGCAGCATCAGCCGCACCCGGCTGGCGCCGAGCGCCCGGGCGGCGAGCACGTACTCGCGCTGCGCGACGGTGATCGTGTTGGCCCGCGCCAGCCGCACCATGCTGGGGATCGTCAGCAGGGACAGGGCGAACGCGATACTGCGCACGCTCGGGTCGAGCACGGTGCCGAGGGCGATGAGCAGGATCAGCGGCGGTACGGCGAGCAGCGCGTTGGACGCGATGCCGACGACCCGGTCGGTGGTGCCCCGCACGAAGCCCGAGACCAGTCCGACCAGGCCGCCGACCGTCGTACCGATGAGGACGGCGAGGAGGGCGATCACGATGGAGGTCCGGGCGCCGTAGACCGCGCGGGCGAGCACGTCGAGGCCGTAGTTGTTGGTGCCGAGCGGGTGCTCCGCACCGAGCCCGCCCGGCGAGGCGAAGACCGGCTGGGTCAGGCCGGCGACGGAGTCGTCGTGGTTGCCCAGGGGCAGCAGCGGCGCGAGCAGCGCCGCACCGAGGACCAGCGTCAGCCAGGTCATGCCCAGCCAGAAGACGAGATCGAGACGTTTCCTAGACGTGCGCACGGCGGGTCCTCGGGTCGAGCAGCCCGTAGCTGCGGTCGATCAGGGTGTTGCTGGCGACGTAGACGAGGGCGATGACGAGCACCGCCCCCTGCACGACCGGGTAGTTGCCCTGGTTGGCGGCGTCGATGACGAGCTTGCCCATGCCGGGCAGCGCGAAGAGGTACTCGACGATCACGGTGCTCCCCACCAGGCGCCCGATGCTCAGCCCGAGCACGGTGACGAGCGAGAACGACGACGGGCGCAGCGCGTCGCTGACCATGATCCGCAGCGGCGACATGCCTCGTGCTCGCGCGGCGAGGATGAAGTCCTCGTGCAGCGTGGTGACCAGGTCGCCGCGCAGGATGCGGGTAAACATCGCCGCCTCCATCAGCGCGATCGTGAGCGCCGGCAGGAAGGCGTGGTGCAGGTTGCCGCCGATGCTGTCTCCCAGGCGCACCCACTCGTTGCGGGCGAAGAGGCCCAGCCCGTCGACCAGGAGGGCGATGAGCACGATCCCGATGAGGAACGACGGCATCGACAGCAGGCCGAAGGTCATCGCGCTGATCGCCCGGTCCGCCCGCCCGCCCTGGTGGTACGCCGACCACATCGCCAGCGGGACCGCGATGACGAGCGCCATCACGAGACCGAGCACCGCGAGCTCCAGGCTCACCGGGAAGGCGGAGACGATGCGGTCCAGCACGCTGGTCTGCGGGGGCACCAGGGACGTGCCGAGGTCGCCGTGCAGGACGCCGCCCAGCCAGTCGCCGTACCGGGCGAGGAGGGGCTGGTCGAGCCCGAGCTCGTGGCGCATCGCGGCGTACTCCTGGGGCGTGCGGCCCTCGCCGAGCACCGCCACCGCGGGGTCACCGGGGACCAGCGAGAGCAGCAGGAAGACGCCGATGCTGACCAGGAACAGGACCGCGGCCAGCTCCAGGACGGAGAGGAGAAGTCGTCGAGCCACAGGAGGAACCTCGCACCCGTCTCAGCCGGCGCGGTGTGACGCGTCCCACTCACCGGAAGGCTCGGCGGGCGTGCCCGCGTAGCCCTCCGGCTTGCCCCAGCTCGCGCTGCGGGTGGTCCGGCGATCGACCAGCACGCAGCGGGTCCCGGTGTAGTTGGTGGGCATGCACTTGTTGCAGTGGATGCAGAGCGACGTACGGGTCGCGTCGGCCTGCATCCGGTGGACGAGGTCGGGCTCGCGCAGCAGGGCGCGCGCCATCGCGACGAAGCCGAATCCCTCGGCCATGGCGGTGTCCATGACCGCGCGGCTGGTCACTCCCCCGAGCAGGATCATCGGCAGGTCCACCGCCGCGCGGACCTGCTTGGCGTCCTCCAGCAGGAAGCCGTCGGTGTAGGGATAGCTCTTGAGCAGCCGGTGGCCGATGAGCTTGACGCCGGCCTTGACCGGCTGCGGCATGACCCCGGCGAACTCGTCGAGGGGGACGTCGCCCTTGAACAGGTACATCGGGTTGAGCAGCGAGCTGCCGGCCGTCATCTCCAGCCCGTCGAGCGTGCCGTCGGCCTCCAGCCACTGGGCGACCGGGATCGCCTCGTCGAGCCAGAAGCCGCCGGGGGCGCCGTCGTCCATGTTCATCTTGGCGACGATCGCGATCCGGTCCCCGACGGCGTCGCGCACCGCCTGCATGATCTCGCGCGCCAGGCGGGCGCGGTTGCGCAGACCGCCGCCGTAGCCGTCGTCACGGTGGTTGAGCTTGGGGCTGAGGAAGGCGCTGGCCAGGTAGTTGTGGCCCAGGTGCACCTCGACGGCGTCGAACCCGGCCTCGACGGCACGGACCGCGGCGCGGCCGTGGGCGGCGACGATCCGCTCCAGGTCGGCGACGGTCGCCTGCTGGGCCTTGTTCATCGCGATCACGTTGACCCGTGCGGACGGCGCCAGCGCGGGCGCGCGGTTGCCGCGGGACTCGGCGACCGGTCCCCCGTGCCCGATCTGCGCGCTGACCGCCGCACCCTCGGCGTGGACGGCGTCGGTGAGGGCGCGCAGGCCGGGCATGGCCTCGTCGGTCCAGAGCACCTGGTGCCGGTCGGTGCGGCCGTCCTTGTCGACGGCGAGGTAGGCGACCGTCGTCATGCCGACCCCGCCCCGGGCGTAGGCGACGTGGAAGTCGATGAGGTCCTGGGTGACCCGGCCGCGGTGGCTGAGCCCCTCGTACGTCGCCGCCTTGATCGTGCGGTTGCGCAGGGTGACCGGGCCGAGCCGGCCGGGGCTGAAGACGTCGGGGGCGCTCACCGGGCGACCGCCGTACGGACGACCTTGCCGGTGGCGTTGCGCGGCAACGGGTCTACGCCGATCCGCCAGTGGGCCGGGACCTTGTAGTGCGCGAGCTCCTGCCGGGCGTGAGCCTCCAGCCTCGCCCGCAGCACCGCGGGATCGGCCTGCGGGTCAGCCGGTACGACGACCGCCGCGACCTCCTGCCCGAGGTCGTCGTGCGGGACGCCGAGCACGACGCACTCGCGGACCTCGGGGTGATCGGTGAGCACCGCCTCGACCTCGGCGGGATAGACGTTCTCGCCGCCGCGGATGATCAGGTCGGTCCGCCGCGCGACGAGCCGGATCCGGCCCTTGTCGTCGAAGATCCCGAGGTCGCCGGTGTGCAGCCAGCGCTCGTCGTCGATCGCGGCGGCAGTGGCCTCGGGGTTCTCCCAGTAGCCGAGCATGTTGTAGGCGCTGCGCACGCAGATCTCCCCCTCCTCGCCGGGCGGGAGCACGTTGCCCAGCGCATCGCGGACCTCCATCTCGACCCCGACGATCGGCGTGCCGAGCGTGCCCGGCGCCTCGGCGAGGTCGAGCGGCGTCGCCAGCGCGACGGCCGTGCACGACTCGGTGAGTCCGTAGCTGTCGACCAGCGCGCCGGCGAACGGCAGGTGCGCGCGCAGCCGCTCCTTGAACGCGGTGCTCGACGGCGCCGAGGCGAGCGAGAAGGCGTAGAGCGACGAGGTGTCGTAGTCGCCGACCCCGTCGAACTCCAGCAGCCGGTTGGCCATCGTCGGCACCGCACCCCAGTGGGTGACGTGCGCGTCCTGCACGAGCTGCAGCACCCGGGCCGGGTCGAAGGCGCCGAGGTGCAGCGCGACGGTGCTCCCGTTGGCGAGGCGCGGCACGGCCAGGTTGTGCAGGCTGCCGACGTGGAAGAGGGGCATCGCCAGCAGGTAGACCTTGTCCTGAGGGGCCACCGGGTCGCCGTACCGGGCGGCCATGGCGTCCATGCTGCGGTGGAAGCCGATCACCGAGCAGAGGTTGCGGTGGGTGTGGACGGCGCCCTTGGGGCGGCCCGACGTACCGGAGGTGAAGAGGATGACGGCCGGGTCGTCCTCGGCGACGTCGGCGCTCGGCAGTGCCGCGTCCGGGTACGCCGTGGCGAGGGCGTTGTCGACGTCCAGGACGGGGATGTCGGCGTCGGCGTCGGTGTCGAGGAGCGCGCGCCGCCGCTCGTCGGCGAGCACCAGCACGGGCCGGGTCAGCTCGAGCGCGTGCCGCAGCTCGCGCGGCGACCACCAGGCGTTGCAGCCGACGGCGATCGCGCCGATCGACACGGTCGCCCAGAAGGTCTCGATCCAGGCCTGCGAGTTGGCGGCCGCGATCGCGACCCGGTCTCCCTTGCGGACGCCGTGGTCGTGCCGCAGCGCGTGCGCCAGCGAGGACACCCGGCGGGCGTGCTCGGCAAAGGTCAGCCGCCCGTCGAGCGTCACGACGTAGGGCCGGTCGCCGTGCTCCAGCGACGCGGCGAGCACCTCGTGCAGCGCGCGGAAGCGGTCCGGGAACACCTGCACAGGGGCGCCCAGGACCGTCTCCACGCGCAGCTCGGTCACGGTCGTCCCCTCGGTCGTCGATGTCATGGCGGGGAGTATTCGGCGGGGCTCGGGCCGTCGGCTGCGAAGGCTCCCGGTGACCGGGATGCGGGCGCGCCGGGCGCGCGTCGTACCCCTGAGGGTGGCGCCATGAACGCACTGCAGGGGAATGTCGCCATCGTCACCGGAGCCGGTCAGGGGGTCGGGCAGGGCATCGCGCTCGCCCTCGCCACCGAGGGCGTGTCGGTCGCCGTGGTCGGCCGGACCGTGGCCAAGCTCGAGGAGACCTGCGCCCTGCTGCGGTCCCGCGGCGTCCGGGCCGAGGCGTACGCCCTCGACCTGCTCGACACCGACGCCATCGCGCCGCTGGTCGACCGGATCGCCGGCGACTTCGGGCGCCTCGACATCCTCGTCAACAACGCCTACGACGGCGTGATGATGCCGCTGCTCGACATGAGCCAGAAGAACTTCACCAAGGGCTTCGTCACCGGCCCCTTCGCCGCCTTCGCCTTCATGAAGGCCGCGCACCCCCACCTCGTCGCCGCCGGCGGCGGCTCGATCGTCAACCTCGTCACCTCCGCGATGGTCCGCTGGGACCCCACCACCTACGGCGCCTACGCCGCCGCCAAGACCGCCCTGCGCTCACTGACCCGCACCGCCGCGGTCGAGTGGGCCCCCGACGGCATCCGGGTCAACAGCGTCGCCCCGCACGCCCTCTCCCCCGGTCTGAAGTGGTGGACCGAGACCCACCCCGAGGAGGCCGCCGAGTTCGTCGCCGCCATCCCGATGAAGCGTATCGGCGACCCCGAGGCGGACATCGGGCGCGCGGTCGTCGCGCTCGTCGGGCCGGACCTGGCCTACCTCACGGGCGCGACGGTGCCGCTGGACGGCGGGCAGGCGCACTTCTGACTCCGGTGGTTGAGGTGCGAGGCCGGCCACGGCCGAGCCTCAAACCTCCGGAGGTTCGCGAGCCGCCGCGGCGATCCACAGGACGCCGATCCGATGGTTTGCCCGGACTGCTGCAGCGGCAGCGATACTCCATGCCCTGGACCTACATGCTGCGTTGCAGCGATCAGTCGTACTACGTCGGAAGCACCTGGGACCTCGACGGCCGTGTCTGGCAGCACAACCACAGCGACCTCGGTGCCGCATACACCCGGCGTCGGAGGCCCGTCGAGCTCGTCTGGAGCGTCTGGTTCGAACGAATCGAGGATGCCTTCTCCTACGAGAAGAGGATCCAGGGGTGGAGCCGGAAGAAGCGCGAGGCACTCATCCACAACGACTACGAGGCTCTTCCGGGTCTCTCGCGGCGTGCCGCTGTGCAGCGCAAGGCAGGTGGTTTCGAGGCTCCTCGCTAGCGCTCGTCACACCTCAACCACCGGTGGAGGTGAGCGCCTCGGCCCCGCCGTCAACAAAGACCACCTGCCCCGCCATGTGCGAGTTCTCCGGCGCGACCAGCCACAGCAGGGCGTTCGCGATCGCCTCGGGCGGGGCGTAGCCGTTCAGAGGCATCGGTACGGCGGCGTCCATGACCGCCTTCCACTGCGGGTTCGAGACGAGCTCGGCCGTCATCGGCGTCAGTACGACGCCCGGCGCGATCGCGTTGACCGCGATCCCCGCCCCGGCGAAGTCGTCGGTGACCGCGATCCGGCGCAGCCAGCGGTTGAGCGCGGCCTTGGTCGAGGCGTAGATCTCGTGCGGGCGGCCGTCGGCGACGGCCTTCTCGGCGAGAGCGAGGGCGGCGGCCTCGGTGCCGGTCAGGCAGGCCTCGACGAGTGCGGGGTCGTGGGGCTGGGTCGAGGAGATGGAGCTGACCAGGGCGACCCGTGGGGCGGGCGCGGCGGCGAGCAGGGGGCGCAGGCCGAGCACGAGGTCGACGGTGCCGAAGTAGTTGACGCTCACCTGGGGAGCGCCGGCGCGGCTGAGGCCGGCGCAGGTGATGAGGCCGTCGAGCGGGGCGTCTCCGAGGGCGGAGGCGAGGCCGGACACGGCGGACGCCCGGCCGTCGGCGGTGGAGAGATCGGCGCAGACCTCGGCGTCGCGCAGGTCGACGCCGAGGACGCGGTCGCCGCGCGAGCGCAGCAGGGCGGCGGTGGTCGCGCCGATGCCGGAGGCGACGCCGGTCACGGCGATCACCCGGCCGGTCACGCGGCTGGTCACGCTGCCGGTCATGCCACGGCCGCCGGGCCGTCGTACCGGGGGCCGAGCAGGAGCCGGGTGGCGAGGCGGATGTCGGCCTCGGCCTGCTCGGCGGTGATGACGCCGTTGAGGACCGAGACCAGGACGCCGTACCAGGTCTGCTCGGTGATCCGGACCATCCGGAAGTCCTCGTCCTCGGGCTCGGCGACGCCGAGCGCGCGCAGCAGGACGCGATGGAACGCCGCATTGGCCTCGGTGTACTCGCGGCCGCCCTGGAGCTGCGCGGCGTTGTTGGCCTGGAGCATGGCGGTGGCGAGCTGGGGGCGGGCGAGCAGGCCGCGGCCGGCGCCGATCAGGACGTCGGCGACGGCGTCCGCGCGCTCGCCCGGCGTACCGACGGCGATGACGTCCGCGCCGGCGCTGCTGAGGCGCTGGATCTGGCTGTGCAGCACCCCGACGAAGAGGTCGGTCTTGGACGGGAAGTAGCGGTAGAGCGTGGCGATCGCGACGCCGGCCTCCTTGGCCACGTCGTTCATCTGCATCCGCTCGAGCCCGTGCTCGGCGCCGAGCTTGCTGGCGGCGCGGAGGATCCGGCGGTAGCGGTCCTTCTGCTCCGCGGAGGTGGGCTCGGCGGGCTGCCGGGCCTCGGCGATTCGCGGCACGCGTCACTCCTGGTGTCTCGATGGACCGCCATCCTCGGCCCGCACCGCACTCGCGGTCCTCGCAGGCTACCGCTGAGTGGGACCGTGGACGGCGTGCCGCGCGCCCGCCGCCGCAGACTCCCCCCATGACGCTCAACGACCACGTCCGGCAGATCGAGGTGGATGCCGGCCCGCGCCGGTTCGCCCGCGGGTGGCACTGCCTCGGCCTGGCCCGCGACCTCGCCGACGGGCAGCCGCACCAGGTCAACGCCTTCGGCCAGAAGCTCGTCGTCTTCGCCGGCGAGGACGGCGAGCTCAACGTCCTCGACGCCTACTGCCGCCACATGGGCGGCGACCTGTCCCAGGGCACCGTCAAGGGCAACGAGATCGCGTGCCCCTTCCACGACTGGCGCTGGGGCGGCGACGGCCGCTGCAAGCAGATCCCCTATGCCCGGCGCGTCCCCCTCCGCGCCCGTACGGCGGCCTGGCCGACGCTCGTGCAGGACGGCATGGTCTTCGTCTGGAACGACCCCGAGGGCAACCCGCCGCCCGCCGACGTGACCATCCCCCGCATCCCCCAGGTCGACGACGACCGGTGGACCGAGTGGCTCTGGTACGAGACGGTCATCGAGGGCGCCAACTGCCGCGAGATCGTCGACAACGTCGTGGACATGGCGCACTTCTTCTACATCCACTACTCGTTCCCGACGTACTTCAAGAACGTCTTCGAGGGCACGAGCGCCTACCAGTACATGAACGGCGACGGCCGCGAGGACGTCCGGCCCGCCCGGCCCTCGAAGAGCAACCCGACGGTCCTCGGCACGACGAGCGTGGCGGCGTACCACGGGCCGAGCTTCATGATCGACGAGGTGACCTACCACTACGAGGACCTCGACGTGGACACGATCCTGATCAACTGCCACTACCCGATCGACGAGAGCTCGTTCGTGCTGCAGTACGGGATCATCGTGGAGAAGAAGGACGGCATCTCCGACGAGGAGGCCGACCTGATGGCGGAGAAGACCGGCAAGTTCATCCGCTACGGCTTCGAGCAGGACGTCGCGATCTGGAAGAACAAGGCGCGGATCGACAACCCGCTGCTGTGCGAGGAGGACGGGCCGGTCTACCAGCTGCGGCGGTGGTACCAGCAGTTCTACGTCGACGCCGCCGAGGTCACCGCGGAGATGACCGACCGGTTCGAGTTCGAGATCGACACGACGCGGCCCAACGAGGCCTGGCGTGCGGAGGTCGAGCAGAACCTCGCCGCACGGCGCTCATGACCGGCCCCCGGCCGGACGTCCGACTGGAGTCCGCGCCGATGCAGCCGGTCGGGTGCGGGACGTGCGGCGCCGAGGTCCTCGCCCGCAAGAGCAGCTGGGACCAGACCACCGTGCAGTGGAACACGGCCGCGCTCGCCCGCTGCCCCGAGCGCCGTACGACGCAGGGCGCTGCCGTCTCCGACCGCCCCAACCGCAACGCCTTCCCGGGCTGCGCGGCCCTGCGCGCCTCGCTGCGTGCGGCCGCCGTCGCGGGCACCCTCGACGTGCAGTCCGACGAACCCCTCAAGACCAACCCGGAGGCCGCTCATGACTGATCCCGACCGCTACGGACCGTGGGCCGTCGTCGCCGGCGGCTCCGAGGGCGTGGGCGCCGAGTTCGCCCGGGCGCTGGCCGGCGCCGGCCTCAACCTGGTGCTCGTCGCCCGCAAGCCCGGTCCGCTCGAGGAGACCGCCGCATCGGTGCGTGACCTCGGCGTCGAGGTGCGCACCGTCGCCGCCGACCTCACCGATCCCGCCTCCATAGCGGCGGTCACCGCCGCCACGGCCGACGTCGAGGTGGGCCTGCTGATCTACAACGCGGGCGCCAACACGCACGGCCGCGCGTTCACGCAGGGCACCTTGGCGGGCTTCCAGGGCGTGATCGACCTCAACATCACCGCGCTGCTGGCGCTGACCCACCACTACGCCCTGCCGATGCGGGAGCGGGGCCGCGGCGGGATCCTGCTCGTCGGCTCACTCGCCGGCTACGTCGGTACGTCGACCGAGGGCGTCTACGGTGGCGTCAAGGCGTTCAGCCGGATCTTCGCCGAGGGCCTGTGGGCCGAGCTGCGCGAGCACGGCGTCGACGTCCTCGAGCTCGTCCTCGGCGTCACCCGCACACCCGCGATGGAGCGGGCCGGGCTCGACTTCGACCTGCCCGGCCTGCACGTCTCGGAGCCGGCCGACGTCGCCCGCGAGGGCCTCGCCGCGCTCCCCCACGGGCCGGTGCACGTCGTCAGCGGCAACGAGGACGTCGTGGCGATGCGCTCGACCGACGACCGCGCGCGGCTCGTGGCGGGGACCGAGAAGGTCCTGCGCCGCCTCCTCAGTCCTCGGTGACGTGCAGCCGCTGGCTGCGCAGGTCGAGGTCGGGGTAGAGGTCCTCGGAGATCCGCCGCGCGGCGTCCAGGACCAGCGGCGCGACCCGCTCGAGCGCCGTACCGACCGCGGCGACGACGGACAGCGCGCCGATCGGCCCCTGCGGCCCGCGCACCGCGGAGGCCAGGCAGGCGATGTCGGGGAAGCACTCCCCGCGCTCGAACGCGAGCCCGCTGCGGGCACGGATCCGGACCAGCTCGCCGTGCAGCACGTCGAGCTCGCCGATCGTGGCCGCGGTCCGGGTGGGCAGGTGGTCGCCGACGAGCTCGTCGACGCGCTCGGGCTCCAGCCAGGCGAGCATCGCCTTGCCGAGCCCGGTGCAGTGCGCGGGCGCGGAGCCGCCGACGCGCGAGGGGACGGTCGCCGCGAACGGCCCGCCCAGCTTGTCGAGGTAGCGCACCCGGTCGCCGTCGAGCACCGCCAGGTGGATCACCGCACCGGTGCGCAGCAGCAGGTCGTGCAGGTACGGCGACGCCGCCGCGCGCAGGTCCGCCTCACCCGCCGAGCCGCCGCCGAGCACGAGCGAGCGGCGGCCGAGGCCGTAGCCGCTGGTGCCGTGCTCCAGCCAGTCGAGGCGGACGAGCTGGTCGAGGATCCGGTGCGCCGTGGAGCGCGGGAGCCCGGTCGAGCGGGCGATCTCCTCCAGGCTCAGCCAGGTCTGGCGGGTGGTGAACCGGTCGAGGATGAGCGTCATCCGCTCGACCATCGACGGCGGCAGCTCGCGTGCCGCGGCCGTGCTGATGACATCCACCTGCTCCATGACCAGCGCCGACATGGGTCCTCCCGGAGATCCAGAACTGAAATGAATTCTAGTGACGACGGTAACACCGGGGACGAACCCTCCGGAAGACCATTTCTGAAATTCGTTCTACTTCCAGTGATCGGGACGCCCGGCCGCACCCGCGGCGTCCGGCCGCTTGGATGAGGCCCATGCGCATCGGCATCACCAGCCCGGTCGTGACCGCCCTGCCCGGCGCCTGCTCCCCCTGGGAGCGCACCGCGACGGTCGCCGACCTGGTCGCCGTCGCCACCGCCGCCGACCGGCTCGGCTTCGACCACCTCACCTGCTCCGAGCACGTCGCCGTCCCGGTCCCGGTCGCCGAGCAGCGCGGCGGCACCTACTGGGACCCGCTCGCCACGCTGAGCCACCTCGCCGCGCACACGACGCGGATCCGGCTCGCCACCCAGGTGCTCGTGCTCGGCTACCACCACCCGCTCGCGCTCGCGAAGCGCTACGGCACCCTCGACCTGCTCAGCGGCGGGCGGCTCGTGCTCGGTCTCGGCGTCGGCTCGCTCGAGGAGGAGTTCGACCTCCTCGGCGCCGCGTACGACGAGCGGGGCGCCGTCGCCGACGACGCGCTCCCCGCCCTGCGGGCCGCGCTCGGCGGCCCCCGCCCGACGTACGACGGGCCGCGGTTCCCGTTCGCGGACGTGGTCGTCGAGCCGCACGCCGTCCAGGCGCGGGTGCCGTTCTGGATCGGCGGCCACACCGCGCGCAGCCTGCGCCGCGCCCGCGAGCACGGCGACGGCTGGATCCCGTTCGGGCTGCCCCACGACCGGCTGCGCGCGATGCTCGACGGCACCGACCTGCCCGACGGGTTCGAGGTCGTCCTCGGCGCCGGCCGCCCGGTCGACCCGATCGGCGAGCCGGACCGGACCCGCCGCGCCCTCGACCGCACCGTCGCGGCCGGCGCCACCGTCGTCAACGTGCACGTGGCCGCCACCTCGGCGACCCACTACGCCGACCAGCTCTCCGCCCTGGCCGCCCTGGCCGGGCTCACCCCCACCCCCACCACTCCCACCGCACCGGAGGACGCATGAGCATCGAGGAACGCCTGCAGCGCCTGGAGGACGTCCAGGAGATCACCCTCCTCATCGCGTCCTACGGCCCCCTCGTCGACGCCGGCGAGGCCGAGCGGGTCGCCGGGATGTGGACCGAGGACGGCGTCTACGACGTCGACGAGATCTACATGGGCGACCAGGCCGCGATCGAGGCGATGGTGCGCGGCGACCGGCACCAGGGGCTGATCCAGAACGGCTGCTGCCACTTCCTCGGCCCCGCCCACGTCACCGTGGACGGCGACCGCGCGGTCGCCGTGTGCCCGTCGGTGCTGCTGGTGCGCCACGAGGGCCGCAACTTCCCGGCCCGGATCGGCGCCAACCACTTCGACCTCGTCCGCACGCCGCAGGGCTGGCGGATCGCGCACCGCACGATCCGCCAGCTCGACGGCGACCCCGCGTCCCGGGCGCTGTTCGCGCGCGCCGGCCAGGTCGGCCAGGTCGGCCAGGTCGACCCCACGGCCTAGAACCGCGAGCGCACCTCGGGTCCGCGCACCTTGACCTGCGCCGGCTCGTCGAGGTTCCAGGTCATCTCGAACGTGCGCCGGTAGCCGGTGCGCAGGATCCGCCACCCGTCCACGGTGCGCACGTAGGTGTCGGAGTAGATCGCCCCACCCTCCAGAGCGAACCGGAAGGCGTCGACGATCACCTTGTCGTGCAGGTACCAGGTGCCGCTCGCCCGGTCCGCGTCCTCCGGGTCGAGATCGATCTCGGGGTGGTGCGCCTGGTGCATCGTCAGCACGCCCTCCCCCATGTTCGCGCGCATGTAGGCGACCAGCGGGCCGGGCGAGTCGAAGGCCAGGCCGTTGTAGTCGGCCGTCGCGTCCGGCGCGAAGCAGGCCGCGAAGTCGTCCCACTGCTTGGTGTCGAGGCAGCGCAGGTAGCGGTACTTCAGGCGGGTGATCGCGGCGATGTCGGCGGCGATGTCGGCGGCGCTGTCGGCGGTGCTCATGGCGCCGAACCTAGGAAGGCCCGGCGCCACGGGGCGTCCGCGCGTACCGGTCACCGGGAGCGCCAGGCCGCCTCCAGCAACGTCTCCACGTCGGCCCGCGTGGGCACGCGCGGGTTCCGGTACGGCGCCGCGAGCACCTCGTCCGCGACCCGGGCCAGGTCCGCCCGCTCGACGCCGAGCGCGGCCAGCCCGCCGGGTACGCCGAGCCGCTCCCCCAGGTCGGCCAGCGCGGCCGGCACGTCGGCGACACCGAGCGCCCGCCGGAGCGCGGCGTCAGCCTCCGGCGCCATCGCGAGGTTGTAGCGCGCGACGTGCGGCAGCACGATCGCGTGGGTCTCGGCGTGCGGCAGGTCGAGCATCCCGCCGAGCACGTGGCAGAGCTTGTGGTGCAGGCCCATCGTGGTGGCGCCGAGGCACGCCCCGCACAGCCACGCCCCTTGCAGCGCGCGCGTCCTGGCGTCCAGGTCGGTGGGATCGGCGACGACGAGCGGCAGCGCCGCGGCCAGGTCGCGCACGCCCTGCTCGGCCATCGCCGTGATCAGCGGCGAGCCGTCCGGGGCGTAAAGCGCCTCGACCGCGTGAGCCAGCGCGTTGAGCCCGCTCGTCCCGGAGATCGCCGGCGGCAGCGACACCGTCAGCTCCGGGTCGTAGAGGACCGAGCGCGGCAGCACGGCGCGGTCCCGGCCGGTGCGCTTGCGGCCGTCCTCGGTCAGCCCCCAGATCGGGGTCATCTCCGAGCCGGCGTACGTCGTCGGGACGGCGAGGATCGGCAGCGCGTGCCGCAGCGCGAGCGCCTTGCCCAGCCCGATCGTCGAGCCGCCGCCGACGGCCACACAGCCGTCCGCGCCGACCTCGCCGGCCACCGCGGCCGCGGCGTCGACCACCGGCACCGGGACGTGCATCCGCGCGCCGTCGAAGACCCCGGCGGCCCGCGCCCCCAGCAGGCCGGCGACCCGGTCGGCCAGGTCCCGCTGCTCGGGTGTGCTCAGCACGAGCACCCGGCGCAGGCCGAGATGCTCGACCTCCTCGCCGATCCGCGCGAGGGCACCGGCGCCGAGGACCACCCGCATCGGCAGCGCCTCGTGGACGAACCCGCCGCTCATGCGGGCACCAGCCGGATGTCGAAGTGCACGTGCCGGAAGGGCGCCGTGACGCCGTACCGCTCGGCCTCGGCGGGATCGGCGACGACCGCGAAGTCGCGCACCAGGCTCGGCTTCACCGCGAACACGGCATCGCTGTCGAGATAGGGGCTGTCGGCGACGAACACGTGCGTGGTGACCGGCTCGAAGCCCTCGGCCTCGGCGATGAAGTGCACGTGCGCGGGCCGGTACGGGTGGCGTTCGCTGGCGCGCAGCAGCGCGCCGACCGGCCCGTCCGTCGGGATCGGGTAGTGCGACGGCACGACCGTGCGGAACCAGAACCGCCCGCCCTCGTCGGTGCGGAACATGCCGCGCCCGTTGCCCGGCGGCTGCGTGTCTGGCCGCTGCACGTCGTAGAAGCCCTCCTCGTCGCACTGCCAGACGTCGACGGCGGCGCCGGCAAGCGGCTGTCCGTCGAGACCGGCGACCGTGCCGGTCACCACGCACGGCCGGTCGAGCCCGAGCTCGCTGATCGAGTCGCCGAGCGCGCGCTGCGGGGACGCGGTCATGTGGAACGGTCCGAGCACCGTGCTCTCGGTGCCGTGGTCGCCGCCGTTGAGCGTCTCGACGAGCATCGAGACCCCCAGCACGTCGGAGAGCAGGACGAACTCCTGCCGGGTGTCGTCGCACGTCTGCCCGACCGCAGTGAGGAAGCCGATCGCCTGCTCCCACTCGGCCAGCGTCGGGCGCAGCTCCGCCACGAGCGCGTGCACGTGGCGGGTGACGGCGTCCAGGACGTCGCGCTGCCGCGGGTCCGGCGTCCGGGCGAAGCTCGCGCGCACCTCGTCGAGCAGGGTCGTGCGGGCGGGTGCGAGGTGCTCGCCGAACCAGTCGGCGACGTACGCCGTGCGCTCCTCGCCGTGGTTGTAGATCGTGTGGTCACCGTCCTCCCACGTGCGCAGGGTGGCGACGCCGACAGCCGCGTCCAGGAAGGGCTGCTGCTCCTCGCGGCTGACGATCGGGTCCTGGCCGCCGTGCACGACGAGGACCGCGCCGGTGATCCGGTCCTCGGGCTGCAGCGCGATCCGGTCGAAGTTGGCCTGCACCCGCGCCGCGTCGGTGGTGCCGAGCATCGCGCCGGCCTGCTCGTCGAACGTCCGGAAGCCCAGCAGGCGCGGGCGTGCGGGGGCGCCGTTGACGCAGACCGCGCTGATCCGCGGGTCGCTCGCGGCCGTCGTACCGGCGAAGAGGCCGCCCATGCTGTTGCCCCAGATGCCGACGCTGCCGCCGAGCGACGGGTCGGCGAGGACGTGGTCGACGAACGCCGAGTACGCCGCGCGGACGTCCACGTCGAGCAGGACTCCCCCGCTCATCCGGGTCTCCCCCTGCCCCGGACCCTCGACGAGGAAGGCCGCGATCCCGCGCTCCAGCAGGGCATCCGCCGCCCGCAGGTAGGTCGCGCCCCAGCCGCTCTGGCCGCCGAGCACGATCACGGTCCCGCGCGCCCGACCCGGCGGGCGCAGCAGCCAGCCGTGCAGCCGACCCGCGTCGAACGGCAGCGTCACGTGCTCCCAGGCCGGCTCAGCGAGCGCACCGGCGCGGCCCACGGTCGCGGTGAAGCGGGCGTAGAGCGCCGCCCGCTCGGGGCTGTCGTCGTTCCAGGCCATCTGGGCGAACAGCAGGGCCGCGGCCGACCACCGGAACCCGGCCCGGGCGGTGGTGCGGTGTCCGTCGGCGAGCGCCCGCTCGGCGGCGGCCGCGCGGTCGTCGGCGATGGCGACGAGCGCCTCGTCCCACGGCGTGCCCGCGTCGGTCGCGGCCCGCAGCCGTCGTACGTCGGCGGGGGCGAGGCCGCCGTCGGTCATCCGCTCCGGCGACATCGACCGCCAGAGCACGTCGGCCGGGGGCGTCACGCGACGGTCCAGTCGAGCCGCTCGCGCAGCTGCGCGAGCGCGGCCGGCAGGTCGGCGAGCGCGCCGGCCCAGAACAGGTGGTGGTCGGGGCGGCCGACGAACGCCTCGACCCCGTGGGCGGCGAACCAGTCCGCGTAGGTCCCGGCGACATCCGCGACCGTGTCGAGCGACGCCGTCACCACGCCGAGCTTGTCGAGGAACGCGAGGTCGGCCGCGCCGAGGTCCGCGGCGCTCGCCGAGACCAGGCTGAAGCCGCGCCCGACGACGTCGTCGAGGAGCCCCTCGGCGTCGCCCACGCGGACCACGCCGTGCGGCGTGAGCGTGCCGGCCAGCGGGCTCACCGCGCCGTCGGCCTCGTGGTGGACGACCCCGGCGACCAGCGTCGGGAACGGCGGCGGGGGCGGGACGTTGCCGGTCCGGAACGCCTCGTCGCGGGCGGCCGCCTCGGCCGGGTCGTGGGTGTTGGCGACCTTGCCGAGCGCCGTGGAGATCTCGGTGATCGCGGTCGCGTGCGGCCGCCGCTCGGCCTCGTAGGTGTCGAGCAGCGCGTCCCCGGCGAGGCCGCGCAGCACCAGGTCGAGCTTCCAGCCCAGGGTGATCCCGTCGCGCATGCCCGAGCACGCCCCCTGCCCCATGTACGGCGGCGTCGTGTGCGCCGCGTCGCCCGCGAGCAGCACCCGTCCCTCGCGCCAGCGCTCGGCGATCCGGCCCTGGAAGGTGTAGACGACCTGGCGCAGGATCCGCACGTCCTCCGGCCCGAGCCCGTGGGTCTCGGCCAGCCAGCGCCACGCGTAGTCCGGGTCCTCGTAGGCCGCCTGGTCCTCGCCCGGCAGCACCGCCACCTCGAAGCGCTGCCGGCTGCGCCCGATCGGCATGAACATGTGCCCGCGCGCGGGATCGCAGAACTGCGTGGTCCGGCGGAACCTCTCGGGCAGCTCGCGCAGCTGCTCGGTGTCGACGTTGAGCCAGCGGTCGTCGACGCCGTTGTCGCTGCGCTCGATGCCCAGGGTGGCGCGCACGAAGCTGTTGGCGCCGTCCGCGCCCACGACGTACGACGCGGTGATCGTGCGCTCCTCGTCGGCGTGCGACCACTGTCCGGTGCGCGACTGGCTCCACGGCCGGGCCGTCACCTCGACGCCGTCCGCGTGGGGCCGGAGGTTGACCACGGACCAGCCCTGGTGGACCTCGACTCCGGCGGCGCGGGCCGCCGCGTCCACGGCGTCCTCGATGTCGGGCTGGTACATCGAGATGTGGGCCGGGTGACCCGCCGACGTCCCGCGCCAGTCGAGCTCGACCAGCAGCTCGCCCGCAGCGCTGAAGTAGCGGTAGTAGTCCAGCGGCAGGGCGTCGCGCAGGGCGTGGTCCAGGTCGCCGACCGAGGCGATGACGCGGGCGGTCTCGCCGTCGATGTGGGTCAGCCGCGGCAGGCCGTAGAGGCCCGGCCAGCGCTCGAAGACCACGACCTTGTGGCCGGCGCGGCCCAGGGCCGAGGCGAGGACCAGTCCGGCGGGGCCGTATCCGACGATCGCGACGTCGTACTCGTTGCTCATGACGGCGACGCTAGGTTCGCCGCGGCCTCACGACGATCCGCTTCGCGTCAGGGTGATCCGGCGAGCGACAGGAGTGTGCGAGCGGTCACTCGGGGGCGGCGCGCAGGGTCGCCGAGGGGCTCTCGCCGTAGCGCTCGCGATAGGCACCGGCGAACCGCGGGACGTGGGAGAAGCCCCAGCGCAGGGCGACGTCGGCGACGGTCAGCCCGCTGCCGGAAGCGGCCGCGCGCAGGTCGGCGTGGACCCGCGCGAGCCGGACCTGCTGGAGGTACTGGCGCGGCGCGACGCCCACGTGGTCGCGGAAGTGGCGCTGGAGCGAGCGCGGGCTCACGCCGGCCTCGGCGGCGAGCCGCTCGACCGTGAGCTCCTCGTCGGGCCGGGCCTCGATCAGGTCGATCGCCCCCTTGACCGGTGCCGGCCGGTGGGCGCCGTGGCGCCGCTCGGCGAGCTGGTCGCTGTAGTTGTGCGGCTGGGCCAGCAGCAGCCCGGTCATCAAGAAGCCGGACCACGGGTTGGTGGCGTCGACGGCGCCGCCGACTCCCCCGAGCCCGAGCGGCTCGTCGAGGTCCTCGACCAGCAGCCGTACGGCGCGCGCCCACGAGGCCGCCGCCGGGCCGCGCAGGTCCATCGCCATCCGGAACCGGATCGGCGCGACCACGGTGCGGCCCAGGAGCCCTTCGAGGTGGCGCTCCAGCGCGTAGCGCTCGAAGCGCACGTGGAGCTGGCGGTAGTCGTCGCTCAGCCGCATCTGCGCCTGCATCCGCGGCGAGATGATCCCGGCGGTGTGCGGGTCGACGACCACCTCGTCGTCCCCGCAGGTGATCAGGTTGCGCCCGCCCCAGGACAGGTTGATGTCGTAGTAGTCGACCTGCTCGGTCAGCGTCGCGCCGAGCGCGGCACCGCGGTGCTCGCCGTAGACCAGGGAGAGCGCCCCCAGCGGGGCGACGGCGACCGAGACCCGCTCGACCCGGCCGGAGCGCTCCAGCGGGACCAGGCGGTGGGGCGTCAGCGCCCGCGACACCGAGACCCGGAACTCGTCGAGGTCGTCGGCGTCGACCACCGAGAACCGCTCGAGCACCGGCCTGGTCATCTCGCCATGGTAGCCGCGCTCAGGCGAGGAAGGCGCTGATCGCCTCGTGGTAGCCGGGCGGCTGCAGCAGGAACGAGTCGTGCCCCCACGGCGAGGCCAGCTCGGTGTGCTCGACGGCGACCCCGCGCGCGGCCAGCTCGTCGCGGATCCGCAGCGAGTGCGCCGTCGGGAAGCGCCAGTCGCTGTCGAACGAGACGAGCCGGAAGCGGGTCGACGGGACGGCGTCCGGATAGGCCCCGAACGGGTCGAAGTAGTCCATCGGCCGGGTGAGGTGGAGGTACGACAGCGCGTCGAAGCGCTCCAGGAACGAGGTGCCCTGGTGCTGGAGGTAGTGCTCGACCTCGAAGTCCGCGGCGAGCCGCTTGTCGTGGCCGGTCGTGTCGCGCCGGTGGCCGAACTTCTCCTCCAGCGAGATCTCGGAGACGTAGGTGATGTGGGCCATCATCCGGGCGACCTTCATGCCGTGGCGGGGCGCGACGCCGTGGTCGGCGTACCGGCCGCCGTGGAAGTCGGGGTCCTCCAGGATGGCCGCCCGGGCGACCGACGAGAACGCGATGTTCTCGGGCGTGAGCCGCGCGCTCGCCGCGACGACGACGGCCCGGTCGATCCGGTCCGGCTCCTGCAGCGCCCACTCCAGGACCTGCATGCCGCCGAGCGATCCGCCGACCGCGGCGTGCAGCCGCTCGATGCCGAGGTGGTCGAGCAGGCCGCGGTGGGCCGTGACGAAGTCGGCGATGTCGAGCAGCGGGAAGTCCGGCCCGTAGGGACGCCCGGTCACCGGGTCGGGCGAGGAGGGCCCGGTGGTGCCGGAGCAGCCGCCGAGCAGGTTCGCCGAGACGACGAAGAAGCGGTCGGTGTCGACCGCCCGGCCCGGCCCGATGAGGTTGTCCCACCAGCCCGGACGGCGGGCGCCCTCGTGCCAGCCGGCGGCGTGGGCGTCGCCGGTGAGGGCATGGCAGACGACGACGGCGTTGTCCCGCGCGGGGTTCAACGCGCCGTAGGTCTCGTAGGCGACCTCGACGTGGGGCAGCTCCGCCCCGGAGGCGAGGACCAGCGGGCCGCTCTCGGTGAGAACGGCCCGCTGGGTCGCGACGATGCCGAGGCCGCCGGCGGCGGCGGTCACGTCGTCAGGGTCACTTCGCGGCGGTCAGCGCCTGGTCGAGGTCGGCGATCAGGTCATCAACGTGCTCGATACCGATCGAGAGCCGGACCAGCTCTTCCGGCACGCCGGCCGCCTCGAGCTCGTCGGGCGTGAGCTGGGAGTGCGTCGTCGTGGCGTTGTGCACCGCCAGCGACTTCGCGTCGCCGATGTTGACCAGGTGACTGAACAGCTCGAGCGCCTCGATGAAGCGCTTGCCGCCGTCCCGGCCGGACTTGAGGCCGAACGACACCAGGCCGCCGTAGCCGCGCCCGGTGAAGTAGCCGTCGGCCGCCGCCTTGTAGGGGCTGTCCTCGAGGCCCGGGTAGGACACCCACGCCACCGAGTCGTGGCCCTGCAGGTACTTCGCGATCGCGAGCGCGTTCTCGCTGTGGCGCTCCATGCGCAGGTGCAGCGTCTCGAGACCCTGGAGGAAGAGCCACGAGTTGAGCGGCGCGATCGCGGCACCGGTGTTGCGCAGCAGCACCGTACGGGCCCGGATGATGTAGGCCAGGTTGCCGACCGCCTCGGTCCACACGACACCGTGGTAGGCGCTGTCGGGCTGGGTCAGCCCCGGGAACCGCTCCGCGTGCGCGGCCCAGTCGAAGTTGCCGGAGTCGACGATGATGCCGCCGATCGACGTACCGTGACCGCCGATGTACTTGGTCGCCGCGTGCACCGCGACGTCCGCACCGTGCTCGAAGACCCGCGCCAGCAGCGGCGTCGTCGCCGTGCTGTCGACGATGAGCGGCAGCCCCTGCGCGTGGGCCGCGTCGGCCCAGGCACGCACGTCGACGACGTTGACCTTCGGGTTGCCGATCGTCTCGGCGAAGACCAGCTTGGTCTTGTCGTCGACCAGGGCGGCCAGGTCCTCCGGGCGGTCGGGGTCGACGAAGCGGACCTCGATGCCGTACTGCGGCAGCGTGTGGGCGAACAGCGCGTACGTGCCGCCGTACAGCGTGGAGACGGCGACGATGTTGTCGCCGGCGTAGGTCAGGTTGAGCACCGAGTAGGTGATCGCGGCCGAGCCCGACGCGGTCGCCAGCGCACCGACGCCGCCCTCGAGCTGGGTCATCCGGTCCTCGAAGACCGACTGGGTCGGGTTCATGATCCGGGTGTAGATGTTGCCCGGCTCCGAGAGGGCGAAGAGGTTCGCCGCGTGCTCGGTGTCGTTGAACACGTACGACGTGGTCTGGTAGATCGGGACCGCCCGCGCGTTGGTGGCGGGGTCGGGCTGCTCCTGGCCGGCGTGGACGGCGAGGGTCTCGGGACGATGCGTCATCGTGCGCTGCTCCTGATTCGGGTGCGTCGCTGGGGGGAAACCCACAGCCTATTGTCAAGTAACTTCATTAAGATTGTACATGTCCGCCATGTGGCCAGGATCGCTACCGTGCACCCGTGAGAAGCAGACGCGGCCGGGTCGTCACCGTGACCACGCTGGCCGAGTTCGACCGCCGCCGCGCCGACGGCGCCCGCCGGCTCCAGGGCTGGCGGCTGATCGGGGTCGACCTCAGCGAGCGCTCCGACGCGCTGTCCGACTGCGACGTCAGCCGGACGACGTTCGTCGGCTGCGCCTTCGCCCCCGGCGACCTCGACCGCCTGGTCGCCCGCGGCGCGCTGGTGCTGCCCGCGATCGGGACTCCCCCGGTCGACCCGCAGCGCACCGAGCTCTACGCCGGCGACGAGCTCTACGACGCGGTCCCCTATGCCGACAGCCTCGACGCCCGCGCCTACGCCTGGGCCCAGAGCCGCGACGGGCAGGCCGACACGCTCGCCCAGGCGCTGCACGACGAGGCGGTCGACCGCGCCCTCGCGGCGTGGATCCGGGAGCGCTCCCTGGTCGGCGTGATGGGCGGCCACGCCGCCGACCGCGGTACGCCGGCCTACGCCGAGGCGGCCCGGCTGGGTGCGGCGCTCGGTACGGCGCACGCCGTCGCCACCGGCGGTGGGCCGGGCGCGATGGAGGCCGCCAACCTCGGCGGCCGGATGGCCGCGGCTCCCCCGGAGGCGCTCACCGAGGCGCTCGGCCGGCTGGCCGCCGTGCCGTCGTTCCGGCCCTCGATCGACGCGTGGGTCGCGACGGCCCGGGAGGCGCTCGCGCTGTGCCCCGATCCGCGGCCCTCGCTCGGCGTACCGACCTGGCACTACGGCCACGAGCCGCCGAACCTGTTCGCCACCGCGATCGCGAAGTACTTCCGCAACGCGCTGCGCGAGGCGATCCTGCTCCAGGTCTGCGACGCGGGCATCGTGTTCCTGCCCGGCGCGGGCGGCACCGTGCAGGAGATCTTCCAGGACGCCTGCGAGAACTACTACGCGACCGAGCAGACGATCGCGCCGATGGTGCTCGTCGGGCGTTCCTACTGGACCGAGGAGCTGCCCGCCTGGCCGCTCCTCAGCGCGCTGGCCAAGGGGCGGCCCATGGAGTCGCACGTCCACCTCGTCGACACCGTCGAGGAGGCGGCCGCGATCGTCACGCAGCCCGTGCGCCCGCGCGCGCCCCGATGACCGCGCGGTAGTGCGTGACGAGCTGCTCGTTGATCGCGAACCACGAGCGCTCCTGCACCGCCCGCAGCGCGGTGAGCGCCATCGCGCGGCGCAGCTCCTCGTCGCGCGCGAGCCGGTCGACGGCCGCGGCCAGCGCTGACCCGTCACCCGGGCGGTAGAGCAGGCCCGAGGCACCGTCGGCGACGACGTCGAGGGGTCCGCCGGCGGCGGGCGCGACGACGGGGATGCCCGAGGCGAGCGCCTCCTGCGCCGACTGGCAGTAGGTCTCGTAGCGGCCGGTGTGCACGAACACGTCGAGCGAGGCGTACGCCCGGCTCAGCTCGTCACCATGCAGCAGGCCGAGGAAGTGCGCCCGGTCGCCCAGCAGGCCGCGCAGCCGCTGCTCCTCCGGGCCACCGCCGACGACCACGAGGGCGTAGCGCGGGTCGCGCGCGAGGTGGGCGAGCAGGTCCAGCTCCTTCTCGGCGGCCAGCCGGCCGACGTACCCGACGAGGAGCCGGCCGTCCGGCGCGAGCCGCTGCCGCAGCCCCTCGTCGCGGTGCCGCGGGTGGAAGGCGACGAGGTCGACGCCGCGTCCCCACCGGTGCACCTCCGGTACGCCGAGCGCCTCCAGCTGGGCGATGCTCGCCGTCGAGGGCGCCAGGGTGCGGTCGACGTGGTGGTGGATCCGCCGGGTCAGGCCGGCAGCCGCCCGGGCGCCCCCGGGGACGTCGTAGCGCTCGGCGAAGCCGACCAGGTCGGTCTGGTAGATCGCGACCGTCGGGATCCCGAGCTCCTCGGCCGCCCGCGAGGCCTGGTAGCCCAGCGTCGCCGGCGAGGCGATGTGGACCACGTCGGGGCGGTACTGGGCCAGCACCTGGCGCAGCCGGCGCCGGGTCTCCAGGCCGAGCCGGAAGTCCGGGTAGAACGGCAGGTTCGCCCCGCGCGCCCGGCGTACCCGGAACCCGGCGTAGGTGTCCGGGCCGGTGGGGGCGACGAGCTCGGCCTCGTGACCCTCCGCGGAGAGATGCTCCAGCACCCGGCGCACGGAGTTCGTGACGCCGTTGATCTGCGGGAGGAACGACTCGGCAACCACCAGAACCCGGAGCTTGGTCATGGCTCGGACGCTAAGGACGCCGCGTCAACGCGCCGTCACGGTTGCGGGAGTGGCGGGCATCCGCTTCGTGAACGCCCGGGGCCGGTTCGGCGTACGACGTGACCCGGCTCACCCCCGCTTCGTTGGCCCGTTCGTGGAGATCACTCGCCGAAACCTGATCCGCAACGCCGTCACCGCCGGAGGCCTCGCCGTCGCGGCGACCACCCTGCCCGGCGTGCTGCGCTCCTCGGTCGCCTCCGCCGCGCCCGCCCCGGCCGCGGCCCCCGTCGTCCCCGCGCTCGCACCGACCGGATCGACCCTCGCCCAGACCTACGCCACCGGCGCCGCCGGGACCGGTGGGTACCGCCCGGTGATCGCCGCCGCGGGCGAGCCGCACCGGGTCCGCGAGGGCCTGGGCGTCGCCGCCGAGGCCGGCCGCGCGGCCCGGCGCCAGGGACTGATCTCGTTCGTCCAGCTCAGCGACGTCCACATCGTCGACGCCCAGTCGCCCCTGCGCCTGGAGTGGACCGACCGCCTCGACGACCCGAGCCCGCTGCCCGCGCTCGGGCTGTTCTCGTCGGCGTACCGGCCGCAGGAGATGCTCACCGGTCACGTCGCGGACTCGATGGTGCGGGCCATCAACCAGATCGCCACCGGCCCGGTGACCGGCAAGCCGTTCGCGCTCGCCATCCAGACCGGCGACAACTCCGACAACTCGCAGTTCAACGAGGTGCGCTGGAACATCAACGTCCTCAACGGCGGCCAGGTCCGCGTCGACTCCGGCAACCTGACCCGCTGGGAGGGCGTCGCCGACAGCACCCCGCTGACCTACGACACGGCCTACTGGCACCCGCACGGCGCGCCCGCCGGCAAGCCCGTCGACCGGCCGCGCGCGGAGTACGGGTTCCCCGTCGTACCGGGGCTCCTGGACGCGGCCCGCCGCCCCTTCACCGCCGAGGGCCTCGACATCCCCTGGTACTCCGTCTTCGGCAACCACGACGGCCTCGCCCAGGGCAACTTCCCCGCCAACACCCTCCAGCTCAACCTGATCGCCCTCGGCGCCGTCAAGATCGTCTCCCCGCCGCTCGGCCTCAACCCCGCACAGCTCCTCGACGACCTCACCACCGACCCCGCCGCGCTCCTCACCAACCTGCTCGGCGGCGCCCTCAACACCGTCGTCCGTGCCGTCGCCCCCGACCTCAACCGCCGGCTGCTCACCCGCCGCCAGATCGTCGAGCAGCACTTCGCCCTCGGCGGCGCGCCCTTCGGGCACGGCTTCACCGCCACCAACCGCCAGCAGGGCACGGCGTACTACACCTTCGACCAGGGCTCGTTCCGGTTCATCGTCCTCGACACGGTCAACCCCAACGGCTACTCCGACGGCTCCCTCGACAAGACCCAGTTCACCTGGCTCAAGAACCTGCTCGCCCAGTCGGCCGGCAAGGCCGTCCTGGTCTTCAGCCACCACACCTCCGACACCATGGGCAACCCCCTCATCGGCACCGGCGGCCAGCTCGAGCAGCGCATCACCGGCGGCGCCGTCCTCGACGCCCTCCTCGCCACCCCCCAGGTCATCGCCTGGATCAACGGCCACACCCACCGCAACAAGATCACCCCGCGCCCCCGCACCGGCGGCGGAGGCCTGTGGGAGATCACCACCGCCTCGCACATCGACTGGCCCCAGCAGGCCCGCATCATCGAGGTCGCCGACAACGCCGACGGCACTCTCTCGCTCTTCACCACCATGGTCGACCACGCCGGCCCCGCCTCCACGGGCGCCGGCACCACCGACGCTCCCGCGCTCGCGGGCCTGGCCCGCGAGCTGGCTGCCAACGACTGGCACGAGAACCGCGGTGGGCTGGGGACGCTGGACGACCGGAACGTCGAGCTGCTGGTGCCGAGCCCGCTGACCTGACTGGGTCCAGCCCCTACGCTGGCCCGATGCTGAGACTGGGCCTCACCCGCACGCTGGCGCTGGTGTCGCTGATCATCGCCGCGTCGGCCTGCTCGTCGGCACCGGAGGGTGCCGCTCCCACCCGGTTCACGATCCGCCCCGACGACTACCACGTCCCCTACGCCGGCACGGCGGCCGACGGCCGCCGGTTCTTCCTCAGCCCGGGACTGTTCGACGCCGAGCAGTCGTACGTCGGCCTCTTCCTCTGGAACGCCGACGGCTCGTTCGACGAGGTGCTCGTCGACCGGGTCGACGATCGCGCCGGCGTCGACCGTGCCACCCGTGAGCACCTGGCCGCACTCGGCGACTACACCCTGGAGCCGATCGAGGTGGAGCCGTTCACCACCGAGGTCGACGGCGTCACGTTCGGCTGGGAGGTCAGCATCCAGGACGAGGACGTCTACATGATCAACATCGAGCCCGGCGACTTCATCGCGTACTTCGAGCCCTGGGACGGCGTCGAGTACGACACCTAGGCCGCAGCGCTACTCCTTGGCAGCGAGCTGCCCGCACGCCCCGTCGATCTCCTGACCCCGCGTGTCGCGCACCGTCGTCGCCACACCCTTGGCCTCGAGCCGCCGGACGAACTCCCGCTCGTCGGCCGGGTCGGACGCCGTCCACTTCGACCCCGGGGTCGGGTTGAGCGGGATCAGGTTGACGTGGACCCAGCCGTGCGCGCGCTCGTTGAGCAGGTCGGCGAGCAGGTCGGCACGCCAGGCGTGGTCGTTGATGCCGCGCATCATGGCGTACTCGATCGAGACGCGGCGCCCGGTCTTGGAGAAGTACTCGAAGGCGGCGTCGAGCGTCTCGGCGACGGAGAAGCGCGTGTTGATCGGGACGAGCTCGTTGCGCAGCTCGTCGTCCGGCGCGTGCAGCGACAGCGCGAGCGTGACCGGGATGCCCTCGTCGGCGAGCTGCTTGATCCTCGGCACGAGGCCGACGGTGGACACGGTGATGCCGCGCGCGGACATGCCGTAGCCGTCGGGGGCCGGCTCGGTGAGGCGGCGTACGGCGCCGATCACGGCCTTGTAGTTGGCCAGCGGCTCGCCCATGCCCATGAACACGACGTTGTTGACCCGCCCGGTGCCACCGGGGATCTCGTCGCGGTCGAGCGCGCGGGCGCCGGCGAGCACCTGCTCGACGATCTCGGCGGTGGACATGTTGCGCTGCAGGCCGCCCTGGCCGGTGGCGCAGAACGGGCAGGCCATGCCACAGCCGGCCTGGCTCGACACGCACATCGTGGTCCGGCCCGGGTAGCGCATGAGGACCGACTCGACGAGGGCGCCGTCGAAGAGCTTCCACAGCGTCTTGCGGGTGGTGCCCTTGTCCGCCTCGAGCTTGCGCAGCGGCGTCATCAGCTCCGGCAGCAGTACGTCGACCAGCTCGGCCCGCTGAGCCGCCGGCAGGTCGGTCATCTGCTCGGGGTCGTCGGCCAGGCGCGAGAAGTAGTGGGTCGCGACCTGCTTGGCCCGGAAGCCCGGCAGACCCATCTCGACCAGGAGGTCCTTGCGCTCGGCCGGGGTCAGGTCGGCCAGGTGCCGGGGTGGCTTCTTGCGCCCCCGCGGTTCCGCGAGGACGAGAGGAAGCGGCTTCGGCTCGGACATCGTCACCGATTCTCCCACCGCCCGAGGCGCTGGCCCAATCGTGCGGCGGCTCAGGTGTCCTTCTGGTACAGGTACCAGCCGACGGCGGCGCCGACGCCCGCCACGACGACGAGCGTGGAGAGCATGCCGAGCAGCATGTAGCGGCCGAAGCGGCGGGTGTGGTGGGGCACCAGCAGACCGATCGGGACGACCAGCAGCAGGAGGACGAACGGGAAGAGCTCCTCGACCCGCTTGTACCCGGCGATCCACTTGATGATCGCGGCGTAGAGCCCCGGGACCACGATGATCGACACCATGCCGGTGAAGAACCCCGCGAGCGGGAAGAACACCGGATGTCCCCGGTGGAACCAGTCGGGACGACGCGACCGGTCGTCGCTCGCCTCGCGGTCGCCCACCCGGGCCTCGTCTGCGTCACTCATGTCCGGGCGATCGTAGCGGCCTGCCCACAATGACGCGTGACGCGACCCACACGCGAAGTTCTTCGCGGTTCGTGTCGATCCAGGCGGTTCCCCGTTCGACCGAAGGGTGAAAGGGTCGCAGAGGGCGGCCCCGCACACCGAGGAGACACCATGAAGTACATGCTCATCATGCGCTCGAACGACGAGGCCCAGGCGGCCTGGGGGGCCAGCGAGGTCCCGTTCGAGGAGATCATGGAGGCGATGGGCCGGTTCAACGACGAGATGATCCAGGCCGGCGTCCTGCTCGCCGCCGAGGGTCTCGACCCCGACCCGGCCACGGGCGTGGTCGTCGACTACTCCAGCCAGCCCCCGGTCGTCACCGACGGTCCCTACGGCGAGACCAAGGAGCTCTTCGGCGGCTACTGGATCGTGGACGTCGCCTCGCTCGAGGAGGCCGCCGCGTGGGCCGCCCGGGCGCCGCTGTCCGGGCCCGGCATGAAGGCCGAGATCCGCCGGATCACCTCGATCGACGAGTTCCCCCAGGACAACGAGTGGATCCGCAAGGAGCGGGCCTGGCGCGAGGCCACCGGCCAGCGGTGAGCGCTGCCGAGGGCCGGCGCGCCGTCGAGGCCGTCTGGCGGATCGAGTCCGCCCGGATCGTCGGTGCGCTGGCCCGGTACGTCGGCGACTTCCCGCTCGCCGAGGACCTCGCCCAGGAGGCGTTCGCCGAGGCGCTCGTGGCGTGGCCGCGCGACGGCGTCCCCGAGCGCCCGGCGGGCTGGCTGCTGACCGTGGGACGGCGGCGCGCCGTCGACGGCTTCCGGCGGCGCGCCACCCGCGACGACCGGTACGCCGTCCTGGCGCGCGACCTGGCGAGCGCGACCGAGGCGGGCGACGACGGCGACCTCGACCTGCTGGCCGATCCCGACCAGATCGACGACGACCTGCTGGCGCTGGCGTTCATCTCCTGCCACCCGATGCTCTCGCCCGAGGCGCAGGTCGCGCTGACCCTGCGCACGATCGGCGGCCTGACGAGCGACGAGATCGCCCGCGCCTTCCTGGTGCCGACCGCGACCGTCCAAGCCCGGATCACCCGGGCGAAGAAGACGCTGGGCGCGGCGCGGGTGCCGTTCGTCGTACCGCCGCCCGAGGAGCGGCGCGAGCGGCTCCGGGCGGTGCTCAGCGTGGTCTACGTGATCTTCACCGAGGGCTCCTCGGCGACCTCCGGCACCGCGCAGATCCGGGTCGACCTGGCTCGCGAGGCGCTGCGCCTGGCCCGGGTCCTGGCCCGGCTCAGCCCGGACGAGCCGGAGGTCCACGGCCTGCTGGCCCTCCTCGAGCTCACCGCCGCCCGGTTCCCGGCCCGGACGGCGCCCGACGGGCGCCCGGTGCTGCTGGAGGACCAGGACCGCCGCCGCTGGGACCGTACGGCGATCCGCCGGGGTCTCGCCGCCCTCGACCGCGCCGAGCGGGTCGGCCGCGGGCTCGGCGCCTACGGCCTCCAGGCCGCCATCGCCGCCTGCCACGCCCGTGCCGTCTCCGTCGCGGCGACCGACTGGGACCGCATCGTCCTGCTCTACGAGGCCCTCGGCCGGATCGCGCCCTCCCCCGTCGTCGAGCTCAACCGCGCGGTCGCCGTGTCCATGGCGGCCGGCCCCGGCCCCGCACTCCCCCTGGTCGACGCCCTCGCCGCCGAGGGCGCCTTCGCGGGCTCGCACCTGCTGCCGAGCGTGCGCGGCGAGCTGCTGCGCCGGATGGGGCGCACCGAGGAGGCCCGTACCGAGCTGGAGCACGCGCTCGCGCTGTGCGGCAACGAGTCCGAGCGCGCGGTACTGGCCGCGAAGCTGGCCGACCTGTGAGAGTAGGCAGGTGACCGAGCAGAGCGCGCCGCACCCGGCGCTGACCTACAGCACCTACCTCGCCCTCGACGACGTCCTCGCCGCGCAGCACCCCCGCTCGGACGAGCACGACGAGCTCCTCTTCATCGTGATCCACCAGGTCTACGAGCTCTGGTTCAAGCAGATGCTGCACGAGCTGACCGGCCTCCAGGTGCGGCTCGAGGAGGGCGACACCCCGCGCGCGCTCCAGACGCTCGGCCGGGTCCGCGCGATCCTCAAGGTCGCCGTCGCCCAGGTCGACGTCCTGGAGACGATGACGCCGCGCCAGTTCACCAGCTTCCGCGGCCGCCTCGACGCCTCCAGCGGCTTCCAGTCCGAGCAGTTCCGCGAGCTCGAGGCGACGCTCGGCCGCCGCGACCGCCGCGTGTTCGAGCACTACCCCGAGGGCAGCGCGGGGCGCGCGCGGATCGCCGCCGCGATGTCGCGCCCGTCGGTCTTCGACTCGTTCCTGCGCTACCTCACCACCCAGGGGTACGACGTCCCTGCCGCCGCGCTCGACCGCGACCTCAGCACCCCCTGGGAGCCCTCCCCCGACGTCCAGCGCCTGCTCCTGGCGGCGTACGCCGACGAGAGCGGCGCCGCCCAGGTCGCCGAGCGCCTGGTCGACCTCGACGAGGGCCTCCAGGAGTGGCGCTACCGCCACGTCAAGATGGTCGAGCGCACCATCGGCGCCAAGCCCGGCACCGGCGGCTCGTCCGGCGCGGCGTACCTGTGGAGCACGGTCACCCAGGCGCTCTTCCCCGACCTGTGGGCGATCCGGAGCGAGATGTGAGCCTGGCGGCTCACTACACGCACTTCCGGGTCGCCGAGCGGCTGCTGCTGACCGGTCACTCCCACCAGGCCTGGCCCGACGTCGCCCGCGAGGGCGTCGTCGAGGCCTACGACGACGCGGCGCGCGAGGTCGGCGCCAAGTGGGACCGGGCGGAGGCCAAGGCCGAGCGGCTGCGCGCCGGGGTCCGGCTGCTCCTCGACGACCCGGCCGGCACGGTCGCGCTGGGCGCGAGCACCCACGACCTGCTCCTGCGGTTCCTGTCCGCGCTCGACCTGCGCACCCGGCCGCGGATCGTCACCACCGACGCCGAGTTCCACTCCGCGCGCCACCTGCTCGACAACCTCGCCACGGCCGGCCTCGACGTCGCCCGCGTCCCCGCCCACCCCGTGGCCTCCCTCGCCGAGCGGCTCGCCGCCGCCGTCGACGACCGCACCGCCGCGGTCGTCGTCTCCTCGGTGCTCTACGCGACCAGCCAGGTCGTCCCCGACCTCGACGCCGTCGCGGCGGCCTGCGCCCGGACCGGGGCCGAGCTGCTCGTCGACGCCTACCACCAGCTCGGGGTCGTCCCGCTCGGGCTCGGCGCGGCCGGCCTCGGCGAGGCGTGGGTGGTCGGCGGCGGCTACAAGTACCTCCAGCTCGGCGAGGGCTGCTGCTTCCTGCGCCTCCCGCCCCACGCCGCGGGTCTGCGCCCCCTCGTCTCCGGCTGGTACGCCGACGAGCGCGACCCGTGGGCCGGCGCGACGTACGACCCGACGAGCCACTACCGCGCGGCCCGGGTCCTCGACTTCTTCGCCGAGCAGGGGCTGACGCCGCCGCGGCTGCGGGAGATCGCGCTGCACCAGCGCGGCGTCCTGACCACCGCGTTCGACGCCCTCGACCTGCCGCCCGGCCTCGTCACCCGCGACCGGGAGACCCCTGCCGAGGGCTTCGGCGGCTTCCTCGCGCTGCGCAGCCCGCACGCGGCCGGGCTCCAGCGCGCGCTGGCCGCGCGCGGCGTGAGCACCGACTGCCGGGGGACGTTCCTGCGGCTCGGGCCGGCGCCGTACCTGCGCGAGGACCAGCTCACCGCCGCGATCGCGGCGCTGGCGGAAGCGGCAGCGGCTCAGAAGACGGCGTAGTGCAGCAGCAGCCAGATCGGGGCGATCGTGGCGAGCAGCGAGTCGAGCCGGTCCATCAGGCCGCCGTGGCCCGGGATGACCTGGCTCATGTCCTTGATGCCCAGGTCGCGCTTCATGACCGACTCGCACAGGTCGCCGAGCGTGGCCATGACGACCGCGATCAGGCCGAGCGCGATGCCGATCCACCACTCGGCCTCGAACAGCCAGACCACCAGGCCGATGCCGGCACCGACCGTGGCGATCGCCGAGCCGGCGAAGCCCTCCCACGACTTCTTCGGGGAGATGACGGGCGCCATCGGGTGCTTGCCGAAGAGCACGCCCGCGACGTACCCGCCGATGTCGGAGGCGATCGTGACCAGGATGAAGGTGATGATGCCCTTGACCCCGGGGTTGTCCAGACCACCGCCGGAGCGCCCGCCCTCGGCGAGCATGAGCGCCACGAACGAGCCCAGGAAGGGCACGTAGACGAGCGCGAACACCGAGGCCGTGGCGTTCTTGACGTAGCCGTCGATGCCGCGGCGCAGCAGCCACAGCATGACCACCAGCGCGCTCACCGCGGTGGCGGTGACCAGCGCCGGCGCGCCCCACAGGTAGGCGACGACGACCATCACGACGCCGCCCAGCATCAGCGGCTGCTCGGGCAGGTCGATGTCCTTGGCCAGGAGCCCCTTGCGGAGCTCCCAGACCGCGACCACCACGGCGACCGCGACGATCACCATGAACGCCGGCTTCCAGAACAGCAGCGACGCGGCGATCGCGGACAACAGGACGACGGCCGAGCCGACGGCTGCCTTGAGGTCCCGGCCGGCCCGGCCGTGGTCCTTCGTCGGGGCAGGGTCGGACGGCGTCGGTGTCGTCATCGAGGGAGTCGGAGGGTGCGCGGGGTCGTCAGACCTCGAGCAGCTCCGCCTCCTTGTTCTTGAGCATCTCGTCGATGGCCTCGGTGTGCTTCTTGGTCAGCCCGTCGAGCCGCTTCTCGGCGCCGGTGACGTCGTCCTTGCCGACCTCGCCGTCCTTCTCGAGCTTCTCCAGGCCCTGCTTGGCCTTCTGGCGCACCTGGCGCACGGCGACCTTGCCGCCCTCAGCCTTCTCCTTGGCGAGCTTGATGAACTCCTTGCGGCGCTCCTCGGTCAGCTCCGGGAAGACGCAGCGCAGCTGCTTGCCGTCGCTGGACGGGTTGACGCCCAGGTCGGAGTCGCGGATCGCCTTCTCGACGTTGTTGATCGCGCCCACGTCGTAGGGGGCGACGATGATGATGCGCGCCTCGGGGGCGGTGAAGGACGCGAGCTGCTGCAGCGGCGTCGGCGTGCCGTAGTAGTCCACCAGGATCTTGCTGAACATGCTCGGGTGCGCCCGGCCGGCCCGGATCGCCGCGAACTCCTCACGGGTCGCGTCGACCGACTTGCCCATCTTCTGGTCGGCCTCGTTGAGCGTCTCGTTGATCACCGGTTCTCCTTCGTTCGCTGCTGCTCAGCCCGCGCTGACCCGCGTACCGATCTTCTCACCCTGCACGACGCGCAGGATGTTGCCCTCGGGCTCCATGCCGAAGACGATCATCGGCAGCTTGTTCTCGCCGCACAGCGCGAACGCCGTCTGGTCCATGATCCGCAGACCCTCGGCGATCGCCTGGTCGTAGGTCAGCTCGTCGTACTTCGTAGCGGTGGGGTCGACGTTCGGGTCGGCGCTGTAGACGCCGTCGACGCCGTTCTTGGCGACCAGGACGACGTCGCAGCGGCTCTCGAGCGCACGCTGGACCGCGACGGTGTCGGTGGAGAAGTAGGGCATGCCCATGCCGGCGCCGAAGATCACGACGCGGCCCTTCTCCATGTGCCGGATCGCGCGGCGCGGGATGTAGGGCTCGGCGACCTGGCCCATCGTGATGGCGGTCTGCACGCGCGTCTCGACGCCCTGCTTCTCCAGGAAGTCCTGGAGCGCGAGGCAGTTCATGACGATGCCGAGCATGCCCATGTAGTCGGCACGGACCCGGTCCATGCCGCGCTGCTGGAGCTCGGCACCGCGGAAGAAGTTGCCACCGCCGGTGACGACCGCGATCTGCACGCCGGCGTCCACGACCGCCTTGATCTCGTGGGCCACCGCCTGGACGACGTCGGGGTCGACCCCGACCTTGCCACCGCCGAACACCTCACCGGAGAGCTTCAGGAGGACTCGCTTGTAACCGGGCACGGGCTGACCTTACCTGGGCGGGCTCGCGCCCGGCTCAGCGGATCCGCTGGACCCGGCGGCGGTAGTCGCCCCCGTTGTCGCCGTCGATCTCCGAGGCGCGGGTACGTCCGATGTGGTCGACCTTGTCCTCCCCGCCGGTGACCGGCTGGGCGGCGATGATCGTGTCCCGCTCGAACGCGTGGGACTTGTCGGTGTTGCGGTAGTAGCGGTAGAAGGCCCAGTACGTCGCCGCGCCGCCCGCCGGCCCCGCCGCGAGCAGCCAGAGCGGGCCGCCGTCCCCGCTGGACGACTGCAGGATCAGGTCGGTGATCATGCCGTCGCCACCAGGATCGCACCGGCGATGCCTTCGAGGAAGGTGCCGACCGTGAACGCCGCGAGCAGCAGCTTGGGCTGCGAGACCGGGATGCTGCCCATCGTCTCGCCGGTGCGCGCGTTGACCGCGATGTAGTGCAGCAAGCCGTTGCTCTCCTGTCGGTAGGAGTAGAGCCAGACCGGGAGGTACATCGAGACCCAGCGCGAGCCGCCGACGTCGATCTTCTCCTGCTCCCAGCGCACGCCGCGGTCGAAGCGGCCCAGCGAGGCGCGGACCTCGGAGCGGCCGATCGAGAGCAGCTGCTCCTCGAACACCGGGCGCACCGCCTCGACGTTGACGTCGCGCTTCTCGCTGGTGAAGCCGACGAGATAGCTGGCGTTCCACTTCACGGCGTTCTTGGTGTCGAACGGCAGGATCGCGTTGATGATGTTGTTGGTGTTCGCCGGGCCGAACGACGCCCGCTCGGTCGAGCCCTCGATGGTCAGGTCGTCGACGGTGAAGCTCACCCCGCGCTGGACCTGGTAGACGTCGGCCGCGTAGTAGGTGACGTTGTTGTCGCCCTGCTTCTCGGTCCAGCGCCGCGTCTGGACCTCGCCCTTGCCCCAGTACTGCGACTCGGCGCGGGCGTCGATGATCAGGTACGGCAGGTAGACGCCCAGGACGTTCTCGGGGACGAACTCCTTCTTGAACCGCTTGTGCGCGAAGAGCCGCCGCTTCGAGGCGAACTCGCGGATCTTCTCGACCGCCTCGTCCTTGGTCAACCGGAACGGCAGGACGGCGTCCGGGACGGCGCCGTTGGGGATCTGCTGGTTGACGTTGAGCGTGTGCCGGCACCAGTGGCAGCGCGCGTTGAGCGCGTGCGCGGTGTCGACGACGACCTCGGCCCCGCAGGCCTCGCACTTGAAGGTGAGCATCACCGCGGCGTCGGCGGCGATGTCGCCGGCGCCGCTCGCGATGATCGTGCCCTCGAGCTCGTCGATGCCCTCGCCGAGGCCGAACTCCTCCTCGACGCGCGCCTCCTGCCACTCGTTGCGGCAGAAGAGGCACACGAGCATGCCCGTCGACCCGCGCAGCTGGACGTCGGTCGAGCCGCACTTGGGACAGCGGTTCAGGCCGTCCTTGAGCGACTCGTTGACGGTCTCGATGCTCGGCGTGGGCTCCGGCTCGGCCTTGGCGGCCGCCAGCTCCTCCTCCAGCGACAGGGGTGGCCCGTCGAAGGTCGGGTGCTGCGGCTCAGCGGACTCCTGGGACATGTCAGAGACCGAGCGCCTTCGCCTTTGCCGCGTCGTAGTCCTCCTGGGTGATGAGGCCGGCGTCGAGCATCTCCTTGGCGCGCTTGAGGACCGCCATCGGGTCGTCGGCGGCCGGGGCCGCGGGCGCTGCGGGGGCAGCCGGAGCGGCCGGGGCGGCAGCCGGCGGCGCGGGCGCGGCCGGAGCGGCCGGGGCCTGCTGCTGCGGGACGGGCTGCTGGAGACCGCCCAGGCCCATGCCGCCGGTCGCCATGCCCATGCCGATCAGGCCGCCGGGGCCGGCGTTCTCGCCCGCCGCCTCGATGCCGGCCGCGACCGACGCCTGAAGGTTGGAGTTGCCCCGCGAGCCGGACAGCGCGTCGGCACGCTGGACGTTCTTGAGCAGCTCGCGCGTGTTGGCGTCGTACTCGATCGAGATGATCGCGGTCTTGACGATCTCGAGACCGCGGTCGGTGCGCCACTGGTAGTTCTGCTCGACCGCGGCCGAGAGCGACTGGGCGAACCCGATGGAGTCCTGCTGCAGGCGGGAGATCCGGTTCCCCTTGGCGGGGTCGTTGGTGTACATCGAGAACGCCGGCGCGAGCGAGCCGACGACCTCGTTGAACAGCTGCTCCCCCGCCGGGTTGTCCATGTCGGTGAAGTCGAAGTTCGCGCGTCCGCCGATCACCTCGGCCGGAACGAAGTTGCGGATGAAGGTCAGCGGGTCGGTGATCTTGAGCGTGTAGGTGCCGCGGGTGATCGCGCCGACCTGGG
This sequence comes from Pimelobacter sp. 30-1, assembly GCF_018831735.1. Taxonomy (NCBI): domain Bacteria; kingdom Bacillati; phylum Actinomycetota; class Actinomycetes; order Propionibacteriales; family Nocardioidaceae; genus Pimelobacter; species Pimelobacter sp. 30-1. Next base: position 48,417 of record NZ_NHTS01000016.1, read on the forward strand.
TGTTGAGGAAGGCGTCGTCCCAGTAGATCTCCGACTGGGTGCCGAACTTGTTGTTCGGCAGCTCCTTGAGCGTCACGAACACCGCGGTCTGCTGCGCGGAGGGACGCCCACCGAACTTGAAGCGCTCCCAGCTCTGCTTGATGATCGAGTCGACCAGGCCGCCGCCGGAGAAGACCGACTGCGAGGCCGGGTCGTCGGAGTTCCAGATGTAGGCGCCCGGCTCGGCGGCGAACCCGGTGAAGGCACCGTCCTCGAGCAGGACCAGTCCGTAGCCCTCGGGCACGATGATCTTCGAGCCGTTGGTGATCACACCCTCGGACCCACGGGTGTTGCTGCCGCGTCCGGCGTTCTGCCCCTTGGCCACGGCGGGGAAGACCGCCACGGTCGAGGTGACGCCGTCCGGGACGCCGTAGAAGTCGAGCCACTGGTCACCGAGCGTGCCGCCGATCGCGCCGATCGCAGCCTGAATGAGTCCCACTTGACGATCTCCTTCACCTGACACGAAAGTGCGCCCGCAACGTGCGCGGCGCACGACGACACCTGTCCGTCGACCGGACCCGTCAAACCTACAACCTGGGACGGCACCGTCGCGGCGGAACGACGGCTGAAAAGCCCGACGGCCGGCGTCCACCCTGGGGTGGACGCCGGCCGTCGGTGTGCTCAGTGAGCGATCAGGCGCCGACCTCGAAGCGGGCGAACCGCTTCACGGTCGTGTTGGCGGCGTCGAGGACGGCCTTGACCGTCTTCTTGCTCTCCGCCACGGACTCCTGCTCGAGCAGGACGATCTCCTTGAAGAAGCCGCCCAGACGACCCTCGACGATCTTCGCGACGGCAGCCTCGGGCTTGCCCTCCTCGATCGTCTTCTTGGTCAGGACGTCCTTCTCCGAGGCGACCAGGTCCGCGGGGACCTCGTCGCGGGTCAGGTACTGCGCCTTGAGGGCCGCGACCTGCATCGCGGCGCCGCGGGCAGCAGCCTCGTCGCCGTCGAACTCGACGATGACGCCGACCGCCGGCGGGAGGTCCGCCGCACGCTTGTGCAGGTAGACCGCGACCGGACCGTCGAAGTACGCGACGTTGCCGAGCTCGATCTTCTCGCCGATCGTGATCGCGAGGTTCTCGACGACCGCACCCACGGTGCTGTCGCCCAGCGGCAGCGCCTTGGCGGACTCGGTGTCCCCGGCCTTGCCCGCGTCGATCGCCTCGACGATCTGCTGGGCGGCCTTGATGAACTCCTCGTTCTTGGCGACGAAGTCGGTCTCCGACTTCAGCTCGATCAGCGCGCCGCCGTGGTTGGCGACGAGGCCGGCCGAGGTCTCGCGCTCGGCGCCCCGGGCAGCAGCCTTGGCCGCACCCTTCACGCGGAGCAGCTCGACCGCCTTGTCGAAGTCGCCGTCGGTCTCGTCGAGCGCCTTCTTGCAGTCCATCATTCCGGCGCCGGTCAGCTCGCGGAGCTTCTTGACGTCAGCAGCAGTGAAAGCCATGGATCCCTTCTTCGGGTCTGAGGGTCAGGAGGTTCGGTGGTGGGGCGGGGCTCAGGCCTCGGCCGGCGCGTCGGCAGCAGCCTCGGCGGGGGCCTCGGTGGCCTCGACAGCCTCGGCGGCGGGCGCCTCGGGGGCGACCTCGGCCTCGGCGGCAGGCGCCTCGGGGGCGACCTCGGCCTCGGCAGCGGGGGCCTCGGCAGCCTCGGCGGCCTCCGTGGTCTCAGCAGCCGGGGTGGCGTCACCCTCGAGCAGCTCGCGCTCCCACTGAGCCAGCGGCTCCTCGGCAGCGGTGTTGGCCGAACCGGCACCCGAACGCGCCATGAGGCCGTCCGCAGCGGCGTCCGCGATGACGCGGGTCAGCAGGCCGACCGCACGGATCGCGTCGTCGTTGCCCGGGATCGGGAAGTCGACGTCGTCCGGGTCGCAGTTGGAGTCCAGGATCGCGATGATCGGGATGCGCAGCTTGCGCGCCTCCTCGACGGCGAGGTGCTCCTTGTTCGTGTCGACGATCCACACGGCGGAGGGAACGCGGGCCATGTCACGGATGCCGCCCAGCGTCTTCTCGAGCTTGGCGTGCTCCCGCCGCATGTGCAGCAGTTCCTTCTTGGTGCGGTTCGAGCCCGCGACGTCGTCGAAGTCGATCTCGTCGAGCTCCTTGAGGCGGTTGATCCGCTGGTTCATCGTCGAGAAGTTGGTGAGCATGCCACCCAGCCACCGCTGGTTGACGTACGGCATGCCGACGCGGGTCGCCTGCTCGGCGATCGACTCCTGCGCCTGCTTCTTGGTGCCGATGAACATGATCGTCCCGCCCTTGGCCACGGTGTCCTTGACGAACGCGTAGCTGCGGTCGATGTAGGCCAGCGACTGCTGCAGGTCGATGATGTAGATGCCGTTGCGGTCCGTGAGGATGAATCGCTTCATCTTCGGGTTCCAACGACGGGTCTGGTGTCCGAAGTGGACGCCGCTCTCGAGGAGCTGGCGCATGGTCACGACAGCCATGGTGGTTCTCTCCTGTGTGGTTTTCAGTTGGTCCTGTCGTCTGCGCGCGATCCGACCGTTCTGCCGGGCTCAGCGAGCCCCTCGAACGGACTGAGGATCGACGCCCACGGGCGATCGGGACCGGAGTGGCCCCGTCGTGGTCTGCGGACGAGCGAATTCCGGCCCAGGGCGGACCGGTGCGTCCAGCGTACGGCGTTGGGTGGGTGGGAGCCAATTGTGGCCTTGGCGGGGCGGGGCGGGGTGGCGGGTCGGTCGTGTGGCAGGTGGGTCGGGCGGTCGGGCGGGGTCGGGCGGTCGGGCGGTCGGGCGGGCGGTCGGGCGGGTCGGGCCGAACTGCCGGCGGGCGCTGGGCTGGCGAGCGATTCCTTGGCCGTCTCGGCCGTCCCGACAGTCCCGGCCGTCTCGGCAGTCGCTGAGTCAGCCGTCCGCTCTCCACAGGCGGCCGCCGTGCTCACTTCCTCCACAGGCGTGGACCGCGCCGCTCCCCGGTCCGGCCCATCCGGCCCAGGCTCGACCCATGACCGCGCCCACTCCCTCCACCCGTCCCCGCCCCGCTACCGACTGCACCGCGCCGACGCGGCGCCTACTCGCCCCGCGGCTGCTCCTCCTCGCGGTCCTCGCCCTGGTCCCGGCGCTGACCTTCGCCCTGAGGCCGACGGCTCCCGCGGCTCCCGCGGCTCCCGCGGCTCCCGCGGCTCCCGCGGCTCCCGCGGCTCCCGCATGGCCGGTTGGGTTGCCCGGTGCGGGGTCGTCATCCGGCCCGCCCGGCTACCGGGAGGCGGGAGCGTCGGATCCGACCGGGGTCTGGCCCCTCGCCCCGGTCCCCCAGGTCGTGCACGGGTTCGATCCGCCGGACCTCCCCTACGGCGCCGGCCACCGCGGAGTGGATCTCGCCGGCCACGCCGGACAGCCGGTCCGCTCCGCACTCCCCGGACAGGTCACCTTCGCCGGACGGATCGCCGGCCGCGGAGTCGTTGTCGTGGGTCACGGCGCGACCCGTACGACCTACGAGCCGGTCGCCGCCTCCGCCGACCTCTCCGTCGGCACCCGCGTCGCGGCCGGAGACGTCCTCGGCGTGCTGGAGCTCGTGGGATCGCACTGCCACCCCCATGCATGCCTGCACTGGGGATGGATCGCCGGCCGGACCTACCTCGACCCGCTGCGGCTCGTCGGCTTCGCCGGACCGGTGCGCCTGCTCCCGCTCACGGGTGAGCGGCCGGGGTTGGTGGGGCCGGGCGTCGCGGGCTCAGGCTCGGGGGTGGGCCTGCTGGTAGGCGCGGCGCAGGCGGTCGGTGGTGACGTGGGTGTACCGCTGGGTCGTCGCCAGGGAGGCGTGGCCCAGGAGCTCCTGGACCGAGCGGAGGTCCGCACCGCCCTCGAGCAGGTGGGTCGCCGCGGTGTGGCGGAGACCGTGCGGGCCGAGGTCGGGCGCGCCCGGTACGTCGGCGAGGCGGCGGTGGACCAGGGTGCGTACGGCGCGCTGGTCGATCCGGCCTCCGCGGGCGCCGAGGAAGAGCGCCGGGCCCGAGCCGGTCCGGGCGAGCTGCGGGCGGCCGGCGGCGAGCCAGCGGTCGATCGCGGCCGCGGCGGGGTGGCCGAACGGAACGGTCCGCTCCTTGCGGCCCTTGCCGAACACCCGGACGACGTTGCGGTCGCGATCCACGTCGTCGACGTCCAGCCCGCACAGCTCCCCGACGCGCACGCCGGTGGCGTAGAGCAGCTCGAGCATCGCGACGTCTCGGACGCCGACGGGGCTGCCGTCGTCGGCGAGCCCGGTCGCGGCGGCGATCAGCTCGTTCGCCTCGTCCACGCGCAGGACGTCCGGCAGCGTGCGGTGCGGCCGGGGCGAGCCGAGCGCCGAGCCGACGTCCGTGGGGGTCCGGCCGCTGCGGGCCAGCCATCCGGTGAACACCCGGGCGGCGGTGGCGCGGCGGGCGAGCGTCGTACGGGACAGGCCGAGGGACTGCTGCTTGGCCAGCCAGCTGCGCAGGCTGCGCAGGTCCAGCTCGGCGATGTCGGTGAGGCCGAGGCGGCCGGCATGGTCGAGCAGGCCCGCGATGTCGCCGAGGTAGGCCTTCACCGAGTGCGGGGCGAGGTCGCGCTCCGCAACCAGGTGCCGCTCGTAGTCCCCCAAGACCCGCGCGAAGGCCTCGGGCAGCACGTCTTCGGCCGGGGCGTCGTCCGGCGCTCCGGCGTCCGCGCTGGTCCGCTCCGTCGCCACCTGCCGATCGTAGGCGCCAGGGCCCGTGGCGGCGGCCGGACACGCCTCGGTCGCGCTCTCACCTCCGCTCGATCCCCTGCGGCCCGAGGCGCCAGCCCGCGGGCGACCGCTCGACGAAGCCGTCCTGGCGCATCCCCTGGAGCAACTGCTCGACCTCCTGGGGCGGCAGGCCGGCGACGAGGGCGATCGAGGAGGTCGGGGCGGGTACGGCGACCGGTACGGCGTCCAGGAGCTGGCGGGCACGCACGGTGAGCCGGTCGCGGGGGCGTTCCGGGCCGCGGCGGACGGGCACGAGGTCCTCACCGGCCGGACCGAGCAGCTCGAGTACGTCGGCGCCGCCCGTCACCAGGACCGCTCCCCCACCCCGCAGGAGCTGGTGGACGCCTTCCGAAGCGGCGCTGGTCAGCGGTCCCGGGGTGCCCATGACGACGCGGTGGAGGCGCTCGGCCCAGGACGCCGTGTGGAGCGCGCCGCTGCGCAGCGCCGCCTCGACGACGACGGTGCCGCGGCCGAGCGCGGCGATGATCCGGTTGCGGGCGAGGAAGCGGATCTGGAAGGGCGCGGATCCGGGAGGCGCCTCCGACACCACGGCGTGGTTCTCGGCGAGGTGAGCGAGCAGGGGACGGTGGGCTGCCGGGTAGGCGCGGTCGGCGCCGCACGCAAGGACCGCGACGGTGGGTGCGCCGGCGCTCAGGGCGCCGCGGTGGGCGGCGTAGTCGACCCCGAAGGCGGCGCCCGAGACGATCGGGCGGCCGTGCGCGCCGACGACGGCGGCGAGGTCGGCAGCGACCTGGTCGCCGTACGACGTCGAGGACCGCGCTCCGACGACGGCGACGCTGGCCGCCAGGCGGTCGAGCCGCAGCGGGCCGCGGACCCAGAGGCCGACCGGTACGTCGCCGCGCTCCTGGAGGGAGCCCGCTCCGGCGAGGTCGTCGAGCGAGGTGGGCCACTCCTCGTCCCCCGGTACGACGAACCGGATGCCGCGCCGCGCGGACTGCTCGAGCACCCGCTCCGGCTCCACCGTCGCGAGCCGGCCGGCCGCGGCGGCGAACTCCGCGCGGAGCTCGGGGTGCTCGCGCAGGACGTCCAGGAAGGCCACGCCGCCCAGCTCGCGGGTCAGTGCGAGGCAGCGGACGTCTCCGGGCTCGACGACCAGGCTGATGGTGGCGCGGGCGAGGCGCTCGGCGTCGGCATCGGCGGTCACCGTGGCCGCCGCCACGGCGGCCCGGGTCGGCACGGGAGCCACGGGCGGCGCGGGCGGCGCGGGCGGCGCGGGCACCGGAGCAGTCGGAGCAGCCGGGGCCGCCGGACCGAGGGGATCGACGGCGCTCACCGGACGCACTCCACATCGCTGGGAACCGCGACCAGCCCGGGCTCAGCCGGGCGGAGATCGAGCTCCGGCTCGCGGGCCTCGGGCCGCAGCGTCCCCATCTCGAGCGGCAACCCGAACCGCAGCCGGAGCGCCACCTCGACCTCCGCGCGTCCGGGAGTGACGTCGACGCCGGCGCGGACCGCGAGGAGGTCCGCGACGGTCCAGGCGAGCCGCTGGACGCGGACGGCGCCGCGGGCGCTGAGGCGGCCGGCGTACATCTCGGCGTCGACGAGGCGCTGGGCGGGGGCGGAGACGGGCCAGGGGTCCTTGAGGCGGGGACTGGGGACCTGGGAGTTGAGGCGCCAGGGGTGGCCGTCGTAGCGGGCGAGCTGGCGGTCGCGGGCCGCGGTCACCCGAGCACGTACGGCGGCCGAGGGCTCGGGCGGGCGGAAGGGGTCGTGGCTGGCGGGTGAGGCGGGTTGGAGCTGGCGCAGGACGTCGATGCGGTCGGCGATGGGGCCGGCGGTGCGGGCTTGGTAGGCGCGGCGGACGCGTTCGGCGCAGGCGCACCGGTTGGAGCGGGCGTGGGGGCGCCAGTTGCCGCAGGGGCAGGGGTTGCTGGCGAGGACGAGCAGGCCGGCGGCGGGGAGGGTGACCGACTCGTCGCGGCGGGCGATGGTGATCTCGCCGCTCTCGAGGGGCTGGCGCAGGGCCTCGATGACGTCGCTGCGGAAGAGCGGGAACTCGTCGAGGAAGAGCACGCCGCAGTGAGCGCGGCTCAGGGCTCCGGGGTGCACCCGGCCGAGGCCGCCGCCGATGATGCTCGCCTTGCTCGCGTCGTGGTGGGGTGCGGCGAAGGGCGGGCGCACGAGCATCCCCTGGCCGGGATCGAGGACGCCGGCGAGGGAGTGCAGGGCGGTGAGCTCGAGCGACTCCTCGGCGGTGAGGTCGGGCAGGATCGTCGGGATCCGCTCGGCGAGGCTGGTCTTGCCGCAGCCCTTGGGGCCGGTCAGCAGGACGGCGTGGCCGCCGGCGGCGGCGACCTCGACGGCGTACTTCTCGTCGAGCATGCCGCGCAGGTCGGCGAGGTCGACCTCGTCGAGGCGCTCGTCGCCGCGCCAGCCGATCAGGTGGGCGCCGGAGAGGGCGGCGACCGGAGGGGCGTCGGGCGGGGGTTCGCCGGCGAGTAGGGCGACGACCTGGGCGAGAGAGCGCGCGCCGATCACGTCGACGTCGGGGACCATGGCGGCTTCGGCCACCTGCGGCTCCGGTACGACGACCCGGCGGATGCCGCGCTCGGCCGCGGCGAGCGTCATCGGCAGCACCCCGATCGCCGGCCGCAGCCCGCCGGCGAGGGTCAGCTCGCCGAGGAAGACGGTGCCGCGCAGCGCCTCGTGCTCGACCTGGCCGTCGGCGGCGAGCACGCCCAACGCCATGGCGAGGTCGAACTGGGTGCCGGACTTGGGCAGGTCGGCGGGCGAGAGCAGGATCGTCGAGCGCTTGGTGGCGGGCCAGGTGAGGTTGCTGTTGGTGATCGCCATCCGGACCCGGTCGATGCCCTCGCGCAGCGCGGTGTCGGCGCGGCCCACGAGGACGACGTTGGCCTGGCCGGGCGAGACGTCGGCCTGGACGTCGATGAGGTGGCCGCGGGCTCCGTCGAGCGCGACGCAGCGCGCGGTCGCGAACGGCATCAGCACAGCCCCCGGACGTGGTCGACCACAGCGGGTCCGCGCTCGGGGCGCAGGACCGCGACGAGGTCGATGCGGAGACCCGCCGGGCGCAGGCCCCGCTCGCGGGCCCACCGCTCCCCCAGCCGCTGGAGCCGGGCGAGCTTGGCCGCGGTGACCGCCTCGTGCGGGGAGCCGGCGACCAGCGAGGAGCGGGTCTTGACCTCGCAGACCACGAGGACCGGTCCGTCGCGCAGGACGAGGTCGAGCTCGCCCTCGTCGCAGCGCCAGTTGCGCTCGAGCACCACCAGCCCGAGGTCACCGAGGTGGCGGGCCGCCACCGCTTCGCCGTATGCCCCGATCGCGTGCCGGGCTTGTGCTGTCGTCATGCCCCCAGCGTCGGCGGGGAGGGCGCGGGCGGCACAGGGGCTGGTGCGGGCCTGGGGAGAGAGCGTCCCGGGAGCGGGGGCTGTGGACGGGAGGTGGCGAGGTGCGGGACGGGTGGGGCGGGTGGAACGTCAGCCGACGAGCTTGGGGCCGCTGCAGGTCGGGGTCGGCATCGCGAACACGTCGGCGCCGCCGACCTGCAGGCCGAGGAGCTTGCCGAGGGGGCCGATCAGCGCGGTCTGCAGGGTGCTGACGAGCGGGTTCACCAGGGCGCTGAGCAGGGTGCTCACCAGCGGCCGGAGCACGCTGTCGAAGACGCTGTTGAGCGGATCGGTGATGTGCCGCTCCTTCCAGCTGCCGAGGATCAGCAGCCCGTCCCAGTAGTGGAGCACCAGGTCGGTGTTGATCGCCGGGTCGATGCTGACCGGGCCGATCAGGGCGCCCGAGCCGCTGCCGCTGGGCACCGTGTAGCCGCCGGGGATGGGCACGGTCACCGTCTTGTTGTAGCCCGAGAGCGACGGCGAGCCGGCGTTGATCGAGACCGACGAGTCGAGCGTCAGGTACGGCGGCTTGAGCAGGCTGTTGAGCCCCAGCAGACCCAGGATGCTGTCGAGCAGGCCGCCGACGGGATTGACCCGCGCCTTGACCCCGGCGCTCGCGGTGATGCTGATCCCGCCCACGACGCCGGACTTCAGCGCCACCTGGAGGCTGTCGGGCCCGTTGACGTTGCAGGTCACCTTGGTGAGCTTGGCGATCGCCTTGCCCAGGTCGATCGAGACGGCCAGGTCGATCGCGCCGATGTCGACCGAGGTGTCGAGCACCCCGACCCGGATCGACTGCGGGTTGATGTGCGCGTTGAGCCGCAGCGAGATCTGCGCCGTCTCGGACTCCGTGCCGACCGGGCCGCACTTGGGCTTCGGCGGCTCGATGACCGTCAGGCTGGTGGTCACGCTGGCCACGCCGGGCAGGGTGATCCCCAGGTTGGGGATCTCGACGGCGTGGTTCTTGTTGGCGACGAAGGCCGCGGTCGTGATCAGGTCGAGCACGTTGAGCGAGGCGTCGAGCGCCGACGAGGCGCCCGGTGCCGCCTGGATCAGGTCGGCGATCGCGATCTTGGGCGTCGCGGCCGAGACCGTGATGGCGCGCAGGATGTTGGCGGCCGCCAGCTTGCCCTGGTTCTCCAGCACCTTGGCGGCCGCGACGAAGATCTTGGCGACCTCGACACCGTCGAGCTTGAGCAGCTCGTCGACCGACCCGACGCCGAGCCCGCCGAGGTTGACGAGGTCGAGCAGCGAGACGTTGGCGCCGGCGAGCCCCTTGTAGCCGATCAGGTCGAGGTTGACGGTGCTCCCGAAGAGCGCGCTGAGGATCGGGTTGAGCAGCGTGCTCTGGCCGCTGTCGAGCGAGGCGATGAACGAGCCGACCCGGAAGCAGGCCGACTCCTCGTTGCGCGCCACGGCCGTACGGGTCGCGCCGCCCTCGCTGACGCCGGTGAACCCGCTGAAGGCGAAGCCGGTCTGCGACTTGGCGGTCACCTTGATCGCGGTGGGCACGGTGTCGGCGTTCGACGCGACCGTCGTCCAGGTGCCGGCCGTGCTGCCCGGGACGGCGAACGTCCACGAGACGTCCGCCGGCTTGAGCGCCCCACCGAGCGCGCTGCTGTTGCGCTGCAGGCTGAGCTTCTTGGCGTCGTCGAACGCGGTCGCCGTGTAGTCCTTCGCCTTGCGCCCGTCGAGCAGCCGCACCATGTCGAGCGCGACCATGTCGGCGACCGCCTGCACGTCCCGCCGTACGACGCGTTGCTGGCCGAGGTCCACCGCGAACGCCGCGGACACCATGAGCACCACCGAGAGCAGCGCCGCGATGAGCACGGCGCTCGCGCCACGCTCGTCGCCGGCGTGAGGCCCCGTACGCCGTCGCGGCGCCACGTCAGCTCACCCTCGCGACCGCGGTGTACTTCAGCTTGTCGGGGAGGATCAGCCCGAACCCGGGGATGATCCCCTTGTAGGCGATCTCGACCGTGACGGTCGCGCACTGCTTGGAGGTCTCGCCGACGCAGGGCGCCAGGGTGACCTTGCAGTTGCTGGTGCAGGTCTTGCCCTGCGCGGACAGCGCGCCGCTGACGGCGCTCATCGCGGCGGTGGTCTTGTCGCTGTCGCTGCCGGTCGTGACCGCGGCGGCGCGGGCGCCCTCGGCGGCGGCCTGGCTGACGGACTGGCGGACGCTGAGCATGTCGCCGTAGTTGATGATCCCGACGACGATGATCATCAGCACCGGGAGGATCAGGGCGAACTCGACCGCCGCGGCACCCCGCGCGTCAGGGCGCGACGGAACGCGCCTTCGCAGCACACAACGCCTCATCGGCCGGCCTCCCCGCGCTCGCTCCCATGACGCCCCCGAGCGGCGTTGGGGACACAGTAGTGGCGGATCTCACCGTGGGGGACGAATCCTGGGTCATTCGACCCGGACGAGCGAGCGGCCCTAGTCCGTTGGGACTACGGCGGCCCCCGAGCCGGGTCAGCCGACCAGCCGCGGCATGCCGCAGGTGACGCCCACGCCGTAGACGTCGGCACCGGCGAGGCGCAGCCCGATCATCCGGGCGACCGGCCCGATGAACTTCTCGTTGATGTTGTCGACCAGCGGCGTGAGCGACTTCTTCACGAAGCCCCCGGTGGCGACGACGAGCTCGTTGAGGATCGGGTTCGTCAGCGCGGTGACCTGGCTGAGCACCGGCACCACCTTGCCGTTGAGCTTGACGCCGGTGATGGTCGGCACGACGCCCGCGACGTCGAGGAACACCGACCCGCCGGTGCTGACCGGCGTCTTGTCGTTGGGCGGGATCGCCACCGCCACCGTGCCGTGGGACGGCGTCCGGCTGGTGCCGATGGTGAGCTTGACGCCCACCTCGACGGAGATCTTGTTGCCCAGCGTGAGGATGTTGCCGAGCAGGTCGACCAGGACGCTGGTCAGGTTGAGACCGATCAGGTCGGTCAGCTTGACGTCGCCGCCGGCGCTCAGGTCCACCGTCATCGTGTACGACGCCAGCCCGGTCGAGACGTCCACCCCGAAGCTCGAGGGGTCGGCCAATGTGCCGGCACCGCAGCGGATGCTCGGCGGCGCGACGAGAGCGCCCGTCCCGTCCCCCGCCACGACGGCGATCGAGCCCGTGCCCTTGGCCGTCTGGAGCGTGCCGATCCCCGCGACGTTGAGGCTGGGCAGGTTGGTGAAGGCGATGCCGACGGCGCCGTCGAGCTGCGCCGTGCGGGCGGTCGCCTGCGTCGTGTTCGGCATCCCGCAGGCCAGCTCGGCGGCGGAGACGAGCGAGATCCCGCCGGTGAACTGGAAGCCCACGCCGGGCACCTGGGCCTGGATGTTGGGCACGCCGAGGAAGTACCTGCCGTTCGCGAGCCGGGCCGAGCCGACGATGTCGAGCACGCTGAGCGCCACCTCGAGCGCCGCCCGGTCGGTCGGCGCGACGTGCAGGACGTTCGCGAGGTTGATCATCCCGACCGTCGCGGCGGTGCTCGACGAGGCGAGCTTGTTGAGCGCCTGGACGGCGACCGCGTTGGTACCGCCGCCCTCGCGGGTCAGCGCCTCGGCCGTCGCGCGGAGCAGGTCGGCGTACGCGATGCTGCCGGTCAGCAGGTGCTCGGGACTGCCGATGCTGCTGACCGCCGTGAGCTGCGAGAGCCGTACGTCGGCGTCGGCGAGCGCGCGGTAGCTGACCAGGTCGAGGTTCACGCCCAGCAGGTCGTTGAGTGGAGCCAGGACCGTGCTGTCCCCCGACCGGACGGCGGCGACGAACGTGCCCAGTCGGAAGCACGCGGTGGACGAGCTCGCCGCGACGGCCTGGCGGCGGGCCGAGCCGTGGTCGGTGCCCAGCACCGCGGCGAACGCGAAGTCGACGTCCGTGCGCGCGGCGACCTGCACGGCGCTCGGTACGCCGGTCGTGCGCTCCTCGAAGGCGCCGGTGCTGTCGATCACGCCCAGCCGGTAGGTCAGCTCGGGCACGTCGCGGCCGAGGACGGTCTGGTTGCGCTGCCGGCTCAGCGGCAGCTGCGCGTCGAGCACCGGGCGCAGCTGCTCGACGGTGCGGCCGTCGATGCTGCGCGCGAGGTCGAGCGCGACCACGTCGGCCAGCGCCTGCACGTCCGAGCGCGCGACGCGCTGGAGCCCCAGGTCGACCGCGAACGCGGAGCTGACGAGCATGACCGACATCAGCAGCGTCGTGAGCAGCATGACGGCGCCGCGTTCGTCCATACGTCGCATGGCGCCTCCCCCGCTGCCTGCCACGACGCAGGCGCTCGCCCCCCGAGCACCTGTCAGGGACAGTGTCGGCCGCGGGAGGCCGGAACGGAGCGGTGTGCGCCGAACTCAGGACGTAGGTCCCGGCGCCCGTCCTAGGACTTGGGGAGCTCCAGGTCGGAGGTGGCGAGCTCCTCGACGTTGACGTCCTTGAAGGTCAGCACCTTGACGTTCTTGGCGAAGCGCGCGGGGCGGTACATGTCCCACACCCAGGCGTCGGTGATGGTGACCTCGAAGAACACGTCGCCGCCCTCGGAGCGGGCCTTCACGTCGACGGTGTTGCAGAGGTAGAAGCGGCGGTCGGTCTCGACCACGTACTTGAAGATGCCGACGACGTCCCGGTACTCCCGGTAGAGGTTCAGCTCCTGCTCGGTCTCGTACTTCTCGAGCTCCTCGGCACTCACGGGACCAACCCTAGCCCTCGTCACCCGGCAGCGGCTCCAGTCCCGCCGCGCGTCGTACGTTGACGAACCGCATCCGGTGCACCGGCGAGGGTCCGTGCTCCTCGAGGGCGGCGGTGTGGGTGGCGGTGATGTAGCCCTTGTGGGTCTTGAAGTCGTACGCCGGCCACTGCTCGTCGAGCTCGACCATCATCCGGTCGCGGGTGACCTTGGCGAGCACCGACGCCGCGGCGACGCAGGCCGCGACCCGGTCGCCCTTCCAGACCGCGAGGCCGGGCACGCCCAGGCCGTCGACGGGGAACCCGTCCGTCAGCACGTATGACGCGGGCAGGGCCAGCTTGGCGACCGCACGGCGCAGCGCCTCGACGTTGGCGACGTGCATCCCGAGCCGGTCGCACTCGTCGTGCGGGATCACCACCACGGACCAGGCCAGCGCGCGCCGCACGATCTGGTCGTAGCAGCGCTCGCGGGCCGCGGCGGTGAGGAGCTTGGAGTCGGCCAGGCCCGGCACGATCCCGGCCTTGCCGGCGGGCAGGATCGCCGCGCCGGCCACCAGGGGCCCGGCGCAGGCACCGCGGCCGGCCTCGTCGACGCCGGCGACGGGCTCGAAGCCGTGCCGGCGCAGCGCCCGCTCGTAGCCGTAGAGGCCGGCGTCGCGCCGTACCGTCGCGCCCTTGGGCAGGGTGGACATGCCCTCCGCTCCTCCTAGGTCCCGGGGACCGCGTCGGCCTTCTCGGCCTTCTTGACCAGGTCGGCCGGCGGGCTGTCCGGGATGGCGTCGAAGGTGTCGGGGCGGGTGATCCAGCGCCAGCGGTCGCGCGGCCAGATCAGGGTGAAGACCTTGCCGACGACCAGGCTCTTGTCGACCCAGGGACTCTGGGTGCACGGATCGTCGTCCGGCGAGCACAGGTGGGCCCGGGAGTCGGCCGAGTGGGCACGGTTGTCGCCGAGCACGAGCAGCTTGCCCTTGGGGATCGGGCCGATGATCCAGTCGCACGGACCCGACAGGGCGGAGTCCTTGGTGATCGACCAGTCGTCGAAGAGCGCCGCGTGGCACTCACCCGGGTCCTTGTTGAGGTAGGGCTCGTCGAGCGGCTTGCCGTTGATCTTGATCCGGCCCTGCTTGTCGCAGCACTCGATGACGTCGCCCTCGGTGCCGATGACGCGCTTCACCAGGTGGCCGCCGGTCGGGTACAGCCCGACCTTGGAGAGCAGGTTGGCGATGCCGGTGGGGCCCTGCTCGTCGGAGGGGCCGAGCCACTGGCCCGGGTCCTCGAAGACCACGACGTCCCCGCGCTGGGGGGAGCCGCCGAACCAGTAGGAGACCTTCTGCACGAGGATCCGGTCGTTCTTGACCAGACCCGGCTCCATCGACTCCGACGGGATGTAGAACGCCTGGACGAACAGCGCCTTGATCACGATCGCCAGACCGAGGGCCACGACGAGCAGCAGGATGCTCTCCTGCCAGACCGGGAGGTGCTTGCGCTCCCGCTTCGCGGGGGCCGCGTCGTCTGCCGCGTCGTCCTCCGCAGCGGCCGGCGCCTGGTCGGCGGGTTCCGGCGGCGTCTCGTCGTTCGTCACAAGGTGCGAGTCTAGGAGGCGGCCCCAGCAGGAACGACGAAGGCCCGACCTGGAGTCCAGGTCGGGCCTTCGGCAGGGCGGGAGAGGCTCAGGCCTCCCGGCGCTCCTTGATCTTGGCGGCCTTGCCGCGCAGGTTGCGCAGGTAGTAGAGCTTGGCGCGACGCACGTCACCGCGGGTGACGACCTCGATGGACTCGAAGATCGGCGAGTGGAGCGGGAAGGTCCGCTCGACACCGACGCCGAAGGAGACCTTGCGGACGGTGAAGGTACGGCCGATGCCGGAACCGTGGACCCGGATCACGACGCCCTGGAAGACCTGGACGCGGGACCGGCTGCCCTCGATGACCTTGACGTGGACCTTGACGGTGTCACCGGCGCGGAAGGCGGGGACGTCGTCGCGCTTGACGGCGTTGCCGAGCTCGGTCACCACGGCGGGGCTGGGGTTGCTCATGATTCTCCTCGCGAATGCGCACAGGTCAGCCGCGGAACAGTGGGTGGAAACGGATCGAGGCGACACGGTCGGCGGTTCCCCTGTGGCAGAAGCGTCCGCGTCACCGACTGACGATCCTCCCACAGCAGCCCGGGGGCGCGGAAATCAGCGCTCCCGACGCTTGGTGAGCACCACGGCACCCGGGGGCGAGGGCAGGTCCCCGCGCAGCCGGAAGCCGGCCTTCTTGTACATCCGCTGGTTGCGGGCGCTGGCCGCCCCCGTGAACAGCACGTACGACGTCGCCGCGGCCGGCGCGACCGCCTGGATGTGCTCCAGCAGCACCCGGCCGAGCCCGGAGCCCTGGAGGTCGGGGGCGACCATGATCCGGCCGATGTCCCAGCGGTCGCCGGCCTCGCCCTCGAGGCGTCCGCGGACGGCGGCGACCAGGCGCCCGGCGCGTCGTACGACATAGGTGTCCCACTCCCCCAGCCAGGCCCGGACGTCGTCGAGCGACTCGTGCAGCGCGGGGATGTCGAGCATGTCGTTGGCGATCGCCTCCTGGACCCAGCAGGCGCGCTGCAGGGTGAGCAGCTCGCCGGCGTCGCCGGGGACCGCGCGGACGATCGGGGTGCCGTCGTCGAGGACGGACGGCGTGAGGAGGTCGGGACGGCGCTCGGCCGTGCGGCGTACGGCCTCGGCGTGGCGCCAGCGGGCGATCGCGCCGTGGTCACCGCTGAGCAGGACGTCGGGGACGTCGCGGCCCTGCCAGGTGCGGGGCTTGGTGTAGACGGGGTACTCCAGCAGCCCGCCGGACTCGGCGGCGTGGGACTCCTCGACCAGCGAGGCGGCGTTGCCCATGAACCCCGGCAGCAGGCGGACGACGGCCTCGGTCACCGCGAGCGCCGCCACCTCGCCGCCGTTGAGGACGTAGTCGCCCAGGCTGATCTCGCGGACCTCGGCGATCTCGCGGGCGTGGTCGATCACCCGCTGGTCGATGCCCTCGTAGCGACCGCAGGCGAAGACCAGGTGCTCACGGGTGGACAGCTCCTCGGCGAGGCGCTGGTCGAAGCGCTCACCGGACGGGGTGGTGAACACGACCGTGCTGCCCGGGCGGACCACCGCGGCGAGGGCCTCGCCCCACGGCTCCGGCTTCATCACCATGCCGGCGCCACCGCCGTAGGGGGTGTCGTCGACGGTGCGGTGCCGGTCGTGGGTCCAGCCGCGCAGGTCGTGGACGCCGAGCTCGAGCAGTCCGCTCGCCGCGGCCTTGCCGGGCAGCGAGAGCTCGAGCGGCGCGAAGAAGTCCGGGAAGATCGTGAGGTAGTCGAGCCTCACGCCTCGGCCCCGTCCGCGTCGTCCGCCTCGTCGGGGAAGGGCGTGACCAGGCCCGGGCGGTCGGCGACGACGACCCGGCCGCCGGCCACGTCGACCTCGGGGACCAGCGCGCTGACGAACGGGACCAGCGCCTCGCGCCGGTCGAGGGTCTTGACCCGCAGCAGGTCCTGGGCGCCGTGGGTCAGCCCGGCGACCTCGCCGAGGTGGGTGCCCTCGACGTCGTAGACCGCGAGGCCGATCAGCTGGTGGTCGTAGAACTCGTCGGGGTCCTCCGGCGTCTCGTCCGCCGGCACGGCGGCCCGCAGCACCACACCGCGCGCCGCCTCGGCCGCGTTGCGGTCGCCGAGCTCGGCGAAGGTCGCGAGCAGCACGCCCTGGTGCCAGCGGGTCCGGCTCACGGTGAGCGTGCGCGCCGCGAACGCCGAGCCGCGGGGGGCCTCGGCCTGGAGCACCGCGCCGTCGGCGTACCGGCGCTCGGGCTCGTCGCTGCGGACGTCGACCGTCACCTCGCCACGGATGCCGTGCGGCTTGCCGATCCGGCCGACGACGACCTCGATGCTCTCCACGAGCACCATTGTCCCGGAAATGCGAGCAGCCCCGCACATCGGTGCGGGGCTGCTCGACGAATCAGCTCAGCGGCGGTCGGTGTCGACGAAGTCGATCCGGGTGCCGCTGTTGCCGGCGATCGCGGAGACCACGGTGCGGAAGGCGGTGGCCGTACGGCCGCCCCGACCGATCACCTTGCCGAGGTCGTCGGGGTGCACCCGGACCTCGAGCACGGACCCGCGCCGCAGCTGCTTGTCGCGCACGACCACGTCGTCGGGGTGGTCGACCACTCCGCGGACGAGGTGCTCCAGCGCGTCAGCGAGCATCGGCTCAGGCCTCCTCGGCGGGAGCCTCGGCCTCGGCGGCCGGCTCCTCGGCGGGGGTCTCGGCAGCAGCCTCGGCGGGCTTCTCCTCGGCCTTCTCCACCTTCTCGGCCTTCTTGTCGGCCTTCTTGGTCACCGCCGCGCCCTTGGGCTCGTTGGCGGCCTCCTTGAGGGCCTCGTTGAAGATCTCGAGCTTGTCGCGCTTGGGCTCCTTGACCTTGAGGGTGCCCTCAGCGCCGTCGATGCCCTTGAACTTCTGCCAGTCACCGGTGATCTTGAGGATCGCCTCGACGGCCTCGGACGGCTGCGCGCCGACGCCCAGCCAGTACTGCGCCCGCTCGGAGACGACGTCGATGTACGACGGGTCCTCCTTGGGGTGGTACTTGCCGATCTCCTCGATCACCGCGCCGTCGCGCTTCTTGCGCGAGTCGACGATGACGATGCGGTACTGCGGGACCCGGACCTTGCCCAGGCGCTTCAGACGGATCTTGACGGCCACGTTTGTGGTGTCTCCTTGAGATTTCGTGGTGGGTGAGGCGCGGGCGACCAGGTGGGGAAACACCGGGGCCCGGACTCGATGGGCGCCGCACCGACCGGTTGAGAGGGACCGGACGGCGCAGAACTCAAGGATCAAGTCTGCCACGGGGGTGCGCCGAGGCTGAAATCAGGCGACGACCTTGCCGCGCAGCACCACCCGGGACGGCTCGGCGAGCACCGACAGGTCCTCGACCGGGTTGCGGGGGTAGACGACGAAGTCGGCCGGGTCGCCCTCGTCCAGGCCCGGGTTCCAGCCGAGCCAGGCGCGGCCGCGCCAGGAGGCGGCGCCGAGGACGTAGTCGTTGGGCAGGCCCATCGCGGCCATCGCGAGGATCTCCTCGTGCAGGACGCCGTGGCGCGAGGAGCCGCCGCCGTCGCTGCCGACGTACATCGCGACGCCGGCGTCGTAGGCGCTCATGAGGACCTCGCGCCGGGTGGCATAGAGCGACTCCATCGTCGTGCTGTACGCCGGGAACTTGTCGCGCGCGGCCGAGACGAACTCCGGGAACTTGCTGGTCTGCAGCACCGTCGGCACGAGCGCCACCCCCCGGGCGACCATCTGGGCGAGGTGGGCCTCGGTCAGGCCGGTGCCGTGCTCGATGCAGTCGATGCCGGCGTCGAGGAGGGGGCCGAGCGAGTCGGCGCCGAAGCAGTGGGCGGTCACCTTGGCGCCCTCGGCGTGGGCGACGCCGATGGCCGCCGCGACCGCGTCGGCCGGGAAGGAGGGGGTGAGGTCGCCGTCGTCGCGCGAGATCCAGTCGCCGACGAGCTTGACCCAGCCGTCGCCCTCGCGGGCCTGCTCGCCGAGGATGTCGGGCAGGGCGTCGGGCTCGACCTCGTGGGCGTAGTTGCGCAGGTAGCGGCGGGTACGGGCGACGTGCCGTCCGCAGCGGATCAGGCGGGGCAGGTCCTCGCGGTCCTGGACCCAGCGGGTGTCGGCCGGGGAGCCGCAGTCGCGGGTGAGCAGGACGCCGTTGTCGCGGTCGGCGATCGCGGTCCGCTCGATCTCGTCGTCGGAGACCGCTCCCCCGTCCTCGAGCCCGAGGTGGTTGTGGGCGTCGACCAGGCCGGGGACGATCCAGCCCTCGCCGGCGAGCTCGGCGCCAGCGGGCCGCTCGTAGGTGACGTGGCCGTCGACGACGTACACCTCCCGGACGTCGCCGTCGGGCAGGACCGGACCGGAGAACCGCAGCGCACTCACGCGCCCGACGCTATCGCCCCAGCGCGGAGAGCAGCCAGGTCGGTGACACCGTGGTCGCGCCGACACCGTGCACCCGGGCGTCGAGCGCCCGGTCGGCGGTCACGACCACGACCCGGCCGCCCTTCTCGGCAGCCTTGGCCGCCTCGGCGACGATCGTCGCGTCGCCGTCCTTGGGGGCGTGGACGGTACGGACGTGGGCGTCACGTCCGGCCCGGACGCCGCCCTTGGCCTGTCCCTCCAGCACGAGGACGACGATGTCGTAGCCGACGTCCTCGACGAGCAGCTGCTCGTGCAGGCGGGCTGCCGCGCCCGCGCGGTCCTTCCACCAACCGTCCGGGCGCGCACCGACGACGTTGGCGCCGTCGACGATGAGCGTGCTCACTTGAGGAACTTGGAGAAGTCCTTGGGCAGCTCGAGGTTCTGAGCGGCCGCCTCGTAGTCGATGTCCTGGCCGATGCCGAACGGGTTCGGCTTGGCCTCGGCGGCCTTGGCCTTCGCGGCCGCGGCGTCCTGGGCGGCCTTGGCCGGGTTGCCGGAGCGGCGGGCGCCCTTGCCCTTGGTCTGCTTGGCCTTCTGCTTGGCGCTGACGCGCTTGCCGCCGCCGGGGCCGCCCATGCCGGGCATCCCCGGCATGCCGGGCATCCCGGGCATGCCGCCGCCCTTGGCCATCTGCATCATCATCTTGCGCGCCTCGAAGAAGCGGTCGACGAGCTGGTTGACGTCGGAGACGTTGCGGCCCGAGCCCTTGGCGATCCGGGCGCGGCGCGAGCCGTCGATGATCTTGGGGTTGGCGCGCTCGGCGGGGGTCATCGAGCGGATGACCGCCTCGACCCGGTCGATCTCGCGCTCGTCGAAGTTCTCGAGCTGCTCGCGGATCTGGCCCATGCCGGGCAGCATCCCGAGGATCTTCTGCATCGAGCCGAGCTTCTTCAGCTGCTGCATCTGCGAGAGGAAGTCGTCGAGCGTGAAGTCGCCGCCGGAGAGCTTCTCGGCCGCCTTCATCGCCTCTTCCTGGTCGAAGGCCTTCTCGGCCTGCTCGATCAGGGTGAGGACGTCGCCCATGTCCAGGATGCGCGAGGCCATCCGGTCGGGGTGGAAGACGTCGAAGTCGGTCATCTTCTCGCCGGAGGAGGCGAACATGACCGGGCGGCCGGTGACCTGGCGGATGGAGAGGGCGGCACCACCGCGGGCATCGCCGTCGAGCTTGGTCAGGACGACGCCGTCGTACCCGACGCCGTCGAGGAAGGCCTGCGCGGTGACGAGCGCGTCCTGGCCGATCATCGCGTCGACGACGAAGAGCACCTCGTCGGGCTGGACGGCGTCGCGGATGCCGGCCGCCTGGGCCATCATCTCGGCGTCGACGCCCAGGCGACCCGCGGTGTCGACGATGACGACGTCGTGCAGCTTGCGCTTGGCCTCCTCGATCGAGGCCTTCGCGACGGAGACCGGGTCGCCGACGCCGTTGCCCGGCTCGGGCGCGAAGACCGGGACGCCGACCTTGTCGCCGTTGACCTGGAGCTGCTGGACGGCGTTGGGCCGCTGCAGGTCGCAGGCCACGAGCATCGGGGTCTTGCCCTGCTCCTTGAGCCACAGCGCGAGCTTGGCCGCGAGGGTCGTCTTGCCCGCGCCCTGGAGGCCGGCGAGCATGATGACGGTCGGGCCGGACTTGGCGTAGCGCAGCCGGCGGGTCTCGCCGCCGAGGATCGCGACGAGCTCGTCGTTGACGATCTTGACGACCTGCTGGGCGGGGTTCAGCGCACCGCTGACCTCTTCGCCGCGGGCGCGCTCCTTGATCGCGGCGACGAATTCCTTGACGACGGGCAGCGCGACGTCGGCCTCGAGGAGCGCGATGCGGATCTCGCGCGCGGTCGCGTCGATGTCGGCCTCGGAGAGCCGTCCCTTGCCGCGGAGGTTCTTGAAGGTCGCGGTGAGGCGGTCGGACAATGTGGCGAACAAGAGCGAGTCCTCAGGGAGACGGAAAACGGCCGGGCTCCACTCTAGTTGAGGGACGTAGACTCCCCCGCATGACCGTCGCCGTCTTCGCCGGAGCGGGCGTCCTGCTGCTCGTGCTCGTCATCCTCGCGGGCCACCGGACGCTGCGCAGCGGCGGCCCGACCGGCAGCGGCGTGGCCGACGGCATGGGCAACTTCATCGACGTCTTCGACCCCGCACGTGCCCGGGCCGACCGGGACCTGAAGTCGCACGACAACCAGGGCGCGGTCACGCCCAACCCCGACGATGACGACCGGCCGGTCCGCGTCGACCTGGCCAAGGGCGTCGTGAGGGTCAAGAAGGGCCTCTGAGCGCCCGGCGTACGGCGTGCGCGGCCTCGGCCGCCCGGGTGTCCGAGAGCCCGCCGGCCGCCGCCTCCTGCACGTAGAACACGTCGACCGCCTGCGGTCCGAGCGTGGAGATGTGCGCCGAGCGCACGGTCATGTCGAGCGCTGCGAGCGCCGCGCTGACCTGGTGCACGACGCCGAGCCGGTCGGCCGCCCGTACCTCGATGACGGTCGCGTGGTCGCTCGCCTCCGGCCGTACGACGACCGCCGGGTCGAGGTCCCCGGGCGAGCGCCGGGGCGCGAGCCGCTCGGCCGGGTCGACCCGGCGCGCGACGATCGCGTCGAGCTGGTCGCGCAGCGCACCGACGTCGAGGTGGTCGGCGTCGACGTCCCAGACCGAGACGGCGTGCTCCCCCTGCGCCCACAGCCGCGCGGCGCGGATCCCGACCCGGCGCAGCGCGAACAGCGCGGCCACGTCGGCGAGCAGGCCCACCCGGTCGAGCGCCACCACGGTCACCCGGGAGCCGTCGGCGACCGGTTCGACGCTGATCGCGACCTCGCCGTCGGCGACCTCGGCCGGGACCGGGACCTCCTCGTCGCCGAAGGCGGGCGGCGCGCTCCCCCGCTCCAGCACCGCCCGGGCCCGCCGGGCCAGGTCGAGCACGAGCCCGGCCCGCCACGACGACCAGGCCTTGGGCGAGGCGGCCTTGGCGTCAGCCTCGGTCAGCGCGGTGAGCAGGGCGAGCGCCTCGGGGGTGTCGATGTGCTCGGTGAGGGCCTCGACGGTGGCCGGGTCGTCGGGGTCGCGGGTGGTCGCGACGTCGGCGAGCAGCAGGTGCCAGCGCACGAGCCGCGCGATCAGCTCGGCCTCGTCGGGACCGAAGCCCATCCGCACCGCGATCGCCCGGGCGATCGGGGCGCCGGCCACGCTGTGCTCGGTCAGCCCGCCCTTGCCGATGTCGTGCAGCAGCGCCGCGACGACGAGCACGTCGGGGCGCGAGACGTCGCGGATCAGCGCCGCCGCCTCGACGCAGGTCTCGACGACGTGCCGGTCGACGGTGAAGCGGTGGATGACCGAGGCGTGCGGGAGCAGCCGGATCCGCTCCCACTCGGGCAGGATCCGGTCGAGCGCACCGGTCTCGTCGAGCGTCTCCCACACGGCGAGCAGCCCGGGGCCGGCCGCGAGCAGGCGGACCAGCTGGCGACGGGCCTCGTCGGGCCACGGCTCGGGCAGCGGCGGGCAGTCGCGGACCAGGCGGGCCGCGGTCGGCGGGGCGAGCACGACGTCGCGCACCGCGGCCTCGGCCGCCGCCCGCAGCAGGAGCACGGGGTCGCGCTCGGGCTGGGCGCCGCGGTCGAGCACGACCTCGCCCTGGGACAGCGCGACGCCGGGCGCGAGCCGGGTCAGCTCGGGCCGCCGGGGTCGCGCGGCCGACGTCCGGCGCAGCGCGTCGTCGGTACGCCGCCAGGCCAGCCGCGACAGGTGGGTGACTCGGCGTCCCAGCTCACGCACGTAGCGCTGAGCCGACGCCTCGTCCGGCAGTGCGAGCCCCTCGGCGAGCGGCGCCCAGTGCTCGGGCGCGATCCGGTCGGTGGCCCGGCCCGCCGCGGCGTGCAGCAGGTCGCGGACGTCGAGGAGCTGCTGGCGGCACCGCTCCAGGTCCGCCGCCGGTACGTCGACCAGCCAGGTCGCGGTCAGGCTCTTGAGCACCGTCGCGTCACGCAGGCCGCCCTCGGCCTCCTTGAGGTCCGGCAGCGAGAGGTGCGCGAGCTCGCCGACGAGCCGGTGCCGGCTGCGGACCAGCTCGTGCAGCTCGGGCAGCCGCTCCCGGGCCTGGCGCCGCCAGTGGGCCAGGACGGTCGTGCGCAGGCGCAGCGCGAGGCTGTGGTCGCCCGCGACGTGGCGCACGTCGAGCAGCCCCGAGGCGACCCGGACGTCCCCCTCGGCCGCGGCCAGCATCTCGGGCAGCGTGCGCACCGAGTGGTCGATCTGGTGCCCCGAGTCCCACAGCGGGTACCAGACCTGACCGGCGAGCTCGCGCCACTGGTCCTCGGGCAGTCCCTCGTCGGCGACGAGCACCAGGTCCAGGTCCGAGTACGGCGCCAGCTCGCCCCGGCCGTAGCCGCCCACCGCGACGAGGGCGGTCCCGGCGTCGGCACCACCCGCGCCGTCGTACGCGCTGCGGGCGAGGAGGTCGGCGGCCTCGGTACGGGCGGCGCGGTCGGCGGCGGTCATCCAGGTCCTGGGGCGGGCTAGACCGCGGCCGGTCCGGTGTCGCCGGTACGGACCCGGACCACGGACTCGACCGGGGTCACCCAGATCTTGCCGTCGCCCACGCGCCCGGTCTGGGCGGCGGTGGTGATGGTCTCGACGATCCGGTCGACGTCGGCGTCGTCGGCGACGATCTCGATGCGCACCTTGGGCACCATCGCGATGTCGTACTCGGCGCCGCGGTAGACCTCGGTGTGGCCCTTCTGCCGGCCGTAGCCGCTCACCTCGCTGACGGTCATCCCGGTGACGCCGACGACCTCCAGCGCCTGGCGGACGTCCTCCCACTTGTGCGGCTTGACCACCGCGCTGATCAGCTTCATGGGTGCAGCGTGCCAGTCCCGGGACCGAAATGGGGGCGAGCACCACCGGTCGTGTGCAGGTCGTACGCCGTCTCGGCGTGGATGGCCAGGTCGACGCCGGCCACCTCGTGCTCCGGGTCGACCCGGAAGCCGACCGTCTTCTCCAGCACCCACACGAGCAGCGCGGTCATCGCGAACGAGAACACCAGCGTGGCCCCGGCCGCCACGAGCTGGCGGCCCAGCTGGCCGGTGCCGCCGCCGTAGAACAGGCCGTCGACGCCAGTCACCGAGGTCGAGGCGAGCAGGCCGATGAGGATCGTGCCGACCAGACCGCCGACCAGGTGGACGCCGACGACGTCGAGCGAGTCGTCGTACCGGAAGGTGTACTTGAGGCCGACCGCCAGCGCGCAGATCGCACCAGCCGCGACGCCGACGAGCATCGCGCCGATGGGCGTCACCGCGCCGCACGACGGGGTGATCGCGACCAGACCGGCAACGACACCCGAGGCGGCGCCGAACGACGTCGCGTGGCCGTCGCGGAAGCGCTCGACCCCGAGCCAGGCCAGCAGGCCCGTGCACCCGGCCAGCAGCGTGTTGACGAAGACGATCGCCGCGGTGTTGTCGGCGGCCAGCGCAGAGCCGGCGTTGAACCCGAACCAGCCGAACCACAGCAGACCCGCACCGACCATGACGAGGGTCAGGTTGTGCGGCTTCATCGGGTCCCGGCCGAAGCCGACCCGGCGGCCGAGCACGAGCGCAGCGGCGAGACCGGCGGCTCCGGAGTTGATCTCGACCGCCGTACCGCCGGCGAAGTCGAGGGCGCCCAGGCGCTCCTGCATCCAGCCGCCGCCGAAGATCCAGTGCGCGACCGGCGCGTAGACCAGCACCGTCCACAGCCCGGCGAACAGCAGCCAGGTACCGAACCGGGTCCGGTCGGCGATCGCGCCGGCGATGAGGCCGACCGTGATCACCGCGAACAGGCCCTGGAAGGCGGCGAAGATCGTGATCGGGTACGCCGCGTCGGGATCCGGAGCCAGCATGTCCCGGAAGCCGAGGTACTGGGTCGGGTCCCCCAGCAGACCGCCGCCGAGGTCGTCGCCGAAGGCGAGGGAGTAGCCGACGAGCACCCACACCACCATCACCACGGCGAGCGCCCCGAAGACCATCATCATCATGTTGAGCACGCTCTTGGAGCGGACCATCCCGCCGTAGAAGAAGGCGAGACCCGGCGCCATGAGCAGCACCAGCGCCGCGGCGGCGAGCAGCCAGGCGGTGTCGCCGGCGGCGGTCGCCGGGGCGGAGGCGAGGAGCAGATCGGGCATCCGCCCACTGTGCGGGCGCTTTGTTTCGCGGGTGTAACAGGTCTTCCCGAGAGCGTTACACATGGGTGAAGCCGGGGTCCGCCGACGGCGGACCCCGGCCTCGTGGGCCTCACAGCGCGGCGGTGTCCTTGTCCCCAGTCCGTACCCGGACGACCGTGTCGACCGGGCTCACCCAGACCTTGCCGTCGCCGATCCGGCCCGTGTGCGCGGTCTTGGCGATGATCTCCACCACGTCCGCGGCGTCGCTCCCGTCGACGACGATCTCGATCCGGATCTTCGGCACCAGCGCGATGTCGTACTCCGCGCCCCGGTAGACCTCCGTGTGACCCTTCTGCCGGCCGTAGCCGGAGACCTCGCTGACGGTCATCCCCGCGACGCCGAACGCCTCCAGCGCCTCGCGGACGTCCTCCCACTTGTGCGGCTTGATGACCGCGGTGACGAGCTTCATGCGTTGACCTCCGATGCGGTGGGCGCGGGTGCGGACGCCGGCGAGGCCGTGCCCAGGATCGACGAGGTACGACGGGCGCCGCCCCCCGTGCCGAAGTCGTACGCCGCCTCGCCGTGCTCGGCGTAGTCGATGCCCTCGACCTCGGACTCGTCGTCGAGCCGGAGCCCGATGACCGCCTTGACCAGCAGCGCGACCACGAGCGTGGCGATCGCCGACCAGACCATCGCGAACAGTGCGACCACGACCTGCACGACCAGCTGCTTCGGACCGCCGCCGGTGAGGAGTCCGCCGCTGTTGGAGGCCAGGAAGCCGACGCCGATCGTCCCGACCAGACCGCCGACCAGGTGGACGCCGACGACGTCGAGCGAGTCGTCGTACCCGAGCTTGTACTTGAGGCCGACCGCCAGGGCGCACAGGCCGCCGGCGACCAGGCCGAGCACCATCGCGCTCCAGGGCACGAGGTTGCCGCACGCCGGGGTGATCGCGACCAGACCCGCGACGACACCCGAGGCCGCACCGAGCGAGGTGGCGTGCCCGTCGCGGAGCTTCTCGATCGCGAGCCAGCCGATCATCGCCGCACAGGTGGCGAGCGTCGTGTTGAGCCAGACCAGGCCGGTCTCGGTCGTGTAGTCGTCGAGGTTGACGATCGAGCCCACGTTGAACCCGAACCACCCGAACCAGAGCAGACCGGCGCCGATCATCGTCAGCGTCAGGTTGTGCGGCTTCATCGGCTCCTTGCCGAACCCGATCCGCTTGCCCAGCATCAGCGCGAGCACCAGACCCGCGACACCGGCGTTGATGTGCACCACGGTGCCGCCCGCGTAGTCGATCGGCGCGACCGCCGCGCCGTCCTCACCGGAGAAGAGCAGGTCGGCCAGACCGCCCTTCACCCCACTGAGGAAGCCCCCGCCCCACACCATGTGGGCCAGCGGGAAGTACGACAGCGTCACCCAGATCGGCAGGAAGACCAGCCACGCCGAGAACTTCATCCGGTCCGCGACCGCACCGCTGATGAGCGCCGCTGTGATCACCGCGAAGGTCAGCTGGAAGGCGACGAAGACGTAGTTGGCGGGGTCGGTCTTCTCCAGGCCGAACTGCGTGAACGGGTTGGAGAAGAGCTTGCCGATCTCCTTGCCGGCCGCGCCGTCCGCGGTGAGGAACGTCGTGCTGTACGACATCGACCAGCCCCAGAGGGCGTAGACGATGCCGACGACCCCGAGGGCGCTGAACGACATCATCATCATGTTGAGGACTGACTTGGTCCGGCTCATGCCGCCGTAGAAGAGCGCCAGGCCAGGGGCGGTCATCAACAGGACGAGCGAGGCCGACACCAGCATCCAGGTGTAGTAGCCGTTTTCCATGCCCCGACCCTCGGCCGGGGAGGTTTCGGGGCGGGCGGCCGCTTGTTTCGGGGTCGTAACGAGTGCGGCCGGGTCGTTACGGTCCGGTGACGGCGGCGGCGAGCGCCGCCGCCGGGATCGGCCTCAGCCCAGCAGCGCGTCGACGAACGCGGCCGCGTCGAACGGCGCGAGGTCGTCGGGGCCCTCGCCCAGCCCGACCAGCTTGACCGGTACGCCGAGCTGGCGCTGGACGGCGACCACGATGCCGCCCTTGGCCGAGCCGTCGAGCTTGGTCAGCACGATGCCGGTGACGTCGACGACCTCGGAGAAGACCTTGGCCTGGATCAGGCCGTTCTGGCCGGTGGTCGCGTCGAGGACGAGCAGCACCTCGGTGACCGGGGCCTGCTTCTCGATGACGCGCTTGACCTTGCCGAGCTCGTCCATGAGGCCCTGCTTGTTCTGCAGGCGGCCGGCGGTGTCGACGACCACGGTGTCGACGCCGCGGTCCATGCCCTGCTTGACCGCGTCGAAGGCGACGCTGGCCGGGTCGCCGCCCTCGGGGCCGCGGACGACCTCGACGCCGACCCGGTCGCCCCACGTGGCGAGCTGCTCGGTGGCGGCGGCGCGGAAGGTGTCGGCGGCGGCGAGGAGGGCGGTGCGCTCGTCGGCGACGAGGATCCGGGCGAGCTTGCCGACGGTGGTGGTCTTGCCGGTGCCGTTGACGCCGACGACCAGGACGACGCCGGGCTGGTCGCCCTCGCCACTGACCTTGAGCGCACGGTCCATGGCCGGGTCGACCAGGTTGATGAGCTCCTCGCGGAGCACGGTGCGGGCGTCGGGGGTCGAGCCGCCCTCGACGCGCAGGCGGGTACGGAGGCGCTCGACGAGCTCCTGGGTGGGCGCGACGCCGATGTCGGCGGCGAGGAGCAGGTCCTCCATCGCCTCCCAGGTGTCCTCGTCGAGCTGGTCACGGCTCAGCAGACCGAGCAGACCCCGGCCCAGCGCGTTGGAGCCGGCCAGGCGCTGGCGCAGCCGGACCAGGCGGGAGGCCGGCTTCTCCGGCGTCTCGACCGCCGGGGCGGCCGGCTCGGGCTCCGGCTCCGCCTCGACCGGGGCCTCGGCCGCCGGTGCCTCGGTGGACGCCGGGGGCGTCTCGACCGGGGTGGTGATGACGTCGGTCGAGGTGTCCTCGGGCAGCCGCCCGGTACGCCGTACGCGCGTGCCGACGAAGCCGGCGATCGCGAGGACGCCGACCACGGCGATACCGATGACGAGGTAGACCCATTCCTGCATGGGGGTATCCCATCACGCGCGCGCCCGGGCGCCAGAATCGGCTGGTGGCTGGGCTAGGGCGTGGCGCTCGGGTCCGCGCCGTCGCGAGCGGTGTCGGCGGCCGATCTGGCAAGGCCGAGTCGCGAAGGCGGGCCGCAGGCGGGGCCGAGGGTGGGTCGAGTCGGCGAGAACGCCGCCAGATCGAGTCCCCGGCACCGCGCAGCAGGCGCGGGCCCGAGAGGCACGCCCTACCTCAGCCGCAGGACGTCGCGCTCCTCGTCCTCGATGACAGGCGCGGCGTCGGCCGCCTTGGCCATCGCATCACCCAGCCACGGCACGCCCGGCACCTGCTCGCCCCGGTGGGGGTAGGCGACGTAGAGGACCACGGCGCCCGCGACCGCGAGGCTGACCAGGACCGCCAGTACGACGAACAGCACTTCGACTCCTCCGAGTAGGGATCTCCGTCCGTCCCCATCCTGCCTCGGCGGTCCACACCGCTCGGCCCCGGCTCGCCCGCGGGCGGCGCCGGAGAGGCCGAGGTCACACCACGAGCGGCGCGAGCGCCTCGCGGATGAGGTCCGGCACCGGGGTCGGGCGGCGCGCGGGGTCGGTGTCGTCGACGTACACGTGGACGAAGCGGCCCTCGGCGCACGCCAGCGCACCCTCGCCCTCGGGGTCGCCCTGGAACAGCCCGATCCGGTAGACGACCGAGGAGGTCCCCAGCCGCTCGACGGCCAGGCCCATCTCGATCGGGCGCGGGTAGCCCATCTCGGCGAAGTAGCGGCACGACACCTCGGCCACCACGCCGATCGCGGGCAGCCGCCGGATGTCGGTGCCGGTGGCGTCGTGCAGGTGGGCGTTGACGGCGGTGTCGATGAGGTCGAAGTAGCGGGCGTTGTTGAGGTGGCCGTAGACGTCGTCGTCGGACCAGCGGGTCGTCGCCGTACGCCAGGCGCGGTAGGCGGAGCGGTCGGGGCGGGTGCGGTCGGGAGCGGTCGTCACGGGGTGAGACTCCTGTTGTCGTCGGTCAGGGCGCGACGCAGGGCCTCCCGGTCGGCCGCGAGGATCCCGTCGAGCGCACGCAGGCGGACGACCTCACGGCCGCCCGGCTGGATCTGCAGGGTGGTGCCGTCGAGCTCGAGGCGATCACCGGGCCCGATCGGCACCCGGCGGGCCCGCGGCAGGAGGTAGCCGTCACGGACCAGCACCTCGTCGCGGTGCACCTCGACGTACGGCCACCGCCACATCCAGTGCGACCGCAGCAGCAGGAGCGCGCCCGGTGCGTAGCCGATCAGCGGGTAGTCGACGGACCAGGCCATCAGGAGGAAGGCGAGCCCGAAGGCACCGTGCAACCCGTAGGCGCCTGGGCTGCTCCGGACCCGGACGGCCTGCGTCACGCGGACTCGTCCCGCAACCGCTGGCTGATCACCGCGGACACGCCGTCGCCCCGCATGGTGACGCCGTAGAGGGCGTCGCCGACCTCCATGGTGCGCTTCTGGTGGGTGATGACGAGGAGCTGGGAGTTCTCGCGCAGCTCCTCGTAGATCTCCAGGAGCCGGCCCAGGTTGGTGTCGTCGAGCGCGGCCTCGACCTCGTCGAGGATGTAGAACGGCGAGGGGCGGGCCTTGAACAGCGCGACCAGGAAGGCGACCGCGACCAGCGAGCGCTCGCCGCCGGAGAGCAGCGAGAGGCGCTTGACCTTCTTGCCGGGCGGGCGGGCCTCGACCTCGATGCCGGTGGTGAGCATGTTGGCCGGGTCGGTGAGGACCAGGCGGCCCTCGCCACCGGGGAAGAGCCGGGCGAAGGTCTGGTCGAAGGCCTTGGTCACGTCGGCGTAGGCCTCGGTGAAGACGGCCTCGACGCGGACGTCGACGTCCTTGACGATGTCGAGGAGGTCCTTGCGGGTCTGGCGCAGGTCCTCGAGCTGCTCGGAGAGGAACTGGTGGCGCTCCTCCATCGCGGAGAACTCCTCGAGCGCCAGCGGGTTGACCTTGCCGAGCATCGAGAGCGCCTTCTCGGCGGACTTGAGGCGCTTGACCTGCTCGTCGCGGACGTAGGGCACGGTGCGCGGTACGTCATCCGCCTCGTCGGCGTCACCTGGGCCGTCGCCGGCACCGGCGTCCGCGTCGGCCTGGACGGCGACCGCGGGCTCGAGCACCGGGACCGGCTGGTCGGGGCCGTAGTCGGCGACGAGGCCGTCGGGCTCGAGGCCGAGCTCCTCGAGCGCCTTGGTCTCGATCTGCTCGATCCGCATCCGCTGCTGGGCGCGGGCCATCTCGTCGCGGTGCACCGAGCTGATCAGCTCGCCGTGCTCCTTGCCGAGGTCGCGCAGCGCCTGGCGCACGCCCATGAGCTCGTGCTCGCGGCCGCGGCGCGAGTCCTCGACTGCCGTACGGCGTCCGGTGGCCTCGTCGATCGACGACTCCAGGCGCGCCAGCACGAAGGTGACCGCGGTGGCGACCGCCTGGCCGGCCCGGCCCTCGGTGAGCAGCCGCTCGCGGCGCTCGGCGGCGCGGGCGCGGGAGACCCGCTCGGCCTCGGCGGCCTTGCGCATGCCCTCGACCCGGCCGTGCAGGGCGCGGCCGCGCTCCTCGGAGGTGCGCAGCGCGAGCCGGGCCTCCATCTCGGACTGCCGGGCGTTGCGGGTGGCCTCGACCAGCCGCTCCTGCTCGGTGGTGTCGGGCTCCTCGTCGGTGTCCTGCTCGGCGCTCGCGAGGCGCTGCTCCAGCTCGGCGAGGCCGACCAGGGCCTGCTCGCGGGAGGTCTCGGCCTGGGCGATCGCCTCGGTCATCCGCTCGGCCTCGGCGCGGGCGGCGCGGGCGAGCGAGCCGTGCTGGCCGAGCTCCTCGGCGACGGCGGCGAGGGTGGCGTCGGACTCGTGGAGGCGGGCGAGCGCGACGTCGACGCGCTGCTTGGCCTCGGCCCGCTCGTTCTCGATCCGGGCCAGGTCGAAGGAGAGGCGCTCGGCGGCGGCGACGGCCTCGGCGAGCGACTCGGTGGCCTCGTCGACGGCGGCCTGGATCTCGATCAGGCTCTGGGTCGCGTGGGAGCCACCGGAGGCGAAGTGGGCGCCGAACAGGTCGCCGTCGCGGGTCACCGCGACGACGTCGGCCAGGTCGGCGACGAGCGCGCGTGCGGCGGGGAGGTCGTCGACGACGGCGACCTTGCGCAGCAGGCGGTTGAGGGCCGGGCGGACCGGGGCGGGGCAGTCGACCACCGTCGCGGCGTACGCCGTCCCGGGGGGCAGCGCCGGCCAGGACGCGGGCGTCTCGGCGTCGGCACCGCCGAACCCGCCGAGCAGCAGCCCGGCGCGGCCGAGGTCGTCGGCCTTGAGGTGGTGGATCGCGGCGACGGCGGTGTCGGCGTCGGTGACGGCGACCGCGTCGGCGGCCGCGCCCAGGGCGGCGGCCACGGCGCCCTCGTACCCCGAGCGGACGGTGACCAGCGCGGCCACCGAACCGAGCAGGCCGGAGATCTCGTCGCTGGCGGCCAGGAGGGCGCCGGCGCCGTCCTTGCGGGCGAGGCCGAGCTCGAGCGCCTCCTTGCGGGCGCTGAGGCCGGCCTTGTCGCGGTCGGCCTGCTGGGCCTCCTCGCGGACCTTGGCGAGGCGGTCCTCGAGGTCGTCGAAGGAGGCGACGGCCGCCTCGTGCTCGGCGTCGAGGCCCTCCTCACCGGCGTCGAGGCCGGCGACCTGGGTCTCGAGGGCGGTGAAGTCGCGCTGGGAGCGCTCGGCGCGCGCGATCGCGTCGGTACGGGCCGACTCGAGGCGGCCGATCTCCTCCTCGGCGGCGGTGGCTCGCGAGCGCAGCGTGTTGACCTGGCCGTGGAGCCGGGCCAGGCCCTCGCGCCGGTCGGCGGCGGCCCGGAGCAGGCCGGCGACCCGGCGCTCCTCGGCGGCGGCGGCGTCCTCGGACTCGCGCCGGGCCGCGACGGCGGCCTCGAGCGCGGCCTGCTGGTCGGTGACGAGCGCGGTGATCTCGGCCTCGTGGGCGGCCAAGCGGGCGGCCTCGGCGTCGAGCTCGTCGGGATCGCGGCCGGTCTCGACCTCGGCCTCGGCGACGCCGGCGGCGTTGCGGACCCGCTCGGCGGCCAGGCTCTGGGTGCCGCGGAAGCGCTCGCGCAGCGCCTGGAGGGAGGACAGCGTCTCCTGGGCGGCGGACAGCGCCGGGAGGTCCTCGCGCAGCGCGGCCTCGAGCGCGGTCTCCTGCTCGCGCGCGGTCGCGATCGCGGTCTCGACCTCCTCGCGGCGCTGGAGCAGCACGCTCTCGTCGGCGAGCTCCTGCTCCAGCGACGTCCGCGCGGTCACCAGGTCGTCGGCCAGCAGCCGGGCCTTGGCGTCGCGGACGTCCGCCTGGACCGTCGCCGCCCGGCGGGCCACCTCGGCCTGCCGGCCCAGCGGCTTGAGCTGGCGCCGGATCTCGCTGAGCAGGTCGTTGAGCCGGTTGAGGTTGCCCTCGGTGGAGTCGAGCTTGCGGAGCGCCTTCTCCTTGCGCTTGCGGTGCTTGAGGACGCCGGCGGCCTCCTCGATGAACCCGCGCCGGTCCTCCGGCGTCGCGTGCAGGATCTGGTCGAGCTGGCCCTGGCCGACGATGACGTGCATCTCGCGGCCGATGCCGGAGTCGCTGAGGAGCTCCTGGACGTCGAGCAGCCGGCACGTGGTGCCGTTGATGGCGTACTCGGAGCCGCCGGTGCGGAACATGGTCCGGCTGATCGTGACCTCGGAGTACTCGATCGGCAGCGCGCCGTCGGTGTTGTCGATGGTCAGCACGACCTCGGCCCGGCCCAGCGGCGGGCGGCCCGACGTACCGGCGAAGATGACGTCGTCCATCTTGCCGCCGCGCAGGCTCTTGGCGCTCGCCTCGCCCATCACCCATGCGAGGGCGTCGACGACATTGGACTTGCCGGAGCCGTTGGGGCCGACGATGCACGTGATGCCGGGCTCGAGCTGGAGGGTGGTCGCGGACGCGAAGGACTTGAACCCCTTGAGGGTCAGGCTCTTCAGATACACGCAGGCTCCCTTCGGGGTCGGTCAGGTCGGGTCCGACGCGGGGGAAGCTCGGCGGGTCTCAGGCTACCCCGCGGGGCCGACGGATCGCTGCACCCCGGGGACGCCGTCGTCGGCGTGCGCGATGTGCCCCAGCTGGCGCCACACGAGCGCGAGCGTCACCCCCGAGCCCACGAACGCGAACCAGAACGGCGCCAGCACTCCCCCGTGCTGCGCGATCAGCCCGCCCAGCCCGCTGCCGATCACGGTGCCGCCGAAGATCGAGACGCTGTAGACCGAGCCCACCCGGCCCTGGAAATCCATCGGGACCGCGCGCTGGCGTACCGCCTGCGAGAGCGTCCCCCACGCGAACGCGTAGACCCCGAACCCGAACATGATGAGCACCGCGACCCAGGGCACCCGGGTCACCGCGAAGCCGAGGTGCATGACCACCTCGAGGCTCAGGCAAGCGCGCATCAGCGTGGCCAGCGGGACGTGCCGCTCCAGCCAGCCGTACAGGAAGGTGCCGACCAGGCCGCCCGCCGCCGCGGCGCTGGTGAGCAGGCCGTAGCCGATCGGGCCCATGTGGAGGACGTCGAGCGAGTACAGCACCAGGATCGACCACGCCGCCGCCCAGGTGATGTTGAACGTGACGATGACCAGCGCCAGCGTGCGGACCGGCGCATTGCCCATCAGCCAGCGCAGCCCCTCGCCGATGTCGCGCAGCACGTGGGTGTCGACCTCGCCGCGCACCGGCCCCGGCGGCAGCGCGATCCGGGTCGCCAGCACGACCCCCAGCAGCCCGCACAGGATCTGGGCCCCGAACGGCACCGCCATCCCGACCGCGAACAACGCCGCACCCAGCGGCGCCCCCGCGAACTGGTTGAGCGTGATGAACCCCGCCTGCAGCCGCGCGTTGGCGATACCGAGGTCCGCCTTGTCGACCAGCATCGGCAGGAAGGTCCGGTACGCCGTGTCGGCGAACACCTCCGCGGTCCCCAGCAGGAACATCGCGCCCAGCACCAGCGCGATGTTCACGACCCCGGTCACGATCGTCACGCAGAGCACCGCGAGGACCACCGACCGCAGCAGGTTCGCGACGACCACCATCCGCAACCGGTCGACCCGGTCGGCGACCGCCCCGGCGAGCAGCCCGAACAGCAGCCAGGGCAGCCCGACGAGCAGCATCGCCATCGACACCAGCGCCGGCGAGCGCGTCTGGGAGGCCACCAGCAGCGGCCCGGCGGCCAGCGCGATCCCGTCGCCCAGGTTGCTCACCCAGGCCGACGCCATGAGGTGCCGGAAGCCCGGGCCGAGCCGGGCCGGCGCGACTGCTTCGATCACCCGGCCCACAAGGTCGAGACGCTATGCCCGCACCCGGCCCCGGCGCCAATCAATTGCCGGGGCCGGAAAACCAGTC
This sequence comes from Pimelobacter sp. 30-1, assembly GCF_018831735.1. NCBI lineage: Bacteria > Bacillati > Actinomycetota > Actinomycetes > Propionibacteriales > Nocardioidaceae > Pimelobacter > Pimelobacter sp. 30-1. The sequence goes on from NZ_NHTS01000016.1 coordinate 82,779, forward strand.
GGACCACCCGGCGCCGTACGGCGAGGGTGGTCCGTGGTGTGGTGCACCTGGGCGACGACGGGAGCTCGTCGTCGGAGTCCGGGGTCAGGCCGGCTGCATCTCCTGCGCGTCGCCGGTCAGGATCTCGGCCGCGCGGGCCGACATCAACTTGTCGTTCTCCTCCGAGAGGCGAAGGACGAGGGACTCCAGCTCGGCGACCCGGTTGCGCAGACGAGCATTCTCGACGGCGAGACGGGGGTCGCGGAGGTCGCTGTTCAGGTGACCGATCAGCGCCTTGGCCATGAAGTGAGCCTTCCGGTTCGACAGGGTGTCAGCCCGAGGGGGGCCGTCTACAAGAGTCCCACTTCGGCTCGCCAGGGTCAAACCTCCGGGGGACGGCCCCGCTCGACCGTCCCCCGGAGGCTCAGCAGGACCGCTTCTGCTCGGCCGAGCAGCGGTCGCGGCCGGGGCCGCCGTCGGCGATGTCGTAGCCCAGGCCGCCCACGATCCGGTCGTTGCCGCCACGTCCCTGGATCACGTCCGCTCCCCCGTTGCCGTCGAGCGCGTCGGCCCCGGGCCCGCCCAGGATGACGTCGGCCCGGACGCTGCCCCTGACCCGCTCGATGCTGGCGAGGGCGATCCGCCCGTCTGCCCAGCGCGCCCGCTGGGCGGCGAGGTCGACACGCGCCCCTGCCGTGTGCATCCGGAGGTAGTCGGTGCCGGTGCCGCCCTGGATCGTGGAGGTCGTGGACGTGTTGAGCCCGGGCGGTCCGCCCTTCATGCGTTCCGAGACGGTGAAGGTGTCGTTGCCCGGGCCACCACGGACCTTGCCCGAGGTCCGGACCAGGCGCACGCTGTCGTCCCCCTCCCCCAGGACCAAGGTGGTGGTGAGGTACTCCGCGCTGACGTAGTCGTTGCCGGCGCCCGTGTCGATCCGGGCGCCGGGTGACCTGACGTAGACCCTGTCGCGCCCAGCCCCCGTCGTGACAAGGTCGTCGCCCTCGAAGGTCCGCACCCAGTCGTTGCCGTCACCGGCGTCGATCCGGTCGGCGCCGGCTTCGCCGTCGATCACGTCGTGGCCGTCGCCACCCACGATCACGTCGTCCCCGGTGCCACCGCAGATGAGGTCGTTGCCGCCGAGCCCGTGGAAGACATCGTCGCCCCCTCCCAGCAGCACCACGTCGTTGCCCGGGGTGCCGACGAGGGTGTCCGACCCGTCGGACCCGGTGATCGTGACGCTCTCGCCGAGACAGGTCAGCGGAGCCGAAGCACTGGACGGCCCGCCCAGCCCGACGGCGAGCGAAGCGATACCGAGCGCGAGCCCGGCGCCGGCGGCGATGCGCCGGAAGCAGCAGGGGATGGTGTGGGTGCCCGAGTCCTGGGAGTCCGTGTTCATGACCCCGACAGCGGCCGGGGCACCGCATCCATTACCGGCTCGGCCGGATGTAATGACTTCGCGCCGCGATCCGCTGTCCTGGTTGTGTCAGGATCGTCGACCCGCCTGACCACCGAGCGAGGAGGCACCCTGACCGCGTCGGAGCGTCACGGTCCCGCCGACCCGCTCGGTGGGTCGCTGGCGCGTGCCCTGGAGGGGGACGAGGCGGCGTTCGGGGAGGTGTGGCGGCTGCTGCAGCCGCCGTTGCTGCGCTACCTGAAGGTCCGCGACCGGGAGTACGCCGAGGACATCGCGGCCGAGACCTGGCTGCACGTCGTGCGCGACCTGGGGCGGTTCTCGGGTGGGGCGGCGGAGTTCCGGGCGTGGGTGTTCACGCTCGCACGGCACCGGGCGATCGATGCGGCGCGGGCGCAGGCGGCGCGGCCGAGCGTGCCGACGGCCGAGGTGATCGACATCAGTACGGCGCCGAGCGCGGAGGCCGCAGCCCTGGAGCGGGCCGACACCGAGGCCGCGGTACGGCTGGTGGCGACGCTGCCGACGGTCCAGGCCGAGATGGTGATGCTGCGGGTGGTGGCCGGGTTGTCGGTCGCCGAGGTGGCCACGATCGTCGGCAAGAAGCCCGGCACGGTGGCGGTCGCGGTCCACCGGGCCCTCAAGAAGCTCGCCGGCGCCCACGGCGCCCCGACGGCGGACGGAACACGATGACCTACGACGACCACGACCTCGGCGAGCTGGCGGACAGCCCGCTCGTGCGAGCCCTCCGCGCCCCCGGTACGGCGGCCGAGCTGGCCGGCGAGGAGCAGGTGCTCGCCGCGTTCCGCGACCACCACCCCGGACGACGCCGCCGCGGCCCCGGCCGGGTCGTCGGCCGGATCGGCGCGGGCGGCACCGCGCTGGTCGCCGCGCTGGCGCTGACCGGAGGGGTCGCCGCGGCGGCCTACAACCAGGCGCTGCCCGACCGGGTCCAGGCGTTCGCGCACGACGCGCTCGGCGGTCTCGGCGTCCCCCCGGCCCGTACGCCGGACGCGCAGCAGCCCCCGTCGGCGGGCCCCGACGGCGACCCGCGGGACGGCCGCACGACCGGCTCCCCGCGGACGCACTCCCCCACCGACCCCCGCCCGGGCGCCGACGCGGGCCGGGAGGGCCGCCCGCGGCAACGCGGCCACGCCGACATCCGGCGGCACGAGGCGCCGACCGGGCCGGCCGTGGTCCGGGTCTCGCTGACCGCGCGGACCGTCGATGCCGGCGCCAGCACCACCATCACCGCGCGGGTGCGCGACGCGGCGCTGATGCCGATCACCTCCCAGGAGGTCGTGCTCTGGCAGCGGCCGGCGGGCGGCGAGTGGAGCCAGGTGGGCGGCGGGGTCACCGACGCCGACGGGTGGGTCTCGATCGCGACCGAGCCGGTCACCGCGAGCACCGACCTGCGCCTCGAGACGACCGTCGTCGACGGGCTGGGCGAGGCGACGGTGCTCCAGAGCGAGCAGCGGCGGGTCGCGGTCCGGCCGGCGCTCACGACGAGCACGGCGGGCAGCCTGCTCACGGTCCACGTCACCGGCGGGCAGGCCGGCGACGAGGTCTGGCTGGCCCGGCGCGGCCCGGGTGGGCGGATCCTGCGGGTCGGCACGGTGCGCCTCGACGAGCAGGGCGGCGCGACCTACGACCTGGCGCGGTTCCGCGGGCAGGTCAAGGTGCGGGTCCGGCTGGCGCGGACGGCGGCCCACCTGGGCGCCGAGCGCTGGGTCGTGCTCCGGCTGGGCAGCGGCCCGCAGGAGCCGGAGCCGTCCCCCGAGCCCACCCCGGGCGCGGAGCAGACGCCCTGGGGCTAGCCCCGGCGCCGGCGCGGGGCCGGCTGGCACGACGGGCAGAAGTACGACGAGCGGTTCATGAACGCGATCCGGCGGATCGTCGTACCGCACCGGTCGCACGGCTCGTCCTCGCGCCCGTAGGCGTGCAGCGAGCGGTCGAAGTAGCCGGACTCACCGTTGACGTTGACGTAGAGCGCGTCGAACGACGTCCCGCCCTGGGCGAGCGCCTCGTTCATCACGTCGCGGGCGTTGCCGAGCAGCGCGAGCGCCTGGGCGCGGGTGAGCCGGTCGCCGGGCCGCTCGCCGTGCAGGCTCGTGCGCCAGAGCGCCTCGTCGGCGTAGATGTTGCCGACGCCGGAGATCAGACCCTGGTCGAGCAGCAGCCGCTTGACCCCGGAGGTGCGCTTGCGGAGCCGGGCGACGAAGGCGTCGTCGTCGAACTCCGGGTCGAGCGGGTCGCGCGCGATGTGGGCGATCTCGTGGGGCAGCTCGGCACCGTCGACCGAGACCGACAGCCCGCCGAACATCCGCTGGTCCACGAAGCGCAGCTCGCGCCCCTCGGCGGCGCCGTCGAGGACGAACCGCACGCGCAGGTGGCGCTCGACGGGGGCGGCCGGCTCCTGGACGAGCATCTGGCCGCTCATCCCGAGGTGGCCGAGGATCGCGTCGCCGTTGTCGAGCGGCAGCCAGAGGTACTTGCCGCGGCGCCGCGCGCCGTCGATACGGCGTCCGGTCAGGGCCGCGGCGAAGCCGAGCGGACCGCCGGGGTGGCGGCGCACGGGACGTTCGTGGAGGACGTCGACCGCGGCGATGGTGGCGCCGGTGACGTGACGTTCGAGGCCGGCTCGGACGACCTCGACCTCGGGGAGCTCGGGCACGACGCCCTGCTCAGCTGCCGGAGCCGACCGGGCGGCCGTTGGTGTCGAGGCCGAGCGCGGCCGCGATCTCGCCGAAGGCGGTCTGGGCGGCGCCCTGCTCGGCTTCCTTCTTGGAGCGGCCCACGCCGTTGCCGTAGAGCTTGTCGCCCACGCGCACCTGGGCGGTGAACGTCTTCATGTGGTCCGGGCCGTCGTCCTCGATGACGTACTCGGGCACGCCGAGCGTCTGGTCGGCGGCGAGCTCCTGGAGCGAGGTCTTCCAGTCCAGGCCGGCGCCGAGCGCCGAGGCCGCCTCGATGAGCGGGTCGAACAGCCGGTGCACGACGACCGAGGAGACCTCGATGCCGCCGGTGAGGTGGATCGCCCCGATCACGGCCTCGACCGTGTCGGAGAGGATGGACGCCTTGTCGCGCCCGCCGGTCGCCTCCTCGCCGCGGCCCAGCTTGATGTGGGCGCCCAGCCCGATCTCGCGGGCCACGCCGGCCAGCGCGCGGGCGTTGACGACCGCGGCGCGCAGCTTGGCGAGGCGACCCTCGGACAGGTCCGGGTGGGTCAGGTACAGCGTCTCGGTGACCACGACGCCGAGCACCGAGTCACCGAGGAACTCCAGCCTCTCGTTGGTCGGAAGACCACCGTTCTCGTAGGCGTAGGAGCGGTGCGTCAGCGCGAGGTCGAGCAGCTCGGGGGTCAGCGAGGGATCCCCGAGCGCTCGACGCAGCTCGTCGTACGCGGTGATGCTGGTGTACCTGACGTCGTCCGGTCGGTCGCTCAGAGAACCTGGCGACGCTCGGCGCGCGCGCCGTACTGACCGCAGGTGCCGCAAGCGCGGTGCGGGAGGTGCTTGGCGCCGCAGGCCGGGTTGGCGCAGGTCACCAGCGACGGGGCGACAGCCTTCCACTGCGAGCGACGGTGCCGCGTGTTGCTGCGCGACATCTTCCGCTTCGGAACAGCCACTGTCTTCTCCTTGGTTCGGGTGCGCTCGGGGTCGAGCGCCTCTTCAGTCCGTGGGGTCTTGCTCGAGCTTGGTCAGCTCCGCCCAACGCGGGTCGATCGCAGCCTCGTGCGTGTGGTCCGGCTCGTCCGCGAGCCGGGCCCCACACTCGGGGCACAACCCGGGACAGTCGTCCTGGCACAGCGGCTGGAACGGCAGTGCGAGCACCACCGCGTCCCGCAGCACGGTCTCCAGGTCGAGCAGGTCGTCCTGGAGCATGCTGACCTCGTCGTCCTCCTCGGCTCCCTCGGCGTCACGGATGTCGTCGTAGACGAACAGCTCCTGGAACGTCACCGCGATCTCGTCGCGGATCGGCTCCAGGCACCGCACGCACTCACCCTCCAGGCCGGCCTTCGCCGACCCGGTGACGAGCACGCCTTCCATGACCGCCTCCAGGCGCAGGTCGAGCTCGACCGGCGCGCCCTCGGGGACGGAGAGGACTTCGATGCCCAGATCTGCTGGTGCCGGCACTGACCGTGACACCTGTCGCTGGGACCCCGGGCGGCGTCCGAGCTCGCGGGTGTCGAGCACGAGCGGCGCTCTCGGGTCCAGATGCTTCAGGGGTTCACTTCCAGGTCCGGGCACAACAGATCGGTTCAATGTTAGAGGGGCGGGTGGGACAGGGCCAATTCAGGGGTCGTCCGCCCCGTCGTTCACTGCCGTTCAGCGAGCTTCTCGGTGAGCCGGGCGAGCACCGCCGGAGGCACGAACGCCGAGATGTCGCCGCCGAGCGAGGCGACCTCCTTGACCAGGCTGGAGGAGACGTAGCCCAGGCTGGCGGTGGTCGGGACGAAGACCGTCTCGACCCCGGTCAGGTGGGCGTTCATCTGGGCCATCGGCAGCTCGTACTCGTAGTCGTTGCCGCCGCGCAGGCCCTTGACGATCGCGTGGGCGTCGATGTCCTTGCAGAAGTCGACGATCAGGCCGGTGAAGCCCATCACGGTCACGTTCGGCAGGTCGGCGCACGCCTCGCGGAGCATCTCCAGGCGCTCGTCGGGCTCGAACAGGCGCGACTTGGACATGTTGGTGCCGGTCGCGACGACCAGCTCGTCGAAGAGGGCCGAGGCCCTCCGGAAGATGTCCAGGTGGCCGTAGGTGACCGGGTCGAAGGAGCCGGGGCACACCGCGCGGGTCATGGGGCGAGGCTAGTGGCTGACGGGTGCTCGGCGAGCCAGCGGGTGGCAGCGCGGCGGGAGGCGGGGCACCGGCAGCTTGCTGACCCACCTACGCCGGAGACGCGCTCACCCCGGCAAACCAGAGGGTGGTCTCGCCGTACTTGCGCTGGCCGCGCTTGCCCGCGAGCGGCACCAGGGCGCTGGGCCACAGCGGCGCCGGGCTGCGCCGGGAGCGCTCGACGATGACGAGCGCGTCGGGCGCGAGCCAGCCGTGGGCGGCCAGGGCGGCGAGGTCGGCGGCGACCGCCTCGTCCGTCAGCGGGTACGGCGGGTCGGCGACCACGAGGTCGTAGGGCTCCCCCGCCGGCGGCTCGGCGAGCACCGCGGCGACCGGGCGGGCCAGGACCTGGGCGGCGTCGCAGCCGATCGAGCGGGCGTTGGCCCGCACCAGGTCCGCGGTACGGCGGTCGGACTCGACGAGCGTGACGGCGGCGGCGCCGCGCGACCAGGCCTCGAGCCCGAGCGCGCCGGAGCCGGCGTACAGGTCGAGGACGCGCAGGCCCTGGAGCGACCCCGCCCACGCCTCGACGGCGGAGAACAGCGCCTCGCGGACCCGGTCGCTGGTGGGCCGGGTCTGGTCGCCCTTGGGGGTCTGGAGCCGGCGGCCGCCGGCCGCTCCGGCGATGATCCGGGTCACGACTTGTCCACGAAGTCGGCCTGGACGGAGCGCTCCAGGTCGCGCACGGCCGCACCGAGGCCCGGCGCCTGGCCCAGGTCCGTGTCGGCGTCGAGGAGCCCCTCGGCGGCCTGGCGGGCGGCGACGATGGTGTCCTCGTCGCGCAGCACGCGGAGGTTCTCCAGGCTGGTCCGGCCGCCGGCCTGGGCGGCGCCGAGGACGTCGCCCTCGCGGCGCATCTCCAGGTCGATCCGGCTGAGCACGAAGCCGTCGGTGGTCGAGGCGACCGCCTCGAGCCGCTCCCGGGCGGGCGATCCGGCGTCGGTGTGGGTGACCAGGAGGCACAGCCCGGGCAGCCCGCCCCGGCCGACCCGGCCGCGGAGCTGGTGGAGCTGGGAGACGCCGAACCGGTCGGCGTCGAGGATCACCATGCCGGTCGCGTTGGCGACGTCGACGCCGACCTCGATCACGGTCGTCGAGACGAGCACGTCGATGTCGCCGGCGGCGAAGGAGCGCATCACGGCGTCCTTCTCGTCGGCGGGCAGCCGGCCGTGGAGGCGGCCGATCCGCAGTCCGGCCAGGGGGCCCTCGGCGAGCCGGGAGACGACCTCCTCGACCGCGGCGGCGGGCGGCTTGGGGGCGACCTCGACCTCGCCGTCGTCCGGGTCGGGCAGGTCGACCGCGTCGACCTGGCCGGCCTCGGCCTCGTCGCCGGAGATGCGGGGGCACACGACGTAGACCTGGTGGCCCTTGCCGACCTCCTCGCGCACCCGCTCCCACACCCGGCCGAACCAGGTCGGCTGCTCGGCCAGCGGGACGACGTTGGACTGGATCGGCGCGCGTCCGGCCGGCAGCTCGCTCAGGGTCGAGGTCTCCAGGTCGCCGAAGACGGTCATCGCGACGGTCCGCGGGATGGGCGTCGCCGTCATCACCAGCAGGTGCGGCGGGGCGGCGGCCTTGTCGGTGAGCGCGGCGCGCTGCTCGACGCCGAAGCGGTGCTGCTCGTCGACGACCACGAAGCCGAGGTCGGCGAACATGACCTGGTCCTGGAGCAGCGCGTGGGTGCCGATGACGATCCCGGCCTCGCCGGAGGCGATCCGCGAGAGCGGGCCGGTGCGCTGGGTCTTGTTCATCGAGCCGGTGAGCAGCTCGACGCGGGTGCCCTCGCCAGAGCCGAAGATCGTGCCGCCGTCGGCGAGGTCGCCGAGCATGGCGACGATCGAGCGGTAGTGCTGCTGGGCGAGCACCTCGGTCGGCGCGAGCAGCGCGGCCTGGCCGCCGGAGTCGACGACGCGGAGCATCGCGCGCAGCGCGACGAGGGTCTTTCCGGAGCCGACCTCGCCCTGGAGCAGGCGGTTCATCGGGTGCGGCTGGGCCAGGTCGGCCTCGACCTGGGCGCCGACCTCGACCTGGCCGGCGGTGAGCTGGAACGGCAGCCGCTCGTCGAACGCGCGCAGCAGGGCGCCGTCCCCGCCGGTGCGGGCGGTCGCGCCCTCGGCCTGGCGGGCGCGGCGGCGGCGGCCGAGGACGAGCTGGGTGACCAGCGCCTCCTCGAACCGGAACCGGTGGTGGGCGCGCTCGACCTGGTCGCGGTCCTCGGGCTGGTGGACCCAGTCGTAGGCGTCCTGGATGCCGAGGACGTCGTACTCGTCGCGGACGGGGTCGGGCAGCAGCTCGGCGACCGGCTCGATGACCTTGCGGGCGAAGGTCACCGCGCGGGTGATGTCCCAGGTCTCGACGCCCTTGGTGAGCGGGTAGATCGGGAACAGCGGGCCGAAGTCCAAGACGTCCTCGACACCGCTCCCCTCGCCCTCGGCCTCGTCGCCCATGCCGAAGATCGTCATCGCCGGGTTGACCAGCTGCCACTGGTCGCGGAACCGGTCGGCCTTGCCGAGGAAGACCCCGCGGTTGCCCTGGGCGACGCGGCGCGCGTGCCAGCCGGCGGTGCCCTGGTTCTTGGCGAAGAACGTCATCTTGAGCCGCGGGCCGCCGGTGCGCAGCACCGCCTCGACCCGGTACGCCGGACGGCCGGTGCGGCGGTCGTTGTAGGTCTTGATCTCGCACTGGTCGATCTCGCCGACCACGCACAGCAGCTGACCCACACGCAGGTTGTCGATCCGGGTCAACGAGCCGGTCTCGAGGTAGCGCCGCGGGAAGTGCCTCATCAGGTCGCCGACGGTCTCGATGCCGAGCCCCTCGGCGAACCGCTTGCGCTTGGCAGGCGTGGTCGCCCCCAGGACCGCGGTCACGGACGATGCGAAGTCGATAGCCACCTAGAACCTCATTCGACGGACATGAGGAGCGGGTACCGCTCCTGCCCACCGTCGTACACCACGACGTCGACATGGGGGTGGAACTCCTCCACCCAGGCGGTCGCCCGGTCGGCCAGGTCGCCGGCGTCCTCGCCGCTGACGAGCGTGACCAGCTCGCCGCCCGCGGCCAGCAGCCGGTCGAGGACGACGAGCGCGACCCCGCCGAGCTCCTCGCCGACCACCGCGAAGTCGCCCGCGATGACGCCGAGCGCGTCGCCGGGCTCGCACGGGCCGGCCATCGTCATCGCCTGGCGGGCCGCGATCGTGACCGCGCCGTGGCGCACGTGGCGGGCGGTCGCCGTCATCTCGGTGACGTCCTGGTCGAACGTGCGTCCCGGCTCGTGCACCGCGACCGCGGCCAGGCCCTGCACCTGGGTGTGGGTCGGGATCACCGCGACCCGCAGCCCCCGGGTGCCGTGGTCGGCCTCGGCGGTCGACGCGGCCGCCAGCGCGGCACGCACGCTCGGCTCGTCGTTGGGGAGGATGACGACCTCCTTGGCCCCGCAGGCCGTGATCGCCGCGAGCAGCTCTCCGGTCGAGGGCCGCCGGCCGGGGCCGCCGCGGACGGCGACCGCGCCGGCCTCCTCGAACAGCTCGGCCAGCCCGGGCCCGGCCGCGACCGCGACGACGCGGCGTCCGGTCAGCGTGGGCAGCGCGGGAGCGGGCGCCTCGGCGGCCGCGGCCTTGGCCGCGATCTGCTCGGCGAAGTGGGTGACCCGGATCCGGTGCGGGCGGCCGATGCCGAGACCGGCCTCGATCGCGGCGCCGACGTCGTCGGTGTGCACGTGGACGTTCCACAGGCCCTCGCGGCCGACCACCACGACCGAGTCGCCCAGCTCGCCGAGGCGGCTGCGCAGACCCGGAGCGGCGTCGTCGGCGGCGTCGAGGAGGTACATCACCTCGTACGCCGGGCCGTCGGCGCTGAGCTCGTCGGCGGCCGGCTCCAGGTGCGGCACCGGGATGACGTGGCTGCCGAGCGGCGCGGTGACCGGGATCGGGCGGCGCCCGGTCAGCACGGTCTCGGCGGCGTCGAGGATCACCGAGACCCCGCGCCCGCCGGCGTCGACGACCCCCGCCTGGGCGAGGACGTCGAGCTGCTCGGGGGTGTGGCCGAGCGCCTCGCGAGCGGCGGCCGCCGCCTCGGTGAGGACGTCGGCGCTGCGGGCGCCGGGCAGGGCCGCGGCCGCCGTACCGGCGTCGGCGGCGGCCCGCAGGACGGTGAGCATGGTGCCCTCGACGGGCTCCCCCACCGCGGCATAGCTCGCGACGGACGCCTCGCGCAGCGCGTCGGCCATCACGGTCGCGTTGCGCTCCTCGGGCGTGGCCCCGGCGATCCGGCGGGCCGCGGCGCCGAGCATCTCGCTGAGGATCACCCCGGAGTTGCCGCGCGCGCCCAGCAGGGCGCCGCGGGCGAGCGCGGGCAGCGGCGCGGCGTCCTCGTCCAGCGCGACCCGGATGGCGTCGCGCGCGGCGACGACGGTGAGGTACATGTTGGTGCCGGTGTCGCCGTCGGGCACGGGGTAGACGTTGAGCGCGTCGACCTCCTCGCGCGCCTCGGCGAGCGCGTCGACCGCGATGTCGACGAAGCGGACCACGGACGCCAGTGCGATCCCGCTCCGCCCCGGGCCGGTCTCCCGGCTCCCCTCGCGCGCCGTCCCCTCATCCATCGAGGTCACCTTAGGGCAGGGCCCGCGGGCTTCGCCGATTTCGGCCGACGCGTCGCGGTCGGCTATTCTCTTCCGGTTGCCCGAAGCGCCTGCTGCGCACGGGCGCGACACGACTTAGTACGAGCAATCTCTCAGGAGTGACAACCATGGCCGCCGTGTGCGACATCTGCGACAAGAAGCCGACGTTCGGCAACAACCGGCCGTGGTCGCGCAAGATCACCAAGCGCCGCTTCGACCCGAACATCCAGCGCGTGCGCGCGGTGGTCAACGGCACCCCGAAGCGCCTCAACGTCTGCACCGGCTGCATCAAGGCCGGCAAGGTCACCCGCTGACCTTCGCGACTCGCTGAGTCCTCGTTCGGAGGCCGCCACCCTCGCGGGTGGCGGCCTTCGGCGTTTTGGGCGCGCGCGCCGGAGGGTCAGAAGTGGGTCCAGCCGGTGGGGCCGTCGTACGCCCCGCCGTCGACGGTGACCGGCAGGTCCCCGCGGGCGCCGACCGAGCCGATCCGGGTCCAGCCCTCGGGCAGCGCGGTGCCGGCCGGGAAGGTGGCGAGCAGCGAGTGGTCCTCGCCCCCGCCCAGGATGAACTGCATCGGGTCCGCGCCGAGCGCCTGACCCACCGCGACCAGCGGCTCGGGGACCTCGAAGGAGGCGGTCTCGACGTCGATCGTCACGCCCGAGCCCTCGGCCAGGTGCCGGGCCTCGGCGAGCAGGCCGTCGGAGATGTCGATCATCGCGGTCGCGCCCGCCTCGGCGGCGACCGGCCCGGCGTCGTACGGCGGCTCGGGGCGGCGGTAGGCCTCGACCAGCACGCGGGGTGACCGGAAGCCCCGGCCCAGCACCGCGAGCCCGCCGGCGGCCCAGCCCTGGCGCCCGCAGAGCGCGAGGACGTCGCCCGCCGCGGCGCCGGAGCGCAGCACGGGCGAGACGGTGCACGCGCCGAGGACGGTCACCGAGATCATCAGCTGGTCGGCGCGGCTGATGTCCCCGCCGACGAGCCCGGCACCGACGGCGGCGCACTCCTCGGCGAAGCCGCGGGTGAAGTCGAGCGCCCACTGCGCCGGCAGGTCGGCCGGCGTGGCCAGTCCGACCGTCAGCCACTGCGCGCGCCCGCCCATCGCGTTGATGTCGGACAGGTTCTGCGCGGCGGCCCGGTGCCCGACGTCGAGCGCCTCGGCCCAGTCGCGCCGGAAGTGCCGGCCCTCGACCATCACGTCGGTCGAGACCACCACGTGCCCCTTGCGCACGCGCAGCACCGCGGCGTCGTCCCCGGGCCCGACGAGGACGTCCTGACCCGGCGCGCCCGCGGCGACGATCTCGCCGATCCGGCCGATGAGCCCGAACTCCCCGAGATCCGCCACCGTCGCGTCAGGGTCGATCGCCTCAGCCATGGCTCCATCCCATCACGCGCGAGTTCTCCTCCCGCGCCCGGGCAAGGTAGGTTGAATCGTTCCGGCAATCACGTCGACGGGAGCAGACCCATGGTGGTTCAGGCCTACATCCTCATCCAGACCGACGTCGGCAAGGCCGCGGAGGTAGCACGAGAGGTCGGTCAGATCAGCGGCGTCACGCTCGCCGAGGACGTCACCGGCCCCTACGACGTGATCGTGCGCGCCGAGGCCCGCAACGTCGACGAGCTCGGCAAGCTGGTCGTCTCCAAGGTCCAGAACCTCGAGGGCATCACCCGCACCCTCACCTGCCCCGTCGTCCACATCTGACGGTGCCCCACCCCCGCCGCCGGCGGCTCACGCCGCTCCCGGCTCTCCTTGCCCTGCCCGTCTCCCTCGCCCTGGTCGCCTGCGGCGGCCCGGTCGAGGTCGACGTACCGAAGCTCTCGGCAGCCGACCAGACCGCCTGCGACGCCTTCCTCGACGACCTGCCCCCGACCTTCGCCGAGCAGGACCGCGTCGAGATCGAGCCTTCCGACGCCCCCGCCCGCGCGTACGGCGACCCGGCGATCGTGGTCACCTGCGGGGTCGGCAAGCCGAAGGGCTTCGACCTGACCTCGTCGTGCGAGCAGGCCGACGGGGTCGGCTACTACATCCCCGACGAGCAGTACACCGACCAGGAGGCCGACCTCACCCTCTATGCCGCGGGCTACCGGCCGCGGATCGAGGTGGCCATCCCCGCGTCGTACCGGCCGGGGGCGGTGGCGGCGGCGATGTCGGTGCTGGCGCCGCTGGTGAGCGAGCACCTCGAGCTGGTCGAGCCCTGCGACGACGGCGGCTGATCACGTCCGCGGAGATCCAGGAGCATCGCCTCGGCCGGCCCTGGACCGACAACCGGGCCAGCATCGAGACCGGCCGCTGCTAGGCGCCTTCCGCGAGCGTACGGTGCCAAGGCGTCATCGGCTGCACCCGCCGACAGACGGATCCGGGCCGGATCCCCTGCGCCGAGGACGTCGTCCACGGCAAGCCCGCGCCCGACCTGTTCCTGCACGCGGCGGCCTCCCTCGCCGTACCGCCGGCGCAGTGCGTCGTCGTCGACGACATGGCGCTGCTGCCGGCCGCAGTCCGGCGGGCAGCGGCGGCGGGCTAGCGCAGCCCGGTCTCGCGCTGCAGCGCGAGCGTCAGCAACCGGTCGACCAGGGCGCCGTAGTCGAGCCCCGTCGCGGCCCACATCTGCGGGAACATCGACAGCGGCGTGAAGCCCGGCATGGTGTTGAGCTCGTTGACGACCAGCGAGCCGTCGGGCATGAGGAAGAAGTCGACGCGGGCCAGGCCCTCGCAACCGACCGCGGTGAAGGCGCGGGCGGCCATGGCGCGCATGCGCTCCTGGACGCCGTCGGGCAGGATCGCCGGGACGTCGAGCTCGGTGTGCTCCTCGGGGAGGTACTTGGCCTCGAAGTCGTAGAACTCGTGCTCGCCGGTGATCCGGATCTCGGCGGGCAGGCTGGTGTCGACGCCGCCGTCGAGGGCCTCCAGCACGCCGCACTCGACCTCGCGCGCGCCCTCGGCGGAGACCTCGACGAGGACCTTGGGGTCGTGGGCGAGCGCGCCCTCGAGGGCCGCGTCGATCTCGTCGGGGGTGTGGGCCTTGGCGATGCCGATGCTGGAGCCGCCGCGGGCGGGCTTGACGAAGAGCGGGTAGCCGAGCTCGGCGACGCGCTCGCGGACGGCCTGGGGGTCGGCCTTCCACTCGCGGGCGGTGACGGTCTCGCTGGGCATGACGGGCAGGCCGGCGTCCTTGAGGACGACCTTCATGAACGCCTTGTCCATGCTGACCGCCGAAGCGAGGACGCCGGAGCCGACGTAGCGGACGTCGGACATCTCGAACAGGCCCTGGATGGTGCCGTCCTCGCCCCAGGGGCCGTGCAGGAGCGGGAACACGACGTCGACCTCGCCCAGCGCGCGCGGGGTCTCGGCGGGCTCGCTGACGACGAGGCCGGTGCCGTCGTCGGTCGGGGCGAGCGCGACGGGGGCGCGGTCGCCGTCGACGGACGGGAGCTGCCCCGGACCGGTGATCCGGTGACGCTGGGGGTCGTCGGCCTCGAGCACCCAGCGGCCGTCGGTCGCGATGCCGACGGGTACGACGTCGTACTTGTCGCGGTCGATGGCCTGGAGCACGCTCCCCGCGGTCACGCACGAGATGGCGTGCTCGCTGGAGCGGCCGCCGAAGACGACAGCGACGCGGATACGGCGGCCAGTGGGAGCGTTCATCGCGGAAGACCCTACCTTTGGGGCATGACCGGCCCCACGTTGCGCCCTGCCACTCTCGCCGTGACCGCCGGACGTCCCCCGCACGAACCCGACGAGCCGCTGAACGTGCCGATCACGATGACCTCGACGTACGTCGCGACGGGCGAGCTGGAGTACGGCCGCTTCGGCAACCCCACCTGGACGGCCTTCGAGGACGCCCTCGGCGCGCTGGAGGGCGGCCGGGCGCTGGCCTTCGCCTCCGGCATGGCCGCGGTCACCACCTTGCTCGACCTGGTCGGCCAGGGCAGCAGCGTGATCGCGCCCCGGCACGCCTACAACGGCACGGTCGCCGCGCTCGCCGACGCCGAGGCCCGCGGCCGGCTCCGCGCGAACCTCGTCGACATCACCGACACGGCCGCCGTCGTCCAGGCGATGCACGACGACGAGGACTGCGCCTTCCTGTGGCTGGAGTCACCGACCAACCCGGCGCTCGAGATCGCCGACATCCCGGCCCTGGCCGCGGCCGCGCGCGAGCTGGGCATCCGCGTGGTCGTCGACAACACCTTCGCCACTCCCCTGCTCCAGCAGCCGCTCTCCGACGGGGCGGACATCGTGCTGCACTCGGCGACCAAGTACATCGCCGGCCACAGCGACGTGCTGATGGGCGCCCTGGTGGTCGCCGACGACGAGGTGCACGACGCGCTCAAGGCCCGCCGCAGCCTCGCCGGCTCCACCCCGGGCCCCTTCGAGACCTGGCTGGCCCTGCGCGGCCTGCGCACCCTCCACGTCCGTCTGGAGCGCGCCTGCGCCAACGCCGCCGAGCTCGCCCGCCGCCTCGCCGAGCACCCGTCCGTCGCGGAGGTCCGCTACCCGGGCTTCGGCGCCATCGTCGCGCCGGTCCTCGAGGGCGGCGCCGACGCGGGCGACTTCCTGGTCCGCGCCACGTCGCTGTGGGTGCACGCGACGTCGCTGGGCGGCGTGGAGTCGACGTTCGAGCGGCGCCGGCGCTGGAAGCTGGAGGCCGCGACGATCCCCGAGGGCTTGGTACGGCTCTCCGTCGGCATCGAGGACGTCGACGACCTGTGGGACGACCTCAAGCAGGCGCTCGACCGGATCGACGCCTAGAGCGCTCCCGCCACGCTCAGCTGAGCTCGGCCTTGGTGTCGCGGCTGATGAACGCATCCATCAGCTGCGCCGTGGTCAGCCGCCCGAGGACGACCTCGTCGACCGCGTCCACGATGGGCGTCTCGACGCCGGTCGCGGCAGCGAGCGCGCGCAGCGACGAGCAGGACTTGGCGCCCTCGGCGACCTGGCGGGTGGAGGCGTAGATCTGCTCGACGCTCATGCCCTGGCCGAGCTTCTCGCCGAAGGTGCGGTTGCGCGAGAGGGGCGAGGAGCAGGTGGCGACGAGGTCGCCGAGGCCGGCCAGGCCCATCAGGGTGAGGGGGTTGGCGCCCTGGTTCATCGCGAGGCGGGCGGTCTCTGCGAGGCCGCGGGTGATGAGCGAGGCGGTGGTGTTGTCGCCGAAGCCGAGGCCGACGGCCATGCCGACGCAGAGGGCGACGACGTTCTTGTAGGCGCCGCCGAACTCGCAGCCGAGGACGTCGACGCTCGTGTACGGGCGGAAGGCGGGCGAGTGGACGCGGGCCTGGAGGAGGTTGGCGACGTCCTCGTCGGCGCACGCGACGACCGAGGCGGCGGGCTCGCGGCGGGCGATCTCGCGGGCGAGGTTGGGGCCGCTGACGACGGCGATCCGGTTCGGGCTGATGTCGCCGACCTCGGCGACGACCTCGGACATGCGCTTGAGGGAGCCGAGCTCGACGCCCTTCATCAGCGAGACGAGGACGGCGTCGCGGTGGATGTACGGCAGGAAGGTCGGCAGGTTCTCGCGCAGGGACTGCGAAGGAACAGCCAGGACGACGACGTCCGCGCCCGCGAGCGCCTGCTCGGGGTCGTGGGTCGAGGTGATGGTGCGCGGGAGCTCGATGCCCGGCAGGTAGTCGACGTTCTCGTGCTGCTCGTTGATCGCCGCGGCGACCTCCTCGCGGCGGGCCCACACCGAGACGTCGTTGCCGGCGTCGGCGAGGACGATCGAGAACGCCGTGCCCCACGAGCCGGCGCCGAGCACCGCGACCTTGTTGCCACCCATCAGTTCGCCTTCTTCTTCTTGAAACGGTCGCCGCGCACGGCCATGTCGTAGCGCTCCGCCGGCGCGGTCTCGCCCCGGACCAGCTCGAGCTGGTGGGTGATGGCGTCCATGATGCGGTCGGTGGCCTGGTTGACGATCGCGGAGGTGCGCGGCTCCTGGGCGCGCAGGTCCGCGAGGTCGACCGGCGGGCCGACCCGCATGGTGACCTTGTGCCGGGGCACCAGGTGCGGCCGCTTCGTGTACGGCGCCAGGATCTCCTGCGCTCCCCACTGACCCACCGGGATGACCGGGCAGCCCGTCTCGAGCGCGATCCGTGCGGCACCGGACTTGCCCTTCATCGGCCACATGTCGGGGTCGCGGGTGATCGTCGCCTCCGGGTAGATGACCACGCACTCGCCCGCCCGTACGGCGTCCACCGCGGCCGCGTAGGCGCCCACGGCGTCCTTGGTCTCGCGCTTGACGGGGATCTGCCCGGCGCCGCGCAGGAAGTAGCCCAGCACCTTGTTGTCGAAGAGCCCCGACTTGGCGAGGTAGCGCGGCTTGTGGCCGTGGTCGTAGACGAGGTGCGCGGCCGTCAGCGGGTCCGCGTGGGAGATGTGGTTGAGCGCGATGATGAACCCACCCGTCTCGGGGATGTTCTCGCCGCCGATCCACTCACGCCGGGTCGTCGCGAGAAGGGTGGGCTTGAGGATGGGCACCGCGATGTTGAAGGCCCAGCCCCGCTTCTCCTGCAACTTCCGAACCGTCACGAGGATGCAGGTTACCCGTCAGTGACGCCGACCACTTGAGGGCACGGCATTGTTTGCCTGGGAGGATTCCAGGGTGTTCACGCGTTCCGGCGGCTTCGCCGTGCTGCTGCCGGTGAAGTCACCCGGCACCGGCAAGTCCCGCCTGACCTCGCTCGAGCCCGATGAGCGCGCGCGGTTGGCGGCGGCGTTCGCCACGGACGTGGTCGATGCCTGCCTCGCCACCGACGGTGTCGCCGGCGTCCTCGTGGTCAGCGACGACGCCGCCTTCGCGGCCTCGCTGGCGGCCCGTGGAGCCGAGGCGTGCGCGGATCCCGGCGGCGGCCTCAACGCGGCGCTGCGCCACGGTGCGGACGTCGTACGACGGGCGCGGCCGGACCTCCAGCCCGTCGCCCTGTGCGCGGACCTGCCGGCGCTGCGTCCCGCCGATCTGGCCTCGGCACTGGCGTTCGCCGGCGCCCAGGCCGGCGCCTCCTGCTTCGTGCGCGATGCCGACGAGACCGGCACCACCCTCTACACCGCGCGGTACGACGACTTCGACCCGCGCTTCGGCGTCGACTCGGCGAGCGCCCACACGAGCGCCGGAGCACGGCCCGCGCTGGGCGAGCTCCGCACCCTGCGGCGCGACGTCGACGACGCCGACGGTCTCGCCGACGCCATCGCGATCGGTCTCGGCGCGGCCTCGCAGAAGGTCGTCGCACCATGACGAACGGGCCGCACTCCCGAGGGAGTGCGGCCCGTTCGTGAGGACGGAGGAGGCGTCAGGCCTTCTTCGCGGCCTTCTTGGCCGGAGCCTTCTTGGCGGGGGCCTTCTTGGCCGGAGCCTTCTTGGCCGGAGCGGCCTTCTTGGCAGCGGGAGCCTTCTTCGCGGGCGCCTTCTTGGCCGGAGCCGCCTTCTTCGCGGCGGGAGCCTTCTTCGCGGGCGCCTTCTTGGCCGGAGCCGCCTTCTTCGCGGCGGGAGCCTTCTTGGCCGGAGCCTTCTTGGCCGGGGCGGCCTTCTTGGCGGCGGTCGCAGCCTTCTTCGCCGGAGCAGCAGCCTTCTTGGCGACGGAGGCGGCGGCCTTCTTCGCGGGGGCGGCAGCCTTCTTGGCGGGCTTCGGCAGGGCCGGAAGCTTCTTCGCGCCGGAGACGACGTTCTTCAGGTCAGCGCCGGCGCTGAACTTCGGAACCGACTTCTTCTTGGTCTTGACCCGCTCGCCCGTCTGGGGGTTGCGGACCCAACGGGCGTTGCGAACGGCCTTCTCGAAGGAGCCGAAGCCCGTGATGGCGACCTTCTCGCCCTTGGCGACCTGGCGCGTGATGGTGTCGAGGACCGCGTCGAGAGCGTGGGCCGCGTCCTTGCGGCTGCCCTCGAACCGGTCAGCCAGCGTGTCGATCAACTGAGACTTGTTCACTACCTGTCCTTCCGAAACGCACCGCCTGCGCGTCCCTGGATGATGCGGCTGAGCCCACGCCCAGCCGTCCTTTCATGGGAACGCTAGGCACTAGCACGCACACTCACAATCACCACGCCGATGTTCTTGCGTGTTTTTTCGCGATTTCTGGGGTATTTCGGCCTTTTCAGGGCTTTTGGGCCACTGCGCCGGGCCAGAGGCGGTCCAGCGCGCGCCGGCCGCCGATCGAGAAGTCGAACTGCACGAGACGCAGATCGGCCAGCAGTTGAGCGGTTTTCGCGTCCAGGTCGGACTCCTCGATCCGCTCTCCGGACGGGTCCAGCATGCGTCCTTGCTGCAGTGCGCTGACGCGTTCGTGGAGCTTGCCGAGCATCGCGAGGTAAGGCGGCACCGGCGCGTCCGCGACGTCGTACAGCAGGGGCAGGAAGAACGCCGGGCTCGTGGTCGGGATCGTGCGTGCGCGGTTGTGCCCGGGCTCGCTGCTCCAGATGAAGAAAGGCGTGCGGTAGAGCGAGATCCCGGTGTTCTGGTGCTTGATGTCGGAGTCGTAGATGCCGGGCAGGTGGTCGCCGTAGAAGAGCACGATGGTCTTCTCGCGCTTCTTCTCCAACGTGTCGAGGAACTCGTCGAGTGCTTCGTCGGTGTGCTCGAGACCCCGTGCGTACTGGCCGATCTTGTCGTCGTCGCTGCCCGAGACCCCGATCGGATCGTCGTAATTGCCGTCGACGGGAATGTGGTTCTGCATCGTGACGAGGTTCACCATCAGCGGACGATCGTGCTCGTCGATCTGCGCGAGCACCTCGTCGAACGCCGAATGGTCCGAGATGTAGGGGTTGTCGTCGATCGTGGCGGTCTCGCGGATGGTCGAGTCGTGGATGAACGACTGGAAGCCGAAGCGCTCGTAGACCTGCTCGCGCTTGTACATCCCCACCCGGTAGGGGTGAACGGCGATGGCGTCGTGTCCCTGGGCCCGGAACCAGCCCACGGCCGAGGGATAGTCGGCGTGCTCGGGCACGAGCATCTGGTACGGCGAGAGCATCTGCGGCCGGAACAGCCCCAGGGACTGGCCGGTCAGGGTCTCGAACTCCATGTTGGCCGTGCCGCCGCCGTACATCTGGGAGAGCATGTGGCCCGACGTCGTGCCCGCCATCCGTGCCCGGGTGCGCGGGATCGGGTCGCGCTCGAGGTCGAAGCCCTCGAGCTCGGTGGGATCGGTGAACGACTCGCTCAGCACGATCACGACGTTGGTGTCGTCGAGGGAGCCGGTACGTCCGGCATTGGTGCGTGCAGCCAACCGCTCGTAGCGATCGGCGATCTCGTCCATCCGCGCGTCGTCGTAGTCGTCGGGCTCGGCCATCGCGTCGACCGGCATGTTGAAGAGGAAGCCGCCGATGAAGCCGTTGGAGCGGTAGTTCGTCTTCTGGTTCCAGTAGCGCCAGTGCTCGCCGCGCGCCTCGTACATGCCGCGCCACAGGTTGCCCGGCTGGTTGAACTGACCGGCCTGCGCGAGAAGCAGGAGCGCCACGACGCCCACCAGGACACGGCTTCCGGCGAGCACCCATGCCTGGGGCCGGGGCAGGTCGCGCAGCCGCGGCCGCGGGTAGCGCCGCGCCATCCGGCGCCCCAGGAGCACGCCGCCGACGACCACGCCGGCGATCGCGGCGACGGCCAGCACCAGCAGCGCCGGCGACACCATCGAGGTCAGGAAGCCCGGCTCCCGCAGGAAGTCGACGTCGCTCGGGTAGACCGGCTCCTCGCGGTACTGGATCTTGACGAGGGTCGCGACGCCGACCGCGAGCACGATCGCGAACACCACGCCGATCGCCCACCACAGCCGGCCGAGCACGGCCCACAGCAGGCCGAGGAACAGCCAGATCACGAGGGTGTCGACGTAGAAGCCGACGCCGAAGATCAGCTGGTCGCCCAGCCAGCGGATGCTGAACAGGCCCAGCGTCGAGGCC
The DNA here is from genome assembly GCF_018831735.1 of Pimelobacter sp. 30-1. NCBI lineage: Bacteria > Bacillati > Actinomycetota > Actinomycetes > Propionibacteriales > Nocardioidaceae > Pimelobacter > Pimelobacter sp. 30-1. The sequence continues at coordinate 103,488 of NZ_NHTS01000016.1, forward strand.
TGGAGGAGGACCGATGCGACCACCGCGGCGAGGAGGCTCCCGAGGAAGCCGCGCCGGAGCACCTCGCGCGGTGGAGCGGGGACGTCGGGTGCATCGGCCGTGTCCTCAGGGGGCTCCTCGTCCGCGCGGTCCGCACGAACGAGAAGGGACACGAGATGAACAGTATCTGTCCATCCCATGTCCCTTCATCGGGATTCGTCCCTAGGGGACGCAGATCACGCGTGCTGGGTGACCGGCTTGAACGTGGGCCGGCCCGCCTCGTACGCCGCGATGTCGTCGGCGTGACCGAGCGTGATGCCGATGTCGTCGAGGCCCTCGAGCAGGCGCCAGCGGGTGTAGTCGTCGATCTGGAAGGTGACCTCGATGTCGCCGGCCTTGACCGTGCGGGCCTCGAGGTCGACGGTGATCTCGGCGCCCGGGTCGGCCTCCAGGTAGGCCCAGATCCGCTCCACGTCGGCCTCGTCGAGCTGACCGGCGACCAGGCCGGCCTTGCCGGAGTTGCCGCGGAAGATGTCGGCGAAGCGGGCGGAGAGGACGACCTTGAAGCCGTAGTTCTGCAGGGCCCAGACGGCGTGCTCGCGCGAGGAGCCGGTGCCGAAGTCGGGGCCGGCGACGAGGACCGAGCCTGCGGCGTAGGCGTCCTTGTTGAGCACGAACTCCGGGTCGTTGCGCCAGGCGGCGAACAGGCCGTCCTCGAAGCCGGTGCGCGTGACGCGCTTGAGGTAGACCGCCGGGATGATCTGGTCGGTGTCGACGTTGCTGCGTCGCAGCGGGACGCCGACGCCGGTGTGGGTGGTGAACTTCTCCATGGTCAGACTCCCTTTCAGACCGTGGCCGGCACGAGGTCGGCGGGCGAGGACAGGGTGCCGCGCACGGCCGTCGCGGCCGCGACGGGCACCGATACCAGGTGGGTACGACCGCCCTTGCCCTGGCGGCCCTCGAAGTTGCGGTTGGACGTCGAGGCGCTGCGCTCCTGGGGAGCGAGCGTGTCGGGGTTCATGCCCAGGCACATCGAGCAGCCCGCGCCGCGCCACTCGGCGCCGGCCTCGATGAAGACCTTGTCCAGGCCCTCCTCGATGGCCTGGAGGCGCACGCGCACCGAGCCGGGGACGACGAGCAGGCGGGTGCCCTCGGCGACGTGGTGGCCCTTGATGATGTCGGCGGCGAGGCGCAGGTCCTCGATCCGGCCGTTGGTGCAGGAGCCGACGAAGACCGTGTCGACCTTGACCTCGCGCATCGGCGTACCGGCGGTCAGGCCCATGTACTCCAGGGCCTTCTCGGTCGCGATCTTGTCGGTCGGGTCGGTGTAGTCGTCGGGGCTCGGGACGTTGGCGCCCAGCGGGACGCCCTGGCCCGGGTTGGTGCCCCAGGTGACGAACGGCGTCACGTCGGCGGCCTCGATGACGAGCTCGCGGTCGAAGGTCGCGTCGGCGTCGGTGACCAGCGTCTTCCAGTGGGCGACGGCGGCGTCCCAGTCGGCGCCCTGGGGGGCCTCCGGCTTGCCCTCGATGTAGTCGAAGGTGACCTGGTCGGGCGCGATCATGCCCGCCTTGGCGCCCCACTCGATGGACATGTTGCAGACCGTCATCCGGCCCTCCATCGAGAGCTCCTCGATGGCCTGGCCGCGGTACTCCACGATGTAGCCCTGGCCGCCGCCGGTGCCGGTCTGCGCGATCAGGTAGAGGATCAGGTCCTTGGCGGTGACGCCCTCGGGCAGCGTGCCGTTGACGGTGACGGCCATGGTCTTCGGCTTGGCCTGCGGCAGCGTCTGGGTGGCGAGCACGTGCTCGACCTCCGAGGTACCGATGCCGAAGGCGATCGAGCCGAACGCACCGTGGGTGCTGGTGTGCGAGTCGCCGCACACGATCGTCATGCCGGGCTGGGTCAGGCCCAGCTGCGGGCCGACGACGTGGACGATGCCCTGCTCGATGTCACCGAGCGGGTGCAGCCGGACGCCGAACTCCTCGGCGTTCTTGCGCAGCGTGTCGACCTGGGTCTTGCTCACCGGGTCGGCGATCGGCTGGTCCCAGTCGAGCGTGGGGACGTTGTGGTCCTCGGTGGCGAGGGTCAGGTCGGGACGGCGTACCTTGCGACCAGCGAGGCGCAGTCCGTCGAAGGCCTGCGGGCTGGTGACCTCGTGGATGAGGTGGAGATCGATGTAGAGGAGGTCCGGCTCCCCCGGGGTCGAACGGACGACGTGCTCGTCCCACACCTTCTCCGCCAGGGTCTTGCCCATGACTCGCTCCTCCTCGTTCGGGTCGCCGACGGCACCACTGCCGCCGACCGTGATCGAGCCTACTCTTGCATCCCAGATCCCGAGACGGCAGTATTGCCATATGGACAACTCGAGCGGCGTCGGCGTACTCGACAAGGCGGCCCTGGTGCTCACCGCACTGGAGTCCGGCCCGGCCACCCTGGCAGGCCTCGTGGCCGGCACGGGCCTGGCCCGCCCGACGGCGCACCGGCTCGCCGTCGCGCTCGAGCACCACCGTCTCGTGGCCCGCGACATGCAGGGCCGCTTCGTGCTCGGCCCGCGCCTGGCCGAGCTGTCCGCCGCCGCCGGCGAGGACCGTCTGCTCGCGACCGCCGGCCCGGTGCTGGCGCGGCTGCGCGACATCACCGGCGAGTCCGCCCAGCTCTGGCGGCGCCAGGGCGACCACCGCGTCTGCGTGGCCGCCGCCGAGCGCCCCTCCGGCCTGCGCGACACCATCCCGGTCGGCTCCCAGCTCACCATGCGCGCCGGCTCCGCCGCCCAGGTGCTGCTCGCCTGGGACGACCCGGAGCGCATCCACCGCGGCCTGCAGAACTCCGCCTTCTCCGCCGCCGAGCTCTCCGCCATCCGCCGCCGCGGCTGGGCGCAGTCGGTCGGCGAGCGCGAGCAGGGCGTCGCCTCGGTGTCGGCCCCCGTCCGCTCCCCCGGCGGCAAGGTCATCGCCGCCGTGTCGGTGTCGGGTCCGCTGGAGCGGCTCTCGCGCCAGCCCGGCCGGATGCACGCACCGGCGGTGCTCGCCGCGGCCGAGCGGCTCTCGGAGTCGCTGCGCCGCGCGGCGGCGGAGTAGTACTCAGCGCACGGCGTCGCTCCCGGCCTCCAGGAACGCCGCCACCCGCGCGGCGAGCTCGGCCGGCGCGTCCTCGGGGACGAACGTCCGCGCCCGCGCGATGACCTCGAAGCGCGCATCGGCCATGCTCGCGGCCAGGCGCCGGCCACCGCGCCGCGAGAACCACGGGTCCGAGCCGCCCCAGATCACCAGCACCGGCCGGGCGAAGCCGCGCAGGGCACGCGCCGCGCGCAGGGTGTGCCGCGGCCGGGTCCCGCGGAAGAACCGGACGAGCTCGCTGCGCACCTCGGCGTCGGAGAGCATCGGCTGCAGGTAGGAGTCGAGGATCTCCGGGGGCAGCGGCGTCCGGGCCACCGACCAGAAGAAGGGCCGGTGCACCAGCGGCCGGCGGAAGGCCCGCGCGATCCGGTCCCCCGCGCCCGGAAGCGCCGCGGCCCAGCGCAGCGGCTTGAGCCAGCGCGGCGGGAACTGCAGGTACTGGTCGCACGAGGTGAGCACCAGCCGGTCGATCCGCTCCGGGTACGCCGCCGCGAACATCTGGCTGATCGCGCCGCCCGCGTCGTTCGCGACGATCACCACCCGGTCGAGGCCGAGCGCGTCGAGGAGCTCCTTGATGAGGACGACGATCCCGGGCGGCGTGACGTCCGCCTGGGGCCCCAGCGGATGCCGGTGCGATCCCAGCGGCCAGTCCGGGCTGATCAACCGGTAGCGGCCGTGCTCGGCGAGCAGCGGCACCACGTGCCGCCACAGGTCCGCATTGGCGAGGCCGCCGTGGACGAACACGACCGGCACTCCCTCTCCTCGCTCGCGAAGGGCGATCGGCCCCTGCGGGAGGACGACGACCCGCTCGGCGCCGAGCGCCTCCGAGACCGCCACGTCAGCGCGCTCCGCCGTCGCGACCGGCCCGACCGGCCCGCCCGGCCCGGCGCTCGGCCCGGACGAACGCCAGCGCCACCCGGGGCGCCAGGACGAGCGCGCGGATCCGCGCCCGCCACGACTCCGCCGGCCGTACGACGAGGAACGTTTCGGCCCGGTGCTCCACGACGAGCCCCTCGTCACCGAACGTCCACGACTCGATGCCGCGGCACGCACCCCCGCCACCGAAGGTGCCCTCCCACCGGTTGACCACCGTGGTGGGCGAGACCGCGACGAGCGACTTCGTCACCCGCAGACCGCGCCCGCGCCCGGCGCCGAGCACCACCTGCCACGCGCGCTCGACCGCGTCGCGCCCGTGGTGCCACGCGACCGCACCGTCGGTCACCAGCTCGAGGCTGGCGTCGGCGGCGTAGACCCGCGCGGCGCCCGCGGCGTCGTAGGCGTTGGTCAGCCGCTCCGCCTCGGCGATGAAGGCGGCCGCGCCGTCGGGCAGCACGGTCCGGGGCGGTGCGGGGGTCCGGCTCGGAGAGGTCGTCATGGTTGGGAGCTCCTTTTGCAATGGTTACAAGAACTCGGAAAGTAGTCCTTCGGCCAACTTTTTGCAATGCTTGCAAGATGGATCCCCGGACCCGCCGCACCCGCGAGGCGCTGCTCGCCGCCGCCGAGCGGCTCTTCCTCGACCGGCGCCTCGACGACGTGACGCTCGACGAGATCGCGGCCGAGGCCGGCGTCGCGGTCGGCTCGGTCTACAACCACTTCGGCTCCAAGGCCGGGCTCCACGCGGCCGTCGTCGAGCAGGCCCTCGACGTCGACCGGGCCCACATGGACCGCGCCTACGTCGACGGCGAGCGCCCGGTCGACCAGATCCGCGGCGCGGCGCACGAGTACCTCGCGTTCGCGCTGGCCCATCCCGAGCACTTCCGCATGCTGGCCGCTCCCCCGGAGCCCGGCCGCTACCCGGCCGGACGACGGACGGCCGACGAGCTCGCCCGCCGGGTCCGCGAGCAGAACCAGCGCCTGGTCACGGCGATCACCCACGGCATCGCGGCCGGCGAGCTCCGGCCGGTCGACCCCGAGCTGACCGCGACCGCGCTGTGGGCGGCCTGGAACGGCATCATCGGGCTGGCCTGGCGCCCCGACGCCCTCCAGCACGGACCCGACGAGCTGCGCGCCCTGCTCGACGTCGCGACGGACATCGTCGAGCAGGGACTCCTCGCCCGCTAGGGCGTCCGCCTCGGAGCCAGCAGAGCTAGAAGAGGGCGTCCTGCAGCGGCTCCGTCTCGAGGTCGAGCAGCAGCTGCTTGCGGTCGAGCCCGCCGGCGTAGCCGGTCAGCGTCCCGTCGGCCCCGATCACCCGGTGGCACGGGATGACGATCGGGATCGGGTTCGCGCCGTTGGCCGTACCGACCGCGCGCGAGGCGGCGTTGGTCTTGCCGAGCCGCGCCGCGATGTCGCCGTACGACGCGGTCTCGCCGTAGCCGATGCCCAGCAGCTGGGCCCACACCGAGCGCTGCCAGGCACTGCCGGCGGGCGCCAGCGGCAGGTCGAACTCGGTGCGCTCGCCGGCGAAGTACTCGGCGAGCTGGTGCGCCGCCGCGACGAGCACCGGGTGGTCCGCGCCCTCGACGCCGAGCGGGCGGGCGCCGTCGCGGAAGGGCGAGAACTCGATGGCGGTGATCGCGCCGTCCTGCTCGACCAGGCGCAGCGGTCCGATGGGCGATTCGATGACGGTCCACATGGCGGGGCTCATCCTTCCAACGAGGTCCACAGGTGCAGGAGGGCGTAGGAGCGCCACGGCGCCCACGCCTCGGGGTCGACGACGGCTCCGTCGTGGCGGGCCAGCGCGTTGCGGACGCCCACGTCGGTCGGCAGCCACACGTCGGGGTGGCCGAGCGCGCGCAGCGCGATGTAGTCGGCCGTCCAGGGACCGATGCCGGGCAGCGCCACCAGGTCCCGGCGTACGTCGCCCCGGTCGGGCCCGCGGTCGAGCACCAGGTCGCCGGCCGCGATCGCCGCGGAGAGCCCGATCAGGGCCCGGCCGCGGGCCCGCGGCATCCGGAAGTCCTCGGGATCGAGCGCCGCGACGGTGGCCGCGTCGGGGAACAGGTGGGTCAGCCCCGCCACGCTCGTCGTGACCGGACGGCCATGCGCCGCGACGAGCCGGGCCGCCGCCGTCCGGGCGGCCACCACGGTGACCTGCTGGCCGAGCACCGCGCGGACAGCGATCTCGGCACCGTCGACGTGCCCGGGCACCCGGAGCCCAGGACGCGCGGCGACGAGCGGACGCAGCAGCGGATCGGCGGACAGGTGCTCGTCGACGGCGACCGGGTCGGCGTCCGCGTCGAGCATCGCCCGCATCCGGGCCAGGGCGGCCGCGGTGTCGCGCAGGTCGTCGAGCACCAGCCGCAGCGGCACGTACGACGACCCGACCGCGTCGAGGTCCGCGAGGTCGACGCGCGCGACCCCCGGTCCGTGCGGGAGGTCGAGCGTGCGGGCGTACCAGCCGCCGCCGTCGGCACCGACCTCGGCGACCTCGACGCCGGGGACCGCGCGGTCGGCGAGGAAGCGCAGCAGCGCGCTGCCGCGGAACGGCGTGCGGACCGCGATGCGCAGGTCGATCGCGCCGGGGACCGGGCCGGGCACCGGCGCCTTGCGCCCGCGCAGCTCGCTGGGCGTGGCGGCGTACACCTCGAGCATGGTGTCGTTGAACTGGCGCACGCTGGAGAAGCCCGCCGCGAACGCGACGTCGGCGAGGCTGAGCGTCGTGCTCTCGACGAGTGCCCGCGCCGTCTGGGCGCGCTGGGTGCGCGCGAGCGCGAGCGGACCGGCGCCGAGCTCGGTCGTGAGCAGCCGTCCGAGGTGGCGCGAGGTGTAGCCGAGCCGGGTCGCGAGCCCCTCGACGCCCTCGCGGTCGACGACGCCGTCGGCGATGAGCCGCATCGCACGCCCGGCGACGGTCGCGGCGAGGTTCCACTCCGGGCTGCCGGGCGTCGCGTCGGGCAGGCAGCGCTTGCACGCGCGGTAGCCGGCGGACTGCGCGGCGGCGGCCGTGCGGTGGAACGAGACGTTGCGCGAGGCCGGGGTGCGCGCCGGGCAGGACGGGCGGCAGTAGATGCCCGTCGTCCGGACCGCCGTGTAGAACACCCCGTCGAAGCGGCGGTCCCGCGACTGCACGGCCGTGTAGCAGCGCTCGAAGTCGAGGCTCTCGGCGGTCGTCATGGCTCCATCCTGCCGGGGCCCACCGACACTCTCTCGCGGAAATCGGACATGACGGTCGAGACCGGGATCACAGTCCTCCGGCCTGGCCTCCCTCTCGCGACGTAGTTAGGTTTGCCTTACCTTATTTCCTTGCCTCAGGAGGCACTCCATGCGCGAGCTCCGGGTCGCCGTCGTCGGCGCCGGGCCGGCCGGCATCTACGCGGCCGACATCCTCACCCGCGACCACCCCGGCGCGACCGTCGACATCATCGAGCGGCTGCCCGCGCCGTACGGCCTGGTCCGGTACGGCGTCGCGCCCGACCACCCGCGCATCAAGGAGATCATCAAGGCCCTGCACCGCGTGCTGAGCCGCGACGAGATCCGCTTCCTCGGCAACGTCGACTACGGCACCGACCTCAAGCTCGACGACCTGCGCCGGTTCTACGACGCGGTGATCTTCGCGACCGGCGCGGTCGCGGACCGGCCGCTCGACATCCCCGGCATCGACCTGCCGGGCTCGCACGGCGCGGCCGACTTCGTCTCCTGGTACGCCGGCCACCCCGACGTCCCGCGCACCTGGCCGCTCGACGCCGAGTCCGTCGCCGTCATCGGCGCCGGCAATGTCGCGCTCGACGTCGCCCGGATGCTCGCCAAGCCCGCCGACGAGCAGCTCACCACCGAGATCGCCGCCAACGTGTACGACGGCCTGCGCGCCAACCGCGCCCGCGACGTCCACGTCTTCGCCCGCCGCGGCCCGGCGCAGATCAAGTTCTCCCCCATGGAGCTGCGCGAGCTGTCCCACTCCCCCGACGTCGACGTGATCGTGCACCCCGAGGGCTTCGAGATCGACGAGGCCGGCCAGCAGGCGATCAGCGGCAACAAGGGCACCCGCCTCGTCGTCGACACGCTGCTGCGCTACCTCGAGACCGAGCCCACCGGCGCCGACCACCGGATCCACCTGCACCTGTGCCAGGCGCCGGTCCGCGTCATCGGCGCCGACCGCGTCGAGGGCCTGCGCACCGCGCGCACCGAGCTGCAGGGCGACGGCACCGCGCGCACCACCGCCGACTACACCGACACCCCGGTGCAGGCGGTCTACCGTGCCGTCGGCTACCTCTCCACGCACCTGCCCGACGTGCCCTTCGACCACGCCGCGGGCGTCGTGCCGCACGACGCGGGGCGGGTCCTCGGCCTCGACGGCGTCGCGATGCCCGGCACCTACGTCACCGGCTGGATCAAGCGCGGCCCGATCGGCCTGATCGGCCACACGAAGTCCGACGCCGCCGAGACGATCACCAGCCTCCTCGCCGACGTGGACGGCATCCCCCGCCCGGAGATGCCCGCCCGCAGCGCCGTCGTCCAGCACCTCGCCGCCCGCGGCGTCGAGGTCGTCACCTGGGACGGCTGGCAGCTCCTCGACGCCCACGAGGCCGCCCTCGGCGCCGCGTCCGGCCGCGACGCCGAGCGGATCAAGGTCGTCCCGCGCGAGGACATGCTGCGCCACGCTCGTCGCTGAGGTCTCCCGCCCGGCCGCCGGTTCTGCCACCCTGACGGCATGGCGGATGCTCCCCTGAACCCGATCGACCTGCTGCTCAAGTCCCAGCAGGCCGCGCTCAAGCTCACGAGCGACGTCCTGCGGACCGTGCGCGACACCGCGGTCACCGGCGTCACCCAACCCGACGAGCTCGCGAAGCAGGTCGGCGACCTCGCCGGCGCGGTCGCCGGCATGGCCACCGGCATCACCGGCCTCGCCGGCGCCACCGCCCAGCCGCTCCAGGACTTCATCGTCCGCCAGCGCGAGCTCGCCGACACCGTCCACACCCTCGCCGAGGCCCAGGCCGAGCTCGCGGGCGTGGTCGCCTCGCTCGCCGAGCGGCACGCCGAGGCGGTCGCGGCGCTGGAGAAGGTCACCGCGCCGATCTTCGCGGTCGTGGGGACCGAGCCGACGGCGCCACGGACGCGGGCGGCGAAGCAGAGCGCGGCGGCGCGCGCGAAGGGCCCGAAGGCCCCGAAGGACTCGAAGGACTAGGGCGCGGGAGCCACCCCGGCCGGCGGCACCGGCCCGACCGGATCGACCGGATCGTCGTCACCGGGCAGCGCGTGCCGCGGTGCGCCGGGGATCGCGGCGTACCCGTCGTCGCGGCGCACACCGACCGCGACGCCCTCGATGCCGCTCGCCGCGACCGGCCCGAGGATCCGCGAGTCCATCGCCCGCGAGCGGTTGTCGCCGAGCACGAACACCTCCCCCTCCGGTACGACGACCGCCGCGAACGGCTCCGTGGACAGCCCCGCCAGGTAGGCGTCGGCGCTCGGACGGCCGTCGACGAGCACCCCCGCGCACGTCCCGTCGGGGCGTGCCGGACAGCTCACCGTCGCGCCGCCCACCGCGATCACCCGGGTCAGCAGCGGGACCGGCACCTCCGGGACCGAGATCCGCACGACATCGCCGGGCGCAGCGGTGAGGTCGCGGTCGAAGGTCACCGACTCCCCCATCGCGACCGCCGGGTCCATCGCGTGGCTCGGTTGGCGCTCGTCGTAGTAGGGCCCCGCGCCGATCCGCCCGGCGCCCCACGAGACGCCGAGGCCGACGACGACCACACCCGCCGCGATCAGCGTACGGCGCCGGCGGGTGCGGCGCGCGCCGCGCACGGCCCGGGCGGCCAGGCCCGCCGGTGCGCTGATGTCGCCGCCCGCGGCGGCGGCCAGCGTGCGGAGCTCGGTCTCGACCGGCGTCGTCATGACATCGCCTCCAGGGAGTCGTCGAGGCGGCCGCGCAGGCTGCCGAGGGCGCGCGAGAGGTTGCTGCGGACCGTGCCGGCAGCGCAGCCCATGATCCGCGCGGTCTCCGCCTCGCTGAGGTCCTCCACCACGCGCAGCACGACCGTCGCGCGCTGCTTGGGCGGCAGGCTCGCGAGCAGGGCGTCGAGCCGGCGGCGGGCCGCGACGGCGTCGGCCGGGTCCGCGACGGTGGCCCGGCGCTCGGGCTCGACCTCCTCGGCCGGGGTGGGCACGAGGTGGCGGCGGCGACCGCGGTCCCGGGCGAGGTTGACCAGGATCGTGCGCGTGTAGGCCTCCGGCGTCTCGGTCCGGTGCCAGTGCCGGGCGAGCCGGGTCAGCGCCTCCTGCAGGGCGTCCTCGGCCTCGCCGTGGTCGAGCACCAGGAGCCGGGCGAACCGGAGGAGCCGGTCGCCCGCGGCGGCCACGAACGCCGTGAACGCGGCCTCGTCCTGGTCTCTCACACCCAGGTAGACGAGAGCCGCGACGGAATCGTTGCACGGAGCGGCCGACGTCCACCCCGACCCGGACCCGTAGGTCCTGGTCGCGGTGGCGTCGGCCGCCCGTGCTGCAGCACCAGGATCAGCGGCGGACCACCTTGACCTTGGTGCTGGTGACCGCCCGCGCCAGGTGGGCGCTGCCCAGGTAGGTCACCTGCACCGTGTGCTTGCCCTTGCGGAGCTTGGGCAGGAAGAGCGTCACCTTGCCGTTGGCGGCGACGGCACGCGAGGCGACCAGACGGCCGTCCACGCGGACCAGGACGGTGCCCGAGATCTTGGCGCCGGGCGCCGCGACGACGACCTTGAGCTTGGCCCGCTTCTTCGGCGTCACCTTGGCGGTCTTGATCTCCGCGGTGAGCGTCGAGGCGGCCTTGGCCACCTTGAGCACGGCGCTCGACGAGACGCTCGGGGCGAAGGCGGCGTCGCCGCCGTACTCGGCGGTGAGCACCTTGTTGCCGGCCTTGGCGAAGGCGGTCACCGGGATCGAGGCGACCCCGTTCTCGTCGATCTCACCCGAGCCGACGACGGTGGCTCCGTCGCGGAGGGTGACCACGCCCGAGGGCACCGGCTGGTCGCCGGCTCCGGTCGCGGTGACCTCGACCTGGGCCTTGACCCCCGTCGCACCGACCTTGGTGGTCGCCGGGCTGAGGGTGAGGGACGTCGCGCTGGACGCGAGCGGCTCCTCGTAGCCGACCTCGGCCTTCCACGAGCGGTAGTTGCCCTCCTTGCCCGGGACGAAGTGCCGCTCGACGTTGCCGCGGCTGTCGACGGTGATCCAGCGGACCTCCGCACCGGCGTCGACCTTGAGGCGGGCGCCGAGGGTGTTGCGGAGGCCGTCGGCGTCGTACCGCTCCGAGGAGAGGTTCGGGACGGTGCCGTCGAGCGTGTAGAAGATCGCGGCCGGCTCGTTGGTCTCGAACTGGACGTTGACCTTGCCCGGTGCGGACGGCGCCGCGGTCACCGCGACCGAGGAGACCGGCGGCACCTCGTCGCGCTCGTGGTCGAGCGCGACCCGGGCCATCTCGATGAGGCCGTTGGCGAACTCCTGGCTCTCCGCGTGGGCGGAGGCGCCCTTGGGATCGGCGTTCTCGAAGGCGGGCTGGAACGTCGTGCCGACCTCGAAGTCCCAGGCGTAGATGCCGTACTTGTACCAGAGCATGTCGCCGGAGTTCCCGGCCGCCGAGTAGAGCACGTCGACGACCTGCCCCGTCTTCGCAGGCGTGACGCTCAGGCCACGGTGCCGCTTGATGGCGGTCAGGATCCGCGAGGAGGCGCCCCAGAACAGGCCTTCCTCCTCGAGGGTCGGGACGGGCGCGGTCTCGCGCCCGGCCGTCTTGTACGACGCCGGCGACCACATGAAGTAGTTGCCCGAGCTGTGCACGTTCATCGAGAACGTCATGTTCGGGTGCGCGGCGACCCAGTCGACGTTGCGCGCCTCGGGCTCGGACATCTCGGCCGGGCCCGCCGACGTACCGCTGGTGCAGCTCGTGGTGGACGCGCCGCTGTAGCCGTCGAACGCGCTGTAGGTGTCGTAGTTGCGGTTGACGTCGACGCCCCACGAGTTGCGGGAGGCGAAGTCGCCGGTGGTGTCGAGACCGCAGTAGCGGGTCATGTTCTTGCGCTGGCTGTTGAAGTCGTAGAACGAGTAGTGGCCACCGTCGGGGTTGACCGACGGGAGGATCCAGATCTCCAGGTTGTCGACCAGGTCGCGCGTGCCCTCGTGGGTGGCGTAGTTGCGGAGCAGGCGCTCGGCGGTCTCGATCGTCACCAGCGGCGGCACCCACTCCCGGGCGTGCTCCTGGGCGTAGTAGAAGACACCGGGCTTCGAGCCGTCGCGCACCTTGCCGATCTTGATGGCATAGACCTGCTGGGGGTCGTGGGAGATCGACGCCGGCGCGTTGAGCCCGTCGCTCAGCGCGGTCGTGGTGACCGGCGCGATCACTCCGGAACCCGTGTTGCCCCGGTAGGTGTAGGCCTTCACCAGGGCTCCGGCGGCCGGGCTGGCGTTGATCATGGCCACCGCCTGGGCGGCCGTGGTGGTCGGTGCACCGGCGGGGTCGGTGGCCAGGCTCAGCGTGATCGCCTTGCCCGTGACGGCGACCGAGGCCGCTGACGTGGGTGCCCCCGGGTCGACGACCGTGATCGTGATGTCGTTGCCGCCCTCGTGACCCCAGGCCAGCGAGTCGAGACCGACGCGCTGGGACATCGCCGTCGCGTTGTTCGCCGTCGGGCCGACCATCGCCTGGGCGACGCGCCGGTAGCCGTTGGTCTTGTACGGCAGCTCGACGATCTCGGCGAGGTTCGGGTAGGTCTCGGCGAGCTGCTTGATCCGGTCGTAGAGCTGGGTCGGGTCGAGGTAGGACTGGATGTAGTCCTCCTGGTAGCCCGGGCCCTTGAACGGGTCGGCCTCACCGGGGTTGGTCGGCAGCCAGTCGCGGACCTTGAAGATCGCCACATCGCCGCTGGGGCTGGTGATCCGGACCCGGTCGGGCCGCGTCGTGAGGCCGGCCGAGCTCGCACCGGTGTGGTACATGTACACGCCCGCGTCGATGAACGGCGGGATCGTCTGGGTGCCGCCGCTGCCGAACTCCGTGCCGGGGCCGCTGTCCCGCTCGACGGTGAGCGTCGGGACCAGCGCGCCGTTGGCGACCTGGGCCTCGACGGCGAGCGTCGGCGTACCGAACGACGTGAAGTAGTCGGCGCGCAGGATCTTGACGTCGCTCGTGTCCGGGTCGGTCGCCTCGGCGTCGAGCTGATCGGCGCTCTGCTGGTGCTCCTCGATCGTGGCGTCGCGCTCGGCAACCACGGCCTCGGTGTCCGCGGCGGTCAGCAGCGTCGGGCCGACCTTGAAGCCGAGCGCCTTGAGCTGCTTGACCTCGCCGGGCGTGACGACGGCGTTGACCGCCAGGCCGTCCTCCTCCTGGTGGACGCCGTGGTCGAGGTCGACGCCGGTCGCGACGAGGCGGTCGAGCTCGGCGGTGCCCGGGACGACGATCTCGACGACCTGCGGCGTCTCGTCGGCGCTCCGGTCGAGCACCGGGTCGTCGGGAGCCGCCTGGCTGCGCGGCGCGGGCGCCGCGGTGGACTCGCTCGGCAGGACGCCGACGACGAGCCCGAACAGCGCCAGTCCGGCAGCAGAGGCCGCCCAGCGCCTTTTTCTCAGATGTGCTGATGAAGTCACGATGAAACCCTCGGGGTGGGGGACGGGGGGTTGCGCCTCGCGAATGTGAGGGGGATCACAAAAAGGCGTGCGCTCACCCAAGCGGCCCCGGCCGGGCTCGTCAACCGTCCGCCCGCGCCGTCCCGCCGTTCCTGGACGAATGGCGCGCAAAGGCGCGCCCGGGAGAGCCAGGCGTCCAGCCCGAAAACGCACTCGGACCCGGTCCTGATGGACCGGGCCCGAAGCTGTACCCCCGACCGGATTCGAACCGGCGCTACCTACGTGAGAGGCAGGCGTGCTAGGCCGCTACACAACGGGGGCAATGTCGCTGCGTTGACCCCGAGGGGGTCTCTCAACGACCTGCGGAACTCTAGCGATCTTGTCCGTTCGGCGCCAAATCGGCGCTTTCTCGGGCCTTCTCGCGAGAACTCGCTGGTCTACTAGGACTCGAACCTAGACTAACTGGACCAGAACCAGTCGTGCTGCCAATTACACCATAGACCACTGCTGCATCGGCCTGATCCCGGAGGACCGGGCCGACCAGGAACACTACACGCGGCCCCGCCGCGCCTCCAAAATGGCCCCGATGGTGGCGGGATCGGTGCGCGCCGCGACACCCAGGCGGCGGGCGGCGAGGACGGCCAGGAGCAGGTAGCTCACCGACTGGGTCAGGGTCACCGGGATGGCCCACCAGGTGCCGCCGCTCGGGTTGAGCGCGCTGGTCATGTCGCCGAAGGCGAGGGCCAGGCCGAAGGCGAAGAAGTTGTTGAGCACGTGCATCGCGATGCCCGCCTCGAGGCCGCCGGTGAGCAGCACGAGCAGGCCGGCGACGAGACCGAAGGCCAGCCGGTCGAAGAAGATCGGGACGTCCTGGCCGAGGCCGTGGGCGAGCGCGAACAGCACCGCCGGTACGACGACCGCGACCGCCGCGCCGGCCCGGGACCCGAAGCGGGCGGCGAGCCCGCCGAAGGCCTGCGCGAGGTAGCCCCGGAAGACGAACTCCTCCCCCGCCGCCTGGAGCGGGGTGAGCAGCACGATGACGAGCAGGAAGTCGCGCACGGTCGACGTCCAGGGGTTGGCTCCCCCGCCGACGTCGACGGAGCCGGCGCCCTGGTCGGGCAGCACGGTCGAGACGAGGAAGGTCAGGCCGAGCGAGACCACGGCGAGCCCCAGGCACACCGCGAACCAGCGCCACCGGAAGACGCCGACGACCGACGCCACCCAGCCGGGCCTCTGGTCGTGCAGGGCCCGGGCGACCAGCCAGACCATCGGGATGGCGACCGCCCAGCCGAGGTTGACCAGCGCCAGGAAGGCGGGCGTCGTGACGTCGCCGGAAAGGTTCTCGACGGCCTCCTTGGAGGTGTCGCCCCCGGCCACCAGCAGCGTCGTCAGGACGACGCTGAGGACGACCTGCCCCATGAAGAACAGCACGACGAGGGACGGGATCCCGGCGAAGGGCCGCCAGGCGCCCGCCGGCCCGAGCCGGTGGAGCTCGTCGTACCGGAGGTGCGGGGCGGGGTCAGCCGAGGGCACGCTGCAGCCGTCCGAGGCTGCGGTCGCGACCGAGCAGCTCGAGCGACTCGAACAGCGGCGGCGAGATCCGCTTGCCGGTCACCGCGACCCGGACCGGGCCGAAGGCGTTGCGGGGCTTGAGCCCCAGGCCCTCGACGAGCGCGTCCTGGAGCGCGGTCTGGATCGCGTCGGTCGACCAGGTGCCCAGCGCGGCGAGCGCGTCGTGGGCGGCCTGGACGACGGGCCGGCCGGCCTCGCCGAGCTGCTTCTCGGCGTCCTCGGGGTCGACCGCGAAGTCGGCCTCGTCGACGAAGAGGAAGGCGAGCAGCCCGCTGGCCTCGGAGAGCTTGTTGATCCGCTCGGCCACCAGCGGCATCGCGAGCTCGAGGAGCTGGGCGTCGGCGTCGCCGACCGGGTCGCCGACCACGCCGTCGCGCTTGAGGAACGGCAGCACCCGGTGGGTGATCTCGTCGGTGGAGAGCAGGCGCATGTGGGCCGCGTTGATCGCGTCGCACTTCTTGAGGTCGAAGCGCGCCGGGTTGGGGACGACGTCGGTGACGTCGAACGCCTCGACCATCTCCTCGAGCGAGAAGACGTCGCGGTCGGCCGCGATCGCCCAGCCCAGCAGGGCCAGGTAGTTGAGCAGCCCCTCGGGCAGGTAGCCCTGGTCGCGGTAGGCCAGCGCGTGCGCCTCGGGGTCGCGCTTGGAGAGCTTCTTGTTGCCCTCGCCCATGACGTAGGGCAGGTGGCCGAACTCCGGCGTCGTCTTCGCGATGCCGACCGCCTTGAGCGCCTCGTAGAGGGCGATCTGGCGCGGCGTCGACGACAGCAGGTCCTCGCCACGCAGGACGTGGGTGATCTCCATCAGCGCGTCGTCGACCGGGTTGACCAGCGTGTAGAGCGGGTCGCCGTTGGCGCGGGCCAGCGCGAAGTCCGGCACGAACTCGGTCTCGAAGCTCACCTCGCCGCGGACCAGGTCGTTCCAGGTGATCGAGCCGTCGGGCATCCGGAACCGGACGACGGGCTTGCGGCCGTCGGCGACGAACGCGTCGACCTGGTCCTGGGTGAGCTCGCGGCAGAAGCCGTCGTACCCCTGGACCTTGGAGCCGGCGGCCTTGCGGCGCGCGGCGGCCTCGTCGTTGGTGCAGTAGCAGTCGTAGGTGTGGCTGCTGTCCTTGAGCCGGGCGAGCGCGTCGGCGTACTTGTCGCTGCGCTCGCTCTGGAAGTACGGCGCGTGCGGGCCGCCGACCTCGGGGCCCTCGTCCCAGTCGAGACCGAGCCAGCGCATCAGGTCGAGGATCGAGTCGAGCGACTCGGTGGTGCTGCGCTCCTTGTCGGTGTCCTCGATGCGGAACACGAACGTGCCGCCGTGGTGGCGGGCGAACGCCCAGTTGAAGAGGGCGGTCCGGATCATGCCGACGTGGGGGCTGCCCGTCGGGGACGGCGCCATCCGGACTCGTACGTTGCTCATGCGCGTGCTTCCACCTTGTTCGTGAGGGTTCCCAGACCAGCGATCGAGATCTCGACCTCGTCACCGACCTGCAGGGGGCCGACACCCTCGGGGGTGCCGGTGAGGATGACGTCACCCGGCAGCAGCGTCATCACGCTGGACACGTGCGCGACGAGTGCGGGCACGTCGAAGATCATGTCGGCCGTCGTACCGTCCTGGACGACCTCGCCGTTGAGGAAGGTCTGCACCCGGCGGCCCTCGGCGAAGTCGTGCGGGTCGAGATCGGTCTCGATCCACGGCCCCAGCGGGCAGAACGTGTCGAAGCCCTTGGCCCGGGTGAACTGCCCGTCGGCCTTCTGCAGGTCGCGCGCGGTCACGTCGTTGGCGATCGTGTAGCCGTGGATGACGTCGGTCGCCTGCTCGGCCGGGACGTCGCGGCAGATCCGCCCGATGACGACGGCGAGCTCGCCCTCGTAGTGCACGTTCGTGGACTGGCGCGGGTAGCGGATCACGTCGTCGGGGCCGATCACGCTGGTGTTCGGCTTGAGGAACATCATCGGCTCGCTCGGCACCTCGTTGCCCAGCTCGGCCGCGTGGGCGGCGTAGTTGCGGCCGATGCCGACGACCTTGCTGCGGGGCAGGACGGGCGCCAGCAGG
Source organism: Pimelobacter sp. 30-1 (assembly GCF_018831735.1). Lineage (NCBI taxonomy): Bacteria > Bacillati > Actinomycetota > Actinomycetes > Propionibacteriales > Nocardioidaceae > Pimelobacter > Pimelobacter sp. 30-1. Next base: position 120,675 of record NZ_NHTS01000016.1, read on the forward strand.
CGGATGTCCTCGAGCCGGTACTCCTTGTCGAGCAGCTTGATGCCGACGTAGAGCGGGTCGCCGGCGAGGCCGACGACCACGGCGTCATCCCCGGGCTGGCCGTACTCGTCGAGGTCGCCGGTGAGGACGCCGTAGGACGGCTCCTCGCCTGTGGTGAATCGGACGATGCGCACGCCGCGAGCCTATCGGGCGCGGCGTGCGCCTCCGTCATCGTGAGCGGGCGCTCAGGGCAGGATCGTCACCGGGGACAGGCTGCCCGCGTTGACGGCGCCGGTGCCGAGCTGACCCTGGAAGTTGTTGCCCCACGACCGCTGCGTCCCGTCGTCCTTGAGGGCGTAGGTCATGCTGCCGCCGGTCGCCACCTGGGCCCAGTCGGAGTCGGTGCCGACGCGGGTCGGCGTGACCCGCTGGGTGGTGTCGCCCGTGCCGACCTCGCCGTCCCCGTTGTAGCCCCAGCACCAGAGCTGACCGCCGGTGTTGACCGCGCAGGCGTGGTTGCCCAGGCCGCCGGCGCCGGTCGCCGAGACCGACTCCCAGTCACTGGCCACGCCGACCTGGGTCGGCAGGAGCCGGTCGGTGCCGGGGCTGCCGGTGCCGGTCTCGCCGTGCGCGTTGTAGCCCCAGCACCACAGCGTCGCGTCGGTCTTGAGGGCGCAGCTGGTGCCGGCACTGACCGAGACGGCGGCCCAGGTCGTGCCGTTCGAGCCCTCCCGCACCGGGACGTCCGAGCCGTTCGTCGTACCGTCGCCGAGCTGGCCGCGGGGGTTGAACCCCCAGCACCACAGCTGGCCCCCGGTGGTCGTGGCGCAGGTGTGGGTGTAGCCGGCGGAGACCGACTTCCAGTCGCTGCGGGTACCGACCCGGTCCGGTGCCGCGTCCCCGGGCCGGCCGAGCTGGCCGAAGGTGTCGTTGCCCCAGCACCAGAGCTGACCGTCGGTCGTGACCGCGCAGGTGTGGGCGTAGCCCGAGCTGACCGCGGCCCAGTTGCGCCCGACGTCCACCCGCTTCGGCACGAACTCGGTGCCGGCGCCGGGCTGACCGAGCTCGCCGTCGATGTTGGAGCCCCAGCACCACAGGCTGCGGTTGGCGCGGATCCCGCAGACGTGCGCCCACTGCGCCGCCCCGCCGGCCGAGACGTCCACCCAGTCGCTGGACGTGCCGACCTGGGTGGGCGTGGGGTTGCGCGGGTTCTGGAGGTCGAGCTGCTGGCCGAGCTGCTGCGCGAAGTTGTAGCCCCAGCAGTCGACCGTGTGGTCCGCGTTGACCCGGCAGCCGTACTGCCCGCCCGCGCTGAGCCGCACCGTCGCCGGGGCCACCGCGGGGGCGTCGACCCGCAGCGAGAGCACCTTGGCGACGGCGGGGACGCCGGTCGAGGTCTGGGTGAAGCCGATCGTGACGTTGGACGTGCCCGTGGCCGTCGGCGTACCGCTGATGACGCCGGTCGCGGCGGCGTAGGTCAGGCCGTTGGGCAGACCGGTCACCGACCAGGTGCCGGCCGGGCTGCCGACCGCGGCGAGCTGCTTGGAGTACGCCGTGCCCTGCAGGCCGTCGGGCAGCGAGGAGGTGGAGATCACGGGCGGCGGCGGTGCGGCGACCAGGAGCGGCAGGACCACCGGCGTCGCGGCGACTCCCGTCGAGGTCTGGGTGAAGCCGATCGTGACGCTGGACGTGCCCGCGGCCGTCGGCGTACCGCTGATCAGGCCGGTCGCGGCGGCGTAGGTCAGCCCGTTGGGCAGACCGGCCACCGACCAGGTGCCGGCCGGGTTGCCCACCACGGCGAGCTGCTTGGAGTACGCCGTGCCCTGCAGCCCGTCCGGCAGCGAGGAGGTGGAGATCACCGGCGGCGGTGCGGCCGTCACCTGCAGCGGCAGGAGGACGGGGTTCGCGGCGACTCCGTTCGCGGTCTGGGTGAAGCCGATGGTGACGTTTGAGACGCCGGGTGTCGTCGGCGTACCGCTGATGACGCCGGTCGCGGGGGCATAGGTCAGCCCGTTGGGCAGACCGCTCACCGACCATGTCCCGACCGGGTCGCCGGCCGCGCTGAGCTGCTTCGAGTACGGCGTGCCCTGCACGCCGTTCGGCAGCGAGGACGTCTCGATCACCGGGATCGGCGCGGTGGCGCCGAGCGTCCGGGCAGGCGAGACGCCGGCGAGGCGGGGCCCGCCCGCCGGGACCGTCGCCCGGTAGGTCATCTCCCCCGAGGCCGTCGTCGTCGCCGTGAAGGCGCCCGTCGCGCTGAGCTTCGCGGTCGTCACCGGCACCCACACGGCGCCGGACCGGCTCTGGAGGGTGACCGTCGTCCCGGCGGCGAACGGGCGGACCGTGCCGCTCAGCGTCACCGGCGTCGGGATGCCGTCCACGACCGAGACGGGGTCGACGGTGAGCCCGACTGCGACCGAGGTCTGCGAGACCACGGCGACCGCCCGCGACGTCGCCGCCTTGAGCTTGCCGCGCTTGGGCGCGACCGCACGGTAGTAGGACGTGCCGGGCGTCGTCGTACGGGCGAGCTTGACGGTGTAGGCGCCGGACTTGTTCTTCGTCCGCACCGACGCCACCTTCGCCCACCCGGCGCCGACCTTGCGCTGGACGACCAGCGGCGTCCCCTTCGGGGAGCGGGTCAGCCGGCCGGTGAGCGTCACGCTCGACCCGGCCATGGCCTGGGCCGGGGCGGCCGTGATGCTCACGGTGCGCTTGGTCGCCGCGTCGGCGGCACCGGGCGCACCGGTGAGGAGGACGGCCGCGAGGAGCAACGGCAGGACAGTGCGGAGCAGGCGTGTGAGCAGCACGGAAGACCTCGGGAGCTAGGTCGGTGGGGGATGTCCAGGCTAGGCGTCCGCAGCCACCTGCACCGCCGAATGCGACAACCGGTCACTAACCTCGGTGGCGTGGACACCTGGCAGGAGCGAGCGACGGCGCACGCCGCCCGCATCGACGCCTACGTCGCCCCACACCTCGCGCGCCGCGAGTCGCACGTGAAGCACCCGGTCTTCGACTTCCTGTTCACCTACTACTCGTACCGGCCGGCGCAGCTGCGCCGCTGGCACCCGGGGTACGGGGTCGCGCTGCCGGCGTCGGCCGAGCACGCCTCGCTCAAGGGGTACGGGCCGGTGGGCTCGGGCGTCGGCGTCGGCGTCGGCGTCACGGCGGCGTACCTGGCCTCGCAGCGGCCGCTGGTCGAGGCGCTGCACCGCCTCCTCACCGCGACCGCCGGCCGCGCGCCCCACTTCGGCTGCTTCGGCCTGCACGAGTGGGCCATGGTCTACCGCCTCACCGAGGACGAGACCCGCCACGCCGACTGGCCCCTGCGCCTGGGCCCGGACGGCACCGACGCCGTCGTCGAGGGCCACCGGATCGCCTGCTCGCACTTCGACGCCTACCGCTTCTTCACTCCCCCGGCCCGGCCGCTGAACACGCTCTCCCCCGGGCGCGACGACCGCATCGCGTTCGAGCAGCCGGGGTGCCTGCACGCGGGCATGGACCTCTACGGCAAGGTCGCGGTCAGGTTGTCTCCCTTGATCTCGTCGGACCTCGTGGCCGATGCCTTCGAGCTTGCGTGGGACATCAGGGTCATGGACATGCGTGCCGCTCCCTACGACCTCTCGGGCCTCGACCTCGGCGGCAACGAGTGGTCCCCCATCAAGATCGAGACACCAGAGGGAAAGCGCGAGTACGCCGAGGCTCAGCGCGTGTTCTCCGAGCGTGCCGAACCCATCCGGCAGCGGCTCATCAATGAGTGCGATCGATTGCTCGCATCAGCCGACTCATCAGCCCAATAGCGCCGACCACCGGACCGCCCCCTTGGGCGGTCGCGGGCTCACCCAAGGTCCGTCCAGGCAGGTATTGCCCGCCTATGGACGTGCCCATCCTCCCGGCGGAGGGGGTGGCGGAGGCGGTCCCCAGCCAGGCGGCGGGATGTTCCACGGCTCGCGCACCCGGCCTCGGTCGAGCGAGAACATGATGACCGAAAAGATGACGCAGAGTCCGCCGAGGAACCCGCCCACCATCAACCGCACCCACGACTGCTGCACGCACTGGTCGACGAGACCTTGCTCGATTCCGAAGTCGTCCGACGTGCTTGCTTCGGTCGCGAGCACTCGCAGGACCGGAGGCCCGCATGAGCCACTGGAGCCCAAGAACGACACCGACGTGGGCAGCAAGGCGAGCCCAGAGCCGATCATCAGCCCTACGAAGAGGGACATGATCGCCGCGACCTTCATGCGCGCATGCTACTGACGACCAGTTCCGTCGCATGCCTGAATCGCGCGATCAGCTTCCTGGCGTGAGCCGCAACGACACGCCCCCCCTGCTCTCCGGGGACCAGTCTGGGCACCACACCTAGCCAGCTAAGGGATTCGAGTCCGAGCCATCAACACGACACCCAGATGCGCCAGACAGCAACCAAGTTCGCTAGGTTGAGACCCAGCGGTTCAGACTTTGGCCGCGTGGAGCGCAGGAGGATCGTCCGTGGCCGAAAAAGAGGCTCCCAAGATCCCCACGTCCACCGGCAAGAAGTCCGCGCCGAACAGCCAGGGCAACCGGGGCGGAAGCCTCACCGGCTCCGGCACACCCAACCGCGAAAAGGGTGGCAAGCAGCCACCTCGCGGCGGCAAGAAGTAGGACAGGACGGGTGCGGCCCCGCGTCGGCGGAGCGATGCTCGCCGTAGGGGTCGCGATCGGCGTCATGCTGACCCGACCTGCTCCGAAGGCGCCCGCTCCGAGCGGTGGCGCCAACGCACTGGGCACGCTGATTCACGATGAGGCGCACCGGGCCGAGGCCGACTTCTCAGAACTGCGCCGCCACGGGCAAGCCGTCCTGACGATCGCCGGAGTCCTAGTAGCCGCGCTGAGCACATTGTTCGGCTTCGCCGCCAGCAAGGACGACGTGGTCTCCATGCCCCGCACCGCGGTGGCGCTCATCACGATCAGCTTGGTCTTCTTCGTCATGGCCGGCGTGTTCGTACTCTTGATGTTCCTTCCGGCGAGGATCAAGTGGCCGGACGCCCGAGGGTTGAAGAACCTCGTTACGGCGAGCTGGGATAGCCCCGGCTGGGACAAGTCCGTCGCGGACGTCACCACCGACTATCTAGTGAGCCTCCGCAAGGCCAACAGCGCCCAACACAAAAAGTTGTCCGCCGCGGTTGGGTTAGAGGTCGCCGGCATCTTCCTGTCCGCAGCAGCGGCAGTCGCCTTGATTGCGCCGACGTACGCCGGGCGCTGACGAGCAAGGGGCCCTCCACCGCGTCCGACTCGCCTCAGGCGATCGTGGTCTGTCGACGGGCCAGTGCAGGACGCCCACAATCCCGCCGTCACGCGAAGCCTCAGGACTTGTCAGACCGGTCCCATTCGACCCCATCTGGCTTGATGCCGTTGAACTCCTTCAGCAGCGGGAGTTCGCGGAACGCGCGGCACCGCTCAGGAACCAGCTCATCGAGGAGTGCCGGCGCCTGCTCTCGCGCGTCCCTACAGTGGCGGGATGACCGCGCTGAGACTCATCGGCTTCTGGCGGAACGAGCAGCATCCGGAGTACCCGTCGCCGGCCGACTGGGTGGATGCCGGTTGGGACGACGATGAGCGGCACGCCGTCTGGCACTACCTGGCCAGCGGCACCATGCTCCATGCCTGGATGGGCTTCTCGCCCTGCCGGATGTGCGGCAAGGACAACGGCGCGCTGGACTTCACGGACGGCACCTACGTGTGGCCGGAGGGCTTGGCGCACTACGTCGACGACCACGACGTTCGGCTCCCTGGCGAGTTCGTCGAGCACGCCCTGCGCCGCCAACGGGAGCTCGAGGAGGCCGAGAGCTCGGTGGAGTGGTGGCTTCGCGAGACGAGGCGCTGAGCGCAGGTCGCTGCCGGTGGCCGGGCGCGGCGGGGCCGTCGTTCAGTAGCGCGCTCGCTTGCCGGGCCTCGTCGGCCCGGTCACGAGCCGGCGGCCGAGCTCGTAGAGCGCGGCACCGATCCAGCCCGCTCCGAAGAGGAAGCCGAGCCAGACCGACCGGCCGGGGCGTCCCTCGGCCTCGTCCACGCCGAGGGCGAGCAGCGCGAGCGTGAGCAGGATGCACGCGACTCCGATCGCGAAGGCGAAGGCGATCCGCTTGAACCTGCGTCGGTCGGCACTGCGTTGGCGCGGGTCCACCGGCACATCATGGCGCAAGCCCGGCCCACGCGGCCCGCTCAGACGAGTGCCGGCTCCCCACCCGAAGCCGTACGACGCTCCCGCCCCCACGCCACCCAGGCGATCCGCCCGACCAGCGCCAACCACCCCACGATCAGTACGACGTCCAGCGCGATGTGCAGATCGCCGATCGCGCCGACGACGGTCACCGCGTTGACCAGGATGACCAGCCCGCCGACCATCGCGCCCATCGGGGCGTGCGGGAGCCGGCCGGCGAGGCGGGCGGCGACGGGGGCGACGATGACGCCGCCGATGACGAGGCCGATGACCGGCAGCCACGGGATGTCCTGGTGGGCGGCGCCGGTGATGAAGCCGGTGGAGACCGAGAGGGCGACGACGAACTCGGCGGCGTTCGTCGTACCGACGACGCGGCGGGGCTCGTGGGTGGTGACGGTCATCAGGCTGGGGGTGACGACGGGGCCCCAACCGCCGCCTCCGGTGGCGTCGACGAAGCCGCCGAGGAGGCCGATCGGCGAGAGCCAGCGGGCGGTGTGGCCGGACTTGGGGGTCGGGATGATCCGGAAGCCGAAGCCGAAGCGGGCGAGGATGACGAGGCCGAAGAAGAGCAGCAGGCCGGCCATCGACGACTTGGCGGCCTCCAGGCTGATCGAGGTGAGGATGACGGCGCCGGCGAAGCCGCCGATCGCCCCCGGGACGGCGACCCGCAGGAGCACGGCCTTGTCGACGTTGCCGGCCCGCCAGTGCGAGATGCCGGAGACGAAGGTGGTCGGGAGCTTCGCGGCATGGGTGGCGGCGCTGGCCGTGGCGGGAGCGACGCCGAGGGCGAGCAGGACGGTGGCCGAGGTGACCCCGAAGCCCATGCCGAGCGTCCCGTCGACGAGCTGCGCGAGCCCGCCGGCGAGCGCGAAGACTGCGACCAGCCACATGACGTTGTCCCTCGATCTCGACGAATGCGATAAACCCTACCTATCAAGGTTACATACCAGACCTTGAACACGTCGAGTCGAGGACGGCACCGGCGCCCGAGCGCCGGGCCGTGGGTCACTCCGCGGAGACGGGTGCCAGCTGACCGGAGAGGCTCGGGTCGTCGTTCTCGGCGAGGTAGGGCTGGACGCGCTTGTCGAAGAAGACCTTCTCGAGCTTCTCGACCTGCGGGTCGTCCAGGTACGCCGTACCGACGACGAGCTGGCCGGCGAACTCCTTGGGGGCGTCGGGCTCGTAGATGCGGTACTTCACGGGCGTCCCGGCGTCGACGAACGACATGTTGTAGTCGATGACCGCGTCGACGGAGTCGAGGGTGCGGGGGCCGGCGCCGTACTCCATGTAGGTGAACTTGTAGCCGCCGATGTTGTCGGCGATGTCCTGCTCGGTGGCGGCCCAGGGGTCGACGCCGTCCTTGAAGGTCAGCTTGCCGGCGCGCTCGAGGATCCACAGCGCCTGGGCGGTGTTGGCGGGGTCGTTGAGGAGCGCGATGGTGGCGCCCTTGGGCAGGTCGTCGAGGGAGGCGTACCGGCTGGAGTAGACCGAGTACGACCACTGGAAGACCTCGCCGAGGGCGGTGAGCTTCATCCCGGTGGCGTCGGTGACCTGCTTGAGCCAGTGCTTGTGCTGGTAGATGTTGGCGATGTACTTGCCGTCAGCCGTGGCCTGGTCGAGCTGGTTGCCGTCCTCGATGCCGACGCCCTCGATGGTGACGCCGTAGTCGGGGGCGATCTCCTTGTTCAGGTAGTCGAGGAACGCCTTCTCCGAGGCACTGCTGGCCTGGTAGGCGATCTGGAAGTCGCTGCCGAAGTGGCTGCCGGCGACGGTCTTGTCGTCGCCCCCGCCCGTCAGCCGTACGACGAGGAACACGGCGAGCGCGAGGACGACGACCGCGGCAAGTCCGGCGAGGAGGAGCTTGCGTGGCGAGCGACCGAGGTCGATGCTCTCGGCCGCCTCGGAGGTACGGCGCCCGGGCTGCTGGGTGGTGGACATGACGATCCCTTTCAGGGTCAGTGGGTGAGGGCCCGGACGATCCGGTCACCGGAGAACTGGATGAGCTGGACCAGCGCGACGAGCAGCACGATGCAGGCGATCATGATGTTGTCGTCGAAGCGCCGGTAGCCGTAGTTGACCGCGAGGTAGCCGACGCCGCCCGAGCCGATGGCGCCGGCGATCGCGGAGTACTCGATCATCGCGATCACGTTGAGCGTCAGCCCGGCGGCCAGCCCGGGGAGCGCTTCCTTGAGCTGGATGGACGTCATGATCTGGCGCTTGCTGCTGCCGCCGGCGAGGCCGACGTCGAGGAGCTCACGGGGCACCTCGCGCACGGCGTTCTCGGTGAGCCGCGCGAAGAACGCGATGCCCGCGATCGACATGGGGATCAGGGCGGCCTGGAAGCCGATCGTGGTGCCGAAGACCAGCTTGGTCACCGGGATCACGGCCGCCATGAGCACGAGGAACGGCAGCGAGCGGCCGAGGTTGGCGACCCAGCTGATCGACAGGTGCACGAGCCGGTGCGGCGTGAGGCCGAGCGGCGAGGTGTTGAAGATGAGGACGCCGAGCGGCCCGCCGACGAGGACGACGACCGCCATCACGATCGCGACCATGCGGAAGGTCTCGCCGAGCGCGGGCAGCAGCAGGTCCGGTACGTCGGGCCACGGCGTACCGAGGAGGACGGTCATGCCGCACCCGCCCCCGCGTCCGGGACCGCCCGCAGCAGCACCCGCTCGGCCGGCTCGGCGACGACGCCGTGCCGGGCGAGGACCTCCGCGACCCGGCGGTCGTCGAGGCGCGGGTCGAGCCCGAGCGCGAGCCGTCCGACGCGGGACTCCCCCGCGGCCTCGACGAGTGCGGCGAGGACGGCGATGTCGGTGTCGAGCTCGCGGCCGGCCTGGGCGAGCCACACCGGCGAGACGTCGTCCCCCTCGTAGCGCACGTTCCAGGTCCGCAGCCGCTCGGCGTCCGGGACCGGCGGCATCGGCAGGAGCGCGCGGGAGAGTCCCGAGTCCGACCTCCGCACGACGTCCGCCACCGCGCCCTGCTCGACGATCCGGCCGTGGTCGAGCTGGGCGACCAGGTCGGCGATGCCGCGCACGACGTCCATCTCGTGGGTGATCACGAGGACGGTCAGGCCGAGGTCGTCACGCAGCTCGGTGAGCAGGTCGAGGATGGCGCGGGTGCTGTCCGGGTCGAGCCCGGACGTGGCCTCGTCGGCCAGCAGCACGGCGGGGTCGAGGGCGAGCCCACGGGCGATGCCGATCCGCTGGCGCTGGCCGCCGGAGAGCTGCGAGGGGTAGTGGTTCGCCCGGTGCAGCATGCCGACGCGCTCGAGCAGCTCGGCGACCCGGCGCCGGGTCTCGGCCTCGGGCAGCCCAGCGTGGCGCATCGGGAGCGCCACGTTCTGGGCGGCGGTCCGGCGGCGCATCAGGTTGGCGGACTGGAAGACGGTGCCGATCTGGCGCCGCGCCGAGCGCAGGTCGCGCCGGGAGAGCCGGGTGAGGTCCTGGCCGTCGACGGCCACGGTGCCGCTGGTCGGGTGCTCCAGGAGGTTGATGCAGCGGGCCAGCGTGCTCTTGCCGGCGCCGCTCGGCCCGACCACCGCGGCGATCTGCGCCTGCCCGACGGACAGGTCGATCCCGTCGAGCACGGTGGTCGCCCCGTAGGACTTGGTGAGTCCGGAGATCTCGATCATCCGGCGTCCCCCGTTCAGTCGATCAATGTTTCTCGACTGAATTTATAGACTTTGCCGGACGGCACCGCCAGAGATCCAGGTCACCTGCACCGACGGCGTGCCCGATCCCCCGATCAACGAGACCTTCAACGAGATCTTCAGCGAGACGCGTCCGGCGCGAGGCTCGCCGCGTCGTAGGACTCCTTGACGATCGCCAGGTGCCGCCAGGTCGCCAGGTCGCGCACGCCAGGGAGCGAGCGGATGCGCTCCAGCACGTCGAGGGTCGGCCGGGACCGCCCGTCGGCGAGCGTGACGAGGAGGTCCGCGCGGCCGTAGGTGGCGGCCAGGAAGAGCACGTCCGGGAGCTCGAGCAGCGCCGTGACGACCGGGTCGACCGAGCCGGCGACGCGGACCGCGACGCCGGTGACGTCCTGGCCCGCGAACCGGGTGCGGCGCGCCAGCCCGCCGATCCGTACCGCCGAGGAGGCGACGAGCCGCTGCACCCGGCGCCGTACGGCGGCCGGGGTGAGGCCGACCGCCTCCGCCAGCGCGACGTACGACGCGCGCCCGTCGGCCTGGAGCAGCCGCAGCAGGTCGAGGTCGATCTCGTCGACCTCGCAGGTCACCGGCCCGACGGGGCCGAGCACGTCGCGGTGCACGGCGGCGTAGACGAGGGTCTCGACGGCGACCACCCCCGGCAGCGCGCGCAGCTCGGCGACGGCCGCGGCGAAGCGGACGCCGTCGGGCTCGCGGACCTCGACCACGAGCGGGTGGTCGCCGGTGGTGACCGAGACGAGGGTGGCGTCGGTGCGCTCGGCGGCGGCCCGGGCCACGGGGAGGACCGGGCCGTCGACGGCGAGCGTGAGGTAGCCGAGCTCGCGCTGGCCCAGCAGTGCCGGGTTGACCGCGCCCCGGACGACGACCGCGGCGTCGGCGAGCAGCCGGGCCAGGCGGGCGCCGGCGGCCGAGCGGGAGAGCCCGGTGCGCTCGGCGATCTCGCGGTGGGTCATCCGGCCGTCGCCGGCCAGGAGCGCGACGATGCGCGCGTCGACGTCGTCCACCGGTCTCCTCCTGGCCGTTCTTGCACGAAGTCGCAGCAAGATATTTCCGCAGCGGCGACCGGCCGATCGATAGTCCGGCCGCCTCCAGGATCTCAGATGGCGCTCGTTCTGCCCATCCGACCGGCAGATCGATCGTCAGTATGCGCACACCAGTTCCGGTTGTGCTTGTCACCGCCGCACGCCCGCCGTAGCGTCAGCCGACCGATCAGCGCAGGAGGACGACGTGACCGAGCCCCAGCAGCACCTCGACGAGCTCGACGAGACTGCCGTCCTCGCCGCCGCCGACCGCCTCGTCGCGGCCTTCGCGGCGACCGACACGGCGGCGTACTTCGGGTGCTTCGCGCCCGACGCGACGTTCGTCTTCCACACCGAGCCCGCCCGGCTCGACGACCGCGCGGCGTACGAGGCGCTGTGGGCGTCGTGGCTGGCCGACGGCTGGCAGGTCCTCGCCTGCGCGAGCACCGAGCGCAAGGTCCAGGTCGCCGGCTCGACCGCGATCTTCACCCACACCGTCCGCACGACGGTCCGCCCGGCCGCGGGCGCCGCCGAGGAGTCGTATGCCGAGCGGGAGACCATCGTCTTCACCGCGACCGGCGCGGGCCTCGTCGCCGTCCACGAGCACCTGTCCCCGATCGCCGAGTGAGGCTCCGATGACCACCACCGACCGCGCCGCCGCCGCTCCGCCGGCCGCGACCACCATCGAGGTCAACGGCATCGCGCCGATCCCGGACGAGGAGCGCACCGCCTCGCCCGTCGACCTCTTCCGGCTCATCTTCGGCGGCGCCAACACGTTCGCCACCGTCGTCCTCGGCACCTTCCCGATCGTCTTCGGCCTCTCCTTCTGGCAGGGCGCCGCCGCGATCGTGATCGGCCTGCTCGTCGGCGCCGCGCTGCTCGCGCCGATGGCGCTCTTCGGTGCCCGCAACGGCACCAACAACGCGGTCTCGTCCTCGGCCCACCTCGGCGTGCACGGCCGGGTGGTCGGCTCGTTCCTGTCGCTGCTGACCGCGCTCGCGTTCTTCTCCATCTCGGTGTGGTCCTCGGGCGACATGCTCATCGGCGCCGCGCACCGCGCGATCAAGATCCCCCAGAACGACGCCAGCCTGGCCGTCGGCTATGGCCTGTTCGCCGTCCTCGTGCTCGTCGTGTGCATCTACGGCTTCCGCTTCATGCTGCTGGTCAACAAGATCGCCGTGGTCGCCACGACGCTGCTGTTCGTGCTCGGCATCGTCGCCTTCGCCGGCGACTTCGACTCCGGGTACGCCGGCACCGCCACCGGATCGCTGTTCTGGCCGGCCTTCGTGGGCGCCGTCCTCATCGTGATGTCCAACCCGGTCTCGTTCGGCGCCTTCCTCGGCGACTGGTCGCGCTACATCCCGCGCGAGACCCCGCGCCGGCACCTGATGCTCGCCGCCTTCGGCGCCCAGATCGCCACGCTCGTACCGTTCACCTTCGGCCTGACCACCGCGACGATCGTCGCCACCGCGCAGCCCGACCTGTTCGCGGCCGGCAACTACTCCGGCGGCCTGCTCGCCGTCTCCCCCGGCTGGTTCATGCTCCCGGTCTGCGCGATCGCGGTCATCGGCGGCCTCTCCACCGGTACGACGGCGCTCTACGGCACCGGCCTGGACTTCTCCAGCGTCTTCCCGGCGTTCAGCCGAGTCCAGGCCACCGCCTTCATCGGCGCGTTCGCCATCGCCTTCATCTTCGTCGGCCGGTTCGCGATCGACGTGGTCACCAGCATCAGCACCTTCGCCGTCCTCATCGTCGTGTGCACCGCGCCGTGGATGGTCGTGATGATGATCGGCTGGTTCGTGCGCCGCGGCTGGTACGACTCCGACTCGCTCCAGGTCTTCAACCGCCGCCAGCACGGCGGCCGCTACTGGTTCGCGCACGGCTGGAACTGGCGCGCGATGGGCGCCTGGCTCATCGCAGCCGGCGTCGGCCTGCTGTTCGTCAACCTGCCCGGCCAGTTCGTCGGCTGGCTCGGCAACCACGCCAACGGCGTCGACCTGAGCATCCCGATCAGCCTCGGCCTCGCCGCGATCCTCTACCTGGGCGCGCTCTTCGTGTTCCCCGAGCCGGCCGACGCCTACGGCCCCGAGGGCGCCCGGCTGGTCCCGACCGGACCCGCGGCGAACCACCCGATCGTCGGCGACTAGCGACTCGACCGGTCGCCGACCGCGGACGCCCGCACCCCGCGTCCATGGCGCGCTCCGGCGAGCGCGCGGTCGGCGGCCGGACGTCCGGCGAGCTCGCCCTGGGCGAGAGCGTCACCTGGCGGGCCGGGCACGTCGGGATCCCGTTCCGGATGACGGTGGCGATCACCGAGCACCAGGTGCCGGGCCGGTTCGTCGACGAGCAGGTGCGCGGGCCGTTCGGCCGCTGGCACCACGAGCACCTCTTCGCGGCGGACGCCGGCGGCCGGACCCGGATGACCGACCGGATCTCGTTCGCCTCGCCCCTCGGGCCGGTCGGGGTGGGCGTCGACCGGCTGTTCCTGACCGGCTACCTGACCCGGCTGGTCCGGACCCGGAACACCTGGCTCCGGCAGCGCCTCGAGGGCGGCTAACCGGCCCCGCTCAGCGCGCCGCGATCCCGTCGTACATGACGGCGCGGATGGCGGCGCTCAGCCGCTCCTGCTGCGCGGGCGCGGGATCGCGCATGCCGACGAGCACCGAGCCCAGGATCATGCCGTTGATCGACTGCGCGGTCGGCTCGACGTCGAGGTCCGCGCGCAGGTAGCCGAGCCGCACCCCGTGCTCCAGGTACGCCGCGGTGAGCGGCGTGGTCATCGCGAAGAGGTCGAGCATCCGCTCGCGCATCGCGTCGTCGATGCCCGCGGCGGAGAGCAGGAGCTGGGCGACGCGGGGGTCCTCGCTGAAGATCTGGGCCAGGGCGGTGCCGATCCGGGCGGTCTGGGCGCGGTACTCGTCGAGCGTGCTGACGGCGTCGGGCGCGTTCTCGGCGCCGAGCGCCCCGACGATCCGGTCGATCAGGTCGGTGATGACGTGCTCGACGATGTCGCGCTTGTTCTCGAAGTAGCGGTAGAAGGTGCCGTGCCCGATGCCCAGGCGCGCGGCGATGTCGGCGATCCCGGTGGCGTGGTAGCCCTGCTCCGCGAAGCACGTGAACGCGGCCTCGATGATCTCGCGGCGGGTCTCGGCCTTGCGCCGCTCCAGTCGCGTGAGGCCCTCCGTGGTCGCCGTCATGACACCGGAGCCTATTGCAGATCGCCGAAACTGACGATACGTTCCGTAACTGACACGCCATTCCGCTTTGCTCGACACGACTCGCAGGGGGCCACATGGGGCGCGCACTCGTCATCGGCTGCGGCGGCACGCTGGGCTTCGCCTGGACCGCCGCCGTGCTCGCCGAGCTCGACCGGCAGGGCTGGGACACCCGGACCGCCGACGTCCTCATCGGTACGTCGGCCGGGGCCGAGCTCGTCGCCCTCCTCGGCGCCGGCGTGCCCGCGGGCGCGATCGAGGACCGCAGCGACGCCCGCGTCGCGGCGCACCTGTCCTCCCCCGGCGCGCCGGGCCGGCTGCCGGGACTGCCCCGGCCCACGCTGCCCGCGCTCGGGCTGACCCGGGCCGCGCTGCGCGGCCGCGGCGACGTGCTGTCCGGGCTGGCCGGGCTGCTCCCCCGCGGGGGCGGGGTCGCGCAGTGGCTCGTCGACCTGGGCACCGCGCTCGCCGACCCCGACACCGGCTGGGTCGCGCACCCCGCCACCTGGCTGGTCGCCGCGGACACCCGCACCGGTGCCCGCGTGCCGCTCGGCCGCGCCGACGCCCCCGCGACCTCCCTGGGCCACGCGATCGCGGCCTCGTGGGCGATCCCCGGCTGGTTCCCGCCCGTCGCGATCGGCGCTCGCCGCTACGTCGACGGCGGCGCCGTGTCGCCCACCTCGGCCGACCTCCTGCTCCCCCACGTCGCCGACGGCCGGATCGACGAGGTCGTCGTGGTCGCCCCGATGTCCAGCCACGGCGGCGCCCGCGCCCGCGGGGCGGAGCGGGCCGAACGACTGCTCCGGCACCCGATGACCCGCCGCGTCGACCGCGAGGTCGCCCAGCTGCGGGCCGCGGGCGCGCGCGTCCACCGGATCGAGCCGAGCCCCACCGACCTGTCCGTCATGGGCGCGAACTTCATGGACCGCTCGCGCGTCGAGCGGGTCCGCGAGGTCGCCGCCCGCACCGCTCCCTCCCTCGTCGCCCGCCAGGAGGCCCGCCGATGACCCGTCCCACCCCCATCGACCTCGCCGGAGCGCACGTCGCGCTCACGGGCGGTGCCCGCGGCATCGGCCGGGCCACCGTCGAGGCGTTCCTGGCCCGCGGGGCGAAGGTCTCGTTCGGCGACCTCGACCTGGACACGGCACGGGCCACCGCGGCCGCGACCGGAGCGTCGGCGCACCTGCTCGACGTCGCCGACCGGGCGTCGTACGACGCGTTCGTCGACGCCGCGGAGGCCGAGCACGGCCCGGTCGACGTCCTGGTCAACAACGCCGGGATCATGCCCAACGGCGCCTTCCTCGACATGGATCCCGCACTCGACCGGCTGATGATGGAGGTCAACGTCCACGGCGTCCTGCACGGCATGCGCCGGGTCCTGCCCGGCATGGTCGAGCGCCGCCGCGGCCACGTCGTCAACGTCGCCTCGCTGGCCGGCAAGTTCCCCATCCCGGGACTCGCGGTCTACAACGCCAGCAAGTTCGCGGTCGTCGGGCTCACCGCCGCGACCCGCCTGGAGATGGCGCCCCACGGCGTCACGCTCACCGCGGTACTGCCCTCCGCGGTCGACACCGACCTCGCCTCGGGCCTCGACATGAAGCCGATCCCCAAGGTCTCCCCCCAGCGGATCGCCGACGCCGTCGTCGGCTCGGTCCGCAGCCGCGACGCCGAGATCGCGGTTCCCGGGTACGTCGGCGCGCTCGCCGCCGGCTCCCACCTGGTGCCCGTGCCGGTCCTCGACCGGTTCCGGCGCCTGATGCGCGACGACCGCGCCCTCCACGCCGACACCGCCGAGCGGGCGTCGTACACCGAGCGTCTGGCCGACGCCGCCACCGAGAGGAACTCCCGATGAGCACCATCCATGACGCCGTGATCGTCGGCGCCGGCTTCGGCGGCATGGGTGCCGCGATCGAGCTGCACCGCCAGGGCTACGACGATCTGGTCATCCTCGAGCGCGAGGACGACCTCGGCGGCACCTGGCACGTCAACCGCTACCCCGGCCTCGCCGTCGACATCCCGAGCTCGACGTACTCCTACTCCTTCGAGCCGAACCCCCACTGGTCGCGGCTGTTCGCCCCCGGCCCCGAGCTCAAGAAGTACGCCGGCCACGTCGCCGACAAGTACGGCCTGCGCCGCCACATGCGCTTCGGCGCCGTGGTCGAGGGCGCGCGCTGGGACGAGGACGCCACCGCGTGGGAGGTGACGCTCGCCGGCGGCGAGGTGGTCCGCGGGCGCTTCCTGCTCACCGCGACCGGCTTCCTCTCCCAGCCCAAGCTGCCCGACATCGCGGGCATCGAGGACTTCGCCGGCACCGTCGTGCACACCACGCGCTGGGACGACGGCATCGAGCTCACGGGCAAGCGGGTCGGCATCATCGGCACCGGCGCGACCGCCGTCCAGCTCATCCCCGAGCTGGCCAAGGTCGCCGACCACCTCACCGTCTACCAGCGCACGCCGATCTACGTCTCGCCCAAGATGGACGGCCCGGTGCCGGGCGTCGTGCGCACCGCGTTCGCCAAGGTCCCGCTCACCCAGAAGGCGACGCGTCTGGTCGGCACCTCGATCCTCGAGGTGATGATGGTCGCCGGTGTCCTGCACTTCCGCGACCTGCCGTGGGCCAACGCCGCCGGCAAGCGTGCGTGCGCCGCCCACCTCAAGCGCCAGGTCAAGGACCCGGTGCTGCGGGCCAAGCTCACGCCGGACTACGACTTCGGATGCAAGCGGCCGACGTTCTCCAACACCTACTACCCGACGTTCACCAAGCCGCACGTCGACCTGGAGACGACCTCGATCGACCACGTCGACGCCCACGGCATCGTCACCACCGACGGCAACCGCGTCGACCTCGACGTCCTCGTCCTCGCCACCGGCTTCAACCTGTGGGACGTGAACTTCCCGGCCGTGCAGATCGTCGGCCGCGAGGACCGCGACCTGGGCAAGTGGTGGCGGGACAACCGGTTCTGCGCCTACGAGGGCATCACGGTCCCGAAGTTCCCCAACTTCTTCTCCCTCAACAGCCCCTACTCCTACTCGGGCCTGTCGTACTTCACGACGATCGAGACCCAGATGGCCCACCTGGGCCGGGTGCTCGGCGCGATGCGCCAGCGCGGGGCCGACGTCGTGGAGGTCACCGAGGAGGCCAACGACCAGTTCCTGGACCGGATGACCGGCCTCCTCGGCAACTCCGTGTTCAACGCGGGCAGCTGCGCCACCGCGCGGAGCTACTACTTCAACCAGCACGGCGAGGCGGTGCTGCTGCGCCCGACGTCGACGTTGAGCGCGGCCCGCGAGGCCACCCGCTTCCCGCTGGACGACTACACGTTCACCGGCGCGAGGGTGGCCGCCTCGGCCTCCTGAGCCTCGCTGGTCATCGCCCGGTGCCGGGTCTCCGGCATGAGCAGCACGCACACCACGCTGCCGAGGGCGAAGACCGCGAGCATCCACCCGATCGCCGCCGTGTTGCCCGCCTCCGCGAAGTCGGAGGCGAGGTACGGCGCCGTGCCGCCACCGATCACGCCGGCCAGGTTGTACGCCATGCCGGCGCCCGTGTAGCGGTACTCCGTGCGGAACATCTCCGGCAGCATCGCGCCCGCCGGGCCGTACGACATCGCGAAGATCGCGAGCGTGCCGAACAGGCCGAGCGCGAACGCCGTACCGGTGCCGCGGTCGAGGATCGGGAACAGCGCGAAGCCCCACGGGATCGCGAGCAGGCACGAGAACAGCACGACCTTGCGGCGGCCGATCCGGTCGCTGTAGACCGCCGACAGCAGCGTGATGGTGCCGAAGACGAACGCCGCGGCGACGCCGATCGTGAGCACGGTCGCCCGGGACAGCCCGATCGCGGTGGTGCCGTACGACGTGAGGAACGCGGTGCCGACATAGAAGAACGCGAACAGCATCGCCAACGACCCGCCGCCGAGGAGGATCTCCTTCCACTGGTGGCGCAGCGCCGACGCGAGCGGGCCCTGGGTGGACGCCCGGGTGCGGGCGTTCTCCTGGAACATCGGCGTCTCCTCGACCTTGAGCCGCACGTAGAGACCGACCGCGACGAGCAGCGCGCTGGCGATGAACGGCACCCGCCAGCCCCAGTCCAGGAAGGCGGGGCTGGTGTCGCCGACGACCCGGTTGACGACGAGGAAGGTCCCGCTGGACAGGGCGAACGCCAGCGCCGGGCCCATCTGCGGGAAGGCGCCGTAGAGGCCGCGCTTGTGCGCCGGTGCGTACTCCGCGGCCAGCAGCGTCGCGCCCGCCCACTCGCCGCCGACGGCCAGGCCCTGCAGGAAGCGCAGCGCCACCAGCAGGATCGGCGCGGCCACACCGATCGTCGCCGCACCGGGCAGCAGGCCGATCGCGACGGTCGCGGCGCCCATGAGCAGCAGCGTGCTGATCAAGGTCTTCTTTCGCCCGAGCCGGTCACCGAAGTGGCCGAACCCGATCGCGCCCAGCGGCCGGGCGATGAACGCGACCGCGAAGGTCGCGAACGACGCCACGCTGGCGGCCGAGTCGCCCAGCGCCGGGAAGAACACCGTCGGGAACACCAACGCCGCGGCGGTTCCGTAGATGAAGAAGTCGTAGAACTCGATCGTCGTGCCCGCACAGCTGGCGAAGGCGACACGACGCATCGGGGTCGGTCGGGACATGGAATCCACTCCTCAGGGTTCGCTTCGGTCGGCGGGAGTGTGAGCCGGGCCACAACGCCGCCGAACCCCTCGAAGGGGGTGCTACCTCCCAAGGAGGGTGCTCCCGTTGCCGCCTGTGACAGCAGTCACCTACCGTGGGAGCCATGTCCCTGGCCATGTCCCCCGAGCTCGTCCAGGAGCCGCCGACCGAGGGCGCGCGCCTGCTGCGCTCGCTCGCCGCGTTCCGCGCGACGGGGCACAGCGACATGGCCTTCGGCGGCCCTGTCGTCGACAGTGGCGGCGCCCTCGACATCACCGGGCTGCACAGCGCCCAGACCCGTGCCCTCCAGGGCCTGCGGGTGCGCTCGGGCTACGGCTTGGGCGGCAAGGCCTTGCTCATGGGCCGCCCGGTCTCGGTGACCAACTACTACGACGCCCGCGGCATCACCCACCAGTACGACGGCCCGGTCCGCGCCGAGCAGCTCGAGACCGTCACCGCGCTGCCCATCGTGGTCGACCGGGTGCCCCGGATGATCGTCTACCTCGGCCACCGGGCCCAGGTCGTGCTCGGCGACGTCTGGTACGACGCCTTCCTCCCCCACGTGCGCCGCCTCGAGCGCGAGATCGCCGTCGACGACGAGGTCCGCCGCCGCCTGGGTCAGCTGCGCCACCTGCGTCCGGCCACGCCCGCGCCGCCGTCCGACGTCCAGCTCACCCGCGCCGACCTGCGCGACATCTCCGACGAGCTCGCCGACCTCGCCTCGCTCGTCGAGGACGACGCCCTGCGCGCCCGCCTCGAGGAGGTGCGCAGCCGGGTCGAGCACGGCCGTGCCCCGGCGGCGCGTCGTACCGGACGCGGGGTGCCGACCGGTCTCGCGGCCCGCGAGATCGACGTCCTCACCCAGGTCGCGCTCGGCCAGAGCAACCGCGAGGTCGCGGTCTCGCTCGGGCTCGTCGAGAGCACCGTGAAGTCCTACCTCAAGAACGCCATGCGCAAGCTCCACGCGACCAACCGGGTGCACGCGGTGCGGCTGGCGCGCGAGGCGGGCGTCATCGACTGACCGGCCGGGCGCCGTCGATGAGGACGGCGCACAGGGTGTCGACGTTGCGCGTCGCCGGGTCCCCCAGGATGTCGGCGCGCCGGGCCGGGTCGGTGAGCCCGGTGATCGCGGTGAAGATGAGCCAGGTCATGCCGGCCGGCGAGATGTCCGGGCGCAGCGACCCGTCGGCCTGCCCCCGCCGGATGACCATGTGCCAGATGGCGATGCAGCGCTGACCGTCGGTGACCAGCGACTCGGCTCCCGGCTCGCGGCGCACCTGCATGAGCTCGCGCACCATCGTGAGGTGGTCGAACGGGTGCGCCGTGCTGACCGCGGTCGCGGCCCGGATGAGGTTCTCGAGCCGGTCCACGCCGGTCCCGGGCAGCCGTGAGGCCGCTTGGAGCTCGGGGACCAGCGCGGCGAAGTAGCGCTTGCCGACCGCGATGAGCAGCTCGTCCTTGCTGGCGAAGTGGTTGTAGATCGAGGGCGCGCGCATCCCCGCGGCGTCGGCGATCGTGCGCATCGAGGCCCCGCGGCTGCCGTGGAGCGCGAAGGACTCCGCCGCGGCGTCGAGGATCCGGTCGGCCGCAGTGATGGCCGGCTTGCCGCGCGGGCGGCCGCGCTGTCGTGTCGTGTCGTCGTTCATCGGACTCCGCATCCTAGGTCCTGGGGCTTGACAGACTAACGATCGTTAGTAAAACCTGACACTGCCCCCCGAACCAAGCATTTGCTTCGCTGAAGGAGTGTTGGATGGACCACATCGACCGCGCGAGCGTCGACCTCGACGCCCTGTTCCGACCCGAACGGGTGGCGGTGATCGGGGCCTCGGACGCCGAGGGCCGGCCGACGACGCTCAACTGGCGCCGGGTCGCGGCCTGGGCCGCGCGGGTCGGTGCCGAGGCCGTGCCCGTGCACCCGCGGCGGGCGGTCATCGACGGGCTGCCGGCGTACCGCTCGATCGAGGACGTGCCCGGCCGGGTGGACGTGGCGATCGTGCTCATCGGGGACGTCGACTCGGTGCTCCCGGGCATCGCGGCCAAGGGCGTCGGCTTCGTCGTGCTCTTCGCCGCCGGCTACGCCGAGACCGGCCCCGAGGGTGGGCAGCGCCAGGCCGCGCTGGTCCGCTCGCTGCGCGCGGCCGGGGTCCGCGCGCTCGGCCCGAACACCAACATGAACCTCTTCGAGGAGTTCCGTACCGACCTGCCCGGACGGCCGATCGCGCTCATCACGCAGAGCGGCCACCAGGGCCGGCCCGTCTTCCAGGGCCAGGAGCTGGGCATCCGGTTCAGCCACTGGGCGCCCACCGGCAACGAGGCCGACCTCAACGCCGCGCACTTCGTCGACTACTTCGCGCACGAGGACGACACCGGCGCGATCGCGCTCTACCTCGAGGGCTTCGCCGACGGTACGGCGTTCCGCCGGGCCGCGCGCGCCGCCGCCCGCCGCGGGGTCCCCCTGGTCGCGGTCAAGGTCGGCCGGACCGAGCTGGGCCGGTCCTGGGCGCTGTCGCACACCGGCCACCTGGCCGGCGCGGACGACGTCGCGTCGGCGGTGATGCGCCAGTACGGCATCGCCCGCGTCGACGGCCTCGACGAGCTGCTCGACACCGCCGCCCTCTTCGCCCGGGCCGGCACTCCCCCGCACGCGGGCGTCTGCGTCTACGCGATCAGCGGCGGGACCAGCGCGCACATGGCCGACCTGCTCGGCGCCGCAGGGATCGACCTGCCCGAGCTGAGCCCGGAGACCGTCACGACGCTGCGCCAGTGGATCCCCGACTACCTGCGGGTGAGCAATCCCGTCGACAACGGCGGCCACCCCGTGGGCGACTGGCGCGGCCGGCGCATCCTGGAGACGATCCTGGCCGATCCGGCCGTCGGCATCCTGGTCGTCCCGATCACGGGCGCCTTCCCGCCGATGAGCGACACGCTCGTGGCCGACCTGGTCGCGGTCGCGGAGACCACGGACAAGCCGATCTGCGTGATCTGGGGCTCGCCCTCGGGGACCGAGGACGCCTACCGCCGGGTGCTGCTCGGCTCCCGGCTCCCCGTGTTCCGCACGTTCGGCAACTGCGTCGCCGCGATCCGCGCCCTGGCCGACCACCTCGAGCTGCGCGAGCGGGCGCACGAGATCCCCGCGATCCCGGACCCGTCCCCGACCCCGGCGGGCGCCGGGCGCCAGCTCACCGAGCTCGACGCGAAGAGCCTGCTCGCCGAGCACGGCGTCCCGGTCTCGCGCGACGTGCTGTGCGCCGACGCCGCCGAGGTCGCCCGGGCGATCGAGCGGCACGACGGCGCGGTCGTGCTCAAGGCCGTCGTCGACGGGCTCGGGCACAAGTCCGACCTCGGGCTGGTCCGGCTCGGGATCACCGACGCCGCCGCGGGGCGCGCCGTCGTCGCCGACTTCGAGCGGATCGTCGCCGGCCTGCCCGCAGGCGAGCACCCCGACGGGCTCGCCGGCGTCCTGGTCAGCGAGCAGGTCGACGGCGGCGTCGAGATGGTCGTCGGCATCGCACCCGACCCGGTGTTCGGGCCGACCGTGATGCTCGGCGTCGGCGGTGTCGCGGTCGAGCTCTACCGCGACGTCTCCTTCCGGGTGCCGCCCTTCGACCGGGCCGAGGTGCACCGGATGGTCGACGAGCTCACCGGATCGGCCCTCCTCAAGGGCTTCCGCGGGGCACCGCCGGCCGACCTGGAGCCGCTCGTCGACGTCGTCATGGCGGTCCAGCGGCTGGCCGCGGACGGCGTCGTGACCGAGCTCGACATCAACCCCCTCATCGTCCTGCCCGATCGCGTCGTCGCCGTCGACGCGCTCGCCTCGATCCCCGACCCGCACGAGAACGCCGGAGCCGTCGCATGAGCACCCCAGGAGCCACCTTGTCCCCCACCACCGAGCCCGCCGCCGCGGGCGCCGCCGCGATCGAGGTCCGCGGTGTCGGCAAGAGGTACGGCACCCGGGACGCCGTCGTCGCCCTCGACGGCGTCGACCTGACCGTGCGCCAGGGCGAGTTCGTCTGCCTGGTCGGCCCGTCCGGGTGCGGCAAGTCGACCCTGCTGCGGATGATGGCCGGGCTGCACCGCCCCAGCGAGGGCGAGGTGCTCGTCCACCACGAGGGCAGCGGGCGGACGCCGACCGCGATGGTGTTCCAGGACTACGGGATCTTCCCGTGGAAGTCGGTGCGGGCCAACGTCCGGTTCGGGCTCGACGTGGCCGGCGTACCGCGCGCCGAGGCCACCCGGACCGTCGACACCTGGCTCTCCCGGCTGGGCCTGGCCGACTTCGCCGACGCCTACCCGGCGACGCTCTCGGGCGGCATGCGTCAGCGCGTCTCGATCGCCCGGGCGCTCGCCGTCGAGCCGGAGGTGCTGCTGCTCGACGAGCCGTTCGCGGCCCTCGACGCCCAGCTGCGCACGGTGCTCCAGGAGGAGCTCCTGGCGCTGTGGCAGGCCGACCGGCGCACGGTCGTCTTCGTGACGCACAGCCTCGAGGAGGCCATCCTGCTCGGGGACCGCGTCGTCGTCATGTCCGCCCGGCCCGGCCGGATCCTCGCCGACCTCCCGGTGCCGCTCCCCCGGCCCCGCTCCGCCGAGACCCGCGGCGAGCCCGCGTTCGCCGCCCTGGAGCAGCAGCTCTGGACGCTGCTGCGGGACGAGGTCTCCCGCACCTTCGCCGGCGGGAGCGCGTCGTGAGCGCCACCGTGGTGGTCCGGCCCACCGCCGCCGAGATCGACCCGGTCCGCACCGCCCGGCGGCGCCGGCGCCTCGAGCGCGCGCTCGCCGTCCTCACCCCGCTGGTGGTGCTCGTCGCCTGGGAGGTCGCCGCCCGCACGGGCGCCATCCCGGTCCGCTTCTTCCCCGCGCCCACGATGATCGTCTCCACCGCGGGCGAGATGATCCGCAACGGCGTGCTGCTCGACGACCTGGGCGCGACCCTGCGCCGCGTGGTCGTCGGCTTCGTCGCCGGCTCGGCCGCCGGCGCCGCGGCCGGTCTCGCGCTCGGCCTCTCCGGTCTTGCCCGCGCGGCGTTCGACCCGTTCCTCTCGGCGCTCTACACGGTGCCGAAGCTCGCGCTGCTGCCGCTGCTCCTGCTGATCTTCGGCCTCGGCGAGACGCCGCTCGTCCTGCTCGTCGCGCTCTCGGTGTTCTTCCCGACCTGGATCACCTGCATGGCCGGCGTCACCGCGATCCCCGAGGGCTACCGCGAGGCGGCCCGTGCCTTCGGCGCGAGCCGCTGGGACATGTTCCGCCACGTGCTGTGGCCGGCCTTCCTGCCCCAGCTCTTCGTCGCGCTCCGGCTCTCGGTCGGCGTCGCCATCCTCGTCATCGTCGGCGCCGAGTTCGTCCAGGGCAGCAGCGGCGTCGGCTTCCGGATCTGGCACAGCTGGTCGCTCTTCCAGGCCCGCCCCATGTACGTCGGCATCTGCGTCATCGCCCTTCTCGGCCTGCTCTGCACGACCTTGGTCACCGCGCTCGGACGGCGGCTCCTGCCGTGGGCGCAACCGGCGAACCGCCGGTGACGCCCCTCCTCCCTCACCCCCGCAAAGGAACCGAAGTGTTGAAACGAAAGCTCGCCCTGCCCCTCGCCGGGCTGCTCGCCGGCGCCCTGCTCGCCGGATGCGGCTCGTCCGACGACGCCGCCGACAAGAACACCGTCAAGGTCGCCATCTCCGCCAAGCTGGAGGCGTTCGCGCCGCTGCTGGTCGGCATGGAGCTCGGCAGCTACGCCGAGGAGGACCTCGACGTCGAGATCGTCACCGCCGCGCCCAGCGACGCGATGGTGCTGCTCGCCACGGGCGAGGTGGACGCCGTCTTCAGCGCGCCGAGCGCGGCGTTCTTCAACGCCGTCTCCGGCGGCTCCCCCATCAAGATCGTGGCGCCGGGCATGTTCCCGCCCGACAACAGCCGCTCCGGGCTGTGGGTGAGCAAGGACCTCGCGCCGAACGGCACCTTCGACCCCGCGAAGCTGCGCGGCGAGACGGTCGCGACCGCCGTCGGCACCGGTGCTCCGGTCTCGATGGTGCTGGAGGAGGAGCTCGAGCGCAGCGGCCTCTCCGCCGAGGACGTGAAGTTCCAGACGATGGGTGCGACCGACATCCTGGTCGCCCTCGAGAGCGGCGCGGTCAAGGCCGGCTGGCTCTCCGACCCGGTCTGGCTGGAGGCGGAGAAGTCCGCGGACCTCACCTTCGCGTTCGGCCAGCCGGAGGACATCACCATGGGCGCGGTGCTCTTCGGCCCCACCCTGCTGGAGAAGGACCGCGACAAGGGCAAGCGCCTCCTCGCCGGCATGCGCAGCGCCGTCGCCGACCACCTCCAGGGCGCGTACCACGACGACGCCGACGTCCGGGCGGCGCTGGTCAAGCAGCTGGAGATCTCCGAGGACCAGCTCGACAAGCTGCCCGAGCTCGTCTTCCCGCCCGACCTGGCCTACCCGGCCGGGCTCACGGACCGCTACCAGGCGACGTACGCCCGGCAGAAGGGCGTGCTGGTCTACTCCGACCCGCTCCCCGAGGACGAGGTCATCGACGCCGACCTCGCGAAGTAGCCGCCCGGTGAGCGCGATCTACATCCACGAGGAGATCGACATCATCGGCGCCCGCCGCGCCGACTACCTGGAGCACATGACCTCGGGCTGGGACGCCGGGGCGCGCGGCGAGCGCGGGATGCGCTGCTTCGGGGTGTGGGCGACGGTCGGCAGCACCGGCCGCTGGCCGAGCGTGGTCAACCTGTGGGAGCTCGACGACTGGGAGGGCCTCGCCGCCAACTTCGCCCACGAGCTCTCGCACGACTCGCTCCAGGACCCCACGCTCGCCCGTTGGTGGGCGGCGGCCGCCGAGCTCCGCTCCGGCGGGCGCGACCGGATCCTGCTCCCTGCCGACTACAGCCCCACGATCGACGGGCTCTGCGCGGACCTGCCGGCCGCGGTCTGCCACCTCCACGAGGTGGTGACCGTGGCCCGGGGCCGGGCCCGCGAGTACCTGGCGCTCCTGGCCGGCGAGTGGCTCGACCCGGCGCTCGGCGCCGGCCTCGGGCTCACCGGCGCCTATCGCACCGCGATGGTCTCCGACAGCGAGGTGATCGTCGTGTGGTCGGTCCCGGACTGGCCACGCTGGGCCGAGATCGAGCGGTTCCTCGACCACGGCCCCGCCGTCGACCGGTGGCGCGAGCGCACCGCCGGCCTCGTCCTGTCCGACCAGCGCACGCTGCTGTGCGCCGCCCCCTTGTCGCCGCTGCGCACCGGCCGGCAGCCCTGAACCCGAGAGGATCCCCGTGACCCCCACCTCCCTGCTCGACGGCATCCGCGTCGTCGAGTGCACCCTGCTGGAGCCCGGCGCGCTGGCCATGACCCTGGGCGACCTCGGCGCCGACGTGATCAAGGTCGAGCCCCCGGGCGGCGACTACATCCGCCGGCTCGGCTGGCCGATCGTCGAGGGCCACTCGCTGCTGCACTGGCACGTCAACCGGGGCAAGCGCTCGATCCGGCTCGATCTCCGCGCCCCGGGCGGTCCCGAGGTGTTCCTCGACCTGGTCGAGGGCGCCGACGTCGTCGTCGAGGGCATGCGGCCCGGAGCGCTGGAGCGCCGCGGCCTCGGCTACGACCGGCTCCGCGAGGTCAACCCCGCGATCGTGCTGTGCTCGCTGTCGGGCTTCGGCATCGACGGCCCCTACCGCGACCTGCCCTCGCACGGCGTCGGCTTCGACGCCTGGGCCGGGCTGGCCGCACCCGCGATCGACGAGCAGGGGTTCACCTACATCCCCGAGCACACGGGCACCGGCACCAAGGTCGGGCCGCTGTGGGGCGCGCTCGCGGCGGTGTCCGCGGTGCTGCGGGCACGTCGTACCGGGGCGGGGTGCCATCTCGACATCTCCCAGAGCGACGCCGCGGCGTTCAGCAACTGGCTGCCGATCGAGGGCCACCGGGCGTACGAGCGCCCCGAGCCCGAGGTGACCGGGAACCCGGCCGACGGCGGCGCCCGGCGCCGCCCCGGACCGGGCGGGATGGAGGAGGCCGTGCGCTACCAGTACTACCGGTCGGCCGACGGGCACGTGCTGTTCCAGGCCTCCGAGCAGGAGTTCTGGCGCAACTTCTGCCTCGCCTGCGACCGGATGGACCTCTTCGCGGGCCGCGAGGGCCGGCAGTACGGCGACCACGCCACCGGCGACCGGGACCTGCGCGCCGAGCTGCAGGACCTGTTCGCCACCCGCACCACCGCGGCCTGGGTCGAGCTCGGCCTCGCCATCGACTGCCCCATCGCGCCGGTCAACGACGCCTCCGGGATCGGCCGCGACCCCCAGTTCGCGCACCGGATGCCCTGGTGGCCGGCCGCCGAGCACGGCGCCGACCTGCTGCCCACCCCGGTCAACGTCATCGGCGAGCAGCGTCGTCCGCCCCGGCGGGCGCCCGAGGTCGGTGCGGACACCGAGGAGGTGCTCGCCGAGCTCGGGTACGGCGGCGACCGGGTAGCCTCGCTGCGCCGATCCGGCGTCATCTAGGGGGAACTGAGTCGTGCCGCACCCGAAGGACCACCGCGTCGCCGTCGTCACCGGAGCGAGCCGCGGGCTCGGCAAGGGCATTGCGCTCGCCCTCGGCGAGGCCGGGTACGTCGTCTACGTCACCGGCCGCACCGTCGACCCCGCCGCGCACGACCTCGGCGGCACCGTCGGCGAGACCGCCCGTGCCGTCACCGAGCGCGGCGGGACCGGCATCGCCGTGGCCTGCGACCACCGTGACGACGACGCCGTCGCGGCGCTCGTCGCCCAGGTCCGCGCGGAGCACGGCGTGCTCGACGTCCTGGTCAACAACGCGTTCGCGGTGCCCGACGAGGTGACCGCGGGCGGTGGCTTCTGGGAGAAGCCGCTCGACGCGGTGATGATGTTCGAGGTCGGGCTGCGCTCGACGTACACGACGACCTGGCACGCCGCTCCCCTGCTGCTCGCGTCGGCCGAGCGCGCGCCGCTGGTCGTCAACATCTCCGGCTTCGGTGCGACCTGCTACCTGCACGGGCCGGCGTACGGCGCGGTCAAGGCGGGCGTGGACAAGATGAGCCACGACATGGGCGTCGACCTCGCCGGGACCGGCGTCAGCGTCGTCGCGCTGTGGCCGGGCCTGCTGCGCACCGAGCGCACGATGCGCGTCGTCGACGGCGATCCGGACCTCTACCGCGACTCGCTGCCGATCATGGAGCACCCCGAGCTCACCGGGCGGGCGATCGCGGCACTCGACGCCGACCCGGCGCTCAAGCGGGAGCGGTCGGGCCAGGCGCTGATCGGTGCCGAGCTCGCGGTCGCGCTGGGCGTCACCGACGTCGACGGCCGCACGCCGGTGTCGCGCCGGGCACTGCTGGGCGGGCCGGCGGGCTACAGCGAGGCGATCGTCCGCTAGCCACGATCAGGCGGCCCTCAGGTTGGCGCGCTTTGCTGGGAGCAGCAGTCGCTCCCGACGTCATCCAGGGGGACGCCATGTCACTCACCGGACCGGTCTTCCTCGACGGGGTCATCGCGCTGACCGTCGCGGCCTTCGTCGCCGTGGTCGTGCTGTGGCCCCGCCTGACCCGGCGCACCCCCTGGCACGTCGCGGGGCGCGCGACGGCCCTGCTCGTGGTCAACGTGATGGTGCTGCTGACGGCGGCGACCCAGCTCAACGCGACGTACCTGTTCTTCGCGAGCTGGGCCGACCTCCACGGCGCGCTCACCGGGCACCAGGCGCAGACCTCGCTCGACCGGGGCGGGGTGGCGAGCCGGACGCCCGACCTCGCCGCCGCCGGCCAGGCCGCCCCCGTGGCGACGGATCCCCGGCCGCCGCCCAGCCCGCCGGCCGGTCCCGACGGCCTGACCCCGTACGTCGTGCACGGCTCCGCGAGCGGGCTGACCGGGACCGTCCTCGTCCAGCTGCCGCCGGGCTACTCCTCGTCCTCGGCCGGCACGCGCTACCCCGTGCTGGAGGCCCTGCACGGCTACCCGAGCGAGCCGCTCAACTGGATCCAGGTCTTCGACCTCCCCCGGGTGATCGACCAGGAGGCCGGCGCCCAGCACCTGCGGGCGCCGCTGCTGGTGATGCCCGAGGTCGAGATCCCCCGCGGCGTCGACACCGAGGGCGTCAACGGGCCGGCCGGGCAGCCGCAGGTCGAGACCTGGCTGACGCAGGACGTCCCGGCCTGGCTCGGCCAGCACTTCCGGGTGATCGCCGACCGCGACGCCTGGGCGACGATCGGCTACTCCGCCGGCGGCTTCGACGCCGCCATGGCCGCCGTCCTGCACCCGGCCCAGTACGGCGCCGGGATCGTGCTCGGCGGCTACTTCCGCCCCGAGTTCGGGCCGTTCTACGACCCGTTCCGCGCCGACAGCCCGCTCGGGCGGCGCTACGACCTCGTCCGCGCGGTCGGCGACCGGCCGCCGCCGGTGGCGCTGTGGCTGGAGACCTCACACGCCGACCACCTGAGCTATCGCTCCAGCGCGCAGTTCCTGCGCGCGGTGCGTGCCCCGACCGCCGTGCACGCGGTCATCCTGCAGAACGCCGGGCACCGCGACTCGGTGTGGATCGGGCTGCTGCCGGCCGCGCTGCGCTGGTTGGGCCAGGACGTGCGGGGGTTCAGCCCAGGCGCGGTGTCCCCGCCGCCAGCAGCGCCCCGGCGATGACGTCGTGGCCGGCGGCGTCGGGATGGTCGCCGTCGTCCGCGATGAGTGAGGTGATGTCGCGCCCGGCGTCCTGGAACGGCCCGAACAGGTCGACGTACTGGGCTCCCGCAGCGGTCACCGCGGCGCTGATCACCGCGTTCGCCCGGCAGGTGAGCGTGCGCGCGTTGTCGAGGCCGTCGGCGCCGTAGGCGTCCAGGCCGACCTCGCCGTCCTCGAAGACGTTCCAGTAGCCGGTGACCAGGACGGTCGTGGGCCGGCCCGCGCGCAGGGACCGGATCGTGTCGAGCACGGTGTCGAGGTTCTGGCCCAGGGTGGCGAGCTCGTCGGCGACGCAGTCGCCCTCGCCGGCGGTGCACCCGCCGCCGACGACGTCGTCGAGGTGGTCGCCGAAGTCGTTGGCGCCGATCGTCAGCAGCACGATGTCGGAGCGGCGCACCGCCTCCTGCAGCGCCAGGGTGCCCAGCTCGTCGATCAGGTCGGCGGTGTCGCTGCCGTCGACGGCCTCGTTGTCGACCGTGACCTGACCGCCGGTCCGGGCGCCGAGGCGGGCGCCGTACGTGACCGGGAAGGGCGCGCAGTCGCAGGCGTACCCGGACGGCACCGAGTCCCCCAGCGCCAGCACCTCGTGGCCGCCCGGCGCACCGGCCGTGGTGGACAACCGGGCCGCGTCGAGCGCCGGCGGGGTCGGCCCGGCCCCCAGCAGGACGAGCAGGGGCAGGCCCACGACCACCACGAGCGCCAGGGGCGCGCGCGAGAGCGTACGGCGGGCCCGCCCCACGGGCTCAGCCACCCATCGCGTTGGGGTTGCGCCACTGACGCTCGAACGGCAGCCGCCACGCGTAGGGCGCGATGAGCTGGTGGATCTGGTTCGGCCCCCAGCTGCCCTGGCGGTAGGGCCGGACCACCGGCGGGTTGTCGAGCAGCGGCGCGGAGACCTCCCACAGCCGCTCGATGCCGGCCGCGGACGTGAACAGGGTCTGGTCGCCGCGCGCGGCGTCGTAGATCAGGCGCTCGTAGGCCTCGAGCACCGAGCCCGCCCAGGTGGTGTCGGTCATCGCGAACTGCATGGAGAGCTTGTCGAGCTTCATCCCGGGACCGGGGCGCTTGCCGTAGAACGACAGCGACATCTTCGCCTTGTCGGCCAGGTCGAAGGTGAGGTGGTCGGGCCCGTGGTCGCCCACACCGGAGTTGTGGGGGAACATCGAGCGCGGGGGCTCCTTGAACGCGATCGAGATGATCCGCGCCCCCTCGGCCAGGCGCTTGCCGGTGCGCAGGTAGAACGGGACGCCGGCCCAGCGCCAGTTGTCGATGTAGCACTTGAGCGCGATGAACGTCTCGGTCTCGGACTCGGGCGCGACGCCCTCGATGTCGCGGTAGCCCTCGTACTGGCCGCGCACGACGTTGGCCGGGTCGATCGGCAACAGCGAGCGGAAGACCTTGTTCTTCTCGTCGTTGATGGCCGACGGGTCCAGGGACGTCGGCGGCTCCATCGCGGTGAACGCGAGCACCTGGAACAGGTGGGTGACCACCATGTCGCGGTAGGCGCCGGTCGACTCGTAGAAGTTCGCCCGCTGCTCGAGCCCGAGCTCCTCCGGTACGTCGATCTGGACGTGGTCGATGTTGTTGCGGTGCCAGATCGGTTCGAACAGGCCGTTGGCGAACCGGAAGGCGAGGATGTTCTGGGCCGCCTCCTTGCCGAGGAAGTGGTCGATCCGGTAGATCTGCGACTCGTCGAAGGTCTTGTGCAGCTCGGCGTTGAGCCGCTGGGCCGAGGCCAGGTCGACACCGAACGGCTTCTCCATGATGATCCGGCTGCCGGCCGCGAGGTCGGCGTCGTCGAGCGTCTTGACCACCGCGAGCGCCGCCTTGGGCGGCACGCTCAGGTAGTGCAGGCGGATCCGGTCGCCGTCCCAGGTGGACTCGGCCTTCTCGACCGCCGCCCGCAGCCCGGCCGGCCCCTCGGCACCGGGCGCCCAGTGCAGGAGCTGGGAGAACTCCGGCCACGCCGCCATGTCGCCGTCGTCCCCGGAGAACTCCATGACCGCCTCGTGCACGAACTGCACGAAGGACTCGGTCGTGTGCTCGTCGAGCGAGGTGCCGATGATCTGCAGCTGCGGCAGCAGCCCGGTCTCGAACAGGTGCAGCATCCCGGGCAGGAGCTTGCGCCGCGCGAGGTCGCCGGTCGCGCCGAACAGCACGACCGTCACCGGCTTCTGGGTCTTCGGTGCCATGTCGTCCACACTGCCTCCTCGGTGTTACCGCCACGATAACGAGAGGCGACGTACGACGGTCCTCAGTCGAGGCGCGTGCGCAGCCCGCCGAGCACCAGCCCGAGCCCCAGGCTGAAGTCCGCCGCGTCGTCATCCTCGTGCGAGAGCACGAACCGGACGAGCGTGCGCGCCCCCACCCGGGCCAGGTCGTCGTCGGCCCCGGCCCGCTCGAGCGCGGCCCGCAGGGGGCGCTCCAGCGCCTCCGCATCGGACCGGTTGACGTGGGCGATGAGCACGGCGCCGTCGCGGTGGCGGCGCATCGCGTCGCGCAGGCCCACGCACAGCAGCTGCACCTCGGCGTCCCAGGCCGCGATCTCGGCCGGCCGGCTGCCGCGGCGCAGGATCTCGTCGGCGATCGCGGCGAGCAGGGCGTCCTTGTTGGTGAAGTGGTGGTACAGCGCGCCCGGCTGGACGCCCAGGTCGGTCGCGAGGCGGCGCATCGACAGCGCGTCGAGCCCGTGGGCGTCGAGCACCTCGATCGCGCGCTCGACCACGTCCGTCCTGCGGTACCGCACGCTGCCTCCACTTTGACCGTTGTCGAGAGGCCACCTTAACCTGAACAGCGTTCAACTGGCCCGTCGAGGAGAGCAGCACCCGTGACCGACACGCAGACCACCACCGATCGCCGGGTCTCCACGACCGATCTCGCCCTCATCGCCTCCTTCGCGGCGCTCATCGCGGCGTGCGCCTACCTC
Organism: Pimelobacter sp. 30-1; assembly: GCF_018831735.1. Classification (NCBI taxonomy): domain Bacteria; kingdom Bacillati; phylum Actinomycetota; class Actinomycetes; order Propionibacteriales; family Nocardioidaceae; genus Pimelobacter; species Pimelobacter sp. 30-1. The sequence goes on from NZ_NHTS01000016.1 coordinate 153,007, forward strand.
GGCGCGATCCCGGTCGGCGGGTCCGGCGTCCCGATCACGCTCCAGACGTTCGCCGTCATGCTCACCGGCTGCCTGCTCGGCCCGGTCCGCGGCTTCCTCGCGGTGGCGCTCTACATGCTGCTCGGCGCGATCGGGCTGCCCGTGTTCGCCGAGCACTCGGCCGGTCTCGGCGCGTTCACCAGCGTCAGCGCCGGCTACCTCTGGTCGTTCCCGTTCGCCGCCGCGCTCGCCGGCTTCCTCGTCAAGTACGTCGCCGGCCCCCGCCGCACCCGCGCGATCGTGGTGTTCCTGTGCTCGATGGCCGGCAGCATCCTCGTCATCCACCCGATGGGGATCCTCGGCATGAAGCTGCACCTCGATGTCTCGTTCGACCAGGCGCTGCACTACGACCTGCCCTTCTGGCTCGGTGACCTGGTGAAGACCACGATCGTCGCGCTCATCGCCGCCGAGGTGCACCGCGCCTTCCCGCGCCTCCTCGAGCGCGATCACGAGCACGCCTGACCATGCCCCTCATCGAGCTCGCAGCCGCGGAGGTCGTCGTACCGCTCGCCGGCGACGGGGGCCAGCGCACCGTCCTGGCACCGACGACGCTGAGCCTCACCGAGCATCGGATCGGCATCATCGGCGCGAACGGCTCGGGCAAGTCGACGCTCGCGCGCCTGCTCAACGGACTGGTCCGCGTCACCGGCGGCTCGGTACGCATCGACGGGCTCGACGTCCGCAAGCAGACCTCCGCCGTACGCCGCAAGGTGGGCTTCTGCTTCACCGACCCGGCCGCACAGCTCGTCATGCCTACCTGCGTCGAGGACGTCGAGCTCTCCCTGCGCAGGCACGAGAAGTCGGCGGAACGGCGCCGGTCCCGGGCCCTGGAGATCCTCAGCCGACACGGCCTGGCCGACCATGCCCACGACTCCGTGCACTCGCTCTCCGGCGGCCAGAAGCAGGTTCTCGCCCTGGCGGGCGTCCTCGCCGTCGACCCCGCCGTCGTCGTGGCCGACGAGCCGACCACACTTCTCGACCTCGCCCACACCCGCCGGGTCGCCGACCTGCTCTTCGGGATGCCGCAACAGCTCGTCCTGGTGACCCACGACCTCGCGCTGGCCCGCCGCTGCGACCGCGTCCTCGTCGTTGCCGACGCCGAGGTGGTCTTCGACGGCGGAGCCGACCCCGCCATCGACCACTACGTCGCCTCGGTCAGCAGATGAGCCAGGTCACCGCGACGCTCTACCAGCCGGGGCGCACCGCGCTGCACCGGCTGCCGGTCGGCGCGAAGGTCCTCGGCCTGGCCCTGTTCAGCCTGGCCATCGTGCTGGTCCGCAGCACGAGCGCTTCCCTCGTCTTCCTGACCGTCACGCTCATCCTCGCCGCCCTCGCCCGGGTCCGGCTGCGCACCCTGGCCCGGGCCGCCCGCGGCGTCGTTCTGCTGGCCCTCTTCGTCGCCGCCTTCCAGTGGTGGTGGTACGGCGCGAGCAAGGCCGTCGAGTCCTTCGTCGACCTCGTCGCGCTCGCGCTCGCCGCCGTCGTCGTCACCGCCACGACGTCGCTCAACGCCATGCTCGACGCCATCGTCCGCTGGCTGTGGCCGGCACGCCGCCTCGTCGACCCCGAACGCGTAGCGCTCGCTGTCGCCCTCGCCATCGGGACCTTGCCCGGCACGATCGCCCTCGCCCTGGAGACCCGCGACGCCGCCCGCGCCCGGGGACTCGGCCGCCACCCGCGCGCGTACCTGTCGCCGTTCGTCATCCGGGTGGTCGCGCGGGCCCTCGAGACCGGTGACGCTCTGCACGCTCGCGGCATCGGCGACGACTGAGCTGCTCGGTCGTCGTCTACTGCGAAGACGTGCACGTCTCGGTGGCCGTGGCATTGCGCGGACCGAGCGCACTCGAGGCGCACTTGTGCGTCGTGTTCGGAATCACCTCGTTGCCTACCTTGAAGGTCACGAACTCGTACCAGGTCGCCGTCGGCGCCTGCCCCTGAGCCATCGAGAATCCCGAGACGTAGGCCAGGGATCGTTCGCCGTTCCCAGAGACGACAGCCCCCTGATCCATGCTCATCCGCTGATGCCCGACGTCGCCCGTCCACACGTCGAGCTCCGAGCAGTCCCTCGGCGAGATGCTGAACGGACCCACCGAGATCGACACACCGTCACGGCAGTCCGAGAAGCCGCGCGTGGGCTTCGTCTGCTTCCACATCCACTCGCGCGCCTTGCGCTGCGCCTTGGGCGTGAGCTGCTGCGACGCCCAGAGCTTCTTCACTCGGGTGCTCAGCAGCTTGGTGTTCGCGGGCCGCGCGATCGCGTGGCGCGAGATCTGCCAGTAGTCCACCTGGTCGCTCTTGTCGTTCGCGAGCTTTCGGCGATAGGTCTGGAAGACCGCGTCGCCGACGTACTTGCGCCCGATCGGCTTGCGCACGTTGACGTACACCTTGATGCGAACCGAGGAATGGAACGAGCTGGACCACGACGGCCAGCTGGGCCGAGCGGCGGCCCGGCCGGACGTCGGAGACGCGCCTCTCTCCTCGACACCCATGCGGACACCGAGCGCGATCCCGCTCGACACGGGGTCGCTGGTCGCCGACACCTCCCGGACAACGGTCCCGCGCCGGGGCGCGACCACGACCATCGTGACTCCGCTCGGATCCCCGACCGAGGCGACGCGGACCTCGTCACGCGACACAGGTCGCCCGGCCTCGCGCTCGAGCGCGAGATACTCCTCGCCCGCCTTCGCCTCGTCGGTGGAGCCCGATCGCGAGTGCCACCGAGCATCCAGCTCGGCTCCACCCACCGACATCGCAAACCGCTTCGTACCGTGGCCACCGGGCCGCTCACTGCGCCTGCCAGCAAAGCGCCGACAGGACCAGACCACCGACGGCAAGGAGTCAGACACGACCGGCCTAGCCGGTGCACGACACCTAACCCACGTCGACCTCGAGTGAGCCACGGTGCGAGCAGGCCTCCCCAAACAGCGCCGGCGCCGCTATCCTGAGCAACCTGAACACTGTTCAGGAAGCCTCGCCCACCGCACCAGGGAGTCACCATGAGCGCGCAGTTCGACCAGCTGGCCAGCCGGATCCTCGACGGCGGAGCCGCCTCCGAGGCCGACGCCCTCGCCGTCCTCCGGGCCTCCGACGCCGACCTCGTGGGCCTCGTCGCCGCCGCCGGCCGGCTGCGCCGCGAGCACTTCGGCAACACGGTCAAGGTCAACTACCTGGTCAACCTCAAGTCCGGCCTGTGCCCCGAGAACTGCAACTACTGCTCCCAGGCGCTCGGCTCGGACGCGCCGATCCTCAAGTACTCCTGGCTCTCCAAGGACGAGACCCTCCAGCAGGCCGGTGCCGGCCTGCGCGGCGGCGCCACCCGGGTGTGCATGGTCTCCTCGGGGCGCGGGCCGTCCAACCGCGACATCGAGAAGGTCGCGGAGATGACCGAGGCGCTCAAGGAGGAGTACCCCGAGGTCGAGGTCTGCGCCTGTCTCGGCCTGCTCAAGGACGGCCAGGCCGAGCGCCTCAAGGAGGCCGGGGTCGACGCCTACAACCACAACATCAACACCGCCGAGTCGCACCACGACACGATCGTCCAGACCCACACGTACGACGACCGGGTCGACACCATCGGCAAGGCCAAGTCCGCCGGGCTCTCCCCCTGCTCGGGCCTGATCGCCGGGCTCGGCGAGACCGACGAGCAGCTCGTCGAGGCGCTGTTCGCGCTCAAGGCCCTCGAGTCCGACTCGATCCCGGTCAACTTCCTCATGCCCTTCGACGGCACGCCGTTCGAGAACACCTGGGAGCTCTCCCCCACCCGATGCCTCAAGATCCTCGCGATGGCGCGCTTCGTGTGCCCCGACAAGGAGGTCCGGATCGCCGGTGGCCGCGAGATGCACCTGCGCTCGCTCCAGGCCCTCGCGCTGCACGTCGCCAACTCGATCTTCCTCGGCGACTACCTCACCTCCGAGGGCCAGGAGGCCAAGGCCGACATCGAGATGATCCGCGACAACGGCTTCGTCATCCTCGGCGCCGAGGACGCGCTCGCCGCGACCTCCGACGGGGTCGAGCACGACCCGACGATCCGGCGCCGCGGCGCGGGCACCGAGGTCGCGGCGAACGCCTGACATGACCGCGCTCGTCGACCACGACCTGCTCGCCTTCGACCGCGAGCACCTCTGGCACCCCTACACGTCGATGACCGCGCCGACCCCGGCACACCTGGTCACCGGCGCCCGCGGCTGCGAGCTGGAGGTCGACGGCGCCTGGGTGGTCGACGGGATGGCGTCGTGGTGGTCGGCGATCCACGGCTACCGGCACCCGGCGCTCGACGCCGCGCTCGCCGAGCAGGCCGGCCGGTTCAGCCACGTCATGTTCGGCGGGCTGACCCACGAGCCGGCCGTCGGTCTCGGGCGCCGCCTCGTCGAGATCACGCCGGCCCCGCTGGAGCGGGTCTTCCTCGCCGACTCGGGCTCGGTGAGCGTCGAGGTCGCGATGAAGATGGTGCTCCAGTACCAGCGCGGCCGCGGCCGTCCCGAGCGCACCCGGATGCTCACCGTCCTCGGCGGCTACCACGGCGACACCTTCGACTGCATGAGCGTCACCGACCCGGTCGGCGGCATGCACAGCATGTGGGCGGGGCTCCTCCCCGACCAGGTCTTCGGGCCTCAGCCCCCGTCGTACGACGCGGGGGCGCCGGAACTTGCTACCTGGGCCGCCGGACTGCGCTCCCTCGCGGCCCGGCACGCGCACGAGCTGGCCGGGATCATCGTCGAGCCACTGCTCCAGGGCGCGGGCGGCATGCACCCCTATCCCGCCGCGTGCCTGCAGGTCTTCCGCGAGATCGCCGACGAGCACGGGCTGCTGCTGGTCTTCGACGAGATCGCGACCGGCTTCGGCCGCACCGGGCACCTCTTCGTGAGCGAGCTCGTCACGCCCGACGTCCTGTGCCTGGGCAAGGCGCTGACCGGCGGCTACCTCACCCTCGCCGCGGTGCTCACCACCGACGAGGTGGCGCGCGGGATCTCCGCGAGCGAGGCCGGCGTGGTCATGCACGGGCCCACCTTCATGGGCAACCCGCTGGCCTGCGCGGTCGCGAGCGCCTCGATCGACCTGCTCCTCGAGGGCGACTGGTCCCGCCGGGTGGGCGCTCTCGGCGACGGGCTCGCGACGGGCCTCGCGCCCCTGCGCGGTACGCCGGGCGTGCGCGACGTCCGGACGATCGGCGCCGTGGGCGTCGTCCAGCTCGACCACCCGGTCGATGTCGTCGCGGCCACCGACGCCGCCCTCGCCGCGGGGGTGTGGCTGCGGCCGTTCCGCGACCTCATCTACGCGATGCCGCCCTACGTCACCGGACCCGCCGAGCTCGACCGGCTCGTCGCCGGGATCACCGCGGCGGTGCGGGCCGGATGAGCACCTGGGAGACCTGGCTGGCGGCCGAGGCCAGGGCCCGCGAGGACGCCGGCCTCACCCGCCGGCTGCGGGCCCGCGCGGCCGACGACCCGACCATCGACCTGGCGGGCAACGACTACCTCGGCCTCGCGCGCGACGCCGGGGTACGCCGGGCCGCCGCGGACGCTGCGCTGGCCTGGGGGGCCGGCGCCAGCGCCTCGCGGCTGGTCACGGGCACCCTCGGCGTGCACGACGAGCTCGAGCGCGAGCTCGCCGACTACCTCGGCCAGCCGGCGGCGCTCGTGCTCTCGACCGGCTACCACGCCAACCTCGCCGTGGTCACCGCGCTGGCCGACCGCACCACGCGGGTGCTCTCGGACGCGCACATCCACGCCTCGCTCGTCGACGCCGTGCGGCTCTCGCGGGCGCGGCTGAGCGTCGTACCGCACAGCGACGTGGACGCGGTCCGGGTCGGACTCCGCGCCGCCGCGGCCGACGGCGAGCGCGCGATCGTGCTGGCCGAGTCGGTCTACTCGGTGCTCGGCGACGCCGCGCCGCTCGTCGAGCTCGCCGACCTCTGCGCCGAGCACGACGCCCTGCTGGTGGTCGACGAGGCGCACGGCCTCGGCGTGCACGGACCCGGGCTCGTGGCCACCCTCGGGCTCGCCGGCCTCCCCCATGTCGTCGTCACCGCGACCCTCTCGAAGTCGCTCGGCGCCCAGGGCGGCGCGGTCCTCGGCTCCCCGGCCCTGCGCGAGCACCTGGTCAACCGGGCCCGGCCCCTCATCTTCGACACCGGCCTGGCCCCCGCGCCCACCGCCGGTGCGCTCGCCGCGCTCCGCACGCTGCGCGACCGGCCCGCGCTGGGCGCCACGGTCCGCAGCCGGGTCGCCGAGCTCGCCGACGTCCTGGGCGTGGCCGCACCGGCGGGCGCGGTCCTGTCCGTGCCGATGTCCTCGCCCCAGGCGGCCGTCGCCGCCCAGGCCGCCGCGCTGGAGGCCGGGCTGCGCGTCGGCTGCTTCCGGCCGCCCTCGGTGCCCGACGGCATCTCGCGGCTGCGGATCACCGCCAGCGCCGGCGTACCGGACGACGACTGGGCGCGCGCCGTCGCCACCCTCGCCGCCCTCGTCAAGGAGCACCAGTGACCGCGGCCCGGGTCGTCGTCGTGACCGGCACCGACACCGGCGTGGGCAAGACCATCGCGACCGCCGCGCTCGCCGCCCGGGCCCGGGCCGAGGGGCAGCGCGTCCTGGTCGTGAAGCCCGTCCAGACCGGGATCGGCGGCGCCGACCCCGACCCCCACGACGTCGACACGGTCGCCGCGCTCACCGGCGCCGACGTCCTCGAGCTCGCCGCCCTCGACGAGGCGCTCGCACCCGACACCGCCGCCCGCCGGGCCGGAGCGCCGCTGCCGACGGTCGCGGACCACGCCGGCCGGATCCGCGCCCTGGCCGCGTCGGGCGAGCACGACCTCGTCCTGGTCGAGGGGGCCGGCGGACTGCTCGTCCGGCTCGACCTGGACGACGGCACGCTGCTCGACCTCGCCGTCGCGCTCGGCGCCGACGTCGTGGTCGTCGCCCGGGCCGGGCTGGGCACCCTCAACCACACGGAGCTCACCGTCGCGGCGCTCCGCGCGCGCGGCGTGGTCCCGCTGGGCGTCGTCATCGGCGCCTGGCCGTGCTCACCGGGCCTGGCCGAGCGCTGCAACCGCGACGACCTGCCGCGGGTCACCGGACTGCCCGTGCTCGCCGTCGTTCCGGAGGGGGCGGGGTCGTTGCTGCCCGACGCCTTCGGCGAGGCGGCGCCGGGCTGGTTCGGCTGAGCCGCCTCACCACAGCGGCGGGCGGCGGTCCCTCCACGGCAGCGCGGTCTCGAGCTGGGCGGCGAGCGAGAGGAGCAGCTCCTCCTCGGCCGGACGGGCGGCGAGCATCATGCCGATCGGCAGGCCCGCGGACGTCTGGTGCAGCGGCAGCGAGATCGCCGGCATGCCGGTGACGTTCCAGGCCGAGGTCCACGGCGTGTAGCGCTTCTGCGCCTCGAAGTCCGCCGCCGGATCGGCGTCGTCGCGCAGCGCACCGACCAGCGGCGGCGGCGTGGCGACCGTCGGCGTCAGCACGATGTCGTACGGCGCCAGCGCGACCAGCGCCTCGGCCGCGTGCCGGCGCAGCGCGCCGATCGCCAGACCGAACGCGGGCCCCGAGATCGCCGCACCGCGCTCCCCCAGCCAGCGGGTCAGCGGACGCAGCGTGGCCTCCTGCTCGGGCGCCAGCCCGACCGTCGACAGCCCGGTCAGCACCGCCCAGCAGGTCTCGAAGTCGGCGACCGCCGCGCGCGGGAGCGGCACCGGGATGTCCTCGACGACGTGCCCCAGCGAGCTCAGCAGCCGGGTCGTCTCGTCGTAGGCGCGTCGCACCTCGGGATCGATCTCGGTGTCGGCGATGACGGGCTCGTCGAAGCAGCCGATCCGCAGCCGCCCGGGCTCGCGGCCCGTCGCGGCGAGGAACGTGCCGCTCGGCTCGGGCGCCCACGAGGGGTCGCCCGCGCGGCGTCCGGCCATCACGTCGAGGAGCGCGGCGGCGTCGGCGACGGTGCGCGCGAGGGGTCCGGCGACGGCGAGGCCGATCGGGTCGCCGTACATCGGGAAGCCGCTGATCCGGCCCCGGCTCGGCTTGAGCCCGACCAGCCCGCAGCAGGCCGCCGGGATCCGGATCGAGCCGCCGCCGTCGGAGCCCTGCGCCACCGGGACCAGCCCCGCGGCCACCACGGCCGCCGCGCCGCCGGAGGAGCCGCCGGCCATCCGGGTGGTGTCCCAGGGCGTCACCGCGGGCGGGCGCCCCTCGGGCTCGGTGTAGCAGGGCGAGCCGAACTCGGGCGTGCTCGTCTTGCCCAGGCTGATCAGCCCGGCGTCCTCGATCGCGAGCGTCACCCCGTCGGAGATCTCGGGCACGTAGCCCGCGAACGCCGGCGAGCCGAACGCCGTCGGCACACCCTTGGTCAGGTTGAGGTCCTTGATCGCCGTCGGTACGCCGGCCAGCGGCGAGGCACCCTCGCCGACCGGACCCACGGCCGCCACCTCGCGCGCCCGGACCCGGGCGGTGTCGGGGTCGCGGAACACGAACGCGCCGTCGACGTACTCCTGGGGGAGACGCGCGGCGCGTTCGAGGTAGTGCTCGGTCAGCTCGACAGGGCTGATCTCACCGGAGCGGATCAGGGCGCCCTGCTCGAGCGCGGTCAGGTCGTGGAGTTCGGCCACGACCCGACCGTAGTCCCTCGCGGAAATCAGGCGGCGGTGACCTCGGGGGTGAACTCCGCGAGACGGGCGAGGGCGCCGAGCAGCTTGGCCCGGACCTCGGCGTCGGTGGTGGGGTCGACGTCGATCGCGGACTGCGACACGGTCACGTCCTCGACCACGATCGCACCGGCGATGCCGGCCGAGCGGGCGGTGTCACCGTGGGCCCACTTGCCGCCGTACGGCGTGGGGGTGGCGCCGACGACGCCGAAGGGCTTGCCGACCAGGGCGCCGGCGCCGTACGGACGCGAGAGCCAGTCGATCGCGTTGTTGAGCACGGCCGGCATGGTGCCGTTGTACTCCGGGGTGACCGCGAGGACGCGGTCGGCGCCCTGGACGCGCTCGCGCAGCGCGGCGGCCGTCGCGGGCAGGTTCTCACCGTCGATGTCCTCGTTGTAGAACGGGACCTGGTCGAGGCCCTCCACGATGTCGAGGGTCACGCCGGCAGGCGCCTCGTCACGGAGGATCTCGGCCAGCTTGCGGTTGAGCGAGTCGGCCCGGAGGCTACCGACGAGGACGGCGACGCGGGTGTTCGTGGTGTCAGTCATGATGGGCGAAACGGACCGCGGTCCGCTTCTATTCCAGGCTGCCGGATTCTTTTCCCGGATCGCCTCAGCCGAACGTCCGCACCCCGACGTCGACGGCGGCTCCGGCCGCCACGAGCGCCGGCAGCCGGTCGGCCGGGACCGCCACGAGCGGATAGGCGTCGGAGCCCTCGTCGACCTGCACGACGACCAGTCCGGCCGGGCCGAGCAGCCGGCTGATCGCCCCGGCGACCTGCTCCACGCTCCCCTCGCCCGCGGCGTCCAGCGCCACGCCCGCGGCTCGCACCCGCGGCAGACCCGCGACCTGCGCCCGCACCTCGCCGGCCTCCTCCTTCCAGTCGAGGTAGGCGACCTCGCCGGCGCCGTGGAGCGCGTCGACCAGGGCGACCACGCCCTCGACCTCGTCGGCCTCCTCGATCCCCCGCTGGAGCAGCGCGTCCTCGTGCGCGGCGAGGTAGCCGGCCGGGTCGGCGACGGCGAGCCAGATCGTAGGCGGCTGTCGGCGCCACCGCCTAGGGTTGGCGAACCATGTCGAAACCCCTGCCGCTGCTGACCGGCGCGCCGCCCACCGAGCGCGCCGATGCGGCGCGCAATCGGGAGGCGCTGCTCCAGGCCGCGACCGAGCTGATCGAGGGCTGCAGCATCGAGGGCGTCACCATGGACGCCGTCGCGGCGCGGGCCGGGGTCGGCAAGGGCACCGTCTTCCGCCGCTTCGGCAGCCGCGAGGGGCTGATGGCCTCGCTCCTCGACCACCGCGAGCGGGTCTGGCAGGCCGGGGTCATCAGTGGTCCCCCGCCGCTCGGACCGGGTGCGCCGGCGATGGACCGGCTGCTCGCCTTCGGCGCCTCCCGGATGCGCCTGCACCTCGAGCAGGCGGCACTCATCGAGGCCGCAGGCCGGACCTGGGGCGACAACCCCGCGGTGCTCGGCTTCGCCACCCTCCACGTCCGGCTGCTGCTCACCGAGCTGGGGACGCCGGGCGACCTCGACTACCTCGCCGGGTCGCTCATCGCGCCGCTCAACGTGCCCGTCCTGCGCCAGCAGATGGGGCCGGGCGGGATGAGCGAGGCGCGCGTGCTCGCCGGCTGGGAGACGCTCGTACGCCGGGTCGTCGGGACCGGGACCACCCGAGATGAGGCCCCGGCCTCCGTCACTGACGCCGACGCCGACGCCGGCGCGGCGGAGCGAACCTAGTCCCGAGCGCCCGCACCCGGCGCCGCCGCAGGCCCCCTGGTGCGCAAAACGCCGACTTCAGGCCTCGCGCCCTGCCGACTCGGTCAGGTCGACCCGCAGCACCTGCCCGTCCCAGTCGCGGAACGTGGCGAGCCGGTCCATGCCCGGCCACCGCGCCGCGACCACGTACAACCGGTCGCCCTCCACCGCGCACGAGAAGCCGCCGCGGTCGAGCGCGACGGTGGCGAGCACCGCGCCGCCCTCGGCGACCCGCACGCAGCGCTGGTGCGGTACGTCGGCGTACCAGATCGCACCGGTGGCATCGAGGCAGATGCCGTCGGGGTTGTCCTCCCCCAGCCCCGCCCAGGTACGCCGCTCCGCCAGCCCGCCGTCGGCGGCGACCGGGAAGGCGACGAGCTCGTTGCGGTAGGAGTCCGCGACGACGAGGGTCGTGCCGTCGGGCGTGAGCAGCATCCCGTTGGGGAACGCGAGGTCCTCGGCGACGACGCGGGCGGAGCCGTCGGGCGTGACCAGCGCGACGAATCCGGACCCGCCGGAGCCGGCGGACCCTTCGGTGCCGCCGGAGCCGTTGACGTAGACCCGGCCGTGGGGGTCGGCCACCACCTCGTTGAACGTGGGGGCGGGCGCGAGCCCGGCCAGGTCGGCGTACGGCACGAGGGAGCCGTCGGGCTCGCCGACCAGCAGCGCATGCTCCCGGTTGGACGCCAGGACCAGCCGGCCGTCGGGCAGGAAGTCGAAGCACAGCGGGAGCGAGGCGTGCTCGAGGACCGTCTCGGCGGCGCCCACGTCGTCGACGGCGATGATCCGTCCGTGGGTCCAGTCGCTGAACCAGAGCCGGCCGTCGTGGCGGCGCGGCGACTCCACCAGGCCGAGGCCGGTCATCAGGGTGTCCATGCCGGGCAGACCCGCCGCCCGGCCCGGACTCATCGCCGGGTCAGTCCTGGGTGTGGCGCAACAGGCCGTAGGTGAGCCCGTCGACCAGCGCCTCCCACGACGCCTCGATCACGTTGGCGCCCACGCCGACGGTCACCCACGGCGTGGTGCCGTCGGTGGTCTCGATGAGCACCCGGGTGATGGCGTCGGTGCCGTGGCCCTGGTCGAGGATGCGGACCTTGAAGTCGATGAGCTCGAACTTCGCGATCTCGGGGTAGGCCTGCACGATCGCCGAGCGCAGCGCCTGGTCGAGCGCGTTGACCGGGCCGTTGCCCTCGCCGGTGACGACATAGCGGACGCCGGCGGCCTGGAGCTTGACGGTCGCCTCCGACACCGCCTCCTCGCCCGGCTGGGCGTGGGTGAGCGTCTCGGTGATGACCCGCCAGCTCTCCACGTCGAAGTACGACGGCCGCTGCCCCTCGGCCTCCTCGACCAGGAGCAGCTCGAACGAAGCGTCCGCGGCCTCGAAGGTGTAGCCGCGCGCCTCCAGCTCCTTGACCCGGGCGGTCACCCGGGTGACCAGCTCCGGGGAGTCGGACAGGTCGAAGCCGAGCTCGCGGCCCTTGAGCTCGATGGTGGCGCGCCCGGCCATGTCCGAGACGAGCAGGCGCATGTCGTTGCCGACGCCGGCCGGGTCCATGTGCTGGTAGAGGTCGGGGTCGACCTTGATCGCGCTCGCGTGGAGTCCGGCCTTGTGGGCGAAGGCGGACGTGCCGACGTACGGCTGGCGCGAGGCGGGCGGGACGTTGGTGACCTCGGCGACGGCGTGGGCGATCCGGGTGGCCTCGGCGAGGAGTCCGGGCGGGAGGACCTGCTTGTCGAGCTTGAGCTCGAGGTTGGCCACGACGTTGACGAGGTCGGCGTTGCCGGTGCGCTCGCCGTAGCCGTTGATGCAGCCCTGGACGTGGGTGGCGCCCGCGTCGACGGCGGCCAGCGTGTTGGCGACCGCGCAGCCGGTGTCGTTGTGGCAGTGGATGCCGACGCGGACCTGGGACGCCTCGATGACGTCGTGCACGACGTCGGAGACCCAGCCCGGCAGCATGCCGCCGTTGGTGTCGCAGAGCGCGATCACGTCGGCGCCCGCGTCGTACGCGGTGCGGAGGACCTCGAGCGCGTAGGACCGGTCGAGCCGGTAGCCGTCGAAGAAGTGCTCGGCGTCGAGGAAGACCTGCTGGCCCTCGGCGCGCAGGTGGGAGACGGTGTCGCGGATCATCGCGAGGTTCTCCTCGAGCGTGGTCCGCAGCGCCTTCTCGACGTGCCCGACGTGCGACTTGGCGACCAGCGTGACCACCCCGGCCCCGCTGTCGCGCAGCGCCGCGACCAGCGGGTCGTCGGCGGCCTTGAGCCCGGCCCGCCGGGTCGAGCCGAAGGCGGCGAGCCGCGCGTGCTGGAGGTCCAGCTCGAGCGCGGCGCGCCGGAAGAACTCGGTGTCCTTGGGGTTCGACCCCGGCCAGCCGCCCTCGATGTAGCCCACCCCGAGCCCGTCGAGCTGGCGCGCGATCGTCAGCTTGTCGGCGACGGAGAGGTTGAGCCCCTCCTGCTGGGCACCGTCGCGCAGCGTGGTGTCGTAGACGTGGAAGGAGCCGTGGAGGTCGAGCTGCTGGGTCATCGTGATCTCTCGCTGGGTGCGTCACCTGGGCAAAACAAAAGCCTCCCGACAACGAGAGGCTGGCGCGTCCGACGGTGGTCGGACGCGCTAGGTAATGATCGTGATGAAGGTGGTCACGGGACCTAGTCTGCCACGGATGGTGAGACGGTGGTCTCAGAGGCTCAGCGGGCGGAGGGCGCCGTCGCGAGCGGCGCGGGGCGCGTGCGCCGGCAAGGCGCCGGAGCGAAGGCAGGCCGGAGGCCTGTCGAGGGACGGCAACGCGGCCGGCGTGCGTGCCCCGCGTCGCGCAGCAGGCGCCCTGCGCGCGGTGAGCCTCTAAAGTCCGAACGGGCCGTTGGTCCAGGGCACCCAGGCGACGCCGTTGCCGGCGACCAGGGCGGCGAGCAGCGCGGCGATCCCGAGCAGCACCGCGCAGGTCAGGACCCAGGGCAGCGGTCGCCGGCACAGCGGGAAGAGGGCCCGGGCGACCGGTGAGCGGAACCGGCTCCCGCCGGGGCCCGACCAGAGGGCGACGCCGAGGGTCGCGCCGGCGGCGAGGAGGGTCGAGGGGACGTCGAGGGCGATGGCGTAGCCGAGGAGGCCGGCGGCGAGGCCGAGTCCGGCGCTCCAGGAGACGAGGACGACGGTGCCGGTCACCGCGCGCAGGCCGTGCCAGGGGCTGGAGAAGGCCCAGCGCAGGCCGTCGTACCACTTGATCCCGCGGACGGTACGACGCTGGGCGACCGCCGAGGCGGCGAGCGAGCCCGCGCGGAGCAGCCACACGGTGAGAACCACGAGCGCGAGCGCGACCCAGGGCGCGGCGGCGAAGCCGGCGCCGAGGGCGAGGGCGCCGGCGCCGATGGCGCACCAGCGGCGGATCCGCTCGCCGAGCGGGACCGGGGGCGGGGGCAGCGCGAGGGGGTCGTCGGGGTCGACGACGCCCCAGGTCTGGTCGAACTCCCGCTCCATCCGGGTCACCGCGTCGGGGGGCGCCACGGCCGGCGCCACCACCGGCGCGGCGACCGGCGCAGCGACCGGGGCCGGCGGCGGGTACGCCGGGCCCGGCACCGTCGGCGGGGTGAGGACCGGGGTCGGCGCGGCGGCGCTGACCGGCCCCAACCCCTCCCCGGGGGACGAGGAGGCGGACTGGGCCTGCGCGGCGAGCGCGAGAGGCAGCGTGAAGTCGTCGGGCTCCGGCGCCGGCTCAGGCTCGGCCGGGACCTCGGGCACGGCCGCGGTCGGCGGCGCGAACAGCCCGCCCGGCGGCGCCACCCGGGGCAGCTCGGGCCGGGTGCTCAGCGGCCGGAGCCAGGCGAGGAGCTCCTCGAGGAGAGGCCGCGCGAGCGGGTCCGGGTGGAGCGCGGCGCCGAGGACGTCGGCGAGGGGGCGCTCGATGCCGGACAGGTCGTGCTCGCCGCGGCGGGTGCGGTCCATGACGGCCATGGCCGGCCCGCGGCCGTAGGGCGCGCGACCGCTCGCGGCGTAGGCGACCGTCGCCGCCCAGGCGTGGACGTCGGCGGCGGGGGTGGCCTCGTCGCCGTACAGGATCTCGGGGGCGAGGTAGCCCGGCGTCCCCAGCAGCCACCCGGTCTGGGTGAGCCGGACGTCGTCGGCGACCCGGGCCAGCCCGAAGTCGATGAGGATCGGCGTACGGCCCTCCATCAGCACGTTGCCGGGCTTGACGTCGCGGTGCAGGACGCCGACGGTGTGCACCGCGGCGAGTCCCTCGGCCAGGCACCCGGCGAGCCAGTACAGGTCGCTGCCGGAGACCGGCCCCTCGCGGGCGACGTGGTCGTGCAGCGAGAGCCCGGGCACGTAGCGGGTGACCACGTAGGGCACGTCGGCCCAGGGGTCGGCGGCGAGCATCTCGGCGATCCAGGGGCTGCGGACCCGGGTCAGCGAGCTGACCTCACGGGCGAGCCGGCCGCGCGCCTCGTCGTCCCCGACGACCTGGTGGCGCAGCACCTTGAGCGCGACCCGGCGCCCGTCGGGACCCTGGGCGAGGTGGACGATGCCCATGCCGCCCTCGCCGAGCTTGGTCAGCAGCGTGTAGGCGCCCACCTGGGTGGGCGCGCTGCTGTCCGGTCGGGTCGTCACGGCCCGAGATTACCTGCGGGCGTCGAGCTCAGCGATGAGGCGCTTCGGTGCCACGCGGCGGTACGACGCATCGGCGAGCTCGGCGATCTCGGTCCAGTCGACGTCCGGGGCGGCGAGGTCGATCGCCCGCCCGCCGTAGGGACCGTAGTAGGCGGGCACGAAGAAGCGCTCGTCCTCGTCGAGGGCCGGCAGGTCGACCGCGTCGGGGGTGAAGATGAAGGCGCTGGGCACCATCCGGTGCTCCCCGGGCCGGATCTTCTCGCTGCCGCCGAAGGCCGCGAAGATCTTGCCTGCGCGGAAGGTCGGCCGGCCGTGGCTCACCCGCTCCTCGGCGCCCGGGAAGGCCAGGCAGATCGCACGGAGCCCGGCGAGGCCCGGGTCGTCGTCGGAGAACATGATCGGGTGCGCCATGGGGCCAGTATGCGTGCCACCATGGACCATGGGCTCGGCCCTCGAGGTGCACCGCCTGGGTGCGGGGGCGCCGCCGCTGCTCCTCGTCCAGAGCGGGCTCACCGCCGACGAGCTCCTCCCCCTCGCCCGCCAGCCGGTCCTCGACGGGTGCGAGCGGCTGGTCCCGCACCGGCGCGGGTACGCCGGCAGCGGCCCCGTCGCGCTCCCCCACCGGATCGCGGCCGACGTCGCCGACTGCCTGGCGCTGCTCGACGAGCGAGGGCACGAGCGGGCGCACGTCCTCGGCTACTCCTACTCCGGCGCGGTCGCCCTCCAGCTCGCCGCCGACCACCCGGACCGGGTCGCCGGGCTGGTGCTGGTCGAGCCGCCGCCGACACTGGCGCCGGAGGTGCGCGAGGAGTTCGTCGCGACCGTGGCCGGGCTGCTCGCCGTACGCCGGGAGTCCGGGGTGACGGCGGCGATCGACGCCTTCTGGGCGATGCTCGGGACGCCGGCGTGGTGGGCCGCGCTCGACGCGCAGGTGCCCGGCGCGCGCGACCAGATGCGCCGCGACGCCGCGAGCTTCCTCGACGCCGACCTCCCAGCCCTGTTGGCCTGGTCCTTCGAGGACGCCGACGCGGCCCGGGTCCGCTGCCCGGTGCTCCACGTCGGTGCCGACGGCAGCGGTCCCTGGTGGGCGGCCGTGCGCCGCCGGGTGCGGGCGTGGTTCCCCGGCGCCGCCGACGTGGTGGTCACCTGCGCCGACCACGGCCTGGTGCTCACCCACGCGGCCGAGGTCGCCGCGGCGATCAGGACGGCGGTGCCCCGCGGCTGAGCCTCAGCGCAGCCGCCCGGCGCGGTACTCGGCCACGAAGCTCTCGACCGCCCGGTTGGCCTCGCGCAGCCCGTCTCCGGTCTCGCGCCGGTACTGCTTGACCGCGTGCACGACCCGGTCGGCGCGGATGAAGGCCAGCACCTCCTCGGAGGGCCGCAGCGGGCCGGGCACCGCGTGCCCGGCCGCGCCCGCGCTCGGCGCGGTGTACGGCGGCGGGTGCCCGGCCTGCGCGTAGAGCCAGTTGACGTGCTCCTCGAGCTTGGCGATCCGCGCGTCCAGGTAGGAGTCCATGACGCGACCCTACGAGGCGGGCGTGCTCAGTCGATCTTGCGCATCCAGCCGAAGGTGTCGTCGGCCCGGCCGAGCTGGACGTCGACGAGCGCCTGCCGGATCCGCATGGTCAGGTCCTGGCTGGCGGGCGCGGCGGTCTCGCCGCCGGCCCACTTGAGCGCGCCGACCGGGGTCACGACCGCGGCCGTGCCGCAGGCGAAGATCTCGGTGATCCGGCCGCTGGCCACGCCCTCGCGCCACTCGTCGATGCCGAACTGGCGCTCGGTGACGTGGTGGCCCATCTTGCCGGCCAGCTCGATGATCGAGGAGCGGGTGATGCCCTCGAGGATCGTTCCGGTCTCGGGGGTGACGATCGAGCCGTCGTCGAACACGAAGTACATGTTCATCCCGCCGAGCTCCTCGACGTAGGTGCCCTCCTGGGCGTCGAGGAAGACGACCTGGTCGCACCCGGCGGCGTAGGCCTCCTGCTGGGCGACCAGCGACGAGGCGTAGTTGCCGCCGGTCTTGGCCGCGCCCATGCCGCCGCGGCCGGCGCGGGTGTACTCCTCGGTGAGCCACAGCGTGACCGGCTTGACGCCGCCCTTGAAGTAGGCGCCTGCCGGGCTCGCGATCACCATGAAGGTGACGTGCTGGGCCGGGCGCACCCCGAGGAACTTCTCGGAGGCGAACATGAACGGGCGCAGGTAGAGGCTCTTCTCGCCGCCGTCGGGGTTGCCGGGCACCCAGCGGGCGTCGGCCTTGACGAGCTCCTCGACGGCCTGGAGGAAGTCGGGGACCTCCAGGACGGGCAGCGCGAGGCGGTGGCTGGAGCGGATCATCCGCTCGGCGTTGGCCTCGGGGCGGAACAGCCACAGCGAGTCGTCGTCGTGGCGGTAGGCCTTCATGCCCTCGAAGGTCTCCTGCGCGTAGTGCAGGACGGCGGCCGCGGGGTCGAGCGTGATCGGGCCGTAGGGCGTGATCCGCGCGTCGTACCAGCCCTGCTCCGGGGTCCACTCGACGGTGAACATGTGGTCGGAGAAGTGCGAGCCGAAGCCGGGGTTGGCCAGGATCTCCGCCAGCCGGGTGTCGTCGGTGGGGTTCGCAGAGAGCGTGGTGGTGATCTGCATGGTCATCAGGTTAGTCCTCGTTAACGCGGGTCGGCAGGGGGCATTCTGCCCGCGTTCCGGAGGGGAGCACTCCGAACGCGGGTCAGCCCGCTACTCGTGCCGCGATCGCGTCGCCCACCTCGGGCGTACGACGCTGCTGGCCGGGCGTGCGCGCCTCGAGGTCGGCGAGGACCGCCGTCTCGATCCGGGCGGCCGCCTCGGGGTGGCCGAGGTGGTCGAGCAGGAGCGCGCCGGACAGGATCGCCGCGGTCGGGTCGGCGATGAGCTGGCCCGCGATGTCGGGGGCCGAGCCGTGCACGGGCTCGAACATCGACGGCGCGGTGCGGTCGGGGTTGACGTTGCCCGACGCGGCCAGGCCGATGCCGCCGGTGATCGCGGCGGCGAGGTCGGTGACGATGTCGCCGAACAGGTTGTCGGTGACGATGACGTCGAAGCGCTGGGGGTCGGTGGCGAGGAAGATCATCACCGCGTCGATGTGGCAGTAGTCGGTGGTCACGTCGGGGTACTCCGCCGCGACCTTCTCGAACAGCCGCCACCAGACCTGACCGGCGTGCACGAGCACGTTGGTCTTGTGGACGAGGGTGAGCTTCTTGCGGGGGCGCTTGCGGGCGCGCTCGAAGGCGTCGCGCACGACGCGCTCGACGCCGTAGGCGGTGTTGACCGAGACCTCGGTGGCGACCTCGGCCGGCGTACCGACGCGCAGGGCGCCGCCGTTGCCGGTGTAGGGGCCCTCGGTGCCCTCGCGGACGACCACGAAGTCGATCTCGCCCTTGCCCAGCACCGCGTCGGACAGCGGCGCGACCGAGCCCGGGAACAGGCGCGAGGGACGCAGGTTGACGTAGTGGTCGAGCTCGAAGCGGAGCTTGAGCAGCAGGCCGCGCTCGAGGATGCCCGGGGGCAGGTTCGGGTCGTTGGGCTTGCCGCCGACGGCGCCGAGGAGGATCGCGTCCTGGCCCTTGATCTCGGCGAGCACCGCGTCGGGCAGGACCTCGCCGGTCTTGAGGTAGTTCTCGGCACCGAGGTCGTACTGGGTGCGGGAGAACTTCAGCTCGGCCGGCGCCGCCACCTCGAGCACCTTGAGCGCCTCGGCGGTGACCTCGGGACCGATGCCGTCACCAGGGATGACGGCGAGGTCGACCTGGCCGGTCGCGGGCGTGAAGGAGGCAGAGGACGTGTCGGTCATGACGGCGAGGTTAGTTGTCGTCGGGGCGCGCGGCGTCACCGTCTCGCAGGTCAACCGCCACGGCGACCTCGTCGAGCTCGCGGTGGAAGGGGTGCTCCGGGTTGTGCTTGGCCGGGCCCCACTCGGTGCTGCTGGCGTCGGTGTGCGAGGCGTAGCCGGTCGGGTTGGTCCGGCGGTCGGTGGTCGTGAACATCGCTGGTTGTCTTTCGTGAGGAGGAGCTGCGCGGGTGGAGGGGAGCGGGTATTGCCGTCCTGGGCTCCTCCCACCGCGACGGGTGGGTGTCAGCTCGTGGGTCTCACGATGTCGACTGCGACGGGGGTGCGGATCACGCGGTATGCCGGCCGGTGGGCCCGTCGCGGTGCTCTGCGGAGAAAGCGCCAGGACTGTCGAGTTGGACGAGCGGCCTGGGCGCCGATACAAGGGAACGCCGCGTTCACCGCGGCGAGGTGGCCTCTCTCAGGCCTCGCCGCGGCGCACGATTACGAGAAGAGCGCTCCGCATGGTGGACAGATCCTACGACAGGTGAGACGCGGAGGCCAGCACCGTCTCGCATGGCGGAGGGCCGGACCGGCCGTCCAGGGGCCGAGACCCACCGTCAGCATCTGAGACACCGGATGTAAGACTCGATCTATGAGCGCGCCTCCCGAGCTTCCCGACGTCGTCAACCGCGCGTTCGACGTGTCCCGGCGCGCCGGCTACGTGTCGTTCTGCCGCAACGAGACCGGCCGCCTGCTGGCCGCGCTCGCGGCGACCCGTGAGGGCACGATGGCCGAGTTCGGCACCGGCTGCGGCGTCGGTACGGCGTGGCTGCGCTCGGGCGTGCGCAACGACAAGGCGCGCATCCTCACCGCCGAGCTCAACCCCAAGCTCGCCGCGGCCGCGGCCGAGATCTTCGAGGACGACGCCCAGGTCGACGTCCTCGCCGCGGACTGGTCGACGCTGATGGACAAGGGCCCGTTCTCGCTGCTCTTCCTCGACTCCGGTGACCCCTCGGCGGTCGGCGTCGACAAGATCGCCGACCTGGTCGAGCCGGGCGGCATCGTGGTGCTCGACGACTTCGTGCCGTGCGAGATGTGGCCGCCGATCACCGGCGGCCGGGTCGACACGCTGCGCGAGGAGTGGCTGACCGACGAGCGGTTCACCACCGTCGAGGTGATGGTCGCCGCGGACGCCTCGGCGCTCATCGCCACCCGCCGCTGACCCAGCGCGTCCGGCCCTCGCCGGCCCGACCGGCTCAGAGCGGCCCGAACGCCTCGGGCACGCTGAGCGGCAGCTCGATCCGGGCCAGGACGTCGAGCAGCACCCGCTCCTCGTAGCGGAAGTGCGACTCCATGATCGCCTCGATCCCGTCGAGGTGCGCGGCGAGCGCGGCAGGCTCCTCGGCCCGCTCGGTGGCCGCACGCAGCGCGTGGAGCAGGTGGCCGAGCATGCTGTGGTCCTGGCGCAGTTTGGCAACGGCCGGTGCGAGCTCGGGCCGGCGGGACACGAGCGCCGGGAACAGGGCGTCGTCCTCGGCGCCGTGGTGGCCGTCGAGGGCCACGCAGAAGCCGTGGCAGTAGAGCAGCAGCTCGCGCTCCGGCTCGGGTACGGCGGCGCCCTCGGCGAGCGCCGTGCGGGTGACGGCGAGCGCGGCGCGCAGGCGCGCGTGGACCGCGGTCATCTCGTCGCGCCAGGCGACGAGCCGGGTGGGGTCGGACAGGATCAGACCTCGCCCGGCTGGGCCCGCCGGACCACCAGCCGGGTCCACGCCCCGAGGTAGACCCGGGCGTCCGGGGCGATCTCGCGCTTCTCCCCCGCCGGCACCGGGTCCTTGGGCAGCGGGCCGACGGCCGAGCCGAGGTAGGTCCCGTTGGAGGAGCCCAGGTCCTCGACCCACCAGCGGCTGCCGTCGGTGGTCAGCTGGCAGTGGCGCCGGCTGATGCCGTTGTCGGAGCCGAGGTCGATGTCGGGGTGGATCCCGCGGCTGCGGGAGGTGCGCCCGACCAGGATCGACGTCGACCGCAGCGGTACGACGGTCGGCACGCCCGCGGAGGGCAGCGGGTCGGTGGACTCCTGGTCGGCGTACCAGTCGGGGTCGATCCACACCTCGGCCACCCAGGCCTCGGCCAGCGGCGGCGCGACCGAGACCGGCGGCGCCGGCGGGGCGTCCGGCACGTAGGGCGCGGACGGCGCCGAGGGCGCGTCGAGGTCGAGCGGCGAGGGCGGGGCGAGCGGGGTGATCGGCCGCGGCATCGAGCCGGTCGTGAAGTCGTAGCCGCAGGCCTCGCAGAACAGCGCGCTCGGCGGGTTCGCGGCCTGGCAGTTCGGGCACGCGGTGGTGGTCGGCTCGGCAGGGGCCGCCGGAGCGGCCGGAGCGGCCGAGGCAGCGGCGTCCGCGGCCGGGTCGGCGGCTGGTGCCGGAGCACCGCCGCCGGCCGGGATCGGCAGACCGCAGACGTCGCAGTAGTCGTCGGCGGCCGATTCGTGCCCGGACGGGCAGGTACTCATGAGGTGGGCTCCTTGCGGATCCTCGTGGTCTTGGTGGAGGCGGTGTCGAGGGCCATCTCGTCGGCCTTGTCGACCGCGCGCTTGAGCCGGACGGTGCCGGTCTCCTCGCTGTCGACGTCGACGACCTTGCGGAGCTTGGACGTCGCCTCGTCGTTGCCGGTCTCGGCGGCGAGCTGGACGGCGCGGCCGAGCTTGGTGGTCGCGGTCGCCTCGTCGCCGGCGGCCTTGGCCGCGAGCCCCTCCTGGATCATCTGGGCGAGCTCGGCCTGCCCGGTGTAGTGGGCGACCTGCTGGTCGATCCGGGTGGTGAGCTCGGAGTTGCCCGACCAGGTCGCCTTGACCAGCGCCTGGGTGACGACGTCGCTGCCGAGCGCGAGCTGGACCCGGGCGGCGAGCTGCTCCTGGCCGATCGCCTTGGCCGGGACCCGGATCGCGACGTGGTAGTCGCGGGACTCGTCGGCCCAGGCACCCGTCGGGTAGTCGCCGGTGAGCGGGTTGACCGGCGTCCGGCGGTTGCTGAGGTCCTCGACGGTCGGCGAGACCTGGCGCACGAAGAGCACCTCGGCGCCCTGGGGCGTCCACACCCGCAGCGAGGCGTCGGCGACCCCGCGGGACATGGCGTTGCGCATGATCTCCTCGAACTGCGCCTTCATCTCCGCCGGGCGCGGGATGATGTCGACGGTGCCGAGCAGGGCCTGGGCGATCCGGCGGATCTCGGCGACCTGCCAGTCGGTGCCGGCGCCACGGCAGTCGGCCTGGAAGTAGCCGGTCGCGCGGTTGATCGCGTCGTCGAGCCGGCCGGGGCGCTCGCGGTTCTCGCCGTCGGTGAGCAGCAGGACGTGGCGCTGGGTGACCTCGGCGACGGAGCCGAAGAGCTGGCCGGCCAGGTCGAGCCAGGTGCTGATCGCCGTGCCGCCGCTGCCGACGAAGCGGCCGATCGCGGCGGCGGCGTCCTGGCGGGTACGGGCGTCCATCCGGACCATGCCCGGGCCGCTGGAGACCTGGGGGTAGGCCAGCATGGCGCGGTCGGCGCCGGCGATGACGGCGAAGTAGGTGCCGTCGACGATCTCGGCCAGCGCGGCCTGCGCGGCCTCCTTGGCGGCGGCCATCGTCGAGGGGCCCATCGAGCCCGAGGTGTCGACGATGATGATCTCGCCCGCGCTGCCCGCGCCGGACTGGCCGGCGGTGCCGGCCCCCTGGCAGGTGATCGTGACGATCGCGTTGACGTCGGTCCCGCCGTCGGGCAGGAACTCGTTCTGGTAGACGGCGGCGCTGAACTCAGCCATCGCTCGGCTCTCCTCCTGAGGTGCCCGCCGGTGCGGGCGTCGGGGTCTGGTCATTCTGCCCGAGATCGACCCGGGCGACGGCGGCGGTGATGTTGTCGTGGCCGCCGGCGGCGTTGGCGAAGGCGACGAGCGCCCCCGCGAGGGCGAGCGGGTCCGCCGTGGCGGCGGCGCGCACCTGGGTGTGCATCTCCTCGGGCGTGGACGCGTAGTTCCACAGTCCGTCGGAGCAGGCGAGCAGCCAGCCGGGCTCGGCGACGTCGAGGGTGCCGACGGAGGGCACGAAGTCCTCGGAGTCGCGCCCGAGCCACTTGGTGATCGCGTGCGCCTGGGGCCCGGACTCGGCGACCTCGCGGGCGATGCCCTCGGCGATCTGGGCCTGGGCCAGCGAGTCGTCGGTGGTCAGCTGGACCGCCGTACCGGCGTCGGGCACCCAGTAGCAGCGGGAGTCGCCGACGTTGGCCCAGGTGATCCGGCGCCCCTCGAGCACGGCGGCGGTGAACGTCGCCGACGCGGGGTTGGGCGAGTCGGGGTCGGTGACCGCCACGATCGCGGTGTTGGCGGCCGCCGCGGCCGCCGCCATCACCTTGCGCACGGCAGCGTCGCGGCTCTCCGGCGTCCCCATGCCCGCAGGCAGCGGCACCCGCAGCACCTCGCGCGCCGCGCGGGCGCCGGCCAGGGAGGCGACGTCGGAGTCGATGGAGTTCGAGACGCCGTCCATCACGATGAGCACCGCGCGCGAGCCGGGCTCGGCACCGGCCAGGAGCGCCATCGCGTCCTCGTTGCGGTTCTTGCGGATCGCCTTGTCGCACACGCCGGCCACCCACGGCGCCGGCTGCTCCTCGAAGTGGTCGCGCTCGCTGGGCGCCTTGGTGCCGCACTCCACGCAGTAGAGGTCGGGACCGACCTCTCCCCCGCACTCGGTGCAGGGCCGCCGGCCCGCGGGCGCCGGCGGGTCGGGCAGCGTGCCCGCCGGCTTGCGGGTCGGCGCGCTGATCGGCGCGTCGCCGAGCGGGTGGTCGGCGGAGGCCGGGGCGACCGGGGCGGGCGCGGCGTCCGCCGTACCGACCGGGGCACCGCAGCCCTCGCAGAACCGCGCGCCGGGCGCGAGCGCCGCACCGCAGGAGGGACAGGTCACGTGAGGCTCCAGTTCCGGACGGCGTTGGCCTGGTTGACCAGGTTCACCCGCTCCTTGAGGTCGACGGCGTCGCGGGCGAGCAGGCGCAGGGCGTTCTCGAGCCCGTCGCGCACGCCCGCCTCGGTCGCGGTGACCGCGCCGATCTTGGTACCGGCGGGGACGGCGTTGGCGGCCTGGCTGACCACGGGCAGCGCCTCGGTGAGGATCCGCACCGTGAACTGCTGGCGGGTCTGCTGGTCGACGCTGGAGGCCTCGATCGTGCGCATCGCCTGGTCGAGCACGGTGATGTCGTGCGCACCGCCGGAGAGCAGCACCTCGGCCCGCAGCTGGCGGCTCTCGGTGTAGCCGCGGCTCGTGGTCGGGACCAGGTCGAGCGCCGCGACGGCACCGACGGTGTCCTGGCGGGCCGCGCGGACCCGGGCCATCCCGAAGGCGGCCGGCGGCACGTACGCCGCGTCGGTCGACGCGCACACCTGGTAGAGCCCCTCGGCGACCTCGGGCAGGCCACCGCGCTCGCAGGCGAACGCCAGCGCCAGCTTGGGCGCCAGCTCACCGGGGACCTGCTGGTAGACGGCGTTGAACGAGGCCTTGGCGGTCTCCCAGTCCTCGGCCTGGACGGCGGCGAGGCCCTCGACCCACAGCGCCCGCCACTCCCACGGGTCGTCGGTGAGCAGCCGCTGGGCGTGGCCCTTGGCGAGCACCGGGTCCCCGAGGTCGAGCGCCGCGCGGGCCCGGGCCAGCCAGACCTCGGCGGAGTCCTCGGGCGCGGACTCCAGGTCGGCCAGGCGCCGCTTGGGGTCGTCGTCGCCGATGGTGCTCAGCCAGCTGTACTGGGCGTCGGTGGTGTCCTCGCGCAGCGCGGGCAGCTGGCTCCAGCCGGTGATCGGCCGGGCCGTGGCGGGCGACTCGAAGAGCACCGAGGCGGCCGACGTGCTCGCCGTGCCCTGGCGGCGGCGGGCGACCACCTCGCGCAGGACGCCGAGCACCTGGGTGCGCATCTCGTCGACCGAGGCGAACCGGTCGGCCGGGTCGGGCGCGCAGCACTTGGCGATGAGCTGGTAGAGCGAGTCGTTCTGCTGGAACAGCGGCGTGCTGTCGACCGGCGGCAGGCTGTGCAGGTAGGTGCCCTGGTAGCCGCGGAACTCCATGCACAGCACGACCAGCGTGCGGCCGATCGTGTAGATGTCCGAGGCGACCGACGGGCCGACCTCGGCGACCTCGGGCGCCTGGTAGCCGACCGTGCCGTAGATCGCCGACTCCTCGTCGTCGATGCGCCGGACGCCGCCGAGGTCGATGAGCTTCATCGCGTCGCCGACCTGGATCATGTTGTCGGGCTTGAAGTCGCAGTAGACCAGGCCGAGGTCGTGCAGGTACTGGAACGCCGGCAGCAGCTCGAGGATGTAGGCGAGCGCCTGGTCGACCGGCAGGGCGTCGTACTGGCCGCCGTTGGCCGACATCCGCTCCTTGAGGATCTGCTTGATCGACTTGCCGCCGACGTACTCCATGACGATGTAGCCGGCACCCTCGTGGGTGACGAAGTTGTAGATCTCGACGATGAGCGGGTGCTCGACCTGGGCGAGGAACTGCTGCTCGGCGATGGCCGCGGCGAGCGCGTCGGGGTCGCCGGAGTTGAGCAGGCCCTTGAGCACGACCCAGCGGTTGGAGACGTTGCGGTCGCGGCCGAGGTAGATCCAGCCGAGACCGCCGTGGGCGAGCGCGCCGGCGACCTCGTACTGACCGGCGACCAGGTCGCCCGGCTGGAGCTTGGGGGTGAACGAGAACGGCTGGCCGCAGTTGGGGCAGAAGCCCTCGCTGCGCCCGGGCGTCCCGTCGATGCCGCGGCCGACCGCGTTGCCGCACTTGGCGCAGCTGCGCTTGTCCTCGGGCACCTGCGGGTCGGCCATGATCGCGCGGGCCGCGTCGACCGGCGGCGCGGGCGGGACGACGGTGAGGCCGGCGCCGAGGCGCGCGGAGCGCATCCGCTGGGAGCCGGTGCGGGTGCGCCGGGTCGACGACGTACCGCTGGCGCCGGCGCGCTTGGAGCCGATCGCCGCGGACTGGACCCGGCTCGCCGCCGTCGCCGAGGTGCCCTCGCGACCCGAGAGCGGCTGGGACTCGGCGATCGCGGCCGCCTCGGCGACCCGGGCCCCCGGCACGGCCGGGGTGCCGCAGACGTCGCAGTAGCCATCGAGGATCTTGCCGGTGCAGCCGGGCTGCTGGCACGGGCTGCCGTTGGGAGCAGGGACCGCGCGCGGGGAGGTGCTGACCGTCGCGCCGGTCAGGGTGCTGCCGGGGGTGCTGACCGGCGGGCTCGCGGGGGCGCTCGCCGTGGCGGCGGGGGTCGACGTACCGCCGGTGCCGGGCATGCCGCACACGTCGCAGTAGCCGTCGACGATGCTGCCCGTGCAGCCGGGCTGGGTGCAGGCGCCTGCGCTCATGGGGTGCTCTCCTTGGTCAGTGGCCCGGGCATGAGAGCCGTGGGTGAGATCGTGGTCCGAGGGCGTGCATCGCAAGACGGACTTGCGAAGGCAGACCGGGCGTCTGTCGAGCGGGGCCGGCGCGGCGAGGTGCGCGCTCGGGCCGCGAGGTCGCGTGCGGCTCTCATGTCTGGGACACCAGCCAGGTCTGGTACGTCGTGACGAGCTGCTGGGCCACGCTCATCGGTGCGGGCGAGCGCTGCAGGACCGACCGGGCGGCCTGCTCGCTCGCGGCGAGGTCGGGGTGGTCGGCCAGACCCGCGGCGCGGGCCTTGGCGACGTAGGCATCGAGCAGGCCGACGAGCTGGGCGTGCTCGTCGAGCGCCGCCGCATAGGCGTGCTGGGCGATCTCGAGCGCCTGGGAGACCCGGTCGAGACGCTGCAGGTAGGGCCCGATCGCGTCGGGGGTGACCGGCACCGGACCGAGCGCACCGACGTCGGGCACCGCGTAGCGCGGCGCCGGGTCGACCGTCGCCACGCAGGTCTCGGCGAGCTTCTGCAGCGCCGCCTCGCGGGCCTCGAGGTCGGCCCGCAGCTCGCGCGCCGAGATCACCTGGTCGCGCGCGTCGCGGCGCCGGGCGTTGCCGACGATGAGGTCGCGCTCGAAGGTCGTCGCCTCGGTCTCCAGCGGCCCGAGCATCCCGCCCACGTCACCACCGCGCTCGGCCTTGGCCGTGATCCCCTCGAGCCGCGACATCAGCTCGGCCAGCCGCTGGATCGCGCCGTCCCGGCTGATCGCCGGCTCCAGCCCGACCTGGTCCCGGATCCGCTCCAGCTGGGCCCGCAGCTCGCGGATCCGCGCCGACTGGGCATCGGCACCCGGCACCAGCGAGAGCCGGCTGCGCAGCTGACCGGTCAGCGCGTCGCACAACCGCCCCGCCTCGGGCAGCGAGACCGCCAGCCCGCCCGGCAGCTCGGTGGCCCCGTCGAGCCGACCCCAGATCAGCGCCGAGATCCGCTCCCGCTCCTGCTGGAGCACTCGGCCGCCGTCCCAGGTCGCGAAGACCAGCTGGTGGCGGTCGGCGATCGCCTTCCACAGCGCCAGCGCCAGCGACATGTCCCCGGCCAGCTCTCCCCCGCGACCCACCGCCAGTGCGGCCTGGTCGAGCTCGTCGAGCTCGGAGCGGCGTACCCGGAGCCAGGTGTCGAGCGCGCCGAGGTAGGTCTGGATCGCCGCAGGGTCCAGCGCGTCCCCGAGCTTGCCGGGGGCGGTGGGTGCGGTGGTGGGCATGGTGGCTTGGTCCACGGTCACCGTCGGCCGTAGGCAGGCTGGAACGGAGCGGGGTCGACCTTGAGCGCGGGCCGCAGCCACTTGTCGTAGGACTTCTGCCAGGTGCCGTCGGAGCGCATCTGCTGGAGCACGGCGTTGATGAAGGCGACCAGGTCGACGTCGTCCTGGTTGGCCCCGACGCCGTAGGGCTCGTCGGTCAGCGCCTCCTGCTGGGGAACGGCGGCGTAGATCTTGTCCTGGGCCACCAGGCCGGCCAGCACGGTGTCGTCGCCGGTGATGGCGTCGACGCCGCCCTGCTGGAACTTCACCAGGCAACCGGTGTGGGTGTCGGCGGGCTCGGCGACGGCCTCGGGCTGGATCTCGCGGATGTTGTCGATGCTGGTGGTGCCGGCCGGCGCGCAGACCTTGACCTCGGCGAGGTCCTGGGGGCCGGTGTACTTCGCGGCGAGGTCGGAGCGCAGCAGCACCTTCTGGCCGGCGTGGTAGTACTCCGCCGAGAAGGCGATGTCCTTCCACCGGGTGCAGTTGATCGTCATGTTGCGCACGACGATGTCGAGCTCGCGGTCGTCCAGCAGCTTGATCCGCTGGCCGGCGTTGATCACCCGGAGCTGGATCTTGACGCCGAGCTCGTCGGCGATCCGCTGGGCGATGTCGATGTCGAAGCCCTCGATCTTGTTGGTCGAGGCGTTGCGCGCACCGAGCAGCCAGGTGTCGGCCGAGACGCCGACCCTGAGGACGCCCGCCTTCTTGATCCGGTTGACGGCCGTGCCGCCGGCCCGGCTCGGGTCGTAGGAGCGCAGGTCGGCCGCCGTGGTCGTGCAGGACGCGGCCGCGGCGGGGCTCGACGTGTCCGTGGGCGGCTTCGCCGGCGGCAGGCTGGTGGTGGAGTAGGAGCACGCGCCGAGGGCCAGCGCGGCGAGCGTCGCGACGACGACGCCGCGGATCGTGGTGGGGACGCGGCTCATGAGAACTCCCTCCGTCGTACGCCGATACCTCGGGCGACGCTGACCGCCGCCCCGACGCCGAGCAGCACGGTGAGCCCGCTCAGCACGAGCGCGAGCCAACGACCGCTGCGCAGGTCGCCGACCGCCTTGTCGCTGTCCTCCTTGATCGCGCCCTCGAGCGCCTTGTCGAACGCCTCGAACGGCGCGGTGCTGCCGGTCTTGTCGTCGGCGGTGGTCGCGAGCCGGACCGCGCCCTCCCAGTTGTTGTCGGTGTCGAGCTTGACGATCTCGGCGTGCCGGCCGGTGTAGGTGTTCCAGTCACCGAGCAGCTTGTCGGGCGCGTTCTTGTCGACCACCTGGGCCTTCTCCGCCCATGCCGTCTCGTTGTCGGCACCGGAGCCGCGCTTGATCAGGCGCAGGCTCTCGTTGGCCTTGGCGTCGTTGGCGGCGGTCCGCGCGGTCGCGGCCGAGACCGCGTCGGCGAAGGCCCCGTCGCGCAGGGAGTCGTTGGAGCTGTCCCGGATCCAGGCGCCCGCGATGGTCACCACGCTGACCCCGGCGACGATGGCGGCGGCGACGGCCACGCCCTTGTTGATCCGGCGCCGGAAGGTCTGGGCGAGCTCGCGGTTGAGCCACCACAGCCCGACCAGCGCGAGGATGCCGAGGCCGAGCAGCCAGAACGGGTGCTGGCCGCCCATCGCGTCCTCGGCCCGCTTGTTGTTCTCGTCGACCAGCGCCTCGAGCCGCGGGACCGCGTCGGCGCGGAGCTGGGCGCTCGCGAGGTTCTGGTAGGCGGCGCCGACCGGGAAGCCCTGCCGGTTGTTGGCCCGGGCCTGGGCGATGTTGGCGACGTAGTCGTTGACCATCTGGTTGAGCTCGGCCAGGAGCTTCTGGTCGGCCGGCTGCGCCTCGGCGGCCGCGGCGATGCCCTTGAGCGCCTCGTTGATCGAGGCGTCGTACTGCGCACGCTGGGTGGTGTTCTCGAGGCCGCCGACCAGGAAGGCGTTGGTGGACAGCGCGTCGGCGTTGAGCAGCGAGGCCTGGATCTTCTGGATCCGGACGAGCTGGGCCGTGTCGTCCGCCGCCCGTCCGTCGGACTGCCAGCCCACGAACTGCACGAGCGCGCTGACCAACCCGAAGACAATGGCGACGCTCATCCCGATGAGCTGCCAGCGGTTGAGCAGCGCCGGCGTGTCCACGTACGACGGCGCGGCCTGCGCGACCGCGGCGGGTGCGGGCGCCGCGACGGCGGCGGCCGGGGCCGGCGGCGGGGGCGGCGGGGCCGCCTGGGGGGTGGCGGTCTGGCTCACGACTCCTCCTCGGGAGTGGGGAACGGGTCGACCGGTTCGGCCGCTGGGGCCTCGGCGGGCGGTTCGAGCTCGGTGTCGGCCACGAGGTCCTCGGGCAGGAGGGTGCGCAGCTCGTCGAGGGTGGGCTCGGCGATGTCGCGCAGGCGCCAGGCGTGGTGGCCGATGGCGGCCTCCATGAGGTTGCGGACGAAGCGCGCGTTGCCGAACGACGGGCCGCGCGGGGTGACGGCGAGGATCTCGCGGAGCCGCTCGCAGACCGGCTCACCGGCGTCGTAGTCGGCGGCGCCGACCATCGAGGAGAAGATCGCGGTGAGCTCGTCGTCGGTGTAGTCGGCGAAGTCGATGGTGGTGCGGAAGCGGCTCTCGAGACCGGGGTTCTCGGAGATGAAGACGGCCATCGGCAGGGGGTACCCGGCGACGATGACGACGAGGTCGTCGCGCTTGTCCTCCATCTCCTTGACCAGGGTGTCGATGGCTTCCTTGCCGTACTGGTCGCCGGAGAGCGAGTAGGCCTCGTCGATGAAGAGCACGCCGCCCTCGGCGGACTTGACCACCTCGGCGGTCTTGGCGGCGGTCTGGCCGAGGTAGCCGGCGACCAGCTCGGAGCGGTCGACCTCGACGAGCTGGCCCTGGGAGAGCAGGCCGAGGGCGCGGTAGATGCCGGCGACCAGGCGCGCGACCGTGGTCTTGCCGGTGCCGGGGTTGCCGTTGAAGACGAGGTGGCGGGTGATGGTCGGCGACTCCAGGCCGGCCTTCTTGCGCAGGCCCTCGACGCGCAGGACGGCGGCCTGGCGGTGGATCTCGCCCTTGACGTCGGCCAGGCCGATGAGCGCGTCGAGCTCGGCGAGGAGCTCCTCGACCGACTTGACCGGCTCCTCGGGCTTCGCCTCCGCGGCGGGCGGGGTGGCCGGCTCCGCCGCCTGGGTCTGGACGCCGTCGGCGGCCGCGGGCTCGGGCTCGGGCTCGGTCGGCTCCGGGAGCGGCGGCGTGCCGGTGGGCGCCGCGGTGTTGAGCGCGCCGAGCTGACGGCGGACCTGGTCGCCCACCCGGCGTACCTGGTCGAGGACCTGGTCGCCGAGCCCGGGCACCGGTTGCCGGGCCGGCAGGTCGAACGCGCCCGGCGCGGCCGAGGACGGCGTCAGCGACGCGCCTCCCCCGAGCTGGGCGGTGGTGACGGTGGTGGCCGCGCCGACGGCGTCCGGGCCCGGCTCGCCGAGCTGGGAGCCGGCCAGGGCGACGTCGGCGAGCGCGCCGGCGTAGTCGGCCGAGTCGGCCGACTTGGCGAGCAGCAGCGCGGCCATGAGGGGCGTCGGGCCGGCCCGGAAGCGGTTGCCGCGCTTGGCGGCGAGCATGTGGTCCTCGGCCGAGCGCTCGCGTCCGGTCTGGGCGCACCAGTCGACGAAGGCACCCCGGGAGCGCTCGGAGACGGTGGCCGCGACGGCCTCGCCCTCGGCGCGCGCGGCGCTCTCGTCCAGCCCGGCCTTGCGGGCCGCGGCGACGAGCGCGTCGAGGGCGTCGGCGAGGGAGGTCATGGGGTTCCTAGCGTGAGGTCGGGGCCGCCCGAGGAGGAGTGGCCGAACTTGGCGTCGAGGAAGCGGGTGTGGGCGATGAGCGCCTGGGCGTCGGCGCGGTTGGCCGCGTCGAGGATCTGGTCCATCGTCACGCCGAGCAGCTCGAGCGCCTCGATCAGGATCAGCAGCGCCGTCTTGGGTCCGTCGATGGGCCGGGTGTCGGCCCAGTCGCGCGGCAGCCGCAGGTAGGACTGGAGCGCCTCGGGGAGGTAGTCGGTCGCGGTCGCCACCACCGAGTACCCCTCCTCGCTGCCGAGGCCGAGCTGGCTCAGCCGCGGCAGCGTCTGGTTGATGGTGCGCGCGATGCGCTCCACCCGCGAGACGACCACCGGCGGCGCGTTGGCCTCACGCAGCATCGCGTAGACCTGGTTGAGCGCAGCCCGGATGTCCTGCTCGGTCGGCGGCGCCGGCACCACGTACGCCGCCTCGTCCGGGGCGCCGCCCCGACCCTTGCGGCGCCACCACGTCTTCAACCCCACCCGATGCCTCAGGTCAGCCGATGTCGAGGGTGCCGGCGGCGTTGCGGGCGTCGTGCTGCTGGACCCGCTCGAGGTAGGCCTTCGACTTCTGCACCTCGGTCTCGAGGACGCCGATCGTCGTGGACATGTTGTCGAGCGCCTTGAGCTTGAACTCGTCGATGGAGTCCATGGTCGCGTAGATGTTGGCGAACGCGGCCTGCAGCTGCTCCATGCCGATCGTGGACGACGCGGCCTGCTCCTGGATCGCCGCGGAGTTCTCCTTGAGCATCTCCGAGGTGCGCTGGATCATCGCCGAGGTCGTGGTGTTGAGCGCGGTGATCTGATCGAGCACGAGCTTCTGGTTGTTGAGCGCCTGGGCGACGATGACCGCGGTCCGCAGCGCGGAGATGGTCGTCGTGGTGGCCCGGTCGACGCCCTTGATGAGCTCGATGTTGTTCTTGATGATGATGTCGATCGCCAGGTAGGCCTGGATCGAGACCGCGAGCTGGGTGAGCAGGTCCTGGTGCTTCTGGCGGACGTAGAAGAGCACGTCCTGGGAGAGCGTCTTGGCCGTCTCGGGGTCGCTCAGCTCGAGCTCGGCGATCTTGGCCGAGAGCTTGGCGTCGAGCTTCTCGGCGACGTAGATGTACTGGTTGAGCCGGCCCATCACG
The DNA here is from genome assembly GCF_018831735.1 of Pimelobacter sp. 30-1. Lineage (NCBI taxonomy): Bacteria > Bacillati > Actinomycetota > Actinomycetes > Propionibacteriales > Nocardioidaceae > Pimelobacter > Pimelobacter sp. 30-1. The sequence goes on from NZ_NHTS01000016.1 coordinate 185,399, forward strand.
CCCCAGAGGTTGGTCTTCTCGAGGTTGAGGGCGACGTTGTCGCGGGTCAGCTCGTCCTGGCCGCTGCGCAGCGAGTGCAGGATGCCGTTGAGCTGGCTCTGGGAGGACTGATACTTGCGGAAGTAGTCCTCGACCTTGTCGTTGAAGGGCAGCTTGTCCCACCACTTCTTGACGCCGGTGGCCTGGCCCGGGTCGAGGTCCTCGACGGTACGCCGCAGCGCGAGCAGGGTCTTGCCGACGTCGGAGCCCTGGGCGATGCCGCCCTGCTTGAGCGCGCTGACCGGCTTGTCGAGCATCCGGTTGGAGGTCTCGGCCGCCTTGCGGATGTCGGCGGAGCCCATCGTGCGCACGTTCTCGGCCTGCGCCGCGAACTCCGGGCTCCCCGCCTTGGTGTTGGTCAGCGAGGTCAGGAAGCTGTCGACCTTCGCGTCGAGCTCGGGCACCATCGTCGCCTCGACCTGGGGCGCCATCTTGGGCGCCTGGGTCTCCACGACCGGGGCCGGAGCCTCGGGCGCGGTGAGCGTGATGACGGGCTCGGGGGGTGCGAGCGGGGTGGGCTCGGGGGCGGCAGCCTGGGAACCGTCGGTGGTCATGGAAGCGAGCCTATCCAGCCGACCCGACGTTCATGCAGGGTCAGCGCGGAAGTTCAGGGTCCGGCTCAGGGATCCCACCGACCTGCGCGGTACCCGGGAGGTCGACGATGAACCAGGGCAGCAGCCACTGGGTGATCGGTCCGATCGTCAGCGCGAACACCACGGTGCCCAGACCGAGGGTGCCGCCGAGGAGCAGTCCGAGCACCACGACGGTGACCTCCAGGCCGGTCCGGACCAGCCGGATCGAGAGCCCGGTACGACGCGCGAGGCCGGTCATCAGCCCGTCGCGCGGCCCGCGTCCGAGCTGGGCGCCGATGTAGAGCGCGGTGGCCAGGCCGCACAGCACGATGCCACCCACCATGAGCGCGAACCGGGCTGCCATCGGCTCGGGGGCGTCGAAGGTCCCCAGCGTCACGTCGGCGGAGATGCCCACGACGAGCGCGTTGGAGATGGTGCCCAGGCCGGGCTTCTCACGCAGCGGGATCCAGAAGACCAGCACGACGAAGCTGAACAGCACGACCGCCTGCCCGAGCGTGATCGGGATGTGCCGGATCACGCCGGAGTGCAGCACGTCCCACGGCGCCAGACCGATGTCGCCGAGCACCATCAGGGCCAGGCTGACGCCGTAGAGCCACAGGCCGACGTACAGCTGCACGAGACGGCGGGGCAGGCGTCCCGCGCGGAGCTGGGTGAGCGGTCCGAGGTCGGCGAGCTGGACGGTGGTCATGGTCTCCAGCGTGCGGCAGATTGGACTGTCTTGAAATAGCCAATCGTGATGTACTGGCCTGCATGGTGCAGGCCACTTCCCTCTCCGCGTCCCGGCTCGCGAGCCTGGTCGAGGGCTTCGACCGCTCCCCCGCCTACGCCGGCCTGGCCGACGCCCTGCGCGAGCTCATCGGCGACGGGCGGATCGGCTACGGCACCCGGCTGCCCAGCGAGCGCGACCTGACCGAGGCGCTCGGGGTCTCGCGCACCACCGTGACCCGGGCGTACGCCGTGCTGCGCGAGTCCGCCTACGCCGAGGCCCGCCAGGGCTCGGGCACGTTCACCCGCCTGCCCGGCGGCCGGACCCGGGCGCTCGACCGCGCGCTGTGGCCCAGCGACGTCGGCAACGGCGTCATCGACCTGGTCTGCGCCGCGGCCACCGCGCCGCCGGGGATCGCCGCCGTCTACGCCGAGGCCGCCGCGGACCTGCCGGCCCACCTGGGCGGGCACGGCTACTTCCCGGCCGGCATGCCCGACCTCCAGGCCGCCATCGCCGCCACGTACGACGCCCGCGGGCTGCCGACCGCCCCCGAGCAGGTCATCGTCACCCCCGGCGCCCTCGCCGCCACCGCCGTCGTCGGGGCCGCGCTCGCCGGGCCGCGCGACAAGGTGCTGGTCGAGTCGCCGACCTATCCCAACGCGGTCCGCGCGCTCCAGGCCGGCGGGGGCCGGATCGCGGCGATCCCCCTCGACCCGTCCGGCTGGGACCTCGACGCGGTCGCGGCCGCGCTGGGGCGGCACGCCCCGCGGCTCGTGCACGTGATGCCCGACTTCCACAACCCGACCGGCCTGGTGCTCGACGACGACGAGCGCGCGGCGTACGCCGGGCTGCTGCGGCGCCACGGCGCGACCGCGGTCGTCGACGAGGCCCACCAGCTGCTGGCGCTCGACGACTCCCCCGGGCACCCGCCGTTCGCCTCCTACGCAAGCGACGCGGTGTGCGTCGGCAGCGCGAGCAAGTCGGTCTGGGGCGGCCTGCGGATGGGCTGGATCCGCGCCCCGCACGCCCTCGTCGACCGGCTCACCCGGGCCCGGGTCGGGCTCGACCTCGGCGTGCCCGTGCTGGAGCAGCTGGTGCTGACCCGGCTGCTCGAGGGTGACCTCGACAGCGTCGTGCGCACCCAGCGCGAGCGGCTGCGCGAGCAGCGCGACGCCCTGGCGGCCGCGCTCACCCGGCGGCTTCCCGACTGGACCTTCCGGATGCCGGCCGGCGGCATGGCGCTGTGGTGCCGGCTCCCCGTCGCCGCGGCGACCTCCCTGTCGGTCGAGGCCGAGCGGCACGGCGTGCTGCTCGCGCCGGGGCCGTCGTTCGCGCCCGAGGGCGGCCTGGACCGCTACGTCCGGATCCCCTACGCCGTCGCCACTCCCCTGCTCGTCGAGGCCGTCGACCGGATCGCCGACGCGTGGGCCGTGGTCGGCGCGGGCGGTGCCCCCGCGACCGGCGGCGCGGCGCCCGTGCTCGTCGCCTGAGCGAGCGCGATTACGTCGAATCCCCATCGCGGGGTGGTCCTCCCCGCGCCCACGATCGGGACGTGGACCTCCTTCGCCGCGCCCGCGCGCTCCTGCTCCTCACGGCCCTCCCGGCCGGCCTCGTCGCACTCGCCGTCCCGGCCCCGGCCCAGGCCGCGGCACCCGGCAACGACAACCGCTCCGACGCGACGACCATGCAGTACGGCCACAGCTATGGGGTGACCACCACCGAGGCGACCACCGAGGCCGGCGAGGCGCAGCCGTGCGGGGTCCCGTCGGGGCACTCGGTCTGGTACCGCTTCTCCCCCTCGGTGTCGGGGTTCTACGTGCTCGACACCGTCGGCAGTCCGCTCGACACGGTGGTCTCGGTCGAGAACTCCACCGGCACCACCCTGGGCTGCAACGACGACGTGGAGCGCGGCGTCTCCGGGTCCCGGCTCGAGATCGCGATGACGAGCGGGGCGACCTACTACGTGCGGGTGGCGGGCTACGGCAACGCCTCGGGCAACTTCCTGATGTACCTGCTCGCCAAGGCACCGGCCAACGACGACCGCGCCGCGGCGGCGAACCTCACCTTCAACGGCAGCCGCGAGGTCGGCCTGCTCCAGGCGAGCACCGAACCGGACGAGCCCTCCGCGGAGTGCGAGGCCGGCCTGCACAGCACCGTCTGGTACCGCTACGTGCCCACCCAGGCGGGCCGGCTGACCATCGGCAACGGCAACACCTGGGCCGCCCGGATGCGCCTGTTCGACGCCACCACCAGCACGCCCCAGGCACTCGTGTGCGACAGCTACCACGACGGCGACACCGGTCAGTTCGGCACGATCAACCAGTACGTCCGGCCCGGCCGGACCTACCTGCTCCAGGTCGGCGCGCCGCCCGGCGTCACCGCCGAGCGGACCACGATCGCGGCCGGATTCACCCCGGGCGCCCAGCCGGCCAACGACTCCTTCGCGACCCCGGCCCGGCTCGGCGGCACCCGGGGCTCCGTCGCCGTCCCCGCGGGGCAGCTGACCACCGAGGCCTTCGAGTGGCCGCTCTACGGAGGCTCCCGGACCGGCCTGCACTCGGCCTGGTACCGCTGGACCGCGCCGTCGAGCGGGACGCTGCGGCTCACCGTCCCCGACGGCCTCCAGACCGTCCTGGCGTGGAAGGACGTCGCCTATCCCTGGCTGCTCGACGAGACCGGCCTCGGCACGCGCACCGCCGCGCCCGGCGGTGGCGTCGTCCGGTCGGTGCCGGTGACCCGCGGGACGACGTACCGGATCCTCGCCGACTGGCGCAGCCCGGCCGCGTTCACCGTTTCCTACGCCCTCGACACGACGGCCACCGCGCCCGCGGCCCCCGCCCGGCCCACGGTCAAGGTCCGCCACCGCACGGCCGTGGTGACCTGGCGGGTACCGGCCGACCGCGGAGCCACGATCACCGGCTACACGCTGACGGTGCGCGGCACCGTCGCCGGGCGCAAGCGCACGATCGTGCGCCAGGTCGGCCCCGCGGCTCGTCGTACCGTGCTGCGCGGGTTGAAGCCGGGCCGCTACCGGGTCGTCGTCACCGCCACCAACGCGATCGGTACGTCGCCCGCGAGCCCGTCGGTCCGGTTCCGGATCCGCTGATCCGGGGGGGCTCAGACCAGGTCGGCGGCCCGGATCGACGTCGCCTCGATGGCGGCGGCGATCTGGGCGAGCGAGTCGGCCGGGATGGCGGAGTCGACCGAGAGCGCGACGAGCGCCTCGCCGCCCTTGGTCTCGCGCGAGACCTGCATGCCGGCGATGTTGACCTGGGCCTCGCCGAGGATCTGGCCGACGGTGCCGACCATGCCCGGGCGGTCGACGTAGGTGAAGAACGCGAGGTGCTCGGTCAGCTCGATGTCGACGCTGAAGCCGTTGACCTCGACCAGGCGCTCGTGCTGGGCGATGCCGACGAGCGTGCCGCTGACCGAGACCTGGTTGCCGTCGGCGAGGGTGCCGCGCAGCGTGATCAGGTTGCGGTGGTCGACGCTGTCGCTGTCGGTGACCAGGCGGACCGCGATCCCCCGCTCGGCGGCGAGGAGCGGGGCGTTGACGTAGGAGACCTGGTCCTCGACGACGCTGCCGAAGACACCCTTGAGCGCGGCCAGCTCGAGCACCTTGACGTCGTGGTCGGCGATCTCGCCGCGCACCTCGACGTCGAGCTGCTGGGCGACCTCGCCGGCGACGGCGGTGAAGACCTGGCCGAGCTTCTCGGTGAGCGGGATGCCGGGGCGCACGTCCTCGGCGATCACGCCGCCCTGGACGTTGACCGCGTCGGGCACGAGCTCACCGGACAGGGCGAGCCGGACCGACTTGGCCACGGCGATGCCGGCCTTCTCCTGGGCCTCGTCGGTGGAGGCGCCGAGGTGGGGCGTGGCGACGACGTTCTCGAGCTCGAAGAGCGGGCTGTCGGTGCACGGCTCCTTGGCGAAGACGTCGAGGCCGGCGGCGGCGATCCGGCCGGTCTTGAGGGCGTCGTAGAGCGCGGCCTCGTCGACGATCCCGCCCCGGGCGGCGTTGACCAGGACCAGCGACGGCTTGGCCTTGGCGAGCGCGTCGGCGTCGATGAGGCCGATCGTCTCGGCGGTCTTGGGCAGGTGCACGGACATGAAGTCCGCCTCGGCCATCAAGGTGTCGAGGTCGACGAGGCGGACGCCGACCTGGGCCGCGCGCCCCGCCTGGACGTAGGGGTCGTAGGCGATGACGTTCATGCCGAACGCCGCGAGCCGCTGGGCGACGAGGACGCCGATCCGGCCGAGCCCGACGATGCCCACGGTCTTCTCGAACAGCTCGATGCCGGTGTAGCGCGAACGCTTCCACTCACCGTTGCGCAGGGCCGCGTGGGCCGGCGAGACGTGGCGGGCGGCGGCGAGCATCAGCGCGACGGCGAGCTCGGCGGCGGAGATGATGTTGGAGGTCGGCGCGTTGACGACCATGACGCCCGACTGGGTCGCGGCCTTGACGTCGACGTTGTCGAGGCCCACACCCGCGCGCGCGACGACCTTGAGCCGCTGGCCGGTCGCGAGCGCCTCGGCGTCCACCTTGGTCGCGGAGCGCACCAGGATCGCGTCGACGTCGACGATGGCCGCGAGCAGCTCGGCCCGGTCCGCGCCGTTGCAGTGGCGGATCTCGAAGTCCGGCCCGAGCGCCTCGACGGTCGCGGGGCTCAGCTCTTCGGCGATCAGGACGACGGGTCGAACGGTCACAGCGATGTCCTTGCAGGATTCGTGCGGGTGGGGGTTGCGGCACGGCGCTGTGCGTGCCGTCCACGATACTCGATCCCGCCCTCCGGGAGCAGGTCCCCGACCACCGTGGACCCTTCGTACGGTCGCCGCCATGCCCGACGACATCTCCGCCCGGCTCGCCCGTCTCGAGGCGGTCGCCGCCATCGAGGCGGTCAAGCACCGCTACTTCCGTGCCTGCGACGCCAAGGACCCCGCCGCGTTCCGCTCCTGCTTCGTCGCGACGGGCTCCTCCCTCGACTACGGCGACCTCGGCCGGACCGACGCCGACGGCATGGCCGCGGTCTTCGCGAAGATCGCCCTGGAGCGCGATCCCCAGGACGGGCGCCACGTCATCCTCGACATGCACCACGGCGTGCACCCCGACATCGCGGTCCTCGACGCCGGTCACGCCACCGGCTCCTGGACCCTGCGCTTCCGCCAGGTCGACCTGGCCCAGGGCGTCGAGCGCGTCCTCAGCGGCGAGTACGCCGACGAGTACCGCCGCGAGGACGGCGCGTGGAAGATCGCCACCTGCACCTTCCGGGCGCAGTGGTCGATCACCCGGCCGCTCGGCGACGACGTCGTCGTGCACGAGCAGGCGGATCAGGCGAACAGCGCCTGACCGACGTACTCGCCCTTGCCGACGCCCGGCGGCACGGCGAACAGTGCCGAGCTGGTGAACCGCAGGTACTCCATCAGCGCGTCCGACTTCGACATCGCCCGCTGCAGCGGGATGAAGTGGGTGCGCGGGTCGCGGACGTAGGCGATGAAGAACAGCCCGGCGTCGAGACCGCCGACGTCATTGCTGCCGTCGACGAAGTTGTAGCCGCGGCGCAGCATCCGGACCCCGTCGAACTGGTCGGGGTGCACGACGCGCACGTGCGCGTCGACCGGGATGAGCGGGCCGGCGCTGCCCTTGATGCCGAAGTCGGGCTCGGTGAACTCCTTGCCACCCGAGAGCGGCGCACCGCTGCCCTTGGTGCGCCCGACGAACTGCTCCTGGGCGTCGAGCGACTGGCGGTCCCAGACCTCGATGGTCATGTTGATCCGGCGGGCGACGAGGTAGGAGCCGCCGCTCAGCCAGGCCGCGGCCGGGTCGTCGTCCTCGGCGACCCACACGTGCTCGTCGAGGGCGGGTCCCTCCTCGGCCTTGATGTTGGCGGTGCCGTCCTTGAACCCGAACAGGTTGCGCGGGGTGGACTGGCTCGTCGAGGTGGTCGAGGTGCGGCCGAAGCCCAGCTGGGACCAGCGCACCGCGGTGGTGCCGAAGCCGATCCGGACCAGGTTGCGGATCGCGTGCACGGCGACCTGCGGGTCGTCCGCGCAGGCCTGGATGCACAGGTCACCGCCGCTGCGGGCGGGGTCGAGCACGTCGGCGGAGAACAGCGGCAGCGGCTCGAGGGCGGCCGGACGGCGATCGGCGATGCCGAAGCGGTCGTTGCCGTCGGCGTCGCGGAACAGCGACGGGCCGAAGCCGAACGTGATGGTCAGCCCGCTGGCCGGCAGCCCGATCGCCTCGCCGGTGTCGTCCGGGGGCGCGTCGGCGGCGCCCTCGACCGGTCCGACCGGGCCGGCCGAGCCGCCCTGGGTCATCCGCTCGGCGGCCTCGGTCCACGCCGTCAGCAGGCGCACCAGCGCGTCGCGGTCGTCGGTGGTGACGTCGAGCGCGACGAAGTGGAGCCGGTCCTGCGCGGGCGTGACGATGCCGGCCTGCCGCACCCCCCGGAAGGGGTACGTCGTCGAGCCGGCCGCCGCGGCCGTCGTACCGTCGGGGGCGGTGGCACGCCCCACCGCGAACGCGCCGGCGGCCCCGGCGGCGGCCACGCCGCCGCCGAGGAGACCGCGCCGGCTGACGCGCGACCCGCCGGTCAGGAAGTCACCGCCGCGGTCAGCCGCGACAGCGGCTCGGACAGGGCGTTCACGGCGTCCGACAGCTCGCGGACCTGGGGCTTGGTGAGCTCGGTGTAGAGCACGAAGCCGTCGCCCGACTTGTGCTGGTCGAGGAGCTTCTGGAGCGCGGCGAACTTGGTGGTCAGCTCGGTGGCGAGCGCGGCGTCCTTGCTCTCCAGGAGCGGCTGCACGCCCTCGTACGCGACCCGGGCGCCGTCGACGTTGGCCTGGAAGTCCCACAGGTCGGTGTGCGACCAGGCCTCCTCCTCGCCGGTGATCTTGCCGGTCGCGACCTCCTCGAGCAGGCCGATCGAGCCGTTGGCGATCGCGTCGATCGGGTAGGTCAGCGCGTCGGCGCCGGTGGCCTGGATGCGGCGGTTGAGCTCGGTGACGTTCTTGAGCAGGTCGTCGCCGAACGTCTTGCGCTCGGCCGGGGCCAGCGTCTGGTAGCCCTTGGCCGGCGGCCACAGGTCCTTCTCGATGCGGTGCCAGCCGGTCCACTTCTCACCGGCGGCGAAGTCGACGTCCGCCTCGCGCGCGTCGGTCAGCGGGTCGAGGTCGCCGAACGACTCCGCGACGGTCTCGATGCGCTCCCAGTGGACGCGGGCGTCCGGGTAGAGCGTGCGGGCCTCGTCGTCCTTGCCGGCCTCGTAGAGGTCGACGAACTGCTGGGTCTTCTCCAGCAGCTGGCCGGACTGGTCCTGCACGTAGGCACGGTAGTTGGCCTGGGCCTGGTCGATGAGCTCCTGGTCCGAGGCGCTCGTCTTCTGCTCGTCGTCGGACGGGTCGACGGTGAACGCCGCCCGGATGCCCTCGCCCACCATGCCCGGCTTGCAGGCGGTGAAGTACTCGCCGGCCGGAGCGTTGACGGTGAGCTTCTTGGTCAGGCTCGGCCCGATGTTCTCGACCTCACCCACGATCCGCAGCCCGTCGCTGCCCAGCAGGTAGAACTCGGTGACGTCGGAGCCGGTGTTGGTCACGTCGAAGGTCAGCGTCCCCGCCGGCGCCTTGCCGGCCGAGACCTCGCACCCGTCGGCGCTGGAGGTGACGGTGAGGGCACGCTCGTTGCCCCCCTTGGCGCCGTCCTTGTCCGAGGCGTTCTCGGTGCAGGCGGCGAGGGCCGGGACGACGGCGAGGGCCGCGATCGAGGCGAGCAGGGTCTTGCGCATGGATCAGTGCTCCTGAGACTGAGGGGCCGGACGAGGCGTCCGGGTCCGGGTGCGGGTGCGGAGGAGGAAGATCGCGCCGACCGGGACGACGTACAGCGTCCAGACGAGGGCCTCGAGCTTGGTCGTGGCCGGCGAGAAGTTGAAGATGCCCTTGAGCAGGGTGCCGTACCAGGAGGACGGCGGGATCGCCGACGAGACGTCGAAGGCGAGGTCGTGCAGGCCGGGCAGGATGCCGGCCTCCTGCAGGTCGTGGACGCCGTAGGCGAGGACGCCGCCGGCCACGATGATGAGGAACGCGCCCGTCCAGGTGAAGAAGACGCTGAGGTTGAGGCGGATCGCGCCCCGGTAGATCAGGTAGCCGAGCGCCACCGCGACGAGCAGACCGAGCAGGGCCCCGAGCAGCGGCTCCCAGGTCGGCGTGACGGTCCCGATGTCCTCGCGCGTGCCCGCCTTGGTCGCCGCCCAGAGGAAGAGCGCCGTCTCCAGACCCTCACGGCCCACCGCGAGCATCGCAACGAACGCCAGCGACCAGCGCCCGGCGTCCGCCGCCCGGTCGATCTGACCGCGCAGCTCGGACCCGAGCCCGCGCGCGGCGTTGGACATCCAGAAGATCATCCACGTCACGAAGACCACGGCCAGGATCGAGAGACCGCCCCCGATCGCCTCCTGCGCCTCGAACGTCAGCCCGCGCGGGCCGAAGGTCAAGGTGGCGCCGAACGCGAGCGAGATCGCCACGGCCAGCGCGACCCCCGCCCAGATCCGGGGCAGCAGCTCACGGCGCCCGGACTTGACCAGGTACGCCACGAGGATGCTGACCACCAGCGCGGCCTCGAGGCCTTCGCGCAGTCCGATCAGGAAGTTGGCGAGCACAAACGGCGAGCGTACTCCGCATGGTTAGCCTTGCCTAATGCGACCCGCCTGACGGGGCGTCGCGCCTCGTTGCGAGACCGACCGCCGGGCGATCCCGGTCCCAGGAGCTCGCGCTCGCGCCGTCCAGCAGCCGCTGATCGACGACGAGCGCGACCGTGTCGGCCGGACTCGCCACGGACGTCTCCTCGACGGCGGCCACCACCGCATCCACCTGCGGCACCGACAAGCCGTCGAGGAAGGCCACGACGCAGGGCCGAGCACGGTTGCCGGTCGCGTCGGGCAGACGCGACCAGCTGAGCACCAGGTCGGACATGAGCGCCACCGCCGAGCCCAGCCTGCCGCCACGTCCGGAGCACCTCCGTCTGTCGGCGCGTCCGTCCGATCCGGCTAAGGTCGGCGGTAACGGTTGCCGGCGACGAAGGAGTCACTGCCATGCGGGTTTTCACGACGTTCGAGGAGGTCGCCGAGGCGGCCGGGACCGACCTGGGAGCCAGTGACTGGGTCACCGTCGACCAGCGCCGCGTCAACCAGTTCGCCGACGCGACCGGTGACCACCAGTGGATCCACGTCGACCTGGAGCGGGCCAAGGAAGGGCCGTTCGGGGGGACGATCGCGCACGGCTACCTGACGCTGTCGCTGGTGCCGTGGCTGGGCAGCCAGGTCTTCACCCTGCGCACGCCGGGCGCCAAGCTCAACTACGGCGTCAACAAGGTCCGCTTCCCCCACCCGCTGCTGGTCGGCAAGCGCATCCGGCTGCACGTGCAGATGGGTGAGGTCGTCGACATCCCCAGCGGCAAGCAGCTGACGGTGCGGCACACGGTCGAGATCGAGGGCGAGGACAAGCCGGCCTGCGTCGCCGAGACGGTCGTGCTGCTGCTCCCCTAGGCGCTCAGGCGCTCTCGCGGGTCTCCCACGCCTGCTGCAGCGCCTGGGCGAACAGCTCGGTCGGCTGCGCGCCGGAGATGCCGTAGCGGCCGTCGACCACGAAGAACGGTACGCCGGACGAGCCGTACGCCTGGGCCTGGGCGACGTCGGCCATGACGTCGTCGCGGTACTCCGTGCTGCTCAGCACCTCGTCCACGCGCGTCGCGTCGAGGCCGGCCGCCGCGGCTGCACGGCGCAGCACGTCGTGGTCGCCGAGCGACTCCCCCCGCGTGAAGTACGCCGCGAGGAGCTCCTCGAGCAGCGCCTCCTGCCGGCCCACCGACTTCGCGAGGTGCAGCAGGCGGTGCGCCGTCAGGGTGCGCGCGTGGAGCGCGTCGGCGTGGGAGAAGTGGAGGCCCTCGGCGGCGGCGACCTCGTCGGCGCGCGCCATCATCTCGCGCGTGCCGGCCTCGTCGGCGCCGAACTTGCGGCCGAGCACGGTCACGGTGGACTCGGTGCCGACCTCGGGGGCGAAGGGGTCCAGCTCGTAGGAGCGGTAGACGAGCTCGACGTCGTCGCGGTGCTCGAAGTCCGCCAGGGCGTTCTCCAAGCGGCGCTTGCCGATGTAGCACCACGGACACACGACGTCGGCCCAGATCTCGATACGCACGACGGGCCCAACGCCGCGGACCCCTGAATGCTTCCCCGGTCACCCCCTAGGGGACCCCGGGGCGGCGTCAGGGGCAGGTCAAGGGATCTGCCGGAAGCGGCGGGAGGCCCCCCGCGGACAGGCTGAGGCCCATGATCACCGTCGAGTCCCTCTCCAAGTCCTACGGCAGCTTCACCGCCGTCGACGACGTGTCGTTCACCGCACGGCCCGGCCGGGTCACCGGCTTCCTCGGGCCCAACGGGGCCGGCAAGTCCACCACCATGCGGGTCATGGTCGGCCTGACCGGTCCGGGCAGCGGCGAGGTCCGCGTGCTCGGTCGCCGGTTCGCCGAGCTGCCCGACCCCGGCCGCGAGGTCGGCGTCCTCCTCGACGCCTCCGCCCAGCACGCGGGGCGCACCGGCCGGGAGATCCTGACCATCGCCGCGCTGACCATGGGCCTGCCCCGGACCCGGGTCGACGAGATGCTCGAGCGGGTCAGCCTCACGCCGGACGAGGCCAGCCGCCGGGTGCGCAACTACTCCCTCGGCATGCGCCAGCGGCTCGGCATCGGCACCGCGCTGATGGGCGACCCGGAGGTGCTCATCCTCGACGAGCCCGCCAACGGACTCGACCCGGCCGGCATCCGCTGGATGCGCGACCTGCTGCGCGACTTCGCCGACCAGGGCGGCACCGTGCTGCTCTCCTCGCACCTCCTGCACGAGATCGAGGTCATCGCCGACGACCTGGTGGTCATCGGCAACGGCCGGATCGTCGCGCAGGGCACCAAGGAGGAGCTGCTGGCCGGTGCCGGCACGCTCGTCCGTGCCGCGGACGGCGGCAGCCTGGCCGCCGCGCTCACCGCCGCCGGCATCGCCGCGCGGCCCACCTCCGGCGGCGCCGTGCTCGCCGAGGCCGACCTGACCCGCGTGGGCCAGGCCGCGTTCGCCGCCGGCATCGCCGTCACCGAACTGCGCGCCGCCGACGGCGCCGGCCTGGAGGAGATGTTCCTGGCGCTCACCGCCGAGAGCCAGCGCGACGTCGTCAGCCACACCACGAACCCCGAAGGAGCAGCGGCATGACCGCCACCACCGTGGACGCCGTCCCCGACGTCGCCCCCACCGCCACCCGGACCCGTCCGGTGCCCGCCCCCACCCCGTTCCGCCGGGTGCTCCGGGTCGAGCTGCGCAAGATGTTCGACACCCGCTCGGGCTTCTGGCTGATGGCCAGCATCGTCATCACCTCGGTCATCGCCACCGCCCTCACGGTCATCCTCGGCAACCGCGACACCCTCGACTTCGAGGACTTCGCCGCGGCGATCGGCTCCCCCATGTCGATCGTGCTGCCGATCATCGGCGTCCTCGCGGTGACCAGCGAGTGGAGCCAGCGCACCGCGCTGACGACGTTCACGCTGGTCCCCCACCGCAGCCGGGTGCTCAGCGCGAAGGTGCTCAACACCTTGGCCATCGGCCTGGTCTCGATGGTCATCGCCCTCGGCGTCGGCGCGCTCGGCAACCTGCTCACCGCGATGATCACCGGCAACGACGCGGTCTGGAACATCTCGGCCGGCACCTTCGCCCAGATCGTGCTCGCCAACGAGCTCGGGATGCTGCTCGGCTTCGCGCTGGGCCTGCTGTTCCGCAACTCCCCCGCGGCGATCGTCGGGTACTTCGTGGTCATCCTGGTGCTGCCGACGCTGTCCGGCGCGCTGGCCTCCGCCCAGGACTGGTGGGCCGACAACGCCGGCTGGTTCGACCTCAACCAGACCCGGTTCCTGCTCTTCGACGGCGGGCTGAGCGGCCAGGAGTGGGCCCAGCTGGGCCTGACCTCCGTGCTGTGGATCGCGCTCCCGCTCCTCCTCGGCCTGCGGCTGGTGCTGCGCTCCGAGGTCAAGTAGCCACTCCTCCACCCCCACCGGCGGCCCGTCCTGCGATGCAGGGCGGGCCGTCGTCGTAGTTGCCCCAAATCGGTGAGTCGCGCCCCGGTGTTTGGTGCGAATCTCGTGCTGTCTCGACCGACTCACCTGGGGGCAACTGTGCGACGTCGACACCACCACGTCCGGATCTTCCTGCTCGTCGCGGCCGTGGTGGCCGCTCTCCTCGCGACCGGCGCCGCGGGACCGCCGGCCACGGCGCAGCCCGCCCACCACCGGCTGATCCCGTCGGCAGTGCCGGCGACCACGCCGAACATCCTCGACGGCAAGACGCTGGCCATCGCCGAGGTCGGCCGCAAGGTGTTCGTGGGCGGCACGTTCACCACGACGCAGAACTCCGGGACGAGCGCGCAGCTCGCGACGCCGTACCTGTTCGCGTACGACCGGGTGACCGGCCTGGTCGACCAGACGTTCAAGCCCGCGCTCGACGGCAGCGTCGTCGCGGTGGTCCCGTCCCCCGACGGCAGTGCGCTCTACGTCGCCGGCACGTTCAAGCTCGCCGGGACCACCAAGGTCCGCAACGTCATCAAGATCGACACGAGCACCGGCGCGCTGGTCACCGCGTTCAAGAACCCGAGCCCCAACGGCAGCGTCCTCGACCTCGCCCTGGTCGGGAACCGGCTGCTCCTGGCCGGCAGCTTCACCACCGTCGCGACACTGCCCCGGGCCGGCCTGGCCTCGCTGGACGCCACCACCGGAGCCGTCGACGACTACCTCAAGGTCGCCGTCGACACCAACCACAACTGGCCCTCCGGTACGGCGAAGGCCCCGGTCGGCGTCGCCAAGCTGGCGGCCAGCCCCGACGGCACGCGCTTGGTCGCGATCGGCAACTTCAAGCACGCCGACGGCCTCGACCGCGACCAGGTCGCGCTCCTGCGGCTCGGGCCCGACAACGCCTACGTCGACCCCACGTGGGCGACCCAGCGCTACACGCCGGCCTGCCAGAAGAACGCCTTCGACTCCTACGTCCGCGACGTCGACTTCTCCCCCGACAGCACCTACTTCGTGATCGCCGCGAGCGGCGCGGGCTACAACGGCACGCTGTGCGACTCCGCCTCGCGCTTCGACGTCGCCGCGACCGGGACCGCCGTCGAGCCCACCTGGCAGGCCGCGACCGGCCAGGACTCGCTGCTCTCGGTCGCCGTGGCCGACAACGCGGTCTACGTCGGTGGCCACCAGAAGTGGATGAACGCCATCCAGAGCGGCGCCGACCAGCAGGCCGGCCAGGTGCCGCGGCCCGGCCTGGCCGCGCTCGACCCGGCCAACGGCATGCCGCTGGCCTGGAACCCCGGGCGGCACCCGCGCGGCGACGGCGCCGAGGAGCTGCTCGCCACCGACAACGGGCTCTACGTCGGCAGCGACACCGAGTACATCGGCAACCGCCAGTACTACCGCGCGCGGCTCGCGTTCTTCCCCGTCGACGGCGGCACCGCGCCGGTCGCGGAGCCGGACCCGGTGCTGCCGCGCAGCCTCTACCGGCTCTCCCAGAACACGGTGACCACCCGCCAGTTCACCGGGACGACGGCGACCGTGCCGGCCACGGTGACCACCACGGGCGGGGCCAACTGGAACAGCGTGCGCGGCGCCTTCATGATCGGCTCCAAGCTGGTCTACGGCGCGACCGACAACAAGCTGCACTACCGCACGTTCAACGGCACCGCCTTCGGTCCCGACACCGTGATCGACCCCTACAACGACCCGGTGTGGAGCGATGTCGTCAGCAGCGGCGGTACGGCGACCTACCGCGGCCGGGTGCCCACCCTCTACGGCCAGCTCTCGGGCGTGACCGGCATGGCCTACGCCAACCACCGGCTGTACTACACGCGCTCGGGCAACAGCAAGGTGTTCTGGCGGTGGTTCTCCCCCGACAGCATGGTCGTCGGCGCCGCGGAGTTCAGCGTCCCGTCGTCGGGCTTTCCCCTCCTGCGCGACGCCCGCAACCTCTTCTACGCCGACGGCAAGCTGTGGGCGGGGATGACCACGAACGACCTGTGGAGCATGCCGGTCACCGACGGCATCGCGAGCGGCGGCTGGACCAAGATCACCGGCGGCGGCGTCGACACCAACCCGCAGTGGTCGAGCGGGACGGTCTTCCTCGGGCCGCTGGCCAACCAGGCGCCCACCGCCGCGTTCACCTCGGCCTGCACCGGTCAGACCTGCGGCTTCGACGGCCGGGCCTCGGACGACGCCGACGGCACGGTCACCTCGTGGGCCTGGACCTTCGGGGACGGCGGCACCGGCACCGGTGCCCAGCCCGACCACGTCTACTCCGCGCCCGGGACCTACCAGGTCACGCTCACCGTGACCGACGACGACGGCGCGAGCACCGCGCTCGTCCAGCCGGTCACGATCGCCGCCCCGGCCAGCACGATCGGCTTCCGCGACGCCACCGGCAAGGTCACCAACGCGACGAGCATCGTGACCCCGGTGCCGGCGAGCGCCCAGGCCGGCGACGGGCTGATCGCGGTCGTCTCGGCGGGCACGACCGTCGTACCGGCGGCGCCGCCGGGGTGGACCCAGGTCGGCGCGCCCGCCACCACGGACGCGATGACGACCGTCGTGTGGCAGCGGGTGGCCGCGGCGGACGACGCCGGGCGCAACGTGACGGTCTCCTTCGGGACCACGGCCGTCAAGGCGACCCTCACCGTGCTCGCCTACTCCGGCACCGATCCCGGCGGGCCGGTCGCGGCGCTGGCCGGGAGCGGCGAGACCACGGCCACCACGGCGCACCGCAGCCCGTCGGTCGTCTCGCCCGGCAACTGGGTGGTGACCGTGTGGGCCGACCGCTCCTCGACAACCACGACGTTCACCGAACCGGCCGGGGCCACCGTGCGCCAGCGGCTGATCGGGACCGGGGGCGGGCACGCCGACCAGCTGGTGGCCGACACCGCGGGCCCGGTCGCGTCCGGGCCGTACGGCGACCAGGTGGCCACCACCGACGCGGCCGCGAAGGGGACCTCGGTCACGCTGGCGCTGCACTGAGCCGGATCGGAGTAGGTTCGCCTTCGACCCCGGAGGTGGAGCATGGACCTGACGTCGGCCTGGTGGTTCTGGGCACTGCTGTCGGCGGCCTTCGCCGCCCTGACCGCGATCTTCGCCAAGGTGGGGGTCAAGGACGTCGACTCCGACGTGGCGACGTTCGTGCGGACCGTGGTCATCCTGGTCACGCTCGGGCTGATCCTGCTCGCGCTCGGCAAGCTGCACACCGGGGGGCTCAGCCAGATCGGGACGCGGACGTGGGTGTTCCTCGTGCTCTCCGGGCTGGCCACCGGGGCGTCGTGGATCTGCTACTTCCGCGCGCTCAAGATCGGGGACGCCGCCCTGGTCGCGCCGGTGGACAAGCTCAGCGTCGTCCTGGTCGCGATCTTCGGGGTCACCCTGCTCGGCGAGCGGCTCTCGGGCCTGCAGTGGGTCGGGGTCGCGCTGGTCGGCGGCGGGGCGGTGCTGCTGGCGGTCAGCGGCTAGGGCGTACCTAGGGCGGGTCTAGGCGCCCGCGCGCAGGTCCGGGCAGTCGGGCGGGAGCAGGTCGGTGAGCGGCACCTCGAGCACCTGGCAGAGCGCGAGCAGCACCCGCAGCTGGGGGTTCATCGGGGTGTCCGGGCGCGAGCGCCCCTGCTCGTACTTGTAGTAGGTGTAGCCGGAGATGCCGGCCCGGCGGGCGACCTCCTCCTGGCTCAGGCGCCGGGCCGCGCGGGCCCGCTGGAGGTTGATGCCGAGGGCGCGGGCGTAGGGCCCCCAGACGAGGTCGACGTGAAGATCCGGATCCGCCACGCCTGTCATCATTCCCGGATGACCATGCAGGGACGACCATACTGATGTGGTCTTTCGGGCGCCGGACCGGCCGGCTGTGGACGACCGAGGGGCGGCAAGGGGGTTCTGTCCGTGGTTCGTCGTAGGGTCCCGGGACACGATGGCGATGGACGTGGGGGGCGGTGACGATGACGGTACGGCGACCGAGCTGGCTCGAGGAGCCCTGCCCGCGCTGGTGCACGCGCGAGCACCGGGAGGAGGACCATCCCGACGATCGCTACCACCAGAGCGAGGCGGAGCTCGTGCCCGCGGTCGCGGGCAGCGGTGAGGCGGTCCCCCTCACCGCCACGCTCGCGGCGACCACGCTCGGGGTCCGGGTGGGGCGCCACGTCGGCGACGACCTGACCTGGTTGGTGGTCGAGGCGCTGGAGGCGCCGCGGCCCCGGCTGGTGCTGACGACCGAGTCGGCCGGGGCGCTGCACCGGGCGCTCGGGGCCCAGCTCGAGCTGGCGGCGGCGGGGCGCTGAGCCGCCGAGCGGCGGGGCGCTGAGCGGCTGAGCCGGAGACGCCGAACGGGCGGCCCGGCCGCACGAGGTGCGACCAGGTCCGCCCGTTCGGAGCGACGCGGTGGGCGAGGTCAGGTCAGCGCGCGGCCGTGCCCTCGGTGTAGTCGTCGTCGACCTGCTTCCAGGAGAAGTGCGCGCGCAGCGCCTTGCCGGTCGCCTCGATCGAGTGACCCGCCTCCTCCTCGCGGAGCTTGAGGAACTCGGCGCCGCCGTTGTCCTGGTCGGCGATGAACCGCTCGGCGAAGGCGCCGTTCTGGATCTCAGCCAGGATGGTCTGCATCGACTCCTTGACGGCCGGGGTGACCACGCGGGGGCCCGAGACGTAGTCGCCGTACTCGGCGGTGTCGGAGACCGACCAGCGCTGCTTGGCGATGCCGCCCTCCCACATGAGGTCGACGATCAGCTTGAGCTCGTGGAGCACCTCGAAGTAGGCGATCTCGGGCTGGTAGCCCGCCTCGGTGAGGGTCTCGAAGCCGGCCTGGACCAGGTGCGAGACGCCACCGCAGAGGACGGCCTGCTCACCGAACAGGTCGGTCTCGGTCTCCTCGGTGAAGGTGGTCTTGATGACGCCGGCGCGGGTGCCGCCGATCGCCTTCGCGTAGGACTTGGTGAGGTCCCAGGCCTGGCCCGAGGCGTCCTGCTCGACCGCGATGATGTCCGGGATGCCGCGACCCGCGACGTACTCGCGGCGCACGGTGTGGCCCGGGGCCTTCGGGGCGACGAGGACGACGTCCACGCCGGCCGGGGGCTTGATGTAGCCGAAGCGGATGTTGAAGCCGTGGCCGAAGACCAGGGTGTCACCCTCGGTGAGCGCGGGGGCGATCTCGTCGGCGTACAGGTGCCGCTGGAACTGGTCGGGAGCGAGGATGACGATGACGTCGGCCTCCTCCGCGGCCTCGCGCGGGGTGAGGACGCGCAGGCCCTCCTCCTCGGCCTTGGGACGGCTCTTGGAGCCCTCGGGCAGGCCGACGCGGACGTCGACGCCCGAGTCGCGGAGGTTGAGCGCGTGGGCGTGGCCCTGGCTGCCGTAACCGATGACCGCGACGTGCTTGCCCTGGATCAGGGACAGGTCAGCGTCGTCGTCGTAGTAGATCTCAGCCACTGGTGGCTACTCCTTGCTGGTTGGGGTGGTGGGAATTTCAGTCGTTGGCGGCCGGCGGCACCGGGACGGCGACGGGCTTGCTGCGCTCGGAGATCGAGCGCGACCCGCGGCCGATGGCCACCATGCCGGACTGCACGAGCTCGCGGATCCCGAAGGGCTCGAGCACGCGCAGGAAGTCGGCGATCTTGCCGTCGTTGCCGACGATCTGCATGGTCACGGCGTCGGCGGAGACGTCGATGACCTTGGCCTTGAACAGCTGGACGACGTCGAGCACCTCGCCGCGGTTGTCCGCGGTGGCGCCGACCTTGACCAGGACGAGCTCGCGCGCGACCGAGGCGGTCGGGTCGAGCTCGACGATCTTGATGACCTCGACCAGCTTGTTGAGCTGCTTGGTCACCTGCTCGAGGGGCGAGGAGTCCACGTTGACCACGATGGTCATCCGGGAGATCTCGTCGTGCTCGGTCGGGCCGACCGCGAGCGACTCGATGTTGAAGCCGCGGCGGCTGAACAGCGCCGAGATCCGGGCCAGGACGCCGGGCTTGTCCTCGACGAGGACCGACAGGGTGTGCTTGGCCATCACAGATCGTCCTCGTCGAACTGGGGCGCGAGGTCGCGCGCGTACTTGATGTCGTCATTGCTGGTGCCCGCGGCGACCATCGGCCAGACCATGGCGTCACGGTGCACCCGGAAGTCGACCACGACGGGGACGTCGTTGATCTCCATCGCCTTGGCGATGGTGGCGTCGACGTCGGCGGGCGAGTCGCAGGAGAGCCCCACGCAGCCGTAGGCGTCGGCGAGCTTGACGAAGTCCGGGATCCGCTTGGAGTGCAGGTCGGTGTTGGAGTAGCGGCTGTTGTAGAACAGCGTCTGCCACTGCCGGACCATGCCGAGCGACTCGTTGTTGATGACCGCGACCTTGATCGGGATGTTGTTGATCGCGCAGGTGGCGAGCTCCTGGTTGGTCATCTGGAAGCAGCCGTCGCCGTCGACCGACCACACGGTGTGGTCGGGCATGGCGACCTTGGCGCCCATCGCGGCCGGGACCGAGAAGCCCATCGTGCCCAGGCCACCGGAGTTGATCCAGGTGTTGGGCGTCTCGTAGCCGACGAAGTGCGCGGCCCACATCTGGTGCTGGCCGACACCGGCGGTGTAGATCGTGCCGGGACCGGAGATGGCACCGAGGCGCTCGAGGACGTACTGCGGGGCGAGGCCCTCGGCGGGGGCCTCGTAGCCGAGGGGGTACTGCTTCTTGACCCCGGCGCAGAACGCCACCCAGCCCTCGTAGTCGCCGGTCCGGCCGGCCTCCTGCTCGGTGCGCAGCGTGGTGATGAGGTCGACGAGCACCTCGCGCACGTCGCCCACGATCGGGACGTCGGCGTGGCGGTTCTTGCCGATCTCGGCCGGGTCGATGTCGGCGTGGATCACCTTGGCGCCGGGCGCGAACGAGTCGAGGTTGCCGGTGACCCGGTCGTCGAAGCGGGCGCCGAGGCTGATGATGAGGTCGCTCTTCTGCAGCGCCGCGACGGCCGCCACGGTGCCGTGCATGCCGGGCATGCCCAGGTGCTGCGGGTGGCTGTCGGGGAAGGCGCCGCGCGCCATCAGCGTGGTCACGACCGGGATGCCGGTGAGCTCGGCGAGGACCGCCAGCTCCTTCGAGGCACCCGAGCGGATGGTGCCGCCGCCGACGTAGAGGACCGGCTTGCGCGACTCGAGGATGAGCCGGGCCGCCTCGCGGATCTGCTTGGCGTGGGGCCGGGTCACCGGGCGGTAGCCGGGCAGGTTGAGCTCGGTGGGCCACTGGAACGACGTACCCGACTGGAGCGCGGACTTGGTGACGTCGACCAGGACCGGCCCGGGACGACCGGTCGAGGCGATGTGGAAGGCCTCGGCGATCTTGGTCGGGATCTCCGCAGGATCGGTGACCAGGAAGCTGTGCTTGGTGATCGGCATCGTGATGCCGCGGATGTCGGCCTCCTGGAAGGCGTCCGTCCCGATCAGCGAGGCGCCGACCTGCCCGGTGATCGCGACCATCGGGAGCGAGTCCATGTGGGCGTCGGCGAGCGGGGTGACCAGGTTGGTCGCCCCCGGTCCGGACGTCGCCATGCAGACGCCGACCTTGCCGGACGCCGCCGCATAGCCCTGGGCGGCGTGGCCGGCCCCCTGCTCGTGGCGGACGAGGATGTGCCGGATGCTGCTGTCCATCAGCGGGTCGTACGCCGGGAGGATGGCGCCGCCGGGGATGCCGAAGATGTCGGTGACCCCGGCCGCCTCCAGCGACCGGACCAGGCTCTGTGCTCCGGTGATGGTCTCGCCCGAGCCCTGCTGCTCACTCATCCGAGTCGTTCCTTGTCTGTGCTGGGGGTGGTCACGTCGTACTCAACAAAAAACCCCTCGGTTGCTGGGCAACGAGGGGTGGACGCGCTGGTGGGTCTGACGAGGGTCAGCCTCAGCCGGCGCGTCCGGAGCGTACGAGAAGCAGGTCATGCATGAGACCACCGTACGCCGTCGTACGTCGTGCCGTCGAAAACGTACCGCGGCGTCCCAGATGGCAAGACGCCGGTCTCAGATTCCAGGCGGCACGAAAGCCCTAGGACAGGTCGAGGGCCGGGCCGGTGCTGGTCCAGAACCCGCCGACGCCGACGGGGTGTCCGCTCGCGATGCCCAGCGTGGCGCACATCGGCCCGGCGGGGACGTCGACGATGCTCAGCCCGGTCGCTCCCGCCACCGGGGTGAAGCGCTGGGTGGTCTCGTCGAAGGTGCCGTTGACCGATCCGGCGACGGTGAACGAGCACCATCCGGGACGGTCGAGCGCCAGGGTCACGTTCGTCACCCGCGCGGGCCAGAGCTGACCGGTCGCGTCCGGCGCGCCGGTCGCCACCAGGGACCAGGTCCCCGCGGGGGCGAGGGTGGCCGACCCCGTGCACCCGCTCGCGGCGATGCTGGCGAGGGTCGCGGCCGCCGTGCCGTAGGTGCGCGGAGCACCACTGGCGTCCACGGTGCCGTCGAGGGTGAACGTGGGGCAGGTGGTCAGGTGCTGGTTGGCCGGGAGGTCGTGCAGGCTCACGTTGGTCCCGGTCAGCGCGAGGCTCGTGCCGGTGGCGGTGTACGCCGCCGCGGCCGTCAGCCCGGTGCTCCCGGACGGCGGGTAGTTGGTCCAGTAGCCACCCACGGCGTAGGGATCCCCCGGCTGGATGTCCAACGTGACGCATATGGGACCCGTCGGCACACCCGGCCCGCTCGTCGGGATGGCCAGTCCGGACTCTCCGGTGATGGGCGTGAACCGCTGGGTGGCTGTGTCGAACCGGCCCTTGATCTCGCCCTGGATCCGGAAGGTGCACGTCCCGATGCCGACCGTCATCGCCACGTTGCTGATGCGCGCGGGCCACGAGGTCGTGCCCCCTGCGGCGGGAGGGCCGGTGAGGGCAAGGTCCCACGACCCGATCGGCGTCAACGTCGTCGCCCCCCACCAGGGGTTCGAGCACCCGCTGGACGTCATCGTGGTCAAGGTCGCGGCAGGGCTTCCGTAGGCACGTGGTGATCCGGGGCTGACGACGACGCCACCGTGGTTGTCGGTGGCGCAGGTGAACGTCTGGGCTGCGTAGATGTTGGTGAAAGCGATGCTGGAGCCGATCAGGTTGATCCCCGGCCCACCGATCGGGGTGTAGCCCGTGGCGTGGGCAGCAGGTGCCGGCGCGACGGCCAATGCCAGTGCCGCAGCCGTCGTTGCCAGCACGCCCGTCAGCAGCCTGCGGACACCGCGGGAGATCCTCATGCCAACGCTCCTCGAACCCTCGCCCCGGCGTCCGGCGCCGGGCATCTGGAACGAGCCTCCGGCCTCCCCAGCGGACAGGTCAACGAGTACCGGTGGCGCTCACCTCAACGACGTACGCCCGTCCGGCCCGGAGCGGCGCGGAGGCGCCGGAGAGCGTCCGGAAGGTCCTCGAGCGCCCGGCTGGCCTGGGCCTCGACGTGCGCGACGACGAGCGCCGGCGCCCCGGCCGACCACAGGTACGCAGCGAGGAGCACCGCGTCGCGGTGGTCGCCGAGGCGGCCCTGGATCTCCTTGCCGAGGAGCGCGGCGCGGTCGTCGCCGGCGACCTCGGCCACGTGGCGCAGCCGGCGGGCGGCCTTGCGGACCTCGTGGGAGGTCTCGCCGGCGGCCTCGGCGCGGTCGAGCACCCGCCCGACCTCCCGCCGTACGGCGTGGCGCGCGGTCGACCGCGCCGGGCGGGCCGCGCGCTCGCGGTGGAGCGGGAGCCGGGTGGCCCAGCGGTCGAGCAGGGCGTCGAGCGCCGCGGCCTCGTCGGAGTCGTGCCAGGCGACGAGGCGGGCGTGCTCGGTGGTGTGGCCGGCGAGCAGCGGGGCGACGAGGGTGTCGACGAGGTCGTCGCGGCCGAGCTCGGCGAGCACCCGGCGGCAGTCGTCGGCACGGACCTCCAGGTCGCGGCCCTCCCCCAGCAGCGCCCCGTACGCCGCGAGGCGGGTCCGGAGCTCGTCGGCCGGCCCCCGGCGGAAGCACCGCCGGAAGCCGGCCAGCAGGTTGCGCAGCCGGCGCACGGTGGTGCGGAGCTGGTGCACCGCGTCCGGCTCGTCGGCCAGGGCGGGGGCGCGCAGCCGGCGGAGGTCGGCGACGAGGTCGCCGACCGCTCCGGCGAGGAGCTCCGCAGCCGAGGCGTCCGTCACGCCTCCCATCGTCCCACCGTGACGGACGCCGCGGCCGGGTCTCAGCGCAGCTGCGCGATCACCCCGGCGACCTTGCCGCGCCCGGTGGTCCGGCCCCAGTCGCCGTCCAGCGAGCTGATCGGGATCTTGTTCTGGGCCAGCGCGGTGGTGTCGGCGTTGCGCCGGGTCTCGGTGGCCGGAGCGCCCGGGACGAGGCGGTAGGTGCCACCGGTGCGCGGGACCTCGTCGAGGAAGGTGAGCCCGAGGTCGCTGCTGACGCCGACGTCGGTGAGGACCGGGCGGCCGAGCTTCTCCCCGGCGCCGACGAACGGGTGGTTCACGTTGAGCACCAGGCCGCGGTCGAGGGCCCGGCGCTGGCGCAGGGCGGTGATGAGGCGGACGCCGAAGTCGGCGGTCGCGGCGAACGGCACGTTCGGGATCTGGGCCAGGTCGCGCGGGACCTCGGCGCTGAACGCGATCGCCGGGACGCCGTACTCGTGGGCGGTGACGGCGGCGCCGACGGTGCCGGAGTGGTTGAGGGTGGCGCCGATGTTCTGGCCGAAGTTGGTGCCGGACACGACGAGATCGGGGCCGCCGGACCAGTAGGTGGCGGCGAACCGGCTCAGCGCGACGTTGACGGTGTCGGCGGGCGAGGCGGTCGGCGTACCGGAGGCGCAGGGGGCGGCGGCGATGCAGACCCCGAAGACGGCGCCCCCGGTCGAGCCGGTGGCGCAGTCGCCGGCGTACGCCGCGGGCGGGGTGACCGCCTGGACGGTGAACGAGACCGGGTTGAAGCCGGGCGGCGTCATCCGGGCGCCGGCGCCGCTCTGCTGGGACCAGGGCGCGACGACGAGGACGTCGGCGCCGGCCGAGCAGAGCGCCCGGCGCAGCTCGTAGAGGCCCTTGCCGTCGGTGCCGAAGCCGGCATCGCGGCCCTGGGCGCTGTCGTCGTTGGTCATCAGCACCTTGAGCCCGGCGAGGGGCTTGGCGGGGGCCGCGGCGGGGCGGTCGGGGGCCGGGGCGGCGGACGAGCCGCTGACGGTGGCGGCGACGGCCGCGGCCAGCGCGGTGCCGACCACGGCGAGACGGGCGGCGAGCGGGACAGGACGCATGACTTCTCCTCGGAGGGTGTCGGGATGTCGTGCCGGAGCAGGAACAGGTTCTAGATTCGGAGCCACCGGGAACGGCGTCCAAGACCCGTTCGGCATGGGAGGCGCGATGAACATCCAGCAGCTGCGCTACGTGGTCGCGACCGCCGAGCACGGCAGCATGACCGCGGCCGCCGCCGCGCTGTTCGTCGCGCAGCCGGCGCTGAGCCGCGCGGTGCGCCAGCTGGAGCGCGAGCTGGACCTGACCCTCTTCGCCCGCGACGGGCGCGGCATCGCGCTGACCCCCGCCGGCGAGACCTTCGTACGACGGGCGCGCGCGGTCCTCACCAGCATCGCCACCCTGCGCACCACCGCCGCCGCGACCCCGGCGTCCGCGCCGCTCGTCATCGCCGCCTCACCGACCCTCCAGGCGGCCCTGGCCATCCCGATCCTGGCCGGGCTGCGCGAGCACGGCGTCGCCGTCCACACCCGCCTGCTCGGCGGCAGCGGCTCCCCCGAGGTCGCCGACCTGGTCGCCTCGGGGCGTGCGGACCTCGGGCTGTGCGACAGCGCCGTGACGAGCGACCTCGTCGCCGTACCGATCGGGCGGGCGGAGGTCCGCCTCTACTCCCCCGCCGCCACCGACCTGCCCGACCGGGTCACCCTGGCCGACCTCGGCCGCGTCCCCCTCGTCCTCCCCACCGCCGGCAGCGCCCGCCGCGCCACCCTCGACGCCTTCTTCGCCGGCTGCGGCATCACCCCCGAGGTCGCCGTCGAGACCGACGAGCGCCACGCCTGGCTCGCCGCCGTCACCCACGGCATCGCCTCCTGCCTGTGGCACAGCGTCGAGACCCCGCGCGTACCGCTCCCGGGCGTCGTGGCCCGCGGCTTCGACCCGCCGATCCACCGGACGCTGACCGCGCTGCACCGGGCGGACGACGAGACGCCGCTGCCGCGGCACCTGCTGGAGGTGCTGCGGCGGGTGGGCGGGCTGCTGTCGGGCTAGGCCCGGTCCCGCACGGTGAGCGCGCTCAACGACGTGCGCTGGGTGCCGTCGGGGGCGAAGTTGGCCGGGTCGAGCCACCGCTCGTGCGCCGCCCGTACGGCGGGCCACTCGGTGTCGGTGATCGAGAACCAGTCGGTGTCGCGGTTGCGGCCCTTGGTGACCATGTGGTTGCGGAACCGCCCCTCGTAGCGGAACCCCAGCCGCGCCGCCGCCCGCCGCGAGGGCTCGTTGAGGCTGTCGCACTTCCACTCGAAGCGGCGGTAGCCGAGCTCGTCGAACGCGTAGCGCAGCAGCAGGTGGATCGCCTCGGTCGCCGCGGGCGTGCGCTGGAGCGTGCGGGCGTAGAGGACGCCGGCCACCTCGACCTGGCCGTGGCCCGGCTCGATCCTCATGTACGACGCGATGCCCTCGGCGCCGCGGCCGGCCGGGACCAGCGCCCAGGTCAGCATCGGCGGGGCCGCCTCGACGGCGGCGACGTGGGCCGCGACGAGCTCGCGCATGGCCGCGACGGTCGCCGGGGCGTCCTGGGGGCGGTAGGTCCACAGCGGGGCGTCCTCGGGGGCGCACAGCGCCGCGTGGAGCGCGGGGGCGTGCGCGTCGGCGAGGGGCTCGACGGTGACGTAGCGGCCCACGAGCCGCACGCCCTGCGGGGCCGGGCGCGGGGTCCAGCCGGGCACGACGGCGCCGACCTGCTGACCGTGGGGGTTGGTCTCGGGCACCCGCCCGTTCTAGCACGCGGCCGGTCGACTGTGACCGGCGTCACCTCCGCTCGTTGAGCAGGACATGCGCCTCCGTCGTACGTCCGTCGTCGCGAGCCTCCTCGCCCTCGCCGCCCCCGCGCTCGCCGTGGCGGTGACGGCCCCCTCGCCGAGCGCCGGGGCGGCGGCGCCGCCGCGCTACCGCGAGTACGTCGCGCTCGGCGACTCGTGGTCGGCCGACGTCGTGTTCTTCGACAAGGACGGGCTGCCGGACCGGACCCACGTGCCGATCGACTGCGCGCAGTCGCACCGCGACTACCCCAAGCTCGTCGCGAAGCAGCTGGGCGTGACGAGGTTCCGCGACGCCACCTGCGGCTCGGCGACCACCGACCACTTCACCCAGCCCCAGAAGCTGCCGCTCGGCGGGGTCAACCGGCCCCAATTCGACCGGCTCACGAGGACGACGGACCTGGTCACCGTCGGCATCGGGGGCAACGACGCCGGCGTCGCGAGCGGCGCGATGTCGTGCATCTCGGCGCTGCCGGTCGGCGTCCCGCTCCCCCGGCTCCCGCTGCCCGACGTGCTGCCCCTGATCGACGTGGGTCAGCTGCCGCTGGGCGGCTGCAAGGAGCGCTTCACCAAGGGTGGGGTGGACCGGCTGGCCCAGAACGTCGCCCGCTCCGAGATCAAGGTCGTGCGGGCGCTCCAGGAGATCCACCGGCGCTCGCCGCGGGCGCGGGTGCTGCTCGTCAACTACCTCGACGCGATCCCGGCCAAGGGGTGCTGGCCGATCGTGCCGATCACGAATCCCGACATGGCCTACCTGCACGGCGTCTTCGTCAAGCTCAACGCGATGCTCGCCCGGGCCGCGCGCCGCGGCGGCGCCGAGCTCGTCGACACCCACCCGCTCAGCCGCGGGCACGGCGTCTGCACCGGCCCCCGGACCCGCTACGTCGAGGGGCTCGGCGTGGTCTCCGTCAACGACCTCGCGGTCGCCGTACCGGCGCACCCCAACGCCGCCGGGGCGCGGGCGCAGGCGGCGTCGGTGCTGCGGGTGGTGCGCAGCCGCTAGGGAGCGTCTCTCAAGTCCGCGCCGTCGCGAGCGGGGTTTGCGGCCGATCTGGCAAGGCGGAGCAGCGAAGGCGGGCCGGAGGCCCGTCGAGTCTGCGACAACGCCGCCAGATCGAGTCGCAAACACCGCGCAGCAGGCGGGGGCTTGAGAGACGCGCCCTAGGAGGCGTCCCAGGCGGCCCGCAGGGCGGCGTCGTCCTCGGACGAGACCGGGTCGGCCACGTCGCGCACGAACACGGCGCTCAGCCGGCCCCGGCCGTCCTGGGCGCGCAACCGCTCGCGCAGCGCCTGCCAGGCCCACAGGTTCGGGTGGTCGACCTCGGTGCAGGCCTCGGCCGGGGAGAGCGCGGTGATCGCCTCGTCGAGCTGCTGGGGCGTCACGTCGAGGGTGGCGGTGGTGCCGTCGTGCTTGAGCACCGTCGCCAGGACGACGGCCGGCAGGCCGTGCATGCCGCCGGGGGCGTTGACGTAGCCGGGCTCGCCGTCGAGCGCGAGGCCGTAGCCGGCCGGCTGCTGCCAGCCCTCGATCTGCTCGCCCAGGCGCACCCGGATCCGGCCCAGGCCGGCCAGGGTGGTCCACTCGTCGAGCGGGTCGAAGTCGAAGGCGGGCAGGCCGTCGATGCTCGTGCGGTTCTTGCGGCGCCGGTAGTCGGCGGAGCCCTCGACGCCCTTGCGGCCGAAGTAGCGCGGCAGCAGGTCGCGCTCGCCGACGTAGTCCATCAGCGGGACGCCGTAGCCGCAGGCGTCGGAGATCCGCTCGATGTCGACGACGATCACCGCCCGCGCCCCCGGTACGTCCTCGAAGTGCCCGGCGAGCTCGGCGTAGGCCTCGTCGTAGCGGGTCACCACGCGGCCGCGGCCGTGGAAGCGGACGATGTTCGGGGCGCCGTCGAAGGCGCAGAACATCACCACGATGCGGCCGTTCTCGCGCACGTGGGCGATGGTCTCGCTGCCGCTGCCCGAGGTGTCGACCCAGGCGAAGGTCCGCTCGTCGAGCAGGCCGAACGTGCCCGGGATGCCGCGCGGCGAGACGTTGACGTGCCCCTCACCGGACAGCGGCGCGGTACCGACGAAGAACACCTGCTGGCGCTCGACGAACGCGCGCAGGCGCCCGTCGACGCGTGCGTGGACCTTGCCCATCCGCCCGGCCCTCCCGATCAGTCCGGGACGCGGCGGTAGGCGCCGTCGGAGGCCGCAGTGGCCATCGACGCGTAGGCCCGCAGGGCCGCCGAGACCGGGCGCTCCCGGTCGAGCGGGGTGTAGGGCTTGTCGCGCTTCTCCTGGAGGATCTTGCGCTCGAACAGCGTGTGATCGTCGACGTCGAGGTGGATCGTGCGGTTCGGGATGTCGATCGAGATCGGGTCGCCGTCCTCGATGAGCGCGATCAGCCCGCCGCCGGCCGCCTCGGGCGAGACGTGCCCGATGGAGAGCCCGCTCGTGCCGCCGGAGAAGCGGCCGTCGGTGATCAGCGCGCACTTCGCGCCCAGGCCACGGCCCTTGAGGAAGGCGGTCGGGTAGAGCATCTCCTGCATGCCCGGCCCGCCCTTGGGACCCTCGTAGCGGATCACCACGACGTGGCCGGCCTCGACCTTCTTGCCGAGGATGCCCTCGACCGCGGCGTCCTGGGACTCGAAGACGATCGCCGTCCCGTGGAAGACCAGCGCCTCCTCGGCGACGCCGGCGGTCTTGACCACGCAGCCGTCGACGGCGATGTTGCCGGTCAGGATCGCCAGGCCGCCGTCGGCGCTGTAGGCGTGCTCGAAGTCGCGGATGCAGCCCTCGGCGGCGTCGGTGTCGAGCTCGCCCCAGCGGTTCTCGGTCGAGAACGGCTCGGTCGTGCGGACGCCGCCCGGCGCGGCCTGGAACAGCTCGAGCGCCTCGGCCGACGGGTTCTCGCCCCGGATGTCCCAGGCGCCGAGCCACGAGTCGAGGTCGGCGGAGTGGACCGAGTGGACGTTCTCGTGGAGCGCGCCGCCGCGGCGCAGCTCACCGAGCAGGGCGGGGATGCCGCCGGCCCGGTGGACGTCCTCCATGTGGAACTTCGGCGAGTTGGGGGCGACCTTGGACAGGCACGGCACCCGGCGCGAGATCGCGTCGATGTGGTGCACGTCGAAGTCGAGCTCGGCCTCGCGGGCCGCGGCCAGCAGGTGCAGCACGGTGTTGGTCGAGCCGCCCATCGCGACGTCGAGCGCGACCGCGTTCTCGAACGCCTCGCGGCTGGCGATGTTGCGCGGCAGCACCGACTCGTCGTCGTTCTCGTAGTAGGCGCGGCACAGGTCCATGACGACCCGGCCGGCCTCCTCGAACAGCGCGCGGCGCTTGGCGTGCGTGGCCAGCGTCGAGCCGTTGCCGGGCAGGGACAGGCCGATCGCCTCGGTGAGGCAGTTCATCGAGTTGGCGGTGAACATGCCCGAGCACGAGCCGCAGGTCGGGCACGCGGAGCGCTCGATGGTGTCGAGCTGCTCGTCGGTGACCGCGTCGTTGGCCGAGGCCGACATCGCGTCGACCAGGTCGAGCTTGCTGTGCACGATGCCCTCGATCGCCGTCGTCTTGCCGGCCTCCATCGGGCCGCCGGAGACGAACACGACCGGGATGTTGAGCCGCAGCGCGGCGAGCAGCATGCCGGGGGTGATCTTGTCGCAGTTGGAGATGCACACGATGGCGTCGGCGCAGTGGGCCTGGACCATGTACTCCACGGCGTCCGCGATCAGCTCGCGGCTGGGCAGCGAGTAGAGCATGCCGCCGTGGCCCATCGCGATGCCGTCGTCGACGGCGATCGTGTTGAACTCCTTGGCGACGCCGCCGGACGCTACGACCGACTCCGCGACGATCTTGCCGAGGTCACGAAGGTGGACGTGACCGGGAACGAACTCGGTGAACGAGTTGGCGATGGCGATGATCGGCTTGCCGAAGTCCGAGTCGGTCATGCCGGTGGCGCGCCAGAGGGCACGCGCGCCGGCCATGTTGCGGCCCGAGGTGGACGTCGCTGAGCGGAGGGTGGGCATGGTCCAAGGCTACGCCTCGGCCGCAGCCTTCAAGGACGCGAGTCCCCTGGTGAAATCCTTGGCGATCGCCTTGTCGAAGAACAGCCGGCCCATGATCGCGAAGGCGAGGTTGCGCTGACCGCTCATCGTCCATGCCACGTGGGTGCCGTCACCGGCGGGGGTGAGGTCGAAGGTCACCACGTTCTGCGCCTTGAACGGCTTGAGGAACTCGAGGTCGACGACGACCTGCTGGGGCGTGATCGAGGTGAACGTCATCCGGCCCTCGCCGGCCTTCTTGTTCCCCTCCCAGGCGTACGACGCCCCGACGCCCGCGCCGTCGTACGTGCGGCGCAGGTCGGGGTCGAGGCCCTCCCAGGGGGACCACTTGATCCACTCGTGGAAGTCGTCGACGAGCGCGTGGACGGTCGCGGCCGGCGCGGCGATCGTCGTCTCGTGGGTCTGCGCGAAAGCGGGCATGACGGCAGCCTAGGACCGCCGGGTGCTACGCGACACCGACCTTGACCGACATGACGTCGGGCAGGTCGGCCGCGATCTGGCGCCAGGTCTCGCCGTCGTCCGCGGAGGCCCAGACCGAGCCGTTGCGGGCGCCGAGGTAGAGCCCGGCCGGGTCGTGGCTGTCGGCGCACATCGCGTCGCGCATGACCCCGACGTAGAAGGCGTCGGGCAGGCCGGTGCCGTAGGCGGTCCAGGTCTCTCCGGCGTCGTCGGAGCGCCAGACCCGGGGCTGCGCCTCGGGCGGGTAGCGGCGGTCGCCGCCGCCGAGCGGGAAGACCCACACGGTGTCGGGCCGGTGGGGGTGCACGACGATCGGGAAGCCGAAGTCGCTGGGCAGGCTGTCGCCGATCGAGGTCCACGAGCCGCCCTCGTCGTCGGAGCGGTAGACGCCGCCGTGGTTCTGGGCGTAGAGCCGCTCGGGGCGCGAGGGGTGCCGGGTGACCTTGTGCACGCACTGGCCGAACTCCGGGTAGCGCTGGTCCTCGGGCAGGAAGTCCGCACGGATGCCGTGGTTGCGCGGCGCCCAGGACTGCCCGCCGTCGCGCGTCTGGTAGACCCCGCCGGTCGAGAGCGCCGCGGTGAGCGAGCGCCCGTCGGTGGGGTGCGGGAGCACGGTGTGGAAGGCCTGGCCGCCGAAGCCGGCGTCCCACTCGGGGCGGTGCGGGTGGTTCCAGAGGCCCTCCTCGAGCCGGAACGACGCGCCGCCGTCGGTCGAGGTGAAGACCGCGCCCGGCTCGGTGCCGGCGTGGAGCACGCCCTCGCCGACCCCCGGCACAAGCTGCCAGATCCGCTCCACGGTCGCCCCGGCGCCCTCGGGGAAGCGGATCGCGCCGTTGGGGGTCTCCTGCCAGGTCGCGCCGAGGTCGTCGGACCAGCGCAGCTGCGGCCCGAGCCAGCTCGACGAGGCGCCCGCGAACAGCCGGGGCGTGGCGCCGCGGGTGTCGACGAGGCAGGAGTAGACCTCCTCCATGTCGTGGTGCGGCCCGGTGAACGTCCAGTCCACCCGGTCGGCCGACGTACCGACCCACAGGCCCTTGCGGGTGCCCACCATCAGGATCGTGGTCATGGTTCCTCCTCGTCCGGGGTGCCTTGTCCACTGTGACCCCGGGGGCGGGCAAAAGTCATCGCCCGGACGTTGAATCCGTGGCGACCACGGATGTACGCCGGCCGCGCCTCCCCCACGCTGGCGCCATGACGACGCTGCTGGTCACCCTGGTGCTGGTCCCCGACCGCAGCGACGAGGTGCTGGGCCGGCTGCGCGGCGAGGTCGCGCCGTGGCTGCGCCGGCTGCCGGGGTTCGTCACCAGCCGCTGGCTGCTGAGCCCGGAGCACGACCGCTGCACGGTGGTGCTCGACCTCGACGGCACCGACGCCGTCCCCGAGCTCGAGGCGGCGCTGCGGCCCGGCACCCGCGACCGGGCCCGCTCGTGGTGGTGCGAGCGGCTGGAGCCGGTCGCGGACCTGGGTCTGGCCGTCCGGCCGAGCGTCACGCCGTAGGGGGCACCAGGTGCGCGGCCAGCTCGCCGCGCTCGGCGGCGCCGGTGCGCTGGAGGAGCCGGGCGACGTGGGTCTCGACGGTGCGCACGGAGAGGTAGAGCCGGTCGGCGATCTGCTTGTTCTGCAGCCCCTCGGCGACCAGCACGAGGACGTCGCGCTCGCGGGCGGTGACGCCGAGCCGCTGCAGGTGGGGCGGGAGCCGCTCCGCACCGGCGGACTTGCGCGGCACCGCGAAGCCGGCCTCGCGCATCGCCACCCGGCAGGCCGACGCCGCCTCGGTCAGGCCGTAGCCGACCAGGCCGTCGAGCACGTGGCGGAACCACGCCTCCGGCGTCCCCCAACCGTCGCGGGCGGCGGCCACGGCGACGAGGAACCGGGCGTGGAGCTCGGGCCAGGGCTCGCGGCCGGGCAGTCCCCACTCGGCGTCGGCGAAGACCCGCTCCGCCTCGGCCGCGTCCCCGGACCGGCCGAGCGCGATCGCGTCGGCGTACCGGAGCGCGAACCAGTTGTGCGGGCTGTTGGCCTGCGGGCCGGTGCGGACCTCCTCGCGGGCGGCGGCACCGTCACCGGTGAGGGCGGTCTCCAGCAGCGCCCAGAACCCGCGCAGCGAGAACGGCATGCTCGGCGAGCGCCGGTGGTGGGTCATCGCGAGGCCGAGCTGGGCCCGCGCCTCGTCGTACCGGGCATGGGCGAGGGCGACGAACGAGCGGATGTGGCCCGGGACCCCGACCGCGCGCACCCCCTCGTCCATCGGCAGACCGAGCGCCACGGCGACGTCGGCCTCCATCGCGTCGGTGCGCGCGGCCAGGCCGTGCGTCGCCGCCCGTAGCAGGTACGCCGTGGCGAGGTCCGGCAGCCGCAGCCGGGTCATCATCGTGATCGCGTTGTCGACCGCCGCCATCGCCTCGTCGAGGTCGAGGTAGCGGATCCGGACCAGGTTGAGCTCGATCTCGATCCGGGCCGCGGTCGCGATGGCACCCGCGTCGAGCGCGGCCCGCCGGGCCGCCACGAGCCGGTCCTCGACCGGCCGGCGCGCGGCGAGGTCGAGCGAGCCGAGCGCCGCGAGCAGGCGGCAGCGCCACAGCGCCAGGTCGTGGGCGTCGGCGAGCCGGAAGCCCGCCTCGAAGGCGTCCTCGGCGGCGACGTAGTCGCAGGCCCGGGCCGCCCGGCCGAGCACCTCCCACGCCTCGCAGGCGATCTCGGGGCGGTCCTCCCCCACGGCGGCGAGCGCGGCCGAGGCCCGCTCGGCGGCCGCGACGTCGTCCTCGCGGCCCAGGGCGAGCCGGGCGGCGAGGACCTCCTCCGCGGCCGGGTCGTGGCCCGCGGCCGCGGCGAGCATCGCCTCGGCCTCGTCCCAGCGACCCCCGGCCAGCAGCGCCCGCGCCAGTCGCAGCCGTACGGCGGCCAGCCGGCCCGGCGCACCGGCGAGCTCCGCGGTCAGCACCTCCCCGGCCGCCAGCGCCTGCGGGACGTCACCGGCGAGGGCGTGCACCTCGACCTCGGCCTCGCGGACCTCGGTCTCCAGCGGGCTGCCGGGCTCGCACCGGGCCAGCGCCCGGCCCAGGGCCTCACCGGCGCTGACCAGGGCCCCGCGGCCGATCGCGTCCCGGGCGGTGGCCAGCCACAGCGCGACCGCGCGCTCGTCGTCGCCGGCCGCCTCGTACAGCTCGGCGAGGCGCAGGTGGTCCTCGGCGCCCTCGGCCCCCTCGGCCAGCGCCGCGGCCAGCAGCCCCGCGAGGCGGGCGCGCTCGGGTGCGAGGAGTCCGGTCAGCACGGCCTCGCGGGTGAGCGCGTGCCGGAAGGCGAACCGCTCCGCCGTCACCGGTACGACGAGCCGCTGGCCCCGCAGCTCGTGCAGCGCCGCCGCCACCTCGGTCCCGGACAGGTCCAGCGCCGCGGCGAGCAGCCGCCAGTCGAGCTCGGGGCCCAGCATCGCGGCAGCCGTGGCGACCTGGCGGGCGTGCTCGCCGACCTCGGCCAACCGCCCCTCGACCGAGCGCACGAACGGGCGCGGCACGAGCACCGGCAGCGGCCCGGCCAGCGTCCAGGCACCCTCGCCGGGAGCCTGCGCGAGCACCCCGGCGTCGTGCAGGTCGGCGAGCATCTCCTCGACCAGCAGCGGGTAGCCGGCGCTGTAGCGCTGCAACCAGGCGACCACCTCGGCCGGCGGCGCGCTCCCGAGGCACGCGGTCGCGACCGCGGCGACGTCCTCGTCGGCCAGCGGGGCGATCTCGACGAGCTCGGCCGAGCGGCGCCACTCCAGCGCGGTGACGAGCTCGTTGGCCGCCGGCGACTCGTGCAGCCGGCAGGTGGTGACGACGGCCAGCGGCACCTCCCGGGCGTTGTCGCCGAGGTACTCCACCAGCGCCAGCGTCTCGGGGTCGGCCCAGTGCAGGTCCTCGATCACCAGCAGCATCCCGGGCGCCTCGACCGCCCGGGCGAGCCGGAGCAGGCCCTCGCCGAGCAGCATCACCGAGGACGCGCCGTCGGGGGCGACCGCGCCGAGCTGGGGAGCCAGCCGGGCCAGCGTGGGCAGGTAGGGCGCCAGCAGCCGGTCGTCGGGCACCTCGTGGGTGCGCAGCCACGCGAGCAGGGCCTCGCCGAGCGGGCGCAGCGGGGTCGGCGTACCGGAGGGGACGGCGCGGCCCGAGAGCACCTCCAGCCCGGCGTCCGCGGCCTCGGCGGCGAGCGCTCCGGCCAGCCGCGACTTGCCCACCCCGGGATCGCCGCGCAGCACCCAGAGACCGCCGTGCCCCGCGCGCAGCCCGTCGAGGGCGGTGTGCAGGCGCGCGCGCTCGGCAGTGCGGGACACGAGCCGGGGGGAACGCACCTCGGCATCGTAGATCTCTTGGTTCCGTGCCGCCGGGCGTTGGCTCGGTGGTGTGCGCGGATGTCAGGCACCCCCGCTCCCGGCGAGCGTGGTGCCACCCCAAGGAACCACGAAAGGCACCACGATGCGCACCCAGCTTCTCGGACTGACCGCCGCGGCTCTCGCCGCCGGCACCCTGACCGCCGGCCTGGCCGGCGCCCCCGCCACGGCGGCCGGCGGGATCGACAGCGGCAACATCAGCACCAGCGGCGACGTCCCGGAGTCGGTCGACGTCGTCAGTACCGGCCCGGGCGACGCCGTCGCGGCCTGGGTGCGCCCGGTCCCCGGCGGCGACAAGGTCTATGCCGCGGTCGCGACCAACGGCGTCTGGTCCTCCCCCAAGGCGGTCACCGCGACCGCGGTCACCGACGGCAACGACGTCCACGTCGCGGCCAACGACAAGGGCGACATCGCCGTGGTCTGGAGCGAGACGATCCTCGGTGACGAGCGGGTCCGCGGCACGCGCTACCTCGGCAACGGCACCTGGGACGGCTCGACGCCGCTCAACGTGCAGACCGACAGCGTCCAGGCCACCGACGTCGCCATGGACGCCGCCGGCCGGGTGCACGTCGCCACCGCGACCAGCACCCAGGGCGTCGACCGGGTGCAGACCGCGCTGTGGCCCCGGGGCGGCGGTCCGCTGTTCGCCACGATCGACGACCACGCGTTCGCGCCGTCGCTCGCCGTGAACCCGGCCGGCACCGCGCTGCTGTCGTACTACAGCCCGAACAACGGCGGCGACGTCATGGTCACCCGCCGCACCCCGACCACCTCGTGGTCCACCTCGGTCGCCGTCGCCTGGAGCGGCTCGGTGCAGCAGGAGAGCGAGGTGGGCATCGCCGACGACGGCCGGGGCGCGGTCGCCTTCGCGGGCCAGGACGACGGCGTCTACCGGGCCTCGGTGGCCAAGGTCGGCGGCACCGGGCTGCCCGGCGCCCCGAGCATCCTCTCCGGCCCCGGCGCCTCCGCCGCCCAGCGCAGCCTCGCGGTGAGCCCGAACGGCACGACCTGGGCGACCTGGTCGGACTTCGACGGCAACGACTACCTGCTGCGCGGCGCGCTCGCCAAGCCCGACGCCGGGTTCGGCCCGGCCGGCATCGTCGACCCCGACACCGCCAGCCAGGCGCGCCACGTCGCGCTGGTCTCCGACCGCGGCGCCCAGGTCGTCGCGCACAACGGCGACGACGACCTCGTGCTGCGCTACCGGACCAACCCGATCCACCTCTTCAGCGGCTACCCGGGCGGCGCGGCCGACGGCCCGATCGCGGCCGACATGGACCGCGAGGGCAACGTGGTCACCGTCGGTGTCGTCGAGAACGGGCTGTCCTCCTACGTGCAGGCCGACTTCCTCGACCTGGCCGGACCGAGCGGCACCGTGACCGGCCCCGGGCCGCAGGTCCTGGCCCCGTCGTTCGCCGTGACCTGGTCCGCGACCGACGCGCTGGCCGGGGTCAAGACCACCGACCTCCTGGTCCGCTCGGCCGCCTGGAACGCCCAGGCGCTCGGCACCGCGCAGGTCGGCGGCAACGACCTGACCGGCTCGGCGACGCAGTTCTCCGGCACCCGCGGGTCGACGTACTGCTTCGCGGTGCAGTCGGTCGACAAGCTCGCCAACCTCGGCCTGCGCTCGGCCGAGCGGTGCACGAGCGTCCCGCTCGACGACCGGGCCCTGGCCGGCCACGGCTGGAGCCGGGCGGCCAATGCCGGTCACTACGACGGCACGCTCTCGGTCACCAAGAAGCGCGGCCGGGTGCTCAAGCTCAAGGGCGTCCAGGCCCGGCGCCTCGCCCTCGTCGCCGGCCGGTCGGCCAAGGGCGGCAAGGTCGCGGTGATCTGGAACGGCAAGGTCGTGCGCCGGATCAGCCTCAAGGGCAAGGGCGCCAAGGTCGTCCTCCCGATCGCCACCTTCGGCAGCGTCCAGGGCGGCACCCTCAAGATCAAGGTGGTCAGCAAGACCGGCCGCAAGATCATGATCGACGGCGTGGTCGTCGCCAAGTAGCACTCCACCCCGGGCCGCCCCTTACCGTGAGCCCGTGCAGACCGACCGCCCCACCCACGGCCCCCCGCTGGGTGTGGCGGTCGGTCTCGTCATCCTCGGCATCTGCTCGGTCCAGCTCGGCGCCGG
>NZ_NHTS01000017.1:0-23751 GCF_018831735.1 Pimelobacter sp. 30-1
GGGTTGGCCAACGCAGAGGCCGGTCCCCCGATCCCCTGGGCAGAAAGAGGTCCCCGTGACCATCAACCTCCGTGCAACCCGGCCCGCCGAACTCTGGGGCGTCATCGAGACGCTGCTCGGGTTCGCGCCCGATGACGACTTCATCATCCTCAGCCTGACGCCGGGAGGTCCGCACGCCCGGATCGACCACCCGCACGACAACGCCGCCCTGGTCGGCTCGGTCGCCTCGCTCGGCGCCAACTTCCGCCGCTACCCCGGCGACGTCATGTTCATCGCCGTCACGGACAACCCGGACCACGCGCTCGACATGGTCACCGCGACCACCGCGATCATGGACGGGATCTGCGAGGTCCGTCACGCCCTGCGCATCGACGGTGACAACGTCTACGACGCCGTCACCGGTGATCTCATCGACCAGATTACCCCCGACCTGCGGACCAAGTACCGATCCGCCGCGGTGCTGGCCGGGCGTCGGACTCCCACCGGAAGCCGTGAGGCGCTGGAGGCAGACCTGTTCCCCGAGCGCGAGGAGGTGCCCGCGCACCACTTCGAGGGTCTCGTCGGGCCCGACGCGCAGGAGACGTTCATCAACCGCCACTCCGACGAGGTCGCCTGGGTGATCGAGACGGTCAGGACCCACGCCGTCACCGGACTCAAGCCGGACGACGCTGACGCCGCCCGGCTGGTCATCGCGGTACGCAACGACACGCTCCTGCAGGCGGTCATCGCTCAGATCGACCAGGACAACGCGAACAGCCACGCCGCCCTGTGGAACGACCTCTTCAGCCGGTGTCCCGCCGAGCACCGCGGTCAGCCCGCGCTGGTGCTCGCGTTCGCGTACTGGATGGCCGGCGACGGCGCGGCGGCGTGGATGGCCTACGACCGCGTGACGGGCTGGACGATCTGGCAGTTCCAGTCCCTGATCCGGATGGTCCTCACCGAGGCCATCCGGCCGGGGGAGTGGGCCAAGACCGAGAAGGCCCGTCAGATGGCCGAGTGGTTCAGCCCCGACGCCTGAGACACGGCGACCGGGTCCGGGACGAGTTCCCGGGCCCGGTGGGGAGGGCCAGGCCCTCCCCACACCCCACCCGAGGCGATTCCATCCGGAATCGCCGGCCACGGCCACGGAGGGCCGTGGCAAGGACGACGCCTACCGGCGTCGACCGAAGCTTGATTCCTTTCTCCTTCCCGGGCGTTCGAGTCTGGCCCGCAGCCACCTCCACGCAACCCCGCGCTCCGCGCCGGCTACGACCCGGTCGGCGCTCGCAAGCTCGCTGACTTCCTCCCAACTCGCACCCGGTGCCGGGGTTGCCCTCCGGCGTCCCATTGCGGGCCTGATCGAACCCTTGCCCGGGACGGGCGAAAGACGGTCGGGCACGCAGAGCCCACCACCCACGGTCTCCGGGCAGAAACGAGGTTGTCATGACCATCACGAACAGCATCACCACCGCAGCGGCCCACGCGCCCACGGCTCCGGTCTGGCACGCGGGCGACAGCCTGCTGCTGGACGAGATCCAGCATGGGATCACCGTCACCGGCTCACGCTCGGCGTCGAACTACGGGACCGTGGTCGCGGGCGACGTGACCGGCTGGCTCCTGGAAGGCGGCTACACCGTCGTGACCGGGGCTGGGTTTGGCATCGAGGAAGCGGTGTTCGGCCGCTTCCTCGCCACGAGGGCGGCGGGACTGCCCGGAAGGCTCGTTGTGGTGCTGACCCGCAGCCTTGAGGTCCTCAACCCGCAGCACCGCGAGATGCTGAGTGCCGTTGCCAGCCGAGGCGGGCTGCTGGTCAGCATCACCGAGCTCGGGCACGCCACGACACGCCAGAAGTTCCAGCAGCGCAACGCCTGGCTCGGTGCGGCCACCGCGGGGACCATCATCGTGGAGGCGGCCGCCCGCGGTGCCTGCCTCGAGACGGCGGCCGCCGCCGAGGCGGCCGAGCGCCACCTGGCCGCGGTGCCCGGTCCGATCACCAGCGCCTGGAGCGAGGGCACCCACCACCTCATCCGTCACGCGGCCGCGCACCTGGTTTACGACCAGGCCAGCGCAACGGACTTCGGCCGGTGGGCCTCCGAGGCTGCCCGCGACCGCGCGGCGGCCGCCGAGCAGGGCAAGGAGCACCTCGGCTAGCCCCAGCCAGCCCGCTGGGGCCCGGGCCGCTCCCGCGAGGGAGCCGGCCCGGTGGGGAGGGCCCCGGCCCTCCCCACCGGGCCCGGGCGGTCTGGCCACAAGCGGCCAGACCACGAACAAACCCCGCGCCCTTGAGCAACTGCTCGAGCTCACGGCGCTCCGGCCGAGACGGGCCAGGCTGCGCCAGCGCCTACCGGCGCCACCCCAGCGCACGACGGACCGCCCCATCCGGGGCGATCGGGCCGGCCCACGGAGGGGCCGGCCAAGGACCACGACCTGCCGGTCGTGGCTCCTCCTTGCTGGAAGAGCCGGGGTCTTCTTCCCCTCCTGCCTTATCGATGATGGCCGCGCCGGCCCTCGGCAACCCCCGCACCCCGATAGACCGCGGGGTGCCGGACTCGTGCAGAAACTCCGATTCGGCGCTCACTTCGTTCGCTGATTTCCTCACCGGACTTTCCTTCTCGCCCGGTCCCGGGGGTGGCCTGCGAACCGGCTTATGCGGCCTTTTCTCATCTCGGCAGGAGGGTCCGAAAAACGGTCGGTGAGGCGAGCAGGCCAATACGGCGTCGTTCGGCATACTCTTATCTCGGCTTAAAGCCGACAATAGGAAGGGGCTAGGGCCATGGAGCTGACCATCCAGGAGCGGGGGGACGCGATCAAGCGGGCAGAGAAGGCGCTTCAGCACCTCGCGAACCACCCCAGCACCACGGTCGAGCAGCTCGGTCACGCGCGGGGGCAGCTGAACAACGCCTACAACGCGCGGGCCAAGGCCTTCGTCTACGACTCCGTCACGACCGTCGAGGAGATCGTCCTGAACGTCTACGGGGCAGTGCCGCCCACTGACCAGGACTGACCAAGACCAGCACCACCCAGCAAGACACCCACCACTCGATACAACCCCTCGGGCAGATCGCCCGGACCAACATCAAGGAGAAGATCATCATGGCTGGAGAGACCATCGTCACCGTCGTCGGGAACCTCGTCGACGACCCGGAGCTGCGCTTCACCCCGTCGGGTGCGGCCGTGGCGAACTTCCGGATCGCGTCGACGCCGCGCACCTTCGACCGGCAGACCAACGAGTGGAAGGACGGCGACGCGCTGTTCCTCTCCTGCGCGGTCTGGCGGCAGTACGCCGAGAACGTCGCCGAGTCCCTGCAGAAGGGTCAGCGGGTGATCGTGACCGGTGCCCTCAAGTCCCGGCAGTACGAGACCCGCGAGGGCGAGAAGCGCACCGCCATGGAGATCGACGTCGACGAGGTCGGCCCCGCGCTGCGCTACGCCACCGCGAAGGTGAGCCGGGCCAACAAGACCAACCGGGAGCCGCAGGGCAGCGGTCAGGACGCTGGCACCGCGGGTGGACCGGCGCAGGAGCCGGCCGAGGACCCCTGGGCCGTACCCAACCCGAGCTGAAGCGGATCGACAGGTCTGCGTGGGGGAGGGGGCCGGCGCATCAGCGTCGCGCCCCTTTCGCCAACTGACGTCCAACCCTTATCGAACAACCCTTATCGAACTGGGAAATGAGGCAGGGATGAACAACGACAATCCGCTGGCCCAGCTTGAGCAGCTTGGGGGCTTCGCCCTGGCGGGGGCACTCCTAGCCGCCCTCATGTTCGCGGGCCTGTTGTGCTTCCGCCACGGCATGACGGGCGCATTCACTCGCCGCGGCGCGGACAAGAAGGCCATGGAGCTCTACCGGCGCGAGCTGGCCTGCTACTCCTCTGCCATCCACCGCCTGGTCGACGCAGGTGGTGGTGAGATGGTCATGCATCTCAGGCGCGGCAACGCTCCGCAACTGCTGGCGGCAGATCTGAAGGCGGCCGGCACCACGGCCGCGATCGCGCAGCGCGGGTACAGCCTGCACCTGCTGCCCGCTCGAGGCGGCGTGATGGTGCGGGCTACCCCGA
Organism: Pimelobacter sp. 30-1; assembly: GCF_018831735.1. Classification (NCBI taxonomy): domain Bacteria; kingdom Bacillati; phylum Actinomycetota; class Actinomycetes; order Propionibacteriales; family Nocardioidaceae; genus Pimelobacter; species Pimelobacter sp. 30-1. The sequence goes on from NZ_NHTS01000017.1 coordinate 4,035, forward strand.
TCGCGCCGCCACGTCCGGTCAGATCCCGCGGCCGATCCGGCAGCCTCTTCACCCTCGTCATCGGGCGCACTGACCGCAGTGCAACCTCGGCGCCGGCCGCCGTCGACGTACGCCCTGCCCCTGCCCAGGCAGCGCCGGCGGAGCAGAGCGTCGAGGCGTCCAGTGAGCCGGCGATCGACCCTGAGGGGTGGCAGGTGTACGTGCCTGGCGGTCGTAGCAGTGAGGACGGCCGACCCATCACCGATCAGCATGCCGATCAGCTCCTGGTCGACGAGCGCGACGCCCAGCCGGGGAGCCGGTGGCGAGAGCCTGCGCGGCGCCTTCGGGCGGCCGCCCGTGAGCTGAGCGGCCAGGACCGTCGATGACCAACGCGGCGCCGGGTGGAGCCGGGAGCGATGTGATCAGCGACGAGGTCGGCGACGAGGCCGGCGAGATGGTCATTGCGTCGGACCCCTCGCGTACAACAGGCACAGGAGGTTGGTCATGAGCGCTCAGATGTACCAGTGCTGGCGTTGCGGTGCCCGGCACTACTACGGCTCGGGTCGCGGGCGCGAGTGCGCACCGGTCATCCCCACGCTCGTCGGGGCCCTGGTCCTGGTCGGTCTCGGCGCGATCGCGCTGCAGCAGGGCTACTTCACGACCGGCGGCACCACGGCCAAGGACGCTCCTCGCACGCAGGCGCGCGTCGAGCGGGTCGTCGACGGCGACACCATCCGGATCCGAACCGCCAAGGGGCGCGAGAAGAGCGTCAGGATCTTGGGGATCAACACCCCTGAGCTCGCGCGCAACGGCAAGCCGGGGGAGTGCTACGCCGCCCAGGCCACCAAGGTCCTCCAGGACCTTCTCGACCAGGCGCCCGACCGCGGCCGCGTCGAGCTGATCGGTGACCCGACCCAAGACAACAAGGACGTCTATGGCCGGCTGCTGCGCTACGTCGAGGTCGGCGGCCGTGACGTCGGAGCCACTCTCATCCGGCGCGGGGCCGCCCGGGCCCGTGAGGACCACCCGCCCGTCCAGCGCGCCGAGCGGTACGCCGACCTCGAGGACACAGCGCAAGCGGACGACCGCGGCCTCTGGGCCGCCTGCTCCTAACCCATCCCTGACCCCAGCTCGGAGGGAACGAACTCGTGACCCGATGCATCCCCTGCGCCGCCGACGACCACGACCCGGCGAGCTGCGAGAACCGGCACAAGCCCATGATCGAGCGCACCTGTGGCTGCGCGTGCAGTAGAGCAGAATCGAACCCGTCCCCTTACTGGTCGACCACGGCACGCGCCGCTCACCCGGGGCGCCCCGAAGGAGAGCAACGATGACGACCGGACCCACCAAGCAGCCCAGGTCGCCGCGGCGCGGCGGGATCAAGCTGTCAGTCGCCGGCGCCCTGGCCGTCATCGCCAGCGTCGTCGTTCCGCTCGTCTGGCACGCCGTCGACGACGACGTCACGATCTTCTGGCCCGGCATCATCGCCGGGGTCCTCATCGCCTTCGCCGGCGGCGGCATCGCGGTGCTTGCCGACTACCGCGCGGACGCCCACCCGGACACCTGAGTCTCCCTGAGACGAGCGCAGATCCCCGATCGTTCGCACGTGCACCCGCGCGTGCGACAAGGCAGAATCAAACTGTCGCCCTACTGGTCGACCCCCCGCGACCGAGACCTCAACACGGAATCTCGGAAGGAACACCCGCATGAACACCATCAACCCCACCACCTCGAACGACCGTCTGCTCATCCTCGGGAGCGAGCTCGAGGACGGCGCGGCCGCCCCGTGGTACTTGCCGCTTGTTCTTCTCGCGCCGGTCGCCGCTCTGCTGGCGTCGGCCAGCTGGCTGCCTGACCTCGGACTCGCCCCGTCGACCGACGGGTTCTTCGGCGAGCAGGCCAAGGTCATCAACTGGGCGCTGTACCCCGGATTCGCTCTCCTGGCGTACCTCGTCGTACTCGCCGCCGGCCTGGCGGCGGGCGCCGAGCTCCGCCGGCAGGGCCGCGCGCGGCGCGCCTGGGCCAGCATCTCGCCGAGCGAGCAGGACCAGGTTCGGAGCCTGCGCAACGAAACTCAGGCTGGCTAGTCCCACGCAAGGTCGCCCGCGGACGTACAGAGCTCGACTTTGGCGTCCGCGGGGCGACCCACCGGGGCCCCGGCGGACCTATGACCTCGCCCGGAGCCTGGTGCCGAGAGCATCGGTTGAATCAGCGGTCCCCGGGCTGAGCGGCGGGTACTGTCGCACCCGTGGCCAAGGTGTGGAGACAAATCGACCTGCTTCTGGACATCCCCGACGACGCCCTCGACGATGCTCGCCCTCGAGTGCGCGAGTTCTACAAGGAGATCCTCATCAAGCAAGGCGGGGCCCAGCCGAACGGGTTCATCGACAACATCGACCAGGCAGCGGACTACAGCGCTCAGGACGACCAGATGGCGCTGAACGGGCTGATCACCCTGGCACTCCAGGAAGCCCTGGCCGCTCACGCGCCGCGGATCGCGCAAGTCGAAACCGACGTCCGGCCGCTCCCGGCCGACTACGAGCCGCCGGCCTGACAAAGACGAGTCGTTCCTATTCGTTAACTAGTTGACGAATGATGGTGGCCGGCGTACTTTCGGTCCATGACCGATGACAGCCTGACTTCTGGCGAGGTGCCGTCGAGCGCGCCGAACCTACGCACACCGTGGGCGCCGTTCTCGGACGTGTCGGTGGTGCGGATCCGGATTCCCGGCGTGCGTCCGGCGCCCGCTTCCGACCCCCTGGACCGCCGGCTCCTGGGCTATGCCGACGACCTCAGCTCGGACGAGCTGTGGACACGGTCGCGCGGGGTATGGAAGGCGAAGCTGGCCACCCTCGCTGACGCGCAGCTCGCGGTCGTCGTCCACGACGGCCGGGTGGTCCAGGTGGCCACCGTCGAGGGCGTCACCTTCCTCGACGGGCGTGTCGCGATCGATGGCCGGCCGCTGCCCGGGCACCCGCTGGTCGGGCTGCCCGACCCGATCCCGAACGCCTCCCCCCAGCCCATCGCCTACGGCGTCTTGGCCACCGTGGTGCCGGCCCCGTCGATCTGGGGGCCGCCGCGTCCCTACGAGACGGTGCTGAACGAGGCGATTGCGGTGATGAGCGAAGCCGCGCGGATGCGCCGCCACGTTCTGCGCCCTGTCGACCCGAGCCCTAGCGGACCGGCAGGAGGCCGATGGGAGCTCGACCCCGACCGCACCGAGCCCAACGACTGGGCCGAGTTCGTGTGCCTGGCCCTGGCATCGGCCGCCGCGAACACCGGCGGCATCGAGGCCGCTCTCGCGGGCCGGCCCGGGTCGTGGGAGGCCTCGCGGGTCCGTGACCTGCTCGCGTCGCAGATCGGCGACGAGGACAGCAACCTCATGCAGTACCGCACTGAGCCGTTGCGGATCGTCGTCGACGCCACGCAGCTGCTGGACTACTTCGGCTGGGACGAGCTCTACGACGCCGCCGCCGAGGCGATCGGTCAGGACATGGACCGTGCCACCGCGCCGTACGACACCAGAGCCCTGCACTGGTGCTACCGGCATGACGGCGCCGGCAACTTCGTGCCCGAAGATCCCGAGGGCGCCGACGCTCCGCCGTTCTCCTACGACGCCTGGTACGACAGCGCGGTCGCCGGCGGGCAGGCCCCCGCGGAGGCCGAACGGCTCCTAGCCCGGATCCAGGAGCAGGTCGCGCTCGAGGCCGAGCGCGGCTACTCCATGACCGGAGCATGGATCATCAAGTCCGGCGTCGACCCCGCGGAGGTCCGGCGCCTCGAGGCCGCGCACGCTGCCGCCGAGGCGCCGCACGACGCCCTCTTGGAGCGCCTCCGCGAGCTCCGGGCTGCCGACGTGGCCGAGTACCGCCGCACGCTGAGTGCAGCCGTCAGGGCCGAGGCTCAGCGGCGCTACCCCGGCGTCGAGGTCGTCATCGTCGACACCGCGTCCCCGGATGACCCCGGCAGCGCCGAGAGCTACGCCAGCGCGATCTTGGACGACTACGCCGCCGAGGAGTCGCTCGAGGCGGCCGTGCTCCTCGACGCGGTGCTCAACACTCCGCTCCCCGGCGTCGACGTCGCGCCCGTCGACTACCCCGGCGCGGTCGACCGGTACTACACGATCGGTGAGACCGAGGTCGCCGCCGGCCGCTTCCCCCACCTCCGCGACACCGCCCCGGACGGGTTGGAGCGGTGAGCGTCAGTCAGCTCGGCCCGGTCCGCCTGGGCCCCGGGACGGCGAGCGGTGAGATCGCCCGTCCGTGGACAGCTAGCGCGCCTTAGGGTCACGCCATGAGCAGCGCTGCTGAGTACCTGCCTGCGGGTGTCCGGATCGCCCAAGAGCGGGTGTACCACTACACCGGCGCCGTCGCGCTGCTCGGCATGATCCGGGACCGCAAGTTGTGGGCGTCGGAGGCCGCGGGGATGAACGATCGCGCCGAGGTGCGGCAGGGCTGGGCGAAGATCCTGGACTGGGCCGAGAAGCAGCCGGACTCACCCGCGATCGAAGTCATCAGGACCCACGCGAGGAGCCCCGAGCTGCAGCCGCACGAAATCTTCGTGCTGAGTGCGTCGACGCGACCTGACGACGCAAACCAGTGGCGGCTCTACGCCGACGGCGGTCGGGGGTACGCCGTCGAGCTCGACGTGTCGGTGCCGCTCGCCGTCGTCTCCGACGCGCGAGCATCGCTGACCCACCGTGAGCCGGCTGACGCCGCAGCAGTCGAGGAGCTCGACCTCGAGACCTTCTTCGATCCCGGCCTGCTGTTCGCACGTGTCACGCCGTGGCTGCACGTGCTGTACACCGAGGAGGAGATCAACACCGCGCTCCAGCTCCTGGCCAGGAAGCTCGACGCCGACGGCGCACGTTTCGATGACATGCGGGCGCAGCGCGTCGACGAGCAGGAGGTGCAGGACCACGCTGCCTTCTCCTATAGGAGCTCGTTCGAGGACGTTGCTCTGCTCGCGAACCTGATCAAGGAACCCGGCTTCGAGGGTGAGAACGAGGTCAGGATCGTGACGACGTTTGACCGCTCGGAGGACCACCTGAAGTACCGCGCCGGTACCTACGGGGTCGTCGGCTACGCCGAGCTGGCGTCATCCCCGCACGGGGATAACTCGTACATCGGCGATGGTGAGGAGCTCGCACCCTTGCCGATCAAGTCGGTAAGGATCGGCCCTCTCCTGGCGCCCGAGCATGACCGCACCCTGGTCGCGATGCTGCGCAAGTTTGGGCAGGCGGAAGGCGTGGACGTGGACTTCTCTGGGGTTCCGCTGCGCTGACTCGGCGGCGCCACCGGGTCAGTCTCCGCGGGCGGCTGCGTGACCTAGTTCGTGTCCACGCGTCGGGGCGCAGTGAGCGGGGTTCCGATGGAGTCGACGACGACGGTGTCGCGGTAGCGGCGCTTGGGAGCCGGCGATGACGGTGCGGGCTGGTCGACCAGGTCGACCGGATCGTTCGGGTTGCTGGTGTCGGGGATCCAGGTCTCGGTTTCGACGTGGCCGATGATGACGACGCCGGCGCCGGTGGTGAGGGTGGCGAGTGCTCGGCCGCGGTCGCGCCAGGCCTTGATGATGTAGCGGGTGGGGGAGGCGCCGGGGCGTCGGCTGCCGGTCTTGGTGGTCGGGTTCACGAGCACGACGGCTTCGGTGACGGTGGTGCCGTCGGTGGTGGTGCGGGCGATGGGGTCGGCGGCGAGGCTGCCCTCGAAGCAGATGATGATCGGCATGGCTGGTCCTCCTGTGGGTGGGTTCGCTCCGTGTCCCTGCGGGCGCAGGTGCTGGAGCGGCCCGGAGAGCTGGAGTGGGCACCGCCTTGGTGCCCTGGCCACTCGGACCCCGGCTCCCGAACAAGTGCCGCCCATGCATCGAGGTCCGCCGTCAAGGGTCGACGAAGGAGACTTGCGAAGCCCTTGACGGCGGACCTCGATGTGTAACCATTGGCGGCATCGGGAGCTGGGCCCTACCCGCCACCGGCGGGTCTAGAAATGCCGAGACCCCTCCGTGGTTCTTCGCGGAGGGGTCTTCTTGTGCGGGCCGTCGGCCCGCAGTCTTGTGGGCTGGGAGCTACGAGCCCGACGCGTTGCCGTTCGCGCTCGAGGTGGTGCCGGCGGAGCCGGAGTCCTTGGACTTGCTCGCGGTGGGTGGGGCGTAGGCGCGGGGTACGACCAGGCCGGCGTCGGTGAGTTCCTTGGCCTTCCAGCCCGCCGCCTTCGCGGCGTTGACGCTGGCGTTCGCGGCCTTGACCTGCTTGTCGCGCTCGGCGAGGAGCGCGTCGATCTTGGCGTCGGTGTTGCTGATGTCGTCGAGGACCGTCGCCAGGTGGCGGATCGAGTTCTCTCGTGGCGCGACCAGTGCTCGCAGGGCGCTGTCTACGCGGCGGTCGATGTCGCTCTTGGCCATGTGTTCTCCCGATGTGTGAGTTCGGTGCTGATGCCGGCGACCTCAGCGTACCTCGGCGCTCTCGGCCCGTGAGCAAGCTAGTACACAAGGTGCCCTTGTGCTGGCGTCGCCTTCGGCGCCGTGCGACACTCCTTGCAGGTCCGGAGTGTCGGTGAGTCCCGCGGGGCGGGTCGCTGCGCTGGGCCGAGCGGTGCTCGAAGAGAGGAGAGCGGTCGTGACGGAGTCTCGGGAGGCCTCTGGGCTGGGTGCCGGTTCGCGGCTGCCCAAGCGGATGCGCGGGTCGCGGCAGGACCGTGTGCCCGGTCGACCGCGGGTGATCCGTCATGTCGTGAAGGTTCACGAGGAGGACGAGCGGCGCCTGGTGCTGCGTGCGGCTGAGCGCGGCAACATCACCGTGGCGCGCCTGTTGCTTGAGTCGGCCCTCGCGGGTGGGCACGAGGCCGCCAAGAGCAAGGCTGAGCTCGCGGGCGACTTGTTCCAGATGATGCGTTTCTTGGGCAAGGTCGGGGTCAACATCAACCAGATCGCCAAGGCCACCAATGCGACCTTGGAGACCCAGCCTGAGACGGTCGCGGCGATGCAGGCTGTCCAGCGGGTGTGCGACCGTATCGAGGCGCTGCTCGACGACGTCGGCGGTCGTCTGTGAGGGCTGCAGGCCGGCGTGCCGGGTGGTGGTCGAGGTGATCCCGAACGTCGTCAAGGGCGGCAACATGTACGGGCTGATCCGGTACCTGCAGGGTCCGGGCAAGGTCAACGAGCACGAGAACCCGCACGTCGTCGCCGGCGACGACTTCCTCACCGCGTGGTACGGCACGGAGACGCTCGGGGCGGCGTCGGTCAAGGAGATCACCGACTACCTCGAGGCGCCCCGGCTGCACTTCGGTACGAAGGTCCAGGCGCAGGTCACCGAGCAGGATCCGGAGACCGGTGAGAAGCGCGTCACCGGTTACCGCGACGCGCACGTGTGGCACTGCTCGCTGAGTCTCGCGGCCGAGGACGGACCGCTGAGCAACGAGCAGTGGCAGAAGATCGCCGGCGACTTCATGGACCGGATGGGCTTCACCGAGGCGTCGGGGAAGGCGCCGTCGCGGTGGGTGGCCATCCACCACGGCAAGTCCGAGAACGGCAACGACCACATCCACATCGCGGCCTCGATGGTGCGTGAGGACGGCACCCGCTGGGAGGGGCGCTACCGCGACTTCCAATCCGCGCAGGACGCCTGCCGGGAGATCGAACGGACCCACAGTCTGCGGACTGTCGGCGCCGAAGGTCTGGAGCTGCACGAGCGCGGGGAGAAGGCTGCCGAGCGTGGCCAGGCCGACCGGGTTGGGCTCCCTACGACCGCGCCGAAGGAGCTCGGGCACCGCATCCGTGCGGCCGCCGTGGCGTCGTCATCGGAGGCGGAGTGGATCCGCCGCGTGCGGGCGGATGGCGTCGTCGTGAAGCCCTTCTTCGCCAAGGGAAGTACCGACGTCGTCTCGGGGTACCGGGCCGCGTTGAAGCCGGGGGAGTACGGGGAGAAGCTCGCCTTCTACGGCGGCGGCACTCTCGGTCGCGACCTCACTTTGCCGCGGCTGCGGGAGAACTGGCCGGCGGCCACGGTCGACCAGGCGAGTGAGGCCGCGGGGGAGTGGCAGGCGGCCTTCCGCGGGCGGCCGCCGGTCGGATCCGGCGTCGAGAGCCGGCGCGTCTCGGCGAAGGCCGGCGATGTCGCGGCTCGCAACTTTGAGGCGTTCAACGAGCGCCTGGTCGTCGTCCCGTACACCGATCGCGCGGCCTGGGCCGACGCAGCTCGGGACGTGTCGGGTGCGCTGTCGGCGTGGGCGCGCTACGACAAGAAGAACGCCGCGGACCTGCGGGCCGCGTCGTCGACGCTGGCTCGGTCGGCGCAGTACGAGCGCAAGGCGATGCCGCCAGGTCGACGGGTCAAGGAGTCCCCGATGGGCACCGCGTTCCTGTTCTTGGCTGCCAAGCCGGAGGACCAGGGCAAGATCGCCGGCGCGCTGTTGCTGCGCCAGCTGATGACGACCGCGAAGGCCCTCGCCGCACACCACCGCGCCCTCGGCGACCTTCGTCACGCCCAGGCTCTTGAGCGCGACGTTGTCGCTCGCCTGGAGCGGGTACAGCTCGCTGGCTACGCGCACGCGGGAGCATCGCCGAGCGCCGCGGCGCAGACCGCACGTGACGTCGGCAAGGTCGCCGATCCGCACCAGGCCAGTGGTCGCGAGGCCCCGTCTCGCACGCCCGAGGAGCGCACCCGGGCACCCCAGCAGCCGGGCGAGGTTCTACCTCGTCCGCTGAGCCCGCCGCGCCGCGGCGGGCTGGCTCCGAACGAGCCGATTGCACCTACACGGGATCCACAAGGAGGAGACCATGAGCGTTAGCGAAGACGACGTCGGCGGCCACGCCGTCGACCAGGCCGGCGATCGGCGAGGCGAGCGTCCGCCTCTCACCGAACGACAGCAGGCCTGGGTGGACGGAGCTGAGCACGGCTGGGACCTGCTTCTGGGGGAGGCGACCGGAGCGCAGCACGGCGACGGCCTCGAGCAGGTTCTGCGTGAGCACGCCGACTCGCGTCGTGCGGCGGTCAACCTGGTGAGCGACGGCGCGCACCGGGTGCCCAACCTGTCCACGGAGGACCTGCAGCAGTACGCCGCCGCACGGACCTACCTCGAGGCAGTTGTGGGCTTGCCGGTCGAGGACACGATGATGAGCGACCCGCAGCTGGCGGGCCTCGCTGAGCTCGACGCTGCCGGTCGCGCTACCACGGGTCTCACCGACGGTCCGTGGACGGAGTCCGAGACGACCGCGGTGCGCCAGCACGTCCAGCGTGCCGGCGCCTACTCCGCACGTGCCGGCGCCGGCAACGGCGTCGACGTCGCAGACAACTTCCGAGCTGTCGCCCCAGCGACGGGCCTCAGCCCGGCCGCCCGTGCACAGGCGGTCGCGGGAGCCTTCGGCGCCGGCGTGACCACTGGTGAACCCGGCCCCGCCTCTGCGACCCGTGCGGCGCCGGCGGTACAGCACCTCGCATCTGGCAAGGAGTACGGACATGGACGCTGACGACCCGATCGAGGGCGGCATCTCGGTCGCTATGACCGCGGCCGCCTCAGGAAGCCGGATCGCGGAGATCCTGTTGCGCAAGGCCCAGGAGGCGAAACTGCGCGCCGCTCAGCTCGCGAACCGCAACGCCGAGGAGCTCAACGCGCAGCTGGCCGCGCGCTCGGAGATCGCGCAGGCCTTCTACGCCGATGCCAGCGAGCAGGCGTGGCTGACGAACGCGTCCAAGGACGACGTCATTGCAGCCGTGCACGGGGTGCACGCGTGGGCCGAGGTCGACCCCGGGAAGTTCGGCCCGCAGGCCGAGCGCATGCGTGAGCAGTTCCAGGCCGCGTTCGGCGTCGACCTCCGCGAGGCCTTCCAGGAGAACCAGAACGCCCAAGCGCTGGCCGAGTACGCCCGCGTGAACCTCCACGACGCGGAGCGCAGCGAGGCGATCAACGAGGTCGACCCGCCGCCGTGGGATCCGCCGGCGCAGCCCGGACCGATCAAGGTCGTCGACGAGCCCACCGTCACGGCCACCTACGCGCCTTACGACGCTCCTGAGAGCCGGGCCGCGAGGGAGCAGGACCTGGTCAAGAGCGACGTCGGTCCTGATGCCGTGAAGGCTCACGCCACCGCCGACAAGCTCAACGCGAAGAGCCCGCGCGGCACCGCCGCGGCGGCGGCGAGCACCAAGGCGCGAACCCCCAAGAAGGCCGCTCAGCGCGGCACGCGCCAGCAGGGGCAGCAGCGCGGCCGCTGAGCCGCACGATGCCCTAGTCGGGGGCCCGGGTCGTTCCCTCGGGTGCCCTCCGACCACCGTCCTCTTAGAAGCTCCTCGTCAACGCACGAACCCACGCAGGTTCACCCGGTTGCCGGTGACGTCGACGATCCAGTCCGTCCCGGCCTTGACCGTAGCCGCCGCGCACAACGAGCACCCGTTCAGCTCGATGCCCCCAAAGCGCCGGCCGCACAGCGCCCTCTCGGCCCTACTCATCGAGCCGAACGAACCGGTCCTCGGCGGCGTCGAAATAGAGGTAGTCCGACACGCTAGCGGCTCGCTGGTCGATGTCGACCTCCCCGGCCGGGCCAGCAGTCAGCTCTTCCAGGAGGCCGTCGTGGCGAAGCATCAGATTGCTTCTGCCGGACTGGATGAGAGTCCCCCGTGCGAGCGCATATCTGCCGCCAGGCGCATCGCGCCACGGCTTCGTCGTGGTCATCCCGGCGATCAGGATCAGGCCGTCGTTTGCGACAACCTGAGCAGAAAATAGTCCCTGGACGGTGAGCGCCGCATCGCTCTCGACCTCTACCGGACCGTCGATCATCCCTTGCACGACAAGGTGCGCGCCGGTCCGTACGGTTACGGGCCCGCTGATGCGGCCCTGGATCGTTTCGTCGCCGCTGACCTCGTACGGGCCGACGAACTCGCCCTGTTTCGCGCTCATGCGGGGACACTCCCACAACTCAGCAGCGGCGTGGCCGGAATCTCTCCTCCTAGGTGCCGCTGCGCGAGGCGGCGCGTACGGGCGTCCGGATTTGATCGGAACAGGTGTGCGCGTCGTGCCGGGAGTCGTTGCGCTCGGTTGGTCGACGCTGGAGGGAGTGGTCGGGCGGCGGGACCACGGCTGCCCAGCCGTCGCCAGTAAGGCGATCCGGCCAGCACCCCCTGCAACTAGATGCCCCGGGCCCACGTGAGGCCGAAGAGCTCGAATGTCTCGACAAGGGCGGGGTGCGTCGGCGCGATCGGCATGGACGTGAGCTGGGTCAGGTGGGGGCTGATCTCTGGGTCGTCGGGCCGCTCGAAGACGGCCCAGAGTGGGTGCTCGTCGCCGTGGCGCGAGCGGAAGGCGATACCGGCTAGGTCTGGACGGGTGGCGTGCAGATGGGTAGCGACGGCCTGCGTGAGCTCGCGGCGACCGGCGTCCTTGAGTGCCGCGGCATCGAAGTCGTGCGATCCGAGCGACCGCGCCTGCTCGCGGAAAAGGGGCCGCAGTGCCACGATCGACGCCGTGGTGCTGACGGCGCAGTAGGTACCCTTGAGCTGCGCACTCGCGATGCGGCGGGGCGCGAGCCACGAGTGGGGCACCTGACCCGGCCGAGGGGATCGCTCGACCTCCTCGAGATCGTCGATGTCCAGGACGATCTGGTCCAGCTCGTCGGCGAGAACAGGGTCCGCCCGGAACTGTGCGAGAACCTCAAGGAAGCAGGCGAGGATGTTGGCGCCGGCGTACATCGTGCGGAACTGGACCGTGGGGTCGTCCCAGCGCTCTCGGCCAGCGAACTCGTGCGGAGGCCACGCCCAGGGCTCCGGCGCGTATCCGACCCGCCACACCCGCTCGGCGACTTGGTCTACTTGGATGCCGGCCGTCAGATCGACGGGCTCGACTCGTGCTGCCGGCTCCACCCGCGTCTCGTCGACGCCGGCTGCTCGGCGAGTCGCTTCGATGGCTCTCATCGCGGCCGGTCTCGATTCATAGTCCTCGCCGATGGCGACAACCTGACCGTTGGCGGCCTTCAAGCGCCAGCGCCACCTGCCGGAACGGTCTTGGTAGACCTCGAACTTTCCAGCCACGGCCGCGGCTCAGCCCGCGGCTGCGAAGGCCCGTGCGGCCGCGAGGACACGGGCTGCGGCGTCGGGGTCGCCGTCACGGAGCAGGCGCGCCGGCGCCAGGTCGGAAAGCGCGGGGTTCATCCCCTGGAACCAGGCCTGGACGACAGCGGCGGTATCGCGCTCGCCGATGATGGAGGCCACCTGGTACGCGGTGCGCAGTCGCTGCACGACCGCCGCCGGCGGGGTCCGGCCGTCGTCCGGGTCGGCCCACTGCCGAACTGCACGGGCCTCTTGGACGCCGCCGATGTAGGCGACGAGCCGAACCCCCAGCAGTTCCCTGAGCCCTGCGACGAGCGCGGGGACCTCAAGACGAACGGAGGCGCTGTGCGCCTGCGCTGCGCGCGACTCCAGGCTGGTGATCATGCTTCGATGATGGCACGGCGACGCCTCTAACACAATCCAAATCACTGCAAAGTCCCACTCAGAATCACACTGCCAGTAGCAGGCCCCATGTCACTCGGTCGGCCGGAACTACGTCACATATCTGAACGAATCCGGAGCGGACGGACGGTGTGCGACGGTTGCCCCGTGAGCGAGCTCGCGACGCGCAACGCAACACAAGAGGGCACTCGGCCGCGCCTCACGTAACAACTCCGGTGTAGAACCGAGCCAACACGACCGCCGTGGCCCGGCAGTGCCAGGCTGCGTACCGCAGACGAGCTCGGGAAGGGGCCTGGCCGGACGGGATCGTGGACACGTAGACCCGTCCGGCCAGGCGACTGTGGGGGCACTAGTTATGTGCCTATGCGTGCTCATGGGCCGTTCGACCGACTGTTGAAAGACAGTCCGGCTGGCTGCCCCGCTCGTCAATGACGGAGTGCAGGCAGCCGTTCTCCCACCGGGATCAGCCGACGCCTAGGGTTGCGGGTCCCGAGGATGCGTCGCCTTCACTCGCTCCGTCGTTCCCTCCCTCAGGCGCCACGTGGTCTTCGAGCTCGTTGAGGTACTTGTAGATCGTGAAGCGGCTGACTTGGAGTGCGGCCGCGATCTCGTCGACGGACTCGCGAAGCTGGAAGATGCCGCGCGCGCGAAGGTCGGCCACGATCGCCATCTTGTGCTTCTTGCGCATCACGGAAACGGGGAGGCCGACCGACTCGATGCTGCGGGCGACCATCGTGTTTGCAAGCTCGCCGATACTGCGGGGGAATGACTCACGAATCTCACTGTGGGGAGTTGCAGGCGCTTGAGGAGCGCCGACGGCCGGCCGGGGTCCTCCGGGGTCTGGCGGGGTCTGGCGAATAGCAGCCGGTGCCACGTCGGGTTCGTCGGGCCCTGCGCTAGCGAAGACGGCCCGCTGTTCACGCTGGGTGGCCATGGCAGCCAGCTCGGCCACCGAACGCCAGGGCGACAAGTCGTTGTTGACGCAGATCGCGCCGATCGGCTCGCCGTCGACCGAGCGTACGACGATTGTGGAACTGCTCAGTTCCCGACCGTCAGGCAGGACCGTCCGGTAGTAGTACAGGTCCCGCTCAGCGCCGTTGGCCACGTGGCTGAGAAGCAGGTCTGTGGGTGGGTCACCCACACGTCGTCCGGTCACGGAACCGCTGACCGCGACGACGGTCGCACTCATGTTGGAGAAGTCATGAAGGATGATCTCAGTGGTGGGAGGCAGTGCGGCGCCGAGCCTCTCGACGAGGCTCGCCAGGTCACCGAGTGATTGCGTCGTTGGACCTGCGAGCGACTCAAGCCCCACAGATTGCCTCCTCGGCGCCGGGCGGTGGTCTGTCATGCGAGCACCTTGGAGAGGAACTCCCTGGTGCGGTCGGATTTCGGGTTACCCAAGACCTCGGCCGGCGTGCCGACCTCGGCAATGATGCCGCTGTGGAAGAACGCTACGCGGTTGGCGACCTCACGCGCGAACCCCATCTCGTGCGTGACGACGACCATAGTCATACCGTCGTTGGCCAGCCCCCGGATGACGTCGAGGACGTCCCCGACGAGTTCCGGGTCGAGGGCAGAGGTGGGTTCGTCGAGGAGCATCAGTTTCGGCTGCATTGCCAGGGCGCGGGCGATTGCGACGCGTTGCTGCTGACCACCCGACAGCTGGCGGGGGTGGGCGTCGGCCTTGTCGCTGAGGCCGACCCTTTCCAGGAGCTCGCCGGCGCGCTTTCGTACAACGCCGCGCTTCTCGCCACGGACGCGGACGGGCGCTTCAAGGATGTTCTCCATCACCGTTAGGTGGGGGAAGAGGTTGAACTGCTGGAAGACCATGCCCATCTGGGAGCGCTGGCGGCTGACGTCCTTGTCATGTAGCTCACGAAGGTGCTTACCTTCGCGGCGGTAGCCAATGATCTCGCCGTCGACCGTGAGGAGACCGGCGTCGATCTTCTCCAGGTGATTGATGCACCGCAAGACTGTCGACTTGCCGGACCCCGACGGCCCGATGAGGCACACGACCTCGCCTCGGGCGACGGTGAGGTCGACTCCTTTGAGAACTTGGTTGGCGCCGAAGCTCTTGGTGATCCCTTCGATCTTCACCATTGGCTCCGTCTCGGTAGCCCGTGAGGGCGTGGTGTCAGGCATGCGTGCTTCCTCCCTGCCGCGCGTTGAGGCGGGTGAACGTTCGACGTCGCTTCGTGGCTGAGCGGCCCGCGCCGCGGCTGTAGCGGTTTTCAAGGAGACGCTGCAGGAAGGACATCACCGTCACCATGGCCAGGTACCACAGGCTCGCGACGATGAGCAGCGGGATGACCTGGAAGTTCTGGGTGTAGATCGATTGGGCGCTGTAGACCAGCTCGGAGAGCGTGATGACGCTGACCAGGGAGGTTGTCTTGACCAGGTTGATGAACTCGTTGCCGCTGGGCGGGATGATCACTCGCATGGCCTGCGGAAGGACGATCCTTCGGAGGATGTGACCGCGCCGCATTCCTAGCGAGGACGCGGCCTCGGTCTGCCCGTTGTCCACCGAGAGAAGTCCGGCGCGCACGATCTCGGCCATGTAGGCGCCCTCGTTGAGGCCGAGGCCGAGCAGGGCCGCCACGAGGGGTGTGATCAGCTCGTTCGTGCTGCCCTCGTAGAGCGACGGCAGAAATGGAAGTTCGATCGAGATCACAGGCGTCAAGGACGCGAGGTTGAACCAGAAGATCAGCTGGACGAGAACCGGTGTACCCCGGAAGAACCAGATGTAGGCCTGGCTGGGGTATCTCAGGAGCGGGCTCTCCGACATCCGTGCCACAGCGAGGGCGATACCAAGGACGCAGGCAATCGCCATCGTCAAGATGCTCAGGTACACCGTGGTCCAGGCGCCCTGAATGATCCGAGTGTCGAAAAGGTAGTCGCCGACCACATTCCAGCGCATGCCGTCGCTGGTGATCAGGAACTTGGCCAGGAGGAAGACCAGATAGGCGATCACGACCGAACCGATCCAGCGTCCGGGGCGTCGAACGGGTTTGGTGCGGAGCTTCTCGGGGCTGGCGGCCACCGACGCGGACGGCGTGAGTCCGCCGCCAGCAGAAAGGTCAGTGTCTTGCGTGTTCTGGTTCACGATGCCGGGGCACCTTCGGGGTTGTAGGCGTTCTTCGACTGGCCCCACTTGTCAAGCAGCTCGGCGTAGGTACCGTTGTCGCGAAGGGTCTGGAGCGCCGCTTCGAGCGCCACCTTGAGCTCGGGATCGTCCTTGCCGACCGCGAGGCCGGCCGGCGCGGGCGCGAAGACCTCGCCCACGTCGACCACTTTGCCGCCCGCCTGCTCCGAGACGTACGACGAGGTGGTGGCATCATCGATCTTGGCGTCGACGCGGCCGTTGATCACGGCCATCACGGTCGACGACTGGTTCTGGAAAGCCTGCTCGTCGATCTCGGGCTTGCCGGCCGTCTCGCACGCCTTCTGAAGGCCGGGAATGAGCGCCTGCGACGAGCTTCCGGCGATCACGGCGACGCTGTGACCACACAGGTCTTCGGTGGTCGAGATGGACTTCTCGAGGTCGGTGCCGCCCAGGACCGAGATCACCGATCCGGTGGTGAGAAACTTTACGAAGTCGACCTCCTTCTCGCGCTCCGGCGTCACGGTGAACGTCGCCATCGCGACGTCGAACCGATTGGCAGTGAGGCCCGCGATCTGGCCGTCGAACGGCACTCGGATGAGGTCGACCTTCAGTCCGAGTGTGGCGGCGAGGGTGTTGATTAGGTCGATGTCGAAGCCCTTGTTCTTGCCGTCCTCGACGTAGTCGAACGGCGGGTAGTCCAGCGCCGCGGCGACGGTCAGCTTCCCCGCACCCTTGATGTCGGCGGGGAGCAGGCCTTGCGCGTTGGTGTCGACCTTGATGTCGGAGGTGTCGACCCCGGACTTGGACTTGCCGGCGTCGGCGTCGGAGTTCGAGCAGGCCGAGATCGTCAGGAGCGCCGTGATTGACGCGACGGTGGCAAGAGCGCGCCGGCGCGAGGCTGTGGTGGTGAAGAACATGGGTGTTGTCCTCTGTGTTGGTCTTTGGCCGATCAACACCTCGAGCGAGACCAAGGCCGAGAGGGTCAACATGCCGAGTGATCGGGCCACAAAATGTTGTGGTCCGTGACACTAAGCCGCGGCAGTGGTGGACTCGAATCCAACATTGTGCCAACTCGTGAACCGTCTTGTTGGGGACTGTTGCCAGCGACATCGGTGCCTCAACCGCCGTAGACCTCTACTCCTGCATCAGTCAATGCCAGAAGTGTTGAAGCAGAACCACTTTTAGCAACAGATTGCCAACTTGCGGAGTGGTGCTAGATCGCCGTCGGAACCGACGGCGCGTCCCGGTTCACGTCCGCCCGCCCGCCGCTCAACGGAGGTTTCACCTTGTCCCAGGTCATCACAACTCGTCTCGCCGAGAAGGGCCTGACCCTGCCCTCTCCCGCTGCGGCCGTCGCCAACTACGTCAGCGCTGTTCGATCGGGCACGCACGTGTGGGTGTCGGGTCAGCTCCCGATGCGTGACGGCGAGTTGCTGTCCCTGGGGGCCGTCGGCGCGGAGGTGTCGGTTGCGGACGCTGTTCGATGCGCCGAGCTGTGTGCTCTGAACGCCCTCGCCGCCGTGGGCACGGTCGCTGAGCTCTCGTCAGTCGTCCGCGTCGTCCGCGTTGGTGTCTTCGTCTCGTCTCGGCCCGGCTTCGATCAGCACGCGATCGTCGCAAACGGCGCCAGCGACGTCATGATCGCCGCCTTCGGCGACGCAGGCCGCCACGCTCGGGCCGCTACGGGGGCTTCAAGCCTGCCGCTCGGAGCCCCGGTCGAGGTAGAGCTCCTCGTCGAAGTCGGCTGACTGACCGCCACTCCTCGGACCGAACGGAATCACTATGAACAAGTTCACCGGCTTGTACCGCGACCTGTATCCAGGCGCAGACGATGCCGTCTACTTGGATGTCGCGGCGGTAGGTCTCATCTCAGCCCGCGTCGCAGAAGCAGTCAGTCGGTTTGCACAGGGCCACCTCCTGCGTGGGATCGCCGACGACCGCAGTCGTGAGGTCGAGATGCTCGCAGCTCGTCAGGCGGTAGCTGCGCTAGTAGGAAGTAGCCCGGACCGCATCTCGTTTACCCAGAACACCTCGACCGGGCTCGCGCTCGTGGTCAACGGCATCGACTGGGTCGAGGGCGACAACATCGTTGTGCCCGCGGGTGAGTTTCCCTCGAACTTCTACCCATGGACCCAGCTTCGGAGCCGAGGTGTCGAGCTCCGTGAGGTGGCGATGGTCGAAGGCCACGCTCCCATCGATGCGATCGCTCGAGCCACCGACCCGCGTACCCGCGTGGTTGCGCTGAGCGCCGTGCAGTACTCGTCCGGGCAC
Organism: Pimelobacter sp. 30-1; assembly: GCF_018831735.1. NCBI lineage: Bacteria > Bacillati > Actinomycetota > Actinomycetes > Propionibacteriales > Nocardioidaceae > Pimelobacter > Pimelobacter sp. 30-1. The sequence goes on from NZ_NHTS01000017.1 coordinate 21,824, forward strand.
CGCAACGACCTCGCAGGGGTCAGCCAGGCCGCGGCTCCGCACGGCGCGCTCGTCGTCGTCGACGGCACCCAGGCAGTCGGTGCGATGAGGTTGGACTGTGACGCACTAGGGATCGACGTGCTCGCTGTGAGCGCTCACAAGTGGATGCTCGGGCCACTCGGCATCGGCTTCACGGCCATGTCGTCGCGCGCCATGCACCTCCTTCGCCCCTCCACGGTCGGCTGGATGAGTGTCGAGGAACCGTTCGCCTTCACACATGAGCCTCAGCTGGCCAACGACGGCAGGCGCTTCGAGTCGGGAACAGCGAACATCGCCGGCATCGCAGGGCTGAGGCAAGCAGCGACCCAGGTCCTCGAGCTGACGCCCGATGTCGTCGAGCAGCACATCCTCGATTGCACCGAGGAACTCGAGGCCTCCCTCGTCGCCCGTGGGTGGCGATCGCTACGCAGCGCAGACCGCCGGCGCTGGTCTGGAATCCTCATCGCCACCAACAACGAGGACACCCAAGACGTCCACAACCGCCTCGTTGAGGCGGGCGTTCGCTGCTCGCTTCGCGGCGGCGGCATCCGGTTCTCGCCCCACTACTACACCGGATCCGCCGACCTCGAGGCCGTGCTGTCGGTGCTCACCTAGCCAGACAAAGCGCCGGCTCAGCGCACTGCCACCACCTAAGCCCCTCCTCGCTGCAGGCTTCCGACGAAGTCCGTCCTCCCATTGCCGGGGCCTGCTCGGCGGCCTTGGCCCGGTCGCCGGAGGAGGTACTGACCGGGGGTCTGTTCAGATCCGCTGACCAGGCCCCCGGTCCCGTTGCCCGGCGGGCAGGGATCCGGTCGATGGCTCGCGAGGGCGAAGGTGGAAGTTATGCGCCAGCCGAAACGTCATCGAGAGCAACGGGTCTTGGAGTACATGCGACTTTCCTGGAGTCGACCAAAGGCGACCAGGGCAGTGCCGTCCCGATGCGGCCGATCTTCTTTGAAGAACGACCGCCTCGGCATTGTCCGGCGCTTCGGCTGGGTCCCGGCGCGGCCCTCGAAGACCGCGCCGACGCTCAGTGGTCCCCGCGAATCCAACTGCACGTGGCACCGCACTTGACGTACCACTCCTGCTGATAGGCGTTCGCCGGCGACGACGGGCTCACGACGGTGGTGATGTGTCCCCAGGCGACCGTCGATCCCGGAGCGTAGATCTGGCGCGAGTAGGACCAGCTGGCCTTGTCGGCCTCATTGGTCGTCCAACCCGAAGTTCGGGAGAAGCCCATGCCCTTGTGGGTCCACCTGGCGTCGCCGTACCACTCCATCCAGTTGGTGCCACACCTCGGCGAATAGACCATGCTCGCCGTCCCGCCGGGCAGCGCCTTCGAGGTGATGACGTAGGCGCCGCTCCCGCAACCGGTCTCGTACGGAAGCGTGTTGTTGTAGCTGCTGCCGGCGGCGTGTGCCGGCTGGGGTGCCGCGAGCAGTGCGCCCACGGCAAGGACTGCGGTGACCAGGTACTTCATGACGACCCCCCGTTCTCCGTGGCTCGCGCCCAGAGGCGAGCCTGGCTTTCCAGCCACGCTGCCACGCGGTCGCTGCGCACCGCTACGGACTCGGGGCCACCCAGTGAAAACCCGGACGCTCGTCCGGTGCAACGCGGGCAGGAGGCTCCGTCACCGTGCGTGACTGCCGCCGGGTGTGCCTCTTGCACCGGGCGAGGCCGACCGCAGAGCCGCTACAAGGGCCAGCGGACCACCGTCATGGGTCCGCGCTCGTCTGGACAGTCGGCCCGGACGGTGTGATCGACCTCCCGGTCACCCAGTGACGACGGTGCCGGCGGCCTCCGAGGTGGGGGCACTCATGCTTCTTCCCCGATGTCCTCGGCCCACAGCTCGGGGCGCTCGCTCATCATCTTGTCCATGAGCGCGCGGCAGATCGGGTCGTCGACGATGT
>NZ_NHTS01000018.1:0-57749 GCF_018831735.1 Pimelobacter sp. 30-1
CATCCGTACTCGCCGGTGACGATCTCGGCGACCGCGCTACACCACTATCGGGGACTCAACTCCGCATTGGTCGCGCTCTAGCGTCTCCTGTCGAGGGCTACCGTGTTCGCGTGCCCCTCGCGGAACTCGAGGTGCTGGCACCTCGTGTTCCGGCCTCGGGGGCTGGCACTCGTGAAGAGCTGCTTGCAAGTGTCCTGTGGGAGGCGTGCGCGGAGGCCGCGGTTCATAACCGTGAGAACGCTCGGGCCACGCGCGCCGGGGCGCTCCCCAGTGAGCGGCTCGTCGCCCGGCTCCTGCGGCGCTCTCACGCCGAGTGGCACGACTACGGCACTTGGCTCTTCACCACCTACAACAGGTTGGCCGCCGGGGCGCCGGCGGAGTTCATCGAGCAGGCCTGGAAGTCGAGGCATGCTCGTCTCGAACACATCAAGCCGCGCGAGACCCCGGCGCGACGCCTGCCCTAGCAGCCGATGGTGCCGTTCAGGCTGAACGGCTGCTGTAGCGCGGCGGCCGCGGTCGGAGGCCCCGGGACGTACTGGATCGTCGACGTCACGGGGCGTCGGGGTTCGGCCACCGCCGCGAGATCTACAAGTGAGGGCGCAGAGTTCGGAGCCCCTTACCGGAGACGCCGCCGTCGGGCGATCGCAGCGAGATCGACGACGATCGCGCCCGACTCCCAGCACTCCGTCCACCCAGCTTGGGGGAACTCTGCTTCGCTGAGGCGTGCGCGATGCGCTGCGGTGGCTTCCAGCACCGCGCGTTCCAGGCGTCGAGCTGTGTGCCAGTCCTGGAGTTGGATGCACTGCACCACGCGCCCGCCCTGTCGCTGGTGTTGGTTGAGTCGGTGGTCGTTGAGGCAGTGAGTGATGCCGACCTTGAACACCTCAAGGTGCTCGAACTCGACGACGTAGACGCGGTGCGGGAGGTTCTGGAAGCGATGCTTCCTGTCGCACAGCGGACACTCAGCCGGGTCATGCTGCACGGCGGCCCACCTACGGATGCTCTGGACGATCCGCGGTCCTCCAGGAACTGGGTCACCGCCTGCGTCGACGATCTCGTAGAGGCGCGTGCTCCCGTCTGGTCCGCCGCGCCAGATCTCCACGACTCCGTAGCGCCGGCCATCGCGGCAGGCTTCGAACCAGTGCTGCCCTGTGCTCGTGCCGGGGATCGGGCCGTCCAGGAGAATCCCACGGCGAGACCGATCGTCATCGGGCGGCGCGTTGTCGCAGTCGTGGTCCGGGGTCGCGATCGCCCACTTTCGGTAGGCATCGAAGGTGGGGGCGCGGGGCGCTCCGGGCACGGCGATACCCGTGTTGTCGACGAGCTCGTAGAGACGACCGTCGCCGCGGGGGCCACCGCGCCAGACCTCCACGATCCCGTAGCGGCGGCCGTCGCGCAGCGCCTCGATCCATCGGAGCCCGACTCCGGTCCCAGGGATCGGCCCCCTGCGCACGACGCCGCACCGGGCACGGACGACCGGGCACGATGGATCGTAGGGAGCGCTCACTGTTCGAGAACCCTCACGGGTACCTGCATCAGGTCGAGGCCGAAAGCCACGGCCCGGGCGGCGCCGTTCGGCTCGCGGCTCGGGACCACTACCGCAACGATCGGGTGGCCCGGCCGGAGGACGAGGGCTGCGTTGCTGGCACCCTCCCCAGCCAGCTCGACGAGGTCGACGGCGCCTGTTGCTGCGTCTCGGACCTCGAAGCGGAGAACGTCTCGGCCGTTCTCGATCGTGAGGATCGGCCGGTCCTCGACGGTGCCCTGCAGCGTCACTAGCTCGACCATCGCGGTACGCCCTTCGCGACCTGGTCGTTCTAGTAGCCGAAGGCGGCGGTCAGGATCGCGAGGCCCTGCCCAAGGCCCACGAGGGCCAACAGGACCAAGTTCTCCCGGGTCCGAGGGACGATGCGCCACCGTAGGGCGAGCGCCCACGCCAGGACGAGGACGCCGAGGATCAGGGAAGCCATGAGTCCCGCGGACGCATCGGTGAGCAGGGCAACCGGAGCGACCGCGACGGTCAGAGGGACGCACGCGACCGCGAGAATTTGCAGCCGCTTCCGCCACCTCCCACGCTCCTCAGGGCTGAGGTCTCTGGGGCTCACGCGTGATCCAACATCTGATGTAACTCCCATAGAGGTCGATACTGCTCGAAGGGTCCGACAGAACCCGTCCGCTCCGGTTCGATGCTAGGGCCGGGCGGTCAGTGACGCGGCTGCTCGGTACGCGATCCGCGCCCGGTCGCCGTCGTCGCGGTCATCGTGCAGCGCGCCAAGTCCATACCAGACCTGAGCGGCCGCTCCGCGCTCGTCGACGGGGACCTGGTCGGGATCGCCCAGCGCGGTAGCGGCGGCATCGAAGTTCAAGACCGCCGCCTCGAGACGGCCGGCACGCTGGTCGATCTCGCCCCGCACGACCAGGCAGGAGGCCCTCACGACGTCGTCGACGAGCGCGTCGTGGCTGGCGCCCTCGAGCACCTCCAGGGCCGCGTCGTCGTCGCCAGCGGCGACCGCTGCCCGTGCAAGGAGCGCCCGGACCGCCTCGACCCTGGCCGGCATCGCCTCGGTCTCGATGAGCGTCTGCAGGACTGTCGCGAGCGTCTCCTGCGCCGAGAACCCAGGGACCGCCTTCTCGTCGACGAGCAGCAGCTCGCCGACGACGGCGAGATGCTCGGCCCTCACGCGAGCGCGCGTGGCCTCGGCTTCCACTTCGGCGGCGGAGCGTGCGTAGGTGGCGGCCAGGTGGGTCTCGCCCGAGGCGAGTACCTTCGCGGCGGCGTCGCGGTAGGCGACGGCGAGGTCACGCTTGCTCGCGGCCGGCATTGCTCGACGAGCAACTGTGGTCGCCGCGCCGTAGTCGCGACGGGCCAGGTGGACCCTGGCCAGCCGCGTCGCGAGCATCCGGGCCTCCGGCGCGGCCGCGAGACCGACGGCCTCGAGGCGAGCCAGGGCGGCTTCCCCCGTCTCGACCGCTGCTCCGAGACGGCCGGCGCGGAGCAGCGCGTCGACCAGCAGCGGCGCGGCCGCTGTGCACCAGGCGGCCAGGGGGTCGTTGGCGGGCGCGTCCACGATCGCGTGCAGCTCGTCGATCGCGCCGTCGACGTCGCCGTCGGCCAGCCTTGTTGCTGCCTGGAGGAAGGTGACCTCGCCCTGGACCGCGGTGTCGCCGGTGCCGACCAGGAGCGCGCCCGCGGCGCCGAGGGTCTGCTGCGCACTGGCAAGCTCGCCAGTACGCAGCAGGTAGGGCACCTCTGCCAGGCGCACGGCGATCGCTCCGCGCTCGCTGTCCAGCCCTGTGAGGAGCTGCTCGGTGCTCACGCCGAGACGAGCGGCGATCCGCTCCAGGAGGTTGAACTCAGGACGTCGCTCCCCTGACTCGATCCGCGACAGGTAGGCCGCCGAGACGTCGCCGCCGACGACATCAGCCTGGGTCAGCCCGGCAGCTCTGCGGGCCGTCTTGATGTTGTGGCCGAGTACGGCCGCGTCGATCATCTCGTGCATCGCGACGAGGTCGTAGCGGGTAGTGACCGCGTTCATGCTGGTGATCCCTTTCGGTTCGTTCGACGTCCCGAAGGCCCCCATTCGCGCCAGGCCCTCGGTACATCGGGGTGTTTGCTCTACCTCACCCGGCTGCGCAGTACGCCTCGCCCCTTCGTCGGTCCGGCCTGGCTCCTTGCCTCGGCGCCCACGGCACCGCTGGCGAGTTGCGCAGCAAGTCCGCTGCCAGCGGCATGACCGGATGCCTCACGTGCCACGCGCGCGGCGTCGGACAGCCCGACGGCAGTCGCGGGAGCGCCGAGCGGCGTCCGATCGACGCGGGTAGCAGCTCCGACCTCGATGTGGTCCGGGCGCAGCCACGCCACCGATTCGACGTCCCAGCCGTACATCTGGGCCCGAACCGCCGCGTTCGGCGCGGCCCAGTCTTCGCTGTACCAGCCGTTCGGGAGAACCGAGCGATCCACCCACACAGCGTCGATCCCATCGGCTGCCATGGCCTCGAACGCGATTCGCCCGTGCGGTCCTGGCCAGCGTTCGGCCGCCTCCGCCAGGGCGGCGACGGTGTCGAGATGGACGACGCGCGCTGCGGCCGGGTCCGCTCTCACGCTCCACATCCGCTCCGGCCGTCCCACCGCCTGCAGACGCTCCCGGCCCGACATGCGATCGCGCCGCCGCTCGTCGTACTTGCCCCCGTAGTACAGCTCTGACCAGCCCGTCCGCACCCCCTCGGAGCTGCGTGAGGTCGCCGGGCCGGTCCACAGCGCACCGCTCGGCTTACCGCCAAGCTGGTGTGGCCCCGCAACCTCCGAGTCGCGCGCGGCGATCCAGGACGTCGAGCAGCGCCGTCCGAGGTGGAACTGTTCAGGCACGTCCGCGCCCGACACGATCCGTAGCTTCGCTTCCATGACCGGCTGCCCCCTCTCCCTAGGAACGTCGGAGTGTTCGGCCGGCGGACCTGGTGTTGCCTGGACCTCGCTGGACCTTGGCCGCGGCCCCCTTACGGGACTGCGGCGCGGCCTGCAGCTGGTCCTGGGTCGAGCGGGAGAAGCCGTGCGACGACCCGTCGCGCGCGGTCTCGGCGTTGCTGCTCATCGCATCGCGCATTGCCTCGTCGCGGCGGTCGTACGCGGCCGCCTGCTCCGCCCGCGCGTCGTCGGTGAAGCCCTCTGCGGCGTCGAGGTACTCCTCACTGGCAGCAGCGTCCGCCTCCAGGTCATCGGCGCGCTCGTCGACGACGCTCCGGCCTGCTGACGACAAGCCGTCGCCATGCGCCGGCACAGATCCGTCGCGGTCGGCCGCCGGCGATCCGTCGCCAAGGCGCCGATCGTCCGGGTCCACGGCAAGACCCGCCAGGGCGGCCTGGGCGGCGTCTCGATCACCTCGAGCGGCGGCCTCCCTGGCCTCTGCCGTGCTCCGTACGCTCGAGGTCGCGTCAACCTCGGCGACCCGGAGCGCAAGAAGATCGCGCTCGATCGGGTCGCGCAGGTGGGGCTCCAGCTCGGTCATGAGGACCCCGAATCCGGTGCGGGTGGCCTCGGGCGAGGCCAGGTAGCGGTCGACCACGGTCTCCGCGGCCGAGCGCGCGTGCTCGAGGTCGGCGAGCTCGCTCCTGAACAGCTCCGGGGCGGTCTGCCATGCGGCTGCCGGGTCGCTGCCCGGGACCTGGAGCTGGCGGACGTCGAGGCCACGCTCGCTGAGCCGGTAGAAGTCCTCCTCGGTGGCCTTCTGCCCGCCGGCGTCGTTGTCGTTGGCCACCCAAACGCGGTTCTCGTTGCGACCCGCGCGCTCGGCGATCGCTGCCGCCTGCGTCCCGGTCATCGCGGTGCCCATGGTCGAGACGCCGGCAGCGCGGCCCTCCGAGGCAAGGCTGGTCGCCAATGCGTCGAAGGGGCCCTCGACCCGCACAAGTTTCGCGTCGGGGCCGGCCTCGTAGAGACCGAAGACGTAGTCGCCCTTGCGGAACGCCGGCGTCTCGCTGGTGTTCTTGACCTTCGGCGCCCGCGGGTCGCCCGACAGGTCGCGGCCGAGGAACCCGACAATCTCGCCGCTCTCGTGGTCGCGGATACCCATCATCACGCGATCGCGGAAGGTGTCCCGCACGCCGTAAATGCCCGGCTCCGCGAGGCCGGCGGCGAGCATCTCGTCATCGCTCGCGCCCTGCGATCGCAGATGGTTGCAGAGGTTCATCCAGCCCCCGGGTGCGTAGCCGAGTGCCCACGGGCCGGAGTCGACATCGCTACCGAGGCGGTCGACCAGGTAGCGGTGCCCCTGCGTCCCGGGCCGCAGCTTGCCGGCGTAGAAGTCCGCGGCCATGTGGTTCAGCTCGATCACGCGCTCCCGCGCGATCGCCGGCACCGACCCCGACGCCGTCCGTCCGGACCTCGCCGCCGTGCTCGGCGCGCTGGCCGCGCCGGCTGTCGGGGGCACGGCGGCGACCAGCGGCGCTGTGGCCGCCGTCGGCGTGCTCACACGCGCCGCCTCCGCCGTCCGCCGTTCACGGTCCTCGGCCGCTCTGCGGGCCTCGGCGTTCACCGCGGCCCGCTCTGCGAGCGTCCCGATGAGAGCGCCCTCAGGGCTCAGACCGCGCCGCTCGCGCATCATCGTCGCCAATCGCTCGGCGGATCGCTGGGCGCCGACGTCGCCGACGAGCGCAGCGGCCGAGGCATCACGCCAGGCCGTCGCGACCTCTTCCGGGGACGCGGCGTCGAACCGCGACGGCGTGAGGAAGGCGTGCCACGACTGCTCGACCACGACCTCATCGGGCAGCCCGATGTGGTCATCGAGGCTGCCCATCCCGGCCTCGTGCATCGCCGCCTCGTGGTCGCCCGCTTCGAGGGAGGTCCGCGCCTCGCTTCCCTCGACCCACAGACGCTCAAGTGCGTTCTCGCGGCCTTCGCTGTCGAGGATGCCCGCATCGTCGAGCCACTTGACCTCTTCGAACTCGTCGCCCCGGTCGACGTGGCGCGACCACTGCTCCCACTGCGAGACCTCGGGCAAGGCCCCGGCCTCGGCGAAGTACTGCCAGTCGGTGTGGAAGTCCTCCTCGATCTGACCGTTCGGCGGCCGGTCCTGCTCCAGCCTCTGCACCTCGGCCGGCACGGCGTACCACGAGGGCGCGTGCTTCTGGGCCAGGTCGTACGCCTGGTTCATCGTCAGCATGGGCCGCGCCGACGAGTCGTCCTTCGGCAGTGCTGACCGGTCCGCGAAGTTGATCAGGACCGACGGGTGCTGCCCGTGGGCAGCCTGGATCCGCTGCGCCATCTCCTGCTCGGCGGCCCGCGCCGTCGGGTCCATCCCCGACCATGACGCCGCCGCGGCCCATCTCCGTGAGGCCGCCGCCGGATCGAGCTTCTCCAGGGCGCCCTCGCGCAACCACGGCAGGTACTGCCGGCGAGCAGCGTCACGCTGCGCGAGCCAGTCCTCGCGGACCCGCGCAGCGCTCTCCCGCACACCGTCCTGGCTGCGGCGCGCGTAGCGCTCCATGACTTGCGCCAGCCCGGTCGCGACGGCCCGGAGCGCCCGGTCCATCTCGTGGCCGACCTCGAACTCTTCATGAGTGCTCATCGAGCAGCTCCTCTCGTGTGGTGTCGGGTGGTGGTGCCGGCGTGGGTCTCTGCCCGGCGCGCTGCGGCCGCGTCCATCGCGATCCCGCCGCCGCCGGGCTGGTCGACGGCGGGCTGGTCGACGGCGGGCGATGCCGCGCTCGACGACGGGCCGCTGGTCGACGAGTGCTGTACCTGCGCGGCCTCGATGACGGCGAACATGCCCGCGGGTGCCGGCACCGAGCTCCACGGCTTCTGGGGCTCGTGGTGCTCCTTCTTGTAGTCGCAGTTGTAGAAGACGCCCTCGGGATCGGTCAGCGTGCGCATGTGGACGTCGAAGTGGTCGCGCAACCAGGTCGAGAACGACGGCGCAGGCTGAAGCCGCATCACCTCGAACGCCTCCCACAGCGCCTCCAGGCGCGTGATCGCTTCGGCGTGCTCCCACCACTTCTCGCACCAGCGCACCCGCGTCACGGCGTACCGGTGAACCAGGTTCGGTAGCACGAACTTCGTCACGAACAACTCGACCGTCGCGAACCGCGGCGCCGGCGGCGCCTCCTCGACGACCGGTGCAGCGAGCGCCGCTGCCAGTGCACGATGCTCGGCGTCGACGAGCAGGCTGGCCGACTCGAGCTTGCGCTCTGCACGGCCAAGCTTGATGCCCGCGCGCCGGAAGGCGCGCTCGGCCTCGGCCAGGTTCGCGCGGGCCTCGGCCTTGCGCCACGGCTCGAGAGACTCATCGGTTTCCGCGGCCTCGGCCTTCAGCTCGAGAACCGCGATCCGACCCTCAAGGTCGGCCAACGAGTCCTCGGCCGACGCGAAGGCCTCCGCTGCCGCCTCGAGCGCCGCCTCGGCGCCAGCCAGGTCACCGGTCGGCCTCACGGGCAGGTCCACGGTGAGGCTGACGCTGTGAGGACGGCCCCGTGCGGGCTGCCGGTCGACGTCGTGACCGCCGCCCAGCTCGCCGTCGACCTCAGCGACCTCGGCGTCATCGTCGTGGCTCGTGGGCATCAGGACGCCACCTCCCCCGCCGCGGCGCCGGCGCCGTCGTGCTCGCGGTTGGCGTCGACGTCCTCGTCCTCGGCAACCATCCACGGCTGCTTGAACGCCTCGACCGATTCCGCGACGCGCTCAGCGTCGCGACGCTTGGACAGGTCGACCAGCTCGCCGAGGATTGACCGTACGCCTGAGACCAGCAGGACTCCCCTGCCGGTCGGCATCGCGCGCAGATCCGCCTCGGTGAGGATCCGCTCGTCCTTCGTCGACGTCGACGTCGAGCGGTGTCCCGGGCCGGTGCTCACCGAGCTGTCGCGGCGCTGGCGATCGCCGACCAAGTGTGCGAGGGAGGACAGGTGCTCGTCGTCGTTGATGCCGCGTCCGACGAACGCCACGTTCGCGGCCGACCACAGCTCGGTGAACCCGTCCTTGCCCCAGCAGCGGTAGCCCTGGGACCTCGATTGCAGGATCACGACCAGGATCAGGCCGAGGCTGCCCGAGTACGAGAACAGCGAGGGCAGCTCGCCCCAGCGCACGATGTTGGCGCACTCGTCGAGGCAGAACAGCACCGGCGTCGGCACCCGGTCTCCGTTCTCCTCGGCGAGCTCGCGGCCGGCTTCCCACAGCGCCGCCGTCAGCGATCCAACGAGCGCGCGGGCCGAGCCCTTGCCGTCCTTGGACAGCAGGTAGATCGTGTCGGTCGACCGGACGAAGTCCTGGGTCGAGAACTCGACGCCGCCCACCTCGGGCCTCGTGACCCACTGAACGAAGTCCGGGTTGGCCATCCAGCCGACCCCCGACTGGGCGCCGCCGTAGATGCCGTCGCGGGTCTCCGCGACCTTCGCGCGTACCGACTCGACCTGGCCAGCGGCTACCGCGTAGCCGCTTTCGTGCAGGATGTCGGCCGGGTCAGGGAGCCCAGGCGCGCCGTCGGGGTTGTCGAGCCAGCGCGCGATCATCGCCACCTCGTGCCCGCCGAGAGCTGCGGCCATGATCATGTTGCGCAGCAGCTTGCGGCCCTCGGGGCCGAAGAACGGGTCTTCGGTTCCCATCTCGCCTTCGGAGCGTGAGTCGAGCCAGATCCCGGCGAGCTTCTCGGCGCGCTCGATGTTGGTCACGTACGAGAGCGGGTTCCACCAGAACCGCACGCCCTCGCGGTAGATGTGCTGCGGGTCGAAGATCCAGCAGCGGCCGAGCTCCGAGCGAGGCCCGCGGGTGAGGTAGACGATGTCGCGCTTGTTCGACGTCGCCACCGCGGCGCCGCCGTGCTCGACGAGCTGAGGGACCGCGACCGACCGGGTCTTGCCTGCGCGTGGCCCCATGATCCAGACCTGGCACCACTCGTAGGTTCCGTAGAGCCACTGCCGGTTCAAGACCGCCTTGCACAGCGAGATCCCGATGCCGGCCTGCTGCGAGCCCAGACGCTCGGTATCGGCGGCAACCGCCTCAGGCGACAGCTCGACCAGGTCGCGCCGCGACGACATCGCCGACGCCAGGCTGTCGGTCCACTGCCGTCCCTTCAGCGCGACCATCACGACCCTGGTGACCGTCCAGGCCAGAAGCGCGATCGGCACCGCGAACGCGGCCAGCCACAGCGTCGCCGTCGACGACCAGCGACCCTCGGGCCCCGGCTTCAGGAGCCAGCGGCCGGGGCCGCCGGCCCCCAGGCCAGCCATGCTCGCGGCGAGGTAGGCCAGCAGCCATCCCCCCACGAGCAGCAGGAGCGCGGCGAGGGCCGCGACCCAGAGCCAGAGCCCGTCCTGGCCGACGTTCGTGAGTTTGTTAGGCCGCTGCCTCGTCATCGCGTTGCTCCTCTCAGGAGGCGTACTCGTCGAGGGCCTCGACGCCGCCGCGTCGCGCGGCCGCCTTTTGATCCCGCCACGTCTTGTCCGTGTCGTGGATGCCGCCAACGACCCTCAGGCCCTCGACCTCGACGCGGGTCAACTTCACGCGGAACGGGATGCCGGGCTTCTTGCCGGCCTTGATCATGAACATGCCCTTGCCCAGCGGCTCGCCGCCCTGTCCGGTCTCCGGGTCCGCCTCGCCGATCTGCGCCCACTGCGTCAGCTGGTCCTTCTCGACGTTCGACAGGGCGAAGACCTCCTCGAGGTTGCCCATCTCGCCCGGGTTAAGGCCGCCCATGATGACCATCTCCGAGCGCGACACGAAGCCCCACGCCTTCGCCGTGGCCTCGGGGTTGTGCAGCTTCAAGTCGTCCATGCCGTGCGTGCACAGCAGTTGGCCCAGACCGATGGTCCGGTTGAGCCGGGTGATCTCGTCGACGCGGTCGACCATGAACTCCGCGGCCCGCAGCGCGCGCCACAGCTCGTCCATGACGAGCAGGTAGACGCGCCGCGGTGCCAGGCCGGCATCGGCCAACACCTTGGCGGCCGCCAAGGTCGTCGACCCGTAGGTCCAGCAGACGAGCTGGACGCCGGCCTGCAGGATCGGGTCCATCTCCTCGAACGCCGACAGATCGAACACCACCGGCTTGTCGATCCGCAGCTGCGTCGTCGTCGGCTTGGCGAAGACGTCGCCGAAGATCTCATCGCCACCAGTCAGCGAGTTGAGCGCATCGAGCAGACCCTCGGCGCGGTCGTCGTACCGCTCGACGTCGCCGCGGTCCTGAGCCTGGACTCGCACCCGCGGGTGCCGCGCCTTGATGAGCGCCTGGATGTCGGCGAACACCGGCACCTCATCCGGATGCTCCGCGTCCCAGGCGCCCAACGCCGCCGAGAGCATGTTGCGCTCGTGGGCAGCGAGGTCGCGTCCCAGGGCAAGAGCACACAGGCCCACGGCGACGTTGATCCGTCGCCCGCGGATGTTCGCGAGGACCCGGCTCCTGACCTCTTCCGGGAGCTGCGCCAGCAGGCCAGCCACGGGCCCCGGGTCGAGCGGGTTGATGAACGAGTCCGACCGGTTCGGCGACAGCACCTGACCGTCGAGCTCGTTCATCAAGTCGACGTAGTCCGGCTTCCAGTCCGACAAGACCATCGGCAAGATGCCCTTGACCGGCAAGAAGCCAGCGATCCGGCGGATCAGCGTCGACTTCCCGACGCCGGGGCGCCCGATCACGAATCCCGACGGGTTGTTCAGCATCCCGTGCAGGAACCACAGCACGGGATCCCCGCACACCCATCCGCGGCCTTCGAGGTGCTCCCCCAGCGGCGTTCCGATCAGCGGCAGGCTCGACCCGACCACGAACGGGAACAGGCCGCACGTCTGGACAGTTGGACCCCGGAACTCCGGGTGCGTCATGACCCGCATCGTCCGGCCGCCGCCAGGTAGCCGCCAACCCTTCGGGCCCAGCTCGCCCCGCTCCCCCTCCTCGGCGGTCTTCTTGCTGGTCCTGGTCGGCTTCGCCGGACGCTCCGGTGCCTGCAGCGCCTTCCGCTCGCGTCGCGAGAGCCCGCGGGTCGAGAACAGCGCATCGACCTCGCGAGCGCCGACCGTCGCGCTCGCGCGAGCACGCGGTGCGGACTTCCTTCTGAACGCCATCGTCGCCTCCTCAGACCTGGTCCGCGAACGCCGCGAGCCCGGCGTGACGGTGCGGCACCATCCCCAGCGGCAGCGCCGCGATGAACGCGGAGTCCTGCGCACCGCGCGGCAGTCGCATCCGCAGCCGCGCCTGCGGCGCTAGCCGCGTCGTGACCATCTGGGAGACCCGGTCAAGCAGGTCACGGTCCAGCACGGTCACCGTCACCAGGAGCCCAACACGGATAAGCGGCGATCCGAGAGCCTCCTGCTCCGCAGTCCGCCGCGCCGTCATCACGGCCTGACGCTGCGCCTCCTTCGCTCGCGGCGATCCCGAGTACGCGATCGACGCCGCCCGCACGTCGTTGTCAGCGATGTCGGCCGACTTCAGCGGCGACTCCGTCCGGTAACACAGCGTCACCCGCTTGCGGACGATGTCGCGGTGCGGGGCGAGCAGACGCTGCAGCACCGTGCCGAAGAACGAGCCCTTCGGGGCCTCGCGCATCTGCCAGGTCCGCGAGAACGCTGTCTCGTGCTGGTAGTGGTCGAACCGGTTCACCGCCGTCAACGGGCCCGACTCGTCCCACGTCAGCCCCGTCCCGCCGGCGAGCTGCGCCTCTTCCACGCGAGGCGCCACCGACGGGTCGAAGGCGACCCGGGTGAAGTCGACGATCTGCTGCGCCTGAGCCGCCCTGCACTTGGAGCCGGCCCCCGTCGCCACCAGCGTTGAGACCAACTCGGGCAGGAGATCTCCGATCTGCTGTCGCATCTCCTCGGCGCTTCGGACCAGCACCTCCCCCGTCTCGTCGTTGCGCTCCTCGCCGGAGAAGGTGATCGTGACCCGCGTGATCACCTGCGGCGAGCCCAGCGAGGCCGACGCCTTGATCTGCTCAGCCATCGTCGCCGAGAACGCCGGCACCTCGTCGGCGTTCTCCGCCCGGCCACGGTCGATCGCTCGCGCAAGCCTCTGCCCCGAGTCCGGGGCAGACTCGACCGTCACCTGAGCCGCGACGATGTTGCCCACCTTGTTGAGCTGGCCCATCCACGCGCCCCACTGAGCGACCTCGGCATCGAACGTCTCAGGGTCCTTGCCCGAGATCCCGGACGGGTTCGTGTTGATGACCACCGAGTAGAGGTTCGTCTCACCCCACGTGAGCAGCCCGAACGCGTTCCCGTGGATGTCGTGGCACTCCTGCAGGCCAAGCGTCGCCGCAACTCCCGGGAGCGCGATCTTGCCGTCGGGGACCTTGCCCGTCAGACCCTGCGACAGCAGCGTCTCCCCCGACCGCTCACCGCGACCGAAGCGCACCCCCGCGACGGCCTTGGTGTAGCGACCCTGACCGTCGCGCGTCTTGATCGCCTCCGGCAGCACCGCAGCCAGCGACAGCACCGTCCACCCGACCCCGAGCCCGAGGCCCCACAGACCCCAGCCTGCGACCATCCCGGCCGCGATGATCCCTACGAGGACCACCGCCGCGAAGATCAGCGCCACCGACGCCACCGCCGAGAGCCCCCACAGTCCCGGAAGCTTCGGCTCCCGCAAACCGGCGTACTGAGTCTGACTTGCCATTTCGCCTACTCCGATCAGGTCGTGCTTTGTGATTTGTCGCGTTTAGCGCACGTAGCCCGGCGCCGGGCCCGCTGCGCGCTACTGCGCGTCCCGGCTCGTGTCCTCGCCGGCCTGGCTTGCCTGGCTGGTCAGGTTCTGCACCGTGGCGGCGCCGAGCTGCACGCCACCACTTCCGCCGCTCCCCGACGTCGACGACGCCGGCGCCGGCGCCGGCGGTGCCGGCGGCGTCGCGTGCTCAGCACCCGAGGCCCCGGTGGCACCGTCCTCGCCGTGGTCGCCGGGCCCTCCCGGAGCACCGGCCTGGCCGCTCCCTCCCGAAGACGGTTCGCCGTCACTGGAAGTAAGCGACGGCGACGCTGCGCCCGGAACGCCGTCACCGCCCGGCCGGCCGGTGCCCGACCCTCCGCCCATGCCCGCGCCCGCCATGGCCGCGCTTCCACCACCAGTGCCCGCCAGGGCCACGACCGCAGCACCGGTCGCGACACCCGCCGCGATCGCTGCGCCACCAGAGAACGCCGACGACGACCCCACCGCGGCCGCCGGGGCGACGAACTTCAGCAGCGCCGGCAGCGCGAGCACCGCCATCACGATGACCGTGAAGCCGTAGATGGCGTTGATCAGCTGGTCCGACGTCGTAGCCCCTTCCGACATCAACTTCAGTCCGACGCCGTAGATCACCGCGGCGGCCGGCTTGTAGAGCACGAATCCGACCAAGAGCGCCACGACCTTCTTGAACCGCATCCACCCTTCCTCCGTCGCGGTGCCCGCCGCGACGGTCTGGGCAAACGAAAGCAGCACGATGACCGCCGCGCCCCGCACCACCATGAACAGGCACTGCATCAGGCTCGCGATGATCGCGAAGATGTAGAGGATCAGGAGCGACCCCGCCGGCGCCGGCGCCGCCGACTTCGGCCCCAGAATCGCCGACGCGAAGATCGACGAGAAGCCCTTAGAGGTCTCCTCGCCGGATGCCCGCTCGAGCACCCACGGCGAGAACTCATCGCCCGCCTGGATGCACAGCATCGTGATCGCCAGAACCGGCAACCCGCACGCCAGCGTGACCACCAGCGACCGTCCGATCCCCCGCGCCCCCTCCCCCGCGCGCCGGGTGTCGAAGGCGATCTTCAGCAGCGCCCCCGACAGGCTCATGAGGAACACCAGGAACGCCACCGGTCCCAGCCACCCCTGCACCGAGGTGATCGTTTCGTTGCCGGTCCAGCTCTGCCCCGACCCCGACGCCACCTCCGGCGACGGCACCTTGATCCAAAACGTCGCCACGGCCTCGAGCACGTCACGAGCCCCATCCGCGATCAACTGAAAGAACGAGTCCGCCGCACTCGCCGCAACGCTCTCCGCCGCTCCACCTAGGAGCTCACCCGGGCAGGCGAGCGGATCCGTAATGCCACACGACATCGCTACGCCCCCCAGCTGACGTAGCCCGGCGGGACGGACTCAAGTCCACCGCCGCCGGCGTTGCGCGTACCGTCAACACGCCAGTCACCGGCAGCCCAGATGAGCGGGACATTCAGCGTGCCGAAGGAACCCTTCGCCGAGACGACCAGGACAAGGTTGCAGCGCTCCGCACTGCAGCCTTCGACGTGGAACGCGGCGATCTTCCAGCCCAGCTCCCCCGGCGGAGCGGAGAGCGCCTCGTCGCGGTACTCCCCGGCTGTCATGCCGGCCTCAATGACAGCGGTTCGTTCGGCGCTAGGTGCGGCCGCGATCGCCGACACGATGTTGAGCGCTGCGAAGAGCGCGCCCGTCGGGCTGTGCTGGTAGCACGTTCGCACGAAGCCGCTGACTTCCGAGGGTCCGTAGTCGGCAGAGCTGGGCGCGACCGCGGCGCCGACCGGCTCCCAGGTCGCTTTCGGCGGCAGCGTCGGGGTCTCGGTGGACCCCTTGGTTCCGTTGCAACCCAGGTCGTTCCAGCCGGTCGCGGCGGTTCCGCCGTCGCTGGGGTTGGGGGCTGGTGAGGAGAGGGGGGCAGGCGGCGGCGCGGGGTCGGGGCCGCCGGTTCGTGCCGGGTCGTCCTTGGACGAGGGCAGCACGAGGATCAGCACCAGGCCGAGGGGGATGATGATCACGACCACGGCTGCGACCCACCACCACGGGTTGCGGTCGAAGAAGGATCCGAGTCGTCCGTTCGTCTCGCCACTGTCGTTGCTCACGTGCGTTGCTCCCTAGTTCGGGCGGGCAGAGAGAAGTTGTTGGCGCCTGGCCCGCCCTTAGCCGATGACGGCGAAGGTCGTGAAGATCGCGGTGGCCGAGCCGAGCACGATCGCGCACATCAGGATGATGACGGAGGCCTTGCCGCCCTCGAAGTGGCCACGGCTGAGGGCCCCCCAGCCGGTCATGCCGATGGAGACCAGGAAGGCGATGAACAGGAGGAAGGCGACGATGCCGGTCGTCCATGCGCCGAGGACGCTGAGCTTCTCCATGCCCGGCGGGAGGACCATCGGGACGAGGTTGGCTGCGAGTGCGGTGATCTGAGTCATTTCGGACCCTTTCGTTTCGAGTTGAGGCGGGGGTGTCGGGGGTGTCAGTAGTTCTGCGAACCGGTGGGCTGCTCGGCGTCGCCGTCGTCGCGATCGCGCAGGCGCGCTGCCTTGCGCAGGATGCGCCGCACGTCGCGGGCGATGCGCCCACGGTCGGCCGCCGGCGGTAGAGCGGGGTCGTGTCGAAGGTCTTCGTCCCAGGGCAGGGTCCAGCAGTTCGGTAGCGACCGCTCAACGGAGCGCAGCGCCCGGGCCAGGCCCTTGGACAGCGTCGGTGCGTCTTGCACCACGCACAGCCCAAGGACCCGTAGCGGCTCGAGGTTGCGGGCGGCGAACTGCTGACCAGCGCGCCGCGCAAGGTCGAGCCCTCGAGCGTGGCTGCGCGTCACGAACAGGACCGGGATCGTCACGTCGACGACGTTGTCCAGGCCGACCCCGCAGTCCAGTGCCTTTGGACCGAGTAGGGCTGCCATGGTCGACGTCCCCGCACCACCGTGCAGGCCGACGACCTGCACCAGGTGCTCGCCGGAGGCTGGCCTGACCGGTGGCCAGGTCCCGGGCACCCGGAGCGCTGGGTTGAGCGGGGTCGGTGCCGGAGGAGGGATCGCAGGACCCGTCACGTGCCCCAGGCCGAGCCTGCTCAGGCCGCTGCCGCCTTCGTCGGCGGCCTCCAGCTCGTCGTCGTCCTCACCACGTCCGCTTGCGGCGCGACGTGCCGCCCCGCCTGGCTCGGCCAACAGCGGGTTCACTCCCGCTGCCGCGGGCGCCGTCGCGGTGTCCGGGTTCGAGCGGGAGAAGAACCGCCGCTTGGACCCGGCCACCGCCTCCGTCTCAGCCGACCGCGACGGCGCCGAGGAGATCTCGTCGAGCTCGACGTCCTCCGGCGCCTCCGTCGACGCGTGCTCAGCGGCAGCCGCGACGCGCTCAGCGGCCACGTTCGCGGCCACCCTCGCCCAGTGCTCGCGTGCCGTCGCGCTCTCGGAGGGATCGTCGATCATCACTGCGCTCCCTTCGGGAAGCCGATGTGCTCGAGCCGCCACGGCGCTGTCTCGCTGGTGCGTACCAGGAACAGCGAGTAGCGGCCCTCGTTGGTGGGGACGTAGACCTCCGCGGTCACGCCCTCGGTGTACGGCGCAACCGGCGCCTCGGAGATCTCGCCGGTCACCTTCACCGTCGGGAAGGTTCGAGGGTCGTCGTAGATGTGCACGCCGGCCGCTGCAGGCGACAGCAGCGGCTCCAGCTCGGCCCACCACTGCTCGTAGCCCATGCCCGCGCTGGCGTGCCCGTAGAACGCCTCCCACACGGCCTCGCCGAACGCGACCGGGTCGGTCTCCTCGGCGCCCTCGGGAGCCGTACTCGGCGTCGACGAGCTGGCGCCCGGCCTGGCGCCGGGTGTCTCGTCGCCGCGATCGTTGTCGCCGCCGAGCACTCCGGTCGCGAACAGCACGACGACGCAGACCGCGACGAGTCCGACCCCCAAGACGATGAACGTGCGCCGGCCCTCGGCCAGCACCGTGCTCAGTGCGCTCATGCTCCCTCCTCCTCCTCGCTCGGTCGGTCGACGACGTCACGGGGTGCCGGGCGAGGGTCAGCCACCCACCCGAAGAGCAGGTCGGCCGCGCTGGTCGGTCGGCGGCGGAACCAGCAGAATCCGGCGTAGCCGCCGATCATGAGCGCTACTCCGGGAACGGTGACCCACCAGTTCGACACGAGCCCGCCCACGATCACGACGATCGAGCCCAGCGGGATCGCCGCCACGACCACGACCAGGACAGCACGAGGCGCCGAGGAGAGAGGAGAAGGTCCGTGCGTCATCGGGCTGCTCCTTGCAGGATGCCGGCGTTGACCGGTGCGGCACGGCCCGCGAGGGGCGCCTTGACCGGCACGTCGTTGCCGGACGTCGCCCACGGCACCGCCCAGCCCTCGTAGGTCAGGTGCCAACGGCCGTCGGTGATGTCCGAGGCGGGCCCGACGTCGACGTAGTCCTTGCGCCAGGTGTCGGTGCCGGCCACCTGGCCGTTGCCGAGATAGGTCACGACGTGGCCGTACGGGTTGCCGGCGTTCGTGTAGTAGAGCCAGGCCCCGATCGGGGGCGCGTGACCGTCGACACTGTTGGCGTCGTGGAACACGCCGTTTGCGCGGAACGTGGCCATCGCCGTGGCGGCCGACTCGTAGCCCGAGTTCGGGCGTCCAGCGAGCTGCGCCACGAAGTTCTGGCACCGCCGGAACCAGCCCCCGCCACCGGCAGCGAACCGCTTCGCCCGGGCGATCAGCTCGGCCTGGTCGTAGGGCCCGACGCGCTTCACCGCAGCGTTGACGACGAACCCGCCGCCGCCGTTGTCGGTCGAGGCGCCCGCGGTGTCGCAGTAGACCGCCGGCAGCGGCGCCGATCCACCGGCCAGGGCGTCGACGTCGACCAGGACGCCGTGGTGGTCACTGATCAGCGAGATGGTCCGCTGCGCGACCACCCGCGCGTCGGCCGGAACAAAGACGTAGTCGATGATCCCGCCGCCGTCGTGAGTGGAGACTGGCCCCAAGACGTCAAAGCTAGGCTTCAGGCCCGCCAATCCGAGCTTGGCTCGCGGCCCCCACGGGTCGTTGGCCCGGTACTGGGAGTTGAAGTCGCCCATCGTGATGACCGGGCCCGAGCCCTTCAGCTCGTTGATCAGCGCCACGCCACGGTCCATGCCCTTCGCGAAGAGCTGACGCCGCAGCGGCACGTTGGGACCAATGTGTGCCGGGTTGACCATCTGGTGCATTGACACGACGGACACGACCGCTCCGTCGGCGTTGGCAAGCGTCGCCCAGGTCGCTGCCCGACCGCGGTCGGTCTTGCGCGGGCCGTCCTCGACGAGCACGACGGCCCCGCCGGCGACCTTGCGCCAGCGGTCGGTGCGCCAGAGCACGGCCGTGGAGCGGAACTCCGCCCTGGCCGATCGGAGCCCAGCCGGCGGCTGGTTGCGCTGCAGCGCGTAGCCCGCCGGCGTGATCTGGGCGTCCGAGCGCAGACCCTGCTCGTTGAGCGAGATGAAGTCCGGTGCCTGAGCAACGACCTTGGACAGGTCAGAGTTGAAGCTGCCGCGCGGCAGGTTGTACTTGATGTTGGCCTGGACCACCCGGATTCGGCCGAGGTCCTTCGCGTCCTTCTCCGCCGTCGCTGCGGTGCGAGCCGAGGTGGGCAGGTCGACCGTCGCTGCCACCGGCCGCGCGACGCCCGTGCCTCCTACGCGCTTGCCGCCGGTGAGGTGCTGCAGCAGGGCCGCAGCGTCGTCCCAGAACTGCTGGTAGACGTAGGGGTCACGGTTGCGCTGCACCGCGTGGGCCGC
This sequence comes from Pimelobacter sp. 30-1, assembly GCF_018831735.1. Classification (NCBI taxonomy): domain Bacteria; kingdom Bacillati; phylum Actinomycetota; class Actinomycetes; order Propionibacteriales; family Nocardioidaceae; genus Pimelobacter; species Pimelobacter sp. 30-1. Next base: position 18,901 of record NZ_NHTS01000018.1, read on the forward strand.
GAGCGTGGGCGGGTTCATCGTCGCCCAGCCCTTGACCTTCACCAGACGGCTGTAGAAGGCGTTGGTCGCGTAGACCGGGTCCATCACCTGCTCGAGCGTCCCCCAGCCGTACTTCGGGGTCTGCTGGAACAGCCCCCACGCCGTCTCGGGGTTGGTGGGGCTCATCCCGTGCTGCTTCTTCGGGATCAGGCCGGACTCGTCGATCGCCGTCATCAGCGCGATCTGCTGACCTCGAGGCGGGATGTTCCGCTGCGCACCGACGCGCACGATGATCGCGGCGTTCGTCATCTGCTCGGCGTTGTAGGGCCCCCACGGCGCGACCTCGCCGTCCTTGACCTGCAGCGACGACCCGCCCGTCGGCGAGCACGCGCTCGCCGGGGGCGTGTAGTCGGCACCGCCGACGATCGGGATCACCAGCAGGATCAGGAACCCGACCGGGAACGCGATCATGGACGCGATGAAGGCCTTCATCGCCCACCGCCCTCAGCAGGCGTGAGCGCGTACAGCCACACGTCCGGCTCGCCGCCGTTGGTGACCAGGTAGGCCGAGGACCGCACAACCGCCTGGGGAGCGGTGACGGTGACCGAGGCCTGCCCGGGATCGGAGCGCCCGCCGAGCCCATCCGGGCCCGCGGACAGCACTTCGTTCCCGGAGGTGCCGAAGGCGATCTCGTCGCCCACAGAGACGGTCGTCCAGCCCTCGATCTCGTGCGTCGCGCCGTCGGTCAGAGCAACCACGGTCGAGACATAGAGGCCCCACGCTCCCGACGGACCCGCCACCAGGGGAAGCTGGGCACCCGCCGTCGTGGTGCCCGTCCCGGACGCCAGCGGCTTGCTGACCCAGCGGCGGGCCCAGGTGCCGTCGTCGCCACCGCTCGTGGGTACGTCGTACCCGGCGAGGACGATGCCCGCGCTGCTCGACGACGTCGACGCCGTCGCCGACGTTGTGGTCGGCGCCGGTGCGGCGTAGGCCAGGATCAGGCGCTCGCCGGTCCAGCCAGCGACGGACACCTGGCCGGCCGCACCCGGCTCGATGCTGGCGCCTGCTCCGGAGACTCTGCCGGAGGTCGAGACGTATACGCGGTCATGGGAGACGGCGATCAGCGAGCCCTCAGGCCCGGGCGCGACAGGCAGCGCGCCGGCGGGCATGACCCGGTCGACGAGCTCGCCGTCGACGACGATCTGTGCGTGGTTCGACCGGCCAATCACGACCGGACCCGTCGCGGTGACCCTGATCTGACCGCCCGACGCCGTGTCGAGCTTCCACTCGCCGACCTCGTCACCGTCGGCCGGGTCGAGCGCAACGAGCGACGACGACGTCGCCACGACCACGGCCGGACGGTCCTCGATCGTGGTCAGCAGCGGCCCCGTAGTGATCGACGACCCCAGGTCGTGATCCCACGCCTTGATGCCCGTGTCCGCCTCGTACGCCTTGATCCGGTCCCCCGAGCCGCCCGCGGCGTACACCCGCTCAGCGTCGGCAGCGACACTGCCGCTGGTCGCGCCAGACAGCGAGCCGAGCTTGACCGCCCACGTCGCGACGGGCGCGTAGCCCGCCGGCGCGACCACCGGGAGCTGCCGGGCGGCCGGTGCCTTCACCGCGGCGGTCTCCTCGGAGCCGCGCAGAAACAGGATCCAGACCATGAACGACACCAGCAGCACCGGGGGACCGAAGACCAGCAGCACGATCGGATGGATGCCGCGCTTCGCGTCGCGGTCACCATCCGGCGTCTGAATCGCCCGGCCCTTTCCGGGCTTGCTGCGCTTGCTCGACTTGCCCGACTTGGCGGGCTTGGCGATGCCAGTGCCTCCCGTCGGCCCCGACGACGTCGTACCCGTGGGCGCTGCGGTGACGTCGTAGACCTTCTCGTCGGCGGTGACCACGGTCTGGAACACCTCGCCGTCGGGGGCCTGAACGCGCACCCGCACCGCCTTGGTCGACCGGATCTCGCCGAGCCGGCGGCCGGCGATGGTCGCGGCCTTGGCCACGATCGCTGCCCGCACTGGCTCGAGGTCGAGGTCGGAGGCGACGATCTCGTCGTCGACCAGGCCGACGTACTCGCCGTCGTCGGTGTCGCGGATCTCCGCACGCAGCATGGGGTACATCGGCACCGTCGTCGGGTCGAACTCGTCGGGCTGCTCGGCAACCGACAGCTCAGGCTTCGCCATGGGTCACCGCCGATCCGAGGCTGCGACGTCCACACGCGGCAAAGACCAGCAGTGAGGAGAGGAGGGGAGCGATAGTCGGCGGCGACGGCTGCGCGGAGGACCTGCGCGACGCGTCGTTGAGGCCGGTCGACCACGACACCCGCGAGGCCAGGTGCGCCACGTGCGTATCGGCCCGGCGGCCGCGGAGGCATCGCGTCGCTGAGCGCGGAATGCCCAGCGCGGCTCCCTCAACCACGACTCTCTCCCCTCCCCTTGCTTGCTTCCCCGAGATCAACCACGAGCGGTTCCCCCGTCAGCTCCCGGTCGCGGCGCCGTCGGCCCCCTCGGCCAGCCGGCGGTGAACGGCCTGCCCTGCCGCCAACCACGGATTGACCACGTCCGCATCAGGCAGCGCCGGAACATCGACGACCGGCTCCTGGGGAGCCGCAGTCACGGCGCCATCAGGTGCGAGCAGGAACTCCGCAGGAACCTCGCCACCCTCGATCCGGATGTGGACCGGGCGGCCAGCACGCTCAGCCTCGTCGAGCAGCATCCGCATCACTTCGACCTCGAGGTCTGCGTGAGTCGTGGCCGAGCACTCCTCGCTCCCCTCGGAGGTGGTGAGGGTCGCGGCGTTCTCGTTGAGAACGGCGAACACCTCAGGACCCGCGGTGCCGGACATCAGCGCACGACCTCGTAGAGGACGCCGCAGCTCGACGTCCCTCCGGCGATCAGGTCGCCGGAGGAGAGAGTGGTCTGCCACACGTACCAGCCTGTGTTGGCCTTGGCCGTGATCACGGCCTTGCCCATCGTGTAGTCGCCGTTGCCCGAGACGTTGCGGCTCTGGTTCTTGCTCGCGACCCGCTTGGCCTCGGTGCAGCGGGCGTTGTCCTTGCTCGCGAACGGTCCGTAGAGCCGCGAGACCACGGTGTGGCCCTCGGCCCGGTCGAACCCGCTCACCTTGACGGTGACGTTGAAGCCCTCGCCGATCTTGACCTGGCGGCTGCGGCCGGCTGGCCGGTCCTGGGCGATCGCCGCCTGCTTGATCACCCGCACCGGCGTCCCACACGTGGACGCGGCGGTGCTGAGGTCGTTGCCGCCGACCGCGACTCCCGCACGGTAGTAGCCCGACTTCGGAGGGAGCCAGGACGGCAGGGAGTATCGGCCGTTCGTGCTGGTCGACGTCGACGAGGTGTAGGGCCGCGGGGAGCTGCAGTTGCTCGCCGAGGTGTCGAAGGGGCCGTAGTACGAGCGCGTCACGCTCCGAGTCCCGGAGCCGCCCGCGATCGTGTACGAGCCACCGAGGAGCTGGCCGACCCGCAGGGCCGAGGCGGCGTTGGCGACGCTCACCGACTGCGAACCCGACGCCCGCACCGAGGTGCTCGAGGCGATGGCGGTCAGCCGGCCCGCGACGGCGACGGCAGAAGCGCGCTTGTTCTTGGGCGCGCGGACGAGCAGGCGCCACTCCGGGACCCGGTCAGCGCGGGCGGTCGCGGTCGTGATCCCCGACTGCGTCACGTCGAAGTTGGCCGTCGCGGTGCCCTCGCTGTTGGTGTACTCGACTGGCGTCGCGCCGCCGTAGCTGAACGTCACTGGCACGTTGGCCAGGCCGAGCCCCGAGGCGGACTTGATCGTGTAGGTCACCCTCGTGGCCGATCCGACCGCGGCGGTCGTCGAGGTCATGCTGACTCGGTACGGGCCGGCCGTCTTGGCGCAGGCCGCCAGCATCGACTTCGCGTAGGAGCGGACGTACTTGCTCTGCCCGGCCTGACGGATCCGCGCCGCGCCGCGAGCCTTGGAGATCCGCCACTTCCCACCCCTGAGGAGGTGGTAGGTGACGGCGTCGACCGCGGCCGCCTGGATACGGTCCTTGAGGTTGCCGTAGGTCGCGAGCACGCACGCGGCGACGCTGGTGTTGCGCGCCGAGGGCTTCGCGGCCGACCCGTTGAGGTCGGAGACCGGGACTGCCGGTCGATACTTGGACTTCACGTTGAGCTTGCGCGGCTCCAGCCGGTAGACGTGCTGGCCGCCCATGCTGCGGCCGCCGATCCAGGAGGAGTCGGCGTACTTGGTGGTCTTGATGGAGTAGCCGGCCCACCGGCCGCCGGCTGCGGCCTCGGCCTCAGCCATCGTGACGCCCTGCGTCACGACCGTCAGCGAGACCAGCGCGGCGAGCCCAGCCATCGTGAGCTGCCACGGACCTCTGTTGCGCGGCATCACCCACCAGCGCAGCAGCCCCAGCAGCACCATGCCCTGCCCGACTCCGATCAGGACGACGGCCGCCGTGGGGAGAAGCATCGTCGCGACCACGACCCGCAGGAAGGCCGTTGAATCCAGCTCGTCGGGTCGACGCCCCGCCCACAACGTGTTCGCGGCGTGCCATGCCAAGACGCCCGTGATCGCTGCCAGCGCGCCGACGAGGACCAGTGTGCGGGCCTGCTTCTGCCCCTCCGTGTCCGGGTTGCTCAGTGCATTCGTCATCGGTTCTTCCTTCCCCCAGGGGCCACGCGTGGGCCCTCGATCTGCATGTTCTGTGCCGGCGTGCCGTCTCATGGCCGCGGTCCCGGCGGTGGGTTGTCGTTGATGCCCTTCGGGCCCCGCGGCTTCTTGCCACCGCCTGAGCCGCCACCGGAGCCCGTGCCGCCGCCCGAGGTTCCCGAGCCGGTCGTCCCTCCGCTCGAGCTCCCGGACGATCCGGTGCTTCCCGACGAGCCCGACGAGGTGCCGCCGCTCGAACGCGGCGGAGCGGTCACACGAACAGTCCCGGTCACCGGCTCCGCGCCGACGACTCGGACCGTCCACGTCGTCCGGCCGGCAGGGAGCTTGCTCAGCGTGAACGTCGTCCACCGCTCGGTGAGCGTGATCACCCGCCGCACCGACGTGCGCGGTCCTGCGGGATCGATCACGACCACGGCACGCGCAGGACGTTGCCGCGCGGTGATCTTCAGCTCGATCCGGTTCACGCCTCCGCGCGCCCGCACTTTCGGCTTCTGCACAGCCACCGGCGGAGCCGCGGTCGGCTCCTGCGTTGGTGCCGAGGTTGGTGCGGAGGTTGGGGCTGAGGACGACGGTGCCGAGGTCGGCGTCTTGGTGCCAGCGCGGGCTGGCTCGCCGTCCGCTCCCCCGGTGAGCAGGACCGCGCCCCCGGTTGTCAGAGCCGCCAGCATCACGACCACGACCGCTGCGACGACCCGGCCCGAGGAACGGCGGCGACCATGACCAGGATCGACAGGTACCGCGACAGCGGGCGCCGTCGCCGTCGGCGCATGCTCACCGTCGACGGCGGCCGCCTCAGCGACGTCGCCCTTCTCCTCGGTGCTCTGGTGGTCGACCATCTCGGCCGCGTCCGGGAGAGCTGCCTCAGCCGATCCCGCCTGCGCCGACGCCGGTGCCACGGGCTCCGGGTCCTCGAGGACCCTGAAGTCGCTCGTGGAGCCGTCCGGGTGGATGACGAGCTCGATGCGCCCCGTCGCGTCAACCGCGATCGCGACGACCGGGCGCTGCAGCGGCTGCGCGAACCGCTCAGCGGCCGCCTCGATGCCGACCTCGTGCAGTGACCGGCTGCCGTCATGGCTGACCAGGTCGCCGTTGACCCGCACGGCGTCGCCGTCGAGCTCGATGCGGACCAGCGGCTCGCTGCGCTGGCCGTCGCTGTGGTGATCGCTCATAGTGCGACCGCCCTGGGGGTAGCGCGCATCCCAGGGGCGCAAGCCCGTTGGTTCATCCCGAGATCCTTCGTTCCTGCCCTGACGGGGACCGCCAAGACCAGTGGGAGGCACTGTAAGCCTGTGAGCGCGCGAACGTATCGCCGATTTCCGCGGAATCTGGCTCGACCTGGCATGTCGAGCCCTCTCGCCGATGCCTGTCGGGAAGCGTGATGGTGGGTGGCGCCGCCGAGCTGGGCAACGCTCGGCGGCGCCTGGTGGCCGGGGACATTGCGCCTGGAGCGACCTCGACGCGCGATGAGGGGATCGCACGGAGGTCCAATCGGACGTGTCCACCTGGCCGATCGCCCGGGGCATGAGGGTTGGGGACGCCCCGGGACGTTCATGGCGGCTGCGCTCATGACGAGTACCGCCTCCACAGCAGCACCGCTGCCATGGCGAGCAGGGGAACGACGATCATGACGCCCACGACCGGCGCGGGAGCGCCAGCGGACTTCGCCAGCCCCGCCGCGCCCGCGACGATCGCGGCGCCCGCGTAGGGACGCGTCGCGCGCCGCACGCCGGCGGGGATCCGTGTCGCCATGGTCGCCTCTCCTCCTGCTACGTCACCGACCGCTGACCAGCCGGGCAGTGACCGTGACGTTGTGCGTGTAGTGGTAGAACCCCGAGGCGTAGACCCGCTTGCGGGCGCACGAGACGAGGCTGATCGTGCGCGGCCCGTCGTGGCGCCAGATCCGCTCGGGCAGGCTCGCGGTGCGCTTGGTGAAGGTCTTCGCGACGACCCGGAAGACCTTCCGCTCGCCGCCGACCGTCCACACGATCCGCGCGCCCTTGCGCAGGCGCTCGATCGAGGCGAACGCCCCCGGACGCCCAGCGCCGTCGGCGACGTGGGCGACCAGGATGCTCGAGCCGGACTTCGCAGACCACGGGCGCGAGCCGCGCCAGCGGCCCACGACGCTCACATCGGCCGGCACCGCAACGGCGCCAGCTCGCATGCCGACCGTGCGCACCGAGGCGCGCGTCCGAAGCATCGGAATGTTCAGCACCGAGGAGACGGAGGACCGCGGAGCAAGCGGATCGGCGGTCGTCTGAACGGTCGACGTGGGTGGGGTGAGGGCCCCGGCGGGGGCCGGAGCGGCCGCCAGCACCAGGCTGACGACCACCCCGACCACCCCCATAACCCCCGAGAGCGCAACCCCACGACCGAGGGCCAGCCGAACCCGGGACCAGACCCGGTACATGAGGCTGCGGTTCATCAGCTCCTACCTCAGAACGGGTGGTAGGCGCCGACGGTCTTGGCCACCACGCTGCGGCCGAACCCGGCCGGGCCCGTCGGGATGTCGGGACGACGCGGCTTCTTCACCAGCGACGTCTGCGACTTCTTGCCCGGCTTGTGCTCGTGCGGGTAGTTCGTCGTCGACTCGTTGACCGACTCGCCGTAGGTGTAGCAGCCGGCCTTCTTGAGCTTCTTCGAGACCCGCGTCTTGTACTTGCCGTTCTTCGACGCGATGAACGAGCCCTTGTCGACGACCTTGGCGCGCGCCTTGGGCCGGTCCCAGTTGACGGCCTTGCAGGAGCCGTTGACCGGCTTCATCGGGCCGTACAGGGTCCAGTAGACGCGGACCTGGACGCCCGGCAGCAGGCCGGTGACCCACACCGTGTCGTGCAGGCGGCCGCCGGTGAAGGCGATCTGGCGCGAGACCAAGGTCTTGACCGCCGGGGCGGCCTTGTCAGCGAGCGTGGTCTGGGTGACGTGGCCGACCGGGTGCTCGACGTTCTCGACGACGTCGTTGCCGATCAGCCGCTCACCGTAGGAGTAGCAGCCGCGCGCCTGGACCGGCTTGCTCACCGGGGTGGTGATCGGACCGTTGCCGGTCGCGATGACGGAGCCCTCGTCGAAGACCGGTGCGTCGACCCACGCCGAGGCGGGCAGGTCGCACTTGCCGTTGACGGCGTCGACCGGACCGTACTTGGTGTACATGATCTCGACCGTCTGCCCGGGCAGGAGGCCCGAGACCATGATGGTGTCGAACGTCGTACCGCCCACGAGGATCTTCTGCGCCGAGACCTGCGTGGCGATCGTCGGCTTGTTCTTGTCCGCGAGCGTGGTCTGCGAGACCTGACCGACCGGGTGCGAGTACGGCGCGATCTCGTCGTTGGCGAAGATCTCCTCGCCGTAGGAGAAGCAGCCCGCGGCCGGGACGAGCACCTCCGGCGTCTTCAGCTCGTGGCCATCGACGATGTCACCGGCAGCAACGGTGAAGGGAGCCGTCGCCAGCACGCCAGCGTTGGCGTAGCTGACACCCTCGCAAGACCCGTTGATCGGGGCGACCGGACCGAACACGGTCCACTCGCCCTTCAGGTCCTGGGTCAGCGGCTCGTCGTGCTCCGGCACGCTCAGCTTGATGGTGTCGTAGATCTTGTCGCCGGCGCGGCTGCGCTGCGCGGAGATCTGCGTCGATGCCGTGACGGCGAGCAGCGGGTGCGAGACCAGGGTGGTCTCCTGGACGATGCCGCACGGCGTGGTGACCGCGATAGTGTCGGCCGTCGCGGCGAGCGTGATCACCCAGGTGTAGTAGCCCTCCTCGGAGACGGAGACCTTCGGGGTCTTGTAGTCGCCCGACCCGTTCACCGGGAAGGTGACGGTCTTGGCGAGCTGAGCAGGCTGACAGTCGGTCGCCGTCGGCTGCGCCTCGTAGCGGCCGTAGAGACGCGCGGTCGCCGTCGTCGTGACGCCGGCCGGGAGGTTCTCGATGTGAACGTTGTCAAAGAACTCCTCGCCCGGCTCGACGAGCTTGCTCGAGGTGACGGTGAAGACCACGGGCTCGCCGAACCGGACTTCGCCCGAGAGACGCAGCTGTGCGGTGTCGGACTCCTTCTGCGCGATCCAGCCGCGCTGGATGCCATTGTTGGGCGGGTCGAACAGCTTGCCCTCGCCGGCGGGCCCGACGATCGAGCCGTTGATCGCGAGCGTGCCGGCCTTGCGGGCGGTGATGGTCACCGGAACATTCCGGTCGCCGAGGCTCGTCACCGTGGTGGGACCGGAGACGCGGTCGTTGTAGGCGAGGGTGATCTTCGCGCCCGGGACACGCTTGCCCGCCGCCGAGACGACCGAGGCCTGCAGGGTCCGGGTCTGGCCGACCTTGATGTCAGCGGTGCTGCCGGTGAGCTGGAGCGTCCAGGGGCCGTAGTAGGCCGACGCCTTGTTCCACATCACCCGCGCACGCTTGATCACGGCGTCCGGGACGGCGCCCTGGCCGGGGACCTCGTCACCGACGCGCAGGTTGCCGGGCAGCTGGCCCTTGGTGTCCGACATGACCAGGCGGATCAGGTAGTGGATGGCAGCCGCGTCCGTGTCCCCGGCGCCCGTGGCGTACTCGAGGATCACGTAGTTGAGCGCGGCGCGCTCCTGCTTGCGGATCGCCTTGCCGTACTGACTCTTGAGGTCCTTGGTCGACTTGATCGGCGCCGACGCGGGCAGGCGCGAGTCCTTGCCCTTGTCGATGCAGAAGAAGATCCGACCCTTCGGGTTCGTCAGGTTGCCCAGCCACGTCACGCGGCCGTCGGCGAACCTCACGCACACACCGTTGCGCAAGTTCGGGTCGTAGGGACGACACGCCGACTTCGGTGCCGCCGCCCGGGCGACCGGCCCGACCGCCTTCGACGCCGCCTTGACCGTCTTGGCTGCCGTCTTCGCGGCCGCGTTCACCGTCGCCGTCGCTGCCCCAGCGGCGGGTGCGTTCGCGACCGCGAGGCCGCTCAGCACCAGCGCCAGGGTCAGCGCCGTGGTCAGCACGCCGACGACCGTCTGGACCGCATTGCGCCAGGTGAGGCGCGGCGGGGGGTGAAGGTGGAACACTATTCGGGTCCTCTCATAGGGGATGGACCCCGCCACCTGAGTTCCTGCCTGCAAGCTTTGATCTCGGGTGGCGGGGGTTCTTCAGTTTTCCGACATGACGTCGCAGCGAAGCGTTTCGTTGCCCCGACGTCAGGTCGACCTCATCTGCCGCCTGGTGCGACGGACGAGGAGTCTCTTTTGGGGACGACGTGCGGGGCTAGCCCGCGACGTTCGTGCAGTCCTCGTTCGTTGTACGAAGCACGACCGCCCAGATCTCGCTCTCGGTGCTGAATGCGAGTCCAACACCAGCCCACTTCATCGAGGGCGACATGAGGATGCCGCGGTGGCCCGGCGAATCCATCCAGGAGTCGACTACCCAGGTGGCGATCTGGGTCGCTGACCCCGATGCGCCGTAGTGCAAGGCCTCCAGGTGGCCCGGCGAATACCCGCTCAGCGGCGGGTTGCAGCCGAGCCCAGCCAGATCAGCCTTGTATCCCGTGACTGGGTCGCTGTCGTGTCCGTACGGACCGTCCTTGGTCGTCTCAGCCCAATCGTCCGCCAGCGGCTCCGCTGCCGAGAGGGTCTGGAAGGCCGCGAGGCTCTCCCCCGCTCGGCGCGCGTTGATCTCGGCGAGCACCGCGGCGCGGATCGCGGCCTTGTTGACCTGGGCGCCGAGCAGCTTCGACAGCTCGCGCTGCGCGTTCGCGCGCGCGGCCGCGTCGAGCGCACGGATGGTCAGAGTGCGGCCCTCAACGCGCGCCGACGTCACGGCGTTCTTGCGGGCCGTCTTCTTCGCCCGCGCCGCCTTGCGGTGCTTGGCGACAGCGCTCTTCGCGACCGAGCGCGCCGCCTCGGGACGCATCGTCAGCGTCACCGTCTCCGGCGCCGAGACGCCGCCGGCGCAACGGTCGACCACACCGGTGACCTTGTAGGAACCCGTGGTCGAGACGCGGACCGTCGCGGTCGCGCGGACCTTGAACATCCGCCCGACCTTGCGCACCTTGAACCGCAGCCGCTCGGGGTAGGAGTTCACAGCCCACGACAGGCCCTTGACTGTGGTCACCGACGCTGTCTGCGCGCACGCCGTCGTCTCCGCAGCAGCACGCGCCGGCGCTACCGCGCTGACGAGCGCGCTCATCACCAGGCCCAGCAGAACAGCGATCGCGACGCTGCCTGCTCCCGAAATCCTCCGCGTGTGATTCACGCGAACCAACCTAAGTGAACTTGTCACGACTTGCCACCGTTCCTGTTCGTTTGACCCCCGAATGCCGCCCGTGATCCATCTCGCACAGTGATCTGCGTAATGAGCACGGGTGTCATTACCCCCTCTTCTTCAGCCCTGGAAGTGCGGCCGGACGACGTCCAGGGGATCCAATCCCTTTCGTCGTCCGGCCCCACCTGGCGCAGCGCGTGGCGCCGGCGCCCCGTGCTGGTTCCTTGCAGTTCAAGGCCTCCCCCATAGGCGACCCGTTCCTGCGAACTCCAGCCCGTCCCCCGCTTCGCCGGGCCTCGACACCTCCTGGCGAAACGGGCAAGTCAAGGTACCATCATTCTTGTGTTAAAGACTAGAAAGAGCCTTGGTCCTTACGCGGATTCGCTCAACGGCACAATGACGCCGTGCCCGTCGTTGTCCGCCCCGACCCTCCGCTCCCTGTGAGTGTCGAGGTCGCGCTGCGGGTTCTGGGTTCGCAGGCCCTCGCCGCGCTCATCCGGCACTATCGGCTCAACCCCGGCTCCCAGGTCGACGCGGTCCGCGCGCTTGGCCTCACTGCCCCGATCGTCTCCGCGAACACGCGCATCCTCATTGACGCCGGCGTCGTCGTCGGACGACCCGAGAGCCGCGGGCGCCGTGCGGGTATCTACGCCGTCGATGAGGAGCGCCTCAACTTCCTCGTCGACGAGCTCAAGAAGTTCGTCGCCGGCGAAGAGCCGCGCACGCCGGGTCAGGCCGACGCCCCCTCGTCCTAGGGTCCCTGCATCGTCGCTGTCTCTCCGCCTCATCGAACATGTGTTCTATCGTGGTGGCGTGGCTGCCAACCCTCCGAAGCGCGACGCGTGGCGGCCCTACGACGACATCGTGTTCGTGCTCATCCCGAGCATTGGGCGGCTGAAGCCGCACCGCGGCGTGATCGTCGAGCTGCCGCATCCCTCGGACCGCAAGGGTCGTGCGCTGGTCTTCTACCGCGACGACACCTACGCCGAGAGCCAGTGGAAGTTCGGGCGCTTCCGCCGCAACGAGCTGATCCTGGTCCCGGTGGACCCGAACTGGAGCGGCGCGCCACCGTCGCTGCGCCGGCCACGTGGCGCTGCGAGTCCGATCGCCGGAGGCTAGAACCTAACCCCGCAGCGAGGAGAGGGGGGGAGCGCCGCGCGGCTAAGTGTCTGCTTCTGCTTTCTCGTTTAGCGGGCGTAGCGGGCATGTCGGGTCTAGCGGGTGTAGCGGACTGGTGTTGTGGGTGGTCAGCGGCCCAGGGGCCGGCCGTGCGGGCGTGGGTTCTCTGGAGCGCGGCTCACGCGCGCGTCGGCAGGGTCACCGGATGCCGTGCGCTGCGTTGGGTCGGTTGGGGCGGCCTGGCTGATGGTGCTCCCGGTCGGGCGGCGACCATGCCCCGATGCCTCGAGCGCTGCACGGGCAGCAGGGCTCAGCTCGGCCCCGCCGGCGCCAGGGGCGGATGGTGCCGCCTGCGCGGGCTCTGGTGGTGCGGCCTGGGCGGCAAGAGCCGCGTCGACCTCCTCGACGCGTGCTCGGGCAGTCGCCAGGTCCCCGGCGTGCGGGAAGGGGCGACCGATTTTGCTGTCGACGTCGGCGACGGTGCGGTGTGCCTCCGCGATCTCCGCCTCGTAGGTGCCGATCCGGCGCTCGATCGCGACGGCCTTGTTCTCGATGGCGCGGATGGTGCCCACGCTGGCGCTCTGGAGCTCACGCAGGGACGTACGGTGCTCGGAGCCGGGGACGTCGCGGAGCCCGACCATCACCATGTGGTCGCTGCCCAGCAGCGAGCGGTCGCCGGTGACGGTGACTTCGTGGCCGCCGAGGGTGCCGAGCGCTAGTGGCTCGTCGTGGCGGGAGGTCGCCAAGATGACGGGCTGGTTGCGTGTGGCCCACGCGGCGATCGAGGCGGCCGCGTCGGGCCGAGTGGTCGCCAGGTGTCCGGCGACCCTCATCGTGAACGCCTCGCCGGTGGTGTCGATGGTCCGCCCGGCTGCGGTGCGCAGCGCAGCCACCTCGCCTTCGCGGCGCTCGATACGCGCCTCGGCGCTGTGCCGGGTCTGGCGCAGGGCGGCCTGTGCGCGGTGGAAGGCGACCTCCTGGCGGCGCAGCTTCTGGTACGCGGCATCCGCGCTGGCCTTCTCCAGCACGAGCGGGTTGCCTGAGGCGAGAGCCTTCGCCTCGGCCGCCGAGAGGGCGGTGTCGCCGATGTCCTCGATCTCGCGGGTGTCGAGCCGGCCGCGCATCACCTGGGCGATGAAGGTCGCCTTGCGCCCCACGGTCTGCCACGAGTAGGCGTCGAAGGAGCGCTCGACGACGTAGCGGAACATGCCGACTTCGGCGTTCTGGTTGCCCTGGCGGATGCCGCGACCGTCGCGTTGCTCGAGGTCGGCGGGGCGCCACGGGCAGTCGATGTGGTGCAGGTCGGTCAGCCGCGCCTGGACGTTGGTGCCCACGCCCATCTTGCCGGTCGACCCGATAAGGACCGCGACGTGGCCGCTGCGCGCGGAGGCGAACAGCCGCGCCTTGGCGGCGTCGTTCTTCGCGTCGTGGATGAACCTGATGCCGTCGGGTGGCATCCCGCCATCGATCAGCTTCGCGCGCAGCTCGTTGTAGGCGTCCCAGCGCGTGGCGTTCGGCGTACCGAGGTCGCAGAACACCATCTGCATCCCGCCGCGGATCTCGCTCGGCTGTCCGGTGACCTCGTCGAGGTACACGTTGTCGCGGGTCGCCTCCCAGCGGGTGAGGATCTTGTTGGCGACCGCATCGAGCTTGACCGTCCCGGACTGGCGAGCGTCCTGGTCGACCAGCCGGAGGTCCAGCGCGGCCTTGCGGCCGTCGGTGGAGATGAGGAGCATGTTGTCCTCGGCCGCGCTCACCGCCTTGCTGGCGACCTTCTCGGCCCGATCGGCGATCTCGGCGATGTAGTCCTCCAGCTCGGGGGTGGGCTGGAGGACGACGGTCTCGATGTCGCGCTTGCCGTCGCTGGCTCGTGGCGCCAGCTCGGGCACCGGGAGGTTGAGATCCTCGGCCGTCTTGACGTCGGCGAAGACGTGCCACATGCGCAGCATCTCGGGGACGTTCTGGAACTTCGCGAACCGGGTCTTGAGGCGGAACCCGCCGGCCGGGCCCATCTCCATCTCGGTCACCTGGGAGCCGAACGTGGCTGCCCAGCCGTCGAACGACGTCACGCCGGCGGCCTCGAGGAGGTCGGGGCGCAGGTAGCGCTGCATGACGTAGGCCTCGGTCACCGAGTTCGCCAGCGGCGTCGCCGTGGCCATCGTCGCGACCCGGTCCCCGTGCTTGCCGCGCAGGTACTCCAGCTTCATGTGCAAGTCGGTGGCCTGCTGAGAGCCCTCGATCGCGGCGTCGCGCATGTTCGAGACGGTGGCCAGGTTCTTGTACATGTGCGCCTCGTCGACTACGAGGTAGTCGATGCCGGCGTCTTGGAAGTTCACGCCCGGGTCGCGCGGCATCGCGAGCGCCTTCTTGTGCCGCTCCTCGACGGCCAGGATCTTCTTCTCGATGCGCTTGACGCTCATGCTGTCCGCGCCCTTGGCCGCGTCCAGGCCGGTGCGCAGCTCGCTGAGCTGACGGGCGATGTACTCGGACTCGAAGTCGGCCGAGAGGCCGATCTTCTTGAACGCGCCCTGGGTCAAGATGATCGCGTCCCAGTCGTTCGCGGCCGCCCGGGCGACGAAGAGCCGGCGCTTGTCGCCGGTCAGGTCCGCCGTCGACGCGGCGAGCACCCGCGCGCGGGGGTAGGCCTGCAGCCACTCGCGCGAGAACTGCTCGAGCATGTGGTTGGGCACCACGACGGCGGGCTTGGAGACCAGGCCCATCCGCTTCATCTCGGTGGCGCCGCAGATCATCTCCAGGGTCTTGCCCGCGCCGACCTGGTGGAAGAGCCCCACCGAGGGCTCTGCGATCATCCGCGCGACCGCGGCCCGCTGATGATCGCGGAGCTGGATCGAGGCGGTCAGGCCGGGCAGCGTCAGGTAGTCACCGGCCGAGGAGTAGTCGCGCAGGCGGATCGAGTTGAACCGTCGGTTGTAGATCTCCGCGAGCTCGCTGGCTCGTTGAGGGTCTTCCCAGACCCATTCGCCGAACCGCTCTTGCAGGGCGTCGGCCTTCTCCTGCGCCGCGGTGGTCTCGACGGGGTTGATGACCCGCCGCTTGCGCCCATCGGGCCCCTCGACCTCGTCGGCGACCTCGACCCGCTTCTGCTCCATGAGTGCCTGGGCAAGGTCGGTCGCCGGCCGCCGGCCGGTGCCCCAGTCGTTGGTCGCGCGGATGCCCGCTCGCTGGCCGCGGACCTCCCACTCCCCTGGCAGCGGGTTCTCGACCCGCACGGTGGAGTCGTCGAGCAGCTCGGCCAGGAACTGTTGGTGCAGCTCGGCGCTGATCCAGACCGCGCCGAGGCGAGCCTCGATCTCGTCGACGCCGATCGGGTCGGGCAGCACCTCGCGCAGAGCGTCGACGTTGACCTGGAACCGGTCGTCGACGGCGGCCGCCTCGATCGCGGCGTCGAGCTTGGCCCGGACGTCGCCGGAGAGGTACTCCGGGGCGTGCACGAGCTGCCCGCTCTTGGGGTCGTCGTAGACCAGGTCGCCGAGCCGGGCGCGGGCCTCTGTCTCGTCGACGCCGAGGAGGCGTGCGACCAGCGGCAGCTCGACCCGACCGGTCTGGTCGAGCGAGAGCGCGATCGCCTCGGAGGGCGTCTCGGCGCCCTGCTGGACCGGCCGCGGGGCGCCCACGCGCTGCACGAGCAACGAGGACGGCGTGCTCGTCTGGGTCTCTTCGTCGAACCGCTCCAGCGCCCGCACGAGCGCGCTGTGCGGGTCCTGGCGGAAGGTGACCATCGAGCGTGGGGTGATCCGGGCCATCACCTCAGCCCCGCGCTCGGCCTCGCCGGTAGCCGGGTCGATCACCGCGGCGCCGGTCTCGGGGTCCGTGACCGGCTCGTAGCGACCCGTGCCGCGCAGCGCGTACCGGTTCAGCGGGCCGTACTTCTCGACGTAGGCGTCGTACCTGCTGCGCAGAGCCGACCGCTGCTCGGCCAGCGCCGAGGTGTCCTCGGCGTCGCGGGCCTCGGCCTCTAGCACGCCGCGGGCGCCGTCGCGCAGCTCCAGCAGGAGCCGCAGCTCGGCCGCCTGCGTCTTGGGCACCGCGAGCGGCTCCAGGCGGCCGCCGTGGGCGACCTGGAATCCCGCCGTCGCGGGGTCCGCGACGATCGTGCCGTCCCACAGGTCCGTGAGCTGCGAGACCGCCTCGGCCCGCTCGAGCGCCTGCTCCTCCCTCTCCTCGCTGAATCCCTGCCCGCGCTCGCGGGCACGGGACACGACGTCGGACAGGGCGAGAGCCAGTTGCCCTTCGAGCGCACCCAGGTCGCTGCTGACCACGTGCACGGTCTCGCCGCCGTACATGCCGGTGCCGACCCGCAGGGTGCCCAGGAGGTGATCGGGGTGCTCGTCGAAGTAGTTGTTGACCCGGACCATGACCGGGCCCTCAGGTCCCTCGACCTGACGCGGGCCGACCGTCTCCCACAGCAGGTCGCGCGGCGGGACGCCGTCCGCGCGACGCTGGAAGATGAGGATGTCGGTGACCGCCTCGGTACCGGCGGCCCGACGGTGGGCACCCGAGGGGAGGCGGACGGCGCCGACGAGGTCGGCCATCGCGTTCATCTCCCGGCGCGCCGCAGGGTTGGTGGCATCCATCGTGAAGCTGCTCGTCACGACCGCGACCATCCCGCCGGGGCGGGTCATGGCCAGCGACTTGATGATGAAGTGGTTGTGCATCGAGTGCCCGCCGGCGTTATGGCGCGGGTCGTACAGCGCGACGTCGGCGAACGGGACGTTCCCGATCACCGCGTCGAAGTGCCCGCGCGGGAACCGGGTCTCAGCGAACGACTCCGTGCGGATGTCGGCCTGCGGGTACAACCCGCGTGCGATCGCCGCCGTCGTCGGGTCCAGCTCGACGCCCACCATGCGCGCTGTCTCGGGCGCCATGCCGATGAACGTCCCCGATCCACAGCCCGGTTCGAGCACGTCTCCGCCGTCGAACCCAAGATCGCGCAGCGTGATCCACATCTGGTCGACGTAGGACGCATCGGTGTAGTGAGCGTTGATCGTCGTGCGTCGCGCCGCGTCGTAGGCCTGCTCGTCGAGCAGACCTCTCAGCTCTTCACGCTCCGCCGCCCACTCGGGGCGCTCGTCGTCGAAGACCTGCGGGATCGCACCCCACGACGACCACCGAGCCAGCACCTGCTGTTCCTCGGCCGTCGCCGGCCGCGCTGCGGCCTCGATCTGGCGCGACGTCGCGATCGCGGCCACGTTCGCCGCGAACCGCGCCTTCGCGCCCGACGGCGCGAGCTGGCTCTGCGCGTGCGGCCGGAAGACCGGCCCGAGGGCTACGCCTCGGTCGCGGCGCTCTCCGGCGGCAGGAACGGAGCCAGCGCCTGAATCCGCTCGCTCAGCTCCGCCTCGCTCATCTGCGCCGGGTCGCGGTCCAGCCGCACCAGCTGCAGCAGCGCCAGAAGCCGATCCTGCTGCTCCTCCTGCTCCTCGCTGAGCAGCGGCTGGCTCCACCCCTCCCGCTCGGCTTCCTCGGTCGCCTCCGCCGTCAGCCGGGCGAGCTGCTCCTCGAGCATCGCCGGCGAGGGCAGCAGCCCCAGCAGCGTCTCCAGCTCTTCGGCCCGGCTCGACGGTTCCGCCGTCACCGAGTAGACCAGGTCCGTCAGGACCAGTTCCTCGGCCTGCCGCTGGAGCGTCCGAAGCTGCGCGACCCGGTCCAGGTACTCCAGCTCCGCCGGCAGCCCCTGCTCCAGCCGATCCTGCGTCGACGCTACCTGAGCGGCCACCGTCTCCCCCAGCGTCGTGAAGTACGCCGCCGGATCCTCCAGCGCTGCGTACCGCGTCGGAGCGTGGGTCCTCCAGTGCGCCTGCGCCAGCAGCCCGTACCGGTTCATCGACGAGTTCCTCTTCTCCGCCATCCGCCGCAAATAGGTCGAGAGCCTCTTGATCTCCCGCTCGGACACCAGCCGCCGGCGGTCGCGGCGCAGGCGCCCGCGACGGTCGCCGGGACCGGTCGACCCGCTGGACTCGATCGTCCGCGGCCGACTCGGGGGTGCCCCAGAGATCGAACGCCAGCTGCTCATCGCCATCCGCTCCCGCCACGCGCCACCCCTCGGTCCTCCCGGTCCCCTCGATCTTTGCATGGGTTCCCTACCTTCGATGAGCGGCTTCTTCACGGCGGCCATCACCGACCCGCAGCGAGCCCGAGCGAGCCGGCGCAACCACGGTCGGCGAGGTACAGCAGTCTGCGCGCGGCCCCAACCTGAGCCGAGCGACACGCCCAAGCCTCCCCCAAATCCGCTTCTGTAACAGTTACGTCCGCAAGGATGGGCGACATGCCCCAGCCGCACCGTGGAGAACGTGTCCTTCTCGGGACCCGTGTCCCTGAAGACATGGGTGAAGCTGTCAAGGCCGTCGCGAAGCGCAAAGGCTTCCGATCGGTCAGCGATTACCTCTTGGTTCTCGCGGCCCAGGACATCAACTACGACATCGCGGACCCCCGCGATGTGCACGCGCACCCGGAGCTGCCGCTGACCGGATGACGTGACTCGGGGCAGTGCCCCGAAAACGCGAAAGGCGACCGTTGCCCCGGTCGCCTTCGCTGAAGCTCTTAAACCTTCACGCTCCACTTGCCAAGGAGATGAACGAGGCGGCTATGCCGACTCACAGAAAGGTCGCTTCGTGCTGCCTACAGTAGACGACTCTGCCCGTTTTGCGGCACTCCCCCACGCGCTCGGATCGAAATTTTTTGGTTTCCTCCGGAGCGCGCGGTGAGCCGCCCCGTCGACCCCGCCGTCGAGGCGGCCCGCGAAGCCTGGGAACGCGTCGCCGTACGCCTCGCTGCCAACGGCCGCATGCGCGTCTCGCGCACCGGCAGGACGTTCGCGCGCCGAGGCGAGCGCGACGTCACCCCGGAGCTGCCCTCGCAGGTCGCCGCGGTGCTGCTGTACGACCAGCGCGGCTGCGCACCGGTCTTCGTGGTCGACCTCGACTCCAGCAAGGCCACCGCCGGCACCGTCGTCGACGCCGGCGTCGACGGCGTCGACGGCGTCGACGAGGACCTGGCCGCCATCGAGGCCCTCATGGACGACGCGGGCCTCAGCGCCCGCTTCTCCGACCGCTCCGTCAGCGGTGGCCGGCACCTGTACGTGCCGCTGCGCACGCCGGTCTCCTACTTCGAGGCCCGCCAGGTCGCGGTCGCGCTCGAGGAGCTGTTCGCCACCGTCGACGCGATGCCGATGCGGGGCCTCACGGACGGCTGCATCCGCCCTCCGGGCGCCTGGCACCGTCGCGGTGGCCACCAGGTCCTCGACGGACCCATCGAGGCCGCAGAAGCCGCTCTCGACGCCCCCAACGACGACACCGCGTGGCACGCCTTCGCCCACACCGTGCTCGAAGCTGCTGAGGCGGCGCGCGACGTGTCGCGGTCGGCCGAGCGCGACACGTCGCAGGTGGCCAGCCGCGACACCTCGACCACAGCCGCCGAGAACGACGCGCTATCTCAGCCCCCCGACACCGCCCGCACCACAGCGCTAGCCGCGCATGGTCAGACTGTTGCGCTATTCCCGCTAAACGGGATAGGCGAGCGCTACGAGGGTGCTGACACCCACGAAACACACGAGGCCGCCGGCACCGCTACGCGTCGCCACAGCAAAAGGGCGAGATCTCCCCTCTCCTCACCGGCTTCGGTCCCCCACTCCCCCGCGGACGCGGCAGGCGAGGAACAGCTCGAGCCGCTCCGCGGCTGGACCGAGCCCGCCGCCGACTACCAGCACATCGCACGCACCGGCGAGTACGACCCCGAGGAGTACCGCCGCGCCGACGGCAGGCCCGCCACCGACTCCGACGTCCGCCAGCGCCTCATCTGGTCCTGCGTCGCCGCCGGCTGGGAGTTCGGCGACGTCGTACGCCGCCTCCACGACGGCACCTGGCGCGGCCTGGCCGGCCTCTACGCGCGCTACAGCGACCAGCAGCGCCACGGCGCCCTGCGCCGCGACTGGCGCAAGGCCGTCGACCACGAGCGCCGCCGACGCCAGCGGCGCTCAGAGCGCGACAAACGTGCCTTCCACGCCCCGCAGGAGAGCCGTGTCCGCACAACCACCACTAGCGGTCGTAAGACACAGCGCGCGCGGGCACAGGAGGCCAGCAACAGCACGATGACTCGGTCCCAGGTCGAGCGGTTCGTCCGCGAATGGCTGGCGGCAGTCGAGCTGCTGAGCCAACCGACCAGCGACCTCACGGCCAGAGCCGTCCTGTACACCTTCGCCGCGCTAGCGCTCAGCAAGGGCACCGTCGAGCTCGACGTAGGGAACCGCAGCCTCGCGATTGGCGCCGACACCGACAACGGCACCGTCAGCAGGCTCCTGCGCCAACTCCTCAACGAACCCAGCGACCGAGCCTTGCTCGACCACGTCCAGAACGGCCGCGGCATCCACGCCCACGTCGTCGCCCTGCGCATCCCACCGCTGCTCGCCCCCGCCTGCGCGGCAAAGCCCTGGCGACGCGGCCGCATCCACGGCATCCGAGCCGCCTTCCGCGAACTCGGCCGAGCGGCCGCGTTCGTCTACGACGTCCTCGAGCAGCTCGACGAGCCCGCCGGCGGCCGCGACATTGCCGCCCGGGCCCGCCTGAGCCCGTCCGCGACCTACGAAGCGCTCCAGGCCCTCGCCGCATGGGGCCTCGCGACCCGCGTCGACGGCGGCTGGACCCTCGGCGATGCCTCGCTGGCTCACCTGGCCGAACTCTTCGGCATCGACGAGGCCGTCCGCGCCCAGATCCAGCGCTACCGCGACGAGCGCCGCGCCTGGTGGACCTGGCTCGTCGACCACGGTCTCCTCGACCCGGCCTGGATCGCCCGACGCACCGCTCCCCCACCACAAGCCGAACATCCACCCCCGCCAGCCCCAACGCGATGGACCGACGACACCAGCTGCGTCGAACTCCTCCAGCGCGAGCTGGACGCCGTCGTCATCGCCGCCGGCTGACCTGCGCATCCGTGTCTAGCCGGTTTAGCCGGTTTAGCCGGTCTATCTGAGATAGCCCGTTGATCCCCGACGGGGTGCGCCGGGGGCGTCGTAGGCGTCAGCACCCTCGTAGCGCTCGCCTATCCCGTTTAGCGGGAATAGCGCAACGGTCTGACCATGCGCTACTAGCGGGCTGATGCGAAGAAGGCGCCGAGGAGAGGGGAGCCGGCCGAGGCCGGGCGGTGCTGAGCGCGCCACCCGACCGACGGCGGTCAGCGCGTCTTGGAGTGCGTAGCGATGTACTCCTCGGCCGCCGAGCGGAGCACGGCGGAGAAGGGACGACCCTCCTCCTCGACCAGGGCGAGGAACCGCTCATCGAGCATCGGCGGAACCCGCAGCCGCCACGACACCGACGCCTTTCCCTCAGGATCGAGCGCCGGACGGCCGCCGACGCTACGGATCAGGTCGCGCTCCTCGTCGGTCCCGGCCGCCTCGAGCAGCATCGCGCGCGCGGCGGCGCGGGTCTGCGCCGTCCCCTCGTGCACCACCACATCGGCGGGAAGCTCGTAGTCGTCAGCGCCGACCTTCGCGGCCAGCGCAGAGCGCTCGCGATCCAGGCGCTCAGCCTCAGCGCGCATCTGCCTCTTGTTAGTCATCGTCGTCATCACTCCTTACGGCTTCCTCGGCCCGCTTCAGGGTCTTCTCCCGCAGCGGCATGACGTGAAAGATCTCCAGGTCCCGCGGTGGGGTACGGGTGAGCATGACCTCCAACATCGGCCCACCGAGGCTCGCCGGACCGATGTACAGATCGGGCCGCCGCTCCCCCACCCGTGGCTCATCGAACTCAGGGACGAGGTAGTGGTGATTCATCACCGCGTACAACGCCTCGTCACGGGGGACGCCGTGCTTGTCAGCACTGTCTGTCCACCTGATCGCCATGACGCAATCGTATCACAAAACCTCAGGTTTCGGGATACAAAAGGTCGAACATTTCCGGGCGTGAACTCTAGACCCAACGCGCTAGTCACGCTAAACTAGACATATCACAAAGCACAGAAACATCACACCATCAGGAGGAAGCATGACCACCACGCAGACCGCCGAGACGACCGAGGCCACCGTGACCCTCAAGGTCAGGATCGAGAACTACAGCGCCCAGGGCGAGGAGGTTCTCGCCTACGAGACCGCGACGGTGCCCGCCCTGCCTCGCGGAGCGAGCGCGGGGGACCGCCAGAACTGGTTCGACGACCACCTGTTCGCCTTGACGGGAACCGGTCAGACCACGGGGGACTGGTGCTACTTCCTGACCATCGTGGAGGCCAGCGACGAGGCGCTGATCGGCCAGAGCTTCGAGTGGCTGTGACGATCGACGTCAGCCGCACCGGCGGACGCGGCGGCCTGCTCTGCCGCGCCGCCGGTTGCGACGGCAACCCGCTGCGCCCGAGGACCGGCTGGCACCTGGTCACTGTGCTCCTCGACGGAGACCGGTTCAAGGGCCTGCACGCGTTCGTCTGCAACGCCCACCTCGAGGAAGCCGAGCGGGCCCTCGCTGAGGCCATGACCGATGAGCCGCTGCCGTGGGAGGTCGAGACCTTCCGAATGTACGGCTGGGAGGACGACGGGCGCGGCGACGTCTACATCACCGCCAGGGGCGGGGGAGACCTGACCCTCTTCTGAACCACAGGCCCGGGCGCGCGGCCCCCAATGACCCGCCGTCGCGCCCGGGCCCGCGGGCCGCCCCGCGCTAGTCCCGCTCAGGCCGCTATGCCAGACAAACCCGGCATCGAGGAGAGGGGAGACGGGCGGCGCCCGCGCGAACAAGCCTCCCCGTCCGAACTAGTCGCGCTAAATTACATAAAATAAAGTTGCTGATCCCTATTGCACCCTCACGCTAGTCACGCTAAACTAGATACATCACAAAGCACAGACCGCAAAGGGGCAAGACCATGGCAACCACTCCCAGCAAGATCCTCGGCTACGACAGCCGGCACTGCGACGGAACTCCCGGCCTGGAGTACTACATCGCCGACGGCGACATGGCGTGCGCCTGGTCGGGCAACCTCCACGACCCGATCGAGATCTCCCTCGGCGGCTACGGCGAGCCGGTCGAGCACCTGATCCTCGTCGACGACCTGAAGGCGACCGGAAAGGTCCCGAGCAACCTGGACGCCGCTCTGCTGTGGTTCGTCCAGGTCTGCCGGGAGTGGGCGGGGACCTTCATCCTCGCCAACGAGGGCAACGCCCACCCTGAGGCGATCCCGGCCTGCGTCGAGTTCGACACCGAGACCTCCGCCTCCTCGCAGCACTACATCGACACCGGCGTCTACATGCTCCGGGCCACGGACCGGCGTCCCTGATGACCGTGACGTTCGCCGCCCAGGACCACCTGGGCGGCGGGCGCCGCCGCGCCCGCACTGAGCGGAGGGCCGTCGCATGCTGATGCCCAAGCCCACCAACAACCTGGTCGCGCCCAGCAGTGGGGGAGTGACCGTCACCGACATGTTCTGCGGTGGTGGCGGCTCCTCAACCGGCATGGGCCAGATCCCCGGCGTCGTCGTGGTCATGGCCGCCAACCACTGGGACCTGGCGATCAAGGTCCACAACGCCAACCACCCCGAGGCCGACCACGCAGCGGTCGACCTGCACGAGGAGAACCCCCGCTTCTTCCCCCAGACCGACGTCTTGTGGGCCTCCCCGGAGTGCACCAAGTGGTCGCAGGCCTCCGGCGGCCGCTACGACAAGGTCCCGCTCGACGGCGAGATGGACCTGCTCGACCTCCTCGACCCCGACCTGGTCGAGGAAGAGCCCGAGGACCCCGAGCTCGACGCGATCCGGCGCAGCCGCCTCCTGATGTTCGACGTCCTACGCTTCGCCGAGCACCACCGCTACCGCGCCATGGTCATCGAGAACGTCGTCGACATCGCCACCCAGGCCAAGTACGCGACCGCCTGGCGCCTGTGGTGCAAGTCCCTTGCCAACCTCGGCTACGACTTCCGCGTCGTCTCGCTCAACAGCATGCACGCCCAGGTGCACGGAGCACCGGCCCCGCAGTCCCGCGACCGCATCTACGTCGTGTGCTGGCGCCGAGGCGACAAGGCGCCCAACCTCGACAAGGTGCTCCGCCCTCGGGCCTACTGCCCGAACTGCGACCAGGTCATCGAGTCCCAGCAGGCGTGGAAGAACGGCAAGACCGTCGGCCGCTACCGCCAGCAGTACGTCTACGTGCACGGCGGTGCGAACGGGTGCGGCACCATCGTCGAGCCCGGCTGGCTCCCCGCGGCCGCCGCGATCGACTGGTCGATCCCCGGAACCCCGATCGGCGCCCGCAAGAAGCCGCTCGCGGTCAAGACCCGCGCACGCATCGCCGCGGGCATCGCCCGCTACTGGGCGCCTGTCCACCTCGAGGCGGCCGGGAACACCTACGACGCGGCTGACCCCAAGCACCGCGCGTACGGCGACCCCAACGGCTACTACCGCTCCTGGACCGTCGACGAGCCGCTCCGAGCCCTCACAGCCACCCAGACCCGCGCGCTCGCGGTGCCGGTCGAAGGCCGCGACGGCAAGGACGCCCGCCCGGTCGACCTGCCCGGCCGGACCCAGACCACCCGGTCAGAGACTGCCCTCCTCACCCCGTCCGGCGGGACCTGGAACAACGAGGCCCGACCGGCCACCGACCCGCACCGGACCATGACCACGCGCGAGCACATGGCGCTGGTCCAGCCGCCGCTGCACGTGTCCCTCATGGGCGGCCACGAGCACGCGATCGCGAACTCCGCGCGCCCGGTCGACCGCGAGCTGCGGACCATCACCGCGGAGGGCAACAACGACGCCCTGCTCACGCCGTACTACGGCACCGCGACCACCTCCCAGCCGGTCACCGACCCGGTCGGCACCCTCACCACGGTCGACCGCTACGCCCTGGTCACCCGTCACAACGGCACCAAGGACCGGCCCGGGGCCGAGATGACCACGCCGATCTGGGAGGCGCTGCGCACTCTCACCACGACCGCGCAGCAGTCGATCATCACGCCCGGCGAACTCGAAGCCGCCCAGGCCCAGGTCGACGACTGCCTGTTCCGGATGCTCGAGCCCCACGAGGTCGCCGCAGGCATGGCCTTCCCCTCGGACTACATGTGGGAGGGGACCCGCCGCCAGCGGGTCAAGCTCGCGGGGAACGCGGTCACCCCGCCGGCCGCGCGCGACATCATCGCCGCCGTCATCGAGCCCCTGGCGTACGCCGCCTAGCGACCCGCAGAAGGCGGAACGGGCGCCGCTCAAGAGCGGCGCCCGTTCCTATCACAAAGCACAGCACGCTCATCTGGAGCGACTGCACCTCAAATCCTAGCCCCCACGGCTCGCCGACCTCACCGGCCACCCGACCGAGCGCCCCAGGAGCATTGCCAAACGCGCGCTATGTGCGCTAAATTAGATAAATCACAAAGCACGCACCTACGAAGGAGCAGGAACCATGGACACGAACACCGCAGGCGACGACCGCTACGCGCGCGCAGTGAAGGCCCTCGGCTGGACCAAGGGCCGGATCACGGTCGACGAGGGCGCAACCGTCGTTGAGGGCCAGTACGCCGCGAACAGCGACTGGAACGGATGGCTGATCGTCCGAATGCCGCTGGCTTCCGCAACCAAGGTGCTCGACGCGGCGATCGCCTTGACCCCGGAGATCTTCCGGTACGAGGTCACGAGCGCCGGCCTCCTGCGGGTGTGGCTCGCGGACGCGCCGGTCGAGGAGTACGGGCCCGACGAGGACGGCCTCTATCACCTCGGCTCGCGCGCCTGGTGCTGGGAGCTCGGCGCCGACACGGACAGCGCGGGCGGCACAGATGACGCAGCCGCGGGAGGCGACTGACCCGGGGGAGTGGGGGCCCGACCGTCTCCCCTCTCCTCGATGCTCCAGCTGTGGGCACCGAGGAGAGGGGAGACGCCGTGCTGTGCAGGGGTGACGGATCCGTGGCGGCCGAGCGCGACACGTGGGGCAAGGGATCGGAGGATCTTGCCAGCAAACCGCTCAGGGACTTTGACCTGTGCGCTATATGCGCTAAACTAGACATATCACAAAGCGCACACCTCAAGGAGAAAACGCCATGATGACGAAGACCGCACAGGCGGAGGCCGCACCCCAGGCCGCGAAGGAGTACCCCCGGCTCCACGAACTGACCGTCATGCAGGCCGAGGCCCTCATCGAGAAGGGCAAGCCCGTCTACTGTGTCGACACGCCCGGCGCGACCCACGCGAGCCTGTTCGCGTCGAAGCACCGCGCGCACCAGGCCGCAGCCTTCTGCGGGGTGCACGAGGTCTACGACTGGCTCACGCACGAGATCGTCTGATCGCCATGACTGACTCCGCGAACGAGCAGGCCCGCGACCAGGTCCGAGACGCGATCGCGGGCCTGCTCGCCCGGATCGCAGAGGCGATCGACACCAGCGACTGGGACGCCGTCGCGCCCCTGGCGAACCAGCTCGCAGCTGCCGGCTGGAGGCCGGCCTGCGGTCAAGTCCCCGGTAGTGGTGTAGCGCTGCGTTCCTTCTTTGGGGGTTAGGCGGTCAGGGCGGGTAGTTGATCAGCTCCGATCTCGGTGTCGGTGTTGGGGACGAGGTTGACGCGGCAGCGGGCGAGGAGGTCGAGTCCGAGGTAGCGGCGGCCTTCGGCCCATTCGTCGGTCTGCTCGGCCAAGACTGCGCCGACGAGCCGGACGATGGCGTCGCGGGTGGGGAAGATCCCGACTGAGTCGGTGCGTCTCCGGATCTCGCGGTTGAGCCGCTCGGCGGGGTTGTTGGACCAGATCTGGGTCCACACGTCCTTGGGGAAGCCGGTGAACGCGAGGATGTCCGCGCGAGCGGCGTCGAGGTGGTCGTGGACCTCGGGGAGCCTTTGGTCGACGTAGTCCAGGAGCCGGTCGAACTGGGCGTGCACTGATGGTTTGTCGGGCTGGTCGTAGACCGAGTGCAGCATCGCCTTGACCGCCGGCCACATGCTCTTGGGTGTCACGGACATGAGGTTCGCTGCGTAGTGGGTGCGACACCGTTGCCACGACGCCCCGGGCAGGTTCGCTGCGACCGCTTCGACCAGCCCTTGGTGGGCGTCTGAGGTGACGAGCCGGACCCCGGTCAGGCCGCGGGCGACCAGGTCGGCGAAGAACTCGTTCCACGCTGCGCCGGTCTCGCTGGTAGCCACCCGCATGCCCAGGACCTCGCGGTGCCCGTCGCTGTTGACACCGGTGGCCAGCAAGACGACGGCGTTGATGACGCGGCCGCCTTCGCGGACCTTCATCGTCAACGCGTCAGCAGCGACGAACGTGAACGGTCCCGCAGCGTCGAGGGGGCGATGACGGAACTGTTCGACGTGCTCATCGAGCTCGGCCGCCATCCGCGACACCTGGGACTTGGACAGGGAGTCGATCCCCAGGGTCTTGACCAGCTTGTCCATCCGCCGCGTGGACACGCCGGCGAGGTAGCAGTCAGCGACCACGGTGATCAGCGCGGACTCCGAGCGCTTGCGGCGCTCGAGGAGCCACTCGGGGAAGTAGGTGCCCTTGCGCAGCTTCGGGATCGCCACGTCGATCGTGCCGACCCTGGTGTCCAGCGGGCGGCGGCGGTAGCCGTTGCGTTGCGCGGTCCGGGCCGGATCCGGGCGACCGTACTCGGCGCCGACCACCGCATCGGCATCGGCGGACAACAGTGCGTTGATCATCGTTTGCAGCAGCTGCCGCATCAGATCCGGACTCGCCTCGGCGAGAGCTTCACCAAGCAGGCCAGCAGGGTCGACAATGTGTGGTGCGGTCATCGTGATGACTCCGTTCGAGGGTGCTGTGAGAGGTGAACTCGAAGGATCACGCGGTGGCCGCGTCTTCGTCTGCCGTACACGCCGGTGACGATCTCGGCGACCGCGCTACACCACTATCGGGGACTCAACTCGGCCTGCCCCACGTGCGGCATGCCGATGCGCTGGGAGCGCGACATGGACGACTCCGGCGAGCAGTGGCTGTGGTGCGGTCACTGCTCGCACTCGTACGAATCGGACCAGTTCAACACGCTCACGACCTGAGCCCGAAGCGCAACCGCAGCCGACCGAGGTCGGGCGGGAGAGGGGTAGCGAACCCCGGCTCCCGCCCGACCTCTTGGTGCGTCAACGCCTAAAGCCCGGCACCGAGGAGAGGGGAGACGGGCCGCCTTGCTGCCGGGTCGAATTTGCCTCAGGAAAGATCCAAGAATCGCAGCGAAACCCGTTGACTCTCACGCTAGATGCGCTAAACTAGACACATCACAAAGCACACACCCTAAGGAGCAAGATCATGGACAACATCACCACCTTCGCCGGCAACCTGACCGACGAGCCCAAGCTGACCTTCACCTCGAAGAAGGGGACGCCGGTCGCGGAGTTCCGCGTGGCGATCAACCGCCGCACGAAGGACGCCAACGACCAGTGGGTCGACGCCCCTGCCACGTTCAAGAACGTCAAGGTCATGGGCCGCCAGGCCGAGCACCTGGCCGACGCGGTCACGAAGGGCACCCGGGTCCTGGTGCACGGCGCCGAGGAGACGCGGACCTACTCCAAGGACGGCGAGGAGAAGTTCTTCACCTACGTGCTCGTCAGCGACCGGTTCGGCGAGGTCGGGCTCAGCACCAAGTTCGGCGCCGGCTCCGCCACGAAGAACGGCCAGGGCGAGACCCCCGCGACCGACCCGTGGGCTGCGCCGTCCAACTGACACCGATGGGATCGGGGGAGGGGCGCAGGGCATGGCGCTGGCGCCCCTCCCTCTCCTCGGTGCTCAGTGATGTGCGCTGAAAGGAGTAGGACTCATGAGCGACAGCCCGCCCCCGGGCCTCGTGGAGGCCCTCGAGCAGTTCGTGGCGGTGGGGTCCATCGGGGCCGTCCTGTTCGCGATCTGCCTCGTGGCCATGCTCGGGTTCCGTTACGTCACGACGGGAGCCTTCACTCGTGAAGGCGCGTTGAAGCTGGACCTCGAGCGATACAAGCAGGAGATGGAGCACTACTCCTCTGCCGTGCACCGTCTGGTGGACGCCGGGGGAGGGGAGATGGTCATGGGTCTGCGGCTCGGCAATACGCCAGAGTTGCTGGCGATCGAGCTGAAGATGTGTGGCACGACCGCCGCGATCGCTGAGCGCGGCTACAGCCTGCACTTGCTCCCTGCGCGCCGGGGCGTCATGTTCCGCGCGATCCCGATCGATCCGCCGCGGAAGCCGGCCCGATTCACGCTCGTGATCGGCGACCGTCAAGACCGGCACGCGACCCGCGACGGCGGGCCGGCGGAGACGCACGGCGCTCGGCGAAGCCCTGACGCGGAGCCTGTAGAGGTCGTCGAAGCTGAGGTGAGCGACGACGGCGAGGGCTGGCAGGTCTACGCGCCAGGCCGGCCCTGCAGTGAAGACGGCAACCCCATCGACGACCAACCGCCTCGGACACGGCGCGAACCGCCGTGGCGCTGGCCCCGACCGACGATCCTCAACCGAAAGCAGGACCGCACATGACCATCTACTCCTTCGTCAGCCCCAAGGGTGGAGTCGGCAAGACCACATCCGCGGCCGAGGCGGTGCTCGTCTTGACCAGCGCCGGCCGGAAAGTGCTCGCGATCGACTTCGAACCGCAGGGCAACTTCGCCGCGCGGCTCGGGATCACCTTGGACACCCTGGTTGAGTCCGTGACCGACGACGTGCTGCGTGGCAACGCGACGCTCACAGAGGCCGCCGTACCGGCCCCGGCGGTCACTGGCGCCGACGTCGTCATCGGCACCCGTGACCTCGCAGCCTGGGACGCGGACCCGGAGACCGTGCACCTGCTCGCCGACGAGCTCGCACGCCTGGGCGACGCCTACGACGATGTCGTCATCGACACCCCGCCAAGCCTGCACAACCTGGTCCGCGCCGCCCTGGTGGCCGCCGACGTCGTGGTCGCGCTGGTGCAGTGCGCCACGGAGGCCTTCGAGGCCGTCGCCGACGACCTCGTGCCGTTCGTCGAGCAGCGTGTCGCCGCGCGGCTACGCCCGGGTCAGCGCGTGCACTGGTTCGTGCCCACGATGGCCTTCTTGCAGACCAGCAGCACCAAGGACGTGCTGGAGATGCTCGAGGTCGACTACCCCGGACGGGTGACGGTGCCGATCAGGCACACGACCGATGTCAAGGACGGGTACACCTCGGGCCTGCCCGTCGGGCTGTACCGCCCGAACTCGACCGCGGCGCAGGACTACGCCGTCGCGCTCGCGACCGTGCTCGCCCCCTCGCTCACCGCCGTCACCACCCGCTGAAGAAGGAAGGAGACCGACCAATGGCAAACCCGAAGCGCGGGACCCTCCGTGACCGCCGACGCATGGCATCCGACAACCTCGAGCAGGGGCACAAGGCGCCTGCGAGCACTCCCGCGACGGCACCTCCGGTCGACCCGGCGTCCGCGGCCGAGACGCCCACGGAGACCGCACCTACTCCCACGCCGGCCGCGACGGACGAGAAGAAGTCCGACAAGCCTGCCGAGGCCCGCGGCAACGCACCGGTGGCTGACCCCGGTGGGCTCGATGCACTGCAGCGTGGCCTGGAGGGCAAGCGCCGTAAGACGACCGCGGAGATCGCGCGCGAGCAAGGCAAGGTCGCGCTCGGGCTGTACTTCCCTGTCGTCGACGACCTGGAGCTGGCGCGCCGAGCGTTCGCCACGGACTTCTACGAGCACGACGGCCCCGCTGCATTCTCGGAGTGGCTCTCGCGGGCGATCCTTGCGCACGCCAAGCGGACGCCCGGTCAGCGCGCCGAGCTCGCGCAGCCCCGCCGAGAGAAGAGCCGTGGCGTGAAGGGCAAGCTCCGCAAGATCGATGTGCGGCCCGAGATCAGCGCCGCGGTCGAGGCCGGTCGGACGGCCGACCGGGAGGAGCTGCGTCGCACGACGTCCGTGTCGGCGTGGTGCTACGACGCGGTCATGGCCGCGATCGACGACACCAGGAACCGCACCGCCGGAGACCTCGTGGTGATCGACGGTCCGCTGCCGTCGCGGCTCAGGAAGTAGGGCAGATCGATGCTCTGCGATCCGTGCAGTCAGGCCGGCCACGACGCCTCCACGTGCGCCAATCACAGCGTGCCGATGATCGCCCGTGCCTGCGCCTGCGGCTGCGCCAGCATCGCCACCGACCCAGCGCCGTACTGGACACACGTCAGCGCGACGAAGGACGAGAAGTGACCGCGGACAAGTACCCCGGACTCAGTGAGCCCGACCGCCAGCGCGTGATGCAGCTCGACCGGACCATCAGCACGCGCCTCACCCTCGTCGCCGGTCTGGCCATCGTCGCCATCGTCAGCGACCAGACGTCGGTCCGCATCATCATGGCCGGAGCGATCGTCATCACCCTCGCCCTGCTCCAGCCCGTGCTGCGACAGCGGCACCGCCTGACCAACCCTGACCGATACCGCTCGAAGAACGGAGGGAGCCGATGAGCTGGGAGACCGTCGACGGCACCCACGAGTGCTACGTCCTGCCCGAGTTCGCCGACGGCGCGCGAGGCGCCAACGTGTCCGGCCTGGGGGAGCCGGCCAACCACGTCGTGGTCGCCTTCGCGATCGACGCCGACACGCACCAGCGCGTCGCGACCGCCGTCCGTCCGGCCTCCGAGGTTGTCGGCTGGCGAGTCTGCTGCGACTGCCGCGACAGCCTGGCGGGTCCGATCCGGACGATGTGGGTGGGGCCGCTCGTCGACCGCGTCGACGAGCCAGATCAAGCTGGACCAGGACGCGTGTTCCTCGCGGACGGCGACGTCGTCAACGCCGACGCGATCGACCCCGCACCGTTCTACGACGCCTGGGTCAGCGGTCACGTCCCCGACGCCATCACCGCGTGAAGAGTCGGACCCTCCATCTACCGTCGGTCACCCCCGACTCACGGGTGATGATCGCCCTCATCCTCTAGGCCAACAGCAACGCCCCCGGGCTCCTCTCAAGGGAGTAGCCCGGGGGCGTTGCTGCGTCCCTAGCCGGCCAGGCTGACGCCGTCCTGACCTTGGTTGCTCGCGCCTGCAGAGCCCGGAGCCGTGCCACGCCCCTGGCCGCCGGTGCTCTTGCGGGTCGACTTCCGGCGCGTGCTGCGCTTGGGCTGGTCGGGGATCGTGATGCCGAGCTGGCGCAGTTCGTTGCTGGTCCAGCCGGCGTCGGTCGCGACGTCGAGCGCCGCGATCAGCTCCTGCTCGGCCTCCTCCAGTGCGACGCGTGCCGCGTCGGCGGCCGCTGCTGCCTTGTCGACG
Organism: Pimelobacter sp. 30-1; assembly: GCF_018831735.1. Classification (NCBI taxonomy): domain Bacteria; kingdom Bacillati; phylum Actinomycetota; class Actinomycetes; order Propionibacteriales; family Nocardioidaceae; genus Pimelobacter; species Pimelobacter sp. 30-1. Next base: position 51,045 of record NZ_NHTS01000018.1, read on the forward strand.
CCGTCGATCGCCGTCATGCGCTCCTCGAGGAGGAGCTGTGCACGCTCCCGGACGGTGCGGTTCTCATCACTCATGGTGTGCAGCGTAGGCGTTCACGCCAACCTCTGCCACCGGTCTCCCCCCTCCTCGCTGCCTCCCCCCGCTTTGCGGGCGAGCGACGCGAACGTCGCGCTGGTGCGCGACGGCCTCCGGCGGGAGCAAGATGTACGGTATGGTGCCCTTACGGGCCCCATACCGGGGAGAAGGCCGCTGACGCGCGGCCTTGAAAAGCGGGGAGAGGTGGCATCGACGATGGCTGAGAAGAGCGAGGAGAAGACCGCAGGACGAACGAAGACGCGGCGCCGGCGCAACCAGGGCGGTGCGCGACCAAACCGCACGGTCATCCGCCACACCGACGAGGAATGGGCCCGCGTCAACGCTGCCGCGTCGCACCTCGGCCTCAGCGTGCCCGGCTTCTACGAGCGTGCAGCGTTCGCTGGATCCGCGCAGGCTGCCGTCGAGCTCTCGATCATCGAGGACGAGCTGTTCGGCGTTCGCCGCCTGCTCGCCAACGCCGCCAACAACCTCAACCAGGTCGCGCGCTCGCTGAACACTGACGGCTCTCACGAGCCCGCCCAGCTCGCGGGCAGCCTGCAGTTGTTCGAGGACACGATCGCGCGCCTCAACGGTCTGCTCGACTCCCTGCCCGGTCACGGCATCCAGTGATCATTCGCTGTCACAAGACCGGCAAGGACGCCGCCGGCCTGACCCGGTATCTCTTCGGCCCGGGCAAGGCCAACGAGCACACCAACCAACGGATGGTCGCCGGGTCTCCTGAACTCGCGGGGGAGTGGTCCGGTGCCGCGTTGTCGATGCGCGAGGCGACGCACCTGGGCCGCGTTGTCGAGGCGTCCTGGCGACGCCAGTACGCCCCCGAGCTCGCGCTCGCGGGCGTCGGCGCAGGCGGCATCTCCCGCGACGGCCTGCACAGCAACATCACCGAACGCCTGGCTGATGGCCGCGCCGACGGCTCGGTCCGTTTCGACCTCGCGGCCCAGCAGGACCACGTCTTCCACGCGTCCCTCTCGCTGCACCCCGACGACCCCGGCCTGACTGATGAGCAGTGGAACGAGGTCGCGACCAAGTACGTCGAGGAGATGGGTTTCACCGGTGTCGACGGGCGACCCGACTGCTCGTGGTTCGCGGTGCACCATGGGCGCTCGTCGCGCCAGCTCGGGGATGACGGCAAGAAGGACCCGACGCACCCCGGGAACGACCACATCCACATCGTGGTCTGCGTGACCCGCCGAGACGGGTCGCGGGTCGACCTGCACAACTCGGGCCGACGCTCCCAGGAGGTGCGCCGCGACGTGCTCGAGAAGCTGCCGTACCTCACCCCGCTGCACGAATCCGGCCGCGCCGCGAACACGCCGAGCCCGAGCAGCTTCACTGCGGCCGAGCACAACATGGCGCGCGATCGCGCGGCCCGCGGAGACGGACCGGCGACCCCCGACCGCGTGCTTCTTCAGCGGATCCTGCGGGCGGCCGCGACCGACGCGACGACCGAGGCCGGCTTCATCAACAACGTCATCAAGAACCCGCGCATGGAGATCGCCGCGGCGCGCTGGAAGCCGGGCACCGACCAGCAGGTCGTGACCGGCTACAAGATCCGGTTCAAGGACGGCACCTGGTTCTCGGCCTCGACGCTCGCGCCCGACCTCACGCTGTCCAAGCTGCGCCCCGGGTGGCGCAGCGAGACCGATGAGTCCCGGGAGTACGCGCGCGCTCTATGGGCCGAGCAGGCGCCGGGGGAGAAGCGCGTCACGACCACCGATGCCCCCGCGCAGCTCGACCAGGCCGCCGTCGCGCTCGCGGCCGTCAACGACGCCCTCGCGGACCTCGACCCCGCCGCGGTCGACGCCTGGAACGACGTCGCCGCGGCGACCGCTGGCACGGTCGCCGTCGTGGCCACGGCCGCGCCCCGCGGTCTCGACGAGCACGGCCGCGAGACCGGTTTCAGCGTCGACGCAGGACGTGCCTCCGACGTCTTGACCCGGCAGTGGCTCGCAGACAACTACAACCGCCAGGCGACGTCGCAGGCCCCTCCGAAGGTCCCCGCCGGGCTGTCCAACATGGAGCTGGCCGCGCGCCATATCCAGCTCGCAGTTCGCGCTACGAGCACCGACCGGCACCAGGGCTGGCTGGCCGTCCTCCAGCAGCTCATGCGCACCGTCAACGCGATCGCCGACGCGAAGGCCGCGCGCGGCGAACTCGTCGGTGCGCTGTCCCTGCGCCGTGACGCCGTCACGGCTATGGGACGCCTCGAGGCGTGGGTAGGCACTCGCGCTGCCGACCCCGGCGCCGATGCAGCATCGACGCCGGTGTCGGGGGAGCGGGGCCCGGAGCTGAGCGAAGCCGCGCGCGCCGCACGGGAGGCGTCCGGTCACGCCCGCGGGCCAGCGCCGCAGGCTCCGCAGCCCGCGCCCGCGGCTGGCGAGGCGCGCGTCAACCGTGGGCCCGACGGTCCCAAGCCCGGACGCAGCCCGCGCCGCGGGTAGCCGCACTGGACGAGCGCAACGAGGAGAGCGGAGAGCTACATGGCCAACATCGCGGGGCGACGCTGCGCCTGGTGCAAGGGCCCGATCGCGCTGACCGCACGTCGCGACACCGTGACGTGCTCGAAGCGCTGCCGCCAGGCGCGACACCGCTTCACCACCGCGGTCAACGCCGACCGGCCGGCCCTGCCCACTACGGCGGCGCCTGCCGGTCGAGGTCGGCGGCTCGCCTACGCCGACCCGCCCTACCCGGACCTCGCCAGCCGCTACTACCGAGACCACCCCGACTTCGCCGGCGAGGTCGACCACGAGCAGCTCGTCGACGAGCTCGCGCGCTACGACGGCTGGGCACTCTCGACCTCCGCCCGCGCGCTGCCCGACGTCCTGCGCATCTGCCCCGCCGGCGTTCGCGTCGCGGCATGGCACCGCGGTGCAGCGAGCTTCGCCCGCTCGCCCTACCCGCTCACCGCGTGGGAGCCGGTCATCTACGTCCCGGTCGGCCGAGCGCCCGTCGACGACGCCTCGACCGAGGTCCTACGCGACGGCTACGCACCTGGTGGCCGCGACGGCTCCGCCGCGGTGGTCGACGACGTCTCAACCGCACAGCCGCCCGCGGTCGTCGACTCGCTGATCTACGTCGCGCAGCCGCGGCGCAGCGATCCCGCGCGCGTGGTCGGAGCCAAGCCCGCGACCTACTGCCGCTGGATCTTCGACCTGCTCGGCGCCGACCCGCACCGAGGTGACACGCTCGATGACCTCTTCCCCGGTTCCGGAGGCGTGGCCCGCGCGTGGGAGATCTTCGCTGCAGCACAGGGTCGCCCGAAGCCCGCGGCCGTGCTGGCCGTCTAGCTTCGGTCGACTGCTGCCGGGGGCGTCAGATGAAGAAGATCGCGACGACGCCCACCGCACCAACGACCGCGATCCCACAGAAGGCGAGCGCCTCGAGGCGGTGAAGCCTCTGGTACGTCGGGGAGGAGCGCCGGTAAACCGCTAGGTAGGCCCCCACGTTGATGTACAGCGACACCACGGCGAGCACGGCGAACGCCTGCCTGGAGAACGGCAGCGCGATGAACGCCGCCACGATGAAGGCCACCGACAACCAGAGCGCAGGAAGTGGCCCTCGTCGGCGCTGACTCGTCTTCCGAGTGTCAATCTCGCTGTCGGTCACCGATGCTTCTCCTCGACGTAGGCGCTGAATCTGTCGTGGGCCAGACGCTGTGAGGCGCGGCCGCGAAGGTCGTCAAGAATCTGGGTGCGGGCCTCGGCGATGGTGCGCGCCGGGTCGACGTCCCCGTCGATCGGGATTCTCACCCGCCCAGCATCGCACCACGGCACCCGCGAGGTGCGAACGAAAGCTAGCCTGCGCGCGAGGCGGCGAAGCGGGTGACCGGCCGTCTCCCGGCGCATGCGGCCGTACGGCGTCTCGAACTGCAGCGCGACGGTGACGGTCGTGTAGTTGACGCTGGCGGTCCAGCGTGCGACGTCCAGTGTGTGCGAGTACCGAGCCCGCGTGTCCAGGAGCAGGTAGTTCGCCGCCGGGTCCAGCAGGCCGCCGATCTCACGAGCATCGCGCGAATCGCAGGCCTCCACGACGTGATCGAACGTCTCCTCCCTCATCGGTCCTCCCCGGCGGTGTCGCCGCCACCGCGAAGGTGCGGGAGCCGGCCGGACGCGGCCTCGGTCGACCCGATCGTGTAGTAGCGCTCGTACGCGACGGGGTAGTTCGACGGCGCGATCCCGACGCCGGGCAGCGGAGTGTTGAGCACCGCGTCGCGAAGCACGGCCACCTCGACCGACTCCTCGGCGGCATAGCCGTCGAGGATCGCGCTGGCGTAACTCTCGGCGCTGCCCGGATCATCCGGAGGCGCGGTGTCGACGAGGACGACCTCGACGCCGGGGTAGCGCCGCTGCGCCTCGGCCCTGACCGCCGCGGTGACGGCCTGGCGGTACTCGGTCACGTCGGCAGCCCGAAGCTCGCGGAGGCGCTCCAGGAGGGCGTCGTATGGCGCCTCGGCGGCAGCATGCGCGGCCTCGAGGCGCCGGACCTCCGCGGGGTCGACGCCGGACTTGATGATCCACGCTCCGGTCATGGAGTAGCCGCGCTCGGCCTCGAGCGCGACCTGCTCCTCGATCCGGGCTAGGAGCCGTTCGGCCTCCGCGGGGGGCTGCCCGCCGGCGACCGCGCTGTCGTACCAGGCGTCGTAGGAGAACGGCGGAGCGTCGGCGCCCTCGGGATCTTCGGGCACGAAGTTGCCGGCGCCGTCATGCCGGTAGCACCAGTGCAGGGCGCTGGTGTCGTACGGCGCGGTGGCACGGTCCATGTCCTGACCGATCGCCTCGGCGGCCGCGTCGTAGAGCTCGTCCCAGCCGAAGTAGTCCAGCAGCCGTGCGGCGTCGACGACGATGCGCAGCGGCTCGGTGCGGTAGTCCATGAGGTTGGTGGCCTCGTCGCCGATCTGGGACTCGAGCAGGTCGCGGACCCGCGAGGCTTCCCAGGAGCCGGGTCGGCCCGCGAGCGCGGCCTCGATGCCGCCGGCGTTCGCTGCGGCCGAGGCCAGGGCCAGGCACACGAACTCGGCCCAGTCGACCGGCTCGGTCTGGTCCGGGTCGGCCTCCCACCGAGCGCCTCCAAGGAGCCCGGCCGCCGGCACGCCAGCGTCGACGGGTCGCATGGTCGGTCGGCGCAGCCGACCTGCCTCGGTGAGGATCGCGATCGCGTCCCGCAGCACCGTCTCGTAGGGCCGGGCCGGGCCCCACGTCGACGGGGCCGGCAGCACGGTGTTCACGACGCCGTAGGCGAGCGGCTGCGGGGAGGCGTTCGGGATCGGGTCGGGCCGACCGGCCAGCGGGTGGTCGGGAAGCGGCCGGCCCTCGATCGCCACCCGACCGTCCACGAACGCCACGCCCTCGACCGTGGCGACCTGGACCACGCGGTCGGCGTGCACGAGGACCGCGAGGGCCGCGTCTGCGAGGGTGGCCAGCTTCGCCTTCCACAGCCCGCGGCCGCGGGTCCACAGCTCGGTCGGGCTCAGCCCGTCGGCGTAGCCGACCAGCTGACGTCCCAGCGGGTCCGGGGCCGGAGCCGGCCGCTCGGCGGGGATCCGGATCCGGACCACGGTGACGTCGCGTTCCGACGTCCACCGGCCGTTCGCCCGCGGCTGGGCGGCAGGCGAGGCCGCTGCGGGCGATGCGCTGTCATCGGTCATGGACTCGACGCTACGCCCAGCCTGCCCTGTCGTCAACTAGTTAACTAATGACGCAATGTCATAACGGTTGTTATCGGCTCCGTGAGCCTTCACTGTCTTCTTTCGATCCAGATAACTGTCCTGTAGTCTTCCGGCCATGACTTCCGACTCCTTCCGGCCCGTCCCTCAGCGCAAGGCCGTTTACGAGGATCTCCGCCGTCGCATCGCCAGCGCCGAGTGGGCGATCGGCGAGCAGGTGCCGCCGATCGCCGACCTGCAGCAGCAGTACGACGCCCGCAGCCTCGGCACCGTCCGCGAGGCTCAGCAGCAGCTCGTCGAGGAGGGCATGCTCCGCGCGAAGCAGGGCGTGGGCACCTTCGTCGTCTCGCACACGCCGGCACGGCGCCCGCGACGTACCGACGCGTCCAGTCTGATCCCGTTGGTCTTGCGCGTCGAGCTCTACGAGGCAGGCCCTGCCGGGGTCGAGGGCGACTATCTCGCGGTCACGCTCGTCCATGACGATGTCGCGGCGGCCAGCGCACCCTCCGTTGGAGAGCATCTCGCGCCCGGTTCCCTCGGTGACGCCATGCACGAGCTGATCGGGATGCACCCCGTCATCGCGAAGGTCGAGCACTTCGTGACCTTCGCCGCCGAGGACCGACCTCCTGCGACAACCGTGGTCGTGCGCCGCCGTAGGCGCGAGACGGCGGCCACGGTCGAGCACCTCCAGGAGCAGCTCCGAGCCTCTGGCTGGATCGTCCGGTGGCACCACTCCAGCTAACGAAGGCCACCTCTTCTCGGGGTGGCTCGCGGTCGAGGTTGTGTCGGACCGCTGATGCACAGTTGGAGCAAAACCAGATCCCGTATCGGACAGGGTGGTAGCGATGGGCGGTACTAGAAGGCCGGGAACATGGCGCCGCATTGGGTCAAGTCCCGGCTAGTGGTGTAGCGCTGTGTTCCTTCGCTGGGGGGTTCAGGCAGTGAGT
>NZ_NHTS01000019.1:0-31871 GCF_018831735.1 Pimelobacter sp. 30-1
AAGCCCCAGGCCCTCGACCGCGACGAACCCCGCCGCGTCGCCGAATCCGTCCAGACCATGGGCCTCAAGTACGCCACCATCACCGGCGTCGCCCGCGACGACCTCCCCGACGGCGGCGCCTGGCTCTACGCCGAGACCGTCCGCGCCATCCACGACCTCAACCCCGACACCGGAGTCGAGAACCTCATCCCCGACTTCAACGGCCGCCCCGAGCTGCTGACCGAGGTCTTCGAGTCCCGCCCCGAGGTGCTGGCGCACAACGTGGAGACCGTGCCGCGGATCTTCAAGCGCATCCGGCCCGCGTTCCGCTACGAGCGCTCGCTGGACGTACTGACCCAGGCCCGGGCCTTCGGGCTCGTCACCAAGTCCAACCTCATCCTCGGCATGGGTGAGACCCGCGAGGAGGTCTCCCAGGCGCTGCGCGACCTGCACGAGGCGGGTTGTGAGCTGGTCACGATCACGCAGTACCTGCGGCCCAGCCCGCGTCACCACCCCGTGGAGCGCTGGGTCAAGCCCGAGGAGTTCGTCGAGCTCGCTGCCGAGGCCGAGGAGATCGGTTTCGCGGGAGTCCTGTCCGGACCGCTCGTCCGTTCGTCGTACCGCGCCGGACGTCTGTATCGTCAGGCGATGGCCGCGCGCGACGCCGCGACGGTCTGACGTCCCGAACCACGGCCGAGGAGATTGCAGCACCCCATGTCGAACACTCCTGTCGACCCGTCCACCATGAGCCGCCGCCGGCAGATCCTCGAGACCTACCGGATGTCGCGCGAGGTCGACCCGGCGATCCGCTGGTGGATGCTCGGCTCCTTCCTCCTCTTCGGCGGACTGGGCTTCGCCCTCTTCCACTTCGTGCTGCCCGGCGGCGGTGCCTTCAAGATGGTGCTGACCGTCATCGGCACCTTCCTGATCGGCCTCCTGGCCCTGATGATCGTCTTCGGCCGCCGCGCCCAGAAGGCGGCGTTCAAGCGCCTCGACGGCCAGGTCGGCGCCGCGGCCCGCGCGCTCACCATGCTGCGCCGCGGCTGGGTGATCGAGGAGGTCGTCGGCTTCACCAAGCAGCAGGACATGGTCCACCGGGTGGTCGGCCCTCCGGGCATCATCCTGGTCGGCGAGGGCAACCCCGGCCGGCTCAAGGCGCTGCTGACCAGCGAGCACAAGAAGCACGAGCGGGTCGCCGGCGACTACCCCGTGCACGAGATCATGGTCGGCTCCGAGGAGGGTCAGGTCCCCCTGACCAAGCTGGTGCGCCACGTCCAGAAGCTCGGCCGCCAGGTCAAGCCGGCCGAGATCACCGAGATCCGCCAGCGGCTGCGCGCGCTCGACGCCCAGCGTCCCAAGGTGCCGCTCCCCCGCGGTCCGGTCCCGACCTCGATGAAGGGCATGCGCGGCAACCTGCGCGGTCGCTGAGCCGGCACGGCGCCCGAGGCGCGACGCGGCGCCCGCCCAGGACTACTTGACCAGGGTGCGCAGCGTCGCGAAGGTGACGGTCGACGTACCGGCGGCGAGGTCGTGCAGGCCCCGGCCGTCGTTGCGGAACACCAGGGGCGGGATGACCAGCCCGATCATGATCTGCCGGATCAGCACCTTGATCGGGTTGAGCCGGTGCAGGTGCCCGTCCGCCGGGACGACGCACAGGCCGGTGAGCAGCTTGCCGATCGAGCCGCCGGCCAGCCAGGTCAGCAGCGTCGACTCGACGATGTAGACCGGCAGCACGAGGATCGAGGCGACCGAGCCGGCCTCGGTGTACTCGTCGAGCCCGAAGACCAGGATCACGGCCAGGGTGCACAGCAGCCAGTCGACCAGCAGCGCGGCGATCCGGCGTCCCCAGGACGCGGTCTCGAAGGACGACAGGGCAGGGCGCTTCGCGGTCGGGGACGGCACGGCCGCAAGCGTAGGCGAGGGTCCGGAGTGACCGGCACCACACCCGGCGGCAACCTTGTTACATGCCCGAAACACAAGGGCAACGGCCCGAGGTGTTCTCGTCCGTAGCGTCCCGCTCCGAAGACCGATCCGAGGAGCACAGCATGACCGCGAACGCCGTACGCCTGGCCGCCATCAAGGACGCCCAGTCCTTCGAGGGCCCGGCCCCCTTCTTCGACGTGGCCGAGAAGACCGGGGAGATCTTCGGCGCGAACGTGTTCTCGCTCGCCGTCATGCAGAAGCGCCTGCCCAAGGCGATCTTCAAGTCGGTCGCCGCGACCATCCAGAACGGCGAGAAGCTCGACGCCGCCGTGGCCGACCTCGTCGCCGCCGCGATGAAGGACTGGGCGATGGAGCGCGGCGTCACGCACTACGCGCACGTCTTCTACCCGCTGACCGGGCTCACCGCCGAGAAGCACGACTCGTTCCTCGAGCCCGTCGGCGACGGCACCGCCATCTGGGAGTTCTCCGGCAAGACCCTGATCCAGGGCGAGCCCGACGCCTCCTCGTTCCCCAACGGCGGCATCCGGGCGACCTTCGAGGCGCGCGGCTACACCGGCTGGGACGTCCAGTCGCCGGCGTACATCCTCGAGAACGCCAACGGAAACACCCTGTGCATCCCCACGATCTTCGTCTCGATGACCGGTGAGGCGCTCGACCACAAGACCCCGCTGCTGCGCTCGCAGGCGGCGATGGCCGCGCAGGCGCAGCGGGTGCTGGCGCTCTTCGGTCACCAGGACGTCGACAACGTCGTGTCGTACTGCGGTCCCGAGCAGGAGTACTTCCTGATCGACACGAGCTTCGTCAACGCGCGTCCCGACCTGCTCAACGCCGGGCGGACCCTGTTCGGCGCGAAGCCCCCCAAGGGCCAGGAGTTCGACGACCACTACTTCGGTGCGATCCCCGAGCGCGTGCTGGCGTTCATGCACGACACCGAGCGGGCGCTGTTCAAGCTCGGCATCCCCGCCAAGACCCGGCACAACGAGGTCGCCCCCGGCCAGTTCGAGATCGCGCCGGTCTTCGAGCGCGCCAACCTCGCCTCGGACCACCAGCAGCTGCTGATGAGCACGTTCCGCTCGATCGCCAAGCAGCACGGACTGGAGTGCCTCTTCCACGAGAAGCCCTTCGCCGGCGTCAACGGCTCGGGCAAGCACGTGAACTTCTCGTTCGGCAACGGCAACCAGGGCAACTTCCTCAACCCGGGCGACAACCCGCACGACAACGCGCAGTTCCTCGTCTTCTGCGCCGCGATCATCCGCGCCGTCCACCTGCACGGCGGCCTGCTGCGGCTCACCGTCGCCTCGGCCGGCAACGACCACCGCCTGGGCGCCAACGAGGCCCCGCCGGCGATCATCTCGATCTTCCTCGGCGACCAGCTCGCCGACGTCTTCGACCAGATCGCCAAGGGCGGCGAGGCGACCAGCTCGAAGCAGAAGGGCATCCTGTCCGTCGGCGTCGACACCCTCCCCGACCTGGCCAAGGACGCCGGCGACCGCAACCGCACCTCGCCGTTCGCGTTCACCGGCAACCGCTTCGAGTTCCGCGCCGCCGGCTCCAACCAGACGGTCGCGGCCCCGATGGTCATCATCAACACGATCATGGCCGAGGCGCTCGACTTCGCCGCGAACGAGATCGAGGCCGCCGTCGCCCAGGGCGCCGACTTCAACGACGCCGTGGCCGCCCTGCTCAAGACGATCATCGAGCAGCACGGCGCGGTGATCTTCAACGGCAACGGCTACTCCGAGGAGTGGCACGCCGAGGCCGAGCAGCGGGGCCTGAAGAACCTCCGGACCACCGTCGACGCCCTCCCCGAGTGGCTCACGCCCGAGTCCAAGGCGCTCTTCTCGACCTACGGCGTGTTCAGCGAGGCCGAGCTCGAGTCGCGCTACGAGGTCGGCGTCGAGCAGTACGTCATGACCGTCGGCGTCGAGGCCAACCTGACCGCCGAGATCGCCCGCACCATCGTGCTCCCGACCGCGCTGCGCTACCAGACCGAGCTCGCCCAGAACGTCGCGGCGCTCAAGGCCGCCGGCGTCGAGGCCGACCTCAGCACCCTCCAGGGCGTCACCGCTCCCCTGGGCCGGCTCACCGGCGCCATCACGGCGCTGGAGAGCGCCATCGCGGGCGCCCACGAGCACAGCGGCATCGCCGAGGCGGCGTACCTGCGCGACGTGGTGCTCACCGCGATGGGCGACGTCCGCGCCGCCGCGGACGCCCTCGAGGGCGTCGTTGCCGACGACCTGTGGGCGCTGCCGACGTACCAGGAGATGCTCTACATCCGCTGACCGCACCGGATCTGTAACACGGCCGAAACAAACCGGTGACGGTCGGGAAACTGCCTGTTCGATAGGTTGCAGGGAGTCCGCAAGCCACGCGACGGAGGAACGAACGAATGTTCAACAACAGCGACGAGCTGCTCAAGTTCATCAAGGACGAGGGCGTCGAGATGGTCGACGTCCGGTTCTGCGACCTGCCCGGCGTCATGCAGCACTTCACGGTGCCGGTCTCGTCCTTCGACCAGTCGGTCTTCGACGACGGTCTGGGCTTCGACGGCTCCTCGATCCGCGGCTTCCAGGCCATCAACGAGTCGGACATGCAGCTCTACCCGGACCCGACGACGGCGTACATCGACCCGTTCCGCAAGGCCAAGACGCTCAACGTCAACTTCTTCATCCACGACCCGATCACGGGCGAGGCGTACTCGCGCGACCCGCGCAACATCGCCAAGAAGGCGCTGGCCTACCTCGCCAGCACCGGCATCGCGGACACCGCGTACTTCGCCCCCGAGGCGGAGTTCTACATCTTCGACAACGTCCGGTACTCCACCGGCGTCAACGAGGGCTACTACCACATCGACTCCGTCGAGGGCTGGTGGAACTCGGGCAAGGACGACGGCGAGAACAAGGGCTACAAGACCCGTCTCAAGGGCGGCTACTTCCCCGTCGAGCCCTACGACCACTACAGCGACCTGCGCGCCGACATGGTCAAGAACCTCGAGGCCTGCGGCCTGCTCGTCGAGCGCGCCCACCACGAGGTCGGCACCGCCGGCCAGGCCGAGATCAACTACCGCTTCGACACGCTGCTCAAGGCCGCGGACGACGTGATGAAGTTCAAGTACCTCATCAAGAACACCGCCTGGGAGCAGGGCAAGTCCGTCACCTTCATGCCGAAGCCGATCTTCGGCGACAACGGCTCGGGCATGCACGTGCACTCCTCGCTGTGGAAGGACGGCTCGCCGCTCTTCTACGACGAGACCGGCTACGGCGGCCTCTCGGACATGGCCCGCTGGTACATCGGCGGCATCCTGGCCCACGCCCCGGCCCTCCTCGCCTTCACGAACCCGACGGTGAACTCCTTCCACCGCCTGGTCCCCGGCTACGAGGCCCCGATCTCGCTGGTCTACTCCTCGCGCAACCGCTCGGCGTCCATCCGGATCCCGATCACCGGCAGCAACCCCAAGGCCAAGCGCGTCGAGGCCCGCTTCCCCGACCCGTCGGCGAACCCGTACCTCGCCTTCTCGGCCCTGATGCTCGCCGGCCTCGACGGCATCCAGAACAAGATCGAGCCGCCCGCCCCGGTCGACAAGGACATCTACGAGCTCCCGCCGGACGAGATGGCCGAGATCGCCCAGGTGCCGACCTCGCTCGGCGCCGTGCTCGACGCGCTCGAGGCGGACCACGAGTTCCTCACGGTCGGCGGCGTGTTCACGCCCGACCTGATCGACACGTGGACGTCGTACAAGCGGGAGAACGAGATCGCGCCGGTGCAGCTGCGGCCGCACCCGCACGAGTTCGAGCTGTACTACGACATCTGAGTCGTGCACTGATCGAGCTCGGTCCTCGATCGACGGTGGCCCTGGGTCCTCCCCCGGGGCCACCGGTCATTTCGACGGAGAGCGCCGTGCAGGTGAGCCACGGGGCCGACCGGGGCTCAGAAGATCGAAGCACCCGTGACGCTCGTGAACGCGTCAAGAGCCGCCACCGCCGCGACGGAGTTGCCTGCACGGTCGAGTCGCGGGCTCCAGGCGCAGACGGTGGCCGTGCCCGGGATCACGGCGAGTATCCCGCCCCCGACGCCGCTCTTGCCCGGCAGACCGACGCGGTAGGCGAACTCTCCCGCGGCGTCGTAGTTGCCGCAGGTCAGGAGCACCGAGTTGAGGCGCTTGGTCTGGCTCGCGGTGAGGAGCGACTCCCCCGAGTTGAGGACGCCGCCGCGCGCCAGGAACCCCGCGGAGACGGCGATGTCGGCGCAGGTGGCCTCGATGGCGCACTGAGCGGTGTAGTGCTCCAGCACTGCGGCGACGTCGTTGACGAGGTTGTCGTGGCTGGCGATGAGGTGCGCCATCGCGGCGTTGCGATGACTGTTCTCCGCTTCGGACCTGATCATCCTCGGGTCGCTGTCCAGGTCGGGGCGGACCGCCTCTTGTCGTAGGAGTCCCCGGATCGCGCCGAAGGCGTCCCCGGTCAGCTCGAGCAGCCGGTCGGTGACGACCAGGGCGCCGGCGTTGATCATGGGGTTTCGCGGATATCCGCGTTCGGCTTCGAGCTGGACGAGTGAGTTGAACGGAGTGCCGGACGGCTCGCGCCCGACCCGCTTCCAGATCGCGTCGCCATCGAGCGACATCACCGCTGCCAAAGCGAACACCTTGGAGATGCTCTGGATCGAGAACGGGGTCGTCGCATCGCCGACGGTGTAGAGCTCCCCCGCGACCGTGGCGACGGCCATGCCGAACGCATCCGGGTCGACCTCGGCGAGGGCCGGGATGTAGTCGGCCACGCGGCCCGACCCCGCGGTCAGGCCGGCAGCCGACGCGGCCTCCCGAAGGGCCTGGGCATAGTCGATGGTGCGCAAGGGATGCGTCGGCTCCGGATCAGAGGGCGAATCTCGACGACGCCGAGGTCGTCATGACGTCACCTTCTTGAACAGGCGAAGCGCGAAGAGGTACTCCTCGCCGCGATAGGTGGTGTGGGCGAACTCGATCTGGTCGGCCGTCTGCAGGAAGCGGTCGTCCGCGAGCGCCTCGACCGTCGTCGGAGCCGCGTCCGGTTCTCCCGTCAGGTTCTCCTTCTGCTCCACGCGGAGCCGGAGAACCTGCTCGCCGTCGCGCTCGAGGGCGAGCCTGGTCGTCGCCGACTCGTAGGTGCCGGCGGCAGCCAGCGCGAGGGCGGGTGCGTGGTCGCCGGGCTCGCGCCGCGGCATCGGGTACTCCAGACCGAGCTCCCTCCCGATCTCCGCCAGGACCTCCTTGGCGAGTGCGGTGCCGCCGCGGGAGTTGGTGAGGACGCCGACGGCGAGGCCGAGGGAGGGCAGTACGTGGAGCTGGGCGATCTGCCCGATGGTGGCTCCGCCGTGGTTGACCGCGTCGTACGGGCCCCACGGCCCGACGGCCCAGCCCAGCCCCCACCCGGCATCGGTGGAGGACAGGCCGCCGAGGTCGACCTGCAGGGCGCGCATCAGGCGGGCGGACTCGGCGGACAGGAACCGGGTGCCGTTGAGCCCGACGCCGTCGAGCAGGTGACCGGCTGCCAGCGCCAGGAGGTCCTCCATGCGACCGACCGCGCCGCCCATGGGTCCGGAGCTTCGCGGCAGTGACCACTGCGGGGTCGGGGTGACCGCCCGGACGCCGGGATCGCTGAGATCGGCGAGGTGACCGACCGCGGCCCGGTGGAGGATCGCGTCCTTGGCGTTCATCACGGTGTGCTCGAGGCCGAGCGGCTCGAACAGGTGGCGCTGGATCGCGGTGGTGAAGTCGGTCTCGCGCAGCACCTCGACGATCCGGCCGGCGACGGCGAACCCTGCGTTGCAGTAGTCGAAGTGGCCACCGGGTGGGGTGGTGCACACGGCCGGGACCAGCACCTCGACGTACCTCGCGAGGGCATCGTCGCCGTCACCGGTGTCGGTGAGGATGTCCCCGTCGATCCCACTGGTGTGGGTGAGCAGGTGGCGCACGGTGATGGTGTCCGCGGCGGTCTGGTCCGCCAGCCTGAAGTCCGGGAGGACGTCGACGACCCTGGTGTCGAGGGTGAGCCGGCCTTCGTCGACGAGCTGCATGACGAGCGTCGCCGTCCAGACCTTGGTGATGGACCCGAGCTGGAAGAGCGTGTCGTCGTCGACGCCGACTCCGGTCCTGAGGCTGGTCATCCCGTGGCTGAGCACGCGGACCGTGTGCCGGTCAGGTCCGTCGAGGGTGAGGAGACCGACCTGCAGTCCCGGTACGGCGTGCTTCTCGGCCAGCTCCGCAAGGCGTGCGGCCCACCGCTCGCCGCGAAGAAGGTCCTCGGGAAGTCGAACTGACACGTGCTCTCTCCTGTCTGGCTGAAGCCCGCGGGCTCTCAGTCCGAGGGCGTACCGAAGGGGACAGCCTCCCGGGTGACCCGGTAGGTCGCCCAGTTGAGCTTGGTCACCTGACCGGCGTCGTTGCGCGTGACCCGCAGCAGCTCGCCGCGCTCACGACCGGCGACGGTCCGGTAGACGTCGTCGGCGACCTTCTCGAAGACCGACGACGGCTTGTGGTCGGGAAGCCCGACGGCCCGCGCCTCGAGTCGTCCCTCCCGGACGGAGAAGACGAACGGATAGCCCTCGGAGTACCACGGCCCGACGAGCTCCCCGAGGTCCTCGGGTACGACGGTCCCGGGCCGCCAGATCTCCGGCTCCTCCGGGTCGTGGTCGAGCACGTGGTCGGCCAGCTCGATCGCGAACGCGGCCGGGTCGGGACACACCGAGGCGTTCATCATCACGATCCCGCCGGTGCCGGACTCGCGGTGCGTGAAGATGCCGGTGAGGTGGCCGGGCATGGCGCCGGTGTGGCCGACGTACACCCGGGTGCCGCTGCGCATCAGGAAGAAGCCGAGGCCCATCGCGCCGCCCCAGCGGTCGACATCCATCACGATCTGCGGCTGGCACATCTCGTCGAGCGTGTCCGGGGCGAGGATCTCGGGGTCGGGGTCGGCGATGAAGCCGGACCAGGTGGCCATGTCCCGCGGCGTGCTCGCCAGGCCGCCGGCGGGCGCCATCGCGGCGAGGTCGGGCGCGCTCTCACGCACGGGTACGTCGGTGTGCGGCGGCACGAAGTAGGGCTGGGCGTGCGCGCCCTCGAAGCCCAGCGTCGTGCGCCGCATCTCCAGCGGGTCGAGCAGCCGGCGGCGGAGCGCGGCGTACCAGTCGGTGTCGTCGAGCCGGGCCACCACCTCGCCGAGCAGCGCGAACATCAGGTTCGAGTAGTGCCACCGGTGGTGCGGCGCGAACACTCGCTCGGCCGCGTCGAAGCCCTTGACCAGGGCCTCCCGGTCGGGCATCACCAACGACTCCCACACGTCGCCGACCGGCTCGCGCTGCATGCCGGAGGAGTGCGCGAGCACCTGCCGGATCGTGATGCCGCGATGCGCGGTCCCGGGCAGGAACCTCTCCAGCGGGTCGTCGAGCGAGAGCCGGCCCTCGTCGCGCAGCTGCATGACCATCACGGCGGTGAAGGTCTTGGTGTTGGAGGCGATCAGGAACTGGTCGTCCGGTCCCGGCGCGTGGTCGGGCCGGTCGAGGTCGGCGACGCCGACGCCGTCGTACCAGGCCAGCCGGCCCCGGTGCACGACGCCCGCGGCGACCCCCGGGACCCGCCCCTTCGACTGGCGCTCGATGACGCAGCGGCGCAGCGCCCGGGCGGTGGTGTCCCGGAGCTCCCTCATCGGGCGCTGCCCGACCAGGTCGCGTGCCGCTCCAGGACCGAGCCCAGGCGGTCGGCTGCCAGTCCATAGGCCATGATCCCGTCCCGTCCCTCCATGTCGTCCGCCGCCAGCATCGCGTTGATGATCGCCTCCTCGGTGGCGTCCGCGCAGGCTTCGAAGAGCGTCGAGAGGTGCTGGTGCGGAACGGTCGAGACCGTGTGCGTCTGCGGGATGTCGACGTTGTGGTACTCGGCGGGGATGGAGGTGTTCCCGGTCGAGAAGGCGAACATGATGTCGCCGCTCGAGTCGGAGACCCCGCCACCCGATCGGCCCAGTCCGATGGTCGCCTGGGTCGCCAGACGGCGGCACTGCGACGGGAGCAGCGGCGCATCGGTCGCCACGACGACGATGATCGAGCCCGACCCCTCGGGCATCCGGTCCTCGAGCCGGGCGACGCTGGCGATCGGGACCTCCGCGTCGGGAACGAGCCGTCCGACGGGCACGCCGTCGACCCGGAGGAGATCCCGGACGCCGTGGTTCGCCTGCACCAGGACGCCGACGGTCCAGCCACCGTTCGCGGCCGGCAGTCTCCTGGACGACGTACCGATCCCACCCTTGAACCCGTGGCAGATCATCCCGGTGCCGCCGCCGACGTTCCCCTCGGCGACGGGGCCGCTGCTCGCCGACTCGTACGCCCGCCGGACGTGCGCCTCGGTCACGTGCTGCCCACAGATGTCGTTCAGGACGCCGTCGTAGGTCTCGCCCACGACCGGGAGCGCCCAGAAGGTGCTCGCCGACGACTCCCGCGCGTCGTACCCGGCCAGGGCGTCGCGCACCACGCCGACGCTGAACGTGTTCGTCAGACCGATGGGCGTGGTCAGGAGACCGGACTCCCGGACCCACTCGAGGCCGGTCATCTCACCATTGCCGTTGAACGAGAACGCCCCGGCGAAGCACGGCTGCTCGCGCACCCGACCCGCCCGCGGCTCGATGATCGTCACGCCGGTCCGGACCGGTCCCTCGCCGCGCTCCTTGCCCCCGCGACCCTCGATGACCGTCTCGTGACCGACGCGCACCCCTTCGACGTCCGTGATGGCGTTCAGGGGGCCGGTCTCGTACGGTCCGATGCCAGGGTGCAGGTCGCGCAGCCTGCTCCGCCGCGTCGTGTGCTCTTGCGTGGGGTTCGATGCCATGTCGCCATTGAATCCGCCGCTCGCCGCGCACGCGTCGTGGAAAACGACGAAGGGCCGGCCCGGCGATGTCCGACCGGACAACATCGGTGATCGGGACGCCCGTTGGTCGATAGGACAAGGCGGCCGCCGCGAGTTCGTCGGCGTACCCAGTTCGCCGGCCACCTCCGCCCAGCAACGATGGTCGCACTCCCCCACGAAGGAGATCACTCGTGAAGCTTCAAGGCGTCGAGCTCCGACGCATCAACATGCCCTTGCTGTCGCCGTTCCGGACCTCGTTCAGCGTTCAGACGAGCCGCGACGTCCTGCTCCTGCGCGCCGTCACCGACGAGGCCGAGGGCTGGGGTGAGTGCGTCGCCATGGCCGACCCGCTCTACTCCTCCGAGTACGTCGACGCGACCGCCGACGTGCTGCGGCGGTTCTTCCTGCCGGCCCTGGCGGCCGCGCCGGAGGCACTGGCGCAGCACGGCGCCACGGCCGTCGGCCAGGTCCTGCACCCCTTCAAGGGCCACCGGATGGCCAAGGCGGCCCTCGAGATGGCGGTGCTCGACGCCGAGCTCCGCGCTGCGGACCGGTCCTTCGGCCGCGAGCTCGGCGCCGTCCACGACCGCGTCCCCTCCGGGGTCTCCGTCGGCATCTACGACGAGATCCCCGCCCTGCTGGACGCTGTCGGCGGATATCTCGACGCGGGCTACCTCCGGATCAAGCTCAAGATCGAGCCGGGCTGGGACATCGAGCCGGTCAAGGCGGTGCGCGAGCGGTTCGGTGATGACCTGTTGCTCCAGGTCGACGCCAACACGGCGTACTCGCTGCGCGACGCCCGCCACCTGGCCAGGCTCGACGACTTCGGACTCCTCCTCATCGAGCAGCCGCTGGAGGAGGAGGACGTCATCGGCCACGCCGAGCTCGCCACGGTGATCTCGACCCCGATCTGCCTCGACGAGTCCATCGTGTCGGCACAGAGCGCCGCGGCGGCGATCAAGCTCGGCGCCTGCTCGATCATCAACATCAAGCCCGGCCGCGTCGGCGGCTACCTCGAGGCTGTCCGCATCCATGACGTCGCTGCCGCCCACGGTGTGGCCGCGTGGTGTGGCGGCATGCTCGAGACGGGTCTGGGACGGGCCGCCAACGCCGCTCTCGCGGCACTGCCGGGCTTCACGCTGCCCGGAGACGTCTCGGCCTCGGATCGCTTCTACGCGACCGACATCACCGAGCCCCTGCGGATCGTCGACGGCCACATGCCCGTGCCCACCGGCCCGGGCCTCGGCGTCACTCCCCTTCCCGAGCTCCTCGACGAGGTCACCACCACCGTCGAGTGGGTCGCGCTCTAGAGACCTCGGCGCCCCGGTCGGCGATGGCCCCACCCTCAGGCCATCGCCGACCGACCGCCTCGTCGCCGGGCGCTGCTCAGCGGGAGGCGAGGATGCGCAGCTGCACCATCGCCTCGAACCGGTCCTCGGGATCGTCGAGGTCCATGCCGCTCACGTCCGCCAGCCGCCGCAGCCGGTAGCGCAGCGTGTTGGGGTGGATGAAGAGCACGGACGCGGCAGCCGTGACGTCGCCGAAGGCGTCGAGCCAGGCCTTGAGCGTCTCGATGAGGCCCGAGTCGTGGCTCTCGTCGTACTCGAGCAGGCACGCGATCGGTCCCGCGGGGCGATCTCCCCGGGCGACGGCCAGGTCGCGGAGCTCGAGGAGCAGCGACTGGGTCTGGACGTCGCTGAGGCGTGCGACGCGCCGCCCGGTCCGTCCGTCGCGCAGCACGTGCAGCACCCGGTCCGCGGAGGCCCGGGACAGGATCAGTGAGGTGATGTTGTCGGCCGGAGGGCCGACCGCGACCACCATGGGGAGGCCGACTCCCACCCGGTCGCAGAAGTCGTTGGCCAGGCGCACGGCCCGCTCCTCGGCGTCTCCACCGAGGGGCACCAGTGCGTACACGGCGCTGCCGACCCTGGCCACGGCCGCGCTGGAGACCGCCGCGGAGAGGTGGACCGAGAAGGCATCGGTCAGCCGCTGCCAGTCGGCGGCGAGCGCCTGCTCGCGGCGATCACCCTCGTCGACGCGAAGCGCGGCCGCCAGGACCGTCAGCGTCTTGCCCGCCAACCCGAGCCGGGCCAGCGCGTCCCGGGAGCCGGAGGCACCTTCGAGGGTCGTCGCCACCAGGTCGGCCTGCAGCCGGCGTTGCGCATCGGCGCCGGCCCGCACCCTCAGCAGGTGCAGCGCGACCAGCTTGGCCGAGTCCTGGAACGCGGCGGAGCGCTCGGCCGTCAGCTCGCCGTCCATGGCGGCCCAGATCGAGCCGAGGACCTCGTCGCCGGCTCGGACGGCGATCGCCACCCGTTGCATGGCGTGCCCGGAGCCCATGCCCTCGGGGTTGACGACGACCGGTAGGTCCTGGCGGTAGAGCTCGCGGAAGACACCCCGCTCGGTGAGGCGACGGGTGTAGCGCTCGGGCACCTGCCTCCCGATCACCGTCTCCACCCGCGAGGCATCCGCCTCGTCCTGGCGGCCGGAGAAGGCGAGCACCCGCGAGCTCCGGTCCTCGATCGTGACCGGGGCGTCGATCAGAGCGGCGACGGCGTTGGCGACGGCGAACAGGTCACCCGACGGGATCCCACCCAGCGACTCCTTCTCCGACACCCCGACGTCGCCCTCGGCGAGGACCGAACGGAGCAGGGCGTTGAGCTGGGTCCAGGTGGCTCCGCGGCGCAGCCCCAGCAGGGCGACGCCGCTCTCCTCGACGGCAGCGCTGATCTCCGGGGTCACGGCCACCGGAGCACGGACGACGACCCCGACGGCGTGATGACGCCCGAGGTCCCGCACGAGCGTCGCCAGGCTGTCGCTCGATGCTCCGACGGCGAGCACGAGTGCGCCGATCGGGTAGATCGGCTCGTCGTCGGGATCGTGGATGATGACGCCGCCGATGTCCCCCTCGTGCTCGGGATCTCCGTGAACGAGCTCGAGGAGGGTGTCGCCGAGATCGTCGAGCACGCGGCCCAGACTCGCGCGTGGCCTCTGTCCCATGGTCGCGAGCATAGGCCGCACGATCACCCGGGGATCCGCTCGACCAGGATCCGTTCGCGGGCAGCGTCGCGGACGAGCGTCACGGCTGCGCGGCTTCGGCGGCGGGCACGAGCACGTAGCCCGCAGCACGGTCGAAACCGACGATGCGGCCGCCGCCGGCAAGGTGCGCCGCGAGCTCCGCACGCACCTCGAGCCTCCAGGCCCGGCTCTCCGCCGGGGAGGCCAGGCGCAGCGACTCGATGTCCGCAGGTACGGCGACGCGGATCGCGCCCGCCGGTGCGACCGGCTCCCTCCGCACGCCCCGGCACGCCGCGACCACCTCGGGCGAGGTGAGGTCCCAGGTCACCAGCAGCCGGTCGGTGTCGTCTCCGCCGTTGATGACGTCGTGCATCTCGCCGTAGAAGTTGGTGAGGTACTCGGCCGGCAGTGCGCCGAGCTTGACGAGGTTGAAGTGGGCGTTGCGGGCCACCAAGGGGTCGTAGGTCCACTCGATGATGCCGATGTCGCGGGACAGAGCCCAGGCCCGCTGGTGGAGCTTGAGGGCATAGCCGACGTGACGACCGGCAGCCGACGGGGAGACACCCGCGATGTGGCTGTGCAGGATGCGCGTGTTGGGCGACGCGTGGAAGCCGACGCACGCGCCGACCAGCTCGTCACCGTCGTAGGCCCCGCCGATGTAGTTGTCGGCCTTGCCGAGCGCCCGCAGGAGCTCCGAGCTGATCGGCGGGTTGTCCGGACGGCCCCAGATGAGGGCCAGCAGGTCGGTGACCTCGTTGATCTCCTCGATCTCGGTCAGGTTGCGGATGGTCACGCCCGACGCGCGCTCTGCCGCGGCAGCGGAGGCCTCCGCCTCGGTGACGTCGGGGTTGACGGGTGCTCTGGTCATGCGCTCTCCTCGAGAAGCTCGGCGACCAGCGCCTGCAGCAGGATGGTGCGATCGACCAGGCGGTCGACCACGACGTGTTCGCTGTCGGCGTGCGCTCCGCCGCCGACGGCACCCAGGCCGTCGAGGGTGGGCGTCCCGACGCCTGCGGTGAAGTTGCCGTCCGAGGCGCCGCCGACCGCGGTCGCGCTGACGGGCGGCTGGCCGAGAGCCTCGGCCAGGCGCGAGGCACGCGCGAAGAGCTCGCGGGAGGACGACTCCTCCAAGGGCGGGCGGTTGATCCCGCCACGCACGCTGATCGAGGCTCCGGGCAGCGTGGTCGTCAGGGCACGGATCGCGGCGTCGACGCGCTCCTGCTCCGCGACGGTCCACGCACGTACGTCGACCGAGACCGAGGCCGCCGCCGGGACCGTGTTGAGCGTCGTACCGGCGTTCGACGCCGTCGGGGTCACCGTCGTACCGGCCTCCGGGTCGCTCAAGGCCCCGAGCGCGAGTACCTGGTGAGCGAGCTCGACGCCGGCGTTGATGCCCTTCTCCGGCTCCAGTCCCGCGTGGGCCGCGCGGCCCGTCAGGTGGATCTCGTACATCGACGTGCCCTTGCGGGCGGTCTTGAGCGCACCGCCGTCGGCGGACGCCTCGAGCACGAGCGCAGCGACCGCGCCTCGTGCCTCCTCCTCGATCAGGCCGCGCGAGGTCGGCGATCCGATCTCCTCGTCACCCGTGACCAGGACGGTCACGCCGGCCCGGCCGGCCTCCCCGAGGGCGGCCACCGTGTGCATCGCCATCACGAGCCCTGCCGACATGTCGAAGCAGCCCGGGCCGCGCAGCACCCCGTCCACGACGGAGAACGGCTGGCGAGCCAGGGTGCCGAGCGGCCACACCGTGTCGTGGTGGCCGACCAGGAGGACCTTGGTCGGCCCGTGGCGCCACACCAGGTGGGTGCAACCGTCGATCACGATCCGCTCGGGCTCGGCGCCCATCCGGGACGCACCGATCCGCGCCACCACGTCGGCCGATCGGCCCACGGCCTCGAGATCGCTCGACGGAGACTCGCACTCGATCAGCTCGCGCAGGTCGGCGAGCACCAGGTCCAGTGCCACGCCGGGGGTGGATACGGTCATGTCAGGCCTTCCTCGGGGTGGCACGCAGGCCGATGTGGATGCCCTGCTCACCGGTCGGCAAGTCGTAGAAGCTGACACGGACCCAGTCCGTCACCCCCGATGCCTGGATGGCGTACACGCCATCGGCGACCGGCACGACCGTGTAGGTCTCCACCGCAGGAAGGACGTCGGCAAGCGGCCCCTTGAGCGTGGTTCGCAGGACCGGCTCGCCCTCCTCGAGGAGGAACTCCACCAGGAGCTCCCCGCGTTCATAGCGGCCCAGGTAAGGCGAGTGGTCGACGACCGGCGGCTCGACGGGCGGAGCGAAGCGGGCGGGGAGGTGGACGTCGGCCAGCTCGCTGAAGATCTCCTCGTAGAGGTCGGTGTAGAGGTCGCGGGTGCTCCCCCCGTTCGTGAGGAGCGTGACGGCGATCCCGGCCTCAGGAAGGATCCGCAGGAAGGCGGCCTGCCCGATGGTGTTCCCGTCGTGGCCGTAGGTGGGGTGACCGTTCCAGTCGAAGCGGAACCACGCCAGACCCCGCGTCTCGCCCATCAGCAGCTGTTCCACACCGGGGACCTGGTCGGCGTTCATCGCCGCCACGCTGTCCTCCGACACCACCCGGGTGCCGTCGGCGGCCACCCCGCCCATCAGGTGCAGACGGGCGAATGCCAGGACGTCGGCGACAGTCGAGGTGATGAGCCCGGCCGGACCGACCGACCGCGGCAGCATCGCGACCCCGGCCGGCTCGGGATCCGGCAGGCCGACGAGGTGCCCCATGGCATGGGGGAACACCATCGCCTCCTCCGGCAGCGTGACCGTGCGGGTCAGCCCCAGCGGGGCGAAGAGCCGCTCCCGCATCGCCTGGTCCCAGGTCACGCCGGTGGTCACCTCGATGACCCGGCCCAGGAGGGAGAACGCCGAGTTGCTGTAGGACCAGGTCGCCCCGACCGGGTGGATCTGCTCGACGTCCGCCAGCACCGCGGCGTACTTCTCCAGGCAGTCGTCGCCACGCCCGGTGTCGACGAAGACATCGCCCTCGATGCCGCTCGTGTGGGTCAGCAGGTGCCAGATGGTGACCTTGGCCGCGGCCTCCTCGTCCTTGAGCCTCAGCTCCGGGAGGATCTCGGTCACCGGGGTGTGCAGCGTGAAGGCGTCCTCGTCGATCAGCTGCATGATGACCGTGGCGGTCCACACCTTGGTGATCGAGCCGATCTGCCACAGGGCATCGGTCGTCGCCGGAGCGCCCGAGGCGGCGTGCAGCACACCGGTGGCGGCGTACGCCGTCTCGTCGGGCGCACCGTCGACCCCCAGGCGGAGGATGCCGAGCTGGGCGCCGGGGACCTGGTGCCTCGCGGCCAGCCTCTCCAGCCGGCGAGCCCAGTGCGCGGCGTCGATCCTGGCCGGACGCGGACCGGCCGCGTTGCCGGCGTACCGCTCCACCCAGTCGACGACGCGGCGGCCGTAGTCCTGGCGGTGGGAGGGCCGACCGGTGATCAGGAAGTTGTGGGAGGCGCCCGGGTAGAGGACGAGGCCGGTCGGCACGCCACGCTCGCGCAGGGCGGCGTGCCACTGCTCCGCCTGACCGACGGGGCACCGTACGTCGGCCGCGCCGTGCAGCACGAGCGAGGGCGTGGTCACCTGGTCGACCCGCGGGTACGGCGACATCTCCGCCAGCCCGACAGGGTCCTGCCAGGGCATGGAGCCGAACTCCAGGGCGCTCAGGTAGTGGCCGAGGTCGCTGGTTCCGCCCATGCTGATCACGTCGGCGATCGCACCGCCCGGGACGGCCGCGGCGAAGCGGGTGTCCCGGCTGGTGAGGTAGCAGGTCATGTAGCCGCCGTAGCTGTAGCCGGTGACGGCCAGCCGCTCCGGGTCTGCGATCCCCTCGGCCACGAGGACGTCGACGGGCTCGAGGAAGTCGTTCGCGTCGGTGACGCCCCATCCGCCGAAGAGGGCGTCGTAGTGCTTCTCGCCGTAGCCGTCGGAGCCGCGTGGGTTGAGGATCAGCACGGTCCAGCCGCGGGCCACCAGCTCCTGGTGGTAGAGGTGCACCTCGTCGGCCGCGGCGTTCCACGCGTTGTGCGGGCCGCCGTGGATGTCGAGCAGCAGGGGTCCCGGACCGACCGTGGACTCGTCGCGCATCAACCAGCCCTCGACGACGGTGCCGTCGGAGATGGTGAACTCGCGAGGGGTGCGCTCGTAGAGCTCGACCTCCGCAAGGCTCTCGCCGTGGTGGGTCACCGTGGTCTCGGCGCCGGTCGCCAGGTCGAGCGTGACGATCTCGCCGAACGAGGTGGGCGTGGCGAGCGCGAAGGCGACCCGCTGTCCCGCGACGGACACCTGGCTGACGACGTGCCCCGCTCCCCCGTGCACGAGCCGCGGAGCGCCACCGCCCAGGCCGACGGCGTACAGGTGCGTGCAACCGCGGTCGCGGACGCAGAACAGCACCTCGTCGCCCACCACCTGCGGCACCGTTCCGGGGTACGCCGGCGCGCCGGGCATGACGTTGCGGTCGAGGCCGGCCGCGAGGTCGGTGAGCTCGCCGGTGGCGAGGTCGACGCGGAACAGGCCGGCGTGGCCGCGCGGCTCCCGGCGGTGGCCGATGACGAGCAGGGAGCCGCCGTCGGGGGTGAAGCCGGCCGTCGCCATGCTCCCCTCGGCCACGACGACGCGCGGGGCGGCGTGGGAGCCGGTCACCGCGACGGAGAAGACCGCACTCGACGCCACGAGGTCGGAGTCGCCGTCGGCCTTCGCCGTGTAGACCAGCGTCGTGCCGTCCGGCGACCACGCGGGGTTCTGGGCGTGGCGACGGCCCTCGGTGACCTGGCGGACCTCGCCCGTGGCGACCTCCGCCAGGTGGATCTGCATACGCACGGTGCCGACGAAGCCCATGCCGTCGATCTGGTAGTCGAGTCGCTCGCTGACGATCGGCGCCTCCGCGCGCCGGGCACGGTCGGCGTCGGTCTCCTGCGCGGTGGCGACGCGGTCCACGGGGGCGCTGAAGGCGATCGCCGAGCCGTCGGGGCTCCACACCGGTGCGCCGGCGCCGAGCGGGAGCGTGGTGAGCTGCACCGGCTCTCCCCCGGCCATCGGGAGCAGCCAGACCTGCTGGTCGCGCACGTAGGCGATCGTCGAGCCGTCGGGCGACCAGGCGGGGGCGGTGTCCGAGCCTCCGCGGGTGAGCCGCCGGGGCGCCCCGTCGTCGAGGTCCGTGATCCACAGCTGGGTGACCGGCTGGTCCGCTGCGAGGTCCTGGGTCGTCACCACGTGGACGAGGCGACGGTGGTCCGGCGAGAGCGCCGGCTGGGACGCGACGGCCAGCTCGGCCAGGTCGTCGATGGCCATCCTGCGGGTCATGGGGAGGCTCCTCAGGCAGTGCGGTGATGACGGCCGGGCACGGCCGCCACCAGACGCTGGGTGTAGGGGTGGGTGGGACGCTCGAGGACGTCGGCGGTCGGGCCCTGCTCGACGATGCGGCCCTGGTACATGACGGCGACGTGGCTCGCGACGTACCGGACGACGGCGAGGTTGTGGGAGATGAAGAGCATCGACAGGCCGAGCTCGCGCTGCATCTCGCGCACCAGGTTGAGAACGGCACCCTGCACGGAGACGTCGAGCGCCGAGGTGATCTCGTCGGCGATCACGACCTCCGGGCGTCCGGCCAGCGCACGCGCGAGCGCGACCCGCTGGCGCTGTCCCCCGGAGAGCTGGCGCGGCAGGCTCGTGGCCCGGGCCGGGTCGAGGTGGACGAGCTCGAGGAGCCGGGTGATCTCGGCCCGGCGCGCTGCCCGGCCGAGCCGGTCGGGAATCGCCTCCGCGATGCTCTCGCCGACCGTCATCCGCGGGTCGAGGGAGGAGTAGGGGTCCTGGAAGACGATCTGCAGCGGCCGGTGGCGGCCCCGCGGCTTCACCTCGGCTCCGTCGAGCAGGATGCGGCCGGCGCTGATCGGCGCGAGACCGACGGCGGCCCGCGCCAGCGTGGACTTGCCGGAGCCGGACTCGCCGACCAGACCGACGACCTGGCCGTCGGCCACGGTCAGGGTGACGTCCCGCAGCACCGTGGAGGCGCCGTACTTGACGCTGACGTTGTCGAAGTCGAGCGTGCTCACGAGGTGACCACCTTCTTCTCGTTCGTGACGGTGGGGCCGAGCGACAGCGTCTGGCCGGCGCGCCAGCAGGCGACCCGGTTGCCCGCCGCGTCGGTGACGAGATCGGGGTCGACGGAGCGGCAGTGGTCGTCGGCCAGGGGGCACCGCGCGGCGTACGCGCAGCCGATCGGGATGTCCGTCGGGTCCACCGGGCGCCCGGCGATGCTGGCCAGCGGGGCGTCGAGGTCGGTCTCCATGTCCGGTACGGCGGCCACCAGGGCGCGCGTGTAGGGGTGCTGCGCTCCGGTCCAGAGGTCGGCGGCGGGGAGCTCCTCGACGATCCGTCCGGCGTACATCACCAGCACCCGGTCGCAGATCTCGGCGACCACGGCGACGTCGTGGCTGATCAGGAGCAGCGCCACGTCGTCGGTGCGGCGGATCTCCCCCAGCAGGTCGAGCACCTGCTGCTGGACGGTGACGTCGAGGGCGGTGGTCGGCTCGTCGGCGATGATCAGCTGTGGGGTGCCCATCAGGCCCATGCCGATCATCGCCCGCTGGCGCATCCCGCCGGAGAACTCGAACGGGTACTGCTTGGCCCGGCGCTCCGGGTCGACCACCTTGACGGCACGGAGCCGGTCGACGGCCCGGGCCAGGGCCGCCTTGCGGCTCAGACCCTGGTGCTGGCGAGCGACCTCGGCCAGCTGCGGCCCCATCCGGTGCGCGGGGTTGAAGGAGGTCATGGGGTCCTGGAAGACCACGGACAACGACTGCCCGAGGAGCTTCGCGTCGGCCTCACCGTCGAGGAGGTCGGTGCCGACGAACGTGAGCTGGTCGGCCTCGACCCGGCCCGGCTCCTCGACCAGCTGCGCCACCGCCAGGGCGGTGAGCGACTTGCCGGATCCGGACTCGCCCACGATGGCGACGGCCTGGCCCCGGCCGATGCTGAAGGACACCCCCCGGACGGGGCGGATCGCGCCCGCCGGGCCGGGGAACGTCACGTGCAGGTCACGGACGTCGAGCACGCCACCGCGCTCAGGAGCGCGGCCGGAGGGTGCGTCGGCCCCGGACTCGTCGTCCGGCGCGGCAGGCGTACGGGCCGGCGCGGGCGCCAGGTTGCCCGCCTCAGGGATGCCGAAGCCCCGCGCGATGGCCTCGCCCGTGAGGTTGAAGGCCAGACCCGCGATGATCACCGCGAGGCCCGGGGCGAGTGCCGCCAAGGGGTGGATGTAGATGCCCGTCAGGCCCTCCTGCATCAACCGCCCCCAGTCGTAGGCGGGTGCCTGGACGCCGAGCCCGAGGAAGGACAGCCCGGCGAAGGCGAGCAGCATCCCGCCGGCACCGATCGAGGCGTTGACGATGAGGGGCTCGGCGATGTTGGGCAGCACGTGGCGGAACAGGATCCGGAAGCGACCGACCCCGGCCACGCGGGCCGCGGCGACGTAGTCGAGCCCGAGGACCCCGGCGACCATGGTCTGGCACAGGCGGGCGAAGGCGGGAGCACCGGCCATCGCGATCGCGAACACGGCTCCCTTCGCGCCGACACCGAAGACCACCGCGAAGAAGAGCACCAGCAAGAGCCCGGGGAACGCCACCAGCACGTTGATCAGGGCCCCCACCAGACGGCCCATCCGCGGACCGAGGAGGAGCGGTGCCGCGCCGAGCACCAGACCGACGGAGATCGCGATGGCCGTGGAGCAGACGGCGAGCAGCAGCGAGAGACGCGTCGCCACCAGGACGCGGAAGAAGAGGTCGCGCCCGAGGGCGTCCGTGCCGATCCAGTGGTCACTCGACGGACCCGCCATGGCGTTGGCCGTGTCGACGGCCACCGCGCGGTCGTGCCAGAGGAGCGGCGCGAGCACGGCCAGCACCACCACCAGTGCGAGCAGGCCGAACCCGACCATGCCCACGGGGGTGCTCAGCACGCGGCGCCAGCGGCGGGAAGAGGTCGATGTCGTCATGGTCATCACGCAGCGCCGATCGTCGAACGTGGGTCGAGGATCGCGAGCGTCACGTCGACGAGGGTGTTGATGAGCAGCACCCCGAGGCCGTACACGATCACGATTCCCTGCACCAGCGGGTAGTCCTTGGTGGTGATCGACTGGACGATCGTGCTGCCCAGGCCGGGCCAGGAGAAGACGTTCTCCACCAGCACCGTGCCGGCGATCAAGGAGCTGAGCAACAGTCCTCCGATGGTCAGGGTCGCGGTCACCGCGTTCGGGAGCGCGTGGACGAGGAGGACGCGCAGCGGCGGCAGGCGCTTGGCGCGGGCCGTGCGGATGTAGTCGGCTTCGAGGACCTTGAGCATCTCGACGCGCATGATCCGGGAGAGCACCGCCGCCGAGCCGAGGGCGAGTGCGATGACCGGGAGGACGTACGACGACGCGGTCTCGTTGCCCGCGACGGGCAACCACTGCAAGGTGACGGCGAAGACGTAGACGAGCCCGACGCCGAGCAGGAAGTCGGGGATCGAGCCGAGCACGACGCTGGTGCTCGCGAACGCCAGCTCGGTGCGGCGTCGCCTCCCCTTGCGGGTGAGCACGGCGATCCCGACGCCGACCGGGATGGCGATCGCCACCGCGAGCAGGAAGGCGAGCCCACCCAAGGTGGCCGTTGCGGGGAGTCGCTGCGCGATGGTGTCCGCGACGGGGAGCTGCGTCGCGATCGAGCTGCCGAGGTCACCCTGCACGAGGTTGCCCAGGAAGTGGCCGTACTGGGTGAGCAGCGGGTCGTTGAGGCCCAGCGCCTCGCGCTTGGCCTCCACCAGGTCGGCCGGGGCGGTCATCCCGAGCGAGGCCCGGACCGGGTCCCCCGGCACCAGGTGGATCATCAGGAAGGACGCCGTCACGAGGACCCAGAGCGACACCAACAGCCGCCCACCTCGCCTGAGGGCGAACCGGGTCCAACGTCCCCCGAGCAGGGGCCGTCGGCGAACCGGATCGCCGAGGTCCGGTGAGCTGGCTGTCGGTGTCGTGGTCATGCGGGATCTCCCGTGAGAGGTGGAGGAAGCGCTCGGGCAGCTCAGCCGAGCATGCGGATGGCGCTGGGGACGAGGATCGCGCCGGTGGTGAGCTCCGCGCCCTTGAGGAAGGTCGGGTTCGAGCTCCCCGCGAAGGGGACGAGGTCGGCGGCCGCGAACAGGCTCTCCTCGGCGGCGAGCCAGTCGGGGCAGCTCTCGGAGCCCACCTTGGCGTTGGCCGCCTCGACCTTGGCCTCGTAGTCGGCGTTGTCGATGTGGGAGAAGTTGTTGGCGGTGTCGCCGGACAGGAACGGCACCATCTGGTCAGGCGAGTTGACGCCCACGGTCTCCCACGTGATGTCCCAGTCACCCGTCGTGAAGAGCGGCTCGGACAGCTGCGAGGTGCTCAGCAGCTTGGCGTTGACCTTGATCCCGATCGCCTTCCAGTTCTCGACGGCGAGCTCGGACGCGGCGGCGGCCGGGTTGCCCGCGAAGTTGTCGACCAGGAGGCTCAGCTCGAGCTTCTTGCCGTCCTTCGTCCGGATGCCGTCGGAGCCCTTGACCCACCCCGCCTCGTCGAGGAGGGCCTCGGCGGCCTTGGCGTCGAAGGCCGGCACCGCACCGGTGGTCGTGCCCTGGCACGCGATGGGCGGCATCGGGGCGAGCTGGGTGGTGGGGATGCCCTTGCCGGCGGTCAGGACGTCCGCGAGCTGGGTGTAGTCGATGCCCTGGGTGAGCGCCATCCGGACGGCCGGGTCGCTGGTCAGGTGGCCCTCGGCGTGGTTGTACCACTGCTCGCCGAGGATGATCGGGAGGTCGGCCGACTCGACGCCGGCCTTGTCGAGACGCTCGGCGTCGGGCCCCTTGATCGTCGCCGCGTTGAGCGTCCCGGTGAGGAGACCGTTCGCGGCGGTGGTCTCGTTGAGAACCACGGTGGCGTCGATCTGGGCCGGCATGCCCTTGGTCGCGGTCGAGGCGCCGTCGGGGCCCCACGTGTAGCCCTCGCGGACCTTGTAGACGTACTTGCTGCCCGGGACCGAGCTCTCCAGCACGTAGGGGCCGGTACCGGACGTCCCGTCCGTGAGGGTGCTGCGATCCTTCAGCCCGGCCTCGCACACCATGGGGACCTTGGCCAGGGCGTTGAGGACGAACGGTCCGGTGACGCCGACCTCGATGGTGACGGTCGAGCCGGACGCGGTCGCCGTGGAACCCGCGGGGTAGTAGAGCCCGAGGAAGGGGCTCTTGTTCGCCTCGTCGCTGAGGTAGGTGAGGTTGTCGACGACCGTCTGCGCATCGAAGGGCGAGCCGTCGGAGCAGGTCACCCCGTCACGGATCTCGAGCGTGATGGTCTTGCCGTCGACCTTCCAGGAGTCCGCGAGCTGCGACTGGATCTCGCCCGTGTCGGCCGCGACGGACAGCAGGCTGTCGTAGGCGAACTGGGTGAGCTGGGTGAGGTTGCCGGTCAACGACTGCTGGGGGTCGAGGGCGCCGGGATCGGAGTTCATCGCGAACGCGAAGGTCTTGCCGTCGGCGTACGACTTCGGGCCGTTGTCGGACCCGCTGCCGGAGCTGCAGGCGACGAGGCCGGCGGTGCCGACCAGCGAGAGGGAGAGTGCCAGCAGGGCACTCCTGGTGGTGACGGTCCTCATGTCGTTCCTCTTCGGGTGTAGGGAGGGCGGGGGTGTTCAGTCGGGGACGCGGATGATCAGCCGGCCGTCGTGGACGGGCTGGTCGCGGTCGCCGGGTGCAGCGCGCACGCTGGACGAGGTCTTCGCGCGCCGAGCCGCTGCATCGAAGGACGTCTTTTCCATCACACTAAGGAGCCCGGGCCGCCGAAGTGTTCATGCGATCCCCCAATTCAAGGGGCACTCCGCTGTCCATGACGCCAACGGCCCTCATCGTGAGACCACGGCACCGAGGGCCCCGGACCAGGCCGCCGCCACCGCCCCCGGTGGTGTTGGCCAGGCCGACGACGGCAGGCGCCCGATGTCGTGGCCGAGCACGATGACGCTGGGACGCGCGCTGGGCGAGATTGCTTCCGTGATGGAACAGGACAGCGCGGCGGCGGCACCTGCCGGCGGCATGCGCCCTCGTGACCTCGGGATGTCCTTCGGACCGCTGCCGACCGGGCGTACGAACACGATCGTCGACGTCGGCGACCTGCGGGTCGGCCACGCGACCGTGCACGACGACGATCGTGGCGTCCACACGGGCGTGACAGCGATCCTCAACGACGACCTCGCGGCCGGCCGGCCGCTTCCGGCCGCCCTGTACGTCGGCAACGGGTACGGGAAGCTGGTCGGTGCCACCCAGATCGGGACCACCGGCCAGGTCGAGACGCCCGTCATGCTCACCTCGACGCTGTCGACCTTCCGGGTCGCCGACCACCTGATCACCTGGCTGCAGGGCCGGCGAGCAACCGCCCTCCGGTCGATCAACCCGGTGGTCGGGGAGATCAACGACACCTGGCTGTCCGCAGAGCACGACCACCGCCTCGAGGACGAGGCGGTGGTCGAGGCCCTGGACTCCGCGAGCCGGGACGTCGTCGCCGGAGGCAATGTCGGAGGCGGGGCCGGAGCCTGCGCACTCGGGTTCAAGGCAGGGATCGGCTCTGCGTCACGGCGGGTTCGCGTTCGCGGGCAGGAGCACCACCTCGGCGTCCTGGTCCAGGCCAACATGACCGGCGAGCTCCGGCTCCAGGGCCGCCGCGTGACCCCCGGGTCGCTCGGGCTCCCCGTCGCGGGCCCGGCCTCGGAGGAAGGCTCGTGCATGGTCGTGGTGGCGGTCGACTTCCCCTGCTCTCCGCACGAGCTCGAACGCATCGCACGGCGGGGCGTCTTCGGTCTCGGTCGCGTCGGGGCGGCGTACAGCCACGGCAGCGGCGACTACGCGATCAGCGTCTCCACGGACCGTCGCGTTGCGCCCGGCCTGCGGCCCGCGGACCTCGACGAGGTGTTCGGCGCGACCCTCGACTGCGTCGAGGAAGCCGTCATCGATGCCCTCTGCGCGGCCGACACGGTCGAGCTCAGCACCGGTCGTGTCGCCCACCGCGTTCCGGACCATGCCTGGACGGACGGGCTCCGCCCGTGACGATCCAGCCCTCCCTCCTGGGCGTCCTCGGCGGGATGGGCCCGATGGCGACCGCCTACTTCTTCGAGCAGCTCATCGCCGCCACGCCGGCAACCATGGACCAGGAGCACATCCCCGTCGTGATCTGGAGCGACGGACGGGTCCCGGACCGCACCGATGCGCTCCTGGGCCGCGGGCCCTCCCCCGTCCCCGCCATGAACGAGGGCTGGCACGCGCTGCGCAACGCCGGCGCCGACCTCATCGCGATCCCGTGCAACACCGCGCACGCGTTCCTCGCCGACCTCGACCTCACCCCGCGTCACGGGTTCGTCGACATGATCGCGGCGACGATCGAGGCGGCGGCAGCCCTGTCGTCGGGGCGAGTCGGCCTGTTCGCGACCCGCGGCACGCGGCTCACGGGACTGTACGACCGTGCGGCCCAGGAGCACGGTCTCGACCTGGTCCACGTGGACGAGGACGACCAGGAGAACCTGATCGACGAGGCGATCCGGATCGTCAAGGGCGGCGCGGACCCGGACCTGGCGGAGCGCCTGATCGAGGAAGCGACCCGGACTCTCGCCGCGTCGGGATGCGACGTCGTCCTGGCCGCGTGCACGGAGATCCCCCTGGCCAGCAGGCGCGCGGCGCAGGTGCTCCCGGTGGTGGACTCGGTCGCGTGCCTGGCCGACGCCTGCGTGAAGGCCTTCGCTCCCGGTCGCTGACCGTCCCGGTCAGCCGCGTGGAGCGGGCAGGCGCGCGAGGTCGAGCCCGTCCCACCCGTACGACGTGGCGATCGCGCCGAGGAGTGGCTCGATGAGCTCGAACCCGGCGTCGCTGTTGGTCATCACCACCGCGCCCTGCCCGGTCGCGGTGCTGGCGAGGAGACAGCACCGGTACCCCTCGTTGACCCCGGTGTGACCGAACCACGTCGCCCACTCGTCCTGAACCCGCAGGAAGGTGCCCACGCCGATGGCGTTCAAGCCGCCGGTCACCTCGGCGCCGGCCGGGAGAGCGACCTCGGGACGCACCATCTCCGCGGCGCGTTCACGCGTGAGCAGACCCTCCCCGGCCGCACTCAAGGATCGCTGGACGCTCAGCGCGACCTCGAGGAGGTCGCTCGGCGTCGACCAGAGGCCCGCGGCGAGCTGCTCCGGGTACGTGTGCCAAGCGCCGTCGACCTCGCTGCCGTCGGCGCGGTGCCCGTGCGCCGCGCGGTGCGACCACGCCTCAGGCAGCGGCTGCGCGAAGGTGCTGTCCTGCATCCCCAGGGGCGAGAGCACCAGCTCGTCGAGGAGCCGCTCGGCACCGAGCCCGGTGAGCTCCTCGAGGAGCAGCTGGATCACGGTCGTTCCGCCCCCCGAGTAGAGGAACTCGGTCCCCACCGGGTGCTCCCGCCGGACGGCCGGCGAGTTGGCCGGCGCCGTCCCTTCGAGCACCTGGAGGAGCGACGGGACGGGGGTGCCTGCCGCGTAGCCCAGGAAGCCGGAGGTGCTCAGGCCGGCGGTGTGGGTGGCGAGCTGACGCAGGGTGACTCGCGGTCGTCCCCCGCCGTCGGCCGGGACGTGCCACTGCCTCAAGCGCTCGTTGACGTCCTCGTCCAGGGCGAGGTCGCCGCGGTCGACCAGTCGCAGGACCGCGACGAGCGAGACGAGCTTGCTGATGGAGCAGGCCTGGAACACGGTCTGCGCCGTGACGGCCGAAGGCTCCCCGGAGGACCGCACCCCGAAGGCGCGCCGCTCCACGATCCGGCCCTGGTCCAGGATGGCCACCGAGCAGCCGGGAACCTGCACCTCGTGCATCAACGCCGGCACGTCGAGGCCGCACAGCGTCCCCGCCCCATCACGAAGGGACACCGCGATCTCAGCGCCGGCCGGCGGCAACGGACTCGGCGCCGGTCTCGTCGAGGACGCGCAGCACGTTGGCGCCCGTCAACCGGGACAGGTCGCGCGCCGACCACCCGCGCTCGGCGAGCCGGTCGAGCAGCGGCGCGAATCCCGAGACGGACGTCATCTCCTCCGGGAAGTCGTCGAAGCCGTCGTAGTCCGAGCCCAGGCCGATGTGGTCGATGCCCGCGACCTCCCGGGCGTGCTCGACGTGGTCGGCGACGTGGTCGACCGTCACGGGGGGACGAGGCCCCTGCTGTCCCCCGCGGAACCACGCGTCGTACTCCTCGCTCAGGAACATCGGCACGAACGCGACCATCAGGACACCGCCGTTGCCCGGCAGCGACGCGAGCACGTCGTCCGGGACGTTGCGCGGATGCGCGCACAGCGCCTGGCAGGACGAGTGGCTGAAGATGACGGGCGCCGACGACGTACGGATCGCGTCGCGCATGGTGTCGGCCGACACGTGGGAGAGGTCGGCCAGGACACCGAGACGGTTCATCTCGCGCACGACCTCGCGACCGAAGTCCGACAGCCCGCCCAGGACGGGCTCATCCGTCGCAGAATCGGCCCACGGCACGTTGTAGTTGTGGGTGAGCGTCATGTACCTGAGCCCGAGCCGGGCCATCATCCGCAGCACCGCGAGGGAGCCGCCGATGCTGTCGCCGCCCTCCGCCCCGAGGAGCGAGGCGATCTTCCCGCGACCCCAGATACGCCGTACGTCATCGCCGGTCCGGGCGAGCTCGAACACCTCGGGATAGCGATCGAGCAGCCGGTAGACGAAGTCGATCTGCTCGAAGGTGTACTGCACCGCCTCGACCGCGGGAAGCTCACTGTCCGCATAGACCGACCAGAACTGCCCACCGACGCCGCCTCGCCGCAGCCGATCCACGTCGGTCTGGAACGGCGATCCCGCCAGGAGACCCTCGACGGAGTAGCCGGCGATGTTGCGGGCCCGGTGGGGCAGGTCGTTGTGACCGTCGATCACCTGCGCGAGCTCCAGCGCCTGGTGGACGACGGGGTGGGTGACCGCAGGCGAGACGACGGCGTTCGGTGACATCGAGATGGCTTCCTTCGATCGGCGAGAAACACCTCATCCTCGCCGAGCGGGCGGGCGACGTCTTGAGCGATCTCGACCAGAGGGTGGTGATCCGGTGGTGGATTCGGCCAACAACGCCCGGCCGCGGCGTCTGCCGACGCAGCTGCCTACCCACCTGCCGGGATCGTCCCGGACGCTCCGTTGTTCGCCGGATTCGGGTCGAGGACGATGAAGTCCGCCGGCGGCGTCACCGAGGCTTCGACATCGATCGCACCCGTCGCCTCGAGGGTGAGGACGAGTGGAGCCGCGACTTGGTCCGGTCCCGTCCACTCGCAGCCCACCAGCGTCGTGCCGGGCGCCGACACGGCACTCGTGCAGCTCCAGCCCGGGCTCAGCACGACCGGCACCGGAACCTCTTGCCGGAGCAGGACGTGGACGAATGCGCCCGTCCTCACGTAGCTCATCGGCACCGTCAGCTCCGCGTGCTCCTCGCCTGCTGACGGCGCCGGCCGGCTGGACAGCTCACCCATCGCGAGGTCGTCGGAGAACTCGGGGGTCGTGGGGGTCGGCGTGGGCGTGGGCGTCGGGGTCGGCGTAGACGTGGGCGTCGGGCTGGGCGTCGGGCTGGACGTCGGGCTGGGCGTCGGGCTCGGCGAACCTGAGGGGTCGGGAGTGATCTCTCCCGAGGTCGGTTCGGACGTCGGAGCGCTCGCCGACGCAGATCCCGTCGCACTCGACCAGTCCGCGCCCGGCGGCGACGCCGCACCACAGCGTCCGACCGCAGCATCCGCCGGCGGCGCCTCGGTGACGGCCAGTCCGCCGAGGCTCAGGGCCGTCAGCACGAGTGCGGCGCCCACGCCACCACGACGTCCGCGTGCCAGGAAGACGACGCCCGCCACGACGGCCACCACACCGAGGACGGCGAGGAGCATCGACGGACCGCCGGTGCTCGGCAGCCCGTCGGGGCAGGGCACGGATGCGAGGGGGACGGCGGACGGTGACATCAAGTTCTCCTTGGGGGGACGGCAGCACGGGGGCCCGCGCACGGTGCCGTGCGCAAACCTGCTGACACTCGATGGGACCCCCGGCACCCGAGCCGCTTACGCCGTCCGTCGACGTCAGCGACGGGCCGCACCAGGACCCGCGCGCCCGACCTCATGATGGAACCGACCCTGGGTCGGTCCCTGATGTCCGCGCTGCGATCAGGGACGTCTCACGGGCCGGCGGCAGGGATGGTCGTCGAGGCCCGGTTGTTGGCCGCCTCGGTGTCCAGGTAGCCCGACGGCGGGCTCACCTCCGCATCAACGGGGACGGCCTCGGTGGACACGACCCGCAAGACCAGCTCGCCGCTCAGGCGATCGGCACCGGTCCACTCGCACCCGACCACGGTCGCGCTCGGGTCGGGTGACCGACTCTCGCACCGCCAGCCCGCGGCTCGTAGCACCGTGGGCGGGGGCACCGGTCGCGAGAGCACCATGTTGAGGATCGCCCCGGAGCGCAGGTTGCTGAAGGTCAGCGTGAGGTCCGCCTGACCGGCCGGCGCCGTGTCCCGGCGGGCCCGCACCGAGTCGAGCCCGAGGTCATCGGAGATCGGCGGTGGTGGCCCGGTCGTGGGTTCAGGCTTCCCGGTCGGCCGCGTCGGTGGCGCGGACGTGGCGGGGCTGACAGGACCGGCGGTGGATCCGGTGCTCGGCTCCGTGCTCGGCTCCGAGGTCGGCGTGGAGGTGGCCGGCCCCATGGTCGGGTCGACCGAGGTGACCCGCACGGGCTGTGCGTGCGTTGCCGCCGCGCTCGTGGATCCAGCGGCGGCCGCCGCGGCCGGTTCGCTGTCCGACCCGTCGAGCAGGATCGGTACCGCGACCGCCGCCCCCACGACCCCCGCAGTCACGGTGGCGGCGATCCCTGCGATGACGCCCTTGCTCGACAGCCAGCCCGACAGCCCACCCGACGGCCCCGCCATCGGCGCCCCGACCCCGACCTGCGGGCCGGCCACGCCGGGCCACAGCGTCGAGATCTCCGGCAGCTCGAGCGCCCAGGAACCCAGCACCACCGGAACCAGGAGGGCTCCCAGGCGGGTGTTGACATCGCCGAGGTCCGCGAGCGCCGTGGTGCAGGCCACGCAGTCGTCGAGGTGCGCCTCGAGCGCCGGCTTCTTGCTGTTGTTGACCGCACCGCGCGCGTAGGCCGACAGGAGCGGGACCCACTCGGCACAATCGGGGGTCGCTTGGCCGGCAGCCCCGTTGATGTGCGCCGAGAGGTACGCCTGGCGCAAACCCTCCCGCGCTCGGAAAGCGAGCGCTGCCACGGCATTCGCCTTGATACCGAGGTACAGCGCCACCTCGGTCTGCGGCAGGCCCTCCACAGCGGTGTACCAGAGCACCGCCTGCCAGCGCTCCGGCAGGCTCCGGAAGGAGTGGGCGACCGCGCGGTTGTCGAATCGCTGATCGGGATCGTCATCCAGGATCAGTGCCTCGTTCTGCTGGAACGCCAGGAAGTCATCGACCAGGTCGTAGCGCCGCTCCGCGCGCAGCGTGTTGCTCCAGGTGCTCCGGATCGCGGTGAAGAGGTAGGCCCGGAACGAGATCGTCGGTCCGAGGTCGCGCTGCAGCGCGTCGTACACCTTCACGAACGCCTCGGCCACCAGGTCGTCGGCATGGCTGTGCCCCGCCAACCGACGGGCCAGCGTCGTCGCAGCGCGATGGTGACGGCGGAACAAGATCGCGTAGGCGTCGGCGTCACCCTTGCGGACACGCGCGATCAGCGCTGGGTCGCCGTCCGTGACCGGATCGATCAACGGGGAGGTCATGCTGTGCCAACGTCTCGGGAGGACCGCGGATATCCCGCCTGGTCACAAAGAACTAGCAGATCTGCACGGACGGACCACACGGTCACTCGACGACTCCCCTCGCTCACAGCTGCGCGGTTCGCACAGTCTCCCCGTCAACAGGGACCCCGAGCCTCCGACTGCCTTACGCCGGCGCGGGTGGCGCCGACGCTGGCGACGACGACGCAGGCGATGGCGGCCCACTGGACGGGGGCGAGGGACTCCCCGACGACCGCGAG